>JACKAW010000003.1 GCA_020634885.1 Anaerolineales bacterium
TGCTTGCAGTGGTTGAGGCTGTCTTGGGTTCATCTGCGTTGCCCCCTCCTTGGGTGTTTTTTCCATTTTACAAGAAGACCCAAGGCACGAGGCTTGCAGGTTTGTTAGGAACAAAAAATCTTGAAGGTCTATCAAACCTCCAAGATTTTTGAATTGTATCCACGATATTGATTGTGGTTAATCTACTCGCCGCCGAAGGCTGGTAGTTCGGTGGTTTCGCCGCCTGCGGTGATGAGGTAAAAGGGCATCCATGCTACGCCAAAAATATTGACATAGATATCGGTCTTTTTAGGGTTGATGGTCACTTCATCAATGTCATTGACCACATGTCCCCATTTATCACTGATCTCGCGGATGATATCTTCTCGTTCACGTTCAAGCGCAGAAAGGTCTTTTTTATATTGCGCAATAGCTTCCTCTGATTCGCGCACTTCTTCCTTGGCATTTTGTGCCATACGGTATTTTGAAACAGAAGTGGAGAGACTCTTCTTTCTTCCAATACCCAGCAACCCCGCCACGGCTTCTGCTCCGCTGAGACCGGTTTCAAGGTTGCGGTTGCGAAGTTCTTCCTGATCCTGACGCAACTCACGTTCTTCTTTGTAGAGTTTATCTTCCAATGATTTAATTTTCTTTTCAATGGCAGCGGTCTTTTTCTCAAGCTCGGCGTCTCGTAATTCACGGGCGGTGTCGGCGCAAGCTTTCATAAATTCTGCCTGGGTCACATCTGGCCCAGCAAAGGTTTTCAGGGCTTTGTTGGCGCGGGCGGTAACAGAGGAATTGCGGAAGACCCAATCGGTGAAGTCTTTTTGCAGGGCGGTCATCATTTTAGATTCATTCAATGGCGACTCAATTCCACCGTACTTGGCGGCGGGGACGGGTCCCGTCTCTAACTTATCGAGAGCGGGTCCGGCGTAGGGGAATTCTTCCCAGCGGACGATGCCGCGCCGGTCGAGCGTGGTGACGAGAGAAGTTTTAGTAGTTTCAGCATCCACGCCGTATTTGCGGTCGAGAATGCGGACTTGGGCAGAGGCGAGCAACACGGGGCGGTAGATCGTCCCGGCAATGCTTGCGCCATAGGCTTGAGTCTTGCCTGCGGCGTTGTAGGCTTCTTGCAGGCTGTAATTTTGTGGCAGGTAATATTCACGCACACCGGTAGGAAGCTGCGGGCGGGTGAGGCTGCCTTCAGATGGCGAGGATGTGCTGCGTGAAGGAGTTGGTTGCTTTGGTGCGGCAGCAGGGATGGAGATAGGCTGGACATGATCCACCGGCGCAGGCGTAGCTTCCGCTTTGGGAGCAGAGGCAGGCTTCGGCTTGGGAAGAGGCGCGGCTCTTTTCTCCTCCTGTTTTGCTCCTGCCAACTCGTTCAGTTCGCTAATCTGTGAGCGGGTCATCGGTCCGGCGAGGAAGTTCATCACCCAGCGGGTTTGGAAGAGGACGGGATTCTTTTCGTGAACGTTGTTCATCACGAAGACGCGTTTGCCGAGGGACGAGATGAGTTTGTCCATTTCGGCGCGTGAGAAGCCGCCCGCGAGGCTTTCCAATCCGTCGAGCAGACGGTTCTTATCGCGCTCGGTTTGGAGTTTGCCAATGAACCATGTGCCGGTGTTTGAGAGGGCTTTGTAGTCGAGGTCTACGGGGTTTTGGGTGGCGAGTAGAACGCCCAAGCCAAAGGCGCGGGCTTGTTTGAGCATACGCAGCAACGGTTGTTTGGAGGGCGGGTTTGCGGTGGGTGGAAGGTAGCCGTAGATTTCGTCCATGTAGAGCAGGGCGCGCAGGGCGGTGGAGCCTTTTTGGGTGCGCATCCATGTTTCTACGGCGGAGAGCAGCAGGGTGGTAAAGAACATGCGCTCGCCATCGGAGAGGTGGGCAAGGTAGAAGATGCTGTGACGGGGTAAGCCATCTTCGGTGAAGAGCAGGGATTGGATATCGAGCGATTGACCTTCGCGCCACGATTGGAAGGCAGGTGCAGCGAGGATGTTGTTGAGGGTCATTGCCAGCGCCATGCGGTCTTTGGGCGGGAAGAAAGTATCAACGGGGAAGGCGCCGAGTTTATCAAATGGCGGGGTTTGGGTTTGCAGGATAAGTTCGGTCAGGTCGATGCTGCGTCCCTGTGACCAGTGTTCTTCAAAGATGTTGGAGAGCAAAATATGCTCGCGTGATTGAATGGGGTCGAGGTCGTTCATGCCGACCAGCCCGAGCAAGGCGGTGACGGTGCTGGTGATGCGTTCACGCAGGGCTTCGCGGTTCTCTTCCCAATCAATTTCTGGGGCGGCGAGTGAGGAAAGTACCGAGACGGGAATGCCCGCATCGGAGCCAGGGGTAAAGATGGAGAATTGGGCTGAGTTCTTTAGATCGAGAATGCGTTCGGGGGTCATGCCCCACTCGGCGAGTCCGTTACGCCAGGCGAGGGCGGCTTCTTGGGCGGCTTGTTCGGGGGTTTTGTTTGCGCGGCGCACGACTTCGGGGTCGATCCACGGTTGGAAATCTTGGGGTAAGAGTTCGGGGAAGTGCAGGAGCAGGTTGGTGAGGTCGCCTTTGGGGTCGATGATGATGGCAGGCACGCCATTGAGTGCGGCTTCTTCAAGCAGTGAAATGCACAAGCCGGTCTTGCCGGAGCCTGTCATGCCGGTGACGACAGCGTGGGTGGTCAGGTCGGCTGAATCGTAATTAAGGTCTTTATCGGTCAGTTTGGCTGCCTTGGGGTCGAACAGGCGTCCGAGATAAAATTCGGTCATGTGTTTCTCTCCTATGAATTTACCTTGATGAACAAAGATAAACGGGGATGGTATTCCATTTTTTGATTTAGAACGTTCGTGCTAGACGGTTAATTTAACCGATTTTAGGTCAAAAGGCAAATAAAAAAACTGCGAGGGGTTGCCTCGCAGTTTTTTGGGTTAATCGTCGTCGCCGCCCCCGCCCTTGCCGCTGTTATCTCCATCGTCGTCGTCATTGTCATCATCATCGCTGTTATTGTTATCGTTAGTGCTTGATTCTTCGTCGTTCGAATTTTCGCTGTTTGAGCCTTGAATAACAGTGGAAGGGAGTGTATTTGAATCATTGGATGAGTTGCCGGTTCCCAATATACTGGGGCACGAACTTGCGCCTTCAATTTCCAACGCGATGAATCTGCCTTCAGGATCATAATATCCTATCACTTCAATTTTTGACCCGACACATAGCTTGCCAATAATATTTGCGTTCTGCAAATACACGTCCATGCCATTAAGTACAATTCCCGTCTCTGAAATGGACTCGATGGTCCCTTTCACTTCATATTCGACGGTCTTTGTAGCAGTTGCAGCCCCGCTCTGATTTGGGTCTGATGTTGATGCAGAAGGAGCGTTATTATCGGTTTGATGAGATTCAACTTCGATCTCGACTGGGTTTCCAGCAGGGACGACGGAGCCATCTGGCAACAGTTCCAGCGTGATAAGTTCTACATAACCCTGGGCATTTGTGCGTCCGCTGACAATGACCGCATCGCCATTTTCTGGCAGCTGCATATCGGCGGGCAGAATGACAGACAACCCGGAAATATAAGTTTGACCATTTACAAGCATGAACACGCCTGCAAATTCGATCACTTCATGCCGTCCTTCAACAAGCAGTTCACTGGCTTCATGCAAGCGTTCATTTTCAAATTCGTTTGCAAGCAATTCACGCGCTTCGGCATCAAAAATAAAGAACAAGCGGACACTTTCCCAGCCGCGTTTGACCGGATAAAGCTGCTCTCCCGGCAATGCAGAAGCAGACGCGCTCAACAATCCGTTTCCGCTCAGCAAAAATACGGCTGCCAGCGTAAAGGAGATTGCCAATCGCTGAAATAAAGGAATTGCGCGCCGTTGCGGAACGACGATCCGCATCTCGCGCAATTCAGCGGCACGCTGCATAACCCGCGAGCGAGAGCGGCGTACCGCATCTTGCGATGGTTCGGGGGCAGCCATGGCGCGGGCTTTCACAGATGTTTCAAGGATCGGGAGCAGTTCATCCTTAAATTCTGGGAAGCGCGTTACAGCGGTTTCCAGATCACCGCCTTCTTCGATCTCACGCAGGCAAAATTCAAGAGCATCAAATAAATTAGTCATGGTCAACCTCACCAATTTCACGCTGCAATGCAGCCAGGGCTCGGAACTGGAGGGCTTTTATGGCGTTCACATTTTTGTCCATTCGGGCGGCTGTTTCTTCAAGGGAATATCCCTGACCGAAGCGCAGGGAAAGTACATCTTGCTGTTCAGGGGTCAGTTTTTTGTAAGCGCCTCGTACGAGGCGATTCTGTTCGCGTTGGTCCACTTCTGCTGTCAGGTTTGATGACAGGTCAGGCATGGATTCGGGGATTTCCTCTTCGGGTCTCCGGTATTTTTTACGGAAGTGGTCGGTTACGACATGGGAAGCTGTCCCGATCAACCAACCTTTGAGGTTGGTATCCGGTCCACGTCCAACTTGAACCGCTTCAAGCAGGCGGATAAACACATCGCTGGCGATGTCCTCCGCGAGGGTTTGGTCGCCCACGCGGTACAGTACAAACCGATATACCTCGGAAAAATATTGGTCATAGATCGCGCCGATGGTCTTGGAATCAAGGCTATTCAGGCGCGGGACAGATGCCTGCCCGGTTGTTGATGTCATTTTCATAAGTCCGTTGGACATAATGGTATCACGGCTCGATGACTTCAAATAAAACTGATTGTCCATCGCGGTACACCTCTTTTAGGTTCGGGTCTTTCTCTGCCTGGGCGATAAACTTTTCGTGGTTTAGGTCGGTATGAATAAGCCGCGCGCCAAATCTTGAGAAGATGACACCCGAAGGGTTTTCCACCGCGCCACGGGTAATGCTCACCCATTCCTTATAAAGCGCAGGGTCGTAGATCTGCAAATACGTGGGGTCGAGCCCGATAAGGTATGTGTTGCGGGTGTTGTAATAGAACAAACGCGGGAAATCATCCCAATCGGTTTGAAAAACAAGCTCGCCATACTCTGTGTTCATTGCCAGCCATGCAGAGGCATTGGCATACAAGTCTAATGGTTTGGATTGCGCCATTTGGTTTTGCACCGCCGGTATGGATTTAAACATCCCCGCGATCACAAGAAGCACGAGTACAAACTGTGGGATATAGGTTTGCGCCTTGCCCGAAAGTTTCACCATGAAATCGCCTTCAAACTTGACCACAGCCCCCCAGGCAAAAGCCGCAAAAATCAACGCAAATGGCGGAAAGTATTCCACAAAACGGCGGGCTTCAAACATCATTGCGCCGAATAATAGAGCAACCAGAAGGATCGTGGCAGTCCGTGTGTCCATTTTGCGACCTGAGAGCCCAAGGGCGAAAATTCCGCTTGCAAAAAGCAGCATGGCAAGGGGAGAATTGTCAAAGAGCTGGCTTGTTTCGTAGGGATACCATTCGTTGCCCACACGGATCGAATCTTGCAATTGCAATTTTTCAATAAAGTGGTGATACGTAAAAATAAGGTTATTTGGAAAATAGGGGTTGATGATTAAACCAGCCAGAATGCCCGCCCCCACCCATAAAAGCGGACGATACTCAAGGCGTCTTTCCACCAGCAAGATCGCAAGACTATACAGACCTGCGAGCGCGAACATCAATGGAAAGGCGTTGTACATCCACACATAAAGAAAAGACAGAACAGCCAGTTGCTTGTATTTCCCTTCGAACATCCATGCCAACCCCAGCGCCATCATCCCCAGCGAGAGCGACTGCGCCCGCGAAATGGACATGCGATAAAGAAACGCCTCAGATATACCCAGCAGCGCCAATGACCAAAGCCAGGCAAAAGGGATTTTTTGGCGGTTCAGCAAGTACCAAATTGCCAGAAACGCCAGCGCAGAAAAGATGACCGCCGCCCACTTTGCACCCACAAGCAGGTCGCCAAATGTGAAAGGGATCAGCGCAACATGATATAGAAAGTGATGGTCGTAATAATCGGCTTGGTTCAAGATGCTCATGGGCAGCCAGGTGAAGGCAGGTTTTAGCCCTTCTGTCCGCATTAGCCATGCCATTTTGATGTGGTAGTAGCCGTCATTATCCGGCAGGTTCGGTGTGGAAAACTGAATGATCGCCATGCCAGCGATGAATAAAAATAATAAAATAATTGCTGTGGAGGTCTGCCTTGACATGATTATTCTCTCTTCTTCACTTAAGAGGACTGGGTTTTGTAAAAAGACCCAGTCCTCTCTGTTTTTTATGAACTAATCCTGTTGCGGATTAGTCATCGTTTCCATTACCGTTGCCGGAGTGATCATCGTCATCGTCATCGTCGTCATCGTTTGAATTGCTGCCGTTCGAGTTATCGTCGTCATCATCGTCGTCATCATTCGAGTTGCGATTGCCGCCATGATCGTCGCCATTGGAATTGGAAATGCTGCTATTCGAATTGTCGTCATCGTCATCATCGTTTGAATTGCTGAGACCGCCATGGTCGTCACCATTCGAGTTGTCATCATTGCTATTGATACCGCCAGTAAGGCTGGATCCATTGGTATTGTCGTTGCTGTTGACGTTTGCATTATCCAGGCTGGAGTTGCTGTTATCGTTCGCGTTCGCATTGGGGTCTTGCGCAGCAGGGAGTGTGGGCAATTCAACACGAGTGACTACAACTGAACCATCTGCCTGAACTTCAGCTTCCACTTTGACGGTATCGCCGACCTGGAAGGGTCCATCGCGCAGAATGGTGTCATCGACGGTGATGGTCTGCCCATTGATGGTCCACTGGTTGCCATCCATGGCTTCGATGATGCCGGTAAATTCCACCAACGAAGCGCGGGGCTTGTCGCCGCCAGATGATGTTTCATTTCCGGCAGCTACCGGTCCACAGGCGCTGACTAAAATGGCAACAAGCGCCAACAGAACAAAAAGGGAATGCAGTTTGGTTTTCATATTTTTTTTTCTCTCTCTATATAATGTTTGTTTATTTACTTACACCCCACTAGTCGTCTGAGAGTTAAAAAAGTTACGGCTTTTCCGATACGAATTATCTGAAAAAGCCGTTTGTGATTTTATTTACAAAAAGGCTTATTTTGCCTGTTCGTACACCCTTTTGAATTCCTCAAGGAAAAGGCTGGCAATCTTCTCGTTGTAAATTACCAACAGGTTTTCATCGTTGCGGGTCTCGGCGCTATTGGTGAAATTGTACGAGCCAACAATGACGATGCTTTCATCCACGATCATGATCTTGTGATGCATCTGCCCGGGGTTGCCATCGATGTACACATCAAGCCCTGCCTGTTGGAAAGCATCGTACTCGGTTCCTTGATTTGATTTGACCTGATCCTCGTCCATGACCCCTGCCACAGTGACGCCTGATTCTGCCCGTTCGAGAAGTACATCGCCGAGTTCATCTGAAGTAAAAGAGAAAGCCATAAAGTAGATGCTCTCCTGCGCTTCGGCAAGCACATCGAGCAAAATGGCGCGCACACCATCATCCGGCGAAAAGTACACGTCCACGGGGGTGCCATCCATGGTCACACGCGGATTTGGGGTTTCGGCGCGGACGTTGTCACCGAACAGATCATCCACAAACATTTCTTCAAATTCGGTGGTGTAGTTTTCTGCCATCTTCACCGACCGGATTCGCATCATCACGTTGTTATCTTCATACGCGCCTGAGTCGGTGTAGTTCATGCCGCCCACCCACACTTCAGAGCCATCAATGACGACAAACTTATCATGCATCAGTCCTTCGCGGCGGTCACCTAAAATGGGAATGCCCGCATCCTTTAATCGCTGCGGGTCGGCACGTTCCATGTTTTCGCTTTCCATCACCATGCGAACCTGCACGCCCCTATCATGGGCGCGGATGAGCGCATTCCGAATGCTATTGAGGCTGAAACTATAAGCGGCAACGTCCACGGTTAATTTTGCGGCATCAATTGCCTCTACAAGAGGCTGGTCTATGCCGCCAGTTTTTTGTGAAGCCAAAGAACTTTGCGGGTTCGTAAAGTAAATTTCAAACCAGCCGCCATCTGCGCCGTACCCGGCGGGCAGATCCAACTTTGTCAGCGCAGGTAGGGCTTGGGTGGGCGGAACAGGTGTCGGCGGGGTTTGAGGCGAAACTTCTGCCTGGGGGGTGGATGAGCCACAAGCAAGGGTCAGGCTGATAAGCAGGATGAGGCTAAGGGATGTCTTCTTCATAATGAAGGCGATTATAATCTCGCACTTATGACAGAAAATGCAAATCGCCAGATTGCCCGCGCTGCGGGAACCGTGATGTTCGCCATCCTTTTTGGTCAGATCATGGGTTTGGTACGCGGCATTATTGTTGCGCGTACTTTTGGAGCTTCGCCAGAACTGGATGCCTTCTTCGCCGCGAACCGCGTTTCAGAAACGCTGTTTCTTTTGGTGGCAGGTGGCGCGTTGGGCTCGGCATTCATCCCTACATTTACGGGGCTGCTCGCCAAAGATGAAAAGGATTCGGCATGGCGGCTGGCTTCTTCGCTTGCCAATGCGGTGACGTTGGTTCTGAGCCTACTGGCGCTGCTGGCTGGCATGTTTGCCCCGCAGGTGGTGCGCTTCGCACTTGCCCCGGGCTTGGCTGCCGACCCCGAACTTTTTGCCCTCACTGTAAATTTGTTACGCATTCAATTGGTCTCTGCCGTTCTCTTCGGCTTGGGCGGATTGATCGTGGGTGTCTTGAATGCGCATCAGATATTTCTTGTGCCTGCACTCACGGCGGGGTTGTATCAACTGGGCATCATAATCGGCGCGGTCTTCCTTGCGCCATCCATGGGGATTTATGGTCTGGCATGGGGTGTGGTGATCGGGGCGACGCTGTATCTTCTTGTTCAACTTCCATCGCTCTTCAAATTGATCGTGGAGCACCGGTCGCTGGTGACTTTCTCGTTGGGCTTGCAAGATTCCAATGTCCGTCAGGTTATTTTTCTCATGGGTCCGCGCCTGTTGGGGGTGGCGGTGGTGCAGTTGAATTTTTGGGTGAATACCTGGCTGGCTTCGCAAATGTCGGCAGGTAGTGTGACGGGGTTGTATTACGGCTTTTCATTGATGTTGATGGCGCAAGCCGCGATTGCCCAGTCGGTGGCAATTGCCGCCATGCCAACCTTCTCTGCGCAACATGCGCTCGGCAAACAGGATGAGATGCGCTCGTCTCTGGCTTCGTCGCTGCGGGGGGTGATCCTTTTGGCTTTGCCCGCCAGTGTCGGCTTGATGGTTTTGCGTGAGCCGATCATTGCCCTGTTGTATCAGCGCGGTGAATTTAACGAACGCTCGGTGGAGATCGTGGCGTGGGCGTTGCTTTGGTATGCGGCGGGGATGCTTGGGCATTCGATCATGGAAATTTTGACGCGCGCCTTTTATGCCCAGCATGATACGAAGACCCCGGTCATGATCGGTACAGTGGCGATGGTTTTAAATATTGTATTTAGTGTGGCATTTTCGCGGTTGTTCACCTCCATTGGTTGGATGCCGCATGGCGGGCTGGCGCTGGCAAACTCACTTGCCACGGCGCTTGAAGCGACGGTTCTGTTCGTGATGATGCGCAAACGCCTGAACGGTATCGAAGGCGGGCATATCCTGCGCGGAGCGGTTCCCTCGCTGATCGCGGGCGGCGGTATGGCGCTGGCATTGCTCGGTTTGCTTAAGTATGGGGCGGGTCTTCGTGTGTGGCTGCTCGCGCCCGCCGGAGTTGTTTTAGGCGGTGCGGTCTACTTCGTGGTTTTGTGGGCGCTGCGTGTTCCTGAGCTACGTTACATCATCAACGGTGTAATGCGAAGATTAAAAAGATAAATAAAAAATTCCCTCTATTTCGGAGGGAATTTTTTATTCAACATCCATCAATGCCAGATCGACCACTGAATGATGGCAACCAGCAGACCCAGTATGATGCCACCGATCACTTCCAGTGGAGTGTGACCGATCACTTCTTTCAGGTCGTCTTCGCTCCATGTGTGTCCATGCAAGAGCTCGTCGAAGAGGACGTTAATCCGCTCGGCGTGTTTACCTGCCTGCCTGCGGACTCCGGCGGCATCGTGGGCGATGATCATGGTCACGGCAACTGCCATGCCGAAGATGGGGTTGTCGAAGCCGTAATACAGGGCAACGGCGAGCGTACCAGCCACCATCAACGCGGTATGTGAAGAGGGCATCCCGCCAGCGGCGAAGAACATTGCCCAAAGCCAGCGGCGAGAACGCAAATATTCGGTGGGAATTTTTAACGCCTGTGCCAGCAGCCACCCTGTCAGCACGGCGATCAAAACTTTGTTTTGAAAAATATCGAGAATGTTCATTCAGTTTCCTCTTCAAACTCTAAAAGGGTTTCTCCTGCCAGTTTTTGTACTTTCAGTTGAGCGGATTCCAATAAAGCGCCGCATCGAGCTGTGAGAGCCTGTCCACGTTCGTAAAGTTTGAGCGCCTCTTCAAGCGGATTTTGCTCGCCTTCCAGCGCTTCTACGATCCCTTCCAGTTCGGCAAGGGCTTCTTCGTAGGTGAGTTCTTCAACAGGTTTTTGGGTTGATTTTGATTTTGCCATATTAACTCCGGTTCGCGTTTGAGGTTCGGGTCACTTGGAATTCGCCGTCTTGCACGCGGACGGTCATCTCGTCTTTTGCATCCGCAACACTGCCAACCACTTTGCCATCGGAAGCACGGGTGAGGATGGCGTATCCACGTGCGAGGATGCCTGTGGGGTTCAGGGCTTGCAGCCGTTTGGAAACTCCATCCACGCGGGCAGATTGCAATTGGATGCGGTGAAGGATGGAGGAAGCCGCCTGACGGGTGAGTTCGTCAAGGCGTTGAATTTCAGATCGAATGCGTCTTTCGGGAGAAACATATTTGAGCCGCGCTGCCAGAGTGGAGATAAAAGTTCGATGGTCAGCGAGCAGGCTTGAGATTAAGTCTGTGAGGCGGGTTTGGGCGTAGGTCAAATTTGAGTGCAGGTCATCCAATGTGGTTTGAGTCGCTAATTCTGCGGCGGCGGTTGGGGTTGGCGCGCGCAGGTCGGCGGCGAAATCGCAGAGGGTGAAATCGGTCTCGTGCCCTACACCAGAGATGATAGGCGCCTGCGAAGCGGCAACGGCGCGTACTACGCGCTCGTCGTTGAACGCCCACAGGTCTTCAATGGAGCCGCCGCCACGGGCAATGAGGATCACATCGGGAGATTGCTTATTAAGAGAAACAAGCGCGTTGACCAGTGCGGGCGGGGCATCGACACCTTGCACGGGAGATGGCGTGAGGATAACGCGTGCCATCGGCTGGCGGCGGCGGATGGTGTTGAGCATGTCGCGCAGTGCCGCGCCGGTAGCCGAGGTGACAATGCCAATGGTTTTGGGGAATTCGGGAATTTCTCGTTTTCGCTCTGAGTCGAACAAGCCTTCTGCTTCGAGCATGGATTTGAGGCGGAGAAACTCTTGAAAGAGTGCGCCTTCGCCTTTGGCTTGAATAAGGCTGGCGATCAGTTGGTATTGTCCCTGCGGTTCGTACACCGCGATCTTGCCATGCACTTCCACGGCTGCGCCTTCTTGCAAGGCGGGTCGCGTGCGCATGGCATCCATCTTCCACATCACACAGCGGAGGGAGGCATTTTTATCTTTGAGCGTAAAGTAGATGTGACCCGATGCCGGACGTGAAAGGTTTGATATCTCGCCCGTCACCCATACATCCTGCAATTCGGGGTTATCTTCCAACAATTTGCGAATGCGGAATGTGATCTGGGAAACGGTTAATGTTTCAGAGAAAAGGTTCGGTTGCATCGTGGTGCGTAGGATAATCGAAAACAAAGGTTTATGGAAGGAGACATATTGAGAAACCGTTAAGACGGCAAAACACATGTTTATTTTTCGCCTATAATCACCTGCATGAAACATCTTTGGTCGCCCTGGCGCATGAAATACATTGAAAACCATAAAAAAGAAAAAGGCTGCGTTTTCTGCAACGCACAAGCCAAAGCCGATGACGCCGAGAATCTGATCGCTTTTCGCGGAAGATTCTCGTATGTGATCCTAAACCGCTACCCCTACACCAGCGGACATTTGATGGTGATTCCATTCGAGCATGTTTCATCTCTCGAAGAACTGACCTCCGAAGTCCGCGCTGAAATGATGGAACTGACCTCGCGCTGTACCACTGAACTTCGCACGATCTACAAACCGCAGGGATTCAATGTCGGCATTAATATCGGCGAAGCGGCAGGCGCAGGCGTACTTGGACATGTTCACATTCACATCGTGCCGCGCTGGGCAGGTGACACCAATTTCATGTCATCGGTCGGTGAAACCCGCGTATTACCCGAATCGTTGGAAGAAACCTATGAACGGGTAAAAAAGGCTTTTGCCTCTACATAAAAGATCAATCAAAATGGGGGGCGATATGATCTGGAGAATATCATGCGAACCCCAACAAGGTTTTCTATTTTTATTTTGGTCAGCCTATTTCTGGTTTCCTGCTTAAACACACAAAGTGAATCCACACCCACACAACCTCCCGCCGCGCCAACACCCACTCAGATACCCGCCCCAACCGCCACACCACTTGTCACAGAACAAGACAACCCGCTGACAGGCTTGCCCGTTGAAGATAGCAGCCTGCTCGACCTGCCCGCTTTGCTCGTTTCCATTTCACACTTTCCAGTCGAGGCGCGTCCGCAGGCGGGGCTTTCCTTTGCGCCGTGGGTCTTCGAGTTCTACATCACCGAAGGCGCAACCCGCTTCCTCACCGTGTTCTACGGAAAATTTCCCGAACCCGAAGTACCCGTCACTGGCGATTGTGAAATCCGTAGAGAGCCTTTCACGCAAACAGACCTAATACTCGGAAACCGCGTCTGGTTCGATCAAAACGCAAACCACACGCAAGAAGCCTGGGAGCCGGGCATTGGCGGCATCTGCGTTTATCTCTATCAAGAGAACGGCACACTCCTGCAACAGACCACCACAGATAGCAATGGCTACTATGGTTTCAACGTCACACCTGGAAGGTATGTTGTCGATTTTCAAGCCCCGCCTTGGATGCAGTTCGTGCAGAAAAATGCCGGGGATGAAGAAAAGGACAGTGACGCCGAACCAGCCAACGGTCAGACCGAGGCGGTGGGATTAAGTGCATCGCTTCAAAACGTAGACGCAGGCTTGATTCTCACCTCCGAGCCTCCGGCTACATCCGAGCTTCCCCCCGCCAAAGCAGGACCCGTCCGCTCGGGGCGGCTGCTCTACGCCGATATCGCCGAGTTCTTCCCCGATTCTTGTTTGATCTACGCCTTCGCCTCGCCCGAAGTGCTGGAGCTAATTCCGCAGTGTTATTTTGTTCATCACGACATTCAAGGCGGCGGCTACATGCTTGAGATCGACGAACTCAAACGCCTTGCCGAAGAAAGCAAACAGTACGATGTGGATTATTCCAGCAACGCCTTCGATGAAACCCCACCCGAGGGCGGCGAACCCGCCCTGCGATTGCACACGTACATCGCTTACCTCAACCAATCGGCATGGGTGTACGATGCCGCCTCGCAAAGTTACTGGCGTTATGTAGACGATGCCGACTACGACAACGCGGGCGTTCTCCACCTTGATACAGACCGCCTCAACGGACGGCAACTGCAATTTGAAAATGTGATCGTGATATTCACCGAGCATGATGTGATCTCACCCACCAATCTCGATATTCACCTCGAAGCCGATAAAACCGGCTATGCCATGCTCTTCCGCGACGGCTTGAAATACGATGTGTTCTGGAATACCGAATTGACCGATGCCGAAATTCAAAGCGGACGCCACAAGCCGATCAAACTCATCAACCCCGATACGGGGCAGCTCATGCCGCTCAAACCCGGGCGCACCTGGTTCATCGTCGTTACGCCCAATACGCCGGTCACTGAAGAAAAACCCGCCAATTGGTATCTCGATTTTGCCCAACCCAAAGGGGCAAAGTAAATGATGAATTTATCAAAAAAACTTTTTGTATTTGCTCTTGCGCTGAGCATACTTTCAGCGTGCGGCGCGAATCCCGAAAATAAAACGCCAACTCTCACACTATCGGCTTCGCCCACAAACGCAGCGACATTCACTACCGCACCAACCTCCACACCACAGGCACACAGCACACCCATTGCCCTCGGACCCAATCAAGAAAATTTCCCTGCTAACATCAACCCGCTCACCGGCTTGCAGGTTGAAGACCCTTCGTGGTTAAAACTGCCTGCCGTGTTGGTTTCGGTCAGCAACAGTCCGGTTACGGCGCGACCCCAGGCGGGGTTGAGTTTTGCAGCGTGGGTCTTTGAATTTTATATCGGCGAAGGCGCCACACGATTCATGTCCGTTTTTTACGGCGGTGCCCCGAGGCACATTCCAAACGTCGGCGGCGGATGCAATGGCGAAAGTTCACCGCCAGCAGAAGATTGGGTCGGCAATCGGGTGTGGCTCGATGAAAACGCCAACGGTGTGCAGAATGATTGGGAGGCGGGCGTTTCCGGCGTATGCGTCCGCCTGATGGACGGGATCAGCCGCGAGGTCCGTGCTGAGGCGGTGACTGATTCGAACGGTTATTTTTGGCTGCCACGCTCGGGCGGCGAAGCCATCCTGCAATTTATCAAACCCAAATTTTATGAATTCACTCAGGCGAACATCGGCGATGAAGACCACGACAGTGACGCGAATCAAGCAACGGGCGAAACGGATATTTTCACAGCGGACGCTTCCGCCTCTTTCTTCGACGCAGGCTTGATCCTGACCCGTGAGCCTGCCCCCACGCCGACAGTTGCTGTGACCGGCACGCCGCCCAATTGGTACATTCCGCAAGAGGCATACATCGGACCGATCCGCTCGGGGCGCTTGACCTATAACAATATCGGCGCAATGTTTCCAAACTCATGCCTGGTGTATGCCAGCGCGGCAAGGGATATCGGGCAGATGCTCAACGGCTGCGAGATCATCTACGGCGTGGACTCATCCACCCCTAACAGCGCCCTGCTCCCCGTCACCCATTTGCGGGAACTGGCAGAACAAAACGTCAATGCAGCCCAGCCCGTGAACTACTCTGGTAATCTTTTTGCAGATGCGGTTCCGGTAAATGGCAAACCGGCATTGGCAATGGATGTTTACTATCATGCCTATACGCAAGCCTACTGGGAATACGATTCTGCTTCGGGGAGTTACCTGCGCTGGACAGACACTGCCGATGGCACTGGGACATTCCTGCCTCACACCGACCGGTTAACCGGCAGGCAATTGGCATTTGAAAATATCGTTGTGTTATTTGCAGATCACAACCGCTACCGCCACAACCAATTTGAAATTGATCTTGGCAGCGGGCAGGCGGGTTTTGCCTACCTCTTCCGTGACGGGCTGGTGTATAAAATCCGCTGGACGACCCGCAACCGCGAATGGGAAAAAGAAACCGGTCTGCCGCGCCCCATCTATTTTCTGGACGAGCAAAATAATCCCATTGCCCTGCACCCCGGGCAGACGTGGATTCATTTGATGACACCCTATTCGATTGTCGAAGATCAAGGGGATGGAAACTGGCTTTTGAAATTCGTCCAGCCCGCAGACCCGCAAGATTAGGTTACACCAACCGCCCCATCCCCGCGCGGATAAGATACCCCACCACAAAACTCACCCCTATCGCAGACACGAGTCCCGCCACCTCGCCCCACCGCACGCTGACCTAGGCATTCGCCAGCATGGATGCAATCCCACCGAGGAAAATAACGATGACAAGCGTGAGTACCATCATGCCCACTTCTTTGAGGATTTTGGCGCGGGCGTGTTCGGTCCCTGCATGTTTGGTGTAGATGGCGTAGGTGGAGAGGGCGAGGGTAAGGAGTAAGGAAAGTATACCTAAAATCGGGCTGACTATTAGGTAAAGCATAAGCGAAAGCAATGTAACAACCAACAGCAAGATGGAAATTATCGGCAAGTATTTTTGCATCTTGCTCCAAACAAACATGGGCTTAAATAACCAATTATGGGAATATTGCATGATCTGAATAACCATCATATTGAAAACAATAAGATGACTGATTTATATAGCGGTTGTAAATTTCATTTTTATCTAGCTCCAAACCCAACTCTTCTACTGGGTAAGGTTTCTCAGGTCTGAAGCTATAAATCGTGTATGGAACTAGATCGATACTCGAGTCATTTGGATCGGCAGTAACGATACGCAAATTAAAAATATCCTTATCATCAAGATTTGGGCAAAGTTCGTAAATGCCGTCGGAAACTTCATTGGCAGTACCATAGTAGTTTATGAATAACTTCTCACTATCATAAATTACGTAAATACCATATGCGTCCCTGATACGAGGTGACTTAGGTGGATTAATATATATCCCATCAGGCATTCCGAGATGCTCCAATACATACAACAGTGAAAATTTTTCAAACCGCTCGTGTTTTAATGGGACACTGTATCCATTTTCGGATGAATCGGTTGAAATGCTAAATCCTCTCACCTCTCCATTTTTCGACACATCTATATATAAGTTGCTATCCAAATATTCATAGTGCCCAACCACTACAGTGTTTGAATAACGGGGCTGATCTCCAAGTGGGTCATACAAGAAGAACTCAGGCGTCAATGTGTATTCGCCAATCATCTTAAAGGCGTCTTCCGCTAGCGTTTCCCCTGGAGTAACACCCCAAAGACAGGGCAAATCACAGCCGCCATTCTGGGATAGAAAATCATAGAATCGTTTTTGTTTATCGATTGTTAGAGTAGGGAAAAACTTAGGAGTAGGGCTAGGTGTAGGCACAATTGTAGCCGTGCCAGTCTTAGTTGCTGGCAAGAGTGTAGAAAATGTAACCACTGGCGTATTCGCATCAGGCACACAGGAAATCAAGCAGGCAATTAGCAGGGGAAGGAAAATCACCTTTTTCATCGTCCTACCAACATTTCTTTAATTAAGCTTAAGGTATATTCTCTTCGGGCATTCCCGGCTGGGTCGTTTGTAAACCCATACTGAGTGCTTCCCGCTTGTTCCATGTGCCAATTCATTAGCATATCTGCCAATTGTTCCAGTTTGGCAGATCCATCGGTTCGGCTTTCTTCGACGGTAATTCGATATTCCAAACTATCATTTCCATTAAGGAAGCCAGTGAAATCTCTTTGCCAATATCCCCCATCTTCATTATAGTCAAGATATTTACCATCGATTTTCAAAATCTTATCTACATTGCTAAAAATATCAAAACCAATATGATTGGGAGTTGTATGTCCGAATTCATGCATAAGGTTCTCTTCTGTTGGGGGCTGTTTACACACAATGGTTTGTGGCGCAAAAGTTTGCACTTCCTTTGTTTCATAAACAGGTTTGTCTTTTGTTCCTATATTTATCTTGTATTGAGCAATATAATTAAACTCATTAATGTTCTGTAAAATATTCTTTTTCGTTTCACAATTACCTGGGGCAACTTTCTCTATTGTATTTCCATTGCGATCCACTTCTTGATAAAAAAAGGTGGCTTTATCGTCAAGAATTATTAATACTTGTCCATTACTCCGTAAAAAAGCAGATTCTGGAGTAGGAGCGTTCAGGAAAGGCATATAGTTTTTTCCAAGCAAATTAGCTGTGTCTAATGCAACTTGCAAAGTTGCTGAATCAGTATTTCCAACTATAGAAATTCCATATCTTCCGAGTTGATAATCAATATCAACTTGAGGGGTATGGGTTGGTAATGGAGTCTGCGTTGGTAAAGGTGTGTTTGCCGTCTGATAAGCAATTATCCAGGCTTCATCTGGATGTAATGTTTTTGTCATGGTCTTAGTTACCAACACAGGCGTTGATGTTGGCGTTACTGTTGACATTGCTGGCGAAATCCACTTCGGACCAAATGGAGGCGGCCAAGGCTCATTACTCTTCCACCAATCCCAATCAAGTACATCCCACCATGTAGAAACACCATCATTATATTTGTCTGGCGGATTCGGTTCTTGTGGTGCAGGCACAGCCAGCGGCTTTCCACCGCTTACCGTCTTTTCCTCTCGCGCATTGACCGCCGCCCATGCCCCTTGACTCGCCACCCCCTTCAGCCACGTCTCCTCCTCCTTATCCAGGTAACTGGACGCCACATACGGCGTGACAGGCTTTGCCTTGCTCATCACCGCTTCGGCTTTGGCGAGGTTCTTGTTTTTGGCAATCTTACTTTGTGCTTGCTGCGTCGCCTTCTTTTGATTCATCAACGCCTGTGACTCTGCCACAATCCGCTTTTGCTATTGCTGTTACTTCTTTTCGTAAGCGATCTGTCCCGGTGTCTTCTTTCTCGGTCTATCATCCTCTTCTTCTTCGCCTCCGCTGTTTCGCATGGCGGCGAGACGTGCCGCCTCTTCTTCGCGCTTCTTTTGCCATTCGGCGAGGGTCGCACCGAGCAGGGCGGCTGCCGCTCCGCCCCAGAGGATGTTGGTTATCTCCTTCATCCCCACTTAATACAAACCTAATTCTTCATCCGGTTTATTTAGAATAACAAAACCGGCAATGATTGGGTAAGCATGGCGTATGGTATACACTAATACATTCACGATAATATTTTCATAATGAAACTTTGAAACATATGCAATGTCATCAAGAAGTAATAACCCCCAAATGGCAACACCTAAAATCGCAATAACACCTAATAGACCAACCCATTTTAATACAATCTTTCCTTTTTTTTGACGATTCATTAAAAAGAATGAAGATATCAATAACCCAAAGCTAGAAAGAAAATATAGAGGCGTTTGAAAATCCCAATCCCAAGCTAAAGATCTCCAAAAAAATCTAAAATAATACATAAACATTAATAAATTAAAGATGATTAAAACTCTTATTCGAGGGTACATTTTTTGTGTCATTTAAGAATTCCTTTCAATCTGTTACATTTGTATCATTTAAGCCGCCAGGCATACCACCACCCCCAGTAGTCAAATTTGGTTCTGCAGGATAATGATAGGTACTAGGCACATTTTCTAATACGCCATCTACAACTCTTTCAATTATAGATTTATCATTTGGATTTGTCGGAGTAGGAGGAGGCGGTGGCAGGGTAGGGCTTGGTGTAAGAGTAAGAATTGGTATTACCGTATCAAGAGCATCTGGTGTGGTAGATAGCGCAGGCGTACTTGATGGTATCAAAGTATTTGCAGGCGTTCTATATTCGGATGGGGTAGCAATCTCTATTGGACTCGGTGTTGAGGTTGGCGTAGGTGTCTCTGCATTGTCTTCATTATCTGGCTGCGTAGGGACTGGTTGAGGCAATGGAATAACTATAGCAACTGGCTCACTTTTGGCATCTGATGTCGCCGCCCACGCCCCTTGACTCGCCACCCCCTTCAGCCACGTCTCCTCCTCCTTATCTATGTAACTGGACGCCACATACGGCGCGGAAGGTTTCACCTTGCTCATCACCGCTTCGGCTTTGGCGAGGTTCTTGTCTTTGGCAATCTTACTTTGAGCTTGCTGCGTTGCCTTCTTTTGATTCAACAATGCCTGTGACTCTGCCACGATGCGCTTTTGCTGTTGCTTCTTTTCGTAGGCGATCTGTCCCGGCGTCTTCTTTCTCGGTCTATCATCCTCTTCTTCGCCTCCGCTGTTTCGCATGGCGGCTCGTCTAGCGGCTTCCTCTTCTTCGCGTTTCTTTTGCCACTCCGCCAAAGTCGCACCGAGCAGGGCGGCGGCTGCTCCACCCCAGAGAACATTGCTCGTTGTATTGGATTGGGTTGGGGTGGTTGTGCTGTTTGCAGAGAATGAGGTTTGGATACTATTTCCAGTGAAGGGGTTGGATGTGCTTCCGAATACCTGCGGCGCAGATTGAGTTACAACGGTTTCTTCCTCAATCACGGTTTCGACAGTCTCAAGCGCAGGCATAACCAGCGCAGGGATGCTCTCCTGCTCGGCGGTCTTCACCACCGGCACTTCAATCGTCGCCGTGCCGATGGTCTCCACGCCCGCGCCGTTGATCACTTTGAGCGCGATGTAGTAGATGCCAGGAGTTGGGTAAGTTCCATCAGAAAAGATGCCGTCCCAACGCATGCTGCCTTTGTATTTGCTGTTCCCGTCCAGGTTCTCCACCCAGGTCACGCGCTGGTACTTGCCCTCGTTGTCCTTGATCACCACCCGCAGTTCGGTCAGTCCGCTTTGCGAGTCTTCGATGCTGTAAAAAAGCCCGTCGCCCAGCACGAGCGCATCATCCAGCATGGCGATCACGGCTGGGCTGGCGTCAATGTAAAGAGTCTGCACTGGCGTTTCGGTGACGTTGCCCGCATTATCCGTCACGCGGATTTGATAACTGTGATTCCCATCCGCGAAGAACAGCGGACTGTTGATGACCGTCCATGCGCCATTGTCTATCATCGCTTCGATCTTGTTTATGCCTGAGGTGGCATCACTGGCATTGGGCGTCACTGTGACCGATGTGGTGTAAAAGTCATTCTGACCGCGTGTACCGTCCACTTGCAGGCTCAGGCTGGGGGTGATCGTATCTACCATGATGGTTTGCACAGCGGTCTCGGTCAGGTTGCCCGCATTGTCCACGGCACGGAATTGGATGCTGTGAACTCCATCTGTGAAAGTTGTGTCTGTGTAGGGGCTGTAGCCTGTGTTGTTCACGTTCACTTCCAGGCTGTATACACCGGAATTGAAATCGGAGGCTGAGGCGGTGACGGAGGTTTGGGTGGTGAACCAATTATTTGTCCCGCTCGTACCGCTGATGTTTCCGTCAATTTGCGGGGTGGTCACATCCACATAATAAGACACCGTATCGCTATCCGAGAGTCCGGTCGAGGCATCCACTTTGTAATTCACGCTTCCCACGCCTTCCGACAGATCAATGGTGCAGGGGTTTTCGGTGCAGGTGAAATTATTGCCGTTCACATCTCCGCTGATGATGAGGCTTGCGTTCTGCGGGTCAGATGCGCTCAGTTCAATGCTGAGTGCGCCGATGCACCAATCACCCCAGCCAGGGACAGAGCAGTTGAGCGTGTGCGAGATCGTGGGCGGCGAGTAACTTGGTCCGCCACCGCCGCCCTCGTGAGTACAAGTACATTTCTGCTCGTATCGCAGACATCCTCCGCGAATCACTTCTGCACATGCCCACTCCCAACAATTTGGGTTGTCAAAGCAAGTCCAACCTGCGCCCGCTTGGGGAATGATAAAAAGAGAGTCCGCGTTGGGTTGCTTGTCCGGTGAATCTTCCGCTTGGGGAAGCGCCACTGGCAATAACCACACGATTGCAACCAACATCAAGGCTATAAAGACCTTGACCGGCTCAAAGAGTTCATACCGTTTTGTTTTGGGGTTCATCTGCGTTGCCCCCTCCTTGGGTGTTTTTTCAATTTTACAGGAAGACCCAAGGCACGAGGCTTGCAGGTTTGTTAGGTTGTATTCATATTCTAATTTTCTACAAGCTAAAGCCACTGCACTCCCACAAGAAAAGATTTTTCAATTAGACATGAACTTATAGTAAAATACGTCCTGCCGGGGCGATGGCGGAATCGGCAGACGCAACAGACTTAAAATCTGTCGTTGGTAACAACGTGAGGGTTCGACCCCCTCTCGCCCCACTCCTCGTCATTGCAGCGCTGCAAAAAGGGTTGCAATGACGTTCGCATCTATACCGCACTCGGTTGAAAATTTTGCTTCGTGAGAAGGTGAAAAGCGCAATTTTCAACGGTGGGTATTATAAAAAGGCAAAGCATGTTCTTTACTCGTCAGCAACTGGAAGAGAATGAAGACCGCAGCCTCGCGCCGTACGGTATGCGCAGCAAAGACACAAAAGGTCGCGCGTACCTTGGCGGCGAGCCAGATTATCGCACCTCCTTCCAGCGCGACCGTGACCGCATCCTCCATACCACCGCTTTTCGACGCCTCGAATACAAAACGCAGGTCTTTATCAACTTTGAAGGCGACTACTTCCGCACCCGCCTCACCCACACTCTTGAAGTCGCCCAGATCGGCAGAACACTTGCCCGTGCCCTTGGCGGTAACGAAGACCTTGTAGAAGCCATCTGCCTTGCCCACGATCTCGGTCACTCCCCTTTCGGTCACTCTGGTGAAGTTGCCCTAGCCCGCCTGATGAAAGAATACGGCGGATTTGACCACAATAAACAGTCCCTTCGCATCGTCACAGAACTTGAACAACGCTTTCCAGAATTCCCTGGGCTAAACCTTACATGGGAAGTACGCGAAGGAATGGTCAAACACGAATCGGAATACGATATATCAGACGCCCGCGATTTCAACCCCGAACTACGCGGCAATCTTGAAACTCAGATCGCCAATGTCGCTGATGAACTCGCCTACACCACCCACGATCTCGATGACGGACTGCGCTCAGGTATGATCCACCCTCAAACCCTTGACGGTGTGGCGCTTTGGGAAATTCTGTGCGAAACCTTCAACTGGCGCGCACAAACCATCGAAGATATGGAACGCCATCGCATGATCCGCCATCTGGTCGGAATTCTCGTCACCGACATGGTTCAAGGAACAGATACACGACTGAAAGAAAGCAAGGTCAATTCTGCCCTCGATATTCAGAAATTGAAACATAATGTCGTCGGCTATACAGAAGAAATGCAAAGGCGCAACCGTGAACTAAAAGACCTGCTTTACAAAAAGCTTTACCGGCACTACCGTGTGGTTCGTATGCAGGTCAAAGCAGAGCGCATCATTTCAGACCTCTTTCACGCCTTCCGCGCCGAGCCAACCACCCTGCCCGACCATGTGCAATTCTTCATTGAAAAACGCGGTCTCGAACGCACCATCTGCGATTACATTGCCGGAATGACCGACCGCTACGCAATTGAAGAACACCAAAAAATGTTCAACCCCAACGAGAAACCTTAATTAACTTTCGTTTCAAATGGGGGCATCGAATAAGAAAACACAAGCTCCCATTCTTTTGCCCCCTGCCTACATAGAAAAGGAGAACCATGTCTCAACATTACTTAACTCCCGAAGGTGAAGCCAAACTCAAGGCAGAGCTGGAGGAATTAAAAGGTCCGCGCCGCGAAGAACTCGCCCAACGCCTGCGTTCCGCCATCCAAATGGGCGATCTTTCTGAAAACGCCGATTACCACAAAGCCAAGGAAGACCAGGGTTTTCTCGAAGGACGCATCCAAGAGATCGAAGCCATCCTGCGAATTTCCGTTCTCATTGAAAAGAAAAGCTCCGATACAGTAACCATCGGTTCATCGGTAACCATTCAAGAAGAGGGGTTCGACCCTGAAACTTATGATATCGTCGGCTCCACCGAAGCAGACCCGCGCAAAGGGAAAATTTCACACGCATCCCCCATTGGCGTCGCCCTCATGGATAAACGAGTCGGCGATGTTGCAGAAGCGCAAACCCCCGGCGGTACGATCAAATTCAAAATTATCAAAATCGAATAAGATAAAAAAAACCGCTCCATATGGAGCGGTTTTTGATTTTTAGGTCATCACTAACGGGGCCAGATCGCCAATTCCAGTGTCATCCGTTCGAAATAACTATTCTCTGGCAAAGGACCGGCGCCATATTCAATATCCACAACGGTGGCGAGTAATTGCAGCGTGGCGGTTTCAAGTAAAACCTGAGCCTGAGGCTCCACCAGCACCAACTCACCTTTGGGCTCAAGCCGTGAGCGAATACCCGGGTCTGAATACGCATGTGAAGACATCAACACTTTGGTTGCGGTTTTGATGTCATTCTTGTCAAACAACCAAATCTCCACCGCCGTCACTTTCTTCGGCTCGCCCACGCCAATGATCTCTGAAACGCCAACACCGTACTCACCCAAAAATTCACCGGCGCCAGTATCAATACTAAACGATTCGTCATACAAATCATCGCCAAGCACGTAAGTCGTCATCGTCTGCGTGATGGGCGGAGCAAGACCCAACTCTTCAAAGTTCGTCTTTGATGCAGAGCGATTAAGCTCAGAAGCCTGCATCACAGCCGTCACCTCGCCAGAACCGCGCTTGCCGAATAAACGGAACAGGTACATTCCACCGGCAGCAACAACACCCAACACCAGCACCAACCCTATCCCGATCAAAGCCGTACGCATTACAGGGTTCGTACTTGGCACTTCCACAACAGGAGCAGCGCCGCCCGAAGAAAGAATATCCGTGATCAACTGACCATATGCCTGAACAACAGCAGGGTCTTGATCTCCCGGGTTATTTTGAATTGCCGCATACGCCGTCTGGGCAAAAGGACCAAGCCCCTGCCAGCGTTGAACCGCAAGGTTCGGATTCTGATTCAGACGAAAGGAGTCAATCGCCATACGCAGGTAATCTTCCTGCAAATCGGCACGCAAATAATACGGTGTAGCATCCTTAAATTCCTTGGTGCTCCAACCGATCAACAAACCCAACCCCAACCCCGCAATAAAAAGTACGATCGGCATGATGGGGATTTTTTTCAAGAAAGCAACGACAAATTGCATAATAAACTCCTTCGCTTATTTGCTTTCACACGATTATACAACGTAAACATACCGCAAGCATGGCAGAATGATTGCCCAAACAGGACGCGAACGCCTCAAACCCAAGCCAAAGCCTGTTCCCCCCACCCAAGCCTGGCGCCTCGCTGAAAATTATACACTTTCGGGCATAACCTCTTCCAACAGGAAACTCTCAGAACAGTTGGTGCAGTTTGCCTCACGTTTGTTCGCGATCACCAACAAACCATTGCACTTGGGACAAGGTTTGGCAATGGGCTTCTTCCAGGTTGTGAAATCGCAATTGGGGTAATTTGCACATCCATAGAACGTGCGCCCCTTGCGGGTGCGGCGTTCGACCATATCGCCGCCATCCTTCGGGCAGGAGACACCGATCTTCTCAAGCCACGGTTCGGTATAGCGACAGGTCGGGAAGTTCCCACAGGAAATGAACTTACCGAAACGTCCATAGCGAATGACCAACTCACCCCCATCTTCGGGGCATTGCCTGCCAATCGGCTCCGGTTCAGATTTGGCAACCGGCATCTCTGCCTGCGCCTTTTTCACATCCTCGGCAAATGGACCGTAAAACTCACGGATCGCATCCACCCATTCCATTTGACCATCGGCGATCTTATCGAGGTCGGCTTCCATGTGGGCGGTAAACCCAAAGTCCACCACCTCGGGGAAGTACTGCGCCATCAGGTCGTTGACTTGAATTCCCATATCGGTGGGCACCAGGCGTTTTTCTTCACGTAAGGCATAACCGCGCTGTTGAATCGTCGAAATGGTCGGCGCATAAGTAGACGGACGCCCGATCCCGTTCTCTTCCAGCGCCTGCACCAACGATGCCTCAGAAAAGCGCGGCGGCGGCTGGGTAAAATGCTGTTCAGGAATCAAGCGAACCAACTCCTGCACCTGTCCTTCTGCCACACCAGCGGGAATTTTTACATCTTCCTCTTCTTCGGTCTTTGCATCCTCGTTTTTGGCTTCTTCATAAACCACCATAAACCCGGGGAATTTCACCGCAGAGCCAGAGGCGCGCAAAAGATATTCATGTTCGTCGGTCTTGCCGGTCACTTCAACTTGCAAAGTGTCATATACAGCCGATTCCATTTGCGAAGCGACGAAACGCTGCCAGATCAGGCGGTACAACTTGAACATGGCAGGTTCAAGATATTCCTTCACTTTTTCAGGGTCACGCATGGCGGAGGTGGGACGAACCGCTTCATGTGCTTCTTGAGCATTGGCAGATTTTGTTTTGTAGGTAGGCGGCTCAGGGGGCAGAAAATCACTGCCGTATTTTCCGGTCACATACTCTCGCGCTTCGTTTTGAGCGATCACAGAGACGTTGGTTGAATCGGTACGCATGTAGGTGATCAGACCCGTCGTGCCGCCTTCGCCTACATCCTGTCCTTCATATAGTCCCTGCGCCAATGCCATGGTACGGCGGGCGGTAAAACCGAGCTTGCGAGAAGCTTCCTGCTGAAGCGTGGACGTTGTAAAGGGCGCCAGGGGTTTTCGTCTACGCTCTCCGCGTTTGACCTTTGTAATGGAAAAAGAAGCAGTTTCAAGGTCGTAAAGAAGCGGCTTTACCATTTCCTCGGTTGAGAGTTCAGGTTCTTTTTCATCCACCCGTACCAGTTTGGCAATAAAGTTCGATTTCAATTTTTCAGGTTTGAATTCAGCGTGGATGGTCCAATATTCGATCGGTTTGAAATCGTCGATCTCCCGTTCTCGATCCACGATCAAACGCAGCGCCACAGATTGCACACGTCCCGCAGAAAGACGACCGCGAACCTTTTCCCAAAGGATCGGGCTGATGCTATACCCAACCAGACGGTCCAACACACGGCGCGCCTGTTGAGCGTTGACAAGGTTCATATCAATATTACGAGGATGTGAAAAAGCCTCGTTGATGGCAGGAGCGGTGATCTCATGGAACACAACCCGTTTGGTACGTTCCGGCTCAATACCAGCGGCTTCCATCAAATGCCACGAAATGGATTCACCCTCGCGGTCGGGATCTGTTGCCAGGTAGATTTCTTCGGCTTTCTTAGCCAGTTGCTTAAGTTCTTTGACAACATCTTTCTTTTCATTGGGCACGCGATACTTCGGCTCAAAATTATTATCCACATCTACAGAGAGCTGCGATTTGAGCAGGTCACGCACATGCCCCACCGAGGCGCGGACGGTGTAGCCTTTGCCGAGAAAACGCCCCACGGTCTTTGCCTTGGCAGGCGACTCGACAATGACAAGCTTGCCTTCACGAATTTCCACCTTCTCCGGTTTGGGGGGTGGAATCAAACCGGCATGGGCTTCAGTTTTGCCCATGCGAAAAAGTTTTGTGCCGCAAACGGGGCAAACGCCGGTTGTCACCGCAGACGCCCTGGCATTAAACCCAGCCACAGGGTCTTTCATCTCCCGTTTGGTCTTGCACTTCATGCAATACGCTTCCATTAATAGTCCTCCAACAATATGCCCATTTAAAACTACAAGATAAGCATTGTGCTCTGTGTGCTACAAAAAACATCCCGTGAGGCTAATCACCTCACGGGATGGACATTCTACAACAACTTTTCGTTTTTTTGCAAACGCCAATTTTACAGGTATTTTTCCTGCCTGTGCTTTTTCAAGTGTTCCACCACATCTTTCACCTTTTGTGACTGGTCTGTTTTGCAGATCAAGATGGCATCACCGGTATCCACGACCACCATATCATCCACACCAATTGTCACGACAAGGCGGTCTGAACCGTTCCCATACACCAATGTATTGTTCGTTTCCAGCGCAAGGTGATGGGCTGAATTTGCCGCGATATTTCCGCTCATATCGGGCAGCAAGACCTCAAAAAGCGATGCCCACGCGCCCACGTCACTCCAGCCCAACCCGCCGGCAGGAAGAACCGCCACTTTTTCGGCTTTTTCCATAATACCGTAATCAACCGTTTCCACTTTGAGTGTGGGCCATACTGCGCCCAAAACTTCGTTTTGGGCTGCGGTTCCCCATGCTGCGCCAATTTCATTCAACGAAGCATACAGTGCGGGCATCTGCTTTTGGATCTCATTCATGATCGAATCGGTGCGCCAAATGAACATGCCGCTATTCCAAGAGTGACCACCCAATTGCAGTAACTGACGCGCCGTTTCTTCGGTTGGTTTCTCTTTGAAACTCTGCACAGTGTACGAAGGGTACTTATAATCACCTGTCAAAATCGTCCCTTGTTGAATATATCCATAAGCAGTGGATGGCATCGTTGGGGTAACCCCGAGCGTAACCAGATAATGATCATCGGCTACTTCAAAGGCTGCTTTAAGCAGATAGTGAAATAAATCCACGTTGCGGATGAAATGGTCAGATGGCAGAATCGCCATAGCTGCCTGAGGGTCGCGTTGCTGGAGTACCATGGCTGCCATCCCCACCACCGAGGCAGTGCCGCGCGGCGCCGGTTCGATCAAATAATTCTCAAGCGGAATTTGCGGCGCCTGTTTCTTCATCTCATGCGCCTGCTCTTCAACTGTCACAACCAATATACGCTCGGGAGGAAACAAGCCCTCCAATCGTGCAACCGTGCTTTGAAAGAGTGTCTCCTGCCCGATCAACGGAAGGAGTTGCTTTGGTTGTCCTTTGCGCGAGAGGGGCCACAAACGCGTGCCGCCGCCGCCAGCCATAATCACCGCATACTTATTTGAAAAATCATTTGTCATATCATAAACTCCTAGACAGAATAATCCGGGCGGTCTTCTCGAACTGCCACATAATTCATACCGCCGACTTGCCGCACCATACCTTTCAACTCCATCATAATCAATGCAGCGGAAATTCTTTCGATGGGCAAAGCAGTTTGATTTCTAATCTCATCCACATGTAAAGGCTCACCCCCGAGGGTATTTAATAACACAGCTTCGGTTTCATCTGCGGGTAGTATCTTGCGGGCGGTCTTTTGTTTGTCCATTCGGGTGAGATCGAGCGCTTGCATCAGATCAGCGGGAGTAAGTAATGGCTGTGCCCCTTTTTGAATCAGCCGATTCGTGCCTTTGCTCTGCGGCGCCAAAATACTGCCGGGCACAGCAAAAATCTCACGCCCTTGTTCGGCGGCAAATTCAGCCGTGATCAATGCCCCGCTGGTTTCCGCCGCCTCCACCACAATCACTGCCAACGACAAACCCGAGATAATCCGATTGCGCGGCGGAAAGTTGGAAGCGTGCGGCGGTGTGCCAACCGCATAATCACTGATGACCGCTCCACGCTGAATGATCTGTTCGGCAAGTCCGCGATGCTCCGGCGGGTAGATCTTATCCACACCTGAGCCAAGTACAGCCATCGTCCGCCCTCCAGCTTTGAGCGCGGTCTGATGCGCGATGGCATCCACCCCACGGGCGAGTCCGCTGATGACGGTGATTCCATTTGCAGCGAGAAATGCGGCGATCTCTTCTGTGATCTGCCTGCCATACGGCGTGACCTTGCGCGTGCCTACTATGGCAACCGCAAATAGATCATCCACCAAATATTCACCACGGATGTAAAGAACGGGCGGCGGCTGGTCGATCTCTTTCAAACGAACTGGATACGCCTCATCTGCCCAGATAAGGGTTTGGATGCCTTGCGCCTTATACCTAGCCGAAAGTTGATCCAGGTCTATTTGCCCTCTTACCCCGATAACTTTCTCTGCCAGTTTTTCGCTCAGTCCGGCATCCGTTAGATCAGCAAAGTCCGCCTGCCATGCAGAAGCAAGGTCACCAAAATAAGTGACCAGGCTTTGCATACGAACTGCGCCAATTCCTTTAATTAGGTTGAAACCAATCCAGTATTTTCTATCGTCCATGACAATAAAATTCTATCACCCGGTTTAGGATTAAAGACTATAACAATCCCTCAATGATATGAACCTTGAGAATTCTTTCATCCATATTGACTTCGAGCACCACATCAGGAATGGCGGGCAAAAGGATTTCCCTGCCGTCTTCTTTAATCACGGTGTACACATCATTTGCGCCGGTTTCGAGAACTTCGTTCAGAACACCCAGTTTTTCGCCTTCATCGGTCATCACAATAAGACCGACCAATTCATGTTTGTAATATTTTCCTTCTGGCAAGGCAGGCACTTCGCTGGATTTGACGTACATCCACTGATTGCGAAAACGCCCTGCGGTTTCAGGAGAATCAAAGCCCTTGATCTTAACCAACACACCATTTCCATGCGTTCGCACTGTGCTAATGGTGAATGTCTCATGATTTTCGCCCACATACACCTTGCGTCCACCTTTGATGCGTTCAGGGAAATCAGTATGCAGATCCATAATGATCTCACCCGCCACTCCATGCGGACGACGCATAAAGCCGATGGCTAAATAAATAGACTCGCCCGCAGGCGAGCCTTTTTTGTTCTCTTCTGTCATTATGAGGGTTCCGTTACATCAAGAGTGACTTGCTTGCCTTCACGTTCAGCCGCAACCCGCAGTAACGCACGAATGGCATTTGCCACTTTGCCGCCCTTGCCGATCACGCGTCCCATATCATTCTTGGCAACGCTCAATTCAATGCGAGGTCGGTTGCCGCCGGATTCAGTCACAACCACGTCTTCAGGGTTGTCTACAAGAGATTTGGCAATATATTCGATCAAATCTTTCATGATTACCTTTCAAATAGACCCTAAAGGTTCTGTCCTTTAGGGTCTGGTTTTATTTCTAGTCTTTGCGGGTTTTGACGGGCGCAGCGCGTTTGGCTTCTGCTTCGGCAGCTTCAGCAACCAGAGCTTCCAAAGATTCGCCCTTCTTGAAGCGTTCAAAACGCTCCAAAGTTCCGGCTGCCTTGAGAACCTGCGCAGCAGATTCGCTCGGCTGGGCGCCGTTTTTCATCCAGTGATAAATACGATCTTCATGCAGCTTGATCGTGGCAGGGTTTGTGCGCGGATTGTACACACCCAAAATCTCCAAAAAGCGACCATCGCGGGGGGCTTCTTTGTCCGCAGCAACGATGCGGTACGTGGGTTGGCCCTTGAGACCAATACGACGTAAACGAATTCGAACCATCTTAAACTTGCTCCTTTAGTTTTTTATTACGTTTCAGGCAGGCACTCGAAAGGAAGCGTGCGAGCTGAAATCGCGAGGCGTATTTTACCAGAAGAAAATGAAATTTCCCTCTTTAAATCTGTACACTTGTATGCAAAACTTCTACCAGGCTTGCAAGGTATAATCGCACTAATCATAATCAAGGAGTTACTTCATGGGTTTGGCTTTTTCTATCGTTATCGGCATCCCTCTGCTAATTCTATTGGTCATGTTCATATTTGGGCTTTATACCACCCGAAACTTAGGTTGGATCGCGATTTGTCTTACATGGGGAGGTGTTGCGTATTCAGTTTTGCAAAAAATCAATGGGGTATTGCTTCTAAGAGGCATGGAACAGGATACTCTGGTGATTTTCCTTACCCCGATCATCCACCAGGTATTTGTTTTGCTATGCGTTTACTTTGTCCTGTACCGCAAAAAATCAGATAATCTCATTGAAGGGGCAGTTTACGGCTGGGCAGCAGGTATCGGTTTTGCCACTGTAGATATGACTTTCTCCATACTTGGCGCCCAAACACCTGATACGAACAACCTGCTTGCACACTCTTTTTCAACGACATTGGTCTATGCCACGGCGGCGGGTATTACAGGTCTGGTTATAACCCAATTCTATTTTCGACATCACTCCAATCGAATCGTTGTTCTTCTAAGCGGATTGGCAGCAGCCATTGGGCACAATGCCTTATACATCTGGCTTGATAAAAGCTCATCGAATGAAACCGCTCCTGTACTATACAGTATCGGCGGACTGACATTGATGAGCCTTTATATTGCCGGTCAATTACGCCGGATATTGATCCAACTTGGTATTCAAAAGAGCAGGGCTGATGGGCTGCTTGATATTGTCATCCCGATCGGCGTAAACCTCGCTTCTGAAAAAGACTTCCAAAAATTACTTGAAAATATGTTGGTGGAAGCGCAAAATTTCTGTCATGCGGACGCCGGGACATTGTATTTAAAAAGAAACAACCTTCTTGAGTTTGCTGTAACGCGAAACAATACTTTAAATATGGCAATGGGAGGAACCAGCGGAAACAAAGTAACAATGCCGCCCATCGAACTTTATGACAAGGATGGCTTCCCCAATCACAACAATGTCGCTGCTTTTTCCGCACGTACAGGCGAGGTGATCAATATCGAAGATGCCTACGAAAACAAAAAATTCGATTTTGCGGGAACCCGTGAATTCGACCGACAAACAGGCTATATTTCTTCTTCGTTTTTGATCATTCCCTTAAAAGACAGTCAGGGCAAAGTACAGGGAATCCTGCAATTGCTCAATGCTCTTGATTCTGATAAAAAGACAATTATTCCGTTCGATGCCAATTTACAACAATTAATGACATCCTTTTCGTCGCTGGCAAGCGCCGCACTGGAAGGGTACATTCATGAACAAAGTTTGCGCAAAGAAATTCAAGAGTTAAAGATCGAGATCGACCATGCAAAGAGAAATAAGCAGGTAGCCGAGATCACCGATTCGAGCTATTTCAAAGAACTTCAACAAAAAGCGCAACTGTTACGCGAAAAGGAAAAAAGCAACAGCCAGCCTGTGAAGTAAAACAAAAAAGAGACCGCAAATTCGGTCTCTTTTTTATCAGGTTATGCCCTACCCAAACAAGCGTCCCAACCCCTTACCGCCTGTCTTTTGGATGGTCTTCATCATTTTTTGTGTTTCACGAAATTGTTTTATCAGTCTATTCACATCCTGCACATCCATTCCGGAACCGGCTGCAATGCGGCGGCGGCGGGAGGCGTTGAGAATATCGGGATTGCGACGCTCTTTTAATGTCATGGAGTTGATGATGGCTTCAGATTGTTTGAATTGTTTCTCGATCAGGTTAGGGTCAATGCCACGTGCTGCCTGCCCCATTTGCCCGGGCAGCATATCCATGATCTGCGAAAGCGGTCCCATCTTTTTCATCTGGTTCATTTGCTCCAGCCAGTCTTCAAGCGAGAATTCGCCCTTCATTAACTTTTGAGCTTGCTTTTCTGCTGTTTGCTGGTCGAACATGGCTTCGGCTTTTTCGATCAGACCGATCATATCGCCCATGCCCAAAATACGGGAGGATAAACGCGCAGGGTCGTAGGTTTCCAGTGCGTCCAGTTTTTCACCGGTACCAATAAATTTGATCGGAACCCCTGTCACTGAGCGAATGGAGATCGCCGCACCACCGCGCGAGTCGCCATCCATTTTTGTGAGCACAAGCCCGGTAAGGTTGATGGCATCTTTGAAACCGTTGGCAATATTCACAGCCTCCTGACCGATCATGGAATCAATCACAAGTAATGTATCCACCGGGTTGACATTGGCGTGGATGGCTTTGAGTTCGTCCATCAACTGCGCATCCATTTGAGACCGTCCGGCTGTATCGACCAATACCAGGGTGTATCCGCCCTTTTCAGCTTTATCCAATGCGCGTTTTGCGAGTTCGGGTGGCTTAATAGATACATCTGCCTCCACTTCCACGCCCACGCGTTCACCGAGTTGTTGCAACTGTTTTACTGCCGCCGGACGATACGGGTCGCCAGCCACCATGAGAATACGCTCGCCCTTGGATTTGAGCAGGCGAGCCAGTTTCCCTGTGATGGTGGTTTTCCCCGCACCTTGTAAGCCGACCATCAACACCACACGCGGTTTGGGTCCAGTAAGGTTTAGCGGGGCAGGCTCGCCCAATGTGTCAATGAGCTCTTCATTTACTATCTTGATTACCTGCTGCCCGGGATTGAGCGCTTTGGAAACCTCAGCCCCCACAGCACGTTCGCGAACCTTTGCAATAAACGTCTTCACTACGCTGAAATGCACATCTGCTTCCAGCAAGGCGAGACGAACTTCTTTCATGGCGGCATCTACGTCGGCTTCAGAGAGTTTGCCGCGTTTGCGCAGGTTGTCGAAAATTTGGTTGAGTCGTCCGGTTAGGGTTTCAAACATGGGTAAAAATAGTACGCCACCTGGTTCTTTTTGATGGCAGGTATCCTTTTCAGTGTAGGAAGAGCATTTTAGCGTGTAGCAGGTTGAGGGTCAAGCGAGAGGCGGGGCATACATGCTCACAGTGAGGAAAATTGATTTTAGTCAGAGTTTCATCACTAGACTATGCGCATATCTATTGACAAAATTGCAAAACCAACCCTTTGACATATTTTGACTAAAACGGGTAGAATACATAAATTCTAGACAGACTAGCCAGAAAAGGATTTTTTCTTCATGATCGCCGAATGGCAAATACAAGATGCAAAAAACAAGTTAAGTGAAGTTGTTATGCTCGCTCTACAGCAAGGACCGCAAGTCATCACAAAATATGGGGAGAAAACGGCAGTTGTCATTTCGTACTCTGAATACGAAAAACTGCGAAAATCTCAAGGAAAACTTTCCGAGTTCTTTAGTACCTCTCCCCTTGCAGGATTGGACCTCGATCTTCGTCGAGACAAGTCCATGCCGCGCAAGGGAATTGATCTATGAAGTACCTGCTCGATACAAGCATTATTTCAGAACTCATTTCACAAAAACCAAATCCAAGTGTTGTTGAGTTTGTCGACTCGCTTGACCAGGAAGACATGTATCTGAGCGTCATTACCATTGGGGAAATAACGCGCGCCATTCAAAAGATATATGAACCCCGAAGAAAATCCCTCGTTGAAACATGGGTGCAGGATCAGTTATTTCCGCGTTTTGATGGGCACATCCTTTCGCTGGATGCAAAAATCATGAAGCTCTGGGGTGAAGTGTACGCCCGCCTCGAAGGGATGGACATCAATATGCCCGCGGTCGACTCAATGTTGGTCGCCACAGCCCTCGCCCACCGCCTTGTGTTGGTAACCATCAACGACGACGATTTCAGCGGCGCTGGAATCGAAGTGGTCAACCCCTGGTAATAAAAAATCTCTAAGCAGAAAAAACGAGTTGCGCACTGCAACTCGTTTTTTTATCCTGCCATCGCATCAAAGTTGGAAAAGTGGACCTTGCGTCTCATCTTTGTTTCGCATGAAATCAGCAATTTCGGAAAATCGTTTTTTCAAGTGATCTGCAACAGCCGGATCAAAGTCCCCGGTATCAACAGCCTGGTTCATGCACCAAAGCCACTGGTCGCGCTCACGGCTGCCGATGGCAAACGGCATGTGGCGCTGGCGCAGGCGAGGGTGGCCGAATTTTTCCATATAAAGTTGCGGACCACCAGACCAACCTGTAAGAAATAAAAACAACTTTTCCCGGGATTGTTTCAAATTGTTGGCATGAAGCGCACGGATATCCTTTGCTTCAGGCGCAGAATCCATTAAGTCATAAAAGCGGGTTACAAGGGCGTGAACACCCACCTCACCGCCGAGCATGTCATACAAAGATTGTATCTCATTCATGCCTTGAATTTTAATACAAATTTCAAGTCTTCACGGCTGTTCACAACATAAAATCTGTAATTTATAATGTCTTCATGATAAAAATTCGCGTCCCTGCCACATCTGCAAACCTGGGCCCTGGATTTGATTGCCTTGGGCTGGCTATTGATCTTTGGAACGAAATCGCCTTTGAAAAAGGCAGTAATCTCAAATTTAGGGCAAGCGGCGAGGGCGCAGAAAAGCTAAACAAGGGCAATAAGAATCTTCTTACCAAGGCGTATACCCGTCTGTTTGATATTTGCGGGCGTAAGATGAACGGGGTACATATTGCATCTCGAAACGAAGTTCCAATGAGCAGCGGTCTTGGTTCCAGTGCGGCTGCTATCGTGGGGGGATTATTCGGAGCAAATGAAATGCTCGGCAAACCACTTGGTACGGATGATCTACTAAAAGTTGCCACTGAAATGGAGGGGCATCCTGATAATGTCGCTCCTGCTCTTTTGGGCGGGTTGGTAATCTCTGTAATGAAGCCGACTGAGATCATTACCCGCCGCTACGATGTTCCTGCCTTGAACGCAGTGATCGTAAAACCAGATGTGGAATGGTTAACTAAAACTGCCCGTGCCGTGCTGCCCAAATCTGTTTCCAGGGCGGATGCAATTCACAATATTGGGCGAACCACCCTTGTTGTAGAGGCACTGCGCACTGGAGATTTGAACTTGCTCGAAAAAGTCATGGAGGACCGCATCCACCAACCCTATCGTTTGCGCCACATTTCAGGTGGTACAGCAGCATACAAAGTCGCCCGTCAATTTGGGGCGGCGGCTCTTTCGGGGGCAGGTCCATCCATTATTTTATTTACGTCCAATCAACAGGCAGAGAAAGCAAAAGCTGAGATTTGCGCCGTGTTCGAAGAACGGGGAATAAGGGCTCAAGGTTTCATTAAAACGCCAAGCAGCCGGGGTGTTCACAAAATATAAAAAGCGGACTTTTGCAAGTCCGCTTTTTATATCTATTTCTTACCCTTTTTGGGCGTTGGTTTCGTTTTCTTTGCAGGTTTTGGGGCTGGACTCAGAGAGGCAGCAGCTGATACTGTAACCACTTGTTGAGCATAAGGTGTGTGCAATGTCACAGGTTCAGACTTGCCGCGAATACGCAGATTGATCATTTCAACCATCACAGAAAAGCCCATTGCAAAGTAAATGTATCCCTTCGGAATGTGCTGGTGCAGTCCTTCAACCACGAGTGTGAAGCCGATCAACAGCAGAAAACTAAGCGCAAGAATTTTTATTGTGGGGTGATTTTCTACAAACTCACCAATTGGACCTGCAGTAAAGATCATAATAAAAGCGGAAACGATTACTGCAATGATCATGATCTCAATATGTTCCACCATACCGACAGCAGTAATGACCGAATCCAATGAGAAGACGATATCCAACAACATGATCTGGATAATAACACTGGTAAAAGTGGAAGCCATTGCCGCGGACTTCTGCCCGGTGTGTCCTTCCAGTTTTTCATGGATCTCAAAGGTACTTTTACCGAGCAAAAAGAGACCACCAGTCAACAAAATCAAGTCACGCCCGGAGATACCCAGATTCTCACCGCCCAACCAAGGCAAATAGAAAAAGGGTTCTTCAAGGCTGATGATCCAGGAAAGAGAAAGTAAAAGCAAAACACGGGTGATCACTGCCAGCATAATACCCGTGGTACGGGCTCGCTTCTGGTCTTGCTTGGGGAGTTTTCCGGCGAGTATCGAAATAAAGATGACATTATCCACACCCAATACCAATTCGAGAACAACAAGGGTGAGAAAAGCAATCAATGTTTCGGGGGTAAAGATCCAACTAAAGTCCACAGTGGACACTCCTAAACATGAAATAACACAATTTTACCAAATCTATTTTTTCAGCTGCTATGACAGAGATTTATTTCGTTCGGTATCCAATACCGCCCGTTCAGGATTCTGAGGATCATACCGAACGAAAACTTTTGTTCCTGCAGAGTACTTCTCAAGCGCAATCTCAGCAATGAGAGCATCCCCTTCCGACCGAAAAGGTTCTCCATTTTGAGGTATTACATCAAAATACAAACGCATTCCCCGCGATTGTTTGAGCGGATAAGGTAAATCCAGGTCGTCCACACGAGTTATAACTGCCTCCGCTTGCAGTCCATTCTTTTTCAGTTCATTGCTTCCTTCATTCTGTTTGTTGAATTCTCTTCGGCGGATATCTAAATCTCGCTGTTCAATGATCTTTGAGTGTTCTTCATCATAATGTTCAAAAATCATTTGGCTTGGATCATTGGGGTCATATGTGACCCAGATCTTTCGTCCCGCCTCCCCTACCAATTGCCCAAGTACCGTGGCGTAATTACGCTGCGCCGTCCAATGCTGGAAAGACTGTCGAAACGGTACCCGCCCCTCAGGTTGAACATCCACTTCATAATCAATTCGCATTTCTTTACGCCCGTTGGGACTTCTACTCACAGTATGACGAGCAGAAACTACAACTGCGGGTGCGGTAATTCCTCGCCCGCGAAGCACTTCATTGTAAGCATCTCTCTTTTCAATTTGTTTATCATCCAACTTCCCCCAAATAAGCCAACCAATAACCGTAATCAAAGGAACTAGACAAAATCCAACTACCCAAGTATTTTCCAGTAAAAACCTTACAATTTCCATTAATCACTCTCCAGTAAAAGAAAAAACCGCCATTATGATGGCGGTTTAAATTTTAATCGATTTGCTACTTAATTTTGAACATCTGGGTCAGCTTCATTGCCAGGTTCAGGTCACCTGCGAGTTTGAGTTTGCCCTGCATGAAGGCTTGCATTCCGTCGATTTCGCCGGTGAAAATCTTGACATAATCGCTGGAGTCGGCGGTGAGGGTCATCTTCGGGGAAGCATGTTCACCCTTGGAGACTTCGCACTTGCCATCTTTGATGGTTGCGTACCATTCACCGGGTTCTTCGCCGGTGAACTTAAATTGAATGGTGGCATCCAGTCCAGCCGCTTTTTCGGGAATGAACGCGCCGGGCATTTTGGACATGAGGGTTTCGATTGTGAGAGCCATTGTTTGGTTTCCTTATCTAATGTGTTGATTATTTAGTCAAAGGTCGAAGATCAGACCTGCAACCTTTGACTTTCGACCAATTTTATTATTGAAGATTCTCAAAGATCGCCGCAGCGCCCATGCCGCCACCGATGCACATGGTAACCATACCATACTTGGACTTGCGACGTCCCATTTCGTACAAAAGTTGGGTGGTGAGCTTGGAGCCGGTGCAGCCGAGTGGATGTCCGAGGGCGATTGCGCCGCCGTTCACGTTGACCTTGTCTGGGTCTATTTCGAGGGTCTGCATCACGGCGAGGGATTGAGCGGCGAAGGCTTCGTTCAACTCGAAGAGGTCAATGTCATTCATGGATAAACCCGCTGTCTTCAGAACTTTGGGAATCGCCGCTACGGGACCGATACCCATCAACTCGGGGGCAACCCCGCCCACGGCGAAGGCAACGAAGCGTGCCAAAGGTTTGAGTCCCAGTGACGCTGCTTTTTCCGCAGACATGACCATGACCGCTGAAGCGCCATCCGACATTTGAGAAGAATTTCCAGCAGTGACCGAGCCTCCTTCTTTGAAAGCAGGTTTCAGTTTGGCAAGCCCCTCCAAAGTCGAGTCGCCGCGCGGACCTTCATCACGCTTGACGGTGAAATTTTTCTTGACGACTTTGCCATCCACATACTCGTTGAGTTCAACATCAAGCGCGACGAGTTCAGGGTCGAAGAGACCGGACTCCACGGCTCGTGCCGCCTTCTGGTTGCTCTTGAGCGCGAACTCATCCTGCGCTTCGCGGCTGATGCCATATTTGAGAGAGACGTTCTCAGCGGTGAGTCCCATGTTAGTGTAGTAGTGCGGCAACTCCATCGCGAATTGCGGATTGGGCGAAAACTTATAGCCCATCATCGGCACCATCGACATGGACTCAACGCCCGCGCCGATGCCAATTTCAATGTCACCTGCTTTGATGGCATGAGCAATGTGCGCAATCGACTGCACACCCGATGAGCAATAGCGGTTGATGGTCTCAGCAGGGACAGTATCCGGCAGACCCGCACGAATGGAAATAGTGCGTGCCACGTTCATGCCCTGCTCACCTTCAGGGAAGGCACAGCCAAAGACCACATCTTCGATCTGAGCGGGGTCAAGATTCGGTGTGCGGTTGAGTAATTCTTTCAACACCGTAGCACCCATTTCATCAGGACGAACCGTTGCCATCCCTCCACGCTTGGCTTTGCCCACGGGAGTACGGACTGCGCTAACGATAACGGCTTCTTTTGTTGTCATAGGTAATCTCCTAATTCCTCAACGGCTTTCCACTCTGCAAAATCGACCACATTCTGGCTTGGGTTTTTTCTTCACCACAAAGAGATAAAAATGCTTCTCTTTCTAAATCCAAAATGTACTGCTCGCTAACCCAGGTCGGCTTGGTGATGTTGCCGCCTGCAATGATGTGTGCAAGTTTGATGGCAATGTGCGAGTCGTATTCGGTGATGTAATGACCTTCCTTGAATGCCCAAGCACCGATCTTCATCGCGCCGAACATGTCGCGCCCAGCCGCATAGATAAGTTCAGGAGCGGGCGGTCTGTAGCCCGCATTGACCATGTGCAGCACTTCCTTTTTGGCTTCGGTGAGCAGATGGTCACGGTTGGTCACAATGCGGTCTTGCGAACCGAGGATTCCCATTCCGCGCGCCTCTTCGGCAGAGGTCGCCACTTTCGCCTGACCGATTTGCAGGAACGCCTTTTGAATGAACGGGAACGGTTCGGCATCAGGAACCTTCATCACAGGATTAATGATGCGGCGCATATATTCTTTTGTACCCGCACCAGCCGGGATCACACCCGCGCCGAGTTCCACCAGACCGATATAAGTTTCAGAAGCAGCCACCACACGCGAGGCGTGCATGGTCACTTCACATCCGCCGCCAAGCGCCAGCCCAGCGGGAGCAACCACTACAGGCTTGGGCGAGTAGCGCATTCGCATGTTCATATTTTGCAGACGCTTAATGGCATCATCGAGTTGATCCCACATGCCTTGCTGCGCCGCAACCACCACCATAAACAGATTCGCACCCGCGCTGAAGTTATCCGCTTCACTGCCAACGACCAAACCATCAAAATCAGTTTCAAGTTTATCCAACGCCTCAGAGGTGATCGCAAAAATATCATCATCGAGCGCGTTCATCTTGGTATGGAATTCCACCAAGCCCACACCATCGCCAATGTCAAACAACGTCGCACCTGCGTTCTTGCTCACTTCTTTTTTCGTGCCGCGTAAGTCCTTCAGGAACACAAAACCTTCGGGCTGCTTGAACTTCACATACTTACCCTTGGCAACGTCATACGCGCCAATCTTATTCGTGCCCTTATATTGATAGAAGGTCTCGCAACCGTTCTTCAACATTTCATCCACCCACTTCGCGGCGGGGTAACCTTCCGCTTTCATACGCTTGATCGTTTCCTTCACGCCGAGCATGTCCCAAATTTCAAACGCGCCCGCTTCGTGCATGAAACCCCAGCGGATGGCATCGTCGATCGGTTTCGCGGTATCTGCCACTTCGGGGATGATGGATGAGACGTATTGGAAACTTTGATACGTGAGTGCCTTGACGAGTTTGGCAGCCTTATCGTCCGCTTCAAGCATGACCTTGAGCCTGTCACCCAACCCCTCGACATCTTTCGCCGCCTTGACTGAGTCGAAGCGCGGCTTGCTCGCAGGGACGTGTTCCAGCGTGTTCAAGTCCAACGAGTAGAACTGCTTCTTCCCTTCCCCATCGCGGACTTCCTTATAGAAGCCGACTTTGGTTTTGTTGCCGAGCCACTTGCGCTCCATCAACGTATCCATCAGTTTCTGCGGCTTTTCGGCGGCGAGATATTTTTGCCCGAGTTTGTCATGCGGAATCAAGGGCGCAAGGTTCTTGCCCACGTGATGCCACACATCCACACCGACCAAATCTATCAGCCTGAATGTGGCTGTTTTTGGGCGACCCATCAAAGGTCCGGTAAGAGCGTCCACTTCATCCACGGTGTATTCATTATTGAGGATGAAGTCCATTGCGAACGCGCCTGTGCCAAACGCCACACGATTGCCAATGAAGTTGGGCGTGTCTTTGCACAATACAATGCCTTTCCCCAAGCGATATTCACCGAAGTGTGAAATAAATTCAACAACTTCTTTAGAAGTATCAGGCGTGGGGATGATCTCCAAAAGTTTCAAATAGCGCGGCGGGTTGAAAAAGTGCGTACCGAGGAAATGCTGTTTGAAACCCTTCGAGCGACCTTCCGCAATCGAAGCGACGGGAATGCCCGAGGTGTTCGTCGAAACAATAGCATTCGGCTTGCGGACTTCGTCAATGCGCACCATCAAATCTTGCTTGATCTTGAGATTCTCGATGATGGCTTCGCAGATCCAATCCGCTTCGGCAACGGAACCAAAATCATCTTCAAGGTTACCGAGCTTGACCAAAGTCTTCAACTCGTCGCCCATCAAATTGGCGGGGCGGGCTTTGGTACAGCGGTCCCAACCTTCTTTGACAATTTTATTTTTATCAGGCGAGTCTTTTGCAACGATATCGAGCAAGGTCACAGGCACGCCAATATTCGCCAAATGTGCCGCGATGGCGGCACCCATCGTTCCCGAGCCGATGACAACTGCTTTGTGGATGTTGTATTTCATGGTTACCTCAAATCTTTACCTGAATATCCCAGTATCTGACGCGCCACCACGAGGCGATTGATCTGACCCGTTCCTTCATAAATATCAGTGATCTTCGCATCTCGGAACCATTTTTCGAGCAGAAACTCACGGCTATAACCAATGGGTCCTAAAATCTCAACTGCCTTTTGCGTGATCTTGGTGGTCACATCACCCGCGCGGACTTTGCTCATTGAAGATTCGAGCGCATTGGATTTCTTGTTATCTGCCATCCAAACTGCTTTCAAGGTCAACAGCCAAGCCGAGCGCAGTTGAATTTCCATATCGATCACATCTTTTTCAATGGATGTTAGTTTATTGCGCGGCAAACCATAGCGAATTTCAACGCCGTTCTCTGCCAGTTTCTCTTTGAGGAATTCAAGCGCGGCTCTTGCCACGCCGATGCCTGATGCCGCCACGAGCGGACGAGTCGCATCGAAAGTTGCCATCGCGCCCTTGAAGCCCGTCGTAGTCTTTTCCACGGTCGGTTTACCCAACACATTCTCAAACGGCACACGCGCATCGACCAGTGAGATGGAAGCCGTATCACTGGCGCGGATGCCCAACTTGTGCTCCAGTTTCGTCACCTTCACCCCAGGCGTCCCTGCTTCAACGACAAAGGCTCGCATCCCAGAGCGTCCTGCAGTCGGGTCAATGCTCGCCCACACAACGATAAATCCTTTACCAAGTTTTTCGTATTCATTAAAGGACTTATCTCCGCCCGTCACGAATATCTTTTCACCGTTGATAACCCATTCATTTGTCTTTTCATCTAAAATCGCACGCGCACGGATAGCAGAGGTATCTGAACCCGCGCCGGGTTCGGTCATACACATGGCAGCGTAGGTCGGTTTGTCGTCATTGAAGCGAGCAAGGAATTTGGCTTTCTGCTCAAGGGAACCCGCCGCGGCAACTGCTGCGGCGCCCAACCCACCGCCAGGTGTGATAAGGTAATAACCCACATCACCCCAAGCCAGCATTTCAATTTGAGCTGCCAGTTTCTGGTATCCGATCGGAGGGCGTTTTTCCGCGCCTTCTTTCGGTTTTTCTTCGTTAATGGTCAAGCCGCCACCGCCGCCCATCGAGCGCATGGCAGTGTGCATAAATTCAACATAATCCCACGGAATGGCATGTTCGTTCTCATCCATCTCACGCGAGGTGCTGCGCATCATATTTTCAGCGACAGTCTTTAACATTGTGTTCATTTGAACAATGGGTTTCGGGGTTTCAAATTCGATGGTCATGTTTACTCCTTTTGGTTGAAGGTTGAATGTTCAAGGTTGAAAGTTGCACGTTATCCTTCAACTTGCCAACTGTAACCTTCAACTCGTTTTACACAATCGCCAATCCCAACAGCATCGGGAAACCGCGCCCGTTGCGCATGAGCAATTCGACGGGGTTCTCACGGATATAGCCATGACCGCCGTAAATTTGCACGCCGCGGTCAGTCACCATCATTGCCATGTCACATGCGCCAGTGAAGGCGAGATAGGCAGAGGTGACGGCTTCTTCTTTGCCGTTGTCCAATTGCCAGGCGGCTTCCCATGTCAGCAGGCGCATAGATTCAAGTTCGACTGCCATTTCAGCCAGCATGAAGGCAACAGCTTGCTTCTGTGCGATCTTCACGCCGAAGGCATCACGCTCTTTGGCGTAATTCTTTGCGTAATCCAACGAGGACTTGGCTACGCCCAAAGCGGCAGCAGCGGAGGCAATGCGCATCGAAGCGAGGATCAACTCAAAGTTATGTCCTGAGGCGCCGCCGAGTCGTTCGGCGGTCACGTTCTCGAGTTTGACGCGGTACATGGGCAGGGCGTTGAGTCCCATCAGTTTTTCGCGTTCAGCAGAGATGGATAAACCCGCCGCCTCTTTCTTGACGATGAAGCCTTGAGTGACCCCATTGAGATTCGCGTACATGATGAGAGCTTCGGCGTCTTTAGCGAATGGCACGAAGGCTTTTTCGCCGTTCAACACATACGCACTACCTTCGGCTTTAGCAGTGGTCTTGAGCGCATTCGGGTCGAAGTCAAAACTGTATTCGATGAGCGCGCCCGTGTAAGGAGCCCACGCGCCCTCGATGATCTTGGGAAGATATTCCTGCTTTTGTTCTTCACTGCCGCCCAACAAAATGGGTGTGGCAAACAGCGACGGGGTCATCACCGCGAGCGCGCCAGCCAGATCGCCAAACGCCATCTCTTCCACAGCGAGGACGTTGGTCACGGCGCTGCGATCACCGAAGCCGCCATACGCTTCCGGCGTAGACGCTTGCAGCAGACCCAGTTCCCAGCCTTTGTTGATGAGCTTCTGCGGCATCTCATGGTTTTCTTCAGCGTCATGCGCGGCAGGACGCAAGTCGTTGGAAGCGAACTTCCCCACCGCATCGATCAACATTTGTTGTTCTTCATTAGGTTCAAACGAGTACATCTCTTTTCACTCCTTTTGATCTGCAAGTAACTACCAAACTATGAAACTAATCAACTACTTCAACATCCCCTTCAAAACAAAATCGGAATAATCATCAGCAATCTGTTCAATGGACTTATCACCTTCGGGTCGGTACCAGGTGAGTGTCCAATTGAGTGTCCCCATCAAAGCCCGGGCGGTCAATCCGATATCTTTAAGCTCAAATACATTTGAACTCACACCTTCGTTAAGCACATCCCGCCATAATCCTTCAAACTTATCGCGTTGAGGGACATGGCGGGTATGGGACTTTTTATCAAGAGAGCGATGTTCAAACAGCAAAACGGAGGTTAAGTCGGCGTGGTCAGCAAGCACACCCAGGTATCCACGGATCATGAGGCGGAGTTTTTCATCCGCCGGTATGGATTGGGACGCGATGGAAGCAATGTGATCGGTCAACATGCTCAAGGCGCGTTCGAGAACCGCCAGCAGAATTTCCTGCTTGGATGCAACATGATGATATAGACTCGCCTTTTGCACATTCAGCGCCTCGGCAATGTCCGACATGGACGCACCATGAAAACCTTTCTGGCGAAATACCTGCGCTGCGGCATCGAGAATATCGTCTCTGGTCACGGGTTCTCCTTGCCTACCGAACGGTAGGTAGGCGTAGTGTACTACCGTCGGTAGGGTGAGTCAAGAGATTTTATAAAGTTTTCAGGCTAAAATAAAGTCGTCGGTCGAAATAAACTAGACATCGTGAAGGAGAATTTTAAAATGAAATATTTTGTAACAGGAACAACCGGGTTTGTTGGCGGCGTTTTGGCGAAAAAACTGCGCGAAGCTGGGCATGAGGTAAATGCCTCCGTCCGCTCGCCGGAGAAAGCGAAGGAACTGCAAGCTCTCGGCGTGAAATTATTCAAAGGCGATGTGACCGATAAAGAGTCCATGCGCGAGGCGATGACCGGCGTAGACGGGGTCTATCATGTGGCGGGCTGGTATAAGGTTGGCACAAGAGATAAGAGCGGCGGCGAAAAAGTAAACGTACAAGGCACACACAATGTCTTGGAGTTGATGCGCGAGCTAAAAATCCCCAAAGGTGTGTATACCAGCACGCTAGCGATCAACTCGGATACAAAAGGCGTACCCGCAGACGAGAATTACAAATTCACAGGGAAGCACCTCAGTGAATACGACCGTACCAAAGCAGAAGCCCACAAAATCGCGGATGAATTCATCGCACAAGGATTGCCACTGGTCATCGTCCAGCCGGGGTTGATCTATGGACCCGGTGATACGTCCTCTGTCCGTACCTCTCTGCTTAATCTGTTTAAAGGGCAACTTCCCATGCTGCCACGCCAAACCGCTTATAGCTGGGCGCACGTGGATGATATTGCGCATGGGCATATGCTCGCGATGGAAAAGGGAAAAATTGGTGAAAGCTACATCATCTGCGGAGAGTATTACGAATTATATGAAGCCTTTAAACTCGCCGCACAGACGGCAGGAGTCCGCGCACCGATGGCGGCTGCGCCTGGGATGATGAAAGCCATGTCGGTGTTGGTGAAACCGTTCGATTCACTCATGCCCGAATCGTATACATCTGAAGGGCTGCGCATTATTTCAGGTGTGACCTACATCGGCGATAACAGCAAAGCCAAACGCGAGTTGGGCTACAATCCACGTCCGGTCAGCGAAGGCTGGGTGGCAACCGTAAAACATGAGATGAAAAATCAGGGTTTGTAGAAGCAAAGTGCAATTGGTCACTTTTTTGACATCCTCGAATCTGCTATAATCCACTTATGACAACACCTATGACAGAAGAACAAAATTACTCCACTCCCCCATTAACTCCCGAGCAGTTGGCAGAAATGCGTGAAAAAGAACGCCAACAAAAGCAGACAATAGCAATCGTCAGCGCCATTGTTGTGGTCTTGGTGGCGCTTCTCGGCGTAGCGATCTACTATTTATTGCAACCAACCACCCCCACAGATAAGATCCGCGATATCTTCATCATCGTAGTCGCCCTGGAAACCCTCGTCATTGGTGTGGCTCTCATTGTTTTGGTCATCCAACTGGCAAGCCTCATCAACCTGCTTCAAAATGAAGTACGTCCCATCCTTCAAGCCACCAGTGAAACCGTCAACACCCTGCGAGGAACTGCAGAATTTCTTGGCGAAAATGTGGTTGAACCGGTTATCAAACTTAATGGCTATTTAGCCGGTTTAAAGCGTATGTTAGAATTACTGGGCATTAAGCCCAAATAAGATAAGAATAGTTCAAAACTGAACCATTAACCCACAAAGGAGAAATACCATGTCTGATCGTGATGAATTTGGAGCATTTCTTGTAGGATTTGTAGTCGGCGGTCTCACCGGCGCCGTTGTCTCATTGCTCTTTGCCCCGCAATCCGGCGAAGAAACCCGCGCCCTAATCAAGGACAAGTCCATTGAACTGCGCGACAAAGCCCAAGTCACAGCCGAAGAAGCCTACGCCCGCGCCGAATCTGCTGCCAAAGAAGCCCGCGCCCGCGCTGAGGAACTCGCTAAAGAAGCCCGCGTCCGTGCTGAAGAACTTGCCGCCGAGGCAAAATCTCGCGCCGGAACTCTCGCCGCCGAAGTAAAAGAACGCGGCAAAGGCGCCATGGAAGCCGTGCGCAAAACCAAGAAAGACGGCACCGAAATCGCTTCTGCCGAATAAGCAAACACGTTCAACACGAGGGTTTGACCACGGTCAAGCCCTCTTTTGTTTCCACTATGCGCCGCTTCATGCGTTTTTTCTACTCCCTTCTTTATCATCCATTTGCCTTCACTTACGACCTCGTGGCATGGGTCGTCTCCTTTGGTAAATGGAATGACTGGGTACGCAGCATTTATCCACACCTCAAAGGGACTCGCATTCTCGAGCTGGGGCACGGACCCGGTCACTTGCAGCGCTTCTTACTGGACCGTGGGTTGGCTCCCGTTGCCCTCGATGAATCCACGCAGATGGGACTCATCGCAAAGCGCCGCCTCGGCAGCAAACACAAACTCACCCGTGGCATCGCCCAGTCATTGCCTTTCACATCCGCTTCGTTTGAGACAGTTGTCTCCACCTTCCCCACAGAATACATCTTCGACCCGCAAACTCTTGCCGAAATCAAACGTGTACTCGTTAGCGGCGGCAGGCTGATCGTATTGCCTGCCACGTTTCCATCAAATGGGTTTCTTAAGTGGCTGTATAAAGTCACAGGGGAGAGTCCAGCCGCATTGGACGAATCCGTCAAAGAACGATTGAGGCGTCCCTTCCTCCTTGCCGGGTATCAAGTGGAAGTGACCATAGAGGAAAGTAAATCCAGCCGCTTGGTTTTTATAACAGCAACAACTAAAGATAGTCCTTGAAAAACATTAGCATTAGAGCACCTCTTTGGTGGCTATCAGATGACGACAAAAAACGTCCATGTCACAAAACAGACATGGACGTTTTTTGTATGAGCAATTTGGTGTAGAGATAATTTTATGGCATTGTACTAGCCACTGCCGCCGGGGTCTTCGGTGGGAGCGGGGTTGACGGGTTCTTCGGTGGGCTCAGGTTCTATGATCTTGGGCTGCGGGGCGGGGTCGCAGATCTCTCCGCCGTTGAAATCGAACTCGTTGACCAGTTCTTCGCCGATAAAGACCTGCACTCCAGCAGGTGGCTCGTAGGAGACGGGCGGGTAATTGCAGGTGAAGATGCCCGGATTGTTGGCGGCAATAGCGCAGTTGACCGGGTAGCCATTGAAAGTGACCTTGAAGGTGGCGGGGTCGTAGGGGGGGGCGTTCTCGGCGATGCTGAAGTTAACATAGCGGGCTTTATTATCGCAGGTGGTGAATTCTTCGGTGAGGAAGGGGTTCAATGGAGCCGGGTCTGTGGGCGGTTCGATGGCAGCAGGTTCTTCCGTCGGCGGTTCGGTGGGTTGTGCATCTGACCCAGATAGCTGAGCAGGTGCGCCGCCCGGGCAATACTGTGCCTGTATTTCGGAAATTGTCATGGTGAAAAAATCTTTGGGTTCTTTATCATAAAGATCGAACGTATGGGTGCCGGTTGGGCAGGCGAGTGTACACGCAAAACCATTAAGTGGCAAATCTGCGGCAATTTGAATAAACCTATGACACCTAAAATCATCACTGAATCCGGAAGTATCATCTGCGGTTTTAACAGTTTCTGAGTTGTTGCATCCCCAGGTGCGGCACGCCATGATGAAGAGCAGGAAGAAAGAGTAGATCAGGGTTCTTTTCGTACGTGTTTGCATGTGTTTTCCTCTAAAGCTGGGATAAAGTACTAAGTAGATAGTAGTTGGTATAACCCCGCTTGAAGGTGAGAGATTTGGAGCCCAGCAAGCGAACCTGCGGGGCTTGTATCATTCACAGCCGGAGGGAGATGTCTTACGCTTTGGTGATTATGTTGCATTTTATTGAAAAATCGGGTTGTAGAAGGCGGGATAGGTCCCGTTGTCCTGGATGAATCCACAGCCAAATTTCAAATAGAAGTAAAAAAGATCGACCAGCCAAACACTATTCTTGTTGTCATTATTGCCATAAAATAACACCCAACTTTACTGTGTACAGGAGACATTTAATGGAAACTCAAGAAAATAGCACGATTAAAAAAGAAACTTTCGCTGGTCGCATTCTTAAATTTGTCGGAATTCTCATCCTATTATTTACCTGCCTTGCCAGCATCGCATCCATAGCCCTCGACCTCACAGGTGAACAAACCGTTGGAAAGGTTTACAACGCAGCCAAAGATTGTTCCAGCGACGGAACCTGCTGGACCGGCAAAGTAGACTTCACAACTCAAAAAGGCGAAACCGTCACCTTTAGCCCATGGACCAACCCATACCTTTTCGACCTCGACCCAGTCTTAAGCGGAAGGTCTTACGAAGATTACGGCAAGTATCAGGTACGGTATTTTGAAAACTTCCCCAAATTGGCAAAGGTAAAACTGGCATTCGGGCTCGAATACACCAGCCACCTGAGCTGGTTCTGCGGAGGGAGTCTTCTGCTGGTGATCGGGCTTGCTTTTTCCAGCCGGAAGAAATCCAACAAACCTATGGTTATAGATCTGAGCGGTTTCAGAAAAAAATAATTATTGCAGTGCCTGCTTTATAAGCAGGCACTTTTTGAAAGACCCCATATTAAAGGCTTTTTATCTCAACAAGTTATAATGCGCCCAATCTCTTAAACCAAGGACATTATGAAAAAATATATTCTCTTTACTGTATTCGTTTCTGGTTTAACCACCCTCGGCGCCGAACTCGCCGCCGGACGGTTGATTGGAAATGTGTTCGGCACCAGCAACCTTGTCTGGGCGAGCATTATCGGGCTAATTCTTATCTACCTCACGCTGGGCTACTTCCTTGGCGGCAAATGGGCAGATAAAGACCCCAGCCCGCTTGCCATGTACCGCATCCTCGCGTGGGGAGCGTTCACAGTGGCGCTCGTACCTTATGTCGCTGTACCCGTTCTCAGGTCCGCTGCTGCGGCGTTTGAAGTATTTAGCATGGGCGTTCTGGCAGGGTCGTTCATCGTTGTGCTCATCCTCTTCATTGTCCCCATCACCCTGCTTGGCACGATCTCACCCTACGCCATTCGTCTCTCGGTGGATGATGCCAGCAAAGCCGGTGAAATCTCCGGCAGAATTTATGGTGTTTCCACGCTCGGCTCTTTCATTGGGACATTCTTACCAACCATCATTCTGATCCCTACCATCGGCACGACAAAAACATTTTTATTACTCGGTTCGTTCCTTTTATTTGTAGCCTTGGCAGGGCTGGGACAGTTTGCAGGCAGGAAAGAAATGCTCAAACTGATGTGGATGCCCGTTGCACTCGCCATCATTGCCGTCATTTTTTCAAACCAAGCGTTGAAGAAAAGCAATGGGCAGGTTTACGAAACAGAATCAGCATACAACTATATTCAAGTGCAGCGGCAAGGCGACTACACGATTTTGAAATTAAACGATGGTCAGGGCGTTCATTCCATTTATCATCCAGATTCCCTGTACTACAACGGACCCTGGGAGCAATTTTCAGTGGGACCTTATTTCTACAAAGACCGCTCCCCCGACTCGATAAAACATATGGCAATTGTTGGTCTCGCCGCTGGAACTGCCGCGCGACAGGCAACGCTCATCTACGGCGAAGATATTCAAATTGACGGATTCGAGATCGACCCAAAAATTGTGGAAGTGGGACGCAGCTACTTTGACATGAACCAGCCCAACCTCAACGTCATCATTGGTGATGGTCGGCTCGGGCTGGATCGCAGCCAAACCAAATACGACATCATCGCCATCGATGCCTATCGTCCACCCTACATCCCCGCCCACATGACCACCGTGGAATTTTTTGAGATCTGCGCCTCTCACCTCGCCGACGATGGAGTGCTGACCCTCAACGTTGGGTCTACGCCGGGAGATCGGCGCCTCATCGACGGACTCGCTACAACCATGGCACAGGTCTTCCCGTCCATTCACATCATGGATATTCCCAACACGCTCAACACCATGATCTTCGCCACCAAACAAACCACGTACTCCGAAGATTTTCTCAACAATCTCCTCGGTTTTACGCAAGACACCGCCCTCAACCCTTTACTCGTCACCACCATGTCTTCCACGTTCACCAACCTCAAACCAGACTACACCACCACAACCGTCTTCACCGACGACCTCGCCCCCATCGAGTGGATTGTTAACGATATGGTCGTCCGTTTTGTATTTCAAGGCGGCTTGGAAATCTTACAATAAATTGCTCTTAAAGCCTATTCACCTATGAATACTAAATTTCTTTCTTATCTCATTTCTCTGCTCACGCCGCTCATGTTGGTCGGCTTTGCCTTGCGAATTCTGCTTACCCCGTTGTATTACAGTGTTGAATACAATATGCCCTACTTCCCAAAGGACGAATACGGCTTCACAAAGGAAGACCGTCTGCAATGGGCAAAACCTTCGGTGGAGTACCTCGTCAACAGCGCAGATATTTCCTATCTCGGCGACCTTCAATTTGAAGACGGCACTCCCATATACAACGAACGCGAACTCAGCCACATGCACGATGTGAAAGGGGTAGTACAAGGGGCATTGCGGGCTTGGTATGCCGCAACCATCATCCTTTTAATTTTGGCGGCTTTTGCCGTGCGCAGTAAATGGACGGGCGAGTACCTCAACGGGTTACGGCGCGGCGGCTGGTGGATGATGGGGCTGGCGGTGACACTCGGCTTAATCTCCGGCGCGGGCATTCTCATTGACCCCAATATTTTCTGGTCTTTCTTTGAATGGTTCCACTCCCTATTCTTTGAAGGCGATACCTGGCTCTTCTTCTATTCGGATACCCTCATCCGCCTCTTCCCCATTCGTTTCTGGCAGGATGCCGTTATTACGCTGGCAGTCATTGCCCTTGGCGGCGGGTTGGGTTTGGCTTTTGGGATCAAAGAAACGTAAAATGGGAACGCCTGAGCAGGCTGCCTTACAAGCGTATGGAATGTCTCTTGATGAGGCGATCCGTCTTACAGATGCGCATACCCTGACCGTGCAGGGATGGTTAGCCTCTCGAAGCCCAAATGCTGAAAAATTTGAAGGACTTGGCGTCCGTGCGTCATCGACTGGGTATAAAGTTCAACTTCTCAACCTGGCGTTGGGGTGCGGGTTTCCAGAACAGGTAACAGAAGCAGAAATTTCGGATGAAATTGAAGCAGTAAAAAACTTTTTCAAACAAAGGAACGTCCCTTGGTATTGGTGGATGAACCGCAACCCTTTGCCAAAAAATATTGGCGCGATCCTTGAACAAAACGGGTTGAAATATATTGCACCGCCTTTGCCTGCCATGGTTGCGCCCAATAAGCAGGATGTCCGTTTATTCCCTGACTATCCTTCAAACATTAAGGTATGGCGGGCAGCGTCCATTCATGATTTGCAAATGGCGAGCAAAATTCGGAGAATTGCGTTTGGCTTTCCTGAAGGGGAAGCGCTCGCGTATTTTGAAGCGATGGAGTCAGATTGGCTTTCAGACGAGAGTCCGGCTCGGTTATATCTCGCAGGCTTGACTGAGTCTGAGCCGGTGTCCATCGGAGCCGTCATCCATGCGTTGGGCATCCCCGGCATTTATGTGATGGCGACTTTGCCAGAATACCATCGCAAGGGATTTGGCAAGTCGATCTTGACGCGGTTACTGGCTGAAGCGGCGAGGTCTGATGGTAAAATCGTCGCCCTTACGGCAAGTAAGGCCGGGGCTGGTTTGTACGCTCAATTTGGTTTTAAGCAAATATTCGGCTTTGATTTTTATTCGATTAAGAAGACGGACCTCAAGTTCTACTTTTAGCAGCACTGCCTGAAATGGGGCTTCGGGAGCCTAAATTCCTTATGAAGGATGTTTAATGGGATGCGTTTCTACATGATGTATAATTTCAACAGAGGAGCCTTTAATGTCTTTCAAATTATCGTTGGAAAATAAAGTAGCGGTGGTTACCGGCGGTTCACGTGGAATTGGACGCGCCATTGCTTTGGAATTTGCCGAGCGCGGCGCGGCAGTTGTTGTGAATTACAACAGTTCGCCCGATGCGGCTGAAGAAGTGGTGAAAAAGATCCAAGAGGCAGGCGGTAAAGCGGCTGCATTCAAGGCAGATGTTTCAGACTTTAAACAGGCGGAATCGCTTGTGAAGTTTGCAGTGGATACGTTTGGCGATTTGAGCATTCTTGTGAACAACGCGGGTATTACACGCGATCAGTTAATCATGATGATGCCCGAAACAGATTGGGACGCCGTTATTAATACCAATTTGAAAAGCACATTTAATTGCTCGAAAGCGGCGGTCAAACACATGATGCGAAAACGTACCGGTCGCATTATTAATATGGCATCGGTTGCCGGGCAAATGGGCAACCCCGGGCAGACGAATTACTCTGCTTCCAAGGGCGGGCAGATCGCTTTTACCAAGGCGTTGGCGCGCGAAGTGGCGGGGCGCAATATCACCGTCAATGCCATTGCGCCGGGATTTGTGGATACTGAAATTTTGGATGCGATGTCGCCTGAGACGTTGGAAGCCGCGCTTAAACTTGTGCCGCTTGGACGCAAAGGGAAGCCCGAAGAGATCGCTTTTACGGCGGCATTTCTCGCTGCCGATGGTGCCGCGTACATTACCGGGCAGGTTCTCGGTGTGGACGGCGGCATGGCAATGATGTAGCCAGATTTTACAGGAGTTAGAAATGTCTGAAAACACACAAGGCAAAACCACTGTATCACCCGAAGTACTGACCACGATTGCCAGCATGGCTGCGCTTGAGGTTCCGGGCGTCAGCCGCCTGGCACAGGTAAGCGGCGGTGTTAATCGTCTCTTTCGGCGCGGCACCAGTGACGGGGTCCGCATTGAAACGAAGGACAACTTCGTTCTCATTGACTTGTTCCTGATCCTTAAAGACGGCATCAATATCCGTGAAGTAGGACGCCATGTTCAGCAAAACGTAGCCCGCTCCGTGCAGGAGATGGTTGGCATGGAAGTTGGCGAGGTGAATGTTCATGTGGAAGATATTGACTTTGAAGGAACTGAGGAATAGGAAATGAAACCGCGAACCCAGGCGCGTTCGATCGCCTTGCAAGTGTTGTACGAAACAGATCTTTCCACGCACCTGCCAGGCGATGTCTTGCAACTGCGGCTCGAAGAAACCACCCTGTCGCTTGACTTGGTGGAGTTTGCACGCGGCATTATCTTTGGGGTAATGCCCATTCGTGATCACTTGGATCATGTGATCGCAAAGTACGCGCCTGAATGGCCCATGGATCAGGTCGCGGCGATTGACCGTAATATTTTACGGATGGCTTGTTGGGAATTCGCAGTTTCGCGCGAAACGCCTGTAAAAGTCGCCATTAATGAGGCGGTGGAACTGGCAAAGCTTTTCGGCTCCGATTCAACGGCTCGCTTTGTAAACGGTGTGTTGGGAACTTTGGTGAAACACGAACAGGAACTCCGCGAAGTTTTAAAGAATGAAATTTCGCAAACCAGCAATTTGGAATCATAATTTATGGAAATACTTGGCATTGGCTTGCCCGAACTTATTTTTATCTTTATCATTGCATTGCTTATTTTAGGACCGAGAGACATGCAAAAATCAGCCAAAACGGTGGGGATATGGTTGAATAAATTTATCAACTCGAACGCGTATCGAATCTTGAAAAACTCATCGAATGAGATCAAGAATATGTCCACCAACCTGATGCGCGAGGCAAATATGGAAATGCAAAAGACCGATGCGCAGATCCGCAAGGAAATGCAGCTGGATCCACGTGTTTCAAAGTTTGTGGTCAATTCTGACGGCGACCGTCCCATGGGTGTTCACAATATGAAAACCGCACAAAAGCAGGAAGAACCGGCTCCGGCTGCAGAAACAACGCCCGAAAGCGATTCCAAACAAGATGCGTAAGTTCTTTGATACCGTCTGGCGGGTCATCAAGTTCCCGTTCGTTTTGATCTATAACATCCTTGCCTTTCCGTTTCGAAAAATACAGCAATTTTTAAATTTTTTGAATACAGAACCTCAAGAGCACCAACTGCTGGATACGCTTATTGACCTCACAAAAGAAGCCGATGCGCGTGAGGATTTCATTATGCATCTGGAGGCGTTTCGCATGCACCTCCTGCGCTCAATTGTGGTGCTGGCGCTGTTCGTAATTGGCGCGTTTTGGGTTTCTGAATCTGTAATGAGTTTTCTCGCTGCGCCTGTAGGGGGCTTAAAGGAATTACAAGCCATTCAAGTAACAGAAGAAATCGGCGTTTTTATGCGGGTCGCAATGACAGTTGGCATTGCGGCTGCTTTCCCCTATATTGCGTTTGAACTTTGGTACTTTGCAGCGGCGGGATTAAGACCGTACGAGAAAAAGATGGGGCTGGTGGGCATCCCCTTTGCGTCTATCCTTTTTCTACTGGGTATGGCGTTTACATATTATGTCATGCTTCCGGCTGCCCTGCCGTTTTTGGGGAGTTTCACAGCTATTTCGCAATTCTGGTCGGCGAAAGAATACTTTGGGTTTGTCACCGGGTTGATGTTCTGGATCGGCATTTTTTTTGAATTTCCACTTGTCATTTATGTGTTAACTTCCATCGGTCTGGTTCAGCCGAAGTTTCTTGCCGATCAGTGGCGGCTGGCAGTGGTCATCATCTCAGTTCTTGCTGCCGCCATCACCCCCACTGTAGACCCCATTAATATGGGGTTGGTCATGGCTCCAATGACCATTCTCTATTTCATCAGCATTGGCTTGAGTTACATCGCAGCATCCATACGCGTGAAGAGAAATGCTGAAAAAGCGAAGGCTAAAAATGACAGCCCTGCCACGGTCATAGATGACCGGCTCGGATAAACGACTTTCGGGTAAGTCATGCTCAAAACGTTGTAACCCATGAATAGAGTCTGTTTACGCAAGTGACAGTCACCCGCGAGGAGGCTGTCACTTGCGCCTATTTGCAGAGGAGAAGAGTGAAAGAATGAAAGGTTCGTCAAAGATATTTCAACGCTGGGCTGTAGCGGCGGTCATCCTGGTTTTGACAGGACAGGCGTGTACGCTCTCCTTGTTTGACCCATCGAACATTAATTTTGGCAGCCCTGCCACACCTACACCTGGGTTTAATATTGCAACCAGCACCCCCTACCCTGCGGCTCAAACCACATTTACCGTTACCCTGCCCGAGCCGTTACTGGCGGGTGAATCTGTAGCTTTGGTTGTTTTGGACGAAGTGACGGGACTTGCGCTCAACACCACGCAATACCCACTCAACCCACGGGATACCCTCACCTACACAGGGACTCTGCCGCTGCCGATCAATTCGGTGGTCAAGTACCGTTACATCCGCACCGGCGGGACGGGGGTTGCAGTTGAAGATACAACCTACGGCGAGATCGTCCGTTACCGCCTTTACAAGGCAGCCGGGCCCGGCGAAGTGCAGGATATCGTCGCTGACTGGAGCGACAAAACGTATTCCCGCCCTACGGGCTCGATCCTTGGTCAGGTTTACAATGCCGAAACGAACGCTCCCATGCCCAACATCATGGTCACGGCTGGCGGGATACAACACATCACAGATTCGATGGGGCGCTTTGAACTGACAGGGCTTCCGGTTGGCACACACCAACTGGCTGCCTATAGCCTCGATGGGCTTTCCCTGCCATTTCAGCAGGGCGCAGTCGTTGTAGAAAACATTCCCACAATTGTAGATTTGCGCATCAAACCGACCCGCCTTGTTAACGTCACGTTCTATGTCGCCGTACCGCAGGATACCGTTCCGGGAGTCCCCGTCCGCATTGCGGGAAACCTGCTGCAATTAGGCAATACCTTCGCCGATTTACAAGGCGGCTTGAGCGTAACCACAGACCGAATGCCCGTAATGAGCTTGCAGCCTGATGGACGGTATGCCATTACCATGGGACTGCCCGTCGGCGCACATATTCAATACAAGTACACACTTGGCGACGGCTACTGGAATGCAGAACACAAAATCAATGGAGGCTGGGTCGTGCGCGACCTGATCGTGCCGGAACAGGATATTACCCTGCAAGACTGGGTGGAAACCTGGTCTGCATCCAGCGACTCCGGCGCCATCCTTTTTGAGGCGAGTATTCCATCCGTCACCCCTCCCGGCGATATTGTCTACATCCAATTCCATACCTATGGCTGGACAGAACCCATCCCCATGTGGCCGCTTGGCAACAACCGTTGGGCGTATAAACTTTATGGCCCTCTCAACTTTATGGGCTCATTCTCCTACCGCTATTGCCGGAATGGTCAGTGCGGCAGTGCAGACGATAACCAAACCGTGGGCGTTTCACCAACCGGCCGGCAGGCAAACACCAGCATTCTTGGGCAGGATATTCAAGATGTTGTCGGCTCGTGGAAGTGGTACGAAAACCCCGAAACCTTTGCACTGGTGGGAAGTAACATTACCCCGCGCACTTCCGGTTTTGTAGCCGGTGTGGAATATCACCCATTTTTTCAACCCAACTATTCCTATTTTGCGCCGCAGGCATTTGCCAACACCAAAGCCATTGGCTCGAACTTTGCCGTACTTACCCCCAGTTGGACGGTCAGCAGTGTTTCGCCGCTTCGCTTTGCAACACAGCCCGGTGATGATCCATTTTGGATCGACACTGCCATCATGGTCTCGCAAGCGCGTGGAGTGGGATTAAACGTGGCGCTCTTCCCCACGCCTCACTTCCCGCCCTCGCCTGATTCATCCACCCCAGCCTATAGCCAGTTTTGGCAAAATGCACCCAAAGACGCCGCATGGTGGCAAACATTCTTCACAAAATACCGCGCCTTCCTTGTCAACTACGCTGACCTTGCCGCTGCAACAGGGGCGCAATCCATCGTCCTCGGCGGCGAGTGGCTCACCCCTGCCCTGCCCGCCGGACTCATGCCCGATGGGACATCTTCAAACGTCCCCGCAGATGCCGAAGCACAATGGCGAGCTATTATTCAAGATGTCCGCGCTCGCTTTAAAGGACAGATATTCTGGGCGTTACCATACGAAAAATCTACATTTACCAACCCAACAAACTTTCTGCAAGATGTAGACGGCATCTACCTATTATGGTCTGTTCCGCTCGCCCCCAGCCCCACCGCCACCAAAGCAGACTTTGCCACAGAAGCCGGACGGCTGCTAGACACCGAAGTGGCGCCCTTCGCATCCTTGATGGGCAAACCGTTGGTCATTGCAGTTTCTTACCCATCTGCCGCCGGAGCGCAAAGCGGATGCGTAGCCAATGGAGCCGGAAACTGCGTTGAACTCGACGCCCTCTCACGCCCCAACCCAGACCTCACCAACGCAAGCCTCAACCTGCAAACCCAGGCAGATATTTACGAAGCCATGCTCACCGCCATCAACGCGCGATCATGGGTCTCTGGGTTTATCAGCCGTGGTTACTACATGCCCGTCACCTTGCAGGATAAATCCACGTCCATTCACGGCAAACCTGCAGCCGATGTGGCATGGTATTGGTATCCACGTTTGTTGGGAACTGTGAAGTAAACCGGTTTTTTTATCTTAACCAATCTGGCTCATGTGTAGAATTTGAGCCGCAGGTCAAAACCTTTAACGCGAATTTTCCGAATATGGCGAATGGCGCGAAAAGTTCGCGTTATTCGCCCCATTAGCGTAATTCGCGTTAAGTTTTTTGTTCGAAAGTTTAGCAATCCATAAAAAATTTCACGGAGGAACTATGAAAACATTCAAAAAAATCATGGGGCGGCTACTTCTTGGGGTACTTATCATTGTTCTTGTTCTCGCAGCGGGGGCTTTTTATTATTTCAAAAGTTACCTGCCTGGCACGGTTGCGCAGCAATCCTTCCCGCAAACTGACGGAGAAATTCAACTTGCAGGGCTGGATGGCGAAGTGAACATCTATCGCGACGCGATGGGCATTCCGCACATCTATGCTGAAACCGCACACGATCTGTTCTTTGCGCAGGGCTACGTCCACGCGCAAGACCGCTTCTGGCAAATGGACTCGTGGCGGCATATCGGTTCGGGTGAACTTTCCGAAATGTTCGGCGAAGGTCAGGTTGAAACCGATGCCTTTTTGCGAACCCTCGGCTGGCGCAAAACCGCCGAAGCCGAATTGGCACAACTCGACCCCGAATCACTTGCCATTCTCAATGCCTACACCGAAGGCGTGAACGCCTACCTCAAAGATCATGGCGATACAGCCCTCAGCCTTGAATACGCCGTCCTCGGTTTGCTCAGCCCCGATTACGTCATCGAGCCGTGGGAACCCGTCCACTCGCTCACGTGGGGCAAAGCCATGGCATGGGATCTGCGCGGCAACATGGGCGACGAGATCGAACGCGCCGAACTGCTCAAGGTACTCACCCCTGAACAACTGGCATACATCTATCCTGAGTATCCCAAAGACCACCCCGTTATCGTCAATAAGATCGGCGAAGGTGAAACTGCAAGTGTGGATACTCAAACCCCAAACCTTGACTATTCCTCCCTTAACCTTGACGCGATCACATACAACGCCTCTTTACTCGACCCGGTGCTGGGTCCGCTCGGCGATGGAATTGGTTCAAACTCCTGGGCTGTTTCCGGCACATTGACGGATACCGGTATGCCTTATCTTGTCAACGACCCGCATCTTGGTATTCAAATGCCATCCATCTGGTATCAAGTCGGCTTGCATTGCGTGGAAAAGACCGAAGCATGTCCCTACCAGGTTGCAGGCTTTTCCTTCGCGGGTGTGCCCGGCGTGGTCATCGGTCACAATGACCGCATCGCATGGGGCTTCACCAACGTTGGACCCGATGTGATGGACTTGTACATTGAAAAAGTTAACCCTGAAAACCCAAACCAATATGAATTCAACGGGGAATGGGTCGATTTTGAATCCTACGAAGAAACCATCAACATTGTTGGCGGCGAGCCGATCACCATGACCGTCCTCAAAACCCGCCACGGACCGGTCATCTCCAGCACGTACGGGCTTACCAAAGATGTTGGCGACCCGGAAGACAAGGAATTTGTTCCATTCAAAGATCGTGTCGGCGGCGTGGAATTGCCCGAGCAGTACGTGGTCGCCCTCGCATGGACAGCGCTGACTCCTTCCACTCCATTTGAGGCGATCTGGGGATTTGACAAGGCTCAAAACTGGGAAGAATTCCGTGAGGCGGCAAGTGGTTTTCATGTACCCGCCCAAAACCTGTTATACGCCGATGTGGAAGGGAATATCGGCTACCAAATGCCCGGGGATGTTCCCATCCGCAAGAACGGCGATGGCACCCTACCTGTGCCCGGCTGGACAGACGAGTACGATTGGGTGGGTTTCATTCCCTTTGAAGAACTGCCCTACACCTTCAACCCCGAAGAAGGCTACATCGTCACCGCCAATAACCAGGTCAATCCGTGGGATTATCCCTACCTCATCACCAAAGACTGGGACTATGGCTACCGCGCCCAACAAATTGTGAACAGAATCGAATCGGCGCCGGGCAAAATTGACAAAGCCTACCTGCAATCGATGCAGGGCGATAGCACCGACCTGAACGCGCAAAGCATCATCCCTGTTTGGAGTGAGATCGAGTACGCCGATGCCACAGCCAACGAAGCACATGCTCTTGATCTGATGAAGAATTGGGATACTGTCTGCAACGCCGATTCTCAGGCATGTGCCGTCTTTGAATACTTCTGGTGGAATTTAGACCAGAACACCCTCAACGATAACCTGCCAGAGAAGAACTCCGTCAGCGGCGGCTCGCAGAACTTTGAAACCTTCCGCCTGTTGCTGCCCGAACCCGATAACTTCTTCTGGGACGATACGACCACCGAAGATGTGGTTGAAACCCGTAATGATATTTTCATCGCCTCTCTGGTTGAAACCGTTTCGCAAATGGAAGATCAATACGGCAAAGACCCCGCCAAGTGGCCGCGCTGGGGCGAATTGCACACCGCCACCTTTGAAAACCAAACTCTCGGGAAATCTGGCGTGTTTCTGATCGAAGACCTCTTCAACCGTGGACCGTTCGAAACCAGCGGCGGACAGAGCATCGTCAACGCCACCGGTTGGGATGTTGGCACCGGCTTCTTCGTAGACTGGCTGCCCTCCATGCGTATGATCGTGGACTTTAACAACCTGAACGACTCGCTCACCGTCCACACTACCGGGCAATCGGGTCATGCGTATCACCCGCATTACATTGATATGGCTCCGCTTTGGGCTGGGGTCGAATACTACCCCATGTGGTGGGATCAAGATTCGATCATTGCAGATGCTGAAGGGCATTTGGTGTTGAAGCCGTAAAATAAGAAAAAAAAGTGACTGTCACCTTGAAGGTGACAGTCACTTTTTTAATCGAAGCGCTATCCATCCACCCGCAACCACGCCAACATAACCAGCCAGCAGATCAACCAGGTCGAAAGTGCGGGCAGAGAAATACTGTTGTGAGTATTCTTCGGCAGCGATGGCTAGAGCGAGGATCAAACCCACTGAAAGGGCAACCCGTTTCGGGTCTGGGTTGAAGCGGGAAAGAAATGCTGAGGTGAGAAAAAAGTTGAGGAGTCCAAAAAGGACGAGGTGTCCGACCTTATCCCCATTTGGAAAATCATAGAAGCTGCGAACGAATGGCGGCAAAGCATTTATATCCGCAAGGATGATGACGAGGACGATGAAGAGGGTAAAAAGAAAAGCAAGATATTTCATAAAAAAACAGGCTGGGGTTTACCCAGCCTGTGATGTTTCAGGATGCATCCGGACTGCGACGATTGGCGAAGTATTCCATCACCAGCACCAAGCCCACTCCGAGGATCATAAGCAGAATGGCGAGAACAACCTCGCCGTTGAAAGCGGACGGAATGAAGTTGGTTTCCTTTATAAAGGTTTCGCTGATTGGTTCAAAAATCTTCCAAGGCCAAACCTTGCGGAGCGACCCCACCATGAAGCCGATCAGAATGGTCACAACAAGGTCGTGGTTCTTATGCAGCATCCAGCGCAAAAGGCGGACGAAAGCCAAAAGCCCTGTTACTGCGCCAATGCCTACAATGGTAATCGTTACCAGGTCAAAATCTTTAACGGCGCCGAGAATAAAAGTATATTTTCCAAGAAGCACGAGGATGAACGCGCCTGAAATACCGGGGAGGATCATGGCACAGATCGCCAGCGCGCCGCTCAAAAAGAGCAATAACGGCGTATGGGGTGTTTCTGATGGTGTTAAGCCTACCAAAATATAGGCGCCAACCGCAGATGCCAACCCCGCAAGAATGTTCACGGCATTCCAACTCTTAACACGTGTGCGAACTGCAATGATGGAGGCAATGATCAGACCAAAAAAGAATGACCAAATGTATACAGGGTAATTTTCAAGCGTCCAATGCAGGGCATGGGCAAGCGTAAGCACGGCAGTACCGATACCCAAAGCAAGTGCAAGCAGGAATTTCCATGGAAAATTAGAAAATGCTTCTTTCCACTTGAAGGTCAAAACACGGCGGATAAAGGGCATATCCACCGAACTGATGGACTCGAGCAGTTCATCATAGATACCTAAAATGAACGCCATGGTGCCGCCAGAAACACCTGGCACAACATCTGCCGCACCCATGGCAAACCCACGAGCACTGATCCAAAAATGATCTATTAAAGAACGTTCTTTATTATTGTTTTCCATTTTCACCTGTTCAATTCCAATCAATTTTAAAATTTTTACTGAAAGCTAAGCAGCGGGTCGAAATAAACTAGACATCGTGAAGAAAGATTTCATCCACGAGCACCCAAAGTCAATTACTTAGCCACGTGAGCTGCTTCCTGGCGGTGCTTCCACCATTCAAAGATCATTGGCAGCACCGAAACTAAAATGATAACAATAATGACCAGTTCAAAATTCTTTTTGACGAAGGGAATATTGCCAAAGAAATACCCAAGCAGGGTAAAAACGAAAACCCAGGAAATACCGCCCACGATATTGTAGGTAGCGAAGTAAGTGTAAGACATGCGCCCAATACCCGCCACAAACGGCGCAAAGGTTCGCACAATAGGCACAAAACGCGCAAGAAAAATGGCTTTACCGCCATGCTTTTCAAAAAAGGCGTGGGTTTTATCAAGATATTCCTTCTTGATCCATTTGATGTTGTAAGCGCGATCACCAAGATAATGACCAATGGAATAATTGACCGCATCGCCCAACACTGCCGCAACTGCCAACAGCGCAATAATGCTCCACACATTCAAAGAGCCGAGCGCAGCAAACGTCCCTGCTGCAAACAGGAGCGAGTCGCCGGGCAAAAAAGGCATAACCACCAACCCCGTCTCAACAAAGATCACCGCAAAAAGAATGCCATACGTCCACGCGCCATAGGTGGTGATGATCGTCTGCAAATACTCATCAAGGTGCAGAAACAAATCAATTGCGTTCTTAATAATTTCCATTTTTTTAGTTGCTCACTTTCATCTTTTATTGACAACGGGCGAAGATTATACACTGCTTTTATTTGCGGGTTTTATACGGCTCAACCAATCACCTAGGATAAGAATTATCAAACTTCCCAACACCCCTGCCCCCAGATCTAAAATCCCAAAAGGGTACAGCGTTATGCCAAACCACATCCCTGCAAATTGCCCAAGCATAAAACCAAGCGCACCAAGAAACAATGAAAGCAACAAACGCCAGCCGTTTCCACCGCGAACAGCATGAAACAAAGCTCCCAAAAGAAACGCAATGACCAAACCAAAAAGAATACTGGGAATGCTCATAAGATCATCACGCCCTGAGTATCAATATAAAAGTTAGTGTACAAGGTGCTGCTCCTTTTTCCACTTTCCAAGCTCACAATATCTGACTACGCGCAAAACTAAAAATTATTGGATAATTCCACCGCCGAGCATTTTCTCCCCTACATAGAATACCGCCGCCTGACCCTTCGTCGCATCTCGTACAGGCGCATCAAACCGGACTGTAACCTGATTCTCGTCCATCGGCTCCACCCACGCTGGAACCTCCTTCGCCGTATAGCGGGTCTTCACATCCGCACGGAAAGGTTCGGCAGGCGCTTCACCATTTACCCAGTTCACATCGCGGGCAGTTAATTCAGTAGTTCCCATCTGCTCCTGTGTGCCGACAATGAGGGTGTTACTTTGCGCCTTTTTGGTAATAACGTACAACGGAACCGGCGAAGCCACGCCCAACCCCTTACGCTGACCAATGGTGTAATTTGCCAAGCCGTTATGCTCGCCAATAACCCTGCCTTCAGGCGTTTCGATGCTGCCCGGCTTTAACATTTCTGGGGCATTTCGCTGAAGAAAGTTTCGATAATCTTCCCCTGCCAAAAAGCAAAGGTCTTGCGAATCTTTTCGAGAGGCGGTCGGCAAACCAAAGCGTTCGGCAATGGCACGAATTTCAGGCTTGGGATATTCCCCAACCGGAAAAAGCGCGTACTTCAACTTCTCCTGCCCCAATACATGCAAGACATAAGACTGGTCTTTGGAGTGATCGACAGCGCGAAGTAAATTTCGCAATCCGCCCTCTGTATTCTGAATTCTGACATAATGCCCCGTTGCCATAAACTCTGCCCCCAAAGCCAGTGCATGGTTTAGCAAAAATGTCCAACGAATTTGACGATTACACATCAAGCACGGATTTGGCGTCTCGCCATTGGCGTACCCATCCAAAAAATATTGCACAACCGTCTCACGGAATACGTCTTTCGCGTCCACCACATAAAATGGGATATCCAAAATCCCCGCTACACGCCGCGCCTGCGCCATCGAATCAGGAGTACAACACCGGTTCGATTCCTCCTTCCCCGGCTCGCTCCACAAACGCATCATCATGCCGGTCACATCGTAGCCTTGTTCCTTCAATAAAGCCGCAGCAACAGATGAATCGACACCGCCAGACATGGCGACGACTACTTTTTTTCTCTCAACCATGCGGCGATTATAAACTCATCTTGCCCTCCCTGTTTGGATAATGTATATTCAACCCACTTACCTATTCAAGGAGAAAATATGAGCAAACAAGCCGATCTCATCATAGAAAATGCAAAGATATTCACCAGCCATAAGGAAAATCCCAGCGCAGAAGCTGTAGCCGTAAAAGGGAATCGCATTGTTTTTGTGGGGACAAATGACGGCGTGCAAAAATTCAAAGGTGAAAATACCCGCGTAATAGATGGGCAGGGACACACCCTCACCGCCGGGCTGATCGATTCTCATTTCCACTTACTTTGGGGAGCAGTTTGGGCAGGCAGTGCCCAGTTATATGATGCACAGACGCCAGCCGATGTTGCCAATGCCCTAAAAACATTTGCCAAAGAAAACAAAACTGCCGAATGGGTGGACGGGCGCGGAATCAAATACGGCATCATCTTCACCCGCCAGCAATTGGATGAGATCATTGCGGACAGACCCATCTACATCAATGCGTATGATGGTCATACTTCGTGGGTAAACACCAAAGCGTTGGAGATGGCGGGCATCCTCCAACCGGGGAAAGAGGCTGACGGCAATGGCGTGATCGTCCGCGATGAAAACGGAATAGCCACCGGCGAACTGCGAGAAACCGCCATGGATCTGGTCTCTGACTTGATTCCTGAGCCAGGCGAAGCCCGCAAACGTGAGTTACTCAAAATGGTTATGGCGCGCATGAACGCCACCGGTGTCACCAGCGTCCACAACATGAATGGCGACATGAAAGAACTCATGACCTTTGCCGCGGTAGAAGATGCAGGCGAAATGACTGTCCGCGTGTATGAGCCGTTCCATGTCCTGCCAGAGACGACAGAAGAAATGCTAAACGAAGCCGCCGAGATGGCAAAAGTGCAGGGAGAATTTGTGCGCGGAGGGGCGGCAAAATTCTTTATGGATGGCGTATGGGAATCATATACGGCGCTCACGGTTGAACCGTATGCCGATGACCCCAACGCCAACCCTGACGGCATTTACTCGTTGGAGCATTTCACCCGTATGGCAACCCTGTGCGACAAAATGGGCTTGCAGATATTCGTCCATTGCTGCGGAGATGGAGCAGTGAGGCGAACGCTTGATGGGTACGAGGCAGTCCAAAAGTCGAATGGGAAGCGGGATAGCCGTCACCGTGTGGAGCATATCGAGGTCATCCATCCCGATGACTTGTCGCGCTTCAAAAAATTGGGCGTCCTCGCTTCGATGCAGACCAGCCATTCTCCGCTCAATACAAATGACGGCGATGTGTGGCCCGAGCGTGTTGGTAAGCAGCGCTGGCATCTCTCATTTGCTTGGCGGACAATTCTTAATGCCACCGGCGCAATTGCCCTGGGCAGCGATTGGCCCGTAGCAAATTACGATCCGATGATCAATTTCAACAGCGGGTTGAACCGCGAGTTATGGATGCAAGGCGCACCAAACCAAACATTGACACTCGAAGAATTACTTATTGGGTACACACGCGATGCAGCCTATGCCGAGTTTATGGAAAATGAAAAAGGGCAGGTGAAGGAAGGGTATCTGGCAGATCTGGTTCTCTTCTCGCACGATCTCTTTGCGTTGAATCCAAAAGACATATTACAAGCACGGGCTGCGCTAACCGTAGTAAACGGAAAAGTTGTTCATGAACTTAAGTAAGAGACTTCATCTTCAATAAAAAAGCAGCCCCGAATTCGGGGCTGCTTTTTTATTATCTCAATCTACAAATCGCCTTGCCATCTTCATCAAATCCACCAACTCACTCATATCACCGTCTCGGTGAAAGTCATCTTCGAGGCGGCGGGCTTCATCGTAGACATCATCCAGCGAGCTATCTTCCGCCCAGTAGCTTTCCTTCAGAATTTCTGCATACTCGGCAACGATCACTGCACGTTGAAAATACGGGTCGGCTCTATCAAAGTCACGGGCAAGCTCTTCGGTGAAAAAGTCTTTCGAAATTTCCGCAACCTGGTTGGTATCCGGGTCTTGCCAGCGCATGTAGACTGTGGCGATGCGTCCGTACGCCTCGGGGTTGAGTTTGACCTCGTACAACGCGGTTACAGAATGCCCGGCGCCGATCTCACCCGCATCCACACTGTTATCGCGGAATTCGTCATCTGCTACGGCGCGATTCTCATACCCAACCAGGCGGTAGCTTCGCACCACATCCGGGTTGAATTCCACCTGCACTTTGGCGTCCATGGCTATGGTTTGCAGCGTACCAGTGATCTCATCAATGAACAGTTTGCGGGCTTCGTCACGGTCATCTACGTACGCGTAGAAACCATCTCCTTTGTCAGCAAGTTGTTCCATCAGGGTGTCGTTGTAATTATCCATACCAAAACCGACGGTCGTCAATGTAATGCCTTCTTCGACATAGTGATCGATCTCATCGAGGATGGCTTCGGGTCCGGTCTCGCCGACGTTTGCCACACCATCCGAGCATAGAATTACCCGATTGATCCCATCTTGCATATAGGCTTCCATCGCCATGCGGTATCCCAGCCGCAGACCGGCTTCGGCATTGGTTGCGCCTTCCGGTTCCAGTTTATTGATGGCAGAAAGAATTCGGCGATAGTCTGAACCACGGGTGGGTTCCAAGACCACGCGGGCTTCAGAACCATACACCACAATGCTCACGGTGTCGTTATCATGCAACTGCTCCACCAGCATTTCAAGCGATTGTTTAACCAAGCCGAGGCGGTTATCCATATCCATTGAGCCGGAGATATCGATCACGAAGGTCAGAGCGGCGTCTTTGCGTTCATCGTCAGAGACATCAAATCCTTGAATTCCAATGCGGATCATGTCATAGCGATCTGTCTGGGTGAAAGGTGAAGGTCCACCATCCACATAAATGCCAAATGCCTGATGCAGGGGCGGGTTGGGATATCCCTGCTCAAAGTAGTTGACATATTCTTCAACCCGCACAGATTCGGGGGGCGGCAGGCTGCCGTTATTGAGGTAGTTTCGCATCACGGTGTAGGAGCCGGTATCCACATCCAGCGCAAAGGTGGAAAGGTTATCATCTTCTGCGTCAATAGATGGGTTAACGCCGTAATCTTCAAAGAACATGTCATACGGTTCGTCGCTGTCGCTGTTTTTTGCAGCGGGCAAAGACTCACTTTCTTGAGCATTTGCAGACGACTCCTCCACCATAAGCGGCATGGCTGCTTCTGTAGCGGCGGGCGCATAATCATAATTCTCTGGCTCAGCAGAGGATTCAGTGGCGGCCGGGGCTCCACAAGCTGCCAAAAATAACAGCAGAAATACAGCACAAAAGCCAAAAACTTTGCGTAAGGTTCTCATTTCTTTTCTCCTATTTATTTTTTTGATACGATGGTAAGGAAGCTCAACTGGCGGCGTCCAGTTGATTAGCCCTTATTTTGGTTTGCACAAAAGACGAAACGCGGATATGAAAAGTTCCCTCTCTTGGCAGATCGTATTTTATTGGGGATGATTCGTTAGAAAGACATATTGCCTCCTTTTTCCGCCCTTCGGAGAAGCGGGTTATTTCTGAAAGAAAGCGGTCTGCTTACTCAAACCGACATCCCGCCACAAAACCCGGAGATGTATTTTTTATACGCGCAAATACCCCTTTAAGTAGCTTATTTAGACAAAATTATTTTAAAGCGCCGCGTGGTAAAATCGCAAACTGTCAGATAGTCAAACCATAAAACCTCAACTCCGGGCTCAAATTTTCGTTTAGTTTGTGAATATCTCCTTTATTAATGTGAAGCGCGGCAAGTTGAACCAATTTCAGAGGAAAGATCATGATAAAACTCAGCTACAGCACTTTTGGACTGACAGACCTGTCATTTCTGGACTCGATCACCGAAGTAGACAAGGCGGGGTACCCCGGCATTGAGTTAGCCTTCCATCGAGACCAGTTCAATCCATTCGAGATCACAGACGATTATGTTTCAGCCATTAAGAAACGGTTTGAAACGGTCAATGTCAAACCCGCGTGTGTCGCAACCGCCTCTCATTTTTTCACGCCGCAAAGACCCCACGAACCGTCTCTGATGGCGCCCGATTATGCAGGCAGAAAACGCCGCATTGACCTTGTCCGGCGCGGAGTCGAGTTTGCTCGAAAAATGGGCATTCCCCTCGTCACGTTTGGAAGCGGGTTTATCCGTGACGAGCATGTCAGTAATCCATCTGTCAACCCGCACGAATTACTGGTGGATAGCATCCATCAATGCCTTAATTTCGTTCGGGATGATGAAGACATCACGCTTCTGATCGAGCCGGAGCCGGGGATGCACATAGAGACATTACAGGAAGGCATGGACCTTGTCCACGAGATCAACTCACCGAAGTTCCAACTTCACCTCGATCTGTGCCACAACTTCTGCTCCGAGCAGGATTATCTCAGCACGCTGGCGAAAGCCGCGCCCCTGGCAAAATTCCTTCACATCTCAGATGCGCAGGAAGGGTACAACCTGAAAATCCTGAAATATTCCGAGCAGATGAAATTAGACCTGGGTTTTGCCCATTATTTAATCTACTTCCCCGACAATGCAGAATACTTACTGGTAGATGCCGATCACCCCATGTATTTTTACGAAGGCGAAAAACCCGGCAAGGAACAGGCAAAACGTATCGATTCTATTTTGGGTTCGGTGAATATTTCACAAGCCCTCACTTTTGTAGATTATCGAACCTTGTTTGCTGGCGCAACCCCATTTGATGATGAAATTTTCACCTACCTCATCTCTGTGCCCGGGCTGACGTATGATGTACTCGAAAGGGCGCGTCCCATCATCATCTACCTTCGCAGCACAAAAGATGCAAACGGCAAATTATTTATGGATAAAATGGTCGCCAATACCCTCACCGGCATTGTCCACTTCCACGAAATCCCCGGCGAAGGCACCATGGATTTTGCGGGAAGCTTCAACGCTTTGAAAGACGGCGGCTTCTCAGGCTACGCATCTGTTGAGCTGTATCATCACGTCCAATCATGGGAAAAGGCATTGAACGATAGCTTCAGTCACCTTTCCAAATTTTTATAAAGAGTTTTTCTAAAACACAGGAGTACGTCATTATGGTAAACGTCGAACAACTCGGCTGGAACCCCGCCGCAGTCGGGGAATTGGATCACCGCATTTTAAAGGCGCCGCATGTCAAATTACGCTCAGTGACAGAAGGACCAACCGGCGGCGCAGTGTTTGCAGTTGATTTGCGCATCAACCTGCCTAATACCACCTTCCTCTCCTCTACAGAAATGCATTCATATGAACATTTTCTGTTGTATGGTTTTCAAAAATACATGCCTCAAAACTTTATTTCCATTGGGTTGATGGGTTGCCAGACAGGGTTTTACCTTGTCTTATTCAATGAAGGAAATGCCGAAAAGATATGCAACGTCTACGAGAACATTCTGAACGATGTTCTGGTTGCCAGCGAAGTGCCGTATGTGAACATTGAGCAATGCGGCAATTATAAAAACCACAGCCTGGAACTTGCGCAAATGCTTGCAAGGAGGGTGTTGGATGCCAAATCCAACTGGCGACAAGTGGTATGACGAACGGAACGGAAAAATGGCGTGTAAAACACCAACAGATCATTAGTTATGAAGTTGTAAATTCGTACAACTTGTTTCACCCGCAAAACCCATCATTATTATCCGCTGGAAAAGGAAATGGGGCTCGCAGGTTCGTAGTTGTAGATCATTATGTCTACGAGAAATATTCCGAAAAAATACGGGAATATTTTCATTTCAATGAAGTCGAAGCGAAGATCATCCCCTTTCGCGGCGGCGAAGACAACAAAACGGTCGAAAGTTATCTATCCATTGTAAGAGAATTGGATGCCTTCCCGATCCACCGCAGGGATGAACCCATCCTCGCCATCGGAGGCGGCGTGCTAACAGACACCATTGGGTTTGTCGCCAGCACCTACCGGCGCGGCGTACCGCACATCAAAATTCCCACCACTCTGATGGGATACATAGATGCATCCATCGGCATTAAAACCGGAATCAATTTTGACGAGTACAAAAACCGCCTCGGTTCCTTCTCTCCGCCCAAAATGGTGCTTTTAGATCGTTCCCTGCTTGGCACACTTCCCAGGCGGCACATCTTGAACGGCGTTTGCGAGATCATCAAATTAGCCATTATCAAGGATCTTCAACTATTTCAAATGCTGGAAGCAGACGGCGCGTACAGCGTAGACACCTTTTTCCAAGATGAACGCGGCGGCGCAATTCTAGACCGCGCGATCACAGGCATGTTGGAAGAATTGGAACCAAATCTCTTTGAAGAAGAACTGGCACGCAAAGTGGATTTTGGACACACCTTTAGTTACGGCTTGGAAACCCATCATGAAGCCCACCTGCTTCACGGTGAAGCCGTCTTGCTGGATATCGTGCTCTCCGTCCTAATCGCCAAAAACCGCAATTTGATCTCCAATGAAGAGACCGGCAGAATTTTCCAGTTACTCGCCTCACTGGGAATCGTATTGAACACCTCTGTATTAGACCCGCAAACCCTCTGGGAATCGTTGGAAGAACGCACATACCATCGCAACCGGCAACAGCGCGTGCCGCTGCCAAACGGGCTTGGCGAATGTGTATTCGTCAACGATATTTGCAGGGACGAAGTTGAACTTTCACTAAAAAATTTAGAAGATTGGATAACAGTAAAACATGACCACAACATTAAATAACGTCGATAACAAAGAGATCGAAAAGTTCGATCAGGTTGCCCAAATTTGGTGGGACCTGAAAGGCGAAATGGGAACCCTCCACGTCATCAACCCGTTGCGCACAAACTTCATTATGGAAAAACTGACCACCCCAAACCCCAAAATTTTGGATGTTGGCTGCGGCGGCGGTATTCTCTCTGAAGCCCTTGCCCGACAAGGCGCCACAGTAACCGGAACAGACCTCTCGGAACTCTCGCTTCAGGCAGCCAACCATCACGCAAAAAAAGAAGGGCTTGAAATCGAGTACCTCTATGAACGCGTGGAAGACCTCGCCGAAAAACGAGCAGGCACCTACGACGCCGTCACCTGTATGGAAATGCTCGAGCATGTACCCGAACCGGAAAAGATCATCGCCGCTTGCGTAAAAGCCGTAAAGCCGGGCGGACACGTCTTCTTCTCCACCATCAACCGCACCCCCAAAGCCCTTCTATTCGCCATTATTGGCGGTGAATACATCCTGCGCCTGTTGCCGCGCGGCACACACACCTACAGCAAACTGATCCGTCCTGTGGAATTAAAGAACTGGTCAAAGAACAACGGGCTTGAATTTTCAAGGATCGCAAGCCTGATCTACAACCCCTTCAACGGCACTTTCAAAGTTGCACATGGAACCGAAGATGTAAATTACATGGCACACTTCATCAAGAACAAATAGCACGCGTGGAGGATTGAATTCATGAAAAAGTTTTTCGCTCTTTCCAGAACATCACACGGCATCCTGGATATTGCCAACCCGGGTTTCATTGCCTTGCTGTGGCTGGGCGCCTTCCCAAGCTGGCAGATTATTCTTATTTCGATCTTTACCGCCTTCGCCGGGTACACTGCAATTTACGCCCTCAACGACCTTGTCGGCATCATCGTAGATAAGGAAAAATTCAGCGGCGGCATCAATGCCGGTTACTCTGTCGAAGCCTCCGACATGCGCTACCCACTCGCTCAAAATATTTTGAGCTACAGCAGCGGCTGGCTTTGGTTTGCCGGATGGTTTGCCGTTGCACTTGTTGGCGCCTACTACCTCAACCCTGCCATTGTCTTCATCCTCATTGCAGCCGCCATTCTGGAAGTCATCTACTGCCTGCTGCTCAAAGTCACTTACCTGCGAACCCTCGTCAGCGGGCTGGTCAAATCCAGCGGTCCCATCGCCGCCATCTTCGTTGTAGACAGCGCCCCAGCGCCTGCCCTTGTATTACTCATCCTCGCCTGGGTATTCTTCTGGGAGATCGGCGGGCAAAACATCCCTGCAGATTGGAACGACACAGTTGAAGACAAACGCGTCAACGCCAAAACCATCCCGATCCATTTTGGAACGCAAAAAGCAGGGTTGATGGTTGTAGCGACATTGGGAATCACCGTCGTCGTCAGCATGTTCCTCCCCAACGCCTCTCCCCTGACTTTGGGTTGGCCCTACCTTCTGGCAAGCTCCATCGCTGGTTTCTTTCTCCTTCTAAAACCCGGGTATCAACTTTCACAATCTCATGAAGGGCGTAACGCGGCAGCCTTATTCGATAAAGCCAGTTATTACCCATTGGCTCAATTAACGATCATCACTGTTTTTGTGCTTGCCTCACAATTCTTAGGATAAGAACAATACCAGGGCAAAACCGCCACCGTCACCTACTCACATCTCATGATAAAACACACGCCTCTCTGGTGGGAAACCGCCCCACAACCCAAGTCTTACACGGGTAACCCGCTTCCAACCCAAACAGACGTTGTTGTAGTCGGCGGTGGTTTCACAGGGACATCTGCCGCTTTGCAATTGGCAAAGAAGGGCGCAAATGTAACCCTGCTCGAAGCGAAGACCATTGGGTACGAAGCCAGCTCCCGCAACGGCGGACAGGCGTTGTCCTGTCTGCATTACACATTGACCGAGATCGTGGAACAACATGGCAAAACCCTGGCAGGAGAAATGTTCCTTGCCGCAGTAGAAGCCGCAAATACTGTTGAACGGATCGTCAAAGAAGAAAACGTTGAATGTGACTACACCCGCTGCGGAAGTGTGGAAGCCGCCTCAAAACCTGCCCACTTTGAACGCTTCAAACGCGAACAGGAATTACTGAAAGAAGTGGCAAATTTCGATGTGCAGATAATCCCTAAAAGTGAACAGCGCAGCGAACTTGGCACAGATGCCTACCACGGTGTGATGGTCAACCCACGCGGCGGCTCGGTGCAACCGGCAAAATTTGTGCGCGGCATGGCAGAGGCGGCAGTCCGCGCGGGGGCACACATCCACGAAGGGGTGCGGGTACAAAACATCGAGCGGGTACAAGGCTCAATGGACGGAATCAAATTCAAAGTCCATACAGAGGCGGGAGTGATCGAGGCGAAGGATGTGATCGTTGCCGCAAACGCCTGGGTGGGGAAACTCATCCCGCAATTCCGCTTGAAAGTCTTTCCGGGCGAAAGCTATGTGATCGCCACTGAACCGTTGAATGATGAACTCGCACAGACGTTAATCCCTCACAATCGTGTGGCGTACGATACCCGCCATATTTTGGCGTACTACCGTCTCTCGCCAGAGAAGCGCATGACGTGGGGCGGCGAGTTAACACTGCGTGGGGTTAGTCCGCAAAGAAATATCAATGCGCTGCAAAAAGGCATGGTTAAAATTTTTCCCGAATTGGTGAATACCAAACTGGATTATTTCTGGAACGGTACGCTGGCGCTGACTCTCGATGAAACCGCACACGCCGGGCAGACATCGGACGGTATTTGGTATTCGATGGCGTATGTAGGGCACGGGGTTACGCTGGCAACTTATCTTGGACAGCAAATGGCAAATGAAGTGTTGGGGTTATCAAGTAACAATCCTTTTGCAAATTTGAACATTCCATTCATTCCCCCATACCGTGAAAATGCCTGGTTTGTAAATGTGGGTAAACTCTGGTATCGGGTGTTGGATATGCTTGGATAGGCTGTATATTTTGGATGTCTAAACTTACAAAACGTTTGTTTTTATTTTTCTTGATATTGATCGTTGCCATAGGCTCTGCGGCTTTGATACTGAATGCAGATGTGCTCCTGCGATTAAAGAAGTCGTATGATGCAGGCACTTTAACCGAGTTGAAAATTCGATTCGAGATCGCCGCTTACAACCTGAATGTCTGGGAACGGATCAAGCCCATTGATAAAAAGACCTCTCCTGCGGATGGCATGGTACTGGTGTATGTCCCTGAAGGCGAATTTCAAATGGGCAAGCCCGGCAAGCCGGATTTCAATTCGCCGGATCATCCCGTTTATTTAAGTGCGTTTTGGATAGACCAAGTTGAAGTATCGAATGGCATGTATCAAACTTGTGTACAGGCAGGTGGATGCACAGAGCCGGTCTTGAGCGAGAATATCTATTATGGGCAATGGGCGTATCGAAACCTGCCAGTGGTGTATGTAAATTGGTTTCAGGCGGTAGAGTATTGTGCTTGGGCGGGGCGGCGCCTCCCTACTGAAGCTGAATGGGAAAAAGCCGCAAAGGGAACAGATGATCTCACCTACCCTTGGGGCGATGAACCACCCACGCCTCGTTTGGCAAATTATGTTGGCTCATTGATCGGGGAGCCTGTTTCGGTGTATCGCTATCCAGCAGGCGCAAGCCCATACGGAGCATTGAATATGGCTGGCAATGTCCGTGAATGGGTGGCAGACTGGTTTAGCACAGAGTATTACCTTGAGAAGGTGTACGATAACCCCACCGGACCTGAGGCTGGCATTGAACGATCCATGCGCAGCGGTGCGTACGATGCGGATGCAAATGAGATTTACACCGTTCAGCGTTATAAACACGAGCCGCAATCTGCCGGGGCAAGCCGTGGATTTCGGTGCGCACAGTCGGCGCCATAGTTTTTTTCTAAAAAGACCTCATGATAAGCCTAGGCCTATCATGAGGTCTTTTTTTATTTTTTGGTGGGCCCGGCAAGATTCGAACTTGCGACCAAGCGATTATGAGTCGCCTGCGCTAACCGCTGCGCCACGAGCCCGTGATTAAAGTGTCCGGTGTCAAGCGCGAGAGTGTCATGTGACACTTGAGACCTGGCACTTGACACCGAACCGTTGAGCGGGAGATGGGATTCGAACCCACGAAATGTCAGCTTGGAAGGCTGATGCCTTACCACTTGGCGACTCCCGCAAAGCGATGCGTATTTTACTTGCAGGATGAGATGCCGTCAAGCACTTGACCGGTTAGATACTATGCAGTAAAATACCGCTCGCTTAAACAACGCTTCCGTAGCTCAGTGGATTAGAGCGCTTGCTTGCGGAGCAATAGGTCGCAGGTTCGAGTCCTGCCGGGAGCACAAAGACCATCTGAATAAGGTGGTCTTTTATTTTGGGTAGGTCGCACGCCCCATCGAGGGATGATCCGAGTCCTGCCGGGAGCACAAAGACCATCTGAATAAGGTGGTCTTTTATTTTGAGTAGGTCGCACGCCCCATCGAGGGATAATCCGAGTCCTGCCGGGAGCACAAAGACCATCTGAATAAGGTGGTCTTTTATTTTGGGTAGGTCGCACGCCCCATCGAGGGATTATCCGAGTCTTGCTGATAAAAAATTTGCATTTCTTCGAGGGGACGCTTTATTGTTTATATAATGCCCATGGGCACAAATTGCGCGGTCCCCCCCTTTCTCAAAAAAGCGCAATTTGTGACCGCGCTGGGTATAATCCATCACCATGACAAAGAAAAAACCGCACATTCTCCTCACCAATGATGACGGCATCCGCTCGCCTGGTCTATGGGCAGCCGCCAGTGAACTCGCAAAGATCGGTTATGTGACAGTCGCCGCGCCACGCCATCAATCTACAGGTATGGGGCGCAGCCTACCTTCCACCTCAGATGGGATTATCAAAAAAGAAAAGGTGCAGGTCAATGGTCAGGAATGGGATGTGTATGCCGTGGGCGGATCACCCGCACAGGCAGTTCTTCACGGCATTCTTGAGATCGTCCCCCACAAACCCGACCTGGTTGTATCTGGCATTAACTATGGAGAAAATGTTGGTCTGGGCATCACCATTTCTGGCACAGTTGGAGCAGCCATGGAAGCCGCCAACCTTGGCTTTCCTGCCTTAGCTGTTTCATTGGAAACGGAGCCTCACCATCATTTAAGTCACTCTGAAGAAGTCGATTTTTCAATAGCAGGATATTTCACCGGTTATTTTGCCAAGCTGGTGCTTGAGAAAAAAGAATTTGAAGGCGTTGACCTTTTAAAGGTGGAAGTGCCAAACCATGCCACACAACAAACAGAGTGGCAGATCGCAAGACTTTCACGCCAACGGTATTACGACCCCATTCCCGCCAAACGTAACTCATGGGACGATCATGGTCCAATGGGATACGCCCGAGCAGATAACCTACCAAACGAACAAGATGATACAGATGCCTTCATAATGCGCTCAAAAAAGATGGTTGCCGTCACCCCGATCAACCTGGATATGACCGCCCGAGTGGATTTTTCGAAACTGGATAAACACCTGCGGGGTTAATAATTTCTGATAGTTTTTGATATCAATTCTTATAAACCAATTACATAAAGCGTGTCATAATATCTTAAACCGCGCGTATCCTCGTGAACGCGACGGCACAATCTTAACCGCCCGACCGAAAGCATACACAATCAGGGGAGCAGTATGCCCTTGTTCACAACTGAATGAGGCGAAAATCGGACTCTACCTTTACCGGAGGGTACCTTGTCAACAACCACGATCTCTACCAACACGTCACAACGCGATTCTCGCAAAAAAGTGACCACTCTCACATTCCGCCAAAAGAAGGAACGCGGCGAGCCGATCACCATGCTCACCGCCTACGATTACCCCACCGCCATGGCAATGGATAATGCAGGCATCGACTCCATTCTTGTCGGTGATTCACTTGCAATGGTGGTCTTGGGATACGAAAACACCCTGCCCGTCACCATGGAAGAAATGCTGCACCATGCCCGCGCCGTGGCACGCGGAGCAAAATCTGCGCTGCTGGTTGGCGATATGCCATTTATGTCGTATCAAGTTTCAGTGGAAGAAGCGCTCCGCAATGCCGGACGTTTCCTGCAACAGGGCGGCATGGATGCGATCAAACTCGAGGGCGGACGCGAACGGGCAGATGCCGTACGAGCCATTGCCAATGCAGGCATTCCAGTGATGGGTCACCTTGGGCTTACGCCGCAATCGGTACATCAACTGGGCGGCTTTCGGGCACAGGGCAAAACCGCCTCGGCGGCAAAGCGCTTACTGGAGGATGCACAAATTCTTGAGGAGGCGGGGGCATTCAGCCTTGTGTTAGAAGCAGTGCCTGCCAAACTCGCTGAATACATTTCCAAACACATTTCCATTCCAACCATTGGCATTGGTGCAGGCACAGGCTGCGACGGACAAGTTCTCGTCACACACGATTTACTGGGTTTATTTGACCGATTCACGCCGAAGTTTGTGCGCAAATATGCAAACCTGCACGAGACAATGAATCACGCTTTCACGGAGTACATCAACGAAGTTGGGGCAAAGCACTTCCCTGCCGTGGAGCACACTATCGAAATGAGCGAAGAAGAATGGGAAGCCTTTCAAAAGGAAGTGAAATGAAAGAAAATATTTTATTGGTTGGCACAGGCGCACTCTCCACTTTATTTGCGGCGCGGCTAAGTGAAGCTGGACATCAGGTTTCCATGCTTGGCACATGGAAAGATGGTCTGCAATCCCTAAATCAATTTGGCGCTCGTGTTTCAGACCCCAATGGACATGAACGCTCGTTTCAAGTTCACGCCACAGATAACCCCGCCGACCTTTCAGAGATCAGACACGCCATTGTGTTGGTCAAATCGTGGCAGACAAAACGAGTAGCAGAAAAACTCAAACGGATACTCGCGCCAGATGGCATTGTGCTTACCCTGCAAAATGGGCTTGGTAACCGAGAAACGCTCGCACGGGACCTCGGGGCTGGGCGCGTCGCCCTCGGCATTACCACCACTGGAGCCACTCTGCTTGGACCTGGTCTTGTAAAAGTTGGCGGCGAAGGCACCATTTCACTGGAACAGAATCAGGCACTCGGTCCGCTTGAGGCGGCTCTGCGTTCATCCAATTTCAATTTGCAAGTCGTGCCAGATGCGCGTTCCCTCATTTGGGGCAAACTCGTCATCAATGCCGCCATCAACCCGCTGACGGCAATATTGCGCGTACCGAACGGCGAGTTACTATCTCACCCGTGGGCGCGTAAGGCAATGAGGGCGCTGGCGCTAGAGGCGGCAGATGTGGCAGCGGCGGAGAATGTGGGGTTGCCATTTGACAACCCGATTGAGGCGGTGGAAGACGTGGCGTACAAGACAGCTAATAATATTTCTTCGATGTTTCAAGATGTGCGGCGCGGCGCCCCCACCGAGGTGGACGCCATCAACGGCGCTGTGACGCGGCGCGGCGAGAAGCGTGGTATTCAAACGCCATACAATCGTTCGTGCTGGCAGTGGGTCAGGTCTATGTGATTTCTGGCAACAAAAAAAAGGGGTGACATTCATCCGCGTTGACGTGTGATTTCGTGTCTGTCCCCAGAAAATAGCGCATGGTAATATAAAAGAAAACCTTATCGTTCGGAGGCGCTTATGCGCAAATCTGTTTTGTTCTTTATATTGGGAATCTTATTAGTATTTCCATTCTCGGCATCTGCCCAAGAAAGTGTGACGCTTTCAAATGTGACCGTTCAATTGTGGCCCGAATATGACGACCCCAGCATGTTGGTGATCGTAGATTTTACGGTCGCAGAGGGAACGCCGATTCCTTCTACTTTGACTTTTCAACTCCCTGCTGATGCAGACCTGATCGCTGTGGCATCGGATGCGGGCAACGGGCAATTTATGAATGTTCCATACGATCAACCTACCGTAAATGGTGAGTATAAAATTTTTAGTATGACGGTTTCAGCCGTAACACCGCATCGCTTTGAGTATTATCAGCCCATTTCGTTTGACGGCGAAAAAAGGATTTTCTCTTATTTGTGGGATAACAATTACGCGGTGGAGAATTTTCAGTATCTATTCCTTGAGCCGCTGGATGTAATTGACTTATCACTCAACCCCACTTTTGCTTCGCAACAGGTCTCCAATGGGTTAACGTATTACGATGGAGCGCCTGTTTCACTTGCAGCAGGCGAGCAATATGCCCTGACTTTAAATTACACCAAAACAACCGGCACGTTGGTTTCACAGGCTCAAACAGTGCAGATCGCAGAACCGGTCAATGAAGATACTCCCGGGCGCGTTTCGTTGGCGAACAGCCTGCCTTATATTATTGGCGGGTTGGGTGTCATTATGATCCTCGGCGGGCTGGCGTACTATTTTCAATGGGGTCGGCGCTCGGCGGGCAGCGGCAAACACCGCAAACGCACGCACGCCAATACAGAAGGCAGCGCCGAAGGCGTGTATTGCCCGCAATGCGGCGCAAGAGCCAAAGGCAGCGATCGGTTCTGCCGCACATGTGGTTCGAGGTTAAGACACGAAGAAGACTAGGAGGATGAGAGACCCTGGAGGTTTAACAAACCTTTGGGGTCTTATTTTTAGGCATGGATACCCCCCTGATTGGCATCTACTTTTTTTATGGGTTGGCATTCTTCAGCATGGGACTACTGGTCGCCATGGAAGGAGGTCGCTCTACTGATCTGCGTCTGCGCATGGCATTGCGTCCATTGGCAGGGTTTGGGCTTACCCACTCCATTCATGAATGGCTTGAAATGTTCAAAGTCATGGGGCATTTCACAGAAGCGATGAATGCGATCTACCCATTCTTTGCCCTCATCATCCTTGCTTTTTCATTTTTATCTCTTGCGGCGTTTGGCTCCTATCTCGTCTTGGGCAGCGAATCTACCTGGCGGGTCAGCCTGATCATTCCACTTGGTTTAGAAGCGATCTGGGTATATGGGTTATTCATCTTCAGAAGCAGATACTCTATTGAAGATATGCACATCATTGCCGATGTGTGGACGCGTTATTCCATTGCCATACCCGCCAGCTTACTCGCTGCAGCGGGGTTGGTCGTTCAACAACGCGCATTTCGGCATTCGGGTCTTGTCCGTTTTGGCCGCGATAGTCTGTGGGCATCGGTGGCATTTGTTTGGTACGGAATTGTGGGGCAATTGTTCACAACCCCCAGTTCTTTGCCGCCTTCCAATATCTTAAATGCTGATCTGTTTTTTGATTTTTTTGGTTTCCCCATCCAATTGCTGCGGGCAATTACGGCGATGTTCGCATCCTTATTCGTCATCCGCTTTTTGAGGGCGTTTCAGGTAGAAAGCGACGCAAAGATCGCTGAACTTCAAGCAGCTCAACTCCATGAATCGCAGCAACGTGAAAACCTTCGGGCGCAGCTCTTCCGCCGCATTGTTGGAGCACAGGAGGCAGAACGCCAGCGCATTGCACGAGACCTGCATGATGAGACGGGGCAATCGCTCACCGCCATCGGCATGGGGTTGCGCGGGTTGGAAAATGCAGCCGGGGCAAATAACCGAACGGCAGTCCTCAAGCAGATGCAAGCCATCACCTCTGATTCAATTCAGGAATTGCAGCGCATCATTGCGGACCTCAGACCTGCACATCTGGACGACCTGGGGCTTTCTGCCACGTTGAGATGGTACGCTTCGCGCACGCATGAGTTAACCGGCATCGGCATCCGTGTTGATATTGACGGGGACGAGCCTGCCCTCGATGACGCAGTCAAGATCACCATTTTTCGCATCATACAAGAGGCGCTCAACAATGTCGTCAAACATTCGCAGGCTACTATTGCAAATGTGAAGGTTCACTATCAGAAAGACAAAACCCGCATTCATGTTTATGACAATGGAATGGGGTTTAACATCAAGGAAGTGGAAGGGCGCATTGGGCGCATTTCGCTGGGTTTGGCAGGCATGGAAGAACGAGCCGCACTGCTTGGCGGCGGGGTGACCATTTCTTCACGCCCTGGGTACGGCACCGAAGTTGAAGCCGTAATTCCATGCATACTTGCCAAAGAGGAGGATGTATGAAAATTCGTTTATTACTAGTGGACGACCACGCCGTGGTCCGTACAGGTCTGCGAATGCTGTTGAGCGGGCAGGAGGATGTAGAGATCGTCGGTGAAGCTGGTTCGGCGGGTGAGGCATTAACTGAAACCGAACGGGTAAAACCAAATGTTATTTTGATGGATATTGGGTTACCGGATAAAACCGGCATTGAAGCGACACGGGAGATCAAAGCCCGTTTTCAGGACGTGAATATTGTGGCGCTCACCATCCACGAGGATGAGGAATATTTTTTTCAGATGCTGAATGCGGGAGCTTCTGGCTATGTACCCAAACGCGCCGCGCCAGAGGAACTAATCACCGCTATTCGGGCGGCGGCAAGTGGAGAGGTGTATCTCTACCCTTCATTGGCAAAACTGCTTGTGCGGGGCTTTTTGAACATAGACCGTATTGAAGAGCCTAAAAACCCTGGTGGTTTAACCGACCGTGAGAGTGAGGTTTTTGCCATGCTGGCAGAAGGAGCAAGTAACCAGGAGATCGCCGAGGCGTTGGTCATCAGCCCTAAAACGGTGGAGCGGCATCGCGAGAATATTATGCGAAAGTTGAACCTGCATTCCCGTTCAGAGTTGGTACGGTATGCCATCCGCAAGGGAATTATTAAAGCGTAGGCAATAATTTTTTCCATCAAACACCACGTATTCCTTAATACGTGGTGTTTTTTTATGGGGCAAACACCCCACAGAGTAAGAAAAGCTGTGGGGTGTTCCACACAGGCTCAAAGCAAGGGAAGATGCGGGGGATATGGGGATGAAATGGGGCGGTTTACGAATTTACTTCCCTTTCGTCAAGGCGTATTCTAGGGTCAGAAAGAAAGGAGAATGACATGAACGGTTCTGAATTCTTCATCCTGTTTTTTGCAATCCGCATCCTGGTTCCATTTGGAGTTTTAATGTTGATCGGTGAGATCATCCGTCGTCGCGATGCCAACTATTGGTTGAAGTGAGGCAGATATGAATACAAATGAAATCCTTATATTAATGCTTGGTTTTGCTGTGCGATTGGGTGTTCCTTTACTTGCAACCCTGCTCCTCATATATGGGCTGCAAAAATTGGATACGCGCTGGCAAAAAGAAGCAGAAGTTGAACATACCCTCTTGAGTATGAAAGATGGAGTATTTTGTTGGAAGGATCGCGGTCTTTCACAAGAGGAGTTTAAAACCCATGCTTCTGAATCTGATAAGCCCTGCTGGCAGATATACCGCCTGCCCAATGGTTACCTGCGTGAGGCGTGCCTCGATTGTGAGGTCTTTATCAACGCTCCCGCCCCGATATTAGAAAAAGCAAAGGCTCACGCATAGAGCCGTACTACAGTTTTAATAAGGAGATGCACCATGTTTTCCAGATTTGAAAAGATCACTTTTGCCCTCATGGTTGCCCTGTTAATCGCAGGGGTATCCATTCTTGCAGCTTCCGCCCAGGAAGTCACCCCGCCCGCTGACGAAGAAAAAACCTGTGCAGATTGCCATGAGGAATTTCACGATGGTTGGCTGACCGGGGCGCATGGCATGGCAACAGCCGATCCTGTTTTTAGCAATGCTTGGGCAGAACAAGGCAACCCCACTGCCTGCCTCACCTGTCATGTGACCGGCTACGATAATACAACCGGCAACTGGGTTGAAGAAGGCGTTTCTTGCCTTGCCTGCCATGTGGATGAAGGTGGGGATCACCCCAAGACAACCATGAGTATGGATGTGAATGGGGAAACCTGCGGCAACTGCCACACTGATACCCGCTTTGGCACAGCCGAATGGGCAGAGAGTGCCCACTTTGCTTCTGGGATGGATTGCACCAACTGCCACGACCCTCATACTGCCACCGTGAAGATCACAAAGAATCTCACCGACCCATCTGCCATGCAGGATGAATCGCAGTTGTGCATAACCTGCCATAAAGATCTAAACAGTAATTTCTCACATTCAGCTCACAACACAGAAGGTGTAACCTGTGTGGATTGCCATGTGAGCAATGTAGAAACCGAGATCCATCAGGTCGCTGATCACTCCTTTAAAGCGACCATTGACAACTGCTCTGAATGCCATGCCGAGCAAATGCACACGGCTGGAGAACCTGCGCAACCGACTGCAACCACGGCAGCCGCTGACCCTACATCTACTCCCGATCCCGTAGCTGCAGCAAATAGTGGAAGCGGAAATTCTCCCACCCCTACCGATTCTCCCTCGCCCGTTTCACCGCTTGGCTACGCAGGGATCACGGCTTTGATCGGTATTGCGGCTGGAATGCTGCTTGCTCCCTGGCTTGAACGCGGTTATCGCATCGTGTTGAAGAAATCAAATGAGGTGCGCCATGAAAAATAACCTGACCCGACGTGATTTTATAAAAATATCTGCCGTTGGCGTTGCCGCTGCGGCAGCAGGAACCCAACTCCTTCAAAAAGCAGAAGCTTCTGAAGGTCCGAAGGGTGAACATCAATGGGCAATGGTGATCTTCCAGTCCAAATGCACGGGCTGTAATCAATGCCAAATGGCATGTAATGCCAACAACGACATCAATCCCGAAATGAACTGGACCAAGGTGCTCGAAGCGGGAGAAGTGAACGGCGAAACAGTGTACCTGCCGCGCCCGTGTATGCACTGTGAACATGCGCCTTGTGTTGAAGTTTGCCCAGTGGGAGCAAGTTATTACCGCGATGACGGCATTGTGATGATGGACTACGAAAAGTGCATTGGCTGCCGGTATTGCCAGGTAGCCTGCCCGTACGATGCGCGCGTTTTCAATTGGGAACAGTTTGAAGGTGAGAATCCCTATGTGCCGCAATATGGTGAACCAGAAGTGGAACGCCGTCCACGTGGTGTGCCGGAAAAATGTTCCTTCTGTTATCAACGCATTGACCGTGGGCTGTCACTGGGACTTACCCCCGGCGAAGACCCCGCCGCCACACCTGCTTGCGTACTCGTCTGCCCGACCCACGCACGTATCTTTGGCGATCTGAACGACCCGAATTCGCAGGTCAGTCAGGCATTGCGCGAGAACCCATCCTATCGTCTGCGCGAAAATCTGGGAACAAACCCACGCGTGTATTACATCCCTGTAAATGGAACCGTATCGGTGGAGGGCTGAAATGAAAACAATCCTAAAAACCATTCGTGAAAATATCTTCACCCCTTGGGGGCTGTGGCTGGGTTTTCTAAGTTTTTTCCTGCTGGCAGCACTTGCCGCTGGAATCACCGTCTTCTGGAAAGGATTGGTCATCACCAACCTGACCGACCTCGTCCCCTGGGGTTTGTGGATCACCATTGATCTTTCATCCATCGCCGTGGCAGCAGGCGCATTCAGCCTTTGTGCCATTGTCTACCTCTTTGGGTTCAAACGATATGAACCCATTGCCCGCACTGCCACATTCATAGGCTTTACTGGTTATAGCATGGCAATGCTCGCCCTTTTGTTAGATATTGGTCGCCCCGACCGCTTCTGGAAGTCTTTTGTGTACTGGAACACTCATTCGCTGTTGTGGGAAGTAACGATGTGTGTGGGTTTGTACTTCACAGTATTGGTATTCGAGGTTATGCCCATCGTTGCATCCTTTGAATGGCTTCGCAAAAAATATCCGCGCCTTGCAGCAAAAATGGAAAGCGCACATCACTTTGCGCCTGTGTTGGCAGTTCTTGGTCTTATGCTCTCCAGCCTGCATCAAAGCTCACTTGGCGCGGTATATGGTGTGATCAAAGCCCGCCCGGTTTGGTACCGCCCTGAAATGTCGGTCATGTTCATGTTTACAGCCATTCTTGCTGGTGTTTCACTCACACTACTAGCATCCATGGTGGCAGCTCGTCTCACCGACAAAGCCCGCGTCAGCGATATGCTCATCGAACGTGCAGCACGAGTGCTCGGTTATTTGATGATTGCCTACCTGTATTGGCGCTTCTGGGATTGGCTCGCTCAAACCTATACCTATGAACCAGGACGCACGGAAGGATTCCATTTGCTAACAGAAGGACCGCTCTCCTTCAACTTCTGGATCGGCGAATTACTCTTTGGCGCGCTCATTCCAACGTTTATCCTGCTCTACAAACCCGCACGTGAGGCGCCGCTGTGGCGGATGCTTGCCCTCGCCATGATCGTGGGCGGCGTCGTTGCCTTCCGATTTGATACGAATATCGTCGGCTTCCTTGCTGTAGTTCCGTATCTTCCAGGTGAAGCCATCGTTCAATACACTTCATACACCCCGTCTCTGGTCGAATGGACAGCAGGTTTAGGCATTATCGCCTTCGGGCTGCTGGCGTTCTCCATCGGTGTGAAATACCTGCATGTGGTTGATCATCGGCTTGTGCCCAGCGACCACGAAGTAGAAACGATAGCTGTTGGAGGAACGGTTCATCCTGTTTGATCACTCAACAATAAAAAGCAGTCACTCAAAAGGTGGCTGCTTTTTATTTAATCTCAATCGTTTCACCCACGGCAGGGACTTGCCATTCGATAAACTGGGCATCCCGCCAGATCAGCCACTGGTAATTTTTGGACGACAAGGATTCGGCGAAATCAAAACTCACAGTTCGAGGACGTCCGTCACGGGTCAGTTCTTGAACCGTGATTTTTAATCCGCTGAAATTGACAACTTCTCCAATCTGCATGGGATGATGCGCTCCGCGAAAGACCGCATCAAAACCGGAGATGTATCCATCAAGAGCGTGGATCACGAGAATGTTGTCGCCTATCCGCTCAACTTTCATGGGAGATAACCCCGCGCCCAGGTACCAAACCCGTTCTGGTGCGTCTGCCCCATTGCGAACGCGGAGCAGGCTGAAAAAGTCTGCATGAAAGGCGCTCGGTGCAGAGACGAGGATCACGGTCGGTTTTATCGACGCGTTCAAGACAGCATTTTCGATGTTTCCAAACAACCTAGGGCTAAGGGATGTAACAGGCAAAAGCAACGCAGCCATAAAAAGATGAACAACCCATAAAGGTCTTTTTAACCAACCAGGTTTTTCATTCCACAGGAAGCTGGAGAGAATGGCAAAGCCGCCAACCCCGGCAAAGAAAAGCAGACGATTTGCGGGCAAAGAGGAACTGTTGAGCAAAAGAGAAAGCCCTGCTCCTGCGGATAAAAATTGCAAGTTTTTATCGTGCCTGATGAGTGGATAAACATTAAGCCCAAGAAAAATAAGCAAGCCGATCCCCATGCCCATCCAAAGGGTTTTCAACCATGCATCTGTTACAAAGGGATAAAACTCGGCGGGCGGGTGGAAGAACAAAGCAAGCGACTGGATGGAAATACGCTCAATGGCTGCCCACAGAAAAGAAATGGGTTCATGAACGGGGTCAATGTACGAAGTACCCCATCCGCCAAAGTCGCCGAGGCGGTAGAAATATGACCAGATGCCGAAAACGAGCAGATGCGGGAACAAGGTTAGCCAGTGTTTTTTTGAAAATTTATAAAAGACCAAAATATAGGCGACAAGATACCCAGCAACGGCAAGACCCGCCTCAGCGGAAAAGATGGATAGGGCAAAACACGCCGCGCTTCCGATGAGCAGGGTCATTTTTCGATGAAGCATGTATCGGTGATAGAACAGCAGGGACAATGCCCCAAACGCAAAAGACATCAACCCATTGCGGTTCGATATCCACCCGACTGCGTATCCATGAGCATCGTCCACGGTGAAGAGCAAGGCGGCTAACCCCGCCACAGGCGCGGGAAGAATTTCGCGGTAAAAAAGAGAGACGATCAAAACGCTCAACGCAAACCAAAGGGTATTTTCTGCGTGCATGATTGCCGGTTGGTTTGGGAGAAAGGTAAAGTCCAGCCAGTGTGTGAGGGCGCTGAGCGGACGCCAGAAGGCGTTCTTACCTTCGGGCAGGGTGAACCACGGGTAGGTTCCCACTTCCATGTATTTTTTTGCCTGCAGGGCATCACCGTCCATGAAAATGAACATGTCATGGATGGCGGTCACGGCATCGGATGATTCGAGAACAGTTTGCTCCAGCAGGTAATCGTCGAATTGAAACCCAACCCAAAGTGATGGCAGGGTTAGAATGAAAGCCAGCAAGGCAAGGATGAAGGGTAGATGCGGGGAGACGAGAAGCGAATCAAAACGCTCTTTTGTGGTCATCATCGATTCAAAAAAGGCAGGATTGATTTCAACTTGTCTTCATCTATTTCGGACTCTTTCAACAAGACAAGAATTTCTTCCACCCCTGCAATAATGAATGAACCAATTGCAATGTAAAACAAAGGCAGGCTGTATCCAGCTGTAATGAACGTATGAACAACGAAGAGAGCCTGTAATAAGCCGCCGTATTTCCCAGAGTAAAGATGCAATGTGGTGGGTTTTCCAAATTTGAGAACGCTGACCATGATGGAGGTTATAAAAGTCAACCCGGCGATTGCAATCAAAGTAATGTGATCGGTAAATAAAAACGGCTTGAGCAGGATCAACCATAGTAGAACAGAGATGGTCAATAATTTATCGGCAAAGGAGTCAAGTTTGGGGTTCGAGTAAGCCGGGTCTTTGGCTGCCAGCCTGCCATCCAGCACATCGGTCAAGGCAGAGAGGCAGACGCCAATTCCGAGGGCGGGCTGCCAGTTCATCCATGCGAAAACCCATAGTATGGGAACTGAAAAGATGCGAGCATAGATAAATGGATTGGGGCGCGAAGGCACGAGTGGAGTCATCTGCCTGGGTTAGAGGAGCAGTTTCACGGTTCGGGATGAAGCGGGCGCAGTGGGAGAAGGTCCATGTTTGAGGAGGTGGAGAATGTGCGGGAGGAGAACATCTGCTTCGGTGTAGACATACTGCGCCTTTTCAAATTTTTGCAGATTCTTTTTTTGCAGTTCCAGGATGTGTCTATCTTGTTGGTATGCCCGTAAAAATAAAAGTTGAATAATGGGTTTGAAGATTGCCGGTCCGCGCCCGACCACAACGGCGTACAAACGTTGGGATATTTCTGTTTCTGGAGTGAAGCACAGGGTGATAAGCATTTTGGTTTGCGAGCCTGCGCCGTATTCCAACTGTGCAGTGGACGGGAAGACATAACGCCCGATGCTTTTATCTACGCCGCCGCCGAAAAGACGCGAGATCAAACCAGACTGCGTACCTTCATCTCGATATTCGGCGTGGACGCGGTCTGCTTCGCGGCGGATGGTAATGTTGACTGTTTTACGTTTGCCTTCGCTGCGGATCAAACCAGAGTGGACGAAGTGAGTGTGCGTGGCATCTAAAAAGTTTTCAAGCACATCGGGTAGGGCAAAGGGCATGGATTGTTCGGCGATAAAGTGGGTGTAGCCAGGTTCGTTCAGAAACTCAAAACGTGGCGGCTGGGATGTTGTTTTTTCATGTGACGGGTAAACCCACACCATGCCATCCTGTTCAATGACGGGGTAGGCAGAAATATTTTTCGCTTTTTGAACGCGTTCATCCATCAAGCCGGGGACATGCTGGCAAATCCCATCTTCGTCAAACTGCCAGCCGTGATATGGACAGACTACACACCCATCCCTTACCCAGCCATCAGACAAGGCGGCATTGCGATGTGAACAGCGGTCGATCAAGACAGCGGCGCGTCCATTCGCATTGCGGAACAGAACAAAAGGCGTGTTCAAAATGGTACGGGTAAGGGGTTTGCGCTTAAGCTGTGAAGATCGGCAGGCAACGTACCAGGCGTTTTGCAGCAAAGGAAAATCATTCATAAATAAATCCGGCTCTTCAGTTTCTGGAATTGTCTACCAGCAGTATCGCAAGAGTGAAAAAATAGATTTTTTCCTTCATGCCCTTGCTCCTGATGTCTTGGATAAAAAAACGACTGGATCGTACATTTCTTCTCACGAGATCGAATCATCATAAATATAGGGGATAACCCTATTCCGTCCGGATTCTTTCGCCTTATACATTGCCTGATCGGCGGCATGAAGTAAGTTCTCAAGATCCTGCCCTTGTTGATACACCACCACCCCAAAACTGGCGGTGACATGGTTGCGCGTTCCAAACGGATGTTGAAAGATCGCTTCGCGCAGTCTTTCGGCAAGTCTTTTCGCGTCGATAAGGTCTGAATTGGGCAAAATCACCAGAAATTCCTCACCTCCCCAACGCCCCAGTTCATCTGTTTTGCGGATGGTCTGTCGAACAACCTTGGAAACGCCTTTCAATACGTTATCGCCCATTAAATGACCATAGGTATCATTGATGTTTTTAAAATGATCCACGTCAAACAAAATGATCGAAAATGTTTTCTGATACCTGGCAGCCTGCAACAATTCACGGTTCAACACCTGATATGTTTCGCGGCGGTTCAGCGCTTCTGTGAGATCGTCTCTGGTGGCGTGTTCATGGTGTAAACGCCCCGTTTGTGTGATCAATAGCGCCAGCACAAAAACGGGGAAGAAATTTCGCAGCCACATGAGCACTACGAAAGAATTCAAACCGTCTTTGAAAATAAGATGATAAAGAAAAGCGGTCAAAAAACCGCCAAGGGAGAAAAAAACAAAGGCATTTGCCTGTTTATTGGAAACGCTTAAATACGCAGATATGAACAGAATGCTTATCCACAATGAAATGCCGTTGAATTCTGAACGAAAAACTGTATCCCCTGAATTTCCACGAAGTGAAAATTCATTAACTGTATTGATGGTCATCAGAAATAAATAAAAAGCCAGTAAACTAAAAAACGCCAATTGAACCTGATGCAAAGCATATTTATTAAACGCCGCAATGCCGAACAAAAGCAAGATCACAACACCAAAGAACACAGAAACCCAACCAGCAGCCGTTTCCCCCCTGCCAAATACACTGGCAGCATTAAACAGAGAAAGGATCCCGCCGATGGGGAATGTTACAAGGATAATGATCCAGTTCCGTCTTTCTTTTTCTGAGAACACAGGTTGAATTTTCATATTCAATAAAAGATAACAAAAAGGGGCGGGCGAAATGCCCGCCCCTTTTTGTTATTTCACTTTTTCTTCGACGACTTTCGGAAGTTTCGTCAACGCTTCGTTGACGTCTCCACTGAGGCTGCCCTGCGCGAGATTGGGGCGACCGCCTCCCTTACCGCCGATGCCTGTGATCAAATCCCCAGCCTTGACTCCGCGTTTGACCACGTCTTCGGTCACGGTGGCGATGACGGTGTTACCCGAGACGAAGAGCGCCGCGCCATTCTTGGGGTACTTCTCGCGGAACTTATCCGCCAGCGAGCGGAGCGTATCCACGTCGGCATTGGAGATTTCCGCGCCGAGAACGTTGACTTCTTTCACTATCTGAACGTTGGCAAGCAACGAGTTGAACGTAGAGAGCGCAGACTGAGCGCGAAGGTTGGCGAGTTCTTTCTTAAGTTCAGAAACTTCATCTTGCAAGGCGTCCACTCTGGCAGGGACTTCATCCACAGAGGTCTTGAGCGAGCCTGCGGTTTGCTTGAGAGTCTTGAAGCGCTTCTGAATCAGATCATACGCGCCGCGTCCGGTGACGGCTTCGATACGGCGCACACCCGCCGCCGCCGAGCTTTCGCTGACGATGATGAATGCGCCCACATCGGAGGTGCGTTCGAGGTGAGTACCACCGCACAACTCGTAGGAGTATTTATCTCCCTGCTCGCTGGGGGCTAAGCCCCCAGCAGAGCTAAGGATAGAGATGGTGCGGACGACTTCGCCGTATTTCTCGCCGAAGAGTGCCATTGCGCCTTCCTTCTTGGCTTCGTCCAGCGATTTGGTCACTTTGACCACGGGCATATCCATCGCCACGGCTTCGTTGACCATTTTCTCAACCCGTTCGATCTGGTCGGGGGTCATGGCTTCGGGATGGTTGAAGTCGAAACGCAGGTGGGTCGGTGAGACGAGCGAGCCTGCCTGCTTGGCTTGGTCGCTCAAAATTTCATGCAGAGCCTTGTGCAGCAAGTGCGTGGCAGTGTGATTGCGCATGATGTCATGGCGGCGGGTTGCATCCACTTCGGCTGCCGCTTTGTCACCCACTTTGGGTTGACCCGAGATGACTTCACCGATATGCACGATCACGCCCGCAGACGCGCGGCGAATGCCAGTGATTTCGATTTCCCAATCCGCGCCGCGAATGAAGCCCGTGTCATTGACCTGACCACCCGCTTCAATATAAAAGCCGGTCTTGGGCAGAATGACCTCAACCTGATCATCCAGTTTGGCGGAGTCTACGGATTGTCCGTCCACGACGAGGGCGAGGACTTCAAGATTGGAGTAGCGTGAAATATCCGTGCCGTTGTAGGGGTCGTATTCCACGCCGTCTTTGCCGAGCTTGCCTTTGGATTGCAGGTCTTTGAGAATACCCGCAAAGTATTCTGCATCTTCACCGCCGAGTTTGCCCATGGCTTTGCCGCCGCCGGAAGCAACTGCATGTTCTTCTTTGGCAGTGGTGAAACCGACTTCGTCCACGTCGAGTCCTTGTTCGCGGGCGATGTCACGGCTGATTTCGAAGGGTAAGCCATAAGTGGCATACAGGTCGAAGGCTTTGTGACCATCGAGGACGGTCTGGTTGGAAGCGCGAAGCTCCGAGAGTAGATTCTCTAAATGGGCTGTACCCGCCTCAACCGTGCGTGCGAAGCGGACTTCTTCCCGAGTCAAATTATCGAGGATGGAAGGTTGAGCCTTTTTCAGTTCGGGATAGAAGTCGCCGTATTCATCAATCACCGCTTGAGCGACTTTGGCAAGGAAGGGTTCATTGAGCCCGATCTTTGAGCCGAAACGCGCGGCACGGCGGACGATCATGCGCGCCACGTAGTTGCGACCGGCATTGCCCGGCACGACGCCATCGGCAATGAGGAAGGAGGCAGAGCGGACATGGTCGCAGACCACGCGATAGGGCGTGAAGTTTTCGAGCATTTCTTTTTCGCTATGACCGGTGAGACTGCGCAACACTTCGAGCGAGCCCGCGAAGAGGTCGGTTTTGTAGTTCGAGTCCACGCCTTGCAAAACAGAGACGATGCGCTCGAAGCCCATGCCTGTGTCAACATGTTTGGCGGGCAGGGATTCGAGGCGTCCATCATCGAAGAGATTGTATTGAATGAAAACGTTGTTCCACAGTTCGAGGTAACGCGTGCATTCGCCGTTCACACCGCAGACGTGGTCTGTGCCGCGCAGGTTGTCGCGTTCTTCGCCGAGGTCAATGTGAATTTCGGAGCACGGTCCGCAGGGACCGGTCTCTGCCATTTGCCAGAAGTTTTCTTTACGTCCGAAGAAGAGCACATGTTCGGGGTCAAAGCCGGGCTGCTTCTTCCAGATGTCTGCGGCTTCGTCATCTTGCGGCACGTTGCCTTTGTCGTCACGGAAGCAGGTGGCGTAGAGTTTGTCTTTGGGCAAGCCCCACACTTCGGTGAGTAGCTGCCAAGACCAGGCGATGGCTTCTTCTTTGTAATAGTCACCAAATGACCAGTTGCCGAGCATTTCAAAGAAGGTGTGATGTGTGTCATCACGCCCGACATCATCCAAGTCGTTGTGCTTGCCTGCCACGCGCATACACTTCTGCGAGTCGACGGCACGGGTGTAGGGCTTTTTGTCGGTGCCGATGAAGACATCTTTGAACTGCACCATGCCCGAGTTGGTGAAAAGCAGCGTGCCATCCCCACCGGGGACGAGCGACATGGACGGCACGGCGGTGTGCCCATGTTCGACGAAGAAGTCAATAAAGTCCTGACGGATCTGGTTGCCTGTTAGTTTTTTGGTCATAGCGGTGAAAACTCCAATTTTTTGAAAATGGCTGGCGAATTATACCAACGGAATAACGTAGGGGCGACCCGCTCAGCGGAATGAAGTCACCTTGTACAACCCTGAAGGGTCGCCCTTACAATGTCCTGAAAAACAAAAAGTCCCGAGAACCTGTTGGTTTCGGGACTGGGTTTCCTTTCGGTTCCGTCTCAAGCCGTGGCAGGTTCACAGAGCGCGCGTGTAGCGGCGGCGGTAGCTTGAGCGGCTGCGGACGGGTTGAAGATGGTTTTCATACTGGGCGCGATTATACAGGTCATGCCGAGATTTGGGGAGGGTCGGTGCAAAAAGTGATATGGCTTTCTCAAAGTAGGTTGGCAAAACATTAAACAAAGAGCAAAAGAATTAATGCGAATTACGCCAATGGGACGAATGACGCGAAAAAAAAATTTATGCGTTATTCGCCTTTTTTCGCGCTTTTCGCATTAAGGTCTTAAGAATTTGAGAAAGCCATGCAAAAAGTGACAGTCACTTCGGAGAAAGCCTCATCCTAAAATCCAGCGTGACGCATACATAATTCATGGAGGGGGAATGATATACTACGCGCCATGAGCCTCCCATCCCATCACATCGACATCAATCAACCTGATTTCATCAAAGACCCCTACGACCAACTGGCGAACCTGCGAAAAGAAATGCCGGTCTATCTCGACTCGGTTTGGAATAAGGTCTTCTTTACCCGCCATGCCGATATTGCCGCCCTGCTCAAAGACAAACGCCTTGGGCGGACGATGCTGCACCGCTACTCACGCGATGAGATCGGCTGGCCTCCACCCGACCCACGCGAAGCGCCCTTCCGCCGCTATCAAGACAACGTTTTCATGGATATGGAAGCGGACGCCCACACACGCATCCGCTCGTTGGTGACGAAGGTCTTCACGCCCAAGCGTGTGGAAAGTATGCGCGCCACGCTCGAACGAACCACACACAAACTGATCGACGCCGTAGAAGCCAACGGCAAAGCGGACTTTGTCCACGATATTGCTGAGCCGCTGCCGGTCATTATGATCGCCAGTTTGCTGGGTATTCCCGATGAGCAAATTCAATATCTGCGCCCGTGGTCGAATGCCATCGTCAAGATGTATGAGCTGGGATACACCGATCAACAAGTGGAAGAAGCCAACCGCGCCGCCACCGAATTTATGGAGATGATCGGTTCACTTGCCGCCGAACGAAGAGTCAAGCCGCAGGATGATCTCATCACCGAATTGGTGCAGGTTGAAGAGAAAGGCGACAAACTCACAGAAGACGAACTACGCGCCACCGCCATCTTTCTGCTCAATGCCGGGCACGAAGCCACGGTCAACGGGTCTTCGCTTGGGTTGCAGGCACTCTTCCAGAAACCCGACCAACTCCAAATCATGAAAGAGGCGGTTGCCGCAGGCAACACATCCCTGCTCAAAACGGGCGTCGATGAAATGTTGCGCTACGAAACTCCGCTGCCGATGTTCGAGCGATATGTCATCGAAGATATGGATTTCAACGGGGTCAAGTTGAAGCGCGGAACAGAAGTGGCGTTGATGTACATCTCGGGCAACCGCGATGAAGCCCGCTTCACCCAACCGAATGAGCTGGTTCTAACCAGAGAAGATAATCCCCTGCTGACGTTTGGTCTGGGCACGCATTACTGCCTCGGCGCTCCGCTGGCACGTTTGGAATTGCAGGTGTTGTTCAGTGTGTTGTTCACGCGCTGCCCGAACATCCGTCCGGCAGGTGAAGCGGAGTTTTCCTCCGGCTTCGTCATTCGCGGGTTGAACAAATTGCCAGTGGAGTTTTAGCAGACTACTTTGAACATCTCACCACGGAGCGCACAGAGATCACAGAGAAAAAACTCTTAAGTCTCTGTGCGCTTTGTGGTCTCTGTGGTAAACAATAAATCATGAACACGACAAAACCACCGCTCGACCCCATGATCTCGTCGCCAGACAGCAACGAGTATTTCAACGCCATCAGCCATCTCATCGGCGCGATTCTTTCGATTTCTGCGCTGGCTGTTTTGGTTTCACTCGCTGCCATTGCCGGAAAACCCGCTCATGTGGTGGGCTTTGCCATTTATGGTGTGAGTTTATTTCTCTCGTTCCTATTCAGTTGTTTGCTGCATTTCTTTTTACTGTTCAACAAGTATTACCGCGTTTTCGGTATTCTCGACCACAACGCCATTTACATTTTGATCGCAGGCACATACACGCCTTTCTGTTTGACCATTTTTAGCGGGGCGACCGGCTGGGTTTTGTTCGGTGTGATCTGGAGCCTGGCGGTTTTCTTCATCACGCTCAAATCCATTTTCTTTGCAAAGATTCCGGTCTGGCTCTCGCAGGCTTCGTTCCTGTTGATGGGTTGGATCATCGTCTTTCTGGTCGGTCCCATCTCGAATCAACTGGGACCCAATGCCATGGCATTGTTGATCGCAGGCGGATTGAGCTACACTGTCGGCGCGATCAGTTTTGCAATTGGCAAACCCAACCCCTTCCCACCTTATTTTGGCAATCACGAAATTTGGCATCTTTGTGTTTTAGCAGGCAACACGTTTATGTTTCTGGTCATGCTATGGCATGTGCTGCCGTTTTCGAACGGGTAAAACAACGTCAAGAATGAATAAGGAATTTTTGAAATTCACCACAGATAAACCCAGATGTACGCAGATTGGTATCTGAATTTCGGCTAAATAATCAGCTTTTATCCTGTTTATCTGTGTACATCTGTGGTCAAGAACGGTCATCCGTTATTCACGTTAAAATACAGAAAATCCATTTGAAGGAAACGTGCTCATGAAGATTGGCATTATCGGCGCAATGGATGAAGAACTCATTCCCATTCGCGCACTCGCTCAACACCTTGAAAAGATCGAACGCGGCAACCGCACCTACTGGCACGGCGACATGCATGGGCATCAGGTCTATCTTACCCGCTGCGACCCCGGCAAAGTCAATGCGGTGATCGCCACCCAGCAACTACTTGACTTCTTCGAACCCGACGTACTCTTCAACATGGGCAGTTCCGGGGCACTCGCCCCGAATCTTGAAGTCGGCGACCTCGTTGTTGCCACTGACGCCATTCAACATGACTTCGACCTGACCGGCTGGGGATTAAAACCCGGCGAAATTCTTTTTGATGTCATCACCCAAAAAGAGGACGGGCAGCTCAGTTTTAACTCCCGCCATGCCTTTACCACCGACTCCAAACTCACTGACCTGGCTTTTGAAACCGCCCGCTCACTACCGCTAGACGAGATCAACGGACACGCCCCCAAAGTTTACAAAGGGCGATTGGTAAGCGGCGATCAGTTCATCAGCAGCACCGAAAAAGCCGGTCAACTCCTCGCCATTCACAACGCCCTTGCTGTAGATATGGAAGCCGCCGCCATCGCCCACACCTGCGAGATCAACAAAGTGCCTTTCCTCTGCGTCCGCGCCATGTCCGACAAAGCCGACCACTCTGCCAACGTCAGCTTTACCGATTTTCTTCAAGCAGCAACGCAGAATTATGGCAGGGTTTTTGATAAGATCATTCAAGAAATCGGCAAATAGCGCAAACCAGTTTGAAGTTATCGAAGTCAAATTCGTGAAGGAATTTGAATAAACCATGCTGAAAAAATTTCCTGGCATTTTGGTTCAGGGGTATCAGGTTGCATCCCGCCCCTCCAAAGATTATCCCTACAGCGCCCTCGAAAAACAGAAACCCTATTTCAAGGCGCTAGGGTTGGACTTGTACGGTTTTTTTACCGGCACGCTTAATATTTCCATCGCGCCATTGAGTTTTGAGATGACCGCGCCAGAATTTACCTTTCCACTCGTCGAATGGACAGACCTGCACCCACCCGAGACTTTCTCCTTCTCGCGTTGCAATGTAATATTCAAAAATAAAAAATACCCCGGTTGGGTGTATTATCCACACCCAGAGACAAAGAAAAACCATTTTCAAGACAGGTCTCTTCTGGAAGTTATCGCCCATAAAGTGACTGGCATTCAATATGGAGATACTCTTGAAGTTGAACTGAATTTGCAGGAGGTAGAAATCCAGGCAGATACCTCACCGTCATAGGCAAATCAGTTCCAACACAAGGCTGTAACGTTGATCTCCATCACCCAAAAGTTCTAATTTTCGGAGAATTTTCGTCTCACTCGTGTACAATTGGTAAAAGAATATGCGTATTGCTTTTATTTCAGATATTCATGGAAATTTCACTGCTCTTGAAGCTGTTCTTAAAGATATTGATCAGCAAAACATAGATCAGTTGATCTGCCTGGGAGACACCGTCAGCCTTGGTCCTCAACCTGTTGAGGTGTTAAAAGCATTAAGAGAGCGTAATGCAATTACCATTATGGGGAATCACGATCAGGCAATTCTTGAGCCGGAAAAAGCACAAAATTTTGAGATCACCTCACACCTGATCCCAGACCTGCTCTGGGGGCGCAAACAACTATCCGATGAGAATTTCGAGTACATCCACAGTTTCAAACCTGGTCACACTGTCACTCTTCCCAACGGTACAGAATTATTTGCATATCATGGGTCTCCCAAATCGACCACTGACCTGATACTTCCGACCACTTCGACGGAAGTACTTCAAGAGCTATATGCGGGGCTAACAGCCACTGTTTTCATCGGCGGGCATACTCATATTCAAATGCACCGCCGCCATGGAGACCTTTTGTTCCTGAATTCAGGCAGCGTTGGAAATGCTTTTAAGTTTGCCTACTCGCCAGGGAATCCGCCCAGCCTGCTCCGATGGGCTGAATATGCGATCGTGGAACAGGATGGAATTTTTTTGCGCTCAGATATGCGGCGCATATATTTCGATATCGAGGCATTGCTTGAGCGGGTTAGAGCAAGCAGCCTGCCCGGCGCTGATTGGTGGTTTCGCCAGTATCCATCAAGGTAGCACATTCAATTGCCCTCAAAAGTCGTTTCGGGGGCAATCTTGTTTTAAGGTTTTTGGTGGCGGCACATTTTCGGGTGAAAAAAAACAGAGTGCAGATTCCAGCCCAAAATTGAGACCGAACCGGGGTTTTCATCCTTAAAAAATTGCAAGAACATTGCAAATGAAATCGAGTAAAATTAATTCAATAATTATCCCCTGAAAACAGGAGGCTTTTCGGCATGTTCGTTACGAAGAATCTTTACCAGAACGATGATGCGTGGAAGAAATCTCCGCTTGGAAATTCAAGCGAGACTATTGGCTCGTGGGGGTGTTTGCTCACATCCGTTACCATGATGCTCAACGGAATTGGGTATAACGAGACCCCTCAAACCGTCAATGACAAAATGAAAAAATCTGGCGGTTTTCAGGGGGCGCTTTTTATTCCAAGCGTTTTGCCCTATGTGTGGCCCAATTGCGCCTATCAAGATATGCAACCCTGCGAGAGTTTCCCTGCACCAATTCCGCAGATCGATGCCGCAGTCGCTGCTGGAAAACCGGTCATCCTTCAGGTAGACTGGAACAAGCAAGCGGGCATTCAAACTCACTTTGTTTTGGTCAAAGAAAAGAAGGGTGATGATTACATCCTTTACGACCCGTATAAATACGGCGGAGACAGCCCAGACAAACCCGTCTTTCTTACTCAACGATACAAATACAATGGCGCAACGCTTGCATCAGAGATCAGCGCGGTACTTTGGTTTAATAACTACAGCCTCGCTGCCCCTGAACCGCCTGAAATGACAACCGCCCCGCTCCCTGCTGAAAAATTTGTAGTTTATGCTGCTGAGGATGATCTTGCCCTGCGGGCCGACCCCGCAACCACAGGGTACCTTTGGAAACGCATGTTGCAGAACTCTGAGCTTATCAGCCTTGAACCCAAGGCGCAGGCTGCTGCCAAGATCGGCGTACAGGGTCAGTGGCTTCAGGTACAAGACCCGAAAGGCGATCAGGGATATGTAGCCGCCTGGTTTGTTTCGGATAAAAAAGTGGTTCCGCAGCCTGCTGCCCCTGCCGCTTCTTCTTCTACAACTTCGGCTGGTTCAGCGCCCAAACCTGGTGCGGCACCGAAGCCGGGTGCAGCCGCCCCAAAACCAGGCGCTGCTGCCCAAAAGCCGAGCACGGGTTATGCCCAACCTGCTCCCATTCCCCCAGGTGCAATGGCGGTTTTGCCCACCGAAGAACTTTCCTTCCGCAGCCAGCCGGTTGTGGCAGATAACACCCTCATGCGCAGGATCCCGCCTACAGAGCAGTTGATCTGCCTTGAGCCTGCGGATCAAGCCATTAAAAAAGTAGGTGTTCAAAACCAATGGCTTAAAGTAAGAGCCGCCGATAACAAGGAAGGCTACGTGGCTGCGTGGTATGTGAAATACGCAGGTGGCTCAACCGCTCAAGCCAATGCAGCCGCTGCCCCAGCGCCTGCCGCAAACAGCGGCGGAGTGAAGGTACGCACCACTGCCGAAATGGTATCTCTTCGCAAAGAACCTGTGGTCAGTGACGCAACATTGATAAAACGTGTTCCAATCGGGTATGAATTTATTGTCACAGAAGCTGGTGGCGAAGCCAAGGTCGGCAAAAATGACCAGTGGATCAAGGTGAAAGACGCCGCCCACGAAGGCTACGTTGCCGCCTGGTTCGTTGCCCGATAAACCGAGGAAAGAGGATACTCATGGAAACTGAAACTCAAGAACCCACCCCCATCCTCCAAATCGCGTGGACCCGTTTCGCGCAAATGGATGCGTACTCAACCAAAAGAACCAAAATTCACACGCTCTTCCGCAGATGGATCGCCGTGTTAAGTGTGTTGGCAACTTTTTTTGCAGTCATCACCACCTACTTCCCCTCTGATCAACCTTCGTTGCTCGGCGTGGTATTGAAGGTCTTTCTTATTATGACCCCCATTCTCGCTTCGGCATTGGCGGCATACGGAAGTAAATTCCTCTCCAGTGGAGATTGGCTTGTTGCCCGCGCCGGTGCAGAAGAGATACTTAAAGAAATCTACATGTACCGCACGGTACTAAAAAACTCCGCCCACCGAAATGTTTGGCTGGAAAATCGTCTGGTAGAAATTCAACGCTCGGTCTTTCGCGGTTTGAATGGGGAATTAACCATCCCTCCCTATGAAGGATACCTGCCCCCTCACTACAATCAACAAGATGCTTACAGTGACCCCGGGTTCCATGACCTCCCGGGTGATGAGTACTTCCGCTACAGGCTGGAATCTCAACTTGGCTGGCATGTACGCAAAGTCAATAAATATCAGCAAGAACGTGTCCGATTACAGTTATTTATTATTCTTTCCGGCGTAGCCGGTGCGGCATTCGCTGTCTTCATTCCATTGTGGACAGCCCTCGCCGCATCTTTCACAGCTGTATTGATCGGCTGGCAGGAACTTCGTAACCTGGACTCTGTTGTACGTAACTATAGCAAGGTCATTATGGAGTTGAGCATTCTCTTCGATCACTGGCGAAACCTGGATAGAACAAGCCAAACCGATGCCGAATTCTTCAAAATGGTGCGTTCCACCGAAGATATTCTTTGGGGCCAAAATGTTGAGTACATCAAGGCAATGCAGGAAGCGCTCAAGGAATCTGACCTTGAAGAAGAAGCCAGTCTTATCAATCAAGTCATCAAGGAAGCCCGCGAATCAGACCGCCGCTTAAAGCAAAATATGCGCGATGCCGTGGTGGATTTCACTGCTGACCGACTTGAAGAATCAGAAGAAAAAATCACCGAAAACTTCAAAGAGGTTCTCTCTTCTCTTGCTGAAGAAGCATCTTCTGATCTTGTACAGGCAGAACTCGCAGAGATGCGAAAAGCCGCTCAGAAATTCTCTGAAAACCTCGCCAACAAGATCGGGCTTTCCAGCGCATTGGAAGAAATCTTTGCAGAATTCAAGGGTGTGGATGTAAGTGTAAGCACGCCGCGTGAAACGCTCAACAACCTGCTGGCACGCTACCCCAAGAACAGCGAAGTCAAAGGCTAAACCGTCTTTTCCATAACCAGGAGATATTTCGACATGACCGGCACAATTGAATCTGCAACAAATAAAGAAAGCGCCCCTGCTACTGCCCCAACAGAGAACAAAGCGGTCCCTGCTCCAATCATTGGCAGCGGAGAGAAAAAAGACGGGCAGCCAGCCGCAGTTCCCGTGGAAGAAACCACCATCACCGAAGTTGAAAGAATCGTAACAACAGTTGAAGTCAAACCACATGCCTTTATCGTCATGCCTTTCGGTAAAAAGAAAGGCGGGGATGGTTCGCTGTATGATTTCAACGCCATTTATAAACAGTTGATCAAACCGGCTCTGGAAGATGCGGGGTTTGAGCCTTTCCGCGCAGATGAAGAGACAGCCTCTGGCGATATTCTGACAGATATGTTTCAGGAACTTCTGCTTGCAGACCTTGTACTTTGCGACCTGAGCATTGATAACGCCAACGCTTTCTACGAACTTGGCATCCGCCATGCTTTCCGCAAACGCGGCGTGATGCATATTCAAGCTGGTCGTGCCTACATGCCATTTGATATTTTCAACGTCCGCACTCTTCCTTATCATGTCACTCCTGAAGGTGTGCCAGACCCCGCCCATATCAAAAATGATATTCAGGCAATTTCCCGCATGGCAAAAGACACTTGGGCGTCAGACCGAGACGCTATTCACAGCCCGATCTTTAACCTGCTTTCCGGGTTGGCAGAACCTGATCGCAAATCGCTGCGCACCCCACTGGCAACCGGCTTTTGGCGTGAATACAACTCGTGGAGACAGCGCGTTACTGTCGCGCAGCGCCAAAAAAGAATCGGCGATATTCTCCTGCTTACCGAAGAAATCAGCAACCCGCTCATCAAGGAAGAGGCGATTGGTGAAGCTGGTAACGCCCTTGCCAACATGGGGCGGAACGAACTGGCGCTCACTCAATACCGCAAAGGGCTTGAAGTCAACTCTGGCAATATGGAATTCCGCCGTAAAGAGGCATTTCACCTCAATCGTCTTGGTCGCGTAGACGAAGCCATTGTCAAGTTGGAAGCCCTTTTAGCTGACACGCCAAACGACAGTGAGGCTATTTCATACCTTGGGCGCATCTACAAAGAAATGTGGGTGGATTCATGGAAAGACGTTAGCGACAAAAACAAAAAAATGAAAGCTGCTTTTGATGCCTATCACTGGCTAATTAAGGCGATTGCCACATACCTCAAAGGGTACCGCATTGACCTGAACAACCATTACCCGGGTGTTAATGCATTAACTCTTTCTGCCATTGCCATTCACCTGGCAGATAAATTCGATGATAAAAAAGACCCCGATCCGGATATCACCCGAATTCGTGGCGAGTTTGTTGAACTGCGCGGCGCATTGATCTTTGCCCTCGAAAAAGAAGTTAACAAAGACAATGCCGATTACTGGACCCTTGTCTCTCTTGCCGAGTTGCGTGCATTAACGGCGGAAAACACATCCGCAGTCACCCGCTCATACCGCAAAGCGCTTACAGCCTCGCGTCGCAACATCTTCTTCCTTCAGGCTTCGCTTTCCCAATTAGAGATCTTAAAGATGTTGGAAATGCGTACAGACTTTGTAGGAGCAGCCATTCTAATTCTTGAAGAAGAAATTGCCCGCATCTCCGGCGATAAAGTTATTGCTCAGGCAAAAAGCGGCAACAAACCAAAAGAAGGTCAGGTATTCCTCTTCTCTGGGTATATGGTGGATAACCCCAGGAAAATCAAAAAGACCCTGCCTGCCGATAAAATCCACCTCCTGCGTGAAGAATTAAAGAAGACCCTAATAAAAATGGGCGGCGGTCCTGAAGATATTGCCATCCTTGCCGGACTCTCTGCAGGAAGTGAGATTGTCTTTGCTGAAATCTGTGCTGAGCTGGGACTTCAAGTTAATGTACATTTACCGCTTTCTGAATCAAAATACATCCGCGAGTTTGTCTCTGTTGGCGGTGAAGATTGGGTGGATCGTTTCCACAAAGTATGCAGTCACCCTAGCGTGGTCGAATATTATCAGACAGAGCAGGTCGGGCAACCCAAAAAGAATACCGACCCATACGAACGCAACAATCGCTGGGCATTGTATTCCTCTCTCATTCGAGGAGTATCCAAGGTTGCCTTGATCGCCGTCACAAACAATGTAAGTGGACGTTCCAAAGACCGCGATGAATATCTCACGCAGCACATGGTTGAATTGATGCGTGACACCGGTGGAAAAATCGAATCCATCAATACCGCCAAATATTTTTATGACGACGTCGAATTGAAAGTTTCGCCAAAAGAAAGCGCCAAAGAAACAGCAAAGCCTAAAAAAGAGGCGAAAAAATCCACACGGAAAAAGAAGTAAGAAAGCTTTATGAAACCCGTCCAAAATGACGGGTTTCTTTTTTCCAACCTTCATATTCTTGATACAATCAAGAGAATAGTTACGCATTCCTTTTTTATTGTCAAAGGATTATAAATATGTCTGAAACAGATCAAAACCTACCGCAAGAACAAGTTGCCCCAATACTTCCCTCTGCGCAAAAAAACATCACCAGTCAAACTCCAACCCCATCTATTCAAGCAGTTCCTCCACCCGAAAATGCGAATACTACAAAAATAAGAAACTCATCTCTTAATGATGAAGGCGATTCTCCAAGCGCCTCGGGAAAATCTCTACGTCCCGAAGTAAAACCACACACATTTGTTGTAATGCCATTTGGGAAAAAAACCGGTTCCGATGGGCAACCCTTTGATTTCAATGCCATTTATCACACATTGATCAAACCCGCCATCGAAAGGGCGGGGTTTGAGCCCTTCCGCGCAGATGAAGAAACTTCCTCAGGCGATATTTTGACAGACATGTTTCAGGAACTCTTACTGGCAGATATGGTCATCTGTGATCTAAGCATTGATAACGCAAACGCTTTCTACGAGTTGGGCATTCGCCATGCACTACGAAAACGGGGGGTTGTCCACATTCAGGCGGGACGGGCATATATGCCTTTCGATATTTTCAATGTCCGCACTTTGCCATATCACATCACCCCCGAGGGAGTTCCCGACCCTGCATACATCAAGAACGATATCAAAGCCATCGCCCGCCTCATAAAAGATACCTGGGCAACTGACCGCGAAATGATCCACAGCCCGATCTATAACCTGTTAAGTGGGCTAAAAGAACCAGAGCGCAAAAGCCTGCAAACCCCGCTGGCAACCGGCTTCTGGCGGGAATATGACGAATGGCAGGAAAAAGTTACGGTCGCTCAACGTGACAAACACATTGGCGATATTCTTCTGCTGACAGAAGAGATCCGAAACCCGCTCATCCGAGAAGAAGCAATTGCCGAAGTTGGACGGGCGCTTACCAACCTGGGGCGCAACGAACTCGCACTAAAACAATACCGCGAAGGCGTTCATGTCAACGCAGACAACCTTGAATTTCGGCGTGAAGAAGCCTTTCATCTCAACCGCGTAGGACGCATAAACGAAGCCATTGTCAAACTGGAAAATATTCTGGAAGATAACCCAAAAGATACAAAATCAATTTCGTATCTAGGACGCATTTACAAGGAAATGTGGACCAATTCCTGGAAAAAAGTACGAGATGAAAAGAAACGCCTAAAGCAAGCGTTCACCACCTATCACTGGCTTATTCAAGCAATTGACACTTACATGAAAGGGTTTCAAATAGACCTGCGAGACTACTACCCGGGCATTAACGCGCTAACACTTTCGTACCTTGCCATACATCTTGCCGATAAATTCGACGACAAAAAGAAACCCGACCCAGATATCACAAGAATACGCCAACGATTACCCCAACTTGAAAGCACCCTGCAGTTCAGCCTTGAAAGCCAGATGTCTCTGGAACAAGATAAAGTGGATTACTGGACACTCGTCTCCATGGCTGAACTACGTCTGCTAATATCAAACGACAAAGCGGAAGTTCTGCGCGCCTATCGAAAAGCCGTCGCCGCCCTGCGGCGTGATATTTTCTCGCTGCGTTCATCCCTTCAACAACTTGAAATGATCAAATCCCTGGGCATTCGCGTGTCTCTTGTTGAGCCCTGCATAAAATTGATCAAAGATGAGATTCGCCTTGCCAGTGCAGGAGATGCCGGATACCTATCCAACCTTGAAAAAAGCGGAAAAGCCAAAGGCAGACGCGCTTTATTGTTTACAGGGTACATGATGGATTACCCCAACAAAGATAAAAAATTACTTCCAGCCGAAAAAGAGAGCGAGATACGCCACGAAATTCGAAAACGAATCGAAAAGTTCCAAGCCACACCCAACGACAGAGCCTTCCTTTCCGGGCTTTCTGCCGGAAGCGAGATCATCTTTGCTGAAGAATGTATTGCCGCTGGAATCAAAATCAAAGTATTTCTACCCCAAAGCGACTCAACTTACATTCGCAAATTCGTCTCCCCCGTCAGCGAAGAATGGGTGGATAGATACTACAAAGTCAGGAACGACCCACTCGTAGATGAAATCTATCAGACCGAACATCTCGGCTTGCCAAAAGATGGCGACAACCTGTTTGAGCGCAACTGCCGCTGGGCGGTCTACTCCGCACTGGGGCGCGTTGGCATTGACAATATGTTTCTTATTACAGTGGCAAGTGAATTTGTTGGCGAAACCAAAGATCGCGATATTATCCTCACTCGCTACATGATCGAAACAGTTCGCACCCTTGGCGGCAGAGTGGAAAGTTCCATCAACCCCACAAAATACATCCGCAAGGCTATTAACAAAGCGCTTGAACAAATGATCCTCGAAGGAAACCCAGAGAAGAAAAACAGCACGTCCAAACTTCTTAAAAAAGTAAACCCATAAAACAAAGATCCGCCCTCACCAGCGGGTCTTAATCATCTGCCGAAATAACATAATCCATGAATCCCTTATTTGTCATCGTTGGCGCAAGCGGCGTGGGGAAAACCACGCTCATGAACCTTCTCAAAACCCGCCATCAATTCGCCGTTGCCTATGAACAGCATATTGAGCGTCCCTTTCAAAAACTCTTCAAACAGGATGCAAAATATGCCCTTGCCAACCAAATAGACTACCTGCTAATGAGAGCAGAACAAGAAAGGGATTTACGGAACAGCGGCGCCCCAGCATTAATGGATGGCGGGCTCGACCTCGATTTTTACGGCTTCACGCGCCTCTTTCATCATCGAGGCTGGCTCAGCGCTGCTGAATTTGATCTCTGCCGAAGGCTTCATCACCTTACACGTCAATCCCTGCCCCCGCCCGATCTCATCATCCACCTGCAAGCAAATGAACAAACCATCAGACAAAGACTCGCTTCGAGAAACAGGATCAATATTGCATCCAGTGAAGATGCGGAATTACTTGATGGGTATGTGATGAAGTGGTTAAGTCAAATCCCTCCATCGAAAATCCTGCAATTGGATGTATCACAAGAAAGTATAAATTTCCCTGTGAGTATCCCCATTATCCTTGATAAAATCAGAGCTATTCATGGAAAATCTTGACGAACTCAAACACCAGACAAGCGGCACACCAACATATAAACTGGCAAACGCAAATGTATTCGTTTCAGCAGGCGGGTTTCATTACATAGACCATCTCGACCCGATGACCGAGGTTTCACCAGAAATTGACGGCAGCGCCCTGACCGATGAAGAAATAACCTACATTGAAAAATCGCTGCAATCGAACCCGGAGCGGTTGGAAAACCAGGTCTCGGCAGTAAGGCGGCATGGAGAACTCAAGGGCAAACGCGTTTTGGATATTGGCTGCGGCGGCGGGTTATTTCTTGCCAAACTAAAAACCGCCGGTGCAGAGGTTATCGGCGTGGAACTAAGCGACACGCGCGCATTCTATGCAAAAAATAAATATGGCTTTGAGGTGGTAAAGCGCACCATCGAAGATGCTTCTTGGAAACCATTTTATGGAACGTTCGATATCGTCACTTTATGGGATGTGATCGAACACGTCAATTACCCGTTGGCAACCGTGCAAATAGCCGCCAAATTACTAAAGCCTGGCGGCATCCTTTTAATAGATACCCCCTGCCGCGATGCGTTCTATCATCGCTTTGGCGAATTCACATACAAATTATCAGGCGGGCGCTTCCCCACGTTTCTAAACACCATGTACTCGGCAAAGCCATTTGGTCACAAGCAAATTCTTTCGCTCACCGAAATGCGCGGGCTATTTGAAGCCGCTGGTTTGGAGGTTGCCGAGCTAAACCGTTTTCATGAGCTTTCTTTCCCCTATAGTTTTTATTTAAAAAAGCTGGTTCGCTCTAACCTGCTGGTTAAACTGCTCCTGCCATTTGCGAATTTGTTTTTTGTGGTTTTTCCCATTCGCAATAAAATGCTGGCAATCGGTAAAAAGGGACTTTCGCCTTCGTAAGCCCAAAGCATGAAACCGCAGCTTGCGGCAAGTTCATCGAACTTGCACTCCCATGATATATGCCATTCCCCGTCTGAGAAGATGTGATGGGATCAATAAAACGATATGAACAATGTTGCTGAGTGCAAAGAGTAGTGCCACAGAACGCAGCAAGGGGTCAAGAACCGGCTCGACATTTTCCAACATCCATGTACCTGCACCGGCGATAAGAGCCAGCACCAATAACGCCCCCAGCCACATCCCCAGGGGCAGCCAGGCGTGACGGTCTGATTCGGAAGGCAGCATGGTGCTGGAAACCGCAAAGGTGAGGTAAAACCACAGGTAGAAATCAGGTATGGCTGGCAAAAGTCCCACGCCCATCAAAAAGAGGCGCATTTGCCCGTTACTAAGCACATGCCAGAGCGCATCCAAACGTAATTGAACAACACCTGCATATGCCACAAATGCCGTCCCTGTAATGATGGGCGCCAGCCCGATCAACGAATCGCGCAAGATATCTGATTTCTCGGTTTCCACATAGCCAAGGGTTAGGTATCCATCTCCCGATGCGTGTGGGATGAGGGAAAACCCGCCTGTGCGTACACGCAATAATTTTGCCATTAGGTAGTGGCTAAGTTCATGCAAAAATACGCCCGGAAAAAAAAGCATTGCATAAATTGCGATGGTTAATGGTTTGCTTCTTGTAATAAGAAACAAGATCAATTGAATTTCACGATGTAAAAGCCGCTGGAGATATACCAGCGGCACCAACATCAAGGCAAACCAAAGCAGACCTGTGAATTGCACGTTCTCCTACTTTGCTGCCGCCTTAACAATAGCAGTAAAATCGTCCACTTTCAAACTGGCTCCTCCCACCAGAGCGCCATCAATATCAACCTGTGAGAAGAATTCTGCAGCGTTGGCAGAGGTTACAGAACCGCCATATAAAATGCGGATGGTTTGAGCGATTTCTGCGCCAAAGAGTTCAGTAAGCACCGGTCGAATCATTTCGCCGTGTACTGCCTGCGCATTTTCAGCGCTTGATGCTTTGCCCGTGCCAATTGCCCAAACAGGTTCATATGCAACCACAATACGAGAGGCGAATTCGGATGATACACCCTGCAAGCCAAGGCGCGTCTGTGAGGTGACCACCTGTGAGGTTTCGCCGGCTTCGTATTGCGCCAGGGTTTCCCCCACACATACGATCGGCGTCAAGCCTGCTTTTTCAGCAGCGATGAGTTTCTTGTTTACGGTTTCATCAGTTTCGCCGAAATACGCGCGGCGTTCTGAGTGTCCTAGAATTACGTAGCCGCATAGTTCCTTCACCATGCCGGGAGCAGATTCGCCGGTGAATGCGCCTTTTTCTTCCCAGTGCATGTTTTGAGCGCCAAGCCCTACACTGGTGCCCTTGAGCATTTCAGCTGCCTTTGAAAGAGCTATAAATGGCGGGCAGACTACTTTTTCCACGCCGCTTATTTCTTCCAATTTACCAACCATTGCTGAAAGAAGTTCCTGCGTTTCAGCAATGGTTTTATTCATCTTCCAGTTTCCTGCCACAAATGATGTTCGCATCTTTGCTCCTTTATTCAATGGTTTCCAAAATCTCGCCAGCCATATTTCGTACCCACTCTGGCATACTTAGATCAGAAGACAAAGTGGTCAAAATAATCCTTGCTGAATCATCATTACCCGAAGCCTTATCGATCTCAGCCTTTAATAAGTGGATCTCTGGCAATCTGGGTTGAATTTTTTCTGCATTTGCCAGGTTTAGTTTGGCGTCTTCCAAACTTCCGTTATACAGGGCGTATCGCCCACGAACGACATAACCAAATGGAAGGTCAAAACCGTCAACCCGTTCAAAAAATATAAAGAGGGGCATGTCCTTCTCACTGGCGGCACGATACACGGCTTCACGCAAACCAAATTTCGCTTCCTCCGGCATGGATTCGCCGTGGTTAAACGCCGCTAAACGCATGTACATCCCTGCGGCGGGGATCCATGCATCGCGTATCTTGAAATCTTCGGCAGCTTTTAAGTAAAAATCCTGGTCGTTGGGACCAGCCAAATTTGCCGCCTGCGCCAGCGCTTCATAACATGGCACTTTCAAGCCCGCATCCCAATATGCCAATGAAAGCTGTAAATGAGCAGCCGGGTCACCCGGGCTACTTTCAACCAATTTCATTGCTTCATCAATCGCAGGGGTCATCCTTTCGCCAGGGACTGGAGAAGATACAGTTGGGGGTTCCTGCGCAAATGGGGTGGACGTGGAACTTTCCACAAAAGGTGTTGAGGTTGGCAAAGCGGACCTGCCCTGTGAATCCGTTAATATGTTTCGTACAATAATAAGCCCCAGCGCAAAACAGAGGACAACTACAAACCCCACAGAAGCCCACATCCACGAAAAACGCTTCTCTGCCGCAACCGGAGCCGAGTCTACAGGTTGAGCCGCGCCTACACTGCGCGTTTGCGTCGCAGCCGCATTCACCATACTGGTTTTCAACGTATTAGGACGCATGGTGATATTTGTTCCACGTACGGGAACCCCAGCCTCAACCCAGGCATGTCGAAAGGCGGAGATCAACTCGCCAATCGTCTCGTAGCGATCCAAGCTGTTCTTGGCAAGAGCCTTTAATAGCACCTTTTGCACTGATTCTGGTACATTCGCATTGATGGAACGCGGAAGCGGTAACGGTGTGTAAATATGGTCGTGGATGATAGAGAATGGCGTATCTGCACTAAACGGAACCTGTCCCACCACCATTTCGTAAAGCATCACGCCAAATGAATAAATATCGGTTTTGCCATCCAGGTCTTTCTTGCCCATCGCCTGTTCAGGTGAAATATATTGCGGTGTCCCCATGATCGAATCGGAGGACATCGTAGATTCGCCGTCTTGTGCAATGCGCGCCAGACCAAAATCCGTCAGATAGATGACATTATCCTTCGAGATCATCACATTAGACGGTTTAATATCACGATGCAAAACGCCTTGCTGATGAGCATGGCTCAACGCTGCCCCTACCGCATCCACTACATTTTCGATCTCATCGGTTGCGAGCATTCCGGCATTCATACGCGCCTTGAGCGTATCCCCTTCAATGAATTTCATCACCAAATAGGGGCGCCCTTCATGCTCCGCGTAATCGTACACTGGAACAATATTGGGGTGCTCCAACCTTGCCACCACCCGCGCCTCGCGCTGGAACCTGGAAATGAATGTAGAATCTTCGTTGAATGCCTGATGCAAAACTTTTAACGCCACATACCGATCAAGTGAAACATGATAGGCTTTATACACGGTCGCCATTCCACCCTGCCCAAGCTGTTCGATGACCTGATAAGGACCAACGTATTCGCCCGGTTTAAATGCCATATTCGAAACTCCATTAACAAATTTTCTCCATTATAGCCGAGCAATAGGAACTCTGACCAAACATTTGTGAAATGAGAGTTAGTTAATATAAAAAGACAGCGGATGGAAAAATTTCTCCATCCGCTGTCTTTTTTTGCATTTTATGGCTGGTAATCCACCGTCACACTGGTAATGCCGTTCTCCGGCGTAAATGTGAGTGGAATGGCAGTAAACGTACCATCACCGCAGTCCACGTTCCATTCTTCGCGCCACGGTCCGCCATTAGAGGGCTCGGTTAATACGGTAATGGTTGTGCCTGCCGCATTCGGAGCAGTGCAGCCAGACATCATCCCAACCAACTGAACAGATGCCCATGCCACCAAACGGGTTTCATCATCTGCAAGCCCGCCACTGGGGACATCGCCGCTGTAATCAAAGGACGGAACATCCCCAGGGTTATTTGGGTCAGACGGGTTAAAAGGCACATCTGTGGGAATTTCAGGAATTTCAAAATCCTGAAATTCCTCAATTGCCTGTTGAGCCGCAACGTAGGTCTGATAGCCATAATAACCACCTACACCCGTTACAACACAACAACAGCATAGAACTACAGCCACTACAACACCAATGATCACATTTCGATTATTCTTTGGTTCCGCCGATGACGGAACAGGGTTTGTTTCCATTCCTTACTCTCCTATAAAATTGATAGACGCATTATACAGAAGTACCCTAAAAACACCTCTGCCACCTTTGTACTATCACGGTAAAAAAACAGGGCGCTGTTTCCAGCGCCCTGACACAGTAGAGTAATTCTTATTTATCGTTCAACGCCGCCACACCGGGCAACTCTTTGCCTTCGAGGAATTCAAGCGATGCGCCGCCGCCCGTGGAGACGTGCGTCATCTGTTTGGCAACGCCTGCTTTCTTGACTGCACTGGCAGAGTCACCGCCGCCGATCACAGTGACAGCGTTGGATTCAGCCATCATCTTCGCAAGGGCGAATGTACCTTCAGCGAACTTTGGCATTTCGAAGACGCCCACGGGTCCATTCCAAACGATGAGCTTGGCTCCGTCTAAGGTGGCTTTGTACAAGCGGACAGTTTCCGGTCCGACATCCAACATGCGCCAACCTTCGGGGATGGCATCCACCGCAACGGTTTGGGTATTGGCTTCGGCGTCGAATTTATCGGCGATCACTGCATCCACTGGCAGGACGAGTTTATCGCCCAGTTTGGCAAGCAGGGTTTTGGCGGTTTCCAGCGCTTCGGCTTCAACGAGGCTGTCTTGCATGTTCAGTCCCTTTGCCGCAAGGAAGGTATTCGCCATGCCGCCGCCGATGATGAGTTTGTCGCATTTGGCGGCGAGGGTTTCAACGACCAAAATCTTGTCGCTGATCTTTGCGCCGCCGAGGATGGCAATGTAGGGATGTTCGGGGTTGGCTACGGCTTTGCCGAGGTATTCGAGTTCCTGCTCCATCAAAAAGCCAGAGACTGCGGGCAAAAAGCGGGCAATGCCTTCGGTGGAAGAGTGAGCACGGTGAGCAGAGCCAAAGGCATCATTGACGTACACATCGGCAAGGGCTGCCATTTGTTTGGCGAGATCGAGGTCGTTCTTCTCTTCGCCTTTATGGAAGCGCGTGTTTTCGAGCATGACTACATCGCCAGGTTTAAGCGACTTGGCAATCGCTTCCACCTCTGCACCTACACAATCGGGCGCCATGATGACGGGGCGATTAATCAGTGTAGATAAAACTTCGGAAGCGGCACGCAGGCTGAATTCGGGGTCTGCGCCGCCTTTGGGTCGCCCTAAGTGGCTGGCAAGCAGCAGCGAGGCTCCCTGATCCAAAACATATTGAATAGTGGGCAGGGCGGCTTTGATGCGTTTGTCATCGGTCACTTTGCCTTCTGCCATGGGGACGTTGAAATCAACGCGCATGAAAACGCGCTTGCCTTTGAGGTCTAGGTCTTTTACAGTTTTTTTGTTCATGTTTCCACCAAAAATGTAGGGGCGAGGTAACCTCGCCCCTACGGAATGTTACAGGGATTTTGCCATCAATGCGGCGAGGTCAGCGGTGCGGCAGGAATAGCCCCATTCGTTATCGTACCAGGTGACGACTTTGACAAAGTTGCTTTTTTCTTTGCCGAGGACCATGGTGAATTGCAGGTCCACAGATGAGGAGTGCGGGTCACCCTTGTAGTCGATGGAGACGAGGGGTTCATCGACGGCTTGCATAACGCCTTTGTTGCGGGGCTGTTTGGCGGCATCGCGGAAGGCTTGGCGCAGTTCTTCGGTGGTGGTTTCTTTTTCGAGTTCGGCGGTGAAATCAACCACAGAGACGGTGCTGGTCGGTACACGCAGGGCGTAGCCGTCGAATCTGCCTTTGAGGTCAGGAATGACGAGTGAGACTGCTTTGGCGGCGCCGGTGGTGGTGGGGATGATGCTCATGGCGGCGGCGCGGGCGCGGCGCAGGTCGGAGTGCGGCATGTCTAAAATTTTCTGGTCGTTGGTGTACGCGTGGACAGTGGTCATGAATCCGCGTTTGATGCTGTAGAGGTCATGCACGACCTTGGCGGCAGGTGCCAGACAGTTGGTGGTGCAGGACGCATTGGAAACGACATGATGGTTCTTGGGGTCATATTTTTCTTCGTTGACGCCCATTACGATGGTGAGGTCTTCACCTTCGGCAGGCGCCGAGATGATGACTTTCTTTGCGCCGCCCTTGATGTGGCTGGAAGCGCCTTTGACGGTCTTGCCTTTTTTGTTTACGCCATCTTCTTTGATGGTGAACAAGCCGGTGGATTCGATCACAATATCCACCCCTTGATCGCCCCAGGGAATAGCGGAGGGGTCGGTCTCTTTGAAGACTTTGACCTTCTTGCCGTCAATGATGAGCGCGTCTTCGGCAACTTCCACGGTGCCGTTGTAGCGCCCGTAGTTGGTGTCATATTTGAGCAAGTGCGCCATGGTCTTCATGTCGCCGATGTCATTAAACGCGACGACTTCCAACTCGTTAGGGTAGCGGTCACGGATCGCCTTCAAAACCTGGCGACCGATACGACCAAATCCGTTAATGCCTACTTTAATTGTCATGGGAAAATCCTCCAAATAATATTTGTTTCAGGGAACACGCAAAGTGCGGTCACTGGTATGGTCTATTCATACGCACTCATTTTACTGCTTTTGTGAAGAACTGTGAAATCTCGTCTGTCTATGATTATTGTGACGAATGTAATCGATTACTTTGCTTTAATTCAGACTAAGGGACCTGTTCGCTCCTCAAATAAATCCATAATTGCTTGCGCCAGTTTGGCAGAGTCGTGCCGCCAGGGATGAGCGTCATCCACAAGGTCTGTGGCGTAGGTTCGATCATCTGCAAGTGTGCGTTCGTCGACTTTCACCCAAACAGAAGTGGAGTTAAGCTGTCCAGTGTAATTATTATTGCACAAGAGCACGTCAAAAATATCATCCCCCACATGCCCCTCCAAAGCGCGGACATGGTCGTATGTGGAGAAGGTGTCGGTTTCGCCATCTTGAGTGGCAATATTACAAACATAAATCTTGAGCGCATGGCTTGCCCGCAGGCTGGCGAGTAAATCGTTAACCAGTAAATTTGGCAGGAGACTGGTATACAAACTGCCGGGTCCAATTACGATGACATCTGCATTTAGTAAAGCTTTTATAACCGGGGGGAATGCTGGAGCGGAATCTGGTTCAAGCCAAACGCGGCGGACTTTGCCTGCCATGGCGGGAATTTTGCTCTCGCCTTCGACGCGAACCTCATTCAGGGTGTGCGGTAATTCCATGCTTGCCACCAGTTTGACATCGTGCAGGGTAGAAGGAAGGACGCGCCCATTGACTGAAAGTACCCGTCCAGATTCGGCTACTGCGCTTTCAAAACTGCCGGTCAGGTCAGCAAGGGCGGTGATAAAAAGATTGCCAAATGAGTGTCCTTCCAAATCTGAAGAACCACTGAAGCGGTATTGAAATAACTGAGTCAGCATGGCTTCGTCGTTGGAGAGTGCGGCAAGGCAGTTGCGAATATCGCCCGGCGGCAGGATACCAAAGCTCTCACGCAGTTTGCCAGAAGACCCGCCATCATCAGCCACAGTGACAACCGCTGTAAGATTGCGAGTGTGAGATTTCAACCCGCGCAGCAGCGTGGAAAGCCCATGCCCCCCACCAATGGCAACCAGGTTGGGTCCACGGTCGCGGCGGTGATACTCTACCAGCGTGGAAAAAATATCGGAGTCAGGACGCAGGAACGGGCGCAGTAAAGAGCGATTGAGTTTGTACATTCCATAAAAAATGGCAGAGAGTCCCATTCCGCCAAAGATGAGAGCGCGTAAAAGTCGCGGTAAAAACCGGAGGGAGGCGTAGGAGAGGAAAGTGAGAAATAACGGGTCGTTGGAGTCTGTGCGGTAGATATCGAGCAAGACCACGGCAATCCCCAACCCGAGCAGGGTAACGCCGCTCATGATAAGGAATAGCCATCGTTTTATTTTTAATCCTGGGCGCAGCCAACGTGGAATTTCTCGCAAGACAGCCCAAAGCCGAGCTAGGAAGTATTTCATAAAATCGATAATAGCAGGGAAAAAATGCAAAGTCAAACCAGAAAGATGCCATCTTTTCAAAAAAGGCGTTACGGTATAATCGCCCATGTAAATCGCTACTTTGCTGCCTATACGCAAAATTGATGGATATTTTTTATCAATAAATCACCCTCTTTACTGGCGTAATTAAATCATCTGAACGGGCTTTCTCTCTCCATCCGTTCAAAGAAAGTTTGAAATGCGTGTTTTTCATCCAATCCCCTAGTATTGGGTGATGATGCGGGACTGCCCGGTGTATAGGACTGGCAGTAATGAAACCTGGCAATTAATTCTTTCAACCACCAAGGAGCAAGTATAAGTATGAGCAACATGAATCTTCCCGGACCAAAAGCAAAAGCCATGATCGAACGGGATAACAAAGTGATCTCACCTTCGTACCCACGCGGGTATCCGTTTGTGATGGATCACGGCAAGGGCACCGAAGTGTGGGACGTGGATGGGAATCGCTTTTTGGATTTTATGGGAGGCATTGCAGTCGTATCAACGGGGTACTCACACCCGCAAGTCGTGAAAGCCATTCAAGAACAGGCTGAAAAGTTCGTTCATATCTCCTCTGATTTCTATCACGAGAACTGGATCCGCCTTGGAGAAAAATTGAATGAGATCGCGCCTTTTGAAGAAGATGCGCTTTCATTTATGACCAACTCCGGCACCGAAGCCGTGGAAGCCGCCATTAAACTCGCACGGTATCACACCAAGCGTTCAAACTTCATTGGTTTTACCGGCGCGTTCCACGGGCGCACCATGGGCGCGGTGACCTTCACCGCCAGCAAGGCAAAATATCACAGCCGTTTCTATCCTTTGATGAACGGCGTAACCCATGCCCCCTACCCCAACCCCTACCGCCCCGTGCTGGAACGCCGCAAGGGTGAAGATTACGGTGAAGCGGTAGTCCGCTATATTGAGGATGATATTCTCACCCAAATATTGCCTGCAAACGATGTTGCCGGTATTTTGGTTGAAACCATTCAAGGCGAAGGCGGTTACATTGTCCCGCCCGATGGCTTTTACCCCGCCCTGCGCAAATTGTGCGACAAACACGGCATTCTCATGATCCTTGATGAAGTCCAATCGGGTATGGGGCGCACCGGCAAGTGGTGGGCAATTGAACACTTCGGAATCGAGCCCGATATCATTACCTCGGCAAAAGGCATAGCCTCTGGGATGCCCCTCGGTGCTTGTGTTGCCCGAAAATCAGTGATGGATTGGGAAGTCGGCACACACGGCAACACCTACGGAGGCAACCCCGTATCCTGCGCCGCCTCCTTGGCAACCATCGATCTGATCGAAAAGCAATATATGCAGAACGCAAAAGAGGTTGGCGAGTATGCCATTGAAGCCCTGCAAGAAATTCAGGCACGGCACCCCAGCATTGGCGATGTGCGCGGCAAAGGTTTGATGATCGGTGTGGAATTCGTAAAGGACCGCGAAACCAAAGAAGCCGCAAAAGAGTTAACAGAACGGGTGGTAGACCTTGGTTACGAAAAAGGCCTGCTCATGCTCTCCTGCGGACAAAGCGTCATCCGCATTGCGCCGCCGCTCTCCATCAGCAAAGCTGAAATGGACGAAGGCTTGAAGATGTTCGAAGACGCCCTAACCCAGGCTGAAAAAGAAATGAACTAAGGCACGTCCAACGACCTTCGAGTGAAATCGAGGGTCGTTTATATTCACCATTCATCAGAACCCAAAAACAGGAGAATGTGATGAACAAAGAAAACGAAGCCGTAATCCTTAGCGCTGTTCGCACCCCTATCGGAAAATTTCAAGGCGCGTTGAGCAGCATCCCTGCCACAACCCTTGGGGCGGTTGCTGTCCGTGCCGCAGTGGAACGGGCAGGAATTGACCCAGCAGAGATCGAAGAAGTGTTCATGGGAAATGTGGTACAGGCTGGCAACGGGCAAGCGCCTGCGCGTCAATCTGGACTTTTTGGCGGGGTACCTGCTTCGGTGAGCGCGACTACGCTGAATAAGGTTTGCGGCTCCGGTTTGAAGGCGGCAATGTTATCGGCGCAAGCCGTCCGCGCAGGAGATGGCGACCTGTTCATTGCAGGCGGGTTTGAATCCATGAGCCGCGCCCCGTACCTCGTCAGCGGACGCATGGGCGAGTTGAAATTCGGCAACTCGCAAATGACCGACGCCCTGCTCAATGATGGTCTATGGGATCCGTTTGAAAATTGGGGCATGGGCAACGCCGCCGAATTCATAGCAGATGAATATGAAGTGACCCGTGAGGCGATGGATCAATTTGCTTTTGAAAGCCACCAGAAAGCCGTCGCCGCACAGGAAGCGGGAAAGTTTAAGGCAGAGATCGTGCCCGTGGAAGTGCCCGGAAGGAAGGGACAGGTCACGGTCGTGGATCAGGATGAAGGTCCAAGAAAAGAGACGACGCTGGAAGCGTTATCTAAATTGAAGCCCGTGTTCAAAGCCGATGGCAAAGTGACGGCGGGCAACGCCTCATCCATGAACGATGGCGCTTCAGCGGTTGTGATCGCATCACGCGCGTATGCTGAAAAGAAGGGACTAAAGCCCCTGGCACGGATCGTGGGTTACGCACAGGCAGCCGTGGAGCCAAAATATCTTTTTGCCGCCCCCGCTCAAGCCATGCCGAAACTTTTGAAGAAAGTCAGTTGGACGCTCAACGATGTGGATTTGATCGAGTTGAACGAAGCCTTCGCCGCGCAGGTATTGGCTGACGGTTACGCTCTCGCCAACGACGGCTGGGACTGGAACAAGGTCAACGTGAACGGCGGTGCAATTGCGCTTGGTCACCCATTGGGCGCGAGCGGCGCCCGCGTGCTAACGACCCTGATCTACGCCCTAAAAGACCGGGGACTGAAACGGGGTATTGCATCTCTGTGCCTTGGCGGCGGTGAAGCCGTGGCAATGGCTGTGGAAATGGAAAGTTAGAAATTGGAGATTGAGCATGGATACCAAAGAACGCAATGAAAAGATCGAATTGTATGGACGCGGATTTGACCTGCTGAAAGCGGCGCTTGCAGAAGTGCCCGCCGATGCGATGAAGTTTAAGCCGGAGCCAAAAGAGTGGAGCGTGCATGAGATCATCATCCACATTGCGGACAGTGAAACGAATTCTGCCCTGCGTGCGCGAAAATTGATCGTCGAGTCGGGTGGTCTGTTGATGGCGTACGACCAGGATGCATGGGCAAACGAGTTGAACTACCATGCACAAAGCGTTGAAGATGCACTCGAAGCCACACGCATCGCCAGAAAAACGACCTACGAGCTATTGAAAACCGTTTCGGAAGAAGTGTTCAATACGCATTGGCTTAAACACCCTGAGTTTGAAGACCCTTATACCTTTGATAAATGGATCAACATTTATTCAAGGCATATTCCCGGGCATATTGAGCAAATTCAAAATAATGTCAGGTTATGGAAAACTCAAAAGTAGCCAAGCCGATTTGGCACATCGTCAGTGTCGTATTGGGCGGGCTGTCCATCTGGCCATATCCGATCGTGTGGGCGGCAAATGCGTTTCAACCTGAAAGCCTGCCCTCCTTTCTTGGCGCTGTATTAGGCATTGTCTTATTTTTTATTGCGCCATGTAATGGAGTTCCGTTTGGTCTGGCGGGAATGATCGCAGGTATGGTCGGAGTAGTGCGGTCAAAGCCTATTTCAAAACGTAATCTGGTGGTCGGGCTGGCGCTCTTTGGCATTCTGGTGAGTATTGCAGGGTGCGCGAGTAATATTTATTTCTTTTCCAATATGGTGCCGTGGAACAGCCTTCCACAAGAATAAAGGAGAAAACATGAGCATCAAACATATTTTCATCATCGGCGCAGGGACCATGGGCAATGGCATCGCCCAGGTGGCGGCGACCTCGGGGTATCAGGTCACCTGCATGGATGTGCAAGCTGCCGCACTCGAAAAAGCCAAAGCGACAATAGCCAAGTCCACGGCGAAACTGGTGGAGAAGGGTGCGCTCACAGCGGAGCAAAAGGCATCCGCAGACGGGATCAGGTACACGTCTACGATGGAGGCGATGAAGGAGGCGGATTTCGTCATTGAGGCGGCGACGGAAAATCCAGAGTTGAAATTTAAAATCTTCAAAGACATGGATGCGAACACGCGCGATGGGGTGATCCTCGCGACGAATACATCATCCATTTCGATTACCAAAATTGCCGCCGCCACGAAGCGAGCAGAGAAGGTCATCGGGATGCACTTTATGAACCCGGTGCCGCTGATGAAATTGGTGGAGGTCATCAAAGGGCTTGCCACCGATGAAGCGACCTTGAACACGACGTTGGAGTTATGCAAAGTGATGGGCAAAGAGGCATGGACGGCGAATGACTCGCCGGGGTTTATCTCGAACCGCATTTTGTGCCCGATGATCAACGAAGCAGTGTTCGCGTTGCAGGAAAATGTCGGCACGCCCGAAGCGATTGATGCGGTGATGAAGCTCGGCATGAATCACCCGATGGGTCCGCTCACACTGGCGGACTTGATCGGCTTGGACGTGGTGTTGTTCGTGATGGAAGTGTTGCAAAGAGACTTGGGTGAAGATAAATATCGCCCAGCGCCGTTGCTGCGCAAGATGGTGGATGCGGGGTATTTGGGTCGAAAGACAGGGCGCGGGTTCTATACATATTAAAAACTTGTACACGGATTGGACGGAAGACACGGATTTTTTAGATTTTTTTCCGTGAGCCTCCGTGAAATCCGTATCATCCGTGTACAAAAAGGTATTTCCCAATGAGCAATTTCCACAATGCAAAAAACGCTCTCGCGCAAGTCGCCTCCACCTACGCGGATTCGATCTTGCATTCGATTCAACAGGAATACCCGAATCAGATGCAGCACGTGATGACGGGATCCGACGACCGCCCCACTCCGCGTGAGGCGCACCCAGCGTTTTATGGCTGTTTCGATTGGCATTCGAGTGTGGAGTTGCATTGGGTGCTAATTCGCTTATTGCGCTTGGTGCCGTATAGCTTCGACACGACGGAAACGCTGAAGGTGCTGAATGCACATCTCACGCCTGAACATTTGGCACAGGAGACGGCGTACCTGCGTTCACGTCCGCGCTTTGAGCGACCGTACGGCTGGGGCTGGGCGTTGACCTTCGTCCACGAGCTGACGGTTTGGGAGGATGAAACAGCTCAAAGGTGGTTAGAAGCGGCGCGTCCGCTGGCGGATGTGATTACGGAAGGGTTTTTAGAATGGCTGCCGAAGGCGACGTACCCCGTCCGCATTGGGATGCATAGCAACAGCGCATTTGGTTTGGCGCGTTCGGTGCCGTGGGCGAGATACTTGGCAACGCAAGGCGACTCGCGTTTGCTGACCGCCATCACCAAGGCGGCGATCCAATGGTATGGCACGGACAAAGATTACCCCGCCCATTACGAGCCCAGCGGCACGGACTTCCTCTCGCCTGCGTTGACCGAGATCGACTTGATGAGCCTCGTGCTGGAACGCGAAGAATTCCTCACATGGGTGGATGCGTTTCTGCCGCGACTTGCAAACGGTGAACCAAAATCATTATTTGAACCGGCTTTTGTTTCGGATGCATCCGATGGTCAACTGGCACATTTGCATGGACTGAATATTTATCGTGCCTTTGTGTGGAAGCACCTGAGTGAAATCTTGCCCGCAAATGACCCGCGCAAAGTGCATCTCGATGCGGGCAGTAAAGTCCATGCGGAGGCGAGTATGAGCGTGGTGACCGGCTCCGATTACATGGTGGAGCACTGGCTGGCTTGTTATGCGATGTTGTATTTGAGCGGCGGGTGAAGGCATGTCATGCAGTTGTAAGCAGAAGTAGATTGTCACAGAGCGGATTTTGCCGTATCATAGGGTTATACGAAATAAGATTTGAGTAAGGAGGCAGTCTATGAGCTACAAAACCATTGCACGCGTGTCCGCATTTGCAGCGTTGATTATGCTGGCAGCGCTGATTCCGTTCCAAGTCCGCGCGGGAGGCGCGTGCGGCGGCACGTATGTAATCGAAAAAGGCGACACAATTGAAGGGCTTGCAGCCATGTGCGGTACGACCTCATCCGCGATCCTTGCCGCCAACCCCGGGTTGAAAGAACCCCTCACTGTTGGTCAGAGCATCACCATCCCTGGGGCAAAAGCCAACAGCACGGCAACCGTACCCCCGACTTTCACTGCCACAGCTACAGGCACATTGGCTACCCCAAGCCCTACACCCAGCGCAACCCCAGGCGCGGGGTCTGTGACCAATGTATATAACTATTACAACTACTATGGCGCTTCCTCCTCGGGGTATGTCACCACACATACAGTGCAATCAGGCGAAACGTTTGACGGGATTGCAGCACAATATAATGTGCCGGTTTACGACCTATGGGCGGCGAATCCTCAAATTCCAAACGTGCAGCAATTGAGCGCAGGGCAGATCGTTTACATCCCCGCAACCTATTGGAATGAACCTTACCCGATTTATTACCCAACGACGGTAGTCTCTGCAGTGGTGCAAGACCCGAAAAAACTTGTATACACGGGAAATGTACCTTCAAACGCTTCACGCGGGACCGTGGAACTGGTCAACAGTTCTGGGGGCGAAGTCTACGTTTCGCTTCGCAGTGAACGCGCAGACGGTACCCTTGCCATTCATGAATATCCGGTCAAAGGTTCGTTCGATGTGGACATTCCCACTGGCTGGATCAGTTATGTGGCATGGGTTGGAGGCGTGAAATATACCGGCGGCTTCCTACTTAACGAAACGACGATCCGCACGGTTACATTCCTTAAAAATAAAGTCGTTATTGAATAATTGAAACATGACCGAGACCCGTCAAACGTGTTCTGATACACTTGACGGGTCTTTTTATTTTCAGGAGAACCCATGTCCAATCATCCCATCCCAATCATTGAAGCAAAAGGTACATACAGAGAAGTCGGCAAGCAGATCGGCGAAAAGTGCAAACCTCAAATTGAAATGATGATGTCTCAATTGCGGGAGAGCGTGCCGCCCAATAAAACCTGGGATCAACTTGTAAGGGAAGGGAAAATTTTTCAAGCCCATAGCCGCGCCATCTACCCGCAATATGTAGATGAACTCGAAGGCATTGCCGAAGGCGCGGACGTTCCATTTGATGAGATGTTCATTTCCATGTGTGAAGAATTATGGGAGACGCCTCCGTTTGGCAAAGGCTGCACCGACATGGCAGCCCGTGGACGCGCAACACTCGACGGCACCACCCTGATCGCCCATACCAATGACCTCTCTGCACAAAACGAGGAAGACCTCGTTATTCTCAAAATTCAGGCGGGCGATGAACCTGAATTCATCGGCGTTTCTTCCGGCGGGGTCGGTATCAGCGCAGGCTATAACGCAGCAAGAATCAGCCTGACAGGCAACCAACTCAATAGCAACGATGTTCGCCACGGGGTGCCGCGCCTTTTGGTGGTGCGTGCCATTCTTGGGGCAAAAAATCTGAGCGAGGCAATGGACGCCTGTCTGCTCAAGGAGCGTGCTTCCAGCTACAACAACGTCATTGCCGATGGCACTGGCGAAGTTTATTCCATGGAAGGCAGCGCGACGGATATCGAAGCGATCTATATCGAAAAAGATTACATGGCACACGCCAATCACTACACTCATCCTGCCATGCGCCACTTCGAACTGAACCCCAGCGATAATGCCAACTCGATCATCCGCTATAACCGAGCCAATTACCTGCTAAAAGAAAATTACGGCAAACTAACCCCCGGCCTGTTCAAAAATCTACTTGCAGATCATGGCGGATATCCTACGTCCATTTGCAAGCATGGTTTCAACAGCGTAACTGTTTTCAGCATCATCATTCAGGTGGAAACGCTAACAGCCTGGATCGGGCGCGGTTTCCCTTGCGAAACGGTTTATACAGAATATACATTGGAACCGTATCAATATTAAGCTCAAGCCGCCGTCCCCGCGCGGCATAGAAACACACAAACCCTGCGCCGAGGACGGCGCAGAGAGCAGGAATAAATGACCGACACTCTCACCCTCTTCCCCAGCACTTACGAATCTTCCCGCGAGCGTTTTTGCGGATATTTGCCCAACGTTCAAAAGATGTGGAGCAAAGCGGCATTACATCAACACGCCTTGTCCTACGACAACAACCTGACCATTGATTGGATCTACTCTCCCGCCACCGAGAAGAACGAAAAGGTTTTAGTCTTCACCACCGGCGAACATGGCGCAGAAGGGTATGCTGGCTCCGCGATGATGCATAAATTCGTGGAAGAATACATGCCCAAGCTCGACCCACGCACGACCGGCATTCTACTTGTCCATGCCATTAATCCGTGGGGTATGAAAAATCATCGACGCGGCAACAAGGACAACATTGACCTGAACCGCACCTTCATGCTTGACCCGCACTTTGACCCTGCATTCAACCCTGAATACAACAAAATAGATTCTTTCCTCAACCCCAAAGGAACACTCGACAACACCTTTGCCAACAACCTCGTTTACCTCTTTGGGCTGGGTCTGCATGTGGCAAAGATGGGAATGAGGAACTTCCGCTTCGCGCTTTTATTGGGGCAGTATCGCAACCCGCAGGGCTTGTACTACGGCGGGAAGGAAATGCCCGAAGAAACCGCCGCCATCATGGAACTGTACAAGATGGCACTGCATGATTACGAGCAAGTGCTGCACCTCGATATGCACACCGGCTATGGTCCACGTTATCAGATGAGTTTGGTCAATTCGGCTTTGGATAAAGGCACAAGTGACTATTTTGAGAAGCGCTTCAATTATCCGCTTGTGGTTGCCGCCACGGCGGACGAGTTCTACGCCATTCGCGGCGATATGATCGATTACATCTACGGCTTGCAGCAACGTGACTACCCCACTAAAAAACTCTACGCCACATCCTTTGAATTCGGCACACTGGGCGATACACTTTACGGCTTGTTCCAAAGTCCGCGTGTGATGATCCATGAGAACCGTGCTCACTGGTATGGAGCAAGGAACGAACAAGTCCGCGCTGAAGCCAAACGCGGGTTCGAAGAATTGTTCAATCCCTCGGCAGCCGATTGGAAAGAAAAAGCCGTCAAAGACGCCGAGCAGGCGTTTGAGGGAATATTGAAAGCAGAAGGTTACTTCTAAACTGGAGGGTTCGAAATGGCTACATCTTCTTTAATTCTGGGTCCCATGATCGGCGGGCTAAGCCACAATAGCGCCAATGTTTGGGCGCGGGCAGATGGACCGTCTACCCTGTATGTTTGGGTCGGGACACAAGCTGAAGGCAAAGGCGCCAAACTGGCAGGGTCGGTTGAACTCCACGACCATGACGGGTTTGCGGGGGTTGTTGCGCTAAAAAAGCTTTCGGCGGAGACTGAATATTATTTCGCAGTGACCCTGCTACGGTCACGCCCGAAGCGCGGAGATTTTCATCGCTTTAAGACATTTCCCAAACCTGGTCAGGCGGCATCGTTCTCTTTTATGTTCGGGTCATGCTATCTCCCTCCTAATGAACACGGCGGGCAGACGCTTGATGTATTGCGCCAACAAGTAAAAGATGACGACCTGCGGTTCGGTCTGATGCTCGGTGACCAGATCTATGCAGACGATGCCAAAGGGAATGGTATTGGGCACATTGCGGTTTCGCTCAAAGATTATCGCGGCGCTTATCAGTATGTCTGGTCGCGCCCTGCGTTTCGAGACTTGCAGGCAGACCTTCCGCTTTTTATGACTCTCGACGACCATGAAGTTGAAGATGATTGGAGTTGGCGCGATGAAAACAGAAAGTGGGCTGGCATTCCCTGGTTTAACAAGGTTTTACGCTGGCTGAAAAGTATACCGCCGGAGCAGCGTCATTTATCGCCAGAGAGGGTAAAGGCTGCGCTAAAAACATATGTTGAGCATCAAGTGATCCATGCGCCGAAATTACTACTGCCGCCAAAGACAAATTCTTTGGGAGAGCTTACATTGGGGAAAGATGATGGCAATTTTGCCTATACCTTCGAGGCAGGCAAAGCGGCTTTTTTTGTGCTGGATACCAGAAGTATGCGCGTGATCAATGGGAAGAAGCGGGTTCTTTTGGGAGAAAAACAATGGGGCTTTTTACAAGATTGGCTCTTGAAAACAAAAGATAAATATCCCGTCAAGTTCCTTGTTTCGTCAGGTACGATCTTGCATCCCTTCTGGCTGGATGTAACTCGCGACCGTTGGAATGGCTTTCCGGTGGAGCGCGAACGTCTATTGGAATTCCTTGCGGTACATGAAATCGAAGGCGTCCACATCCTTTGCGGAGACTTACACACCGCTCATGCCGTTTCTGCGGAGCTTAACTGCCCAAGTGGAAAGCATCTACCCATTCATGAATTTTGTGCAACGCCTTTTGAGCAGAAATCCATGTTCGTCAGTAATACGTATCATCCGCTCTTTTCAAAGTGGATTGGTAAACAAAAGAAATTACTGCACCAAACAGGACAGAACTTCGGCATTGTGAATGTGGACTTTGAAAAGGATGGCACTCCGCTTGTAACCTTTACTCTGCATTACAACAAAAACGGCTGGAAAACCCAGCCGCCTGTGATTACGGGATAAATATCGTTATTCAAATTTCAACATCATCAAAATATCTTCCACTGCCGCATTGAACATCTCGGACATGATCGCATTATCCACAAAATATTCGCCGCCAAAAGAACCGTCGCCGTAGACCTCGCGGGCGGTTTTGGAGTCCATGATGGAGCTGGGGACCATGGGCGCAAGCTTCGGCTCCACTGGCATTTCGCTGACCACTGTGAACGGGAACGCTTCCAACCAGTTGGCATGTTTCGGCTTGAGATTATGTTTGATCGCTACTTTCTCCACCGAGTGAGATGTCCACCAATCATACCAATTCAGCTTCAGACCGGGCATGTCATTGGTGACATCGTTCAGGTGGACATTCAGTCCCTTGTTGCCGCCGTGACCGTTCAGGATCAAAATTCGCCGAAAACCTTGGTGATACGCCGAATTGATAATATCTTCGACCACCGCATTGAGGGTTGAGACTCGCAAGGTCAGCGTGCCGGGGTAATCGCGGAAGTACGGCGAGTTGCCAAAGTTCACGGGCGGCGCAACCAGCACCCCGGTCTGGTTTGAGGCGGCGTCCGCCATCGCCAGCGGAATTTTGATATCGGTCAGCAAACTCAAATAGGCATGTTGCTCACACGCGCCGGTGACCAATATCAGGCGGTCATCGGTTTCAAGGTATCGTTCTACGTCCATCCAGTTTAGTTCTTCAAAGCGCATTTTTCCTCACATATTTTTTCCACGAAGTTCACGAAGAACACGAAGTTTTTTTAACCTTCGTGAAAATTCGTGTCCTTTGTGGATTTACTTTTACAAACTTCCCGCATACCCATCCGCGCGCGGATCGCTGCCCCCGCACAGCACGCCGGCTTCATCGCACAGAATCACCTGCCCCCTGCCGAAGACCGCCCGATCATACCCGCTGACTTCATTCAACGGGTGTCCCATTTCGCGCAGGGCGTTCACCGTGGCAGTCGGCATACCTTCTTCAATATCAACCCGCCCGCCAGCCGACTCAGCATCCAAACAGAAGCGTGGAAGATCCAATGCAGACTGTGGGTCAAGCCCGCCATCTTTCAACGCCGATAACACTTGCACGTGTCCCTGCGGTTGCATGAAGCCGCCCATCACACCGTATGAGGCGTACAAAGAATTATCTGATACACGAGTCACCATTGCGGGGATGATAGTGTGATATGGGCGTTTGCCCGGCGCAAGCACATTGGGATGATTCTCATCAAGGCTGAAATTATGTCCGCGATTTTGCAGGGTGAAGCCCCAGCCCTTCGGCACAATGCCCGTGCCAAAGCCCATGTAATTGCTATTGATGAACGAACAGGCATTGCCCATGCCATCCACCACGCTCAAATAGACCGTGCCCGACGCATTCACCGGCGAGCCGCGCTGCGGGTCAACGGTGGCGCGTTTCGGGTCGATCAGCTTACGGCGCTCACTCGCATATTCTTTCGAGAGCAATTCCTGCATCGGTATCTTCGAGAACGCGGGGTCGCTCACATACCACTTCGCATCGGCAAACGCGAGCCGCATGGCTTCGATCATCAGGTGCATTTTTTCGGTCGAGAGCAAATCCATTGAAGCGAGATCAAAGCCTTCGAGGATGTTCAGCGCGATCAACGCCGTAATGCCTTGTCCATTCGGCGGACATTCATACACACGCAGTCCACGATAATCAACGGACATGGGACTCTCCCACGTGGAAACATGCGACGCGAGGTCTTCAGCGGATAAACATCCGCCCGCCTCTTTAATTACGCCGACAATTGATTCTGCAACCGAGCCTTGGTAAAAGCCTTGAGCGCCCCGCTCCGCGACGAGTTTGAACGTGCGTGCCAAACCTTTGTTTTGAAAAATTTCACCAGCCTTCGGCGCACGCCCATCGATGGTCAACTCATACCCATTCAACGCGGACTTCAACTGCCTGTCCGCGCCGCGTGCCCAAAAGTGAGCCGTGAGCGGCGCGACGGGAAAGCCTTCATCTGCGAGTCGAATGGCAGGCGCGAGGATTTCCGTCAGCGAGAGTGAGCCGTGCTTTGCAATCAAGTCACACCAACCCGCACACGCCCCAGGGACGGTGACTGTGTGCGCATGAAAAGGCGGCAGCGTAGATAAACCTTCCTTCTTTAGCCGTTCAAGCGTCAGCGCGGACGAGGCGCGCCCCGATCCATTTAGGGCAGTGACTTGTTGAGTCTGCGCGTCAAAATACAAGGCGAACATATCCCCGCCAATCCCCGTGGAGGTTGGCTCGGTGACGTTGAGCGCGGCGGCAGCAGCCACAGCCGCATCGGCGGCATTGCCACCCATGGAAAGTACCTCAAGCCCCGCGGCAGTTGCCAACGGCTGTGAGGTGGAGACAATTCCACGGCGGGAGTAAACAGAAGAACGGCGTGAATTGAAACGAAATGGGGTCATGTTTGCATTGTAACAAATTCCCGATTGTTATTGAAACCATAAATTGCCTTTAAGACTCCTTTACATTGGTTTGCTAGTATGGCAGGGAGTATCCAAATCGTACTTTGTACGTCATAAAAAGTGAGAGCTATTGTGCCTGAAGAACACGACCTTCTGCAACGCGCCACCCAATTGGAAACAAAGGCGCTGACGGAAATATACGATACCTACAGCCCAGGTTTATATCGGTACGCCATGCGCCTGCTTGGAGATGCAACAGTGGCTGAAGATTGCGTGGCAGAAACGTTTACACGTTTTCTCGATGCGCTGCAAAAAAGGCGAGGTCCGCGCGACCATTTGCAGGCATACCTGTACCGCATTGCCCATAACTGGGTGGTGGATTCATATCGCAAGCAAAAAGGCGATGTTGAACTGGATGAAATACTGGCGAGCGGCGACCACCCTGAAGAGGCTGCGGCGAAGCACATTCGTCAGACGCAGTTACGCAAAGCAATAAAGAAGCTGACCCCAGACCAGCAGCAGGTGATCGCATTGAAATATCTGGAAGGTTGGAATAATGAAGAGATCGCCCACGCATTGAACAAACCCGTCGGAGCGATCAAGTCTATTCAGCATCGGGCTTTGAACAGCCTGCAACGTGTTTTAGAAGAAAGAGTTGACCATGAAGAATCAAAACGAATTGGAAACCCGGCTACAGAAGAATTTGGACGCACTTAAAGAAATTCCTGCACGCGACCCGCGAATTGCCGTGCAAAGACGCGCCCAATTCCTCAAGCAAGCCGTATCTGCCAGTGAGGTTCAGCGTCATAAAAAATGGATGTTCACATTCAGAAAGGAACAATTTGCAATGAACCTACTTATATCAACCCTTGTGGTCGCTGGTCTATTATTCGGCGGCGGAACTGCCGTCTATGCCGCTCAGGATGACCTGCCCAATGAACCGCTCTATGCCGTAAAAATGTGGAGCGAGGTAACACAGCTCCAATTTCAAGGCGGGCAACAGGAAAAAGCAGATCTATTAATGGCAATGGCTGAAACCCGCATTGCCGAGATCGCAGAGCTTACCGCAGATGGACAGCCCGTTCCAGAAGAAGTGCAGTTACTTTTACAGCAGCATATTCAACAGGTGCTTCAACTCTGCACAGATTCGGAAGATGTAACCTGTGATGAAATTCTTCTGCAAATCCGTGACCGCCTGCAAGCCCAGGATCAACTTATGCAGCAATTACTCCTTGCCGCACCCGAAGAATCTCAACTGACCCTGCTTCAAACTCGTGACATGCTCCATACCCAATTACAACTCTTGGACGATGGATTACTGCTCGGCGAAATGAATCAGAACGAAATTCAAGTTCAGCAGCAGAATGGTCAGAACGAAGAATTCACGCCGCCAGCACAAACCGAAACCGGCGCTCAATTCAACCAGCCGACCGAAGCTCCCGGCATTGGAACCGGCAACATCAACGGCACAAGCGGCTCGGGTAACTCGAACGGAAATAGTTCCGGCGGAGGTAACTCCAATGGCAATGGAAGCGGCGGCAACGGAAACAAGCCGTAGCGAAAAAAGCAACTCCCCGTCAATTGACGGGGAGTTGCTTTTTTATTTATTTTTTCGAAGTATTCAACAACGATAGCCCCAGCCATATCCCCGCACCAACGATCGGAACGGAGCCCGCTAAAAGCAGCCAGCGGGGCAGGCTATCGGGCATGGTAAGCGGAAGCAACAGCGGCAATCCCACCACAAAAGCAGCCACCAATAAACTGAGCGAAAGACGCGTCACCAACTGATCCAGCCGGGAAAGGATGTGTTCCATATCCTTGACCTCCATGCGGATGGGTTCGTTGCGTTCCAAACGCTCCAGCATTCGGTTCCCCACTCTTGGAATACGATGCAGCATTTCGCCCCAGTTGGAGGCATCCATCAAAACAGATCGAACCCAACTCCCATTGGGCGTCAGGAGGTTTTTCATCAAGTTTTGGACGTGAGGTTCTGCCGCTTTGAAGACATCAAAGTCGGGGTCTAATTGCAGACCGATACCTTCCAGCATTACGATCGTCTGCCCAACCAGCCACCAGGTGGCAGGCAGGCGCAGCCGGTGACGAAAGGTGATGGTCGTGATCTCATCGATCAATTCACGCGCGCGGACATATTTGATGGAAACGCCATAATACTTATTGAGAAAACGATTGAAGTCATACCCCAGCCGGTTACGGTCAACATCCTCACGCACGGCTCCGATACGCATCAACTGATCGATCATCCCATCCACGTCCAGTTCAATGGCAGAAATATAAAGGCGGATCAAGTCCATGCGGTCTTTGTCGCGCAGGTAGCCCACTTTGCCAAAATCCACGAGACCGATCGCCTCACCCGGCATGATGAGGTAATTCCCGGCATGAGGGTCGGCATGGAAGAAACCATCTTCCATCACCTGTTTGACCGTCACACTCGCGCTGTTCATCGCAACTTTATGACGGTCATACCCCGCCGCATCCAAAGCAGGGATATCGCTGATCTTAATGCCGCGAATACGTTCCATGACCAGCACACGCTGGGTACTCAACTTCCAATAGATCTTGGGAATACGCAGAAGATGTTCCTGCCCGGCAAAGCTCTCGCGCAAGCGGTCGGCGTTGCGACCTTCACGCTGATAATCCAACTCATTACGCAGGGTAAAACTGAAGTCGTCGGCAATGCCCATGAAATCATAGATATTCCCCAGCGAGGTGGTTTGTGCATTTGCCGCAAGAGATGCCATGATCTCGAGGTCGGTATCGATCACCGCCGCAATGTTCGGGCGCTGCACCTTGATCACCACTTCCTGACCATCTGGCAGCACACCAGCATGGACTTGCGACAAGGAAGCAGACCCCATTGGAGTTGGGTCAATGGAAGCGAATAGTTTCTCCGGCTCATACCCAAGTTCACGGGTCAATACACTGTGAACCAGTTCCCACGGCTCAGGTGAAACCGAATCCACCAGTTTGCTTAACTCAGAGATGAATGAAGGCGGCAGCAAGTCTGCACGGGTGGAGAGGATCTGCCCAAATTTTATGAACGTAGGACCCAATTCCTCCAATGCTGTGCGGAAATGAACAGCAAGGGTGTCTTCGGAGGGCGGCTCTATTTTTTGAGGTCCACGCCAGGAAGCCCGCAGCCAACGGCGGGATTTGGTCTCGGGGCGATGGAATAGGAAACCAAACCCATGACGGGCAAATATGGCAACGATCTCACTATATCGCTGCAAGTGACGGATCGAACGGTTGGGAGCGAACATCAAACTCTGTTCGTTAACCTTGCTTTTCCATCAACTTCTGAATATCTTCCTTGGTGGCAAGACCCATATCATCCATGACTTTTTTCATTTCATCATGGATCAATTTTCGCAGGGCATTGCGTTCTTCCTCACCACGGCTGGCAAGCTGGTCAACCCACTGAGACACTTCGTTCTTTTGAACTTCACCTTCATGGCTGAGGTCATCAATAATATTTTGTGCCTTTTCACGGGTCATCGAGAGCAAACCAATGCCAGCAAGTAAACCTTTTTCAAGTAATGTTTTCATATTGGCTCCTTTTGAAACCTTTAACCAGGTTCTATAATCAATATATCAAATCTGTCTTTGAAAAAGTAGTGGAAAAAATCACCGGTTCTTTGTGATAAAGTAGACCGGTTTACTTAACTTTGTCACCCCATGTCGGGTACGCTATAATCGCACTCATTCAATGCGGAGGTTAGACGGATGACACAGATCTACGATTATGTGATTATCGGAAGCGGCTTCGGGGGAAGTGTATCCGCCATGCGCTTGACCGAAAAAGGCTATTCGGTTCTCGTGCTCGAAAAAGGCAAACGCTTCGAAGACAAAGACTTTGCCAAAACCAACTGGCAGTATTGGAAATATGTCTGGCTGCCTGCCATCCGCGCGCATGGTATTTTGCAAATATCCATTCTCAAAGGCGTGATGGTTCTGCACGGCGCGGGCGTGGGCGGCGGCAGCCTCGGCTATGCCAACGTGCTTGAAGTTCCCACCAATGAAACCTTTGCCACCCCCGCGTGGAGTCAACGCATCCAATGGGGCGATGTGCTTCGTCCGCATTATGAGACGGCGAAAAGAATGTTAGGCGTTGCAAGAAACCCCAAACTTTGGAAAGCGGATTTATTGCTCAAAGAAATGGCAGAGGAACGCGGCATGGGTCACACCTTCCGTGCGACGGATGTCGGCTCATACTTCGGGGAAGCTGGAGTGACCGTCCCAGACCCCTACTTCGCTGGAGAAGGTCCCGCCCGCGCGGGCTGTCAACACTGCGGCGGCTGCATGGTGGGATGCCGTCACAACGCAAAAAATACATTGCCAAAAAATTATTTGTATTTTGCAGAGAAACGTGGGGCGAAGGTCGTTGCTGAAGTTGAGGTTACAGACGTAAAACCGTTGGTGGTTGACGGTGGACAGTTGACCGCCAACCACCAACCATCAACTGCCAACTACGAAGTAACCTACCGCGATTCAACCAAGTTATTCAAACGCACTCAAACCGTCCACGCGAAAAACGTTATTTTTTCAGCAGGTGTGATGGGAACGATGAAGCTGCTCTTGAACCTGCGTGATGTGAAAAAGTCACTGCCGAAACTATCCGCGAAACTGGGGACGATGGTGAGGACCAACTCCGAAGGTCTGCTCGGAAGCGTGGCACGGAAATCCGATATCAATTATTCAGAAGGCGTCGCGATTTCATCCATCTACAACCACGACGAGATCACCCGCATCGAACCTGTGCGTTACCCCGATGGCTCGTCTCTCATGCGTTTTCTCGCCGCGCCACTGATCGATAAAAATTTCAGCATTCCACGCCGCTTGCTTAACTTCTTTGGCTGGGCACTCACCCATCCTATCGACTTTGGTAAGGCGCTCTTCTTACCAAGCTGGGCACACAATGTGACCATCTTATTGGTCATGCAACATGCTGATAATCGCATGCGCTTCAAGATCGGCAAAAGTATCTTCACGCTTTTCCGCACCGGCATGGTGGCAGAAGAAGAACCCGGCTACACCATCAACGCGCAAGTGGAAGGCTCGCACGCAGTGACCAAGGAATTTGCCAAACGCACCAACGGCGTAGCGCTTGGCTCCATTGGCGAAAATCTGCTCAACCTGCCCACTACCGCGCACATCCTCGGCGGCGCACCCATTGGCAAAAATGCGGATGACGGGTTAATTGACGAAAATTTTGAAATTCATAATTACAGCGGCTTGTATGTGATCGATGGCTCGGTGATGCCCGCCAACCCCGGCGTAAATCCATCGTTGACGATTACGGCATTGGCAGAACATGCCATGAGTAAAATAAACCCAAAATAGTTTCAAGAAATAGCGGAGGAAACATGACTACTCAGATCAACATAGAACCTGTACAAAAAAAGAAGACGAATAAATTAGTATTAGTTTTTTTGATCTTTCTCGTACTCTGTGCGGGAACATGCCTCATCTTTTTGATCATTCGCCAAAGAAACAGCCGCATAATGCAAGCAAATCAACTGGCTCTTCAAGGGAGGTGTCCAGAAGCAATTCCGGTACTTAATGAAGCCATAGCCGAAAACCCAAACGCTGTGAATGCCTACCAGATACGCGTAGAATGTTATCTCAGTTTTCAATCTAATGTTTTTACCGAAGCGCAAGGATACTTAATTGCAGCATTAGAAGACACAAATAAAATTCTAGAATTACAACCACAAGATGCTGGTTATTATGCAAAAAGAGATTACATTTTGCGCGAACTTGCAAACTTGGAACAGTATTCTGCAAACAAGTTTGCAATCTATGATCTCGCAAATCAGGATGCCAGTAGGTCAATTGAATTGGGAGCACCTACTTCATCATATGTTTATCGCCACTATGCCCGCAACCTAATTGAAGGTAATCACTGTCAGGAAGGTTTGGAAGAAACCCAAAAATTAATCCAACAATTTGGAACACAAAATGTAGATTATGGTCAATACTACAGTGTCTATCTCACTGAATCCTATATCTGTCTTGGCGAATTGGATAAAGCGCTTGAAAGCGCTCAATCAATTACTTGTGATGACCCGGTTTCTACATGTAAGTCTGGTCTGTTAGCAGAGATCTATTTACAATCTGGAGATTATGAAAATGCTCTGAACACGATTAACTACATGATTAACTGGCAACCTGTGGGCGGCGGCTGGCGGTATTTCATACGTGCATTAATCTACTATGAACAGGGGCAAAATGATCTTGCCCAACAAGACCTAGCAACCGGAGATGCCTATTCATGGTATGGAACCGGCGTGGATGAATATGTAATGGCACAACTATCATTTGAAAAAGGCGATGAAGCTGGCGGCATATATCATCTTCAAGCAGCTGAGCAGATGTTCGATATCAATTACAGTGTCTTAAAACAAGAAACGCTCAACCAGTTAAAAAAACTTGGCGCAAAACCAATTCCACAAGAAATCAACTTACCTTTCAGTATTCCGTCTTTACCATAAAACATATACCTAGAACAGCATTGGCTGAAAAGGTTCACTTGGCAAATCAATGTCGTCCCATGGAAGTGGGGCGATTTTGATTCGAGAGGAAATTTGCTGATGGAATTCTTTCGCGATGAACGGAGCTAGATAATTATCGGGCGAATGGCAAAAGACAAACGCTTCCAACTTCGCCGATAACTGGTCGGTGATTCTGGGAGTCCATTCATCCATCCAAGGCTGGTTGTGACTCATTTCAGGGTGACCGATGAAACGCAGAAAGGTAAAGTCCGCGGTGATTTCCTCAAAAACAGGAACATTCGGTTTGCGTTCCCGCGCCTCGAGCAGACTTTCATAGGCACTGCCTTGAATCGACTCATCGCCTGTTAAATCTCGTATTGGACGAGTATCAATGACCACGCGCGCCATGTTATGGTCGGCAAGTAGTTGATTAAGCGCGGTACGATGTTCGTCCTCGAACCAGTCGAGGTGGCGGACTTCCACGCCGAGGCGGGTGTCTTTAGGGAACGCGGCGAGAAACGTGGCAAGGTCAGGCATCAGGCGCGGGGAATAGCTTGGGGGCAGTTGCAGGAACATCGGTCCAAGTTTTGAGGCGAGCGGGCGCATGGTCTCCACGAATCCGGCGGCGCGGTCAATGTAATCTTTGAGGGTCCCGTTGTGGCTGATGGCTTTGGGAATTTTGAGACAAAAGCGAAAATTATCTGGTGTTTGCTCAACCCAGGTTTCGATGGTCTTTGGCGCAGGGATGGCGTAAAACGTCGTATTGCCTTCAATGGTGGTAACACGGTGAGCGTACTCGCGCAAAAAATCTTTAGGCTGTGTGCCTTTTGGATAAAAATTACCGACCCAACCCTTGAACGACCAGACGGGGCAGCCAAGATAAAGTGTCATAGGGTAATTATAAAATAAAGCGTCTCCGATATTTTTACATCGGAGACGCTTTGCAGATTATTTTTTCTTTTCGAGCTTTTCTTTCTTTTCTTTTTTATCTTTTTCGTCTGCATCGACCATAATGTCGATAGCAACTGCAATGGCAAGCATGAGAATATCATTCTGCCCGTCTTCAACCTCTACGCCATAGGTATCGGCAATGCGCAGCCACTTTTTGGAAACTTCGGCAACTGTTTTGCGCCCTTCCTTAATTGTGTACTCATGAGCGAGGAAATCGCCCTGTACATCCAGGTCGGGTCCATTCTTAACCTTCACATCCCAGCGATCGCGCAAGGGAGTGATAAGCGCTTTTTTGATGGTCGCCAAGTCTTTGCCATTTTCATCTTCCACCACCATGGTATCTTTGATGGTCAGCAGGCGTTCTTGAATTTGCGCCAGCTTTTTGCCTTTTGCATCTTCAAAAACAAGAGTCTTGCGAATGCGTAAAACTTTGCCGTCTACTTTAAAAACCTTTTGCCCAGCTTCGTTCTCGATCCAGAAGTCATCTCCAATGGAAATGAGGTTTTGGCGAATTTTATAACGGGTATTCATCGGTTCATCCTCTTTGTTTTTTTAAGTATAGTCCATTTACGCTACAAGAAAGTTGAAGTTGCATCCCTTATAATTACACTATGCAATTTTCACCTTCTGAAAAAACACGCAAAACCCTGCTCATTGCCGCAATCACCATCATCGCCTATGGCTTACTGCTCCCGCTTACCGGCTTTTATTGGGACGATTGGTCCTTCGCTTGGATCGCCCAATTCCTCGGACCTGCCGATTTCATCCCCGCCTTCATGCCGTTTCGCCCGTTTTTGGGTCCCATTTTCTATTTCACAACCAGCATCATCCCCATCAACCCGCTTGCGTGGCAGGTCTTCGCCCTCTTTATCCGCATTCTCATTGGCATCGCCGCATGGTGGATGTTCACCCAGGTCTTCCCGCAGCGCAAAACGCTTGCATACCTCGCCTCTCTGCTTATGCTCGTTTACCCGGGTTATAGCCAGCATTGGGTCGCCCTCACACACATCAACCAGGAACTCATCCCCTTTATTTTTTATCTCTTTTCTTTTGGATACACCTTCAAAGCGCTGCACACCCAAAAGAGAGCCGACACCCTCCTCGCCCTGCTTCTGCAAATTTGCGGCATCTTCCCCACCGAATATTTCTTTGGCATTGAAGGCGTCCGCTTTCTCCTGCTCCTTGTCATACTTCAAGGCAGTTTCATCGAACGCTTCGCCAAGTCTCTAAAAATCTGGTTTCCCTACCTCATCATTTGGATGCTCAACGCGGCATGGATTTACTTCTACTATAATTTTGGGCCCTATGCCTCCTACGAAGTGGAAGCCGCGCAAACCCCAAACCTGATCTACTTTTTAACCCAGGCGCTGGATGCTCTTTGGAAAGCCGGTTTCTACATCTGGACACAAGTCCTCGTCCTCACATTTTCCAGCCTGCCCGCGCCCGCCTCTATTTTGACATTGGGGCTGATCGCCATCTCATTCATTTTCCTTCTCTGGGCGCTTCCCCGCTCCGCGCACACAGACAAAGCGACTGAAAACACACAAGCCTATTACCTTATCTTCGCCGGCATCTTCGGCATTCTACTTGGACGCCTGCCCTCGCTTGCCGCCAACTTGCCGTTAAACCTGCAAACCGCATACGACCGTTTTATGGTCTCCATCATGATCGGCTCAACGGTCTTTGTTATCGGCGTGCTCGAACTGCTCATCAAGAAGCACAAAATCCGCGTGATTGCATTTTCAACGCTGATCGCCCTCGGCATTGGGCAGCAGTTCTTCAATGCCAATATCTTCCGCAGAGATTGGGAGAACCAAAGCGAAATCCTTTGGCAGTTGGCATGGCGCGCACCTGGCATCGAACCAAACACCGTCCTGCTTGCTCATCAAATGCCGTTGGATTACGAAACCGACCTCAACCTCGCAGCCCCCATTAACTGGATGTACGCCCCAACCTACACCCGCGCCAACCTGCCTTATATTTTGCTGTATACAGAAAAACGACTTGGCGGGTTTACCCTCCCAGCCCTCGAAAAAGATGTTGATATCCACTACCCCTACCGCACCGTAGATTTCAATGGAAACCTTTCAAACGCTCTCGTTATTTACAAAAATCAAACTGGCTGTCTGCAAGTCCTTGACCCTTCACGCGGAGATGCAGAAATTTACGAAAACACATCCGATGAATTTTCGCAGGCGGTTTTACTCTCCAACCTCTCACGCATTATTACCAACCCTGCCCAACCCGCTCTTGTCCCTTTTATCCCTGAACCAGAGCCAGGTTGGTGCGCCTATTTCTCCAAAATAGAACTTGCCAACCAGCAAGAAAATTATGCCGTTGCCGCCAACCTTGCCACAGAAGCACAGGCATTGGGCTTTACTCCTGAAGAACCGCTCGAATGGACGGCATTCATCGAAGCGTATGGCATGAATGGAGAGATCGAAAAAGCAGTGGATGCCTCTCAAACGGCGCTCAAAAGTGAGCGAAAAACGCTCAAGGCGGTGTGCGTGGTTTGGGAGCAGATTCAGGCTAAACATCCGCAAGAGGCGGGAACTACATCCGCCATGTTGTCACTTGGTTGCAATCATTAACGCATTCTTGACGCTTTAAACTGCATGTGCTACCATTCTTTGCTAGTTAGTTAAAAGGAACGAGGAGAATATATGTCCGTAAAAAATCGTAGTGTGCTGGGGTTGTCGATCCTTGTGATCGCAGCATCTTTACTCTCAGCCTGCACACAATCACTTTCATCTGCGCCTGAGGAAACCCCAACATTGATTCCCACAGGTTTATTTGTTTCGCCAGTGGCATCGGTGGAAAACCCAATGTTGATGATCGAACAATTTGCCAAGCAAACCGAAGCAGCACAAACTACGGCTGCCAACGGCGGCACCCCAGTTGACGGCACGCCGATTGCCGCTGTAACCGGTACCCCCGGCACACCACAAGCAGATGCAAGCACTGACCCATCTGCCATTGCAACCCCTACCGCAACCATTGCCGTGGATGCGTCTACGCCAACCAATGCGAATGCAGAGGTGCCAACTTCTATTCCAGCAGCCACGTCTGTGCCGGTGGGCTCACGCCCTGCTTCCTATACATTGCAGGCGGGTGAATTCCCATACTGCATTGCCCGCCGTTATAACGTAGACCCAGATGCCCTACTCTCTGCCAGCGGATTGACATCCGCGCAGGCGAACAGCCTCAGTGCTGGAACAGTGCTAACCATCCCTCAAAATGCGGGTGGCTTCCCCGGTGACCGCGCCTTACGCGCCCACCCCACGACTTACACCGTAGCATCAGGTGACGAAACTGTATACAGCGTGGCTTGTTTGTTTGGCGATGTAGACCCCAACTCCATTGCCTCGGCAAACGGCATTTCTGCCTCCGCCAAGCTGACACTCGGGCAAACCCTGAGCATTCCGTAAGATAATTACTCAAAAGCCCAGGTGAATAACCTGGGCTTTTTTTATAAAAGGAGTTCCGCATGTCTTCTTTCAAATTAATTCGATCTGAAGTCTTAATGAAAGGACGCGCTTTTACCATCCGCCGCGATCAGTTGGAAACCCCCGATGGACGCGAAACCAAATTCGATATTGTGGAGCATGGCGGCTCGGTCGTTATCATCCCCATTGATGGAGATGGAAATATGCTCTTTGTGCGCCAGTATCGCCATGCCGCAGGGATGGATATGCTCGAACTCCCCGCCGGTACCCGCGATGGGGATGAACCCTTTGAAGTATGTGCCGCACGCGAAATAAGAGAAGAGACCGGCATGGAAGCCGGCACGTTGAAACACATCGGTTCGTTCTACCTTGCGCCGGGCTACTCAACCGAATATATGGGTGTCTTTTTGGCAACAGACTTAAAGCATAACCCGCTCGAAGCCGATGATGATGAATTTTTGACCCTTGAAAAACTTCCTATAAAAGAAGCGTTGGCAATGGCAGAACGCGGCGAGATGCCTGATGCAAAATCTCTGGCTGCCTTATTAATGGCAAAGCCGCACCTAAGCCAGACCTTGCAATAAATGTCTCCTGCTCAAAACAACAAACAACACCTGCTGGCAATCTCACAAGCCTTATTCGTTACTTTTCTATGGTCCACTTCATGGATACTGATCAAGATGGGGCTAAAGGCAGACCTGCCGCCGGTCACTTTTGCAGGGCTTCGTTACACACTGGCATTCCTATGTTTATTGCCTTTTGTGATTGGGAATAAAGAACATCGCCAAATCGTAGCCCGCTTACCCAGAGTTGAATGGATCGAATTAATCGTCCTCGGCGTTTTGTATTACACCCTGGCACAAGGCGCCCAATTTGTGGGGCTTGCCAAGCTCCCCGCCTCCACCCTGACCCTGTTGTTGAACTTCTCGCCGGTCTTTATTGCTTTTTATAGCGTCTTTACAAAATACGAGCAGACATCCCTTTTGCAATGGGGCGGAATTTTAATCTCGCTAATCGGGGCGTTTGTCTACTTCCTTCCCTTGCATCTGGAAAATAGCCAAATTGTGGGATTGATCGCCGCATTCATTGGGGTAACATCAAATTCAGCTGCCTCAATTCTTGGCAGAAAAGTCAATTCGCATGGCAGAATCAACCCGGTTATCGTCACTACCATCAGCATGGGTGTTGGCGGCATTCTCATGTTGGTTCTTGGAATTGTCGTTCAGGGCGTAGGCACAATAACCCCACAACAATGGGGCATCATCGGCTGGCTGGCAGTGGTTAACACAGCCTTGGCGTTTACTTTATGGAATAAATCCCTGCAAACCTTAACCGCTGTAGAATCCAGCATCATTAACAGCACTATGCTGCCGCAGATCACCCTCCTTGCCTGGCTGTTCCTTGGCGAAGCAATTGACACAAAAGAAGTTCTTGGCTTGGCACTCGTCCTTGGCGGAACATTAACCGTTCAGTTATGGCGATATTTACCCATTTCAAAAAAACAAACTTTAGCAATTGGAGAAAATAAATGAGCAACAAACCCATGATGATCCTGATCGCTGGACCCTACCGTTCAGGGACAAATGATGACCCAGAAAAGATCGCCGCAAACGTCCATTTTATGGAGTCTTTTGCCGTGCCTATTTTCCGTAAGGGGCATATCCCCGTCCTCGGCGAATGGTTTGCTTTGCCATTGCTTGCCTTGGCTGGCTCCAAAGAAACCGGCGATGAAATTTTCAACGAGATATTCCACCCTATTGCGGTGCGTCTGCTCGATAAGTGTGACGCGGTTTTGCGGGTTGGGGGTCCCTCTTCAGGCGCAGATTTAATGGTCAGCACAGCAAAAGAAAAAGGTGCAAAAATATTCTTTTCTTTGGATGAAATTCCTGAAGGCTAAATAAAAGCAAAATGGGCAGAACCAGCTAAAACGTCTCAAAAAGAGGCGTTTTTTTATTTCCACTATTCTTATCCAAAATATGACAACAGGCACAGGGAATTAAGTCATATATAACTAACGTAATTCATCCTACAGGAATAAACTTGTCCATTGAGATAGTTTAAGGAAATTACAAGGCAAATCGCCTTTTACAGGAGCCAAAATGGAAAAGAAAACCATCATGATCGACGGAAACGAGGCAACCGCCAAAGTTGCTCACCGTCTCAACGAAGTAATTGCGATCTACCCAATTACGCCATCTTCTGGCATGGGTGAATTTTCAGATGAATGGTCTGCCAAGGGAAAGAAGAACATTTGGGGAACCACCCCCCTCGTGGTTGAAATGCAATCTGAAGGCGGCGCGGCGGGAGCCGTGCATGGCGCATTACAAACTGGGGCACTCACCACCACCTTCACCGCCTCACAAGGCTTGCTGCTGATGATCCCCAATATGTACAAGATCGCGGGTGAACTCACAAGCACCGTCTTCCACGTCGCTGCGCGCGCCATTGCCGCCCACGCCCTCTCCATCTACGGCGACCATCAAGATGTGATGGCTGTCCGCCAGACCGGCTGGGCAATGCTTTCTTCTGGCAGTGTGCAAGAAGCGCAGGATTTTGCCGCCATCTCACAAGCTGCAACCCTCAAGACCCGTGTTCCTTTTTTACACTTCTTTGACGGTTTCCGCACTTCTCATGAAGTCAATAAGATCATCGAACTTTCGGATGAAGAACTTCGGCTCATGGTGGATGATGACCTGGTGCGTGCCCATCGAGCCCGTGGACTCAGCCCAGAGCGACCCGTCTTACGCGGCACCGCCCAGAACCCCGATGTCTACTTCCAAATGCGCGAAGCGGCAAACCCCTACTATGCGGCTGTCCCTGCTATTGTGCAGGAAATGATGGACAAATTCGCCAAAGTTACCGGGCGTCACTACAACCTGTTCGATTACTCCGGCGACCCGAATGCCGAACGCGTCATCATTGTGATGGGCTCCGGCGGCGAAGTCGTCGAAGAAACGGTCAACTACCTCGCCAAGAAGGGCGAAAAAGTGGGCGTTTTGCAAATCCGCTTGTACCGCCCGTTCTCGGTGGAGCATTTCATTAAGGCGTTGCCCAAGAGCGTCAAATCCATTGCCGTGTTAGACCGCACCAAAGAACCCGGCTCCATGGGTGAGCCAATGTACATGGATGTGATCAGTGCGCTGGTCGAAGGTCAACGTGCCAATATCAAGGTTATTGGCGGGCGTTATGGTCTTTCCTCGAAGGAATTCACGCCGGCGATGGCAAAAGCCGTTTTTGACGAACTCTCCAAACCTGAACCCAAGAATCACTTCACCGTCGGCATCAATGACGATGTTTCCAACACCTCCCTCACCGTGGATAGCTCCTTCTCCATTGAAAATGAAGGCATGGTCAGTTGTGTCTTCTTCGGTCTCGGCTCCGATGGAACCGTGGGCGCGAACAAGAACTCGATCAAGATCATCGGTGAAGAGACTGAGAATTTTGCACAAGGTTACTTCTATTACGACTCGAAGAAATCGGGCACGGTGACCATGTCGCACCTGCGCTTTGGTCCCAAGTCCATCCGTGCGCCGTATCTGATCGAAGCCAATCAGGCAAACTTTGTCGCCTGTCATCAATACTCCTTCCTTGAACGCGTGAATATGCTCAAGTACGCCAAAGAAGGCGGCATCTTCCTGCTCAACAGCCTGTACGGACCCGAAGAGATTTGGGACAATCTGCCGCAGGAAGTGCAAAGCGACATCATCAGCAAGAAACTCAAGTTCTACGTTATCAATGGCTACGATGTAGCCGAAAAGACCGGCATGGGCGGACGCATGAACACCATCATGCAGACTGCCTTCTTTGCCATTAGCGGTATTTTGCCAAAAGAACAAGCCATTGAGCAGATCAAGTATGCCATCAAGAAAACCTATGGCAAACGCGGTGAAGCCGTGGTGGCGAAAAACTTTGAAGCTGTGGATGCGACCGTGGCGAACATTTATGAGGTCAAGGTTCCGGCGAAGGTCAGCTCAAAGACGACGCGCAGGCTCCCGGTCCCGAATGAAGCGCCGGTTTTCGTCAAAGATGTGCTTGGTCAGATCATCAACTCTGACGGTGACAACATCCCTGTCTCTGCCTTCCCTGTGGATGGCACCTTCCCCACCGGCACAACGCAGTGGGAGAAACGCAACCTCGCGTTGGAAATTCCGGTTTGGAATGATGATATTTGTATTCAATGCGGTAAGTGCGTGATGGTTTGTCCCCATGCAGTTATTCGTCACAAAGTGTACGACGAGAAGGCTCTTGCCGATGCGCCTGAGACCTTCAAGCATACCAAGTCGAAGTTCAAGGAATTTGGTGAAGGTTTTGCTTACACGTTGCAGGTCGCACCGGAAGACTGCACAGGTTGTACCCTGTGCGTGGAAGTTTGCCCCGTGAAAGATAAAACTGCGGTGGGACGCAAGGCGATCAACATGGAAGCCCAACCGCCTCTGCGTGAAGCTGAAGCCAAAAACTGGGATTTCTTCATGAATATCCCCGACTTGGATCGCAAGTTGATCAACCCTTCCACCATCAAGAATTCACAATTACTACGCCCGCTGTTTGAATTCAGCGGCGCATGTGCCGGTTGTGGTGAGACGCCGTATGTGAAGTTGGTTTCGCAGTTGTTCGGTGACCGCGCCGTGATCGCGAATGCAACGGGTTGTTCGTCCATCTATGGCGGCAACCTGCCCACCACCCCGTGGGCGCAAGACACCAAGGGGCGCGGACCAGCCTGGTCGAACTCGCTCTTCGAAGATAACGCCGAGTTTGGTTTGGGTATGCGCCTGACCATTGATAAGCAGAAGGAATATGCCGAAGAACTGCTCAAGTCTTTTGAGCAGACCGTGGGCACCGAATTGGTGACTGCCATTCTCACTGCAAATCAAGCCGACGAATCAGGCATCGAAGCCCAGCGCGGACGTGTGGCGGAGTTGAAGGCAAAACTGGAAAAATCCAGCGACAGCCGCGCCAAAGACCTCGTCAGCCTTGCTGAAAACCTCGTCCAGAAATCGGTTTGGATCATCGGCGGCGACGGTTGGGCGTATGACATCGGCTACGGTGGTTTGGATCATGTAATGGCAAGCGGACGCAATGTGAACATCCTCGTGCTCGATACTGAAGTGTATTCAAACACGGGTGGGCAGTCGTCCAAATCTACGCCGCGTGCGGCAGTTGCCAAGTTCGCCATGGGCGGTAAGGGCATGCCGAAGAAGGATTTGGGTTTGATCGCCATGTCTTATGGTTATGTCTATGTCGCCAAAGTAGCGATGGGCGCCAACGACCAACAGACCCTGAAAGCCCTGCTCGAAGCCGAATCATATGATGGACCTTCCCTCGTTATTGCATACAGTCCATGTATCGCACATGGCTATGACATGGCTCGCAGCCTCGACCAGGCGAAACTCGCCGTGCAGTCGGGTCACTGGCCCATGTTCCGCTACGATCCGCGTTTGGCAATTGAAGGCAAGAATCCGCTCGTGATCGAATCCAAAGAGCCGAGCATTCCGTTCGCACAATACGCCTACAACGAAACCCGCTATAAAATGCTTACCCAAATGAATGAGGAACGCGCCGAAGAACTGATGAAAGAAGCCCAGCAGGACGCGAAATCACGCTGGACGCTCTATCAGCAGATGGCATCCATGCATTATGGAAACGGCAATACGGAGAAATAACCATGACTAACCTTACTACTACCTACCTCGGTTTGAAACTCAAGAATCCGCTTGTGGCTTCGGCTTCACCTCTTTCGAAGAAAATTGACAAAGCCAAAAAGTTGGAAGAGGCGGGCGTTTCTGCCATCGTGATGTACTCGCTTTTTGAAGAACAGATCATTCACGAAAGCCTTGAACTCGACCATTTCCTCTCACGTGGCACTGAATCTTTTGCTGAAGCCCTTACCTACCTTCCAGATGGAGGAATGTACAGCGTAAGCCCAGAGAAATACCTCAACCAGGTCGCCGGAATGAAGAAGGCGGTCAAAATCCCTGTGATAGGAAGTTTAAACGGCGTATCGAATGGCGGTTGGACGCGTTACGCCAAACACATTGAAGAAGCCGGAGCCGATGCGCTCGAACTAAACCTGTACTATCTGCCCACTGACCCAAACATGAGCAGCACCGAAATTGAAAACGCACAGGTCGAATTGGTGGCAGAAGTAAGATCAGCGATAAAAATTCCGCTGGCGGTGAAGCTCAGTCCATTCGTCACATCTCTGCCAAACTTTGCCAAACGCATCGTGGATGCGGGCGCGAATGGGCTCGTCCTCTTCAACCGCTTCTACCAGCCAGATTTTGACCTCGAAGAGTTGGATATCGTCCACAGCCTCGACTTGAGCACCTCCGCCGACTTGCGGCTGCCATTGCGTTGGATATCCATCCTGCATGGCAAAGTGAATGCAGACTACGCCCTGACTAGCGGTGTCCACACTGCGAAAGATGTACTCAAAGCCATGATGGCAGGCGCAAAGGTGGCGATGATGGCATCAAACCTGCTGCACAATGGCGAAAAAATCCTACCCGAAATGCTGAGTGAATTAAACTGGTGGATGGAATCGCATGAATATACCTCCATTGAACAGATGCAGGGCAGCATGAGCCAAAAGAACGTGAAGGAACCGGCAGCGTTTGAGCGCGCTAATTATATGAAAGTGCTTAGTTCCTGGCGCGACCTGCCGTAATCTTGATCCCCAACTGCTTCGCCGCAAACGCGTGGCTCGCAATGACGCAAATAAAAAAGGCTCTCCAAAAGCGGAGAGCCTTTTTTATTAACTTTATTTGATTATTCAGCAGGGGCAGCAACGGCTTGTTTGCGTTGGCGAAATGTAATGCGCCCGCGCGACATATCATAAGGGGACATTTCGAGGGCAACACGATCACCCAACAAAATGCGAATGTAGTGTTTGCGCATTTTTCCTGAAAGGTACGCCAATACCTCGTGTCCATTATCGAGCTTCACGCGGAACTGGGTGCCGGGCAACGCCTCAATCACAACACCATCCACTTTGATTTTGCCTTCTTCTTTAGCCATACATGCCTCTTTCTATTCATTATCCTTGAAGGAACGTCGCTTAATGCGGCGGATCGCCTTCTTTTTCTCCATACGGCGGGTTTCGCTCTTGGAAACGAACCAGCGTTTGCGGCGAACGGTGCTCAAAACTCCGCTCTTCACGACCTTCTTACGAAAGCGCTTGAGCAGGGAATCCTGAGATTCGCCATTTCTTAAATTGACACTTGCCACTGGTTGTCACCTCCTTTCCGTCTGGAAAATTGCCCAAATGGGCACAAAAAATCGGCTGTCTACGCAGATTCAGCCGAGGGAAGCCATCAAAAATACCTGAAACGAACCACATGATCAGCCGATCAAAAATACGCTTCGATTCTCCTTTGATATGAATGAACCAACTTCCAGCCAAACCTACGGGCACGATTATACACGATTAGCAGGTAGATGAGAAGATAATGAGTGAAAAGAGTGCGGTAAAGTTTTCCCTCTGCCCCCGTCCCATCCTCAATGTTACCGTCCGCCCATCTCGATCATGTACATCATCCGTAAAACTTTCAGGTCATCGTAATTCACTTCGCCGTTCAATTGATCGAAAACGGGTTTCAGGCGAAGCGTCCCTACATCATCAAAGGCGGCGAACACAGCTTGCTGTTGAGTTGCTGAAGCCTTCACAACTTCTCGCAAGTCTGCGCCTGCCCGCAAAGAATTTCCCGTCGCCATAAAGCGAGACAGATTATCGATCACAGTCCCCGCCGTAACATGATAACGCTCCATCAATGCAGGCACGGTTTCACCAGCGTTGTACGCCTCACCCACGATCATATACCTACGGTTTGCATCATTTTTATCACGTACAACTTCAGGCTCTTTGGGCTTCTCTTTGAAATCGTGCCTTTGGCAATAATCTACCAGCACCGCAAGGAAGGCATCGCCGTATTGCTGCGCCTTCACCTGCCCCACACCTGAGATCGTCAACAAACTTTCGCGCGACTGCGGGTAGTACGCCGCCATTTCAGTGAGCGTTCGGTCTGAGAAGATCACATAGGGCGGCACACCAGCTTCATCTGCCATTTCCTTGCGTTTTTGACGAAGAATGGCAAACAGACCGCGATGATATTCCAACTCTGCCGCCTTTTTCTTCCCATCCGATTTGGCGACACGCCCCGCCTCTTTCATCAAGCCGAAAATGGGTTCCCGTTTCCGAAGCGCTTCCAACGCCTTGGGCGTGAGGCTAAGCGTATGAAACTCGCCATCCTGCTTTATGTACCCCATTGAAAGCAGTTGACGGGCAAGGTGCATCCACTGCTTTTTATCCAATTCCTTCCCTATGCCATATGTGGAAAGTTTGTCGTGTTCCCAGCGCAGCACTTTTTCATTTTTCGAGCCGAGCAAAACATCCACAATATGACCTGCGCCAAATTTTTCATCGGCGCGTTTTACGCAGGAGAGAAATTTTTGGGCGGGGATGGTTACATCCGTCAGCGGGGTTGGGGCGGAGTTACAGTTGTCGCAGTTGGAGCAGGTATCAGCGGAGTACGACTCGCCGAAGTAATTTAGCAGGGGTTTACGGCGGCAATTGTGTTCATCTTCGGCGAAGCGGACAATCGCATTCAAATGTTCAATGGCGACACGTTTTTCATCGCCTTCTTTTTGGTCAATAAAATAGTTGAGTTTGGCAACATCGCCATAGCTGTACAGCAAAACACAGTGCGCGGGCAAACCGTCGCGCCCGGCACGCCCGATCTCCTGGTAGTAGCTTTCAATGCTTTTCGGCAGGTCGTGGTGAATTACAAAACGGACGTTCGGCTTGTTGATACCCATGCCAAAGGCAACCGTTGCAATAATAATTTGCACATCATCGCGGATGAAGGCTTCCTGGTTTTTGCGTCGTTCGACATCGTCCAACCCTGCATGATACGGACGGACGGAGTAGCCCCTTTTTGCGAGGTAAACGGCAAGTTCATCCACCTGCTTGCGTGAGAAGCAGTAGATAATGCCCGATTGATCTTTGTGCCGGTCCACGATCTCACGCACCTGTTGAGAGGGGTCTTGCTTTGGCACAACTTCGATGAATAAATTATCACGGTTGAAACTGGCAACGAACTCATTGGTGGTCGAGAATTTGAGCGTATGACGGATATCCTGGCGCACACGTGATGTGGCGGTAGCCGTCAGCGCCATGCAAACCGCGTTTGGAAATCTCTTGCGAACTTCCACAATCTGGCGATATTCGGGACGAAAGTCGTGCCCCCACTCTGAGATGCAGTGAGCTTCGTCAATGGTCAGCAGGTCTACTTTTACTTCAGAAAGAAGCGCAAGAATTCTCGGGGTGAGGAGCGTTTCGGGTGCAAGGTAAAGCAGCTTAACCTCGCCGCGCTTCACATAATCCATGTTCTCATTGTATTCCTGCGGTGAAAGCGAACTGTTGAGGAAAACAGAGGGAACACCGAACGCCCGCAACTGCTCCACCTGGTCTTTCATCAACGAAATCAGCGGAGAAACAACCACGGTCAGCCCATCAAATTGCAAAGCCGGAATTTGATAACAAAGCGACTTGCCCCCGCCGGTTGGCATTACAGCCAATGTATCACGGCGGGCGAGAACATTTTCGATTACCTCGTTTTGAAGCGGACGAAAGGTATCATAGCCAAAAGTATTTTTGAGAATGGATTCGGATGTGTGCATTAATTATTCCCCTAAAAGACGGGTGTTGCAATTTTATCATTCAGATACTCTGCCTGCCTTACTTGCATCATGCCAAATCTTTGCACAATTTCGTCCGGCTTGTTTAGCTTCATACAGGGCGCGATCTGCTGCTTTGATAATTTTATCCATTGTTTCGCCGTGTTCCGGGAAAAAGCCTATGCCAATCGATAGGGTCGCTGATAATTGCTTACCCTCAAACAAGAGGTGCAATGAGGCAAATGTCTCTCTGATAAAGTTGGCACGCTCTTCCATACTGGGGATATTTGTTCCACTCATAATGACAATAAATTCTTCGCCACCATAGCGACAGGCAATATCCTCATGCCGTGTTACCCTATTCAAAAGCCCGCCAAGAGCGATTAGAATTTCATCCCCCGCTTGATGTCCATATGTATCGTTGAAGTGTTTGAAATTATCAATATCAATCATCATGACGCCAACAACCTTGCCTTCACGCCCGGCGCGTGATATCTCCCGTCCCATGTTTTCATGCAAATAATGACGATTGTACAAGCCGGTCAATGCATCGCGCATGGCTTGTTCGCGCAGGTATTCTTGAAGTTTTTTAATTTCGTCAATTTGTTCTTCAAGGAGTTTGTTGGCTTTTTTCAATTTTTCTTCAGTAATCTTACGTTCTGCAATTTCCCAAGTTAAATCTGCAAGGAGCAAAGCCGCCTCAATATCCTGGTCATTGTAATTGGTTGGCTTATTTCCAGTTCCAAAGATAGCGACGATTTTCTCACCTCGAAAGATCGGAATCGTTAACAGTCTTATTACGGCTGCGTGACCGGGAGGAAGCCCTCTTTGATTGGCGGCAGAGGCGTAATCGTTGTTGATGACGGGTCTGTGTTCCCGCGCACAATTTACCCAAATGCCTGCTTTATCCATTGGGTAGTGAAGCCCAGCCCCTTCTGCACGGCAAAATTCTTTTAATGTGCGGGTAGACCAGTTTTGCAGAGAGACTGTTTCCTGGTCGTCTTCAATAAAATGAAAAAAGCCAATTTCGCTTTTTGTAAGCTGTTCCACTTCATCCAGCGTTGCCTGCAAAAGTTCCAGCAAGGAATGAGAAAGCGAATATTCTGCCAGTTTAATTCGAGAACGCAATACCTGCTCCGACCATTTACGGCTTGTAATATCGGTCACCATTGCCAATGCGCCGATGTAATTTCCATGTTCGTCTAAAATTGGGCTTGTTTCAATGATCGTCCACAAATCGCTTCCGTCCTTACGAACAAAGCGAAAATCATACTGCTCCCGAATCCCATGCTTGCCGCGCTCTATCTTTTTTAATGCTTCAGTTTTTCCTTCTTCATCCATAAAATCAAACAAGGGATAGCACAGCATTTCATCAATCGAATACCCGAGCATATTTGCCATATTCTGGTTTACATAATCAGTTTTATTCTCTGCATCTATTATCCACACCCCCTCGCGAGTCGATTCCATGATCAGTTTGTATTTCTCCATCCCCATAACTGGCAATGTGGGTATTTCGCTTCTTTTCTTTAGCCCTTCCCCATTCGCGCCCATATCAACTCCTTGAAAATGCAGTTTACATACAAAGCAATATAGCCGTCAAGAACATTCTTTATGTTAATTATATACACATTGCGCAAAATTGCACAAATAAAATTTTTGCTTCTATTTTCTCGCATCACGCAGTTTTTGTGAAAAGACAGGTGTTTTCCTTCATCAACTATTCCCAAAAACGGAATAGTTGATGAAGGTGCGCCCAAAGAACATGGGGCGCCCAGGCTGAAATTATTAAGAATACCTACGGAACATAATACTCAACCGTCAATTGCGGACGGGCAGTTGTCACCCCGTAATCGCCACTGAAAAAGGAAATGTAATCCTCATGCCGGTCATTGTCATCATCCAGCAAAAACCCCAGGCGGAATTGGGTTGCACCTTTCAAATTCAAGTGCGGAAAAACTTTCGCATCAAAGTTCACCCAATACCAGTCGCCTACCGGGTTGTTCTCGATCACCCCCGCTGAATACAAACTGGCAGGGGCTTGAAAATCTGAATTCTGCAATGCGCCAATTTGAAACGGACCAAAACTGCCAAACGCACCCTGGCGGATATCCACCCAAATCGTACGATGAGTATCAAACGGGTTTCCGCCAACAAGCCCCGCAGATTGGATCGACAAGATCATGCGTGTCACCACGGCTTGATCTGGCAGGCTTTCTGTCTGAAAACTTAAAATGGAACGGTACTGATTATTCTGCGCGTTATCTCCAAGCCGAATGATCGCATCTTTTGAGTTGGCAGTTCCGCCCTTATTACTGTTCTCCTTCGACTCCAATATCCAACCGTCATTTTTACCGTCCGAATAAAAGGTTACAGATTGAGCGGCAGGAGTATTTCGTTCAACTTCATACGTCTCACCCAATGTAAAACCGCCATTCAATGAAGCGCCCGCCGCATCTACAACACTGCCATCGTTCAATACATCCAAACGGATGGAACCACTTCCGTTACCCGTGCGAACAAGAACCGCATAGTTATTATCAAAGCCGGTAACGGATGAAACCCCCGCCTCACTCAAGCCGGAAGTTGTCAGCACAAAATCGGCGGCATCCACGCCGGTAACGGGTTCGGAGAACGTGACCAGATATCGCACGCTCTCAGCGGAAGAAGGGCTTGGGTCAGCGCGCAGGACAGAGGTCACGAAAGGAGCGTACTTATTAATGACATATACCTCGCCGATGAGAGTCCCATTCCCTATGCCAACTCCGCCCAACGGCATGGACATTCCATTGATAACGCTGTCGTTATCTGCAAGAGTCAGTTGCAGCGTGCCATCGCCTGTACCCGTGTAGACGGTGACAATATATTCCGAAGCCGCGCCTGAGATTTCTGCAATCGAATAATTTGAAATACCACCCGTGGCAGTGAGTACAAAATCTTCAACATCCAACCCGCTCACATCTTCAGAAAAAATTAGAGCAAAGCGGACAAGGTCAAAATTGTTCGGTGAAGGTTCAAGGCGGGTTAACGAAGCAGCCAGCGGTACAGTTGGTAAAGCAATAGGTGTGGGTGTTTCTGTTGGTACCAAAACGGGCGTGGGGGTTGGCGCTGAAGGTTCTGGTGTATTTGTGGATACAATGCCAAACGCAGACTCGAATGCCCCGAGGTCTGGCGCCGCGCCAAAAAAAGAATCATTGATGCCAGGGATCAGCACACCGCGATCAATGTTCGGGCTGGAAGCCGAAAGCGTGAAATCTCCACCGAACGGGTTAACAAACCCCGGCAGGGCTTCGTGCCCGTTGCATTCCAAGCCCGCACCCTGACAAAGTTGATTTATTGTGTAATACCCCACACTCTCCCATTGAAAACGGCTGTTTGTTGATGAAGTGACCCAGTTGTCGTAATTCCAATCGTTATTGAGCGCGCCTTTCAGTCGCGCCTCTATGGCGTACCCGCTGCCTTGAAAAATATTATTACGCATGATCGTATTTTGAATGGGACTGATCAATTGCACAGAGTTTGGAACTGCGTAATTCGTCCAACTTGTATTGTGATATACCATCGTCCAGCCATCTGAGTTTTTATCCCACTTAATACTTCGCCCTGTGTAATTGGCAAACACATTATTCATCACCCATGCGGGACCCATGCTAATGGGCGCGAGCGATATTCCCACCAGGGTGGAATTAACCCAATTATCCCTAAAGCGATGATTTACGCACGTGCCTTCCGGCTCAAAGGCATCATCTCCAATGGAATAGATTCGGTTGTCATAAATATCCACATCAAAGGCAACGCCCGGGTTATCCAACGCGGCAGATGAGCTTGTATAAATGCCATTGTAATAATCATGGATCGTATTCCCCCGCACAATAGCCCCAATATGCCCGCGCAGCACAATCGCCATGGATTCCATAGAAGTCCCTTTGACCATGCCCCAAGTCCACACCCCGTCTGTGGGATCGTACATTTCGTTGTATTCAATGCGTGTGTCATTGCCACGGTCTTCGCCGCCCGTCCAACTGACAAAGACCGGGTTTTGGATGTTATGAATTTTATTCCCGCGAATCACCACGTGCGAAGAATTTGTTGAGCACACACCACAGCCATAACTTGTACCGTAATAGCGCATCTCAAATCCTTCGATCCATATCCAATCACGTCCTTCCACTTGAAAGGCGGAGTTGTAACGCGGCACATTCCATGTGTACCTGAACGGCTCGCGATTGGTACGCACATACAGCCGCCCTTTTGCTGGATCATAAAACCAGCCTTCAGTTACAGCCGAGTCATCATGCCCAGTTTGATTGATCAGGTCGGGCAGAAAATCGTATTGATAAAAGCGCTTCTCGTTGCGGGCAAGGTATTTAATAGGGCTTACGTTTGTGTACCAGACCTTATTTTTGCCTTCGTACGGAATCCAATCATCTTTTGAGACGGAAATGGAACCATCAAGGACTGCGGCTCCTCCCTGCGCCTTGACCTGAATCCAACTCCCTGGCATTCCTGAAGCTGGAAACGTGACCGCCTCGGTATAAACGCCATCAGCCACCAAAACTTGAGTCCCTGGCATGGCGTGGTTTACGCCTTCCTGTATGGTGTTAAAAGGCGCAGATGCAGAGCCATCGCCGCCTGCCGGTGCAGCCGCATTGACATACATGGTAGTTGACGGCGCAAAAACAAGTTGGTCTGCCTGAGTTGTAAACGCGCCTGTAATTTCTGATACCCCGTCTGAAACTCTTGCTTCGTAGGTTGTGTTTTGCGCAAGGTTGAACAGACTTCCGATCAGGCGACCATCCTTAATGCGTACCAGGTCATGAGCAAGCCGCCAATTCACCTCGCCAGAGCGTCGATAATAAAGCTGCGCCGATAGCGGAAGGCCCGAACCACTGACCACCACCCCTGTGGTTTCAATATTTGGAACAAAACTGATCTGACTGAAAGCCTGGGCGGGTTGGGCATTCACAGCAGGAATGGGCGCAAATGCAGAAGCGAGCGGCACAACGACCAGAAGCGCCAACCTCAAATAACCAGAAAAGCGGATCTTTCGATTATTTTTTTTCATTCTTCCAAATTTAATATATCACCCCAAATGGGGCGTACAATTCTTTTAGCATAACAAAAAATTAGTGAATAGGCTTGTGCCTATTCACTTTTTAAATTGTTTCACCTGTAACGCGCATCCCCCCAGTACGAAAACCCGATTGGCTCATTCGCCTCGCATTTGAGCCTCATTGAGTGACTTTTACTGCCAGCCCTATGTACAAAAAGTTTTTTTGATCCTCAGCGCACAATGCCAGTAACCTGTCCCTCAACCTTATCCGCCCAGGGGTAAATCTCTGTCCCTTTGGCGGCTTCGCGGATGGCAGGGTCATCTGAGTAATATCCGCGTTGATCTTGCGGGAGCAGCTCGGCGATGTGACGCATAATGTCGTGACCGATCTCATCCAACTGGTCACGGAGTTGCTGTCCGCGCCCTTCGGCTTTGTATGGACCAAATGGCTTGCCGACATTCACCTGGATCTTTGCGCGGCGTCCACGCTTGAGGCTGGGAAAAACTTCGGTCATGCCGACCAGCCCAATCGGAAGAAGAGGCGCTCCCGTCTTCACGGCAAGAAATGCTGTGCCTGGGCGGGGGGGTCTTAAAACTGTCGCCCAGTTCCCTCCTTCTGGAAAGATCGCCAAAACGCCGTTTTGTTTAAGAATGGCTTCTCCGGCGCGGATGGAATCTTTCGCACCGGTTCCACGATAAAGAGGATGATAGCCCCACAAGAATGGCAGGAGCAGCGAAGCCTTGGGCGCATGGGGCGGCTGGGCGCCGCCAAGAAATTCGATCTGCCACGGAACAGCCCGCACAAAACTGGCTGGGTCTACAAAACTGAAGTGATTGCCCACTAAAAGCAACGGACCCGATTTTGGGAAGTTCTCTGCGCCGTTGATCTCAAGGTCAGTCACAAGCCGGTATACGGGGCGGGCAAGCCAATGCAAAAAACCACGCACAAGTTTGCGCCCGGGTGAAGTAAAGTTTCTCTGGCTCATATTATTCGGCAGGTGTGTAATCTAAAGCGGCTTGCTTTGCTCGTTTTTCATTTACGGTCAGCAACACAAAAAAGCCGACCAACAAAAAGACCGCAATCGAGATGATACCGGCACGCTGCCCTGCCTGTTCGGCAAGCAGAACTTCCATCCCTTGCGCCTCAAGCCGAAGCGCAACCCCCGCAGCGAGAAATCCAAACACGGTGGGTCCAATAAAAGAAGAGGTTTTACCGGCAATGGCAAAGAAGCTGTAAAACTCTGCGCTTTGCCCCTTGGGCGCAAAGATGCCAGTCATGGTGCGGGTGACGGCTTGAACGCCCGTCAACGCCAGCCCCGCCAACGATGCAATGACAAAGAAGCCTGTGAGCGTTTGGTTCAAGAACATCCATATCACAGCAACGATCATCAAAATAAGAGAAGCGATCAAGGCTTTCATGAGACCAACGCGTTCGCCGACCAAACCAGAAAGGTACGCACCCGCCGCGCTTGCCAGTTGCACAATGATCATTAGGATAATCAATTGGGTCTGGTTCATACCATAAAGCACTGATCCAATAATAGCGGCAAAATCGAGCGCCATCACAATGCCATCATTGAAGATTAGGAATGCGACAATGAATTTGAGGAATTCATTGAAATGCCGCACCGAGCGGATGGTTCGTCCGAGGCGGGTAAACGCAAGAGTGAAGTAGTTCATACCTTCAGGCAACGGCTTACGCTCGCCGCTTTCTTTGATCCACAAAAAGGTTGGCAATGTGGAAAGCAGGAAAAAGACCGCAGTAAAAATGAACGCGCCGCGCACGGGCAGATCATTGCCCTTATAAATGACGATGAACGGAAGCACCATCAACAAACAAATGATGCCGCCAATGGATCCAATTGCCCAGCCATTGGCAGAAACACGCCCGATCTCTTTTTCATCTGCCACTTCTGTAAGCAGGGAATTATAGAAAACCTGCCCCGCGCGATAACCGATCTCGGCAAGGATGAAGAACAACATGCCGGTAAAAACATCGCCTTTTCTCACAAAGAAAAGCATACCGGTAAATATCCATGTCAATGACGAAAAGAAAAGCAAAAAACGTTTTTTGAACGCAGAGTAATCTGCGATCACCGCCAGCACCGGCGAGACAATGGCGCCCACCAGCATGGCAATGCCCACCGAAATACCCCACAACCTTGAACCTTCTGCCCCGCCAACCACCGACCCCTTAAAATACGCAGAGTAGATCGCCAACAATACCACCGCCGCATAAGCTGAATTCCCGAAATCGTACAAATACCATCCCCATTGAGCTCGCTTTCGGTCTTTTTCCATGAAAGAATCTCCTAAGAAATTTTTGATTATTTTACTGGTTAAACAAACCAAAACCGTTTTCGTTCTGTGGTAAAACAGGCAAATGGAAAACATTAACCTAAAAAGCAAAACTGGGGCGTAAGTCAGGCGAAAACCCCGCCTTCGCCCCCCGCTGCCCTCATGAACTACATCTACCTCCTCATTGAATTCCTCGACGAGCTGGTCTTTGGCGTCATTGAAACCGCCTGGCCCCTCATCCGCACCGACCTCAACCTGACCTACACCCAAATCGGTCTGCTATTAAGCGTCCCCGGTATTATTGCTGCCTTCATAGAACCCTTCATCGGCATCCTTGGCGATGTTTGGCGCAGACGTTTACTCATCATCACCGGCGGCACGCTTTTCACACTTTCACTTTTCGCCACTTCGGTCAGTTACTCTTTTCTCTTTCTTCTTTCAGCCATCATCTTACTCAACCCGTCATCGGGCGCTCTTGTTAATCTCTCACAAGCCAATCTCATGGATTCTGACCCAGACCGCCACGAACAGAACATGGCACGCTGGACCTTCGCTGGTTCGCTCGGCGTATTGACCGGTCCGCTCCTGCTTGGTTTGTTCGTTTACCTCGGTTTGGGTTGGCGTGAAACCTATTCACTTCTCACTGCCATTTCTGCCGCTTGTGTGCTCATTGCCCTGCGTTACCTGCCTGCTGATAAAAAGAACACCCCCTTTCCATCCTTCACCGAAGTATTCGAAGGATTTAAATCTGCATTCCAAGCTCTCAAACGCAAAGAGGTTTGGCGCTGGCTGCTGCTGCTCGAATTTGCAGACCTCATGCTCGATGTAATTTTCAGCTTCCTCGCCCTCTATTTTGTAGATGTCGTCCGCGTAAGCGAAACACAGGCAGGTCTTGCCATCACCCTCTGGCTCGTTATGGGGCTCATCACCGACTTTCTCTTCATCCCCTTTGTAGACCGCCTCAAAGACACAGCACGTTATTTACGCATCACCGCATTTTTTGAAACCATAGCCTTCATCGTCTTTTTACTCATCCCGGGTTTCATCCCAAAACTTGTCCTCATCATCCTAGTCAACCTGCTTAACACCGGCTGGTACTCCATTCTGCAAGGAAGGTTATACTCAAGCCTGCCCGGTCAAAGCGGGAGCATCATGGCAATCGGCGCCGTCACCGACCCGCTGGCAAAGCTCTTGCCATTACTCATCGGCATTCTCGCAGACCGTTTCGGTCTTGGCATCGCCATGTGGCTGCTCTTACTGGGTCCACTCGCCTTGCTCATTGGCTTACCCAAAAAACTGACACCGCAAACATGACGCCACCCACCTCCATCTACCTCCACATTCCCTTTTGCAAACACCGCTGCGCCTACTGCGACTTTAACACCTACGCCGGACAAGAGGCGATGATTCCCGCTTACGTTGAAGCCCTTATCAAAGAAATAGAATGGCTGGGAAAACGATTACCATTCACAAATTACCAATCCACCCAAACCATTTTTTTTGGAGGAGGAACCCCCTCGCTTCTTTCGGAATCACAATTTGATTCCGTTATGTCAGCCTTATCCTCCGCCTTTACCTTATCCGCTTCCGCGGAAGTGACCATCGAAGCCAACCCCGGCACCATCTCACCCGAAAAATTAGATGCCATTCGCAAGGCAGGCATCAACCGCATCAGCTTCGGAGTCCAATCCACCGTCACCGAAGAACTGCAAATGCTTGAACGTTCGCACGATTTCTTCACCGTAATCGATGCCGTCACCACTGCAAGAAAAGCCGGGTTCGATAACCTCAACCTAGACCTCATCTACGCCCTGCCCGAACAAACGCTCCAATCCTGGCAGACCACTGTCAAACGCATTCTTGAACTCGAACCTGAGCACATCTCTGCCTACGCCCTCACCCTCGAACACGGCACTCCCTTTGGCAGGTGGTCACAACGCGGTCTACTCCCCATCCCAGACCCAGACCTCGCCGCCGATATGTACGAGTGGACAATGGACTACCTCGCAACGAGCGGCTACACGCAGTACGAAATTTCAAATTGGGCAAAACAAAGCGCAGAAGACAGAAGACTAAAAGCTGAGGCGCCTGCCTTTGCCTGCCATCACAACATCCAATATTGGCGATCACTCCCCTATTTTGGGCTTGGCGCGGGCGCACACGGTTATGCTGGCGGCTATCGCTATTCAAATGCGCTTCGCATCAAAACCTATATAGACCGCCTAACGAATTCCGAAATTTCCAACCTCCCATTTCCTATTTCCCCTGCCGCAGTCAATCACCACAAGCAGACTCAGCAAGATGACATCTCTGATTACATGATTAATAATCTCAGACTGGTAAATGCCGGTATCGCTGATTCAGACTTTCGGTCCCGTTTTGGAGCCGGTCTTTTGGAAATCTTTCCCAAAGAAATAGATGAACTCATCCGCACAGGTCTGCTCGAAAAAAAGACCTCCGATGGCTCAGAGGTCTTTAGGCTTACAAAACGTGGAAGGTTATTAGGAAATCAAGTCTTTATGCGGTTTGTCAATTAGCCGGGTGTACAAACACAATACGGGGCATCAGACCAGCCATACGGACAGTTGCCAGGGTTGGGTCGACCGATGGAGGTGCAATAATCTTCGCTTGGGCTGCCCGGTGTGGATGGTGAGTACCCACCGCTTTCGATAATTTGAGGTTGGAGAATCTCAGGGCATATTTTGGGTTCGTATCCGGTGGGGACAAAACCAAACGCCTGATAGCAGGTGTTATCTACTGCGTAGAGTTCTTTCAATGGGTAATAGCGGCTGCTGCGAACCGGAGAGCCTGCCTGCTCTTCTGTGAAATAATCTACATAATCAAGCCTGGCTACATCCTGCAAACCAGCATCTGCCATAACCAAATACAAGAACTTATCTCCAGCAAGGGTTTTCTTGACGGCAAATTGCACCGTCGCCAGGTCACTCGCATTGACGCGAATCCATGCGGCATCTACATCATCACCAATTCCTGCGGCAATGTCATGGATCACAGTATCGTATCCATTGCCAGAAAATGGCGCGTCAGATTTTGACGCGGTCAACCCTGCAGAATCTCGATTGGTATCTGAGTAGATGCGGATATTTTCAGCAGTCCATTCCGTGGAAAATGGTCCCTCGGCAACAATCAAAAAATCACCGTAGCTGTCCAAGTTCGTGTCTAATTCCAAATAATATTTATGGGTTGCAGAACTGTTGGGGTTGGTGCCAACCAGTTCGATGGAAACGTAATAAAAATCACCTTCTGCACTGATGCTGAATGAGGCGATGTCAATATCAGGCAGGTAGGTCATCTCTGCGGTAAACGGACGTTCGAGACGGTTAATGTCGTACGAATCGCCATACGGGGCTCGTTGTTCCGGCGCCGTATCTCTCGAGGTCACATCCGGGTACGGTTTTACATCTGAGACAGATACAGGAACGATCTCGTGTTGAACAATTGGGGGAACTTCGGTTTGGAATACCTCTTCACTTGGAGCTTCAGTTTCGGAGACGGGTTCTTCTGTGGGAGTATTACTGGGCAGATTGCACGCTTGAAAGACAAGGGCAACTAAAATACCTGTTGCGAAAAATTTAGATCGAGACATAATATTCTCTCCTTTAAATAAATTATTACAGGAATAGGCTGGTAATTCAATATTACTCTGGAACTAAAAAAAGCCCCGCCAAATTTTGGCGGGGCTTTTACAATTTACTATCTGGTCTTTTTAGCTGCTTTTTTTACTGCTTTTTTGGCAACTTTTTTGACCGGGGCTTTCTTTGCAACTGCCTTTTTAGCGGCTGGTTTCTTTGCCGCCTTTTTGGGCATATGCTTCAATGCCGCATGTGCCGCCGCAAGACGCGCAACTGGTACACGGAACGGCGAGCAGGATACGTAGTTATTGCCGATCATGTGACACCATTCAATCGAATCTGGGTCACCACCATGTTCACCGCAGATGCCCACTTCCAGTTCCGGGCGGGTGGCGCGTCCTTCGAGGATGGCACGCTGCATTAATTTGCCTACGCCATTACGATCCAAAGTTTGGAAGGGGTTTTTAGCGAGGATGCCTTCTTGAACATAGGTAATGAGGAAATTGCGTTCTGCGTCATCACGGGAGTATCCAAAGGTCATTTGGGTAAGGTCATTTGTACCAAAGGAGAAGAACTGGGCTTTGGTTGCAATGTGGTCTGCGGTAACAGCGGCGCGTGGAATTTCGATCATGGTGCCGAATTTGTACGCAAACTTGACGTTCTTCTCGTCCATCACCGCTTTGCCGATTCGCTCGAGGCGGGGTTGAATCCACTCTAATTCATGTACCGTACCGGTTAGAGGGATCATGATCTCGGGTTTTACCTTGACCCCACGCAGGGTGCAATCGGCGGCGGCTTCAAAGATGGCGCGAACCTGCATTTCCACAATCTCAGGCATGGAAATGCTCAAGCGAACACCTCTCAGACCCATCATGGGGTTTGATTCGTGCATACTCTTAATATCTTCAAGTAATTTTTCCTTTGCCGCCAAACCTTCATGGTCACCCTTTACGCGCATGGTAATGACTTCTTCAAGGAGTTTTTCTTCATCAGGCATGAACTCATGCAGAGGCGGGTCGATCAGGCGGATGATGACGGGGTACCCGTCCATCGCTTCAAAAAGACCATCGAAGTCTTTGCGTTGGTGCGGGAGAAGCAGGTTAAGCGCTTCAGTACGCTGTTCGCTGGTTTCTGCCAGAATCATGCGCTGTACAATAGGAAGGCGTTCTGGTTCAAAGAACATGTGCTCGGTACGGCAAAGACCAATACCTACGGCGCCATAGGCACGGGCGCGGCGGGCATCTTTGGGGTAATCGGCATTTGCCCACACTTGTAAACCGCGGGTTGGGAAACCTTTGGCGATCTCTTCACGAACGTTTTTGCGGGCAGCGATCTCATCTGCCCATTTGAGCAGGGTCATCAACTCTTTTTGTTCTTCAAGGGAAGGTTCAGAAGTGGGTATCTTTCCGGCAAATACTTTACCTGTTGTACCATCTACTGAAATCCACTCGCCTTCTTTAAGGGTGATTTCGCCCACATTCATCACACGTTTTTCAAGGTCGATCTTGATGGCGGAAGCGCCCACCACACAGGGAATGCCGAATTGACGGGCTACAACTGCCGCGTGAGATGTTGCGCCGCCTTCGCTGGTTAACACACCCTTCGAAGCAATCATACCGTGAACATCATCCGGCTTGGTAAACGGGCGAACCATGATCGTATCCTGGTTTTCTTCCTTTGCCATTTTTTCAGTCATATCCGCATCAAAGTAGATCTGACCCACTGCCGCACCAGGAGAAGCGTTTACGCCTTTGGCGATGAATTTGCCTTCTTTTTCGGCTGCATTCATCGCTGCATTGTTAAACTGCGGGTGCAACAACGCGTCTACCTGATCTGAGGTTACGCGGTCTACTGCTTGATCGCGAGAGATTAAGCCTTCATTCGCCATTTCCACAGCGATCTTTACGGCCGCATTGGCGGTTCTCTTACCTACACGGGTTTGAAGCATCCACAGTTTTCCACGTTCCACCGTGAATTCGACATCCTGCATATCGGTGTAATGTTTTTCAAGGCGGGCGGTGATCTCCATGAATTCTTTGTACGCCTTGGGCATATATTTTTGAAGGGTTTCGATCGGGTCGGCATTACGGATGCCAGCCACAACATCTTCACCTTGCGCGTTGATCAGGTATTCCCCCATCATCTTCTTCTCGCCGGTAGAGGGGTTTCGAGTAAATGCAACACCGGTGGCAGAGTCATCACCCATGTTGCCGAAAACCATTGTACAAATATTGACGGCGGTTCCAAGCGCGTCAGAAATTCCCTCTTTACGGCGGTAGGCTACAGCACGTTTACCGTTCCAGGAACGGAATACCGCTTCTGTTGCAAGTTCCAATTGTTTGAATGGGTCTTGTGGGAATTCCTGTCCGCAGGCTTTCTTATAGGCTACTTTATACAGCCCCACTACTTCTTTCCAGTCGTCTGCGCTCATTTCTGTATCAAGCTTGTAGCCTTTTTTATGTTTGTATTCATCCAATGGATGCTCAAAGGCTTCGTCTTCAATATCCATCACTACGGTTCCAAACATTTCTACAACACGCCGATAGGAATCCCACACGAAGCGGTCATTTCCAGCGGATGCGATCATTCCCTCTGCCACGACATCTGTAAGACCAATATTGAGAATGGTATTCATCATACCGGGCATTGAGAATTTTGCACCTGAACGGCAGGAAACCAAAAGGGGATTCTTCGGGTCGCCAAATTTCTTACCTGTCTTTTTCTCAAGCGCCTTCAGTGCTTTGAGTTCCTGATCCCACAAACCTTTTGGAAATTTTCCGGCAGCTTGATATGCGTTACACGCTTCGGTTGTAACGGTAAAGAATGGAGGAACCGGAACATTGGCACGGGTCATATCCATTAACCCGGCGCCTTTTCCACCAACGATACTTTTTACACCATCCCATGAACCTTTGGCTATTTTTTCAACTTCTTTTACTTCATTGTAGAGATAAACCCACTTAGACATTACAGCCTCCTAATAGAGATAATTATTATCCTAATTTTGATTGTGAAATATTGTACCAAAAACACTCCAAATTGTACCTGACAAACATCACACGAGATGTGGATGTCAATCAGGAATCTTGCAAGATATGGCGGGGTTAAACCTGTAAACATATTGCAAAGTGTACAAAGTCACAAATCAAGGATAATGGGTCTACAAACTCATGACAAAACCAGCAACAATTCTTGTAATTGATGATGACATTGCCATCACTGAATTGATGAGCATGTTATTAAAAACATTTGGATTCGATGTGATCGCAACCAACATAGGCGCCGAGGGCGTTCGTATTGCAAAAGAATCACAGCCTAACGTCATTCTTCTTGATCTGATGATGCCGGATATGGATGGTTGGCAGGTTTGCAAAGCGATCCGGCAAACAAGCAACGCCCCCATTCTCATCTTGTCTGCGATCAACGATCCACGTATGGTTGCCAGTGTCCTTGATGTAGGCGCAGACGATTTTCTCGTTAAACCCGTCCCAAGTGGTGTATTAGTTGCCAATATCAAAAAACTTTTACGCCGCAACACCAGCGGACTAGATGAAAACATGTTAAAAAAAACTGAACTGACAAACAGACAACCGGCTCTATCCTAAATTGTTTTGTATTTAAAAAATAAAACAGCCCATACAATAGGGCTGTTTTATTTTTATCTGAGCATTTTCAATGCATCAGCAACTTGCGCAGCGGATTCCATCATCGGCATGTGACCTACCCCCGCCAACTCCACTAATTTTGCATCATTTTTCAACGCCTTAATCTCTCGCGCCCGCTCTATGGGAATCAATTCATCTGCAATTCCATGTAGTAAAAACAAGGGGACAGAAAAAGTAGAAGCTGACAGCATCATATCTTCACGTTCTGCCATGGCTCTCAACGCGCCAGTAACAGCCGAGGCACTTTGCCTCAATATCAACGGACGGATAAATTCTCTCACATGCGGGTCTGTAGAAAGTTTATTTGTCATAGCATCAGCCACAGTGCCGACCCCTTTTACTTTCACATCTTCAGCAGTTTTATAGCGTCCTTCTTTTCGTTCAGGGGTATCAGCCGCCGCCTGTGAACTCACCAATGCAAGCCCTGAAATACGGGCGGGATATAATTTCGCAAATGCCAATGCCACATACCCACCCATGGAATGCCCTGCGAATGCCGCTTTCTCCAAGCCCAATAAATTAAGTAAACCGAAAAGATCCGCGGCAAAATCATTCATGGAATATTGCGTATCGACGGCGGTTGACTCACCAAACCCGCGCAAGTCTGGGAGGATCAGGTCAAAATCATTTTGCAAGAGAGGCACAACATCCATCCAAATGGAATGATCCAAAGGAAAGCCATGTAACAGAACCAATGGCATTCCACTGCCGTATCGTTCAAATGCCAGTTCAATGCCATTAACTCGAATCTTTTTCATTCCGTATTATTACCTTCTTCAAGTTTTCTTAATTCTTCACGGGCAAAATTCAGGGCATGTTCTGTATCTACTATCTTTCCAGATGCCTGTCCTTCACGAATTGCTTCAAGCAGGTTTCCGATCACTTTACCCGGCTGGAGTTGTAAATTCTTCATCAGGTCGTTCCCATCTACCAGCCGCGGCGGGTTGACTGTTTCTTCGGGGTGTTCCCAATAATTTTCCAGCAGAATACGGGCAACATCAAGATAGACAGTCCATGTTTTTTGGGTCATATCATTGCCTTGTGTGCCGCGCAGGTCAGCAAGAGCCAGTAAGATCAGGTCAATGCCTGCCCTGCCGCTATCACGGAAAAAGCGATAGATCGCCTTACGTGAAGGGGGCTGCCCCTCATTCTCCAAGCGTGCTGCAAAAAAATGAAAACGCATGTGGTGACGGACGATGATCTGTAATCTTTCCACTTCGTCACTACTTAAGTTAAAAGCTTTTGCGCGGTTTGCGACGACTTCAGCGCCCTTAATATCATGGTCATAAAAGCGAACGCGACCGGTATCATCGACAAAACGGGTTTCAGGTTTGCAGACATCGTGGTACAGCGCCGAGAAAAACAATAAAGATCGGTGTGAACGATTCGGGTTGAGCGGGTTTGCAAAGTGGTTTGCAAATTGCTCTCGATAACGCCCGATCTTCAAACTGACCAACCCCATGAACATATCACTGGTTTTTTCAGGGTCAAAATCAAGCCGCAGAGATGAGGTCAACAGGTCGTCTAGTTGGTCTACGACAGCGAGTGTGTGTGTCCATACATCATGGATGTGCGGTGGAGATTGCATCACCCCTTTCATAATTAACAATTCTGGCATAAGGTGTTGCAACACACCAAGCATTTCCAGGGCACGGATCGATGCGCTGGCTTTGGGTCCACCCAGCATTTTGAAGATTTCATCACGCAAGCGTTCCGCTGAAACGTCACCTACTTTACCTGCAGATTGTTTCATTAATTCACGGGTAGTTTTTTCGATGGAAAAGCCAAAAGCAGCAGCCTGACGTACTCCGCGTAAAATCCGTACGGGATCATCAGAAAGTGAAGTTTGCGAGCAAGCGCGAATGACTTTTGCACGAATATCGTTTGCCCCATTTAAAGGATCGATAATTGTTATGTTTTTTGTGTTTAAGGCAAGGGCATTGATGGTGAAATCGCGGTCGCGCAGGTCGTCTTCGAGTGTGGCGCCGCGATAGGTTGCAAAGTCCAGGTAGGTGAACGAGCCGTCTGCGTTGGTGATAACGACCCGCCCTGTATCACGCTCATCATCCAGCACCATAAAATCTGCTTTGAGGGCATTGGCAACGGTTCGAGCGAGAGAAATGCCATTCGAAGGCACAGCAAAATCAAAGTCAGGAGAGAGGCGATTCATCAGCAGATCGCGTACTGCGCCGCCCACGAGGTATACATCCACGTCATGCGGAAGCACATCCATGGTTTTTTGTAAAAGGGGTGGAAATGAGAAGGGGAGAGACATAAATTGTATTTCTATTTTTTCCTTATGGCGACTGGCTTGCGCTGCGCGTAATGCTTGTTCGGGTGTGCCGCCCTGCGCCACGATGCGCCCGCGAACAAATGCAACCCAACGCCCTGTGTACGGCGAGCGGTTGGTTTGAGTTTCATTCAGTTCTTCCCCCATTTTGGGCTTATCCCGCCGGTATATATTTTTCTAGATCGACCACGCCGACAAACTTAAGGTTTCGGTGGTATTCATCCAGATCAAGCCCGTAGCCAAATACGAATTTATTAGGAATCGCAAAGCCGAGATAATCAATGGGCACATGGGCTTCACGTCGTTCGGGTTTATCGAGCAGGGCGCAAACCTTAAGTGATTTTGGCTGGCGTGTTCTCAACATTTGCAACACGGCTGCGATGGTGTGTCCGCTATCAACTATGTCTTCCACAAGCAGAACATTGCGGTTATGAATATCTGTTTGCAAATCAAGTGTAACGCGGGCAGAACCGCTTGATTCGCGCCTGCCTACGCCATAGGATGATACCGCCATGAAATCCATCATGTGCGGGGTTTCAATATTACGGCTCAAGTCCACCAGGAAAGGCACCGCACCGCGCAAGATGCAGATAAGCAACAGGTCTTGCCCGTTGTAGTCGGCGCTAATCTGCTGCCCCAATTCTGTAACCCGTTTTTGCAGAGAATCTGAGTCAATAAGGATTTCAGCGAGTACGTCCTGATAATTTTGCATGGGGGCGGTTCCTGTGTCGGTTGATTTGGTAGTTTGACAGTCGTACAGTTTTAGTTTACATCAAAATATTGAGACTTTATATCGTTAACGCGGGACTTCATGATGCAAACGGCAACGAGCTTCGTATAACTCCGATGCGCCAACGATGACCACCGGTTCATCATAACGGGCGGGCTTGCCATTCACCAGACGCTGGGTCCTCGACGCATCATCGCCGCAAACCATGCAAATGGCGTGGAGTTTGAGCACATCTTCGGCTTTTGCCATGAGTGCGGGCATGGCGCCAAACGGCTCGCCACGAAAGTCCATATCCAGACCTGCAACGATCACTCGAACTCCACGATTGGATAGCTCGTGGGCAATGACAACGATCTCGTCATCAAAAAACTGTGCCTCATCCAAACCGACTACGGTGGTGTCTTCTTCGATGTGTCCGCGTATATCCGCAGCTTTTTGGACGGGGATCGCTTCAAATGTCGAGCCAGTGTGAGAAGCAACCTTCTCTTCTGAGTAGCGAATATCGATGGCGGGTTTGAAAACTTGAACTTTTTGTCTGGCAATTGTTGCACGCACCAGACGGCGGATCAGTTCATCCGTCTTGCCGCTGAACATGGAACCGCAAACAACTTCGATCAAACCATGAGTATGCTTCATTGAAATTCTCCTGCCCCACCTTGCGGGGATTCTCTGATGAAATGATTCGCAAAAACAGGCAGATGTTTTCACATCTGCCTGTTTAGTTTACCTGATAAAAGACGGTCGGTCTACTCAGCAGCCGCTTCTTCAGCAGTTTCGGCAGTTTCAGCAGACTTTTCAGCCTTGGGGGCTTTCTCTACCTTGGGAGGCTCGGGAATGTCAATTTCCAAAGCGCGGAGCTTCTTCTTGGCAGCCGTCAAGGCAGATTGACCAAAGCCATTGATGGCGAGTAGAGCAGCTTCGCCTTCTGCAAATTTATCAACAAGTTGACCAACAGTCAGTACACCAGCGCGTTTGAGTGCATCGGTTGCACGCGGGGTCAAGCCGAGGTCGTCCACCGAGCGGTTGTTAACGTTGGTGGATTCTTCGCGGGCTTTCTGCTCTTCTACATAGGACTGGCGGGCGGAAAGCTTCTTGTAGAAGCGATCAACCTGACCTTCCACATCGAGGATCTTGGCAGATTCGCCGGTGTAGAATGGATGGCAGTTGGAGCACACATCCACGCGAAGTTCTTTCTTGGTGGAGGTGGTTACCCAGGTATTACCGCAGGAAGCGCAGGTTACCTGAGCCTGATAGGTTGTGGGATGAATATCAGTTCTCATTATTCAGCAACCTCCAAAGGAACAATGTTCACACGCTTCTTGCCGTGGTACACATCAAACATCACTACGCCATCTGCGGTTGCGAACAAGGTATCATCCTTGCCGACCATGACGTTGATTCCCGGCTTAATGCGGGTTCCGCGCTGGCGCACGAGCACATTGCCAGAAAGTACGAACTGACCGGCGTAGCGCTTTACACCAAGGCGCTGGGAATTACTATCTCTACCGTTGCGGCTGGAACCGCCGCCTACCTTATGAGCCATTTTCTACCTGCCTATTCTTAACCGATGGATTCGATCTTCAAACGGGTATAGTGAGCACGATTGCCACCACGAACCCGGATGCGTTTCTTAGGGCGATACTTAAAGGACAGAACCTTGGGACCCTTGATATGGTCTACCACGGTAGCAGAAACCTTTACGCTGACGGTGGGAGTGCCCACAGAAACCGTATCCCCATCTGCCACGAGCAAAACGCGTTCGAAATCAAACTTTTTACCCACTTCATGGGCAAGGCGGTCCACATCAATAGTGGTGCCTTCGACGGCTCGGTATTGCTTGCCGCCACTTTCAACGATTGCAAATTTCATTTTCTTTTCTCCAGTCATTCACTTCACCAAGATAGTGTGCGGGGTGTCTTGCGCCCTTCGCCTACTTCTGGGGAAGCTGGGGTTGTAAACAAACAACTACCCCGGAAACGGACCTCCGGGGTGGAAGCGGACGATATTATACATGCAGTCCTGCGGACTTGTCAACAAAAGTTCGGGCAGGTTACATAGCTTTCCAAATCAACAGCCATTTTGAAAAGGCGGGGTACGCCCTCAAAATTACGCCTTGGGGATGATGGAGGTGATGGTTTTGGTTACCGACTGAAGCTGCCCGGCATGTGCCTTCAATTTGTTGGCATCACCCGTCTTCAAGCCCGAATTGACATCGCTGATGGTTTTGGACGTAGCAACTTCGTTATCAATGATCTTTTGGGTAATGGCTTCGAGATTTATCAACATCTGCTGGACGTTCTTGGGGATAATGGGCAGGTTTTTGACGATAGGAAGCAAAACGTCAAGGATCTGGTTGGCGGTACGGGCATACTTAACCGTCAATGTATGGAGCGAACCGATGGAACTGGTCAACTCGATCGCAACCTCCTGGATGGCATCGATCATTTCCTTATGTTGTTCAATGATCTTGGTAATATCCGTGATCGAGGCGGTTAATTTATCTGAAAATTTGACGTATGAAGTGTTGGATGTTTTGGCAGCACCCGCACCTGCCTTGATGGAACTTTTGATCGGGGTTGGCATAATGAACTACCTCCATGTATACATGAAATAAGATGTGGCTGCACTTGCAGCCGAATTACACCTAATATACTTTATATCGTTTCGCAAAACAACCTTGTTGACAAAGATTCTTTTCTCATATATGCTGATAACGAATTCCAATTCATGAGGAGACCACCATGAGCGATTCAGATACAGGTTGGAAACAGGCTCGAAATCTTCTACTTTGGCTGGTGATTCCCCTGATAGCAGGGTTGTTTCTGTCTTCAGCGATCATCCCTCAGCCGGTCATTGGCGTGATACGGTTGGAAGACGCAATTTACACTTATTCGGCACAAAACACGATCAAACAATTCAAATATGCCATGGATCACTCCAATATACGCGCTATAGTTTTAGTAATCGACAGCCCCGGCGGAACTGTGGTGGATACAGAAACTGTGTACACGGAACTGACCCGTTTGCGCGCAAAAAAACCTGTTGTAACTGTGATCAACAACATGTCTGCCAGTGGCGGATACTATCTCTCCGTCAATACCGATTACATCTTCGCCAAACCAGCTTCCATGGTCGGCAATATTGGTGTGATCGGTTACCTGCCACCTGCCCCTTTTATCATCGAGGACATCATCACAACCGGACCTTACAAACTATGGGGCTCCCCACGAGATTCAGATATGCGTCAAATTGAAATGATGAAAGAAGGTTTCTTTGAAGCCGTACGCCTTGGACGTGGAGATAAACTTACCGCCGGAGACAGCATCATTTTCAGCGGACAGATCTGGTCTGGCATGGATGCGCTAAAACTCGGCGTTATTGACGAGTTCGGCACAGAGAGTGATGGGACAAGAAAAGCCGCCGAACTTGCCAAGATCGCCCACTACCGAGTTTTAGATCTGGCAAAACCAGCGGGCGTTGAACTGTATAGTGGACTTTTCTTCTACCAAAGCCCAGACGGAATGCAAATGCCATATCCTAACAAAGCGGGCATCTATATGCTTTATATTCCGCCTTTGCCGGTGAAATAACAGGAGGATGATATGAAACGTCAATATTTTTACATTGCAATCCTTGCCCTGCTCCTCCCCACCCTCCTGCGTGGACTATGGTTCTACCGTGGAACCCCGCCGCAACGTCCTGAAATCGTTACACCAGACTACGCTTCATTTACCAGACCAGAAGTAGCGATCAACACACCAGATCTGGATGATGTACAACAACTCGGCGGCACAGTTCTGGTAGACGTTGCACACAGCAACCAATTCGCACTAAGCGAGATCGATTCGCTCACATCTGCCATTCAGGCACGCGGCGGGAACTTCAAAACGATTTCCGATATCACGCTGCTGGAAAACGAGCTAAAAACCGCCAGTGCATATATAACCATTTCTCCGAGCCTTGCCTTCTCTGAAAGCGAAGTTCAATCGCTTAAGAACTTCACCGAGCGCGGCGGCAGGATTTTGGTCTTTGTGGACGCCACACGTTATTATCTCGGCTTCGATTACATCTCAGATAACCCCATTCCCTACGGGGATGTCAATGCGGCAAATTCACTTCTGAAGCAATGGGATATTTCTGTCAACAACGATTACCTCTACAATACCGAACGGAATGAAGGCAACTTCCGTAACGTGCTATTTGATGACTTTGGCAAGAACGAACTGACCTTTGGTTTAAGTGAAGTGGCGCTCTACGGAGCGCGTTCGGTCGAATCGGGTTCAGGGATGATCCTGCTTCAGGGACCAGCGACCAATCTCTCATCGATAGACGATGCGCACGATCCAAACGCAGGCGGCGCAATTTTGAGCGAGGACGAATCAGTGGCAGTCTTTGGCGACTTCACGTTCCTTTCTCAACCCTACAGCGCCTACACCGATAATGCCGCGCTCATTCAAAACCTGGCAGATTTTATTCTTTCAAGCCAGCAAACCGCCAGCCTGGATGTTTTCCCATATCTATTCAAGCAGCAGACCGTGAAGGTTTTCATCCTGCCCGATGTGAGGAAAACCGCGAACCTGGTTTCTGCAATGGGAAATTTGCAAGCAAATATGCGTTCCCTGAATTACACCCTTGAGTTTGTAGACACAATGCCAACTTCGGGCGATGTCCTTGTGATCGGCTCCTTTGACGAAACAACGGATGTTGATATTCACTTAAAAAAAGCAGATGTTGAACTTGAAAAAAACCTCATCTCCACAGTTCAGTTCGGAGAGATCAATCGTTCTGGCAATGGTTTGTTGATCTTTAATTCAGATCAAAAGGGCAGTACGCTCATTCTGCTTGCAGGAACGCCAGATGACATCATCACACTGATCGGCGTGATGGGCTACAGCGGACTTAACACCTGCATCACAAGCCCACAAGTTGCAGTGTGCAGTGTCGGTTATGACGATTCGTCCTATGATTACAGTGACGATACATCCAGTGAAACGGAACAACCAACAGAGCCCGAACCTGAACCCGAAGCAACACCCAGTGGATAAAATTAGACAAAGCCCCCGAAGGTTCGGGGGCTTTTCATTAGACTTCATTGACAAAACTTCTGCGATACTTTACATTCGCATCATGCTTAACCTTAGCCTGCTTCAGCGTCAGATCATTGAATCTCCCCTACACTCCCGTCTCTTCGTCACGGGAATGGCAGGGACGGGCAAAACCACCGCAGGTGTGGAACGGATCCGCTTTCTGCTCGAACAAGGCGTACCTGCTGATTCGATCCTCCTGCTTACCCCGCAGCGGACGTTGCAAGAGCCGTACCTGGAATTGCTCGAAAGTCCCAACCGCATGGCAGGCGGAGAAGTAACCCCAGCCACCATTGGCGGTTTGGTGCGGCGCATGTGCGACCTTTTTTGGTCCTTTGCCGCAGAGCAAGCCGGTTTTCTCAACCCAGAGCTCCCCCCCATTTTCCTTACACTCGAAACCGCGCAATATTACATGGCGCACCTTGTACGTCCGTTGATTGAAGAACAAGGCTATTTTGAATCAGTCACCATCCACCGTAACCGCATTTATTCTCAGATCATTGACAACCTCAACAAAGCTGCCATTGTGGGCTTCCCGCACACCGAGATCGGCACACGGCTCGACTCAGCCTGGTTTGGCGACCCCGCGCAAAGAAACGTCTATGCTGATGCCCAGAAATGCGCAAACCTATTCCGCCAGCACTGCCTGGAAAACAACCTTTTGGATTTCTCGTTGCAGCTTGAAGTTTTCACCAATATCCTCTGGCACAACCAACAAGTGCGGAACCACCTTACTCAAAGTTACCGTCACCTGATCTACGACAATGCAGAAGAAGATATTTCCTGCTCCCACGATATCATTCGCGAGTGGCTGCCCGATCTGGATTCGGCGCTGGTTCTCTACGACCAAGCCGCAGGGTATCGAAAATTTCTGGGTGGTGATCCAACCAGCGGCTGGGACTTGAGCCGTCATTGTGAAGAAGTCATCGAGATGAATGAATCCTTTGTCTCCTCTGGCAATGTTATCCAACTATCCAACGCCCTAACAACCGCAATCACCCACACTGGAGAAGTCGATTCGCAAGGCACAGAAACGGCAATGGAATTCATCGTAAGTCACTTTCATCCGCAAATGTTGGATGAGGTAACAACAAAAATCGAGATGCTGGTCGCAAATGGCGTACCGCCTGACGAGATCGTTGTGCTCGCGCCCTACCTTTCAGACTCACTGCGTTTTTCGATCTCAAATCGTTTGGAAACAGCGGAAATTCCGTGGCGCAGCAACCGACCCTCACGCTCCCTGCGAGACGAACCTGCCAGCAAAACCCTGCTCACACTTGCCGCGCTTGCTCACCCACAATGGCAGGTTCATCCGCCAAAATTCGATATTGCTCACGCATTGATGTTTGCACTCAATACAGATCTTATCCGCGCACAACTCATCAGCGAAATTGTATACGGGCAGCGTGACCTTCGGCTTTCAACCTTCGATCAGATCAACCCGGAGACTCAGGAACGCATTACATATGCACTGGGCGAGCGATACAGCATTTTGCAAACATGGCTTGAAGAGGTTCGTGGTTCTGAACCCATGCCGCTTGATTTCTTCCTGCGTAAATTATTTGGTGAGGTTCTCTCGCAGCCCGGCTTTGGCTTTCATGAAAACCTCGATTCAGTACGAGTTGCCGCAAGCCTGGTTGAATCGATAAAGAAATTCCGCACCGCCATGGAACCGCTCAACCTGAACGGTGTTGATCTTGGGCAGGAATATATTGAGATGCTCAAGGATGGTGTGATCGCCGCGCTTTATTTGGAATCATGGCGAAGCGAAGATAAACATGCCGTGCTGGTTGCCCCCGCCTATACTTTTTTGATGATGAACCGTCCTGCCGCTTTTCAATTTTGGCTCGACCCCGGCTCAGACGGCTGGTCACAGCGCGTTTCACAGCCGCTAACCCACCCCTACGTTCTTTCCCGCTCATGGGATGAAACCCCCGGCAGGCTTTGGCTCGATGCAGACGAAGCCGCCAATGAGATCGAAACCCTCTCCCGCCTTACCAGCGGACTTTTAGCCCGTTGCCGCGAAAAAATATTCCCTGCCCTTTCAGACCTTGGCGCAGCAGGTTTCGAACAACGTGGCGCCTTGTTGAAGGCTTTCCAAAAGGTTCTGCAAAACCAACAAGCTGAACAATAAGCCCATGAATATAAAAAAACGCCCTTACTTTCTTGCCGCCATTCTTGTTTTTACGTTTGCGCTGATATTTCGCACTTTAATGCTGGGGTTAAAAAACGCCGACCTGGTGTTTATACGTACCTGGTACGACTTCCTTCTGGCAAATGGATATCACGGCTTGGCAAATGGCGAATTTTCCAACTATCCGCCCGCCTATCTTTACCTGCTTTACATTGCCACCCTCACTTCAAAATGGCTTGACCCATTCATTGCGATCAAGATCATTCCCACCGCATTCGATCTTTTCTCTGCATGGATCGTTTATAAGATCGCCCGCGTAAAATACAGCGACGATAAACCCTATTTCTTTGCCGCGCTCTTCTTCGCACTGCCAACCATCATGTTCAACAGTTCTGGCTGGGGGCAAATTGATGGTTTGTTCGGGGCATTCCTACTGCTCTGTTTTTACTTCTTGCTCAAAGACCGGTCTTTCTGGGCAATGGCTGCTTTTGGAATGGCGCTATCCTTCAAAGTGCAAACCATCTTCCTGCTGCCTTTTGTTGGCATCCTCTTTCTGCGAAAGCGTATTCCCTGGCAGCATTTTTTGATCGTACCCGTTCCTTACCTTGTCCTTGCCCTGCCGACCATCCTACTTGGCAGGAGTTGGGAAAGCATTCTCTGGTTGTACGTTGGGCAAACAGGGCAATTCACCGATCTGGCACGCAACGCCCCCAATCTGTACGTCTTCATTCCAAACACATTCTTTCATCCCGTTTTCGAGTTCGGCATGGGCATCTTTATCCTTGCCATGTTGGCATGGGCATGGGTTAATTTCAGGGCAAAAAGCCCCATCACCCCAGAACAGCTTGCACTCACCGCGCTTGCCAGCGCCATGCTGACGGTCTTCCTACTGCCCAAAATGCACGACCGCTACTTCTACCCCGCCGATATTTTCGCGTTTACCACGGTCATCTTTTTGCCGGAGCTATGGTTCTTTGCCCTGCTTTCCCAGATCAGTTCCGGGCTGGTTTACCTCATCTTCCCATTCGCACAAACGCGCCTGCTTGCCCTGCCCGCCGCGTTAATTAATACCGCTCTGATTATTGTTATACTTCGCAGTCAATTGCAAACTTTGAGAAAAGTATGACCCCCGCCTTCACTCCCCGCCCCTCTCAAGAACAGATCCTCCGCTACACCGGCGGTCGGCTTGGTATTGCCGCCGTACCCGGCGCAGGCAAAACACACATCCTTTCGGCGCTGGCGGCAAAACTCATACAAGAAGGTCGGCTTGGCGACGATCAGGAAATTCTCATCGTCACCCTCGTCAACTCGGCGGTGGATAACTTTGAAACCCGCATCAAACGTTTTTTCGATAACCCCCTTCAGGCGCTTTACAAATACCGCGTACGCACACTACACGGGCTGGCACATGATATCGTCCGTGAAAAGCCCGCAAGCGTTGGGCTGGATGAACGTTTTAGTATCATTGACGAACGTGAAGCAGGTTTCATTCGGCGCGAATCAGTCAATGCCTGGCTGGCGAGTCATTCGTTGGATGACTACCTCGACCCAGCGCTCGATAACTCCAAACGGGATTGGGTCAAGCGTCAGCAACTGCCAGACTTATTGGACTCGCTCGCCCTCGCCTTTATCCGCTCCGCCAAAGACCGCCTCTTAACTCCCGAGAAGCTGCGTCAACAACTCGATGCTTCGTTTTCGCCGTTGCCTTTGGCAGAGCTTGGATACGCCATCTACGCAGACTATCAACGCGCGCTCGCCTATCGCGGCGCCGTGGATTTTGACGACCTCATCCGCCTGGCGTTGACCTTGCTCGAAAACGACAATGAATTCCGCGAGCGTTTGCAATATCGCTATCCGTTCATTTTGGAAGATGAGGCACAGGATTCGAGTAAGACACAAGAACGGATTCTTTCACTTCTTAGCGGCGGTGAATACGGCAACTGGGTGCGCGTGGGCGACCCGAACCAAGCCATCTTTGAAACCTTCACCACGGCGTCGCCGGAACTTTTACGTGCCTTCATCCGTGAAAACCCGAGCGTGGATATGCCCGAGTCAGGGCGATCACAGCCTTCGGTGTTGGCATTGGCAAATCATTTGATCGATTGGGTGATGAACTCGCATCCCGACCCAAATGTGCGCACAGCGTTGTCCACGCCATATATCGTGCCAGTGCCAGAGAATGACCCACAGCAAAATCCGCCGGATAACCCGGAGGGGATCAAGTTCATTTCGACAAAGTACACGCCCGAGCAGGAATTGGAGGCGGTGGCAAAGTCGATCAAGGGATTTGTCGATTCGTTCGCAGACTTCCCCATTGAAGAACAGCCGACCATTGCAGTGCTTGTGCCGCGCAACCAACGCGGCGTGGAAATGGTCAATGCGCTGCGTCAGCGCGACATCGAGCCAATTGAGTTGATCTCGTCCACCTCGGAGACGCGCGCAGCGGCGGGAGCGTTGAGTCATTTGTTGTCGTATCTATCTGAGCCGGGCAATGCGCGCAAGCTGGCGAAGGCGTATGAGGTGTGGAGAAGGGATTGGCGAGAGAAGGGAGTAGAGAATAGTGAAGTAGAAAGTGGAAAGTTGGAAGGCAATTACTCAACTACTCAACTACTCAACTATTCAACTGCTCTTCTTCGCCGCATGGCGAATGTGGAAAACTTCATCGCACCACAAAATGCCAATGAGTGGCTATCCATTCTGAGTGAGAGCGAGCCGGTGCAAGTCATCGAAGAGTTGACTCAATTCCGAGTCAATGTGCAGCGTTGGTTGAATGCGGTGACTCTGCCCATCGATCAGTTGATCCTCACGCTGGCGCAGGATGTGTTCAGTTCTGTGTCTGACCTGGCGTTGGCGAATAAGTTGGCGTTGGTATTGCGCAGCGCAGCGGACGATCATGCGGATTGGCGTTTGCCCGAGTTGACCGCAGAGTTGGCGGTGATCGCGAAGAATGAACGGCGCTTCATTGGGTTCTCAGATGACGACTCGGGCTTCGACCCGGAGAAGCATCGCGGACGGGTGGTGGTGACGACGATGCACAAGGCGAAGGGGCTGGAGTGGGACCGCGTGTATATGATGTCGGTCAATAATTATGATTTCCCGTCGAACATGCCAAATGACCGCTTCATTTCGGAAAAGTGGTTCATCCGCGGCGGCTTGGACTTGGCGGCTGAGTCACTGGCGCAGTTGACCGCACTTGAATCAACCAGTGAATACGATTGGTACGAAGAAGGCGCAGCGACGATGCGCTCACGGTTGGATTATGTCAAAGAGAGATTGCGTCTGTTATACGTAGGCATCACCCGCGCCAAGCGCGATTTGATCGTGACGTGGAATACAGGCAGGCAAGGCGAAGCCACGCCGAGTTTGGCAATGAGTGAGTTAATGGGTTGGATCGAGGGCGAATGAAAAAGAATTATCGAGAAGCGTTCATTGTTTTTGTAATAGTTCTTACAGCATATGGATATTTTTCATGGGGTCTGGATTGGAATGTAAATTCCAGGCTGGCACTTGTCAAATCTATTGTTGAAGAAGGCAGGTTTGAAATCGATACGTACGTCAAAACCGACCTGGCAACGAACGACAAGGCTTTACTGAATGGGCGCTATTATTCCGACAAGGCAATTGGGAGTTCCATACTTGGTGTGATTGTTTATTACCCGCTTTACTGGCTCTCCGAGATTAGCGGAATTCAGATTACCATAAATGTATTTAACAACGTGCTAACATTTATTGTAATAAGCCTGCCCACAGCATTGATCGCCCCATTTTCATACATCTTCGCAAAGCAAATAACAAAAAATCCAGTAAAGGCATTTGCAATTTCTTTGGGCATAAGCCTTGGCACTCCATTATTCAAATACAGCACTGCTTATTATGGGCATTCTCTCGCCGCAGTATCTTATTTTTTTTCTTTTATTATCTGGTTCAACGCAAAGCAAAAGCACGGAATCTCCTGGCAACTTGCTTTATTATCTTCTTTTCTCCTCGGTTATATGGTGGTTACAGAGTACCCAACAGCAGTACTACTGGGGATTTTGGCGGCTTACATTTTGTATGTTTTGAACAAGACCGGTCAACTATTTGACTGGAAGATATATGCTGCCATGGCATTTGGGGTTGTCATTCCGCTTGCTATTTTGCTATATTACAACAACAATGTCTTCGGGTCGCCTTTCAGCACTGGCTATTCTCACGAAGAGAGCGGCGCGTTTAAAGCGGCTCATCAAGAAAGCATGATGGGTATAGGCGCACCCGATATTTTTGTTTTTTGGTATCAAACTTTTCAGCCTGCGTTTGGTATTTTCTGGCAAAGCCCTATATTATTTTTTGCTCTACCTGGCTGGGTATTTATGGTTAAGTCAAGAAAATATCGCGCCGAAGCCATATTTTGCTTTTCAGCCATCTTTTTATACACCCTGATGTTTTCCGGTTATTACATGTGGTGGGGCGGTCTCTCTTTCACGCCCAGGCACCTCATTCCCATTCTGCCCCTTTTTGTTCTGCCGCTGGCATTCGTTCCTGAAATCTTTTGGGCGCCATTAGCTTTAGGTTCTTTAGTTTCCATCTTTCAGAATTTCATATTAACCGCCAGTAATTTTGAAGGGCTGGGTATCCTTTTAAGCGAGTATTACAGACCTCTTTGGAAGCAACACGGCATTTTACAGCCCAGGGGGGTATTGGTTTATGATATTTGCCTTCCCAATGTCATCCATGGGGAAGTGATGAACAACCGAGGAATAGAGATTTTCAAACTTGCTGGCAAAAGCAGCTTAATGCCTATTTTTCTTGTGGAAGCATTTTTGTTATACGCCTATGGAAGACAACTTCACAAGCCAGCTGATGAATAAAAGATAATGAATTAATTCTGTTGTTTTGCCTATTTAATTAGAAAGAAAATGAAATAACTACATCAAACATTAAATTTTCGCAGAAAGACTTTACGTGTACCATTCAGGGTGGACCACCCTTAACGTGGAAAACCGGCAAGCGGGGTGATTTGAAAGCAAGGCTGACAACGTCAGAACGTATTGGAAGTACAACCAGCAATATTTAAGACGAGAATCAACACAAACCATCCTAGAAATTTATATGACTCTGTTCTTTCAGATGAAAGATACTTTTTTCCAACAATAAAATAAATTACCCAAAGCAATGGACCTAAAATTAATGCGGCAGCCGAAGCATAATCATTATTTGGACTATTTTGAAACAAAGGAATAAACATCAACAATCCCGATGGAAAAAACGGAAGTGATAATAGAATTTCAAAAGATGTAGACTTGGTATAGCCTGAATAGCGGATGCTATCAGGAACATTCTCTATATCGGTAAGGTAAAAGTAAACATAAAGCAGTGCCGCAATCAATAAAATTAAAAGTAATAATAGTTTAAATTTCCTGTTTTCTGTGAATTCAAGAAAGCCTTTGTTTTCCATATTATTTCTCCTTTATATCTATTACCCCCTCGCTAAAAAAGTTACGCAACAAACTAAAAGCGTACTCGGGATGTCATATCCGCGAGACCGTTTTTTTACAAACTTATCCCAAACAACTTCAAATCAATATCATCTGCTGATAACTTCACCATTTTCTCGAAGGTCATGCCCAGCTTCTCCAGCACGCGGACGGAAACCATTTTGTTCCCATCCTATCTTTATTCATGGAAGGTAGTACAATGAAATCAGGCTACTAGATGGTAATTTCGGGGGAATTCAAAGAATCACTTATGTTCCAAGGCAAGATACCTTCCAGAAAACCAAATATTTAAATCTGTGAAGGAGATTTCCATGCAAGATCGAACATGCTCAAAATGCGGCTCAAACAATATCTATAAGAATACCGGTAGAAACTGGTATCAAGATGGGCTTGTTTTGCAAATGATCGCACCAGATAGTTTCACCTATCATTTTGAAACGGAAGCATTTTTATGCCTTAACTGCCGCAACTTGGAAATTCAAGTACTGGAGTCAAACACCATATACGGAGACCAAAAATCACTGGTGGAAGCCATTGAGTCCAGCAACAACTGGATCAAAGTGTAATCACCAAAATCCCTATATGTAATTGGTTAAAACGCATCCCCGGAGGGATGCACCCTATGAACAAATCTATGTTCGAACAGAAATGGAAATTACTCCGAGGCGAGGTCAATGCCCGTTGGAGTCTGATGGTCGAATACGATCTTCTCAAGTTGGATAAAGCTGAGGTGAAGTTCGATAAGTTCGTCACCATGCTGCAAGTCAAATACGGGTACACCCGTCAGCAAGCCAGAGAAGAGATCGGAAAACTTTGGCTGGATTATGAATACAACCACAGAATCAAAAGCTAAAGGAGCAAGTCCAGTGAATTCAACACCAGAAAAAGCACAAGCAAAAAAACGCCCTTCCAAGGGGATGCGCAAGCACAACCGCAAGGTTAAGCAAGAAGCGCGCCGGGTCAGTGTACCAGGGTCCGAAGTCAAAAAGAACAAGCGCCCTGTATAGCAAAAAAGGTCTTACGGACAATTCATCCATAAGACCTTTTTTAAAAGTTTATCCCAAACAACTTCAAATCAATATCATCTGCCGATAACTTCATTTTTTTCTCAAAGGTCATACCCAGTTTTTCCAACACGTGAACCGAAGCCAAATTGGCAGGGTCAACAATGGCGACGACCCGTTTCAGACCCACAACTTCTTTAACAAATCTCAGTACGCCATGAGCTGCCTCGATCGCATACCCATTCGACCAAAATTTTGGCAGGAATGCATAACCAATATCCACATCTTCCAAGGCGTCGCGCTTGATCAATCCACACATGCCAATGGTCTCCCCCGTTTCACTCAATACCACCGCCAATAAGCCGAAGCCATTTCGGGCGTAACTGGCAATCGGACCGTTTTCGAGATACCGCTCCGCATCGGCAAGAGTCCGCACACCGCGGTCGCCGATATTTTGAATAAAAGACGGCTCATTCAAAAGGTTAACGATAAATTTCGAGTCAGATAATTCAAACTCCCGAAGCAAAAGTCGCTCTGTTCTGACCTGGATCATTGATAATCTCCCATATATAAAAAGGGTCTCGTGGGTTTTAATCCGCGAGGCCCTTTTTGTGTTACCAATTATTACTTACTGCTATTTTTACTAGCCGTAATGGTTACGCCCGAAACCAAATATCCATATCCCAGCGCAAAAAGAATATGAATGACGAGCAATATCCAACCATTCTGGCGGATCACACCAGCGCCAAGCATACCCATAAGTGTAAGGATAAATCCGACAACCGAACTTGTCAGCAGCATGATCGTCATGGTTCTTGCAACGCCTGTTTCAGCAAGATCTTTCGCCACCCAAATGAACATCCCCGCCAAAACCATTACAGCCCCCATAAAACGGGCAACAAAGATGGTGGCAGTATAGGTCTCGCTGCCAAACAAGTTAAGTCCTGCTTCTGGAACAACCAGAAACAAGGCACCAAAGGCGGCTACAACAATCGCATTCAAAATGGATAAAAGTCTGTAATTCATAAGCTTCTCCTTTTAATTAGAAAATGGTCGAACTGATGAACAAATATACAACGCTTAGGGAGGCAAACAAGGGATTTTAGTATGAAAAGACCTTGCATTTGCCTTTCACCTTCCAAAATCAACCTTCGCGTTCAAGCACCCCCACGATTTATTTTGTTGTATTATGTAAAAAACCACGAAGCCTACAAGATTATCATCAAAAAACATGGGATACCCAATGCAAAAAGTAAATTTTTCCTTTTTACTGAAAAACGCCTTTTACTATACTTTGATCACAGCCTCCATTCTAAGTTTTCTCTTTGCAATAGGCATAGACCTGAAAAATATTGAAATTGGAAATGACATCAAAGTCTTTTGTAATGCAGGAGAGGCAATCGCTTCAAACAAAAACCCCTACATAACCGCAAATATCGGGGGCGAGCTCTCCTGGAACTACCCCACCGTCATTGCAAATATCTTCGCGGCTGCCTGCCCATCGCTAAACCTTCAAGAGACTTATATTTTTTATTTTACGATCCCATTTCTTTTAGGGCTACTGCCATGGCTTTATCAAAAAGATGTACTTTATGGATTTGTACTTCTTTCGACCGGGTTATTCAATATCGGGTGGGTAATTCTCACCGGCAATATCAGCACCTTCGAATTCCTGCTCTTTTCCATTGCAACTTTCCTTCTGTTAAGAAAGCAAGCAAACCCAGCCTCATTTGTTACAGGGATCATGTCAGGCGTGAAGCTCATTCCAATTTTATATTTTCCTGCGCTCATTTTCCTCTTGAAAAACTCCAAAGAAAAAATAAAATCTTTTCTATGGGCAATGCTGGGATTCGCCGCAATACCCGTTCTATCCCTCATATTCTCACCTGAAATGTTTCCCTGGTATATCAAACAAATCCTGGGACTCATCCCAAATCAACATGCTCCAATCAACGAATTAACACCAGACCCTCTGAACCCATCATTCGCCATTTTCCTCTTTTCCATGTTCAAACTCGATCCATCGTCCGCCACCAATAGTTACACGGTAATTACCCTATTCATTTACCTGACAGGCGCCATTCTGGCATATAAAATTTGCGGGTTGAAAATCTTCACAAGTAATAAGGAATTTTTATTATTTCCCATCAGCATCATAATTCTGACACTCGTTATGCCGCGCTTAAAGCCATATAGCTTTCTGCCTTACCTATTGTGTTTCTACCTGCTTAGTAGGCATCAAAGCCATTGGTTAAAAGGGTTGTACCTCACTTTCCTCACACTCGCCCCAACCTTTTTGCACATCTTCTACTATTACGGCACAAACAATGAAATATTACTTAAAACGGGCGTTGTTCAATCAATAATATTATCAAATCAATTCTTTTTCGCCTGTATCGCAGCCGGGGCGCTCATTTTCAGCGTCCTGTGGAATCTTTCAAATGATCGAAAGGATTACAGTTAGGTTACACCGTTCCAGTCAACTCGTAGTAAAATGAATTTGAAAGAGTTTGACAATTTTGTTTGACTATTCACGGGAACGGGATAGTTAAGAACGAAATCTCGAAAACTCCAAACTGAGTGAAAACACTTACAACTCTTTGAGGAGAATCCTATGAATAAGCCAAAATCGAAATTCGACCAAAAATGGAAGGTCATCCGCAAACAATCCATGGGATGGTGGAACCTTGTCGCCGAGCACGACCTGAAAAAAGTGGATAAAGCCGAAGACAAGCTGAATAAATTCATCACAATCTTAATGGTCAAATACGGATACACCCGCGAACAAGCAATTCTTGAAATCAACAAACATTGGGTAGCCTTTAACCGGGCGCAAACCGTGGCAGAAAAAGTGTAAAAGAAAGCCCCGTAACACAGACGGGGCTTTCTTTATTTAATTCCCAACTACCTTTATAAAACCAACCAAACTTTCCATTCCTTGTTCAATTGGATCGGTATCAATATATTCATTCAATGTATGCGCCCCGTTCCCCGTTGTCACACCCATCACCACAGCCGGAATATTTCGACTTAGCGGAATATTTGCGTCCGTTGAGCCAGTAGTCAACATCGCGTCCAAACCCTGCGCATACAAACAAACTGCGGCTAACTTTACCAAAGGATGATCCGCCAAAATTTCGCCTGCGGGGCGTTCACCAATAATCTCAGCTTGAATCTTCACGCCATCACGACCCCAATGCAAAATAATATCCTCCACCTGCGAAGCCACCCTGGCAAGCAACGCCGGGTCTTCCGAACGAAGATCCAACTCACACTTCGCCTCAGCCGCTAACACGTTCACACCCGTACCACCATGAATCACCCCCACGTTCATCGTCGTACGCGGCTCACGCGGCAAACGGATACGCGTTAGCTGCGTAATCATTTCAGCCAGCTCATGTACCGCCGAAGGCTGTCCGTAGTCTGACCAGGAATGCCCGCCACGCGTTTTTGCAGTAATTCGATAACGCTTCACCCCAATGGCACGATGATACACATGCCCAAGCGCCAGCCCTTCCAAAACAAGGTATCCGATCACATCATCACCAAAACGATCCACCACACCGCGCATCCCCCTCAGATCGCCCAACCCTTCTTCTCCAACATTTGCCACAAACCACACATCATGATTCAATGTCAACTTCTGTTCACGGATAGCCCAAAGGATGCCGAACAGCGCCGCAACCCCAATTGAATTATCACCGATACCCGGGGCAAACACCCGCCCCGCCTCTTCCCTGATTTGAAGCTTGGTTCCCGTCGGAAACACAGTATCCAAGTGAGCCGATACGATCAAAGCCTTTGCCTTCTTCTGTTTCCCTGGCAGCCGCCCATAGACGTTTCCCAACGAATCCATGGAAACATCTTCCAATTTTTCTTGAATAAAAAGCTCGCGTACAAACTTGCCCCGCACTCCTTCAGAAAAGGTCGGGGCGGGTATTTGTTGAATCTGTATAGCAAGGTCAAGTACACGCTTGGCAAGGTTCATAGTGTCGATTCCATTCTATAATTTACTTCAAGATCATCAAACAGTTCTAGCCATCTCTTGCAAGGCATGTAACCGGGCGTCAGCCAATCCTGGCATCACATCCAATGGCGCAAATGGACCGACCCCTTCAATCTTTAACGAAGCTGATATATTACCGTGTAAGACAGCCATTAAAGGGTCGTTGGTGCGTTGGTAACCAGCGAGGAAACCACCGCTGAAAGCATCCCCAGCTCCAGTCGGGTCCATGAGGCGGACGGGGTAAGCGGGCACTTCGTATTTTTTATTCCCAACCGCATCGTACAGACACTGTCCCAATGCCCCACGTTTGATCACAACAATCCTCGGTCCAAACTCGCTGATTTGTTGAGCCATATCCCACAAGTCGTGGCTTTCGCCCCAGAACAAGGCGCGCATTTCATCTTCAGAAGGCAGAAAGGCGGTGATGCCCTGAAGCACAAGACGAAGTTCATTAGAAAAATTTGATTTCATATATAAAGGATCAGGGTCTAATGTAATACATTGATTGGAACTATCACCTCTGAAGATATTAACCAACTGACTCTGGCTGACATAATTAAACGGACAAATATGAACAAATCGAATATCGCGATAAGGTTTTGGGGTATTTAGAGCGCTGGGTGCAAGTGGGTCTAATGTCCGAATCTCTTTTGCGGCAGTCTCTGGCGGCTGGTATCCTAACAGAGACTTTGGGAAAGTCATTTCACGCCTTGCAAAATGAGAAACGGCATTGGCATTACTACGCTCGTTCTTTTCGCCATAAGCAATAAAGCTGCGAACGTCTGCTTTGTTCTTTTCGAGATCAATGTGGATTCCACCTGTATCAAAACCACGTTCTCGAAAATCATTTATCCATTCAATTGGATACCCCTGATTCACCTGCGAGATCATCGCAATGGATTTATCCCAGACGGATAACCCGCCTACAGCATATAACAGATTACCGCCCGGTGCATCCAAACGTGGGTTGCCTACAGGCGGCAATAAATATTCTCGGGTGAGTTTTCCGGCTACAGCGAAAGTTGATGACATGCTCTTAAGTATAAAAGCGGAAAGCCCCTTTTGAAAGAGGCTTTCCGCTTTTGTAAAATTCTATTTTTTCATCCAGGCAGGTTTCTTTGCCGCCACCTTTTTGAAGATTGGGCAATCTTTTTGATGCGCCCCCAGCAAATACCCGGTGGACATGAGAAATTCGTTTACGATTTCTCCCCCCGTAAAAACAAACGTGCGCTTAAAGAGTTTTGTCCACTCATCCTTTGTCAGCGGATGGTGAACATCCAACCAGCTTTTGAACGAACCGTGTTCTTTTTGCAATTCGATTATTTTTTGCGCATTAACAATCGCAGCATTAACCTTGAGCCTGTTACGGATGATACCCGCATCTGCGAGCAGACGTTCGCGGTCTGCTTCTGTGTACTTTGCTACTTTTGCGATCTTGAATCCATGATACGCTTTACGGAAATTATCCGCCTTTTTCAAGATCGTGATCCAGGAAAGCCCAGCTTGATTGATCTCAAGAACAAGACGTTCAAAAAGCTCATTATCATCATCAATAGGAAAACCGTACTGAGTATCATGATAATTTTTATTGTAAGAATCTTCAGGGTGTGTATTGCAATATTCACAATAAGTTGTCATATCTTGATCTCCATAATGGGTAGAATGCGTGAATGCCCATCCGCTTCGCTGTGATGTTCGCCAACTCTCTGTGCACCCATTTTCTCATAAAAGGGTTCGGCATTGGGGTCTGCTTCAATTTTCAATATAGTTCCATCGCACTGGCGGCTTCTTTCGACAGCATGGAGGAATAATTCTTTGCCAATGCCCCTGCCTATAAATTCGGGCAAAATCCAGAGATTATCCAACCAGAGTTCACTGCCCGCTTGTTGTAACGAGTAATAAGCTACAGGTTTATCTCCAAATATCTTTACCCATACTTCATTTTCAGAAATATATGCTGGCGACATCGTCAATAACGGAAGCCATATCTGCATCCATCGCTCTGGATAATTCCAATAGCGTTTAGAGGCAATGGTGATATGGGTGAGTATATCTGCCTGTTCTGGTAAGGCACGGATGATTGATGAATTTATCATTGGTCTTATTTTTTATATTTTCTCATAAAAGCTGGATAATAAGGCATCCGAAACCTTGATGATTTCGGATGCCTTATTTGCTTCATAAAACTATCGATACAACCCGCTGAATATCTCTACCCTACCACCCGCATCTCACGCGGCATATCAGAGAGACACTCAACGCCATTTTCAGTAATCACTAAATTATCTTCGATCCTGACGCCATTGCGATTAGAGAGATAAATACCTGGCTCCACCGTGAACGCCATACCCGTTTCAAGTAATTGCATATTGTCGCCGCGCATGTAGGGGGCTTCGTGACCTTCCATGCCAATGCCATGACCGGTGCGATGGGTAAAGTATTTTCCATAGCCAGATTTTTCAATGACCTCACGCGCCGCCTTATCCACATTTGCACAAGGGACGCCAGGTTTGGCGGCGGCACACCCAGCCGCATTTGCCTCTTGCACGATCTTATGAATTTTTCGGCATTCTTCATCCACCTCACCCACAGCAAAGGTGCGCGTGAGGTCAGAGATGTAACCATCATAAGTGGCGCCCCAATCGACCACGAGCAGATCTCCTGCTTGCAACTTTCGGTCGGTGGGAGAAGCGTGCGGGTTGGCAGAGTTGGGTCCGGCGGAGACAATGGGCGCAAAGGGAATTTCTGACTCAGAGCCGTGCTTCAATAACTGGACGACCAGTTCAGAAGCCAGCTCGCGTTCTGTCATGCCGATCTTCATCTGCGGAATAACTGCCTCCAGCGAATCCTGGGCAATTTTCACAGCTTTTCGCATGGCATCCACTTCGGCTTTGTCTTTGCGCAGGCGCAGCCCATCGAACATATCTGTTGCATCGGGATAATCTGACTCGGGTGCGCCAGCTTTAACATGACGGAATTCCATCAGGCGCAGATTTCGCGGCTCAACACCAATTCGCTTCCCATCCAGACCGAGAACCTGTGCCGCTTTTCTGAAGGCTTCATCCCACTCAAGCGGATTTTCACCATAAGCGACCCCCTGCACTTTGTATGGGAACAGATCCAGTTTTGGGAGTTCCAACTCAGGCAGGACAAGCACAGGGTCTTTGCCCTGTGCAACGAATAGAACAACCGGTCGTTCCATCAAATGGAAATTGATGCCGGTAAGATATTTCAGCGTTGGACCCGGATTCAGAATAACAGCATCCAGGTTCGAGGTTCGAAGTGAGGCGGTAAGTTTGTCGAGACGGGTTTGAGTCACAGAAAATCTCCTAATCCTTCTTATGATTGAATTTCGAAAATAGATAAGTCCCCCAATCCGCTGGGATCGAGAGAAATGTATCAAGGGGGAGCGTGAGATGATACTGCCAGGGAATGATCAAACGCTTGCGTGGACGTTTGGCAATATCAACTACGCGGCGCGCAACATATTCAGATGTGAGCTTCTTGCCAAATTTTGAACTGATGGAATTTTTTTTCGTATTCCTTTTAGCGCCCTGCCCAAATTCAGTGGAAGCAGGTCCCGGGTAAATACCGCTGACTTTGATGCCGAGCGGAAAGAGTTCGCGGCGCAGGGCGTTGGTAAAGGAGCGCAGCCCAAATTTACTGGCAGAATAACTGGTGATGAGCGGCGGCGAGGAAAATGCCCCCGCCGATACCATATTGATGATGTGTCCTTCTCTTCGTGCGATCATATGCGGCAGCACCATACGGGTGACGCGCATGGGTCCGATGAGGTTGACCTTGATGAGCAAATCTATATCACGGTCGGGATCGTGCTCTTCAAACCATCCAGAACGCCCGATGCCTGCGTTATTGAAAAGAATGTCAATGTGCCCGTACAAGTCAATGGCGGTCTGCACCATGTTGTCAATATCTTTCGAGTTGACAATATCCAATGGCACGGCAATTGCCTCACCGCCAGCATCTTGAATTTTGTCGGCAAGGGCTTGCAAACGGTCAATGCGCCGGGCGGCGAGGATAACCTTGCAGCCTTCTTGTGCAAATTGTAAGGCGGCATCTTGACCAAAACCTGAGGATGCCCCGGTGATGAGAACGACTTTGTCTTTGAGAGGTATTGGAAACAGGTTCATAATGGAGGCTATTGTAAAACGAAAACGCACGGGGCAAAATTGCCTTTCCGTGCGTTTTTCATGACTTTCTTGCAATATTTTTTATTCTTCGCCTTGTTCGTCCTGGCGTTTTCTTGGTTTGGGCGGATCTATCACCTTTTGTTTGCCGAGGGCAATCTCAAGGACATCGTCCATGTGTTGAACAGGAACGATCTTCATTTCAGACCGTACGGTTTTGGGAAGTTCTACGAGGTCTTTCATATTCTTTTCCGGCAAAATGACGGTCTTGAGACCGGCGCGATGCGCAGCGAGCACTTTTTCGCGTACGCCGCCAATGGGGAGGACTCGTCCGCGCAGGGTGATTTCGCCGGTCATGCCAACATGCTTGAGCACATGCCGTCCCGTAAGCGCGGAGATGATGGCGGTTGCCATGGTAATACCCGCTGAAGGACCATCTTTTGGAATGCCGCCCTCGGGCATGTGAATATGAATATCCATCCGCTCAAACATGTCCATATCTATTTTCAATGCCGCGGCGCGAGATTTGATGTAGGTCATGGCGGCTTGAGCCGATTCTTGCATCACCTCGCCCATCTGACCGGTCATTTGCAAACCGCCTTTGCCTTCGATGATGGCAACTTCCACCGCCATGATCTCTCCGCCGGTTTCCGTCCAGGCTAGGCTGGTTGCCACACCCACTTCATTTTGGCGTTCTGCTTCAGAGGGAAAAACCTGCTGTGGACCGAGGAATTTTTCAACCAAGTCCGGCGTGATGGCGGTGGGATATTTCTTCCCTTCCGCCTTCATACGAGCCACTTTACGGCATACACGCCCGATCTCACGTTCCAAACCGCGCACACCGGCTTCGTAGGTATATTCGCGGATGATGCGCTGCAAAGCAGGCAGTTCAAACGCCACACCGAGTTCCTCGATGCCGTTCTCTTCGATCTGGCGTGGAATGAGATAACGGTTGGCGATCTCAACCTTTTCCTCTTCGATATACCCGGGGAATTCGATCACTTCCATACGGTCGAGCAACGGCGCAGGGATGCTGCTCAACGAGTTGGCAGTGGTTACGAACATAACCTTGGAAAGGTCAAAAGGCAGTTCAAGGTAATGATCGCTGAACGAGTTATTTTGTTCAGGGTCAAGCACTTCAAGCATTGCCGAGGCGGGGTCGCCGCGAAAGTCGGAGTACAGCTTGTCAATTTCATCCAGCATGAACAACGGATTCGATGCACCCGCCCGCTTCATGGTTTGGATGATGCGCCCGGGCAATGCGCCGATGTATGTACGACGATGCCCGCGAATTTCGGCTTCATCGCGCACTCCGCCCAAAGATACGCGCACGAACTTGCGTCCGAGCGAATCTGCGATGGAGCGCCCGAGTGAAGTTTTACCTACACCGGGGGGGCCCACAAAACAAAGAATGGGCTGCCGTTCTTTCTTCGGTTTGAGCGAGCGGACGGCGATATATTCCAGAATGCGTTCCTTGGCTTTCTTCAAACCAAAGTGATCACGCTCCAGGGTCTTTGCCGCATTCTTCACGTCCAGGTTATCTGCCGTCAGGTTATTCCACGGTAGGTCAAGAATCCAGTCAATGTATGTGCGGATAATACCCACTTCTGGCGCCATAGGCGGCATCTGGCTGAGGCGTTCCACTTCTTTCATCGCTGCCTTGCGGACTTCATCCGGCAAAACAGTTGTCTCAAGCCGTTTCTTCAAATCCACCGTGTCGCGGGTAAAAATATCACCTTCGCCCAACTCGGTTTGGATCTGCTTCATTTGTTCACGCAGGTAATACTCGCGCTGGCTTTTATCCACTTCGTTTTGAACGCGAGTGTGAATTTCATCTTCCAGTTCAAGCACATCCAGTTCGGCGGCGAGTAAATTAGTCAACTGCCCAAGACGAGCCTTGGGTTCAAGAATCATCAACAAACGCAGTTTGGCTTCATACGTCAGCCCAAGCGAGGTGGTGATCATATCTGCCAGCCAGCCAGGCTCTGAAATATTCAACGCAAAAACGTGCGCCTCTTCCGGGATCGAGCGATCCAACTGAATACAACGCTCAAACTGATTCAACACCGAGCGCATCAACGCCTGCGTCTGGCGGTCTGCTGCATTGGGTTCGTGGATGATCCGCGCACGCACTCGAATATAGGGTTTGAGCCGCAAAAACTCCACGATCTCCACGCGGCGGCGTCCCTGCACCAGTGCAGAGTGCGAGCCGTCGGGCATATCCAACAAACGCCCCACCGCCATCTCTACGCCAATGGGGAGAAAATCTTCCGCTGTGGGGTCTTCTACATCCGGGTCACGCTGAGTTAAACCGATTACCGTCTGCTCTTTGGTTTGCGCTTCTTCCAACGCCATTAAGGAAGCTTCGCGACCAATAAAAATAGGCGAAACCATACGCGGAAAAATAACCATATCTCGCAATGGCAGCACCGCCGCTTCGATAAAGCCGTCGGCTTTGGGCTCCATGTTCGGCACACGATACAACTCCTCGGTCCGCTGCGAGAGCGTAAGATCAAATTCGTCTTCATTCCAATTTGGTTGATTCATTCAAATTCCTCTGTCATTGCGAGCCGCGATCTTGTTCTTTGCGGCGAAGCAATCTCATAATTTATTTCCGGGATTGCTCACCTGCCCTTGCGGGCGGTGCAAGGGTCGTCGGGAAGATCACCCTCCTCGCAATGACGAAAACTCTCTCATCACTTCCGCGGTTACAAACATTGAACCGGCGGATAATACGATACTACCATCATTCGCAGATAGTTCCAACGCGCGCCGTAACGCATCTTTGACGGGAACCACCGCCTCCCACTCCGCCCCTGCCTGATCGGCAAGACCCGAAATTTGCTCCACGCTGAGAGCGCGCGGATGGTCGGCGCGTGTGATGATAATTTTTTGGATCTTCGGTTTCAGCTCGGCAAACATACCGGGGATATTCTTATCTTCTGATGCGCCAAAGATGAGATACACCTTTTTATCGGGGAAGTATTCATCCAGCGTTTCGCGCAGTTTCTCGAACGAATCCTGATTATGGGCTGAATCAAAAATAACCGGCGGTTCATTGCGTACCACTTCAAAGCGGGCGCGCCATTGTACCTGAGAAAAGCCCAGTTTTATCTGTTCATCTGTAATTGGAATTCCACTGGCTTTTAGGGCGGCATACGCCGTAGCGGCATTCTCAACCTGATGAACACCAAGCAACGGAATGCGGCATTCCATATTCTGAATTCTGAGTCTCTGCCCTTCTAACGATGAGCCAACCCGCTCAAACTCTACATCCCGCCCCACAAGAGTTATATCAGAATCCTTCTCTTTGGCTACACGCTGTAGAACTTCGAGCGCTTCAGCTTTTTGAGGAGATGAAACCACCGGCACGCCCGGTTTGATGATGCCCGCCTTCTCACCTGCGATAAGCGCGAGGGTATTCCCCAGTACTGCTGTATGGTCATACGAAAGCGACGTAATTACTGAGACCCTCGGCGTGACGATATTGGTTGCATCCAACCGCCCGCCCAAGCCGACTTCAAAGACCGCCGCCGTGGCGCCATATCTGGCAAACGCCATGAACGCCAATGCGGTGGTAATTTCAAACGTCGTAAGCATTTCGATCTTCGCAACATACGGCTTGATCTCTTCTACCAACTCGACCATCTGCTCATGCGAGATCGGCTCGCCGTTGATGCGAATCCGCTCGACAAAATCTTCCAAATGAGGAGACGTGTATAAGCCCGTCTTATATCCCGCCGCCTGCAACCCCGCCGCACACAGCGCAGACGTGGAACCTTTGCCCTTCGTCCCCGCCACATGGATGATGGGATACTTCATCTGCGGGTTGCCCAGAGACTCCATCAAGGCAAACATGCGGTTCAGGTTGAAATCAGCCTTGGCAAGTTCAGACGAATGTTTGAGGCTATAATCCACAAAGGAATATAGGTAATCAAGCGCTTGGTTGTATCGGGTTTCAATGTCCATACTTGGGATTGTAAATCGCAATGTCTATTTCGTAAATTCAGTAAATGGTCATAAATAATATGAATTCCCCACAAAATGATGAAAAAAATTCCGAACCCGCTGTGAGACAAAAGCAAAAAGAAATGGTTCCTGCCTGGTGGGGCGATCTTGCATTTGCCGCCCCTGTATTTCTCATACTCCTTTATGGCATTGCAATCACTATCTTGAAACGATTTGACATAAAAGCAGCCCCATGGACTCTGTTATTTACAATAAATACAATGCTTTTTTTATGGGGCGCAATGGGGTTTATTATTGTATTACGCGGGGAATATAGAGATCGGCATAAAGGTATACAACGCGGATTTTCAGCCTACGCCCTTGGGTTTACACTCATGGTAGTGAACTGGCTGCCTCTTATTTTTGCACTCACTTCGACCTTCTTCAAATAAACCCATGCTTGCCACCCTCACCCTTCACCTACGCATTCCGCTCTGCACCTCGCTCAAAGACAAACGCGGACGGATCAAGCCGTTCATGTCGCGCCTGCACCGTGAGTTCAATGTCTCTGTGGCAGAGATGGATAAACACGATGTCTGGGATGAAGCCATCATCGTCTGCGCGATGGTTGGAAACGACCACACCTTTTTACAGTCTGCGCTGGGAAATGTGGAAAAATGGGCAGAAGCCAACTGGACAGATGGCGATGTTTGGGATACAAAAATCGAGATCGTTTTGTAGGGGCGAGGTCTCCTCGCCCCTAACATTGGGCAGGGAGACCCTGCCCCTACAGAGAACGGAGAGCAAAAATGGATCTACACCTCAAAGACAAGATTGCCCTCGTCACCGGTTCGACCCGCGGATTGGGTTATGCCACCGCATTGCAACTGGCAAAAGAAGGCTGCAAAGTTGCCATCAACGGGCGGGATGAAACAACGATCAAAAAAGCCGCTGAGCAAATTCAAAAAGAAACCGGAGCTCAGGTGATCGGTTTGGCAGGAGATGCCAGCCTGCCCGATGTGCCTGCACAACTGGTTCAACAAACCGTGGATGCCTTTAGCGGGTTGGATATTCTCATCACCAATACCGGCGGACCCAAGCCCGGCTCCATCGATTCGCTGGATGAAGCCGCCTGGCAAAGCGGCATTGACCTGTGCCTGATGGCGCATGTACGCCTGATAAAATCGGCGCTTCCGCATTTGCGAAAGTCTCAGGCGGCAAGCATTCTCACGGTCACTTCGCTGACGGTGAAACAGCCGCTGCCCAACCTGCTCATCTCGAACAGCGTGCGCACGGCGACCGTAGGCTTGACCAAGTCACTCGCCATTGAACTCGGCGCAGAGGGCATTCGCGTTAACTCCATTTTGCCCGGCTGGACGGAAACAGAACGAGTTACAGCCTTGATGGAAGATCGGGCAAACAAGAATCAATCGTCGGCGGAGGAAGAGGCGAAGCGGCAGGCGGCGGAGATTCCGCTTGGGAGGATGGGTCAGCCCGCAGAGTTTGCCAATGCCGCGGTATTTTTGGTCAGTCCTGCCGCTTCCTACATCACAGGCACAATGCTGAATGTGGATGGAAGTGTAATTAAGGGAATCTTTTAAATTTTCGGAGAAACAATGAGCGAACAAGAAATGAAGACCTGCCTGAACTGCAAACGCAGTGAAGAAGTAACGCCCCTGTTATTAATGACCTTCAAAGGTGAAGCGACGCACATCTGCGCCCAATGCCTGCCGATGTTGATTCACAAAACGCAATTGCTGGCAGATAAACTCCCCGGTATTGAAATACCGAAACAATCAGATTATTAACATGTCGAAACTTACCCGCAACTCTTTAATAGTAGCCGCTTTCTTTTTGTTGGATAAAGTGCTGGCATTCGTGCGCACGGGCATCATCTCGCGCATTTACTCAGACGAAGTGCATTTGCTCGATACGTTCAACGCGGCAAACAACCTGCCCGACCTGTTGTTCGCGCTCATCTCTGGCGGGGCATTGGGTATGGCGTTCATTCCCCTGCTAACCGAATACCTCACCACCAAAGACCGAGCCGCCGCATGGGACTTGTTCTCGCGTGTGGCAAATGTGGGCTTCCTGGTGACAGGCAGTGTGGCAGTTGTTATTGCCATTTTTGCCCAACAGATCGTAGATGCAGAGATCGGCATTGCGCCCGGCTTTGGCGCTGAACAACGAGAATTGCTCGCCGAGTTGATGCGATTGAATCTCATTGGCACGATCATTTTTTCCATCAGCGGTTTGGTGATGGCATCGCTCCATGCCAACCAGCATTTTGCTCTGCCCGCGCTTGCGCCCAGCATGTACAACGTTGGGCAAATTCTCGGCGCAATCTTTTTTGTGCCGCGTTTTGGCATTCAAGGGTTGGTGTATGGTGTGATCCTTGGCGCGGCATTTCATCTGCTTATTCAGATCCCCGGTTTGTTCATGTACGGCTTTCGATGGACGCCCAAACTGGACTTGCGCCATACCGGCTTGATCGAAGCGCTCAAACTCATGGCGCCGCGTTTAATGACCATGGCTGGCATTCAGATCATTTTCATTGCACGCGATAACCTCGCCTCACGGCTCGATCAAGTCGGCGCGGTGACTTCACTTACATACGGTTGGATGATCATGCAAGTGCCGGAGACGATCCTCGGCACGGCGATTGCGACAGCCATGCTGCCCGCCCTGGCAGAACTCGCCTCAAAACGTGATTGGAGCGGATTCAGCGCTTCAATCGAACGTGCCCTCCGAGTCTTGATCGCATTAACCCTGCCCATTGCAACGGTAATGGCGGCGGGCATCCACCCGCTCGTGCGCGGCGTCTTCGGCTTCGATGAGCAGATTTCCACTCTCATCACCTGGACCACCCGTGCCTATCTCGCCACGCTGACCGGCTACACCGTCCACGAGATTGCCATCCGCGCTTTTTACGCCCGCAAAGAGCCGATGATTCCCTTATACGCCATTGGCATCCGTCTCGCCATTTTTCTAGTGGTTGGCATTCTTGGTGTCACCTACTTTAAGAGTATTGGCTCACCCATCATCGCCTTTGCCGAAATAGCCCTCACTGTAGAGGCTATTATCATTCTCGGGTGGCTCTCCAAACGCACACATGAGCCGCTGAAGACCAATACCGCCATTTTCAAAGGGCTGATCGCAGCCGTGGTTGGCGGAATTATCACCTATCTCATCGCCCTGTACCTTCCCGGCGGCGCCATCGTCACCGCATTGATCGGAATGGTCGTCGGCGGGCTGGTCGCTTTGGGAATCGTCTGGTCTGAAGCCAGGCAATTGATCCGCTTGTAAACAAAAATTAAGAAAAAAACGCTTCAATAAAAGAATGTATAATCACGCCCATGTCTGAAGAACTAGAAAACAACCCCCAAAATGAATCTTTCGACCCGGATGGAACTCGAAAGGTAAAACCCTACCAATCGTCAAGTGAACCCATTGACCCTGATGGTACAAAAAAGGTGAAAGCCTATAAAGCGGATGATACCCAGCCGCGCAAGGCTGTTCCCATGCAAACGCCGCAGCCCATCCATGAAGAGCCGAAACCCGAGAAAAAACCCTCCCGTGGGCGCTCGATTCTGACCGGCATCCTTGGTTTCATCCTATTGCTCGGCTTGGGCGGGTTTGGCGGATACAACAGCGCCATTGCCGTCCGCAAGAACGCCGAAGAATCCATTATGACCACCCAGCTTTCGGAGCAATTTTCGTTTGCCCTGGTGGATATTGAATTTGGGCGTTATGAAAATGCCCGTCAACGTTTGGAATACATTATCCAGCGCGACCCAAACTTCCCCGGCGCACAGGAAAAACTGACCGAGGTTCTGGTCTTGAGCAATGTCCCCACACCTACTGTCGCTCCGACCCTCACCGCCACACCCGATATCAGCGGCGTGGAAAATGCCTATGCCCGCGCACAGGAATTGATCCGCGCACAAGATTGGAACGGGGCGCTCACCGCGCTGGATACCGTCCGCAAGTTAGACCCGGGCTACAAAGCCGCCTCAGTAGACGGCATGTATTATTACGCCCTACGCAACCAAGGCTACAACCTCATTACCAAAGAAGGCAACCTCGAAGGCGGTATTTACTACCTGACCCTTGCCGAACGTTTTGGTCCGCTTGATAACAACGCCAAAGGAATCCGCGATGCCGCCCGCACCTATATGACCGGCGCCAGTTTCTGGGATCTGGATTGGGAACAAGCACGCAGTTACTTTGAACAAGTAGCGGTAGGCTGGCCCTCCTTATGGGACGGCACAATGACCGCCGGACAGCGTTATTACACCGCCACCCTCCGCCTTGCAGAGGAAGTTTACACTCTCGGCGATTATTGTTACGCATACGAGCTTTACGCACAAGCCGATACCCTCGGTGGAATAGACGATCAGAGCCGCGCAAACTTCGACAATGCCAACAGTATCTGCAACCCGGTCTCAGAAGCGCCAGCCGAAGAACCCACACCCATCCCATAACCGCGCTTCATGGATACTCCCTCAACTTCTGTTTTAGCCGTTATTTATTGGATGCACATGCTGGCAACGGTGATATGGATCGGCAGTCTCGCCTCCATCAATCTGCTCTTTTTGCCCGCCTCCACCCGGACCTTGAGCCTGCCCGACCAACTCAGTCTGATCAACGCCCTGCAAAAACGGCTTGAACCATTGGCTTGGTTCTGCATGAGCATCCTTGCGGTGACGGGTCTCTTTCAAATGAGCACCAGCATCCACTACAACGGGTTTCTCTCCGTCAGCACACAATGGTCGCTAGCCATTCTCGTCAAGCATGGTTTTGCCGTCATCATGGTCGTAGTCAGCGCCATTCAAACGTGGGAGGTGCTGCCAGAGATACAACGAACCCTGCTCAAAAAAGATAAAGTAAGCGAAACAGAACTTGCCAGACTGCAAAAAAAAGAAAAGCTACTCCTGCGATTAAACCTCTTGCTCTCGATCCTTATTTTGGGGGCAACCGCTTTTGCAAGAGTGGCTTAAATCAAAACCGGAAGTCGTAACGACTTCCGGTTTTTTTCATTTACAACGAGATCAAATTTTGCGGCTCTGCCAACACGCCGGTCAGGTCGTAGGCGAAAGCGCCTGTAATTCTCGCGCGGACAATATCACCCACGTTTGCCTTCCCCTCGATCACCACATACCCATCCACCTCGGGGGCATCACGATAGGAACGTCCCACTGAAATACCATTATCAAAGCCTTCGACCAGCACATCCAATGTCTTGCCGACATAGGATTGATTGACCTGTAGAGATATATTCTGCTGAAGTTCCATCAGCTTTTCGTAGCGTTCCTGTTTTACCTCGGCAGGCACAGGGTCGCCCAACGGCGCGGATGAAGTACCCGGCTCGAAGGAAAATTGAAAAGCCCCGGCGCGGTCGAAGCGGGTTTCCTTCACAAAATCATATAACGCTTGGTATTCCTCATCCGTTTCACCCGGGTATCCCACAATAAAAGTAGTGCGAATGGCAAGGTCTGGGATGGTCGAGCGCATCTTGGCAAGGGTCTTGTGAACCCAATCCATATTGGAAGGGCGTTTCATGCGGTACAAGGTTTTGGGGTGAGCGTGCTGCAGGGGAATATCGAGATAGGTCAAAACCTGTTTGCGGGTTGCCATCACTTCGATAAATCGATCTGTCACATAGCCCGGGTATGAATACATCACACGGATCCAATCCATATCCGGCACAGAGTCGGTTATATTTTCTAACAACATGGCTAAGCCATCTTTCATACCGAGGTCGTGCCCGTAATCCGTAGAATCCTGCGCAATGAGAATCAACTCACGCACACCATTATCACGCAGTACCCGCGCCTCATTCACAATGGATTCAATCGGGCGGGAAACAGCCGTGCCTTTGATGAGCGGAATGGCACAAAAGGCACAAGGGCGGCGGCATCCATCAGCGATCTTCAAATAAGCGCTGGGACCGGTCATACTGACACGCAGTGCGCCATGTTCATCCGAACCCACCACAGGGGCATCTGGCAAGTGATAGACCGGCTCGGGGTGTTTGCCTTTGCGGGCATCGTTCACCACTTGCACAATATCCATCCAGCGGCGGGTGCCGAGAATACCATCAATGCCAGGGACTCGCTTTGCCACTTCCACACCATAGCGTTGGGTAAGACACCCTGCCGCAATGAGTACTTGATTCTTTTTCTTGCTTTGGGCAAGCTCACCCAACACCTTGTACGATTCGTCTTTGGCGGGTCCGATAAAACCGCAGGTATTAACGATCAACACCGATGCCATCGAGGGGTCTTCAACCGCGTTGTATCCTTCACCCACAAGCAACTGTGCCATCGAATCTGAATCGACCGTATTTTTAGAACACCCCAAAGAAACCAAATGAAAAGTATTTTTACTCACGTTAATATCTTCCTCTAAAATTTTTCGTTATTCACCCGCAGGAGTGGATGTAGGCGTGACACTTGGGATGGGCGTATCTGTCACCAAAGGTGTATTCGTTACTGTCGGCGGGATGGTGGCAGTGGGTGTTGCCACCCCGGAAATAAGATACACCCGGCTCACCACTTCACCCGGTGCGCCCATTAAGCCAAGGTCTTGCCCATTGTAAATAACACGTAAGGCAGAACCACTACCTGTCAACACAACCACCTGGTCATTTGCTTCAAATAACTTGCTCTCTCTCGGAGCCATTCGCCCTTCAAAGGCAACCTCTCCGTCTACTGAAACGCGCACAAATACACGTTCCAACGCAAAAATATCCACCGCCACATTTGCAGTAGACTCTTCCGCGGCCGGTTCAAGGGTCGGGACATCATCCCCAACATTTCCATTTCCAACGGCAAGAGCCGGATCATCCACCGCAACAAATGTTGATACAGGTGAAGGAGTTGGCAAATCATCTCCACCCAAAACATCCACAATCGAAGGCGCTGTTGGCTGAGCTTCTGCATTTTGCAAATTGATCACACGCCCCACCCCCCAAATTGCAAGCCCCACAATAGCCACGATCATCACAATACCAAACAAAAGATCACCAGCAATAAAAGCCCGCAATACGGGTATGGATGCAGCAACCTGTGTTTGAACTTTATCCCGCGAGGGGCTGGCATATTTCTCTTGATGACGGGCTTGCAGTACATCTGCATATCTCAGTAAAACAGCATCCACATCCAGGTCAAGAAAACTGGCGTAGTTCGAGAGCATTCCGCGCGTCTGCACCGTGGAAGGTAGGGCGGAAAAATCACCTTCCTCAAGCCCCTTCACAAAGACCGCACGCAGATGCGTATGCCGCTCCACTTCATCGATCGTCAAGCTGATCAACTCACGTCGTTCCCGCAGCATCATACCGATCTCAGCCATAATAGAATCGGCACGAGACTTTACTTCAACAGCACCGGAAACCTGTCCCTCATTTTCAGCGGCTTCTGCCCGGGGAAATAGATCTCGCTTTTGCAACTTGATATTGAAGAGGGAGGCCGCCCTTCCCCACAAACTTTGATCCGCCTCTTCCGTGTATTCAAACTGATTCTGACCACGGGTACGGATCTCATCGAAGACTTTCTTCTCACCCTCTGTAAAGCGCTCTACAATATCATCTTTAGTATCAATAAGAGGCTGCTTCTCAGAATTTTTGGGGCGCCTTAAGATCCGCCCTAAAAACGGCGAGATCGTCTCCTCTATAGGAGCATCCGTCAGCGGAGGGATTTCTGTTTCAACAAGGTTTAGCTGGGGTAAGGGACCGCTCATTTCTTCTTCAGCAGGTCCGATCGGATTCCGCTGAAGTTCAACGACCAGTTCGTCAATATTCAGCCCAAGGTATTCGGCATAGTTGCGCAAAAAACCACGTCCCTGCGCAGCAGATGGGATGACGGAGTAATCATCTGCTTCGAGGGCGTGAATGAAAACCTTGCGGATGCGCGTTTCTTCCGCTGCTTTTTCAACAGACAGATAGCGCGCCTCACGCTCGCGTTTCAAGCGTTGTCCAATGGTTTCTTGCATGGGGGTATTGTATTACAAACATCACCGACTTACGCCGGTGATGTTAATTTCGTAATCTTTTTTTACTCTGCGCTGGCTTCGGCAGCAGGAGCTTCAGCAGCGGGAGCCTCAGCTTCTTCGTGCTGACCGGTTACCGTTTCGGGGCTTTCGCCTTCACGGTGAACCACAATTTTGATCTCAGGCACAAGGTCCATGGTGAGGCGCACATGAGCGGTAAATTCACCAAGGGTGCGGATGGGCTGTGTATCCACCTGCTGACGCTTGATTTCAAAACGAATCTTTTCGGTGAGGGCGGCAGCAATATCACCTGTTGTGATGGACCCATAAAGCTTTCCCGTTTCGCCAGCCTTGGCAGGGAATATCAGGTTCACTTCCTTGATCATATCTGCAATCCCCTTCAATTCGCTGTTTTGAGCGTTACGACGAACTTCAGCCTGCGATTTGATCTTCTCAATTTGTTTCAGTGCGCCTGCAGTGGCAAGCACAGCAAGCCCCTGCGGGAGCAGGAAGTTGCGTCCGTAGCCATCGGCAACTTTCTTAATTTCACCGGCGCGACCAAGTTTGTAAACGTCCTTAATAAGTAATACTTTCATGATTTAAGCCCTTTCTGGCAATTGGTTGTCAGGTCGAAGGGTACAACGACCTGCGGGGCAGGATTTTACCACATTTAGGGTTTGCCAACGCAGGGGAATAAGGTTAAGATTATTGCCATGCAAGCATTCCCAATTAATTTCAGGCGAATCACCGTATTCGTGGGTATTTTTGTCCTCATCCTCTTTGTCATAGAATTTAATTCCCGCCTCGAAGAATTAAACCGCCTGAACAAACAACGCAATGAAATGCGCGTCCTTGCCACCCAAGCCGTGCAAACACAGGCAGCCCTTCAAACACAGGTGGCATACGCCGCTTCCACCGATGCCGTGCTCGACTGGGCACGAACAGATGGTCACTATATGCAAGAAGGAGACCAGCCTGTAATTCCTGTGGAAATGCCGGGCAGTGAACCGATCATCATAGAAACCCCCATGCCTGCCCCCACCCCCATGCAAAACTGGGAAGTCTGGTACGCGTTGTTCTTTGATGATTGAATTTCAATGCCAAACCTGATTTCGATATACCTTATCCTACTGTCACTCCTAGCCCTCATTACAATTGGAATTAGCATCTTTGCTTTTTTTAACTGGCAATTACCGGGCGCGCGCAGCCTGGGTTTCTTAATGCTTGCCATATCCATTTGGGCAGGCTCTTATGCTCTTGAAATCAGTCTTGCCACCCTGGCTGATAAGATATTTTTCCGAAAAATATTGTATTTAGGCATGTCACTTTCGCCCCCCTTCTGGCTTTGGTTATCGATCCGTTACACGGGGATCCGTTCATGGTGGGCAGAACGGAATCGGTTAGGGCTTATCGCCCTTCCCGGCGTACTTTCTTTTTCCCTTGGTGCAACCAATGAAACACATCAACTTATTTGGAAATCACTTTCGCTTGATACCAAACAGGTTCTTGCGCCGCTTCAAGTTGAATATGGCGTGGGCTTCTGGGTATTCACCACCATTGCCTACATATTAATCGCAATCGGAATGGCGGTCTACTTCATAACACATCTTAAAAGTGAACCGATGCTTCGTAAAAAAACAGGCGTAATGCTCCTTGGAGCATCACTGGTTTTCCTGAGCAATGCCTCATTTCTGCTTTTAGACAGCAAACACACAATTGACCCAACCCCATTATCTTTTGCCGTTTCAGCCCCCTTAATTGCTTTTGGCTTTTTCCGTTATGGAGCGATCAATCTCTTACCATTAGCAGCGCCTCTTATTATCGAAAACCTGCAAGACGCCATTGTGATCACGAATAGTGAAAAAGAAGTGACCAATATAAACCTGGCAGCCAAAAAAATGTTAAACCTGCCCAAGGTTGAAAAAAGCATATCGATCTTCGATGTTTTACCTGATACCGACTCCATGAGAAAAATATGGGAATCGCAAAATTCAATTGCAACCGTTGAGCATATTATGGGTGGAAAACCCCGCATATTGGAAGTACGCGTCATCCCCATTAAAGCCATGGAAAAGATTATCCTTGGCTATGTCATGGTTTTCCATGATATTACAAAATTACAAACCCTGCTCCACATTGAAAAACTCCGCTCAAAACACTTATCCCTGCTGGAAAAGACCGGCAGGCTGATAGCAGGCAGCCTGAATGAGAATGAAATTTTACAGATCGCAGCAGATGCCATTACGCAAATATTCAATCACCCTGAAACAGCCATCTCACTGGTTACACCAGATAATAAGCTCAAAGTCAGTGTAATTTCTGGCACAGAAGATTTCGGCTACCGCCCGGGCTATTTACAGGAAATAGGGCAAGGCATCATCGGATATACCGCCAGCATACAAAAGACCTATGTTACCGGAGATGTATCCCGTGACCCTCATTATTATTCAACAAGCACACAATCTGGCTCTGCCATTTGCATCCCGATCTTCAAACAAAGCAGCCTGTACGGAGTATTGTATGTTGAAAGTTTTCAATTAGACGCTTTTGGGCAGGAAGATGTCAGAACCCTGGAAACCCTTGTAAGCCAAATATCCGAATCTTTGCAGCGGGCAGCCCTGTTTACACAGACCCAAAAAGACCTGCGAACCATTGCCATTACCCAAAACATTTCAAAGCTGGTCGCCAGCTCGTTAGATCTGAACACCATCAGCAGCATTGTGGTAAAGAGTTTACAAGAATCATTCGGGTACACTCACGTCAGTATCTATTTTCTGGAAGAAGATTACCTTCATTTAAGTGCGCAAGTAGGCTACCCGGCAGAGCTTACCCTTCATAAAATACACATCAGTCAAGGCGTCGCAGGAAGATGCATCCGCACCAAGCAGGTTCAATTCATTCAAGATGCCCGCCAAGAAAACGCCTTCCTGAAAGCAGACCATCATATTTTGAGTGAAATATGCGTCCCCTTGCTGAAAGACGGCAAAGTATTGGGAATTGTCAACATCGAATCGACCTCATTAGATAGATTAACCACTTACGACGAGGAATTATTAGTTGCCATTGCCGGACCCATAGCCGTTTCAGTGGACAATGCCAGACTTCACACAGAGATCAAACGAATGGCAAGTACCGACGCAGTGACAGGACTTGCCAATCGGCATATATTTGAAAAAGCCATTGCCGCAGAAATGGAACGCGCTCAACGTCACAATACAACTCTATCCCTGATGATTTTTGATGTGGATTCTTTCAAAGAATACAATGATACATGGGGGCATCCCGCCGGAGATGCAAGGCTAAAAACCATTGCAGATACCGTTACAGCAAACCTCCGTAAATACGATATCGCCGCACGGTATGGCGGCGATGAGTTTGCGGTCATCATGACAAATTGCAGCCAGGCAGACGCCTACAATTTTGCCACACGCCTGCGCGAGGGAGTACGCGTTGGCGCGCCCAATGAACACCCCTCAGAAAAAGGAATACCAGGGTATACCCTCAGTATTGGCATTGCCACATACCCACAAGATGCCAATACCCTGGGTGAGCTTCTCATTGCCGCTGACAACGCGTCCATGCGGGCAAAGCAGAGCGGAAAAAATCGGATCAAAACCGCCAGCGACACTTAATATGAAACGCCTCGAACTCTTCCCCATCAGCACTTCTATTGAGAACGATCAACTAAGAATTGCCGGTCTTAACCTGCATTCTCTTGTAGAAAAATATGGAACGCCGCTCTATGCGTACGACCAGGATACATTGGATTCTGCGGCGCAGGCATACAAAACTGCGCTCGCCTCTCACTACCCTGCGCCTGCTTCTGTGACCTATGCCGGAAAGGCATTCCTCAGCCTTTTTATGGCGCAATGGACCCAATTGCATAACCTCACTGTGGATTGCACCGGCGAAGGCGAGATCGGTATTGCCGCGGCAGCCGGAGTTGCGCGTGAAAATATCCTTGTTCATGGTGTCAATAAATCTGATGCGGATCTGGCAGCCGCTTTCGATCATGCTTCAACGATTGTGGTGGATAACCTAAGCGAGTTAAAACGAATTATCAATGTATCACCTGCCAAACTCCCAGACCTTTGGCTGCGCCTTCTTCCGGGAGTTTCTGTCACCACCCACCACGTCCACACCCAAACCGGTCATCACGAAAGCAAGTTTGGCATGACCCGCGATGAAGTTCTACAGGCGGCGAAACTTTGCAAGGAAAATAATTTACCGTTAAAGGGTATTCATTTTCACCAGGGGTCAAATTTCCGTGATCCTGAGCCCTTGCTCCCTGCCATTGAAATGGCGCTTGATCTCGTCAAAGAGATCGGCTTTTTGGGTGAATGGCATTTTTGCCCAGGCGGAGGCTGGGGTGTTGCATATCACGAGGATGAGTTACCGCATCCACCCGTTGAACATTATGTGCGCGGAATTGCGGAAGCGGTGGTTGATGGGTGCAAAATAAGGAATTTGAGCCTGCCACATTTACACCTTGAGCCAGGGCGCAGCCTTGTTGCACGAGGTGGAGTGGCCGTATACCGTGTGGGCGCCATTAAACGGCGTGGAAACAAAACCTGGCTGCTCACCGATGGCGGCATGGCAGATAACCCACGGTTTGCGCTCTACGGGGCGAAATATGCCTGTTTGCCGGTATCCAGCCCAAAGGGAGAGCGAAGCGGGGTTGTATCCATCGCAGGACCGTATTGTGAATCTGGAGATATTGTCATCGAAGATTTGCCCATGCCAAATGTCAGGGAAGGTGATCTGATCGCCATTCCTGTTGCGGGGGCGTATCACTTGAGTATGTCGTCTAATTACAATGGGGCGCGCAGACCTGTGGTTTTGTGGTTGAACGAGGGTGCTGCAAAAGTGATGCAAAAGCGGGAGTCTGTGCAAGAGCTGCTTGTGCGGGATTTTGGTTTATAGTTTTTCGATCAGTTTAAGAAATGCCTGCACGACCTGTGGGTCAAATTGTGCTCCTGAACCTTGCTTGATGTATTGCAAGGTTTTTTCTTTTGACCATGCAGTACGGTATGGACGGTCTGAGGTCAGGGCATCCCACACGTCAACTACAGAAAAGATGCGGGCAGAGAGGGGGATCTCTTCTCCCTTTAATCCACGTGGGTAGCCTTTGCCATTCCACCATTCATGGTGGCAATATGGAATTTCAAGAGCGGGTTGCAGGAAGGGTATCAAAGACAGCATCTCGAAAGCGTATTGTGGGTGCAATCTCATAATGAGTTGCTCCTGCGCGGTCAGTGGACCAGGTTTGTTTAGGATGGAATCGGGGATACCCATTTTGCCGATATCATGCAGGGTGGCGCCGCGTTGAATTTGGATGATCTCATTTTCTGGAATTGCCATGGCGTTCGCCAGTTCAATCGTCAATTCAGTTACTCGGCGGGTGTGTCCTTCTGTTAGCTCATCACGCAATTCAAGTGCGCGTGCCCAGCCCTCCAGGGTGTTATCGTATGCAAGCATAAGTTCGTTTGCTTGTTCAAGGGTTTGTTCGTAGAGCGTGGCGCGGTGCAGGGCGCTGCCTGCCATTTCAGCGATGGCGGTAAGCAGGCGGATTTCCGTCTCGGTAAAGTGATGGAAAGTTTTCAGCCGGATATGCAGGACTCCGATCACTTTTTCTTGTGAAAGCAACGGCAGGGAAATACCACTGTGAGCGTCACTCAAAATATGCCGCTCATCCGGCAGAATGGAGGCAAGTGGGTCAGTTTGAAGATCTTCGGTGACGTACATTTCGCCTGTTTTTGCCACATGCCCCGTGATCCCCATGCCTGAAACCTGTCTCAATAAAGGCTCGCCCGTCATTTTGATATCTTTACCAGATTTTACTGAATACCAGCCCGGTGAAATCAACTGGTTTACGGTTTCATCGAGGGTGTAAATCGTGCCGTAATCGCCGCCTACAATTTCCACAGAATATCGAACCACCAATGGGATCACATCTCGAACACTTACGGCAATGCGCAAACTGGATGAGATCAAAGCCAGGGTTTGAAGTTCTTCTGCCCGGCGGCGCAGGTTATCTTCATCTTTTCTACGTTCGGTGATATCTCGCAGGATGGCAGTGTAGAATTTTTTGCCGCCGATCTCGTATTGGGAAATAAACGCTTCCATTGGGAACTCTTCGCCGTCGGCGCGCAGTCCAGAGAGGGAGTTCAGTTGTCCATGCCGCCTGTCGGAGTTCCAGTTCTTGCCATAGTTTGCCACCATGTTTGCATGAGAATGTTTGGCGCGATTGGGAATGAATATCTCCAGCGATTTCCCAATGGCGTGTTCAGCCGAGCACTTAAATATCTTTTCAGCGAAAGGGTTGAAGAGTACGATCTTTTGAGATTCATCAATGGTGATGATGGCATTCGGGGCGGTGTTAATGATGCCTGCCAGGCGTGCTTCGCTTTCCTGCAATGCGCGTTCTGCCTTTTTCCTCTCGGTGATATCCATGGTGCTGACAAGAACCCGGTCGTATTTATCATGCTGAGGGAGTGAGATCGCAATCCATATCTCACGGCGTTCACCTTCCAGGGTTATGTTGTAAGTTTCGTGTTCGTAGGAGGTTTGCCTCTCAGCAATGGCTGAGATATCTTCGGCAAAAGACACTGGAATATCGCTGCCGAAGATGCCGGAAAGCGGTCCGATCAGTTCCGACTTGTCTCTGGCGCCCATCATTTTTACGGCAACCTCATTCATATCCAGAACCTGGATTTTTTGCGCCGCACTTTTGAGAAAGTCAGGATTTTCTCGGAAGTAACGTTTGAAGTCGGTAACGCCATTGCTTTTTAGCGTATCGATATCCTCCATCAGCGCGGAATAGTCCTCCTCCCATAATGCCACACTGACGCTGTCAAAGATGGTATGGTAACGTTCTTCCGACTCTCTTAAGGCTCGTTCGGCTAGTTTTCGTTCGGTAATATCTCGATAGTTAACCACAATGCCAGAAATGTGTGTGTCGTTTAATCGGTTGTGACCCGTTACCTCAAAATAACGCCATTCACCATCTTTTCGTTGAAGGCGATACTGAACGGTTTGAACTGCCTCCGGCTGGAATGCGAATTCTTCCAATAATTTCATAACTCTGGGGCTATCTTCCGGATGAACAAACCGGAAGGCGCTCTGCCCAATGATCTCATCAAGTGAATAACCGGTCAGCCGTTCTTCAGAGGGGGCTGCATATTGAACAATTCCTTGTGAATCTACAATGGCAAATCCTTCCACTGAATTTTCGATCAAAGCGCGGAAATATTCTTCACGATGCTCAATCCGTTCATATAGTCTTGCGTTTTCAATGGCAATTGCAATCTGATCTGCCAGCGCGCGCGCAAATAAAATTTCTTTTGGCTCAAAATTACGGTTCGGGTCAGATGCGAAGAGTTCAGCCAAGCCCAGTGAGTGTCCGCGCAGTTGCAGCGGTATCAACAAGGATGAATGCATATCATCATGCTGTAATTGTTGAATTTCCGATCTATCTGCCTTTGGGTCATCAAGCCGAATAACGAGCGGCTGTCCACTTTGAAGTACGCGTCGGGTGGCAGGATAATCTTCAAGTGAAAATACGCGTCCCAAATCTCCGTCTCCGCTTACATCATCATTGGCTGAGTAAATGGCAAGAGTAACAATTTCGTCGCGTTCTGGAAAGTAATCTGAGAGGGAACAAAAATCCACCCGCATAAGGCGTGCCAGCGTAGTAGCAGCCTGTTTTAATACATCTGGCAGCTGTAAACTGGATGAAACCGCGCGTGAAACCGTTAACAAGGCGCGTAATTCGCTCTCCTGTTGGCGTGTTTGTGCGAACAATTCGGCATGTTCAAAGACCGAAGCAGCATGTCCCGCCATTGCCTGGGCAAGCCGAATCTCTTGCGGGGTAAACACACGCCTGCGCCGACTCTCCCAAATTTCTATATTTCCATACAATCGTCCATGCGCTGTGATCGGAACAAATAACATGGTTTCAATCCCGTATTCAATAAATAAGTTGCGTTCTGGGTCGGTCAGTCCGATATCATCCTTGTATATGACTTTAATATCACCCATCCGCATTGCCTGCATAATGGACTCATAATGGGATGCAATATACAACCTGCCAAGATCAGAACACCGTTCACTGGTCGAGGCTTCATCGCTCCAGTATTCAGCCACAACCAACGTGGTATCTTTTTCAAGGTTTATTTCTACAATATTAGCGCTGGTGGCATTGAGCGCTTCTGTCATGTGATGGGCAAGTTTTCTCAATAAAACAGGCGGATCCATCAAACTGGATGCCATATCCTGCGCAGCGGAGTACAAAATTTCAAGTTCCGCCGCCTTGGCACGAGTTTCATCATCCAGTTTAGCTTTTAATAAGGCAAGGGCAAATTGTTGAGATGCCTGATTCGCCAGTTCCATTTCTTCAGTGGTAAAAATATGGGAATTAAAATAACCAAAAATGAGAACCCCAAGACGGCGGTTATCTGCAATCAGGGGAAGCCCAAGCGCCGAGCGCGCATTGAACAATGCTGCCAGGTCTGCGTCAAAGTACGGGTTATTGGCGGCATCTGGCACAGCAAGGACTCGTCCCTCTTCAAGAATGGCGCGGGTAAAGAATTTATCATCGAACCCCAAAGATGGGAGGTTCAACAATATCGGCTGGAAGTTTTCAGACCCTATAAATCTTTCTGGAATGTTGCGTGTTTCATCCCACAATGCAAAATAATAGCCGTCTGCGCCCAGCGCCCCTTCCAGGCTGCGAACAAATTCCTTAAGCAGTAATTCAAGGTCATTGTAGATAAGCGCCGCTTGTGTCACCTTGTTTAAGAACATTTGATGATTGGCATAAATTTTCAAACGATTGGCGGCGCCGATGTTTTCAATCGCATACGCAAGATCATCTGCCAGTTCCTGAAGAAGCGCAAGTTCCTCATCCTCAAATGAAGTTTTAGGCTGGGAGGGGTTTACCACCAGAATACCCAGTGCGCCCCCATTTCTAACAAGCGGAAAGGATACAGCCGAGCGTTCCTGGCAATTCTTCTTAAACATACAAGACCGGCACATCTCATCTTCCGGATCTTTCACCAGAAACACCGATTGGGTTTGAAGCGCATTGATAACACAGCCAATGCCCTGGTCATCCACATCCAACCGCATATTGAATTTTTGCACATCCACTTCCCCACCGGCATAAGCGGCAAGATTCAACGTCACCCGATCTTCGCCCAACAGCCCCACCCAGGCAAGAACATATCCCTGCCCCGAGACGAGCAATTCACATGCTTTTTTTAATAACGTATCGAGGTCACCTGTACGAACAATGGCTTGATTGATATCGCTGATCAACCGTAAAGTATGTCCCAGGCGTTTTTCACGTTCAAGGGATGTGCGGGTTTCATTCAGGCTTGTCCCCAGAGTCTGCAAAAGATAGCTGATTGAAATCAATACCGCAACACTTAACAACAGAAATACAATGCCCCCGCTCACCCAGGCACCACCATCTACAGAGTTGATCTGACGCTCAGCTGGGACAATAATTATTTGTGTCACCTGAAGCCAACCCATTACGAAGTATGTGAGCAAACTCACCCCTAAAGCGATCAAACTAATTCGCTGGTCAAAGAATATTGCTGAGAGCACAACAAATGCAAAGAGAATAATCCGCCCATCACCGCTCAAGGACGAAAGCCCAAGCCCTCCAACCCCCAATACATAAATGATAAAGAGGAACAAACCCGCACGCCATTTGTATGGCAGCCGCCTGTTAAGCGTTACCCAAAACAGGACCACTGTTGTGGCAAGATACATAACCAGCACAGATGCGGTCATTGCCACCGGGTTTTCGTACATATCCTTTTCCAGACGGTACGTTTCAAGCACATTATTAATACCGCTGATAAGCGCAATGATCCAAACAAATGAAATGCCTCGTAATATCACCTCCAAGACGCGTAGACGCCATTCCCTCAGGTCGCGTGATGCAAGGTGGTTGAGCGGTAAATCAAAAATAGCACGGAACATTGTGATCTAACTAAATTATACATCCATAGACAGGGACGCAAATACACAGGTATACTACGCCAGATTTTAAGCGCTTTTTGAAATAAACCAACTCGAGGAGAAATCATGTCCAATCGGGATTCTATTCCAACATCCAAACTTGCCATGTTCTGGTCGCTTACCAAGCCTTCACAATCCGGACTTTTACTTTCTACAGGGCTGGCAGGCTATATGAGCGCGCGCTGCCCCGTCTTCAACATTTCCACCATCCTTCAACTTTCCCTCAGCCTCTTCCTCGCCATCGCTGGCAGCACCATCATGAACATGTGGTGGGACCGCGACATCGACTCAAAAATGGGACGCACCCAAAAACGGGTCACATCCAAAGGGCTGCTTACAGACAAAGAAGTGTTGATCGCAGGCATTCTCATTTCCGTCATAGGCATCGGCTGGGCGCTGGCAATGGACTGGCTCTACGGCTTGGTCGTCTTTGCCGGCTGGTTCTTCGATGTTGTGATCTACAGCATGTGGCTCAAACGCCGCACCTGCTGGAGCATCGTTTGGGGCGGCATCTCTGGCGCCATGCCCATCCTCGCAGGGCGTGTGCTGGGTCTCGGCTCCATCGATTGGATCGGGCTCATGCTTGCCCTCGGCATCCTTTTGTGGATACCCACCCACACCCTCACCTTCAGCATGAAATTCGAAAAAGACTACGCCGATGCAGGCGTACCAACCTTCCCCTCCACCTATGGGCTGGCGGTCACCCGCTTCACCATCGCCTTTTCCTCCGTACTCGCCGCCGCCGCAATGGTCATTGCAGGCATCGGCATCGGCATGGACTGGGGCTTCCTGCGCCTGCTTGGCGTTCTATCCGCCGGTCTGCTTATACTGGCAGCCGCCATGACCTTCAACCCCACCGAACGCGTCAACTTTGGCTTGTTCAAATACGCATCCATTTACATGCTTGCAGCCATGATCCTGGTCGTTGTCGAAGTCATCTAAATGAAATCCTCCTCACACAGAACCTTTCTCCTCCTAACCTCTCTCCTTGCCGGGTATCAGGTATCCGTAGGGATAGAAGGATTCACCATCCTACCCATCACCGCCTACACCATTTCATTTGGCGTCATACTCATCGCAGCCCTGCTTATCTACATTTTAGGGATCGAGGTGCTGGACTCGCCCATTGTTGTCATCGTCTCCACCATCATCCCGCTTAGTCTGGCAGTCGGTCTTGTCTGGCAGCACCTCGCCTCAGTGCGGACCTCATTCCTGATTCTCGCCATTATCGGTTTCCTCGCCGTAAGTTTGACCCGTTCATTCCCCATGCCGAATAAACTTCCCATCATCGCCATCGCCCTCACACATGGCATTGCGGGTCTCACCATCTTCCTGCTTCCCATTGTATTGTCAGTACAGGGAGCCGCCAAACCATTATTCTCCCTCGTCGGCATCGGCGGCGCATTGATAGGAATAGTCGGATTACTCCTTTCTTCCCAAAGCATTGGAAAAACTTTTGTACCGCGAGACAAGGTGATGAACCTCTTCCCCGCATTGTTATTTTTTACAACTGCACTATTCGTAGCAGGCTTTGCCTTCAGATAACAAAAAACTCCCTGTCGCTGACAGGGAGTTTTCTTTTCAATTATTCACTGGGCTTTGCAGAGGGCGCTTTCCGCATCTGCTCTTCCTGAAGCATCCGCACACCGTTATTAACCTGAATCCCCAATTTATCGATCTGCTCCTGTAACTGTGTGAGCGTATCCAGAACATAATGATCCGCATCTGCACGGATATCATCTGCCTCAGCCCGTGCCTGCGCAAGGATCTGATCCGCACGGCGTTGAGCATCTTGCGTAACGATATCCTTTAACACCATTTGGTCGGCTTTTTCGCGGGCAAGCTGCAAGGTTCGGTTGGCTTCCTCTTGAGCCTGCGCCATCACACGGTCTCTTTGAGCGACCAGTTGCTGCGCCTTTTTCACCTCTTCAGGGATGACAATACGCATCTGGTCGATCAATTCCAGCATACGGTCTTCATCCACGACCACATTGTGCGTGAAAGGCACAGCCTTGGCATCGTTAAAAAGTTCTTCCAAACGGTCAATTAGTTGAAGGATATCCATAAGTTACTCACGTTTTGAGACAAAATACCGATCATTTGCCTGATTTTTTCTCAAAAATACGATATGCGATAATTCTAGCACATTAATTCAACGGCTTTTCTCAAAGAAACCAACCGTCAGGTTTTTATCATTTTAATCAAACTCAATCTCTCAACGCATTAGGAAGAGATTGATCGCCAAGTTCCGCCACTTTTTCCTTGAGCGCGCGTTCCACATACGCAGGCACCATACTCGAAACATCTCCCCCCAATGTGGCAATTTCACGCACCGTGGAAGAAGATAAGAATGTGTGCTGCTCGGCAGTGATGAGCGCCACTGTCTCTACCGCCGCACCGGCAAGCCGTTGATTCGCCAACGCCATACGGAACTCGAATTCAAAATCAGAAAAAACGCGAAGCCCGCGTACGATCACCTGAGCATTGATCTGCTTTGCAAACTCAATGGTCAAACCGCTATAACCAGTGACTTTCACTTTAGGATTTTCTTTGAAAGCCTCTTCCACCAGAGAGATTCTTTCTTCCGGCATGAACATCAGGTTCTTCAAAGGCTTGTCATAAACAGCCATCACTACTTCATCAAACAACTTTGAAGCGCGGTTGGCAATATCCATATGCCCATAGTGAATGGGATCAAAAGTTCCAGGAAATAAAGCTCTAACCATGTGTCTCCATTTTTAATGTAGAAGCGAGATCTCCTCGCCAATTTATTGAACTCGTACAGGGCAGGTTACCCCGCCTCTGCAAATTATGATACGTCGCTGGAAGTGTTCTTCCAAAAACGTTCAAACGCCTCGGCAAGCAGGGCATGTTCGGGTTGAGTCAAATACGGGTCGCGCTCAAAAAGGGACTTTGCCTGCTCACGCGCTTTCTCGATCAATGGCAGGTCGGTGATGCTCGCCATCTTCAACGAGGAAGCAAAGCCCGCCTGACGCGTACCAAGAAACTCACCAGGACCACGCAGCTTAAGATCAAGGTCGGCGAGTTCAAAACCGTTATTTGTGGTTGCCATCGCTTGCAGACGGTCATTCTCAGTGGCATCTTCATGTGTGGGGATCAGCAAGCAAGTAGACGCCTTCGAGCCACGCCCCACCCGTCCGCGCAATTGGTGAAGCTGCGCCAAACCAAAACGGTCGGCGCCTTCGATCAACATCAAGGTCGAGTTGGGCACATCCACACCCACTTCGATCACTGTGGTCGAAACCAAAATATCAAACTCGCGGTCACGGAATTTATACATCACCTCATCTTTTTCAGAGGGACGCATCCGTCCGTGCAACAAACCAAGTTTCAGGTCTGGGAAAATTTCCCTAGACAGCGTTTCAAAATCATCCACAGCAGCACGGGCATCGATCTTCTCATTCTCGTCGATCAATGGGTAGACGATGAACGCCTGACTGCCCTGCTGAACCTGCGCACGGAGCATCGTATACGCCCGCTCACGCTCCTGCGGACGAAGGACATGCGTGGCAATCGTCTGCCGCCCTTCGGGCATCACATCCATCACAGAAACATCCAAGTCACCAAAAACGGTCAATGCCAGCGAACGCGGAATGGGTGTAGCAGTCATCACCAGCAAATGCGGGTTCGTGCCCTTGCTGCGAAGCTCGGCACGCTGTTGAACGCCAAAGCGGTGTTGCTCATCGATCACAACAAATTGCAAGTCTTTAAACTGAACATCCGGCTCAATGACCGCATGGGTACCGATCACAACCTTGATGGAACCATCCAACAAACCCTGACGTATCGCTTCCTTCTCTGATTCTGGCGTGTTGCCCACCAGTAAACGGATTTCTTCTTTTTGCAGGTACCCATGTTCACCAGCCAATTGATTGGTGAAACTGCGATAGTGCTGTTCTGCCAAAATGGAGGTCGGCGCCATAATGGCAGCCTGTGCGCCATTAGAAACCACCATGCTTGTTCCCAAGGCAGAAACCACCGTCTTACCAGAACCTACATCACCTTGAATAAGGCGATTCATCGGCTTGCCTGAACCCAGATCATTGCGGATGTCTTTCAGCACTTCTTGTTGAGCCGAGGTTAGGGTGAAAGGTAAAACCCCTAAACGAGAATCAAGCCACTCGTCAGTCACTGTGAAGCGGCGCCCTTCCACATCCTGCCAATCTCGTTTTTGGCGCAGCACGCCCATTTGCAAATAAAAAATTTCATCAAAGGCAAGGCGCTCACGAGCCAGTTTTAAGCGTGCCTGAGATTCAGGGAAATGAACCTGCGTCAGCGCTTCGCCCAACGAAACCAACTGCGCCTCACGCTTGGTGATTTCTGGCAGGGCATCCACCACGGCGGGCGCCCAAAATGTAACCACCTGATTCATTTGACCCCGCAGCCATTTTTGCGTGATGCGTTCGGTCAGTGAATAGATCGGCACAATGCGATTGGTATGCAAGGCTTCCATTTCCACCGGCTCCCAATCGGGGCTGTTCATCACAATGCGTCCAAGGTACTGATCGATCTTGCCAGAAACAGAAATGGCATCGCCAGATTTCAAGCGGTTCATCAACCAGGGTTGATTGAAGAACGACAAGCGCAATGCGCCCGTGCCGTCTGTGATGATCACTTCAATAATGCTTTGCTTGCCGCCACGGATCGGGCGGTTATGCACGCTCTGCACCGAACCCAACACCGTAACCACGTCGCCATACATCAAACTCTGAATAGGCTTGAGCAGGCTGTAATCTTCATAACGGCGCGGAAAGTTGTACAACATATCGCCAAGGGTCTGCATCCCCAATTTTTGCAGCGACTCGGCATTCTTCGGTCCCACGCCTTGCAGCACGGTCAATTCCGCGTTCAATGCAGCAGGCGTTTGGCTGTGCTTTGCACTGGTGGCGCTTTCAAAACGCGGCGGCGGCGCCTGTCTCGTTTTTTGCTGATATTGTTTTTGATGTTCCTGCTTCGGTTGGCTTTGCTCCTGCGAAGGGGAAGTTTCAGCATTATTGGGTTTGGCACTCCCCGCATCATCGCTTCTTTCCTGACGTTGGGGCTGTGCCTGTTTCTGCGGCTGGGGCTGCCCCTTGACCTTCTTTGCCTCGGGGTAGGCTTCGCCAATGCGCTTCCACAAACCGCGCAACGAATCGGCGCGCCCTCCAGGCGGAAGTTTCTCATACGTCTTTAACCGCGAAACGACCGCCTGAATGATCTCTTCAGAGAGTCCATCAGCGCGGGCCTCGCCTTCCCAAAAATCCAGCATTTTCGCAAGTCCGCCAATGATGGCGGTGTTATCGAATTTCTTTTCGCTTTCAAGGCTAAAAAACTTGAGTAATTTTTCAAGAGATGGTTGCATAGGGATCAATTTTATCATGGGCACAACTAATCGCAACTTTTGGCGTATGATTTGTCATAATAGCTCGTCCACTATAACCTTAAGGAGTTTTTCATGCACTGGTTCAATAACAGCAAACTTTTCGACCTCGCCCGCCAAGGGCAACGATTGACCCATATTGCAGCGGTCATTCCACTTTCTTTTCTCTTCGCGTTGGTGGCACAATTTGGCGCAATTCCAATCGTCATTGCCATGTCTGCCATTTATGGGTTTTCAGAGAACATCATGTCCATGGAAGGATTGCCCGCCACAACTGCCGGTTTTTGGATGGGGATGATACTTGCCACATCCTTCGGGCTTGTGTACTTCTTCCTTTGGGCATGGCTCAAGTGGTTTGAAAAGCGACCGTTTTGGACACTGGGTTATGAAGCCAAAAACGCCCTCATGCAATATACCCGTGGGTTTCTCTTTGGCACGCTCATGTTCGCTGGCTCTGTGGGCATTCTGGCTTTGTTTGGGGCGGTTTCTTTTGAACAAGGGGATCCCTCTCAACAAGGGTTGGCAGCCATTGGCGGGGTTACCCTCGTACTCATCGGGTGGATCATTCAAGGCGGCGCCGAGGAAGTTCTCATTCGCGGCTGGGCGTTGCCTGTCATCGGCGCACGCTATAAACCGTGGGTGGGGCTGCTAATTTCATCTCTCATCTTTGCCCTACTTCATGGCATGAACCCTGGTCTGAGCGCCCTTGCCCTCGTCAATCTGGCTTTGTTCGGCGTGTTCGCCGGGTTGTATGCCATGCGAGAAGGCTCGCTATGGGGCATCAGCGCGATCCACTCGGTTTGGAATTGGGTTCAGGGCAACTTCTTCGGCTTCCAAGTCAGTGGTACGGATGCGGGTGGCGGTACCCTCATCAACCTGATGGAAACCGGCGCAGACTGGCTCACCGGCGGCGCGTTTGGTCCCGAAGGTGGCTTGGCAGTTACGATTGTTTTGCTGGCAGGGATTGCCATTATTTTATTTTGGAACAAACAGGGCGCCAAACAAGACTTATCAACCCCATAACCAATGGTCAGAGAGTGGTCACAGAGATAAACTCTGTGACCACTCTATTTTAAAAACTCACCTTACGCGATTTTCCGTAGAGGCAAACCCGTCAATGTCTGTCAAGGCTTTTATCCCAAAGAAAGGGTTGCCCTGGGCAAGACGACCCTTTCTGGCGAAAGAAAGCTCTCATGGATGTGGGCGGGTCGCCCCTACTGCGTACCATCAGTTAAAAATTTATCAACCACCCAATCCCCAAATTTTCCGTTCCCCATTCTGGGGTTGAGTAATTCACTCTTCAACAGGTCAATAGGAAGGATTTGCCGCAAAACAAACATCCTTAAAAACGCCACGCCATAGTAAATTAGAAACAAACCTGCGAGGTAGAATGCCCACCTCAAAACACCCAAACTTTCAGTAAGCGGGGCTACAAAAAGGACAAAGAAATACCAAAGGAGCGGCCAAAGCAATAAAAAAACAGGGCGGCTGATCTCAAGCACCCGTCGCTGCCATTTTCCCCATCCTTTGGTTTCGCCGTTAATGGTCAATCCGTTAACAATGAATTTCGTCGCTGTAAACTCAAATTGCTGGCGTGACAAAATATCCATGTTTTCATAATTTGGCAGTTCGATTTGAAGCACAAGTGAGTTTGAAGCAGAGAGGCGTGAGAACATTCCTCGCCCTTTGCGTAGTTTTATCGCGATAAATTCCAGAAAGAAAAGCAGGTTTTGCAACCCTTTTTCATTCACCGCATAGATCGGCAGGAACTTTAGATCTTCGCGGAATTTCTCTTCGTTATGCGGGTTCTCCCGAATCAGTTCAGCAAGCGATTGACCAATCGCAACCACAGATCCATTGGGGATGGTCGCCAGCGTATTTTTGAACTCCTGGTGAAATCCACTTTGAGGAGCGTCCACCTGTATTTTTTCGTTTCGCACCTGAATCTTTACTTCAATTGCCATATTACCTCCTTACCGCCGCAAAGCCGATGCAATTCGGTCCAAGGTGTGTGCCGATCACTGCTGTCACATTCACAAAGAGCACATCCCTTGGTACAGATATCCGCGCCTTTTTCATCATTTCACCGAGCAGGTGCCTCGCGCGATGTTCGGCATTGGTATGCAAGATTGCAAGGCGTTCCATCTCCCCCACTTCCAACAATTTCGAAAAAATAAATTCATCTGCCTGACTGGTGGTGCGGTTGATAGCCATGGGCTTCACTTCGCCATCACGCAATTCGACGACTGGCTTGATGGAAAGCATTCCGCCGATATTGGCAACCACAGATGGGATTCGTCCGCTGCGTTTGAGGTATTCCATCGTATCCAACGCGGCGAAGACCTTTGACTTCTGCCGGGTCTGCTCAACCGCATTTAATGCGGCTCTCACGCCCAAGTCTGCGGATTCGGCGGCGGCAAGCACTTGAAAGCCGATCCCCATCGAAAGTGAGCCGCTATCTACGCAGGTGACTTTGCCGGGGAATTCCTGTGAGGCACGACGAGCCACATTCACCACGCCAGAGAGTTTGCCCAATACGTGGATGGATAGGATATGGTCACAGCCGGAGTTGAGCAGAGACTGATACGGCGAAACAAAATCTCCAATGGAGGGCGCGGCAGTCGTCGCCGGGGTTTGAAGCGAAGGCAGGCGTGTGTAAAACTCTTCACGTGAGATGCCGATCCCATCCTTGTATTCTTTTCCATCCAAGATCAAGACCGTGGGTACCACTTGAATTTCGTGTTGTTCGATAAAGTAGCCTGGCAGGTCGGCGGTTGAGTCTGTGACGATTCCAAGTTTCATGGGCAAAGTTTAGCATAAATGTTTTTGTCCTTGCGAGCCGCGCACTTGCAATGTCATTAACATCACCTGATACTTTTCTCTTTACATACTGTATATTACACAGTATAATGCGCTAAAGGATTAGAGATGGCAAAAACTGAATCTATTGAAAATGTAGTCTTGGAGTTACGGCGTGGGGTAATTGTGCTGGCAACGCTCAGCCAACTTGGCTCCGCAGAGTACGGGTACTCGCTGTTGAAGAAACTCGCCGACCTCGGCTTGGACGTGGATCAGGGTACGCTGTATCCGCTCCTCCGTCGGTTGGAAGCGCAAGGCTTGCTTGAATCAGTTTGGAAGCTGGAAGAAGCGCGTCCGCGCCGGTACTATGTCATCAGCGCAGAAGGTAAAAAACTGCTGCCGAAAATGAAAAAAGAATGGGCTGGCATTGTCAAAGTCATGGACAAGATGCTCTCATAAAGAAAGGAAAGAATCATGAACCTGATTGATCGTTATGTTTCTGAAGTTGGCAAGCATTTGCCTTTATTGAATGGGCGCGAAGATATTGAGAAGGAATTAAAGTCGACGCTTGAAGATATGTTGGAAGACCGTGCCCAAAACAGTGGGCAGGCGCGTGATGAAGCCATGGAGATCGAAGTGTTGAAAGAATATGGCTCGCCGCAAAAAGTGGCGCAGACCTACAACCCGCATCCCTACTTAATCGGACCGAAGCTCTTTCCGTTCTTCCTCTTCGTTTTAAAGATCGTACTTACTGTTGTCGTCAGCGTAATGCTCGTGCTGGCTGGCATTCAAGCCGTGACAGATACCCCCTTCATGGGCGCGGATTTTGCGAAGATCATCGGTCAGGGTTTGGGGAGTGCGCTCTCTGCTGCCATAGCCGCCTTCGGAAACGTGGTGCTGGTCTTCGTCATCCTTGAGCGCGTTCTGCCGGATAAAGAGATTGGCAGTTTCGACGACGAGAAGGAGTGGGACCCCGCCTCGCTTGCCAAGGAGCCTGATCCTGACTCTGTGAGCCGCTCTGAGCTGATTGCTGAAATCGTGTTCACCTTTGTGGCGCTGGCGATCCTGAACATCTACCCACAGTGGCTGGGCATGTTCTTCTTCACTGAGAATGAGCAGGTTTTCTTCCCCATATTCACGGAAAAATTCTTCCAGTTCGTGCCTTATATCAACATTGTGCTCGTGGGAAAAATACTGCTCGATATCTATCTACTGCGCAACGCGATCTGGAATCAACTCACCCGCCTGAGCAAAGTGGTCATCGAAGCTGCCAGCCTCACATTGACCGTGCTGATCCTGCGCGCGCCAGACATCATCGCCTTTAGCGCCGAGTCCCTTGCCAATGGACCGTTCGAGCCCGAACAGGCAGAAATATTTGCGACTATCGCCACCTACACGTTCCCGATGATGATGGCAATCGTCATCATCATCCAAAGCATTGAGCTGGTCAAAGCCGTGTATCGTCTGTTCAAGATGAGGCGCGAAACAGCGTAAACGCGAATTAAAAAAGTGACAGTCACCTTAAAGGTGACTGTCACTTTGTCTTAATATGGATTCCTGAAGTTCTACTTCAGGAATTTTTCTTTCCACTTATTCTATCGAAAGAATGAACTGATAGTGCGGCTGACCGCCCTCCTGCACCTCAACTTCGAGGTTGGAGTATTTCTCACGGATCTTATCGGCAATACGGTTTGCTTCAGCATGAGGCATTTCTTCACCAAAAAGCAGGGTGACGATTTCATGCTCACCGGCTTCGGCTTTTTCAAGCAAATCAAAAACGCCACTTTCTACAGAATTGGCAGCGACGACCAATTTGCCATCCAACAATGCAATCACCTGACCGTCCTGCACGGTCACGCCATCGATCTCTACTGAACGTGTTGCCACTGTAATTTCACCTGTCTTCACGTTGTTCAAGGCACGATTCATGCGCTCGGCAACCGCTTCCACATCGCCGCTGGGGTCAAACGAAAGCATCGCAGAAAGTCCCTGCGGCACAGTACGCGTTGGCACAACTTGCACATTCTTTACAGTCACTTCTTTTGCCTGATTTGCCGCCATCACAATATTTTTATTATTCGGCAAAATGATCACTTTATCAGTGGGCATATTCTCAAACGACGCCAGAATATCCTGCGTAGAGGGGTTCATCGTCTGCCCGCCAGCAACAACCGCCGAAACACCAAGGCTGGCAAAAATTCGGCTAATGCCAAGCCCGGGCGAAACAACCACCACGGCAATATCCCCCGGCTCCACGGCTGAAAATTGTATCTGTGTCGATTTGCTTTTTTGAATATCGTCCATTTGCGCCATCAAGTTTTCAATGGCAACATTTGTCATTGTGCCAAGGGTCATACAGTAATCAATGGGCACATATAAATTTTCGGTGGGCACATGAATATGCATACGATACATCCCCTCACCTTCACCGACCTGAATGGAAGTACCCATTTCTTCAAGCTTGGCATAAAAGCTATGCAAGTCAAGCTCGCCGTTTGGCACAAAATCCACGATCACTTCGTAATCCTGACCCTCTTCCACATCGCCCATGGCATCTTCAAAGCCCATGGCAGAAAGTGACTGCACTTGTACCGTTGGCGTTTCCAGCGACTCGCCGTAAATATGACGCAGCATTCCTTCGAGGAAGAAGAAAAGTCCCTTACCGCCAGAATCCACGACCCCCGCCTGTTTGAGGATGGGAAGAAGTTCGGGCGTATTCTTGACCGCTTCGTCAGCGGCTTTGACTGCCACCTCAAGCAACTCAATCGCATCTTTCACGGACCCGCGGGCTGCTTCGGCGGCATTGGCAGTTTCTTTAATGACGGTGAGAATCGTCCCTTCCACCGGCTTGACCACGCCCTTGTAAGCAGTATCACGAGCCTCACCCAATGCTGCAATAAATGTATCTACGTCCAATTCAGCTTTTTCGTGAACACCACGCGAGAAACCACGCAGAATTTGGCTGGTGATCACACCAGAATTTCCACGAGCGCCCATCAATGCACCTTTGGAAAAGGCGGCTGCCATTTCGCCAAGGTGAACGGTGCCTTTATCCTTAATCTCATTCCATGCGGCTTGAAGAGTGAGTCCCATATTAGTACCAGTGTCGCCATCTGGCACGGGGAACACATTTAAAGCATTCACAACCTGTTGATTGGTGCGAAGCCAGGTAACCCCCGCCTCTACAAGGCGCTTAAACGCCTGTCCGTCGATCTTACGCCTGCGAAACTTCTCAACGCGCGCGGTATCTATCGCCATGTATCGTTTCTCCTCGATCTATTAATCTTTGTTACTAATGCGCAGCCCCGCCACATGCACATTGACTATGCTTACACGCAGTCCCAATGCTTTTTCCACATGAAAACGAACTGTATTCGCAACACTCTCAGCTACAGAATTGATGCGCGTTCCATATTCCACGATTACATGGATCTCAATATGAATTTCGTCTTCAATATATTTGACCGAAATTCCACGAGACGGCTCACGTGTAATGGTCGAAACAATACCGTCTGCCAAATTCTTGGGAGCCAGCCCCACCACGCCATACGATTGGAGCGTGGCTTGATATGCAATGGTAGCCACCGCATTCGGCGAGACATGGATCCCGCCTAAAGATGTAGTTTCTTCGCCCATAGTTTCCTCACTAATCTCTTCATAGGGGGCGCGAACGCCCGATTTTGATTTCAGTGTTCTATTTTAACATCTAATCTTGAAGATGGTTGCGTTATATGGTAAAATGCCGTGCCCTCGAAAAGGGCAACTGGAATTATTTGCAAGGAAAGACAGAAAGAAAGGATTCTCAACCATGGCAAAGTGCAATCACTGCGGCAAGGCGACCACGTTCGGTCACAACCGCTCCTTCTCCCAGCGTGCTACTAACCGCACGTTTAAGCCCAACCTGCAGAAGGTTTCGGTGATGGAAAAGGGACGCCTTGTGAAGAAGACGCTGTGCGCCAAATGCATCAAGACGCTCAGCAAGTCAGCTTCCTAATCTCCCTCGTTTGACTCAAAAATCACGGCGCATTCAGCGCCGTGATTTTTGTTTTACCGAAGTTAATCTTCTATTTGGGTGGAAAATAGTTGAACCAGACAAAAAGCCAGAATGGAACCAATCCACCCCATGCGATTAATGCCACCAACCCCAAGATAACGGAAATCCAGTCCACAGGTGCGGAAGTAGATTCTGTCTGGTAGGTGTAGGCAGGCTCCGGCTGAGTCTGAGGCGGGTATTGCGGGGGTGGGTAGTAAGGTTCGGGGACAGGTTCTGGTTCGGGTTGGTATACCTGCTCAACAGGTGCGATGCGTTCCGCAATATCCTGTTTGATGGTGATGACAGGTTTGGATGGCGCAGGTTCTACAGCTGGTTTGGGTGGTGAGGGCATGGTGCCGAATTTTTGCAAGACACGCCCAAGTTGGTCGGCGGTACGGTAGCGAGCTGAAGGTTCTTTGGAAAGAACTTTCATCACGATCTCTTCAAGTGCGGGGGGGACATCAGGGACGTATTCACTGATGGAAAGCGGGCGCGCTGTGAGGTGCAGGCGTGCCAGTTCATCGGCAGAGTTTGCGGTAAAAGGTGTGGTTCCGGTTAGTAGTTCGTAGAGTACGACACCCAATGAGTAAACATCGGATGCGGGGGTGGGGGCTTCTCCGGCAGCCTGTTCAGGTGCGAAATAAAGCGGCGACCCCCAAACAACATCATTTTTTTCGCCAGGTTTGATCGTGGAAAGCGCACGTGCAATGCCAAAGTCAGTGACTTTGAGGCGCATGTCTTTGGTGACGAGCATGTTGTGGGGTTTGATGTCACAGTGAACCAGACCGGCGCGATGGGCGTACCCCACTCCGGCACAAGCCTGTACAAGGATGGGTATGCCTTGCTCTACAGTGAAACGTCCGCGCTCACGGATGATCTGTTTGAGGTCTTTGCCCGGGATTTGCTCCATAACGATATAGAGCAGTCCGTCTGCTGTGCCAAAATCATGAACGGTGACGATATTTGGGTGTGAAAGGTTGGCGGCAGACCGTGCTTCAAGCCAGAATTGCTTTTGAAAACTCTCGCTTTCCGAGTATTCTTTTCGCAGGACTTTAATGGCTACGGGTCTATCCAACACAACATCACGAGCAAGGTAAACGTTCGCCATGCCGCCATTGCCAAGCACTTCTTGAAGCTGGTATCGGTCGTTGAGTAATGCGCTTTCGGTCATCGTGCTGAAATTATACCGTGAGTTCAGATTAGGTCATATTTTTGCGCCGTTTTTTGAGAAGTTAAAAAAATATTGCCACCCATGAACTGAGTGGCAATAAAATATTTAGTTGTGCTTATTCTTCAACAGTTTCGACGATCATATCTTTGAGAAGAATTTCGAGCGCCATTGAATGTCCACAGCGTTTATGGGTAAGGAAGAATTCGCAATCACAGTGGAAGTTGCCATCCTCGTAGTTCACATTGTGTTCGTTGTTGTCTCCATGAAAGGTCAATTCAAATTTGTTAAAGCGGAAGCGGTGGCGATCCTCTGCATAACGTTTTGCTTTCTCGAGCTTGCCGATCATTCCGTAATCCATGGCAAAAGTCTCCTTTTTTTGATTGAAATAAAAAGACACGCGCACATATTCGCGTGTCTTTATTTACCGTTTTTGGTCTTTCCAGAAAATAATCGCATGTCAGCAATACCTCTTTTGTTTAGTCAGTATAGTCTCTTTCAAAATCAAAGTCAATATGATTTTTGTAATACCCGATAATTCGTATGGAGTCTGTAGGGTGAAAGTACAATCACAAATCCGTACAGCTATACGCAAACAATACCTTTTATTGCGCATCGTCTTTACTTCATATACTGTCTGCCAAAAAGCAAAGCGATCTTATAAACGAATTATTAGGCTTTCTATGGATCGAAAACCTAATGCAGATACACCTATAGTAAGCATAAAAAAACAGGTGCATCCCTCAGGAAGCACCTGTATAAAAACTTACATTAAACTTATGCAGCCACGCCTTGATTGTACAACTGCTGTCTGATAGATACAATATCCTGTTCCAAACGGCGGTCGGTGCCGATTTGCCCCCTAATTTTGTCATAAGCTGACATTACGGTTGAGTGGTCACGTCCACCAAGAACATCGCCAATTTGCGGGAAGGAAATTTTAGCGTCTTCACGCAAAAGATACATAGCTATCTGGCGAAAACGTGCTACATCCTTTGTGCGATCACGTCCTAAAAGAATATCTGAAGAAATTCCATATTTTTTGGCAACAGCCTCCAACACGTTGGCAGGATCAATGTTCCCATGAGTAGGCATTAGGTCAGCAAGTGCAACCTCAACCAAATTCGGTGTAAGAGAAGTTCCGCTCAAGTCGGCATATGCAATTACACGATTGAGGGCGCCTTCCAATTCACGGATATTGGACTGAACACGCTGGGCGATACTATCAAGAATTTCGTCTGAAATATTACGTCCGGTTCGCTCCGCTTTTGAACGTAGAATGGCGAGGCGGGTCTCAAGGTCAGGAGCCTGAATATCGGCTGTTAACCCCCACTCAAAGCGGGAGCGCAGACGTTCTTCCAGTGTAACCAGAGATTTTGGCGGTCGATCAGACGAAACGATGATCTGTTTGTCCTGTCCGTGCAGGGTATTGAAGGTATGGAAGAATTCTTCCTGTGTAGATTCTTTACCGGCGATAAATTGAATATCGTCGATGAGAAGAACATCAGCGGAGCGGTATTTTTCGCGGAACGCCTGAGTTGTATGGGTACGAATTGCAGCAATAAGATCGTTTGTGAATTCTTCTGAGGAGACGTAGAGGACATTAAGTCCACTTGCATGGCAGGAATTACCAATTGCATGTAAAAGGTGAGTCTTACCAAGCCCCACGCCCCCATACAAGAAAAGGGGGTTATACGCCCTTGCAGGCTTATCTGCTACTGCCTGACAAGCAGCATGTGCAAGCCGATTCCCTGAACCAACGACATAAGTATCAAAGGTATAACGTGGATTTAACACACCGTGACGAGGTTTGTGTTCTGGCGGGGTGATTTCTATCGAAACAGGAGCTGTCTCTGCCTCATATGCTGAGGCGGTTTCTTCTGTTTGAGAAACAATAAAGCTGACAGAAACTTTTGAATTAAGGGTGTCAATCAATATTTTATTAATGGTGGTCGCAAGACGGGTATCAAGCCAATCGCGTGCATATGCATTGCGAACACCAACAGTTAAAGTCCCGTTATCATATCCAACGGGACGAGTATCACGCACCCAGGTATCGAAGGATGCACGCGGCATATCCATTTGTAATTGTGCCAGGACGGTTTGCCATGCCTGTTCAGCGTTCATAGATGTTCCTTAGTGCAAATTTTATTGTAGTTCAGCGTACGTTGAACAAAACTAACCCCAATACATGTTTGGAAATTATCCAAGTTTTGTCCATAAACTTTAGGGATTACAGATGTTGTTCAATAACACCTGTTATATCAGCGTGTATCTATTCTAGCAGAACATTTCAATATACAACAGTCGCTCAACCTACGATTGGTTAAAAAACTTGTTTTTTTTAAGATTCACAAATGTTAAAGAATGATTATCAATTCCTTCCAAATCATTCTTTTTTATAGAACAGGCGTTTCAGCCAAAAACGCCTCTCCAGCATCAGGAGACCCCCATATATGGGGTTAAAAGCCGGTTTTGACACCTTCAAAGCATATCTATCTTAAAGAAACGTAGCGTAAAAACTTTGCAAAATTCAAAAACGAGACTCTGATTTTCGTGATTCGACCTGTGATGTTTAATCATCCTGCTTATTTATTGTTTTATTCCGCGAGGAACCCATACAAAGATTGTCGTTCCGTTGCCGAAAGCGGATGATATTTCAACATCACCGCCTGAAGAGCGTGCTCGGGTTTGCATATTGGCAAGACCATGCCCGATAAACGTGGACATTTCCTCTATTTCAAAGCCCTTGCCATCATCATGGATCTCCATAAGGACACGATCTTCCGTAGTCCAAAGCGACACCTGCACTTTTTTTGCCTTGGCGTGTTTCGCTGCATTTGCCAATGCTTCCTGACAAATATGAAATAGCGCAAGCGCTTGAACCTGTGTAAGTTCTTTTAACTCCGATTCGGGCGGCATAAAGTGGACTTCAGAGAATGTATTGGCACGATATTCCGCAATTAACCGCTTAAACCCGCTGATTAAGCCATCATTACCAAGCTGACGCGGTCTAAGATCAAGAATATAGGCACGAAGGTCGCGAATCGCCTGATTCAAGCCATCAATGGCATGGTTAATCTTCTCTTTCGCTTGCGTCGGGTCTTCATCTACAAGATGTTTGGTTCCTTCCAAACCCAGCCCAATCCCATAAATAGATTGAATGATCCCATCGTGAAGATCCATACCAATACGATCGCGCTCTTCCAACACTGCAAAACGACGGGCATTAACATGCAAACGGGCATTTTCAATGGAAACTCCAGCCCACGCACCCACTGCCGAAAGCATATCCACATTTCGATTCTCAAATGGTGCCTTGGAACGCGTTGCAATGCTCATTACGCCCATAATCTGATCGCCCGAAACCAACGGAATACTAACTACCTGACGAAACCCAGCCTTAACCACCGCATCGCGTAGAAAATTGGGATCTTTACTTAATGTAGTGCTGATCATTGGTTTCCCAGTTTGTGCAACAATACCCGGGTAGCCTTCGCCCACCGTGAAAATGTTCCTCGTCCAAAATGCCTCTGCAGCCTGACCGCGATGAAGCATCATCCGCAAGGTAGTTTTATCCTCTTCAAGCAGGAAAATCTCACCGGCTTCCACTTTCATATAGGTCATCACATGCCCAAGCGTTTTGTTCAGGATCTCGTCGAGTTCCAGGCTTGAGGTCAGGGTTGAGGCGATATCATTCAGCAACGACATATCTTGAGAGCGATGCGTCATCTCAATATCATGCGCCCGCATTTCTTCGATCAAACGAGCATTTGCAATGGCAGTCGCGGCGTAGGTTGCCAGCATCTGAATGATCATTTCATCATCAGATGAAAATTCATTCGCATCCAGTTTTTCAGTAAGATAGATCTGACCAAGCTGGCGATCAACCGTTCGTATGGGCACACCCAAAAAAGAAACCATTTGAGGGTGGTGAGACGGAAAACCAACCGAACTGGGATGATCCTGAATAACAGGAATTCGCAGCGGAATTTCTGTATCCATCAACTCACCCAAAAGCCCATGTCCCACCGGCGGATGGGCTATACGTTTCACAATATCATTTGATAAACCAACCGAAATAAATTTCGCCAATTTCCCCGAATCGTCCAAAACACCTAACGCAGCATAACGTGCCCCCGCCTGCTCACAAGCAGTTGAGGCGATCCGCTCCAATAATGTTTCAAGTGATATTTCTTTTACCAACTCAAGGCTGGCGCGATGAAGCGCAAACAGGCGCTCTTGTAGCTGCTCACGGGTTAATAACATCCAAACTCCTCAAGATGGATTATATAACCAATTTCAGTTGTTTGATAGAATTTGCCAGCAGGCAAAACCTAAAATAGGAACTACTATGACAACCTCCCGAATCTCCGGCTTTTACAACATGACTTTGGACGGGCGCCGCGCCAAAATTGCGGAAGCGCTTGCGCCTCTTACCCCGCCCGATCTTGGGGCGTGGACCTCAGGCGGAATCTCCGCTGAAGCCGCCGACCACATGATCGAGAACGTGGTCGGTATGCACAGTCTGCCATTAGGCATTGCCTTGAACTTTATGGTGAACGGTAAAGATGTGCTTGTGCCCATGACGCTCGAAGAACCTTCCGTTGTGGCAGGTGCTTCGTTCATGGCAAAACTTGCCCGCGCCGGCGGCGGCTACCAAGCCACCACCACCGACCCACTCATGATCGGGCAAATGCAGGTCATCAATGTAACGAATCTCAATGAAGCCAAGCTAAAAATATATGAACAAAAAGCCGAACTGCTCGCCGAAGCGGACTCGATCGACCCGATCCTCAAAAAATTCGGCGGCGGCGCAAGAGACCTCGAAGTTCGAATATTCGATAACTCCCCCATTGGCGGATTCTTAGTCGTTCATCTCATTTATGACGTCCGCGACGCGATGGGCGCGAATGCGGTCAATACCGCTTGTGAAAGACTCGCGCCGAAGATCGAAGCCATCACTGGCGGGAAAGTCCACTTGCGCATTCTCTCGAACCTCGCAGACCGACGCATTGCCCGTGCGCGTTGTACCATCCCAGTAAAATCACTAGCATTTGATAACTTCTCCGGCGAATCTGTCCGCGATGGCATTATCGCTGCCTACGCTTTCGCCGCAGTTGATCCCTACCGCGCAGCCACCCACAACAAGGGCATCATGAACGGCGTGGATTCTGTGGTTATTGCCACAGGCAACGACTGGCGCGCCATTGAAGCCGGCGCTCACGCCTACGCCGTCAAGAACGGACATTACACTTCCCTCTCCACTTGGGGCAAAGATACCGAAGGTAACCTCGTCGGCACGCTCGAAATGCCGATGGCTGTCGGCATTGTCGGCGGTGCGACCAAGGTTCATCCTGCAGCTCAAGCCGCAGTCAAACTCATGGGCGTGAAGACCGCCAACGAACTGGCTGAGATCATCGTCTCGGTGGGCTTGGCGCAGAACATGGCAGCATTACGCGCTCTCGCCACCGAAGGCATCCAACGCGGACACATGTCGCTACACGCCCGTCAGGTTGCGATTGCAGCTGGCGCAACCGGCGAACAGGTTGAAAAAGTCGCTGCGCAAATGGTAGCGGAGAAAGTCGTTCGCATTGACCGAGCAGAAGAAATTTTGAAATCGCTATAAAGATTGGATACAAAATGGATATCGAAGCCCTGATCGAATTCACACAACGCATTGTCCGCCAGCCGAGTATGTCTGGTGAGGAAGGTGCGGTCACACAAATCGTCGTGGACGAGATGAACGCTCTCGGCTTCGATAAGGTTTGGGTCGATAAATACGGCTCCGCCGTGGGAATGATCCGCGGGGCACAGGCGGGGAAGACTCTGCTTTTTGATGCGCACACGGATACGGTGGGAATCGCTCCCGGGTCCGTCTGGACTCGCGCCCCTTTCGGCGCTGAAGTGACCGACACGCACATGTACGGACGCGGCGTGATGGATATGAAAGGCTCGCTCGCGGCGATGATCCACGCGGCGGCGAGTGTGGATAGAAGCAAGCTCGCGGGCACGGTGGTGATTTCGGCTTCGGTGATGGAAGAGGTTTTTGAGGGCGGCGCGCTCAAAGCCGTGATGGATGAAGTCAAGCCGGATTATGTGGTCATCGGCGAAGCGACCCAACTCAACCTGGCACGCGGCGGGCGCGGACGGGCAGAGATTCATCTCGAAGCGATTGGCAAGCCGTCGCATTCGTCGTCGCCGCAGTTGGGAATCAACGCCGTGCATTTGATGACGAAGGTCATCGCCGAAGTAGAGAAAGTGAAACTTGGCGAACATCCGCTGATGGGTCCTGCCATTCTTGCTCTCACCGATATTATTTCAGAACCGTATCCGGGGTACTCGGTCATCCCTGCGCTTTGCAAAGTGACTTATGATCGCCGCCTGTTGCCGGGTGAAACACCTGAAGGTGTGTTGCGTGAAATCACTTCGCTGCCCGCGTTGAAGGATATCAACTTCACGGCAAAGATCGCGCAAAGCGACCACGTCACCTACACCGGCGAAACCTTGAGCGCGAATAAATTCTTCCCCGCCTGGGAATTGGATGAAGACCATGAGTTCGTGCAGAAAGCCTTACAGGGATTACGCGCCTCAGGGCTCGACCCGAAACTGGGTGCCTACCGATTCTGCACCAACGCCGCTTATAGCATTGGCACAGCAGGCGTTCCGACCATTGGCTTTGGTCCCGGCGCAGAAGGGGACGCACACGTAGTGGACGAACCTCTCAGCCTCGATGAACTTGCGAAGACAGCACGCGGGTATGTGGGGATTATTGAAGCGGTGCTTGGTAAATAGTAAGTGATAATTGGTGAGTAAATAAACAAGTAGGCAGGTAAACATGGATGACAACTTGGTTTGGCAAGCACGGCATTTCGTTTACTCACATATCGCAGAAACCACCCGCCCACCTCGCGTGAATGAAACCGCCGCGCATTTTGGAATCTCAATTGAAGAAGCCACGGAACTTTATAAAGAACTTCATAACCACCACGCCTTATTCCTCGACACAGATGAAATGGCTATCCGCATGGCAAATCCGTTCTCAGGGATTCCGACCGATTTCAAAGTCCATGCCAATGGCAAAACCTACTTTGCCAACTGCGCCTGGGATATGCTTGGTATTCCCGCCGCGTTACATTGTGACGCAGTCATTGACGCCGTTTGCACAGAAAGCAATGACAAAATTCAACTTGAAATAAAGAATGGCGAAATCAATCATTCTCCAGTTACTAATCACCAATTACTAATTCACTTCCCCCTGCCCTTCGCCCAATGGTACGATGATCTCGTCTTCACCTGAGCGACCATGCTGCTCTTCCGGTCGGAAGAATGGGTAGACAAGTGGTGTAAACGAAACAATCTCGAACGCGGCGAGATGTTGTCTCTGCAACAAGTGTGGGAGCTTTCCAAGCTTTGGTATGGTAATCGCATGTCTCTTGAATATCACGGAAGAAGTATGGAGCAGGTTGCAGATATTTTCAAGCAAACTGGGTTGAATGCTAAATTTTGGTATGCTTGATGTGTACCTGAAAACAAGTGGACTGTTATGAGCACAACCATCATCAGCATTTTATTGGGAATCGGCGGTATGGTCGGCTGGGGGATTTATGATTTTCTAGGCGGGGTCTTTTCAAAAAAAATCGGCTCTTTCAGGTCTTTGTTCTGGTCGCAATTAATGGGCTTGGGTGCCATCTTATTACTGACTCTTGCCTTCAAAACCCAGTTCAACATTCCCCTGCTGGCACTTGCCCTGTCGCCATTGGCGTCCATCGTCTATTCGGCGGGATATTTATTCTTCTTCAAAGGTTTTGAGAAAGGCAACGTTTCGATCATTGCCGCCACCATGAACTTGTGGGCAGTGTTCACCATGCTGTTTGCCTTCCTCTTTATGGGACAGCGCCTATCCGCCACGCAGACCCTTGGCGTTTTCTTGATCCTCTCCGGCGCGACCCTCGCCGCCATTGACTGGAACAGCGTCAAGAATCAGGGCTTCTCGCTTTCTCTGGGTGTTCGGGAGGCGGTTCTGGGCGCGTTCTTTTTCGGCGTTTTTTGGAACATCAGTGAGATCGTGTCTGAAGAGGTCGGATGGCTCGCATCTACTGTGCTGATAAAAATTGGCATCACGATCTTTCTATTGGTGTTTTCGTATGTTGGAAAACAGGAGATCAAACTCACGGATATTTCCGCCAGGACAAAATTCGCAATCTTGTTCATGGGAGTGATCGAAGTCGCCGCGGTGGCACTCGTCAACTACGGCTTGACCATCGGCGACGCCATTTTGATCACGCCCATCGCTTCGGCGCTGTCCATTGTGACGATTTTGCTGGCTGTGCTTTTCCTAAAAGACAAAGTCTCGACCATTCAAGGATTTGGCATTCTTATGGCAATTGCCGGAATCACCGCAACCGCATTTTAGATTGGATACTTATTCATGGCATTAATTATCTTCGATTACGACGGTGTTCTCGCAGACACGCTTGCTGACTTACTTCGGTTCGGGCAGCAAGCCTGCGATCAATTAGGCGTAAAACATACCGTGACCCAAGCTGACCTGAGCAATCTTGAGGTGATGTCCTTCGCTACCTATGGGCGAGCTTGTGAAGTGCCTGAACATCTAGTAGATGAGTTCGTCAAAATCAGCTTGAATCTATTCGCCGAGAAAAAATCTCCACCCGCCATTTTTGACGGGATGAGCGAAGTCATTCAACATTTTTCCAGCCAGCACAAACTCGCCATCGTGACCACAAACTCATCACAAAATGTGAATTTATTTCTTGCTCAACACGGCTTAAGCGATCTTTTCCATGCGGTCTATGGCGTGGATACACCCGGCTCGAAGGCGCACAAAATTTCACTGGCGCGAGAACGCTTTGGCGAAGAATCCGTTTACATGATCGGTGACGCATTGAGCGATATCCGCGCCGCGAAGGAAGCGGGAGTGAGCAGCATTGCCGTCACTTGGGGACATCAGAGTTTGGAGACGCTGAGGCGGGGCGAACCAGATCATGTGGTGAACAATCCTAATGAGTTGATTCAAGTGATTGAGAGATAAAATATATAAAGTCCTCATAAATCAAATAAAATCCGTTTTTATCAGTATCTCCGTGAAGGAGCTCGAACAAGATAGCTTTTGCAAGCCCTCACCCGCTACAATCCTCCTACTAATTCAGGAAAAATAAATGACAATACCTCAACCCTCCCCTACCTTACTTAAACCCGTCAAGCCAGTTGGCATCGTCGGCTATGGCTCGTATGTACCGCGCTTCCGTTTGCCCGCCAAGGAGGTCGCCCGCGTTTGGACGGGCAAGACCAGCGGACTTCCTATCAAGGAGAAAGCCGTGCCCGGGCTGGACGAAGACGTGATCACCATGTCTATTGAGGCGGCGCGGAATGCGATGGCGCGCGCCCAGATCGACCCAACCGAACTCCGCGCGGTGTGGGTTGGCTCCGAATCGCATCCGTATGCGGTCAAACCCACCTCTACTCTCGTAGCCGAAGCCATTGGCGCCGTCCCGAGCACGCAAGCCGCAGACTGGGAATTCGCCTGTAAAGCGGGCACCGAAGCGCTCGTCGCAGCGATGGGTCTGGTCGGCTCGGGCATGGGTCACTACGCCATGGCAATCGGCATGGACACCGCGCAAGGCAAGCCCGGCGACGCGCTCGAATACACCGCAGGCGCGGGCGGCGGCGCGTACATCGTCGGTCCCGCCGAAGAGTCGCTGGCGGTTATCAATGCCTCCTATTCCTACGTCACTGATACACCCGATTTCTGGCGGCGCGAATATCAAAAATATCCCGAACACGGCATGCGCTTCACAGGCGAACCCGCCTACTTCAAACACGTCAGTGAAGCCGCCACACATCTCATGGAAGCCAGCGGCACTACCGCCAAAGATTACAAGTGGGCGGTCTTCCACCAACCCAACACAAAATTCCCGCAGCGGGTCGCGGGGCAGCTCGGCTTTTCGATGGATCAAATTGAGCCGGGTCTGCTCGTGCCCATTATTGGAAATACCTACGCAGGTGCGGCGATGATCGGTTTGACCGCAACTCTCGACATCGCCCAACCTGGGGATCGAATTCTCGTCGTCTCTTTCGGCTCCGGGGCTGGGTCAGACGCCTTCGACATTACCGTCACTGATAAAGCGCCTGCCAGACAAAACCTCGCCACCAAGACTCGCGAGTACATAGCCCGCCGCACCGAAATCGATTACGCAACCTATGTTCGCTTCCGCGGCAAATTGGCAATGAAATAATTTCTGTTTATCAAGGAAAAACCCATGTTTAAAGAAACCGTTCAACTCGAAAAACTGCGCCAGAAGATCGAAGATACGTCTTATGAAGCTGGGGACAAAACTGATTATCTGAGCTACGGAAAACCATCTCCAGAACAGGCAAAACAGACCCAAGCCTTGATAGATAAATTAAACGCCGAAACCAAATCAGCTCAGTCAGAACTCAAGCAGATACTTGAGACTCTACGCACCCAAAATCCCCAAATAATCGAAGAGTGGGTTAATTATCACGTTAGCCTATTAAACAATATTATTAATGAAAACTCCGCACACAAAGATGCAAAGACCCGTAAATTCGTTGCCCAAGAGACTTTGGAAAAATGGGAAAAAGTACGCGCTGGTGAAATGGATTATGTAAACATTAACTGGCATTTCCTCAAAGACTACAAAGATTATGTCAGAAAAATCAATGAGAAAAGTGAAATAAGCAAGGTTGTTCAGTCTGCAACAAACCAAGCAACCTCCGTCCAGAAAAAAGAAGAAAAGAAACCCTTTTGGAAGTTTTGGTAGCAGGCAACAAAGGAAATATACACAACATGACAGACGTCGTTATTGCAGGAATTGGACAAACCGAAGTTGGCGAGCATTGGGATATTGGTCTGCGTGACCTTGCTTATGCTGCCATTCATGATGCCATTCAAGATGCAGGCGGGCTAAAGCCGCAATCGCTTTTTGTGGGCAACATGCTTGCGCCCAATCTTTCACGGCAGGCACACGTTGGCGCACTGATCGCAGATTATTCTGGCTTGACTGGCGTTGAAGCTGTGACAGTCGAAGCAGCGGGTGCCTCGGGCGGAGCGGCGCTTCGCCAGGGCTACCTTGCCGTCGCCAGCGGATTTGTGGATGTGGCGTTGGTCGTCGGCGTGGAAAAATTTACAGACAAAGTCGGTGCAGGCGTGGATGAAGCTCTCGCCACCACCGGCGATGCCGACTATGAAGCCGTGCAAGGTATGACACCCGCCGCGCAAGCTGCGCTGCTGATGAAGCGTTACATGCACGAGAACGATGTCCCTGCCGATGGGTTTGCGGGTTTTGCACTTGCAGCGCATGCACACGGCGCTGGCAACAAGAACGCCATGTTCCGCAAAGCCATCAAACCAGAAGTGTATGCCAAAGCTGAAATGGTCAGCGACCCGCTCAACATGTTCGACATGGCTCCCAATGCGGATGGCGCTGCCGCGCTCGTTCTGACTCGCCGTGAGCTGCTCCCATCCAGTTGGGCGAATCCACTCGTGAAGATCGCTGGCTCGGCGTCGTCGTCAGACACATTGGCATTGCACGACCGCAAAGATATGCTGTATTTTGAGACAGCACAAATCTCCGCGGGCAAGGCGATGAAGCAGGTTGGCTTGACTCTCGATGGCATTGACTTCTTCGAGTATCACGATGCGTTCAGCATTTTTGCTGCGCTGCAACTCGAAGCCGTTGGGTTTGCGATCAAAGGTAAAGGCTGGAAACTCGCCGCGGATGGCTCGATTGGGTTGAAGGGCAGCATTCCCTGTGCCACGATGGGCGGTATGAAAGCACGCGGTTTCGCAGGAGGGGCTGCCGGTGTGTATCAAGCCGTCGAAGCAGCTCTCCAGTTACGAGGTCAGGCTGAGGCGAATCAAGTTAAGGATGCAAAGTTCGGGCTGATCCAGTCGTTGGGTGGTCCCGCTTCCACGGCAGTGAGTCATATCTTGCAACGGTTGGATTAAATTATGTAGGTCATGCTTGATACCCATTCTATCTAGGCACTTAGCGTGACCTACAGTTTTATTTCTAAGTCATTGAAATCTAATATGTCATTTTCAAAGCCGAAGAAGGTGTAAAAGCGCGCATTTTCTTGATGGGTTTCAAGCAAAAGAGAAATTGCCGGTTCTTTGTGGGCATAGTAACGTGAACGCCAGCCATAGGTGGAATTGGGGTCGGCGCGCAGGGTAGTAAATTTTCCTTCGCCGTTTAGCAAGCCAGTTTGAATTTTGTATGTACTCGCTTCATAATTCAAGAGAAGCGAGTTTTCTTTTTTTGTGAAGGGGACATCGTTCAAGAGCCAATGCAAGGTGTAGTGATGTGGTTCATTTGCTGTGAGATCGTCGATGACCAACCATCGATTCCCTTCCAATGCCATGACGGTGCGTTGGTGGCGGACGGGTTTGTAGCCATCGTGTTCGCCTTGCCAGAGATTTTCTGTGTGCTTTAGGACTTTGCCCTTCGCCCAATTCGTCCACGTGAAGCGGCTGACCATGGTCATTTGGTCTCTGCCATCTGCGGTCACTGTGTTATGCGCGGACGTGCGCGCCAGACCGTTGCGCCAGACACCTTCGCCAGTGTAGAGGCAGGTTCCAGCATCAATGACGATGTTATCGTTGCCCATCCACAAGTCCATGTGGAGTTGGTCAGCGTGCGAGGGGCGGGAGGTGAAGTCGGTGCAGCGGAGGATGGCACGGGAGTTGGTGTTGTGAAGGATGTAGGTTCCGCCATGGGGGAATGAGGTTTTGACCTCCCCCCTAGCCCCTCTCCTAAAAGAAGAGGGAGATTCTGCGCCACAGACCCAAAAGACATCTTCGTCCCAAACGCCGGGCTCAAATATGGGTTGACCGGTGGTGATGACTGAGCCGAGTTGCAATAGCGGACGATAGTCTGTGAAGTCGCAGTTGTTGAGGGGCAGGACGAGTGCGCCGTCGTTGGAGCCGTAGACGGGCATTTGTCCGGTGGTGGGGGTGATGAGGTGGGAGAGGTAATTAATAGAATTGGAAAGAGCAGAGAGTAGATGATTGGAGAATGGAGATTGGTTGAGTTTGCCGAGTTGCACCGCATAAAGATAGAGGTGCAGAATGAAGCGATGGTAGTTGAGGGAGTACATGGCGTAACTGCCATCGGGGAAGATTTGCTTGGCGGCTTCTTCTTCAAGCAGGCGTTTGCCGAGGTGGAAATATTTTTTCGCGTCTTTCAGTTCAGGGAATAATAGACCCACCATCCATAGACTGAAGGCTTCGCTGATGGTGTGATTGCTGCGGGTGGAGATGGCGTAACCGATGTTTTTGTAAATGCGTTCGGCTTGGGCGGCGAGGTATTCGGTAAATTGGGAGATTTGCAAATTGGTGGTGGATGGCGAATGGATGAAGGCGTAGAAGCCGAAGGTCCATGCCATGAGACGGAGGGCGATCTCTTGTCCGTCTTTCCAGTTGGCGCCGGTGTTGGGGGAATTATTGTCCGCCCAATCTTGGATGAGTTGCCAGAAGGCTTGGGGGTATTTTTCGTCGCCTGTTGCAGTGTAGGCGCGGACGAGGGTGTAGACGAAGGCGAAGCGGTTCGGTTCCCAGATGAATTTGATGTCGGTGGCGGAATCATCGGAGATTTGGGACCAATGTTTTTGTGTGCCGTCGTTCCAAATGGGAGGGAAGCCAGTTTGACGATATTCGTGGGAGAAGTATTTGAGTTCGCCGTTGAGAAGTTTGTTTGCTTCTTCGATGGCTTGTGTCCCGTAATCAGGGCGAGGAGACCTCGCCCCTACGGACGCAAAGAATTTAGGGGCGTTTTGTTTGCGCCATATGGCGTAGGAGTCTGCGTCGGAGGGGATGGATGGGTGGAGCCAATGTTTGAGGGGACGGTCATCCCATGCGTATTGCGGAGTCTGCAGGCGGATGAGTCCGGTGCGGAGGCGGAAGGCGTAGGCGAGGCGAAAGGCTGACCAACGTGGACCCAGTTCGAGGTAGAGCGAGGCGAGAGTTCGGAGTTTAGTCAACATTCTTTAGCCGGGAAACGTATCGAGATAGGATCAGCCAGAGAAGCGGAAGTCCAATAATAATTAAGGGCGGGGCGTAGGGTTGTCCCCAGGACCAGGCGTAGGCGAGGGCGGCGGCGAGGAGGGTGAGCAAAATGTAGAGCGCGCTGACTTGGGCGTGTTTGTAGCCGCCGATGACGAGACGTTGATAGAGGTGTGTGCGATGCGCGGAGAAAACGGGTTCGCGTTTGAGGGCGCGGCGGATGAAGGTGACGCCCGCGTCCATGATGAAGGTCCACATCAGGAGGGTGCCGAGCATGAGAGCGTCGCCGCCTTCACTGGCGGATAGGAGCGGAAGGACGGCGAAGGTGTAACCGAGGAAGGTGCTGCCTGCGTCGCCCATGAAAATTTTGGCGGGTGACCAGTTGTGAAAGAGAAAGCCCAAACTGCCCGCGCCAACAGCGAGTGCGACCCAAAAGACAAAGTTGTGACTCGTGCGCGTGGCGAGGAACATCCAACCGAGGGCGGCGGCGAGCGCGACCCCGCCTGCAATGCCGTCGATGCCGTCCATGAAGTTGTAGGCGTTGGTGAGACCGACGATCCAGAGAATGGTGATGATGAAGCCAATGATGCCGAGCGGAAGTTGCCCGAAGAGCGGAATGGTGACGGATTTGAAATAGCCCATGCCAAGCACGGAGGCGAGTGCGACCAAACCTTGCACGGCAAAGCGGACTCGCGGGCTGAGCGAATGGACATCGTCTCGCCAGCCGAGGTAGGCAATGACCGCGCCGCAGACGAGATAGATGAGGCTGTGAGTGAGATTGGCTTGGAAGGCAGCGACACATCCCACCACGAGGACGACGATGACAATCGCCACGCCCCCACCACGCGGAGTAGGCGCGGAATGGGAACTGCGTTCGTTGGGATGGTCAATGATGCGTCGGCGTTCGGCATATTGACGGATGATCCAAACGCTGAGGGCGGAGAGGATGGTGAGGAGTGCGAAGATGAGGATGGAGGTCACGGGGTGATTCTATCCGAGAATTAGAGCAAAAGGCTTAATGCGAATGGCGCGAAAAACGAACTACAAGTCTTTCGTAAAAAAATAGCGTTGATGTCCATGCGGGAAGTCTGTGAGTTCACCATAGACTCGATAACCTTGCTTCTTATAAAACTCAGGTGCTTGGAAGCTAAAGGTATCCAGATAGACGTGTTGTGCTCCGCGTTTGCGGGCTTCTTCTTCGGCGAGTGCCAGCAGACGCGCCCCGTAGCCTTTGCGGCGCAGGTCAGGTTGCAGCCACATCAGGTCGATGTAGAGCCAGTTCCAGTACGCGAGGGCGATGACCCCACCCGCGATCTTTTCTTCAGGGTCGTAGATGACGAAACAAATCCGCTTCGCATTTTCTGCTCCGGCTTGTTCTTCGTTGAACGCATTGATGCCCCCGCCGATAGCTTCCCAGATCAGGTCTTCGATCTTTTCCACTTGTTGAATCCGATATTCGTTCATGAGTGCCTCCATGCTTTCATCATACACCCAGCAGCCGCTATCTCACTTCACCACTTCCCTCGCGGACTCAACCATCTCGTCCCGCACGGCATAGCCATCGAAACCCGCCTGCTCCATGCCGAGGATGACCGCCCCAACTACGGGCGGACAGTTGAGCCGAATCAATGTTGCGTGCGGACAATGTGCCAGTACCACTTCACGCATGGGGGTTGTGATAAGTTCACCCGCCTCAAAAATACTACCTGATTGCACGATCTCAAACGCTTCATTTTCCATTTCGATCTGACGCGCCACCGCAACCGCCAGCCAGCCCAATTCTTCGCCCGCCCAACAAATCACCTTTTGCGCGGCATGGTCACCTACACGGGCAGCTTGTATCACATCCAACGCAAGGAATGGGAAGAGGTTATATTGTCCGTTCGAGAGACCTTCCATTAAGTCTTCTTCGTTTTTTGCGTCCACGGCTTTCAAATAGATCTCGGTCAACACGGTGGCGGGGATGCGCTTGATCCACGCGTAGTTGACCATCTGCAAGCCATAGCCCACGATCTCTGCCGCGCCGCCAAATTCACCAAAGAGCGCACCATTGCCAACAATACGTCCCTCTTTGCCGCTGCGGTTTCGTCCACGGCAATTGTTGGAAGAGCCCGCTGTCACATTCACACCGATTCCGCGCGTTGCACCGGCATATAAACCATTCCAACCATCGTTGACCACTTCCAACGGGCAGGATAAACCCAACTTTGAAATTTCTCTCAAATGAGATTCTCGGTCGGATAAAAAATCGTATCCGGCTACGCCGAAGCCTGCTCCTGCTATTTGAGTCACATCCACGCCTGCCATGACTCGTGCCCCCTCAAAAGACTCTTGCAAAGCGTTGAACAAGCCATCATAGCCAACGGTTTGATAATTTCCGCCCCATGCTTTGCCAAACCCAACGCAATGCCCATGTTCATCCACGATCAAAGCGTGAGTTTTGGAAGAGCCTACATCAATGCCTAAAAAATATTTCATCGTCGCTTCTCACTGCTTGAATTGCGGCAGCCATTGCTGGTTGGTCGCCAGCATGTCATCGCGCACGGCTTCGGCTTTTTCGGCACTCGGTCCGAGCGGATGGGCAAGCAGCGCTTCGAGCATGGCGTCTTTATCGCCGTGAATGGCGGCTTGCACGGTCAGTAGTTCGTAACGCTTCACGCGAGAAACAAGCTCGAAGCACGAATCAGGCAGCGGGTCCGCTTGAAGCGGGTGTATCCCGTTTTTATCCACCGTGGCGGGCAATTCCAGCACCCAATCGGCGGGGTAATCTTTTACGGCTCCATCGTTGCACGTGTTGACCACATGCACTTCGCCGAGGTCGTTGTAATGCGAGTTGATAAGCTGTGTGGCAAGCGTGGAATAATATGCGCCGCCGCGCTTCATCAGGTCGGCGGGCGGTTCGGTGAGGTTGGGGTCGGCGTACTCTTTGAGCAGGTCGTTTTCGATCTCCATTACCTGCTCGGCGCGTGAGGGTGGCCACTGCAATTGTTCTTTGAACTTTTTTTCGGTGTAATAAAAATATTGCAGGTAATAATTGGGAATCATGCCAAGCGTTTCAAGCGCGGTAACATCCCATTCAGGATGTTCTTCTTTTTTGAGGTCTTCGAGAAAGGCAGGGAAAATAAATTGCCACATCTCTTCGCCATCCACTTTGAAACCGCGATGCCAGGTAAGATGATTTAAGCCAAGCGTATTCAACACGGCGTGATGTGGTTCGATCTTGCTGCCGGTGACCTTTTCCAATCCATCTAAAATTTTCATCTTAGTGGTGATGCCCACATTGCAAACCCCCACCGAGGGCACATCGGGCGCGTAGCGTGTGAGCGCCTCGGTAACAAGACCGGCAGGGTTGGTGAAATTTGCCAACAACGCACCCGGCGCAACCTCACGAATATCATCTGCGATGCTCAACAACACGGGGATGGTACGCAGCGCCTTTGCCATGCCGCCCACGCCGGTGGTCTCCTGCCCGATCAACCCATGCCGCAAACCGAGATATTCATCGCCGCGCCGTGCGGGCATCATACCGACTCTTAATTGGGTGGTGACATAGGACGCCCCTGCCACCGCTTCTTTCTGGACTGTGGAGAGAGTCACCTTAAACGGCTCTCCCTTCGCTCGAACCATTCTCTGTGCAAAACCACCCACGATCTCCAGCCGCTGGGGGTCAATATCCATCAGGCAGAGTTCGGTGATGGGAAGTGAATTGACGCGGGCAAGAAAGCCGTTCACTAATTCGGGGGTGTAGGTGGAGCCGCCTCCAACGACTGTGATCTTCATAAACAAAAACCTCCTGCAAGTGCCCGCAATTGGTTTTTTAGGTTGAGGGCAGGCAGGTAAATTTTATCAGCCTGCGCAGCGTTACTGCGTATGCGAAGCCAGCAATATTTGTATCATCTCTGCCAGTTGTTTGAGTTTCACCGGCTTGCTGATGTATTCTGTCGCTCCGGCTTCGAGGCAGCGTTCCCGGTCGCCGGTCATGGCTAGGGCGGTCAGCGCCACTATGGGCACGGAGGTGAAGCGCGGGTCTGTTCGCAGGCGGCGGATGGCTTCCAAGCCATCCATGACGGGCATTTGAATATCCATCAAAATCAGGTCTGGAGGAGTTAAATCGGCGCGTTCAATGGCTTCACGTCCATTGGCTGCTTTTATAACTTTATAGCCTTTGTCTTCCAAATAATCACCCATGACCATGATATTGGTTTCCATGTCTTCAGCCAGCAGAACGGTGAATTTTGGGTCGCTTGAATTTTCTTCGCGATTTTGGTTATGTGATTGCTGCTGCATGTCAGAATCTCCTATGAACATTGATCGATATTCAGGGTCTGTGTTCCAAGGAATAGTGACCATAAACGTACTCCCATGCCCCACTGTGCTTTCCACCTTTACACTTCCTCCATGAAGTTCGGCTAATTCCATTACCAATGCCAGCCCCAAACCAGTCCCTTCATACTCGCGGGTCAGGCTGCTATCTACCTGCGTAAAGGGGGTGAATAATTTTTTCATATCTTCGTCTGAAATGCCAATGCCGGTATCGACCACAGAAAAGTGGGTGAGTTCACGCTCTGCATCATTTTCCACCCGCAGGGTGATATCGCCTTTTGGCAGGGTAAATTTGACCGCATTGCTTAATAAGTTGATCAAAATTTGTTTCATGCGCCGCATATCTGCGTGGATGGTAGCCACCTGCGGGTCCAATTCAAGCGCCACCCGAATATCTTTCTTCATTGCCGGTTCCTTGATAAAGGACAGGCTCGTCTGGCAAATATCTGCGACGTATATCTCTTCGAGGTTAAGTTCCAATTTTCCGGCTTCGATCTTGGAAAGGTCGAGGATGTCGTTGATCAGGCTGAGGAGGTGCTGTCCGCTGGTTTCGATCACCTCCACCATTTTGCGTTGACGTTCATTCAATGAACCGCGAATTTCTTCAAGCAAAATCTCTGCCATGCCTAAAATCCCATTGAGCGGGGTGCGCAGTTCATGGCTCATATTGGCAAGGAATTCATTCTTTGCCTGAGAGGCTTTTTGCAGCGCGGTGTTGGCGGTGCGCAGTTGATCTCGGCTTAAGCGTAATGCCTCTTCTGCTGCTTTACGCTCGGCAATGCCGCGCACCACGCTTTGCACCATGATGATCTTGCCGTTCGCATCCCGTACGGGAGAAAGATTAATTTCAACGGGAACTTTGCGCCCATCTTTGGCGGTGAATATCCTTTCATAGAGAGGGACATGCTCACCGCGCAAGAGGGCGCCCAGTTTATCGTCGGAATCTTTGCGCTGTTCGGCTTCTTTCGTAAAGGGGTTTTGGTTGATGTGCCCCAGGCTCAAGTACTCTTCCAGAGTGTATCCAAGCATATCAAGGGCGCGTTGGTTGGCGCGTAACTCTTCTCCTGTAGCGCCCATCAAGAAAATGCCGTCGTTGGAGTTTTCGAATAAGGCCCGGTATGTCGCTTCGCTTTCACGCAAGGCAAGCTCAATTTGCTTTCGTTCGGTAATATCTATAAATGCGCCTACCAGCCCAGCCACGTTACTGCTTTCATCATAGAATATATCTTTGACAAAAATAACGGGGCGAACAGCGCCATTTTTGTCCATAACAGTTGCTTCGTACACCTGCCGTTCTTTACCCTGCATTAGTTCCATATCTTTGCGGCGGTACATATCTGCCTGGGATATTTCCCATAGTTCATGGGGGAATTTTCCTTTAATTTCTTCTTCTGTTTTTCCCATAAACTCAGAAAAAGTAGAATTGCAGCCCAAATATCTGCCCTCTTTATCTTTGTAGAAAACGGGGGTGGGTATTGCATTGAGCAGCGCATTGGTAAAGTTAACGTTGCGTTTTAGTTCGTTATCTGCCTGTTTGCGTTCTGTGATATCAAAGATGGTGGAGCGGCTCATGAGGAAACGGCCCGTTGCATCGTATTGCGCTGTGGCGCTTAACAAAACCGGCAACAGAGAGCCGTCTTTTCGAACAAGCTCAAATTCCACATCTTTCACCCAACCGAGTTTTTCAAACAATGGGAAGTTTTCGTAAAAGGCTGTACGGGTCTTTTCGGAGATAAATTCCACAATAGGATGACCGATCATTTCCTCGCGGGTGTACCCCAACCAGTTCAACTCGGTCTGGTTGACCATGACAAACTTGCCCTCTGCATTAATGGAGTGATACCCGGTGGGGGCATTCTCGTACAGGTCTTGTACTTCAGCGGTGCGCTGCGTAACTTTTTCTTCCAGGGTGCGGTTCAGTTCCTGTAGTTCCTGTTGGGCAACCTTAAGGTCATGGATATCAGTGGCGCTGACCAAAACCTGATTGACCATGCCGTTATCATCATGCAGGGGTTGAAACGAAACACGGAACCAGCGCAAACCTTTTTTAACCATGCTTTGGGCTTCGTACACAACTTCCTGATCGATCTCACATACTCTTTGAACATAGCTCATTTGCGAGGACGCAAAGGGTTCAGGAAAGAGATCGCGCATATTACGACCAATAACTTGCTGGGGTGTGCTGTCAAAATCTGAGGCTGCGGTATCGTTCGTGTATAAGAAATTCCCATTTATGTCTATTACAGAAATGGCATTGGTCAAACTTTTAACCAAACCACGATATTTTTCTTCACTGGCACGTAACTCTTCAAGGACCCGCCGCCGTTCTGTCACATCGCGATGGTTCACCCGTCGTCCGTGGAATTCTCCATTTTCGGCGGTGACGGGCTGGCAGGTGTGGCTGATCCAGCGCACCGCGCCTTCGGCTGTAATGATGCGGAATTCCAAAGACGAGGAATCAGGCAGGGAAAACTTTACAGCACTATGCTGCTCAAAGACCTGGCGATCATCGGGGTGGACAATAAACTGCAGAAGAGAGGGGTCATTCAAGAATTGATCCCGGTCATACCCTGTAATGCGTTTGCAAGATGGAGACATGTATTGAAGGGTGCGATCTTCATTCACCCAGAATTCCATGTCGTAGGTAAAATCTGCCACCGTGCGCAAGCGCTCTTCATTTTCACGGAGAATACTCTCAGTTCTTTTCCTGTCTGTAATATCTTGTACGACCGCCATCATGCGGATGGGAACGCCGTTTTCATCGTAGCTCATTTTGCCCACCTGGCGCAACCAGCGAATATCCCCATTATCAGCACGAATATTGTACTCATAGTCCAGATCGGCGCGTTGCTGCATGGCTAGCAGATCCAATTGCTGAAGCCTTTCGCGTTCGCCGGGGAGCATCTTTTCTGAAATAAGGTCTTGAGAAATCGGCGTACCGCGCGGCACTTCAAAGATATCGTACATTTCATCAGAGCAGAGCAGGGTTTGGTCTCTACCGCTCCATTCCATGTAACCGATGCGCCCAATACGCTGCGCCTCTTTTAATAAAGCCTGGCTCTTGTTCAACGCCTCTTCTGCCTGCTTACGCTCGGTGATATCACGCGCAATACTCATCACCACCGTTCTACCCTGGTACGAGATCAGGCTGCTGCTGATCTCAACTGGAATTTCACTGCCGTCTTTTTTTCTGTGGTGGGTTTCGAATATTTGCCGCTTTTCAAGCCGCATACGATCAACCAGTTGTTGAATGGTTTCAGGTTTCAGTGAGGGATCCATATCTGAAATCTTCATGGATAGCAGTTCTTCACGCGAATATCCCAATGAATTAACCGCCGCCTCATTAACATCCAAAAAGCGTGTATCTGCATCAATAACCCAGACCGTGTCATTCATGCCATTGATCAGATCGCGGTATTTGCTTTCGCTTTCCCGCAGGTCCTCTTCCGCCTGTTTACGTTCGTTGATCTGCTTTTCCAATTCGAGTATGTATTCACGCTGGGCCCGGTACAGGCGAATATTCTGCATGGTCTGTGCCACCTGCCCGGAAAAACCCGAAAGCAAAGCGACTTCCTCCCTGCTAAACGCCCGTAATGCATGAACAGAGGCTACGATCAAAACACCGATCACCATCTCTGAAATGACGATGGGGATATACAAAATAGACCGCAGCCCTCGTGATTTAACAATTATGTTCTCAGCGTTGGTAAGTTCTGCCGCCTCAGCATCTTGAAGAACAATGGCTGTCTTACTTGAAACTGCTGATTTAATATGCGGGTGATCCATCAAATCGGCATAACGTAATTCATCCGGCAATTCCACTGGCAAGGATGGGACAGTCGCCTCCAGGTACAGTTTGTCACCCTCCAACGTGTAGATGGCGCTGCTCTCCAATTGTAGAACATTGGTGGCGCTTTCAACGATCGTTTGTAAAACTGCATCCATCTCCTGAAATGAAGACATCGCCTGACTGACTTCCAACATGGCGCGAAGTCGTTTTTCACTTTCGCGTAAATTCAGTTCTGCCAGTTTCCTTTCGGTGATATCCTGCATCAACCCTGAGATGGCGATTGGCTTCCCGTCTTTGTCGCATTCCACCTTGCCGAAACTGGTAACCCACATCACCGATCCGGCAGCGTTGAGAATTCGGTATTCAAAACTCCAATTCCCCTTTTCAGTCAAGGCAGTTCGAATCACTTTTAATATTTCTTCCCTATCGTCTGGGTAAAAATATTGAAGCATTTTTTCTGCATCTTCTTCCTGGTCTTCCGCCCCCAATAACTGAGCCGCCTCAAGCGACCAATGCATACGCTTATCCAAAACATCATAACGCCATGCACCCATACGCGCCGCCACCAAGGTTTGCCGCAATTGAATATTGCTGGTTGTTAACTCTGCTTCGGTCTGTTGATACATGAGCAGGTTGCCGATCTCTGCCACAATGGTCTCCAAAGCATGGCGCGCCTGTTCTGAAACAACCACACGAACATGCGAGGAGATGTTCAAGCAACCCAAAACCTGCCCCCGATGGTGAATGGGAATAATTGCGGCAGCCCGTAATCCCTCGGCATCGTTATAACTCCTGGCTTTAAGATCAGTTTCGTTCAAGTAGGTGTTATGCCCATTGAGAACCAATTGGGCGGTGGGAGTATCTTCGGCAAAACTGACAACTGTCGTCACGAATTCTTCACCCAACCCTGTGTGATAAACAAGTTCAAAAGCACGGGTGTTTTTGTTAAAAAGATACAAACCGCCGCAATCCAATTCTGAAACAGCCGCCGCCGCCTGAAAACAGGCAGCCCAAATCTCTTCTTCGGGCTTGCCTAATGCCGCCAGCCGTGCCAGATCGCGTTGGGCAGCTATCAGGCGCTCAGACTGCTTGCGTTCGGTCAACTCAATACCCATGCACTGAACTTCCACAGGCTGGTTTTGATCATCGGTCAGGCAGACAAACTCCCATAATGTGGTGCGTACTCCGCCATCTCGTGCCGGTTTATCAACTTCCACTGAAAATACCGCGCCTGGCTGCGCAACACATTGTTCAACTACCTTCCGCACACGTTGGTGGTGATATTCACATACTGCGGTCATCACGTCCGAATTTTGGATTCCCTGGGGTTCGAACATCCAGCCAAATTCTTTTTCAAATCGCGAATTCCAATAGGAATACTTGCCCGCCATGTTCACGCGAATTACAAAATGAGATTGTGAATCGATCAGTGATTTCAGCTTTTTCTCTTTGGCGATCAATTCATTTTCAGAAAGTTTTCGCTCGGTAATATCAATGCCAATGGATTGAAATTCGGTGACGGTTCCATTTGCATCCAGGAGCGGAGTGTCAAACCATTGATAGTGGCGAATGCTGCCATCTTCAATGGTTACCGGGTGTTCATAGGTCACTACATGTGGATTTTTTTTAACTTCGTCGTAAAAGGCAGCGGTAGAAGCACGGCTTTCTTCGGGCAAAAAGTCGAGCCATTGTTTTCCTTCTGCCTGTCCTGCGATACCGAAAATACCCTTATATTTTTGATTGGCATGTGTCAGGGTTGTATCTGGCAGCCAGCGGCACAAACTGACATCCAGCGACTCGATCACTTTTTCAAGTTCGGCTGCTTTCTTCTTTACTTCATCCAATTCAGATTGCAGTTCAGCTTTTGTTTTTGATCTGGGCATTACAACCTCTGGGCATCAAGTTTTATCCTGCATACATTATCATTTACAGGTCTACTCTTGAAAATTAGGGGATTCCCTACCTTTATAAGTCTATTATGGTTCATTCAAAACGCCTCATATTTTAGCGAGCGTAGGGTACTCCTCTTTTTACTATACGCATTCCTACGACAACTTTTTAATAAGTTCTTCGAGCTGCTTCAGGTTCACAGGTTTGCTGACGTATTCCGTAGCTCCGGCTTCGAGGCAGCGTTCCCGGTCGCCGGTCATGGCTAGGGCGGTCAGCGCCACTATGGGCACGGAGGTGAAGCGCGGGTCTATTCGCAGACGGCGGGTGGCTTCCAATCCATCCATGACGGGCATTTGAATATCCATCAAAATCAGGTCTGGCAGGGTTTCAATTGCTTTCTCTATGGCTTCACGCCCGTTTCGGGCATAAATCATTTCGTATCCATGAAAATTGAGGAAATCTCCAAGGATTATGATGTTGGATTCTGCATCTTCTGCCAGTAGAATTTTTTTTGCTGCGAGTGGTTTTGATTGTTCAAGCTCGGGCTTCGCAGTCACACCATCTTTTTCCTGAATGGTTTCAAGGCAGTTTTCATATTTACATGGAATGGATACGGTAAATGTGCTCCCCGCCCCAACCGTGCTTTGTACATGGATTATGCCGTTATGTAATTCTGTCAGTTCCTTTACCAATGACAAACCCAGCCCTGTGCCTTCGTATTGACGCGCCAGACGGCTATCCAATTGGGTAAAGGGTGTAAATAGTTTTGGAATATCATTTTCAGAGATTCCAATACCCGTATCATTTACCGAAAAGTTGATGAATTTCTTTTCAGCACCCATGAAAACCCTGAGCGTGACACTGCCATGTTCCGGGGTGAATTTCACTGCATTGCTCAACAGATTTACAAGGATTTGTTTGAGCCGCCGCTGGTCGGCGAAGATAAATGGAAGTTCCAATTCTTTTTTATAGCCCAGGTGTATATTTTTCCTGGCGGCAAGCTGTTTTACAAAAGCCAGGCTGGTGTAGCACATCTCGTCGATATCCGTTTGCTCAGGGTAGATCTCCAGCATTCCGGCTTCGATCTTGGAAAGGTCGAGCAGGTCATTAATCAAACCAAGTAAATGATTTCCGCTGCTTTCTATATTGGCGGTGTATTTGCGCTGGCGTTCATTTAGCTCTCCGAAATCTCCACTGAGCATCATTTCTGAAAAGCCAAGAATGCTGTTAAGCGGGGTGCGTAGTTCATGGCTCATATTTGCCAGAAACTCGTCTTTGATCCGCAGGGCGTGTTCTAATTTTTCGTTGGCTTTTTTCAGTGCAGTTTCAACCTGTTTCCGTTCGGTGATATCTGTCAGCGTGCTGCGGCTTGAGGTGAACTGCCCCGCCTGGTCATAAACGGCGAATGAGTTGAACAAGACCGGGAATTTTGTTCCATCTTTACGCCTGACCTCAAATTCGATTCCGTTAAGGCGTCCTTCCTTTTTTAATATAGGGAAGTTCTCTTCGTAAATCTTTGCACTTGCTGAAAACAGAATGGATGTAACGGGCTTGCCAAGCAGTTCTTCACGCGTGTACCCCAGCCAGTTCAATTCGGTCTGGTTGATGGCAATAAATTTACCCTCGTTGTCCACAGAATGATACCCAACCGGGGCATTATTATATAGATCCTGCACTTGAGATGTTCGTTCTTTTACGCGCTCTTCCAGCTTTTCGTTCAAATATTCCAGTTCCTGCTGGGCAGATTTGATGGCGTCAATATCCATAATGTTTAGGAGCGCGTAGACTACGCTGCCTGCCTCATCATGGATCGGTTGAATAGATACGCGATACCAGCGTAATTTACCCTGCACGTAGGTTTGGTTCTCAATTACCAGAGCTTTATCGTCTTGAATCACTTTTTGAATGGCGCGTAAATGGCGTTCGGCATATTCCTGTGGGAAAACATCAAATAATGTTTTACCAACCAATTCAGATGCTATCCCTCCAAGGCTATCTGCTGCCATATCGTTCATAAAAAGGAATACACCATTCGCATCTACCGTGCTAACCACACTCGCAAGGCTTTCCATCAAGCCGCGATATTGTTCTTCGCTGGCACGCAGCGATTGTTGCGCGGTTAAAGACATGGCAAAGTTGCCAACCTCTAATGCAAGGGTTTCCACAATATTGCGTGTGTATTCTGTTATTTCGAATGGGGTGTGCGCCGCAAGGTTCATGCAGCCAATCACCTTTTTTTGATAAAGCAGGGGGATGACACCAAGCCCTTGCAGCCCTTCGGATTGATACATGGGTGATTGGAAAGCAGGATTTTCCGCCTCAAGGTAGGTTGAAACGCCGCGTAAAATCAACTGCACGCTGGGAGCATCTACAGGATAACTTGAGGTGGCTTGAACAAATGCCTCAGCCAACCCTTGATGGTAGGTCAATTCAAGCAGAGTTTGATTTTCTTTGAACAGATATATGCCGCCGCTGTCAAAACCGGTAGCCCTCAACACGATCTCGAGGCAGGCTTTAAAACCGGCGGACATGGTCGAGGCGTGTCCAAGCGCGTATGCCAAATCTCGCTGGGAAATGATGAACGCCTCATTCAATTTGCGTTCGGTAATATCACGTGCAATGCTCATGATAACCATTCGGTCTTGGTAAGTGATCAAACTGGAACTGACTTCAACCGGTATTTTCCTGCCGTCTTTTGCCGTATGTTCGGTTTCAAATATTTGAACCACATCGTCAGGCATGGCATTGGCAAGCCCATGAATTTGTTCAGATGTCAGCTTTACATCAACATCTGAAACCTTCATAGCCAGCAGTTCTTCACGGCTATACCCCAAAATAACCGAGGCGGCGTTATTCACATCCAAAATACGAGTGTCGAAATCGATCACCATGATGCTATCGTTCATACCATTGATCAGGTCGTGATATTTCTTTTCGCTCTCACGCAGTTTATCTTCTGCTTTCTTACGTTCGGTGATATTACGAACAACTGCCACTACTTCGTCATTGCCGCTGGGCACCATGCGCGCTTCGTAATCTTGAGTACCACGCTCTGGAATATCCAGTTGATACTCAAAGGTCACCAGTTTTTTACCATCCATGATTTCCCGTGTCTTTTCATCAACCAGATCCGCAAATTTGGCAGGCGCAATATCGCGGTTTCGTAAACCGATCAGCGATTCAGATTGCTCGTATAATTCGGCGACATCAGCCTTGAAATCAAGGAAAACACCGTCACGATTCAAACGGAACATCAGGTCGGGGATGGCATCCAACATGGCGGTGGCACGCGCTTCACTCTCCCGCAAACCTGCCTCTGCCTTTTTTCGTTCGGTCACATCATTGAACATGACCAGGAAGTTTTCACCAATAGGCACCCCCGAAATCTCGGCAATTCTGATCGTTCCATTCTTACAGGTAATGTTCATCTCAATAGGGCGGATGGGTATCCCGCTTATCAGCGCAGTCTGAACCGCCTGCCCCCAAAGGCTCATCGCCTGGGTTCGATACGCTTCATCTGGGTATGCTTTTTGCCACCAATCTTGAATGTTGGATATATCTGAGGGTTCATATCCAAATGTTTGTTCGAAGTTCTCATTTGCAAAACCAATGGAACCATCTCCATGTAGAATTGCTAATCCGATCGGGGCGCGCTCCATGACCAGACGGAAATCCCTTTCGCTTCTTTGAAGCGCTTCATCCGTCTGTTTACGTTCGGTAATATTTTGTACCGCGCCGTAAATGGCTTTTAGTTTATTTTTGTTGTCATCCCACAACGGATGAGCATAAACACGCAAGTAAACAACATCACCGTTTTTGGCAAATATTCGCACATCGTAGGCAGTTTTGCGGTTGGCAAGAAGTTCATTACGGGCATGTTCATCAATAAGTCGGTCATCTGGGTGCAAATGAGCCACCCATCCACCAGATGCAACGAATTCTTCGAAGGTATAGCCAGTAATGGATTCAAATGCGCCCGCCACCCAATCCATTATGTATTCCCCATTCTCATCCACCTCGGTGGAAAAGGCGTAATCGGTTACGGCATCTGAAATAATGCGATAGCGTTCTTCGTTCTGGCTCAGAGCAGATTCCAGAATTTTGCGTTCGGTAATATCGCGAACCACACTTTGAATATGGAGTGGGTTTCCATATGTATCCCGCACAAGCTCTACATTGATCTCAACCGGCAAGGTCTCGCCGTTCTTTTTGCGGAACAAACGCTCATACATGGGGATATGTTCCCCCGCAAGCAACCTTTCCTTGATATTTAAACTTTGAGATAATTCTGCTGAAGTTTCCTTTACAGAAAGGCGGCACAATTCTTCGGGAGAGTATCCCAGCATATCCGCCGCACGCTGATTTACATCCAGATGCGCACCGTCAAAATCGAGGATAAAAATGGCATCGTGAGTCTGATCAAAGAGCGCGCGATAACGGAATTCTGCCTCTTTTTTCTCTTCTTCTGCCCGTTTCCGTTCGGTAATATCCACACCTGAAGAAATTATGCATTTATCGCCCCGAATATCTGTCAACTCAAACGAAATTAATAAAGTCCGAATTTCACCGTACTTTGTCTTAAAGTCAAGTTCAATATTGTGAACATGCCCCTTGGCTCGCAGTTCGCCCAGCATCCACTTCTGTTTTTCCGGGTTTTGCCACAGATTCAATTCCTCTGCCGTGTATCCGACCAACTCTTCATAATTGAAGCCTGTTTGACGGCAAAAAGAATCATTAACATCCAGTATTTTGCCATCATCAATCTTAACAATCAGCTGCGCCGCCGGATTGGAACGAAACATGCGTGAAAAACGTTCTTCGCTCGCTCGCAATACGTCTTCTGCCATCCTTCTTTCGGTAACGTCTTTATGGGTGCCAATAATCCGAAGGGGGGTGCCATCCCCAGTCCAAGATACGACCTTGCCGCGATCCAATATCCATTTATAAGAGCCGTCTTTGCAGCGCATCCGATATTCGCTGCTGTATTGCTGTGTTTCTCCTGCCAAGTGACTGTTAATCTTTTTAAGTACATCTGGCAGATCATCAGGATGAACAAGCCTTTCCCATTCATCCTGTGAGTTAGAGATCTCATTATCCGCATAGCCCAGCATGAATTTCCATCGGCTCGAATAAAAGACTGTCCGCGAGAGCACGTCCCGATCCCACACGCCATCCCCAGTGCCTTCAAGCGCAAACTGCCAGCGCTCCTGCGAGGCTTGTAATTCTGTCTCCATCTCTTTTTGTTCGGTTACATCACGTTGCACTCCAAAGTGACCGGTAACGCGCCCATGTTCATCATGAGTACAAATATAGTCACCTGCCACCCACATTTGCGTCCCATCGAGTCTTCTTTCATTTGTCAGAAAATGCATGTGCCCGTTATCGAATAATTGGCGAAAAACCGTATACCCATGTTCCAGATCATGCAAGAACAGGTCATACGGCGTCCTGCCTACAAAATCCTCCCGTGCGGCACGGTATTGTCTTAACATGGCATCGTTAACCCTGGTGATACGCTGGTTCTTCAGGATGTAATCCAACAGCGCATTCTTATCCGCCTCTGCATCCCAGCAAACCGGTTCATCAAGCTCCATAAAAAAAATACCATCGAGGGATTGAGAGAAGAACAACTCCATATTTTTCTCTGCTAAAACCCTGTCCGTAATGTCATCCATGATGGCAAGCAATAGTTTTTGCCCATTTGATTCAATGAATTCCGCTGAAAAAGAGCCGAGACGTATCTCCCCCGACTTGGTACGAATTTTAATATTCTCTTCCCGTAAATACCCCTGCACTTTTGCCCGCATACTCAGTTCATCTGATTGATTAGGGTTCAAGAAAATATTCAGTTCCAATGGAGTTCGACCAAGAATTTCTTCCCGGGTAAACCCCAGCTTTTTTACGAATGCATCATTGATATCCAAAATTTTTCGTGTGTCAAAATCGACCAAGACCATTTGGATGGGGCTGGCACTAAATATCTTAATAAAACGGTCATCATTAACTGATCCGTTCATCACCGCCGCCTCTAGTTCCCTTACGCGGCTGAGAGCATGTTCCAATTCTGCTTGGAGTTCAGACTTGGTCTTATTTTTGGGCATGAAGCACCTCTGCCGTTTTGGATATTGAAAAGAAAGATTGGTTAATAAATTATATGCCCACCTCTTATTTGTTTCCCGTACAAATTTACTGCAAAATACATGATATTCTTCACTCAATTAATCTGATTTTCAAAACGAAAAACCGCCTAAATGAGCAGGGAAATCCCATATTCTGTACAACGTGTACCCCCTGCCATCATTTATTTTTGTGCCTCTATACCGATCCCTACTTCAAAACTGCGAGGGCTGAAACCAAAATCACGCCCCGCTTCATCGTAAGAAAAAGCCTTGTTTTCATTTAATCTCAACACCTGTTCGGCTTTGATGGGCAGACGCAAGCGTAAACGCTCGGTGAACTGCAAAGCGCGGACAATGGGCAGGTAGGGCAGGTGCAACTTCCACACGCGTTTGCCGAGCGCAGATGCCACCGTGTCGATGACCTCGTTATACGTCAGCGGGGCTTTGCCTGCGATGTTGTAACTCTTGCGGATGGTCGCGTCGTTTTGCAGAGCAAGCAGCACGGCTTGAGCCACATCGTCCACGAAGATGGGTTGTTGCAGAGATTCACCGTCACCGAAGATGGGCATGATGGGCGTAATTTTTAATAAGCGAATCAGCCGCCACATGTTGCGGTCACGCGGAGTTCCGTAGATCATGGTCGGGCGCAGGATGGTGTAGTCCACTCCGCTGGCTTGAATGGCTTCTTCGGCGGCAAGGCGGATGGATTTGCTGCCCGCGTTCAACTGCGTGAAGATGGCGGTGGTGCTGATGAAAAGTCCGCGCTGCACGCCCGCCTCTTTCATGGACTTTAGAATTGATTCGGCGTGCCCGAACCCGAGTGATGCGATGTTGATAAGTGCATCCACGCCGCGCAGGGCGGCGATGAAGGTTTCAGGGTTGGCGAAGTCTCCTGTCGCCCACTCCACTTCAAATGAAGAAAGAAGCGACCGGTTGCTTGTGGGGCGCACAAAAACGCGGACTTGGAATCCGTTTTTGAGGAGGAGCGGGATGAGGCGTGAGCCGGTAAATCCGGTGCCGCCTGTGACAAGAACTTTCATAAAAGATTCAACCACGAAGGGTCACAAAGTAACACGAAGGAAAAACCTTAGTGACCCTTGGTCTCCTTTGTGGTGAGTGATTTTAACAAGGCAAGTGTTTCATTTAGTTTATCGCGGCGGTCGAGATTTTTGACGAGATACTCGCGGGCGTTGGCACCCATCTCTTTCACTTGCGCGGGGTTGCGCGAGAGTTCGAGGATTTTTTGCGCGAGCATGGCGTCATCGGCGGGGTTGACGTACACGCCGCCGCGTGAGGCTTCGATCAGGTCGCGGGTGATGCCGTCGATAACGATGACGCTGGCGCGACCAGCTGCCATGTAGTCGAAGACTTTGTTTGGGTAGGTAGTGCGGAAGGCGGGGATGTCTTGCAGGATGGCGAGACAAACATCGGCAGCGGCAACAATGAGCGGCATGTCCTTTTTGGGGCGCGTGCCTGCAAAGATGACGTTGGTAAGATTTTTATTTTGCGCTTCGACTTCGAGGCGCGTTTTTTCTTTACCATCGCCAAACAATACGAATTTAATTCTTTCTTCTTTCTTCAATCGTTCCGCAGCACGAAGCAAGGTGTCAATGTCGTTGGCTTGACCTAATGCCCCTGCATACAAAACCATGAATTGATCTTCGAGGTTGAGTTCTTTGCGAATGGACGAGCCATCGATGGACGGATTGAACATGTCCACATCAGTGCCGTAGGGGATGTAGGTGACTTTGCTGGCGGGTACACCTTTGGCAAGCATGTACTCACGATAGGCAGGCGAGTTGACGAGGATATGCGTGGCGCGTTTATATAAAAAGTTTTCAAGCCAGCGTGAAAGCGCAATGATGACGGGACTTTTCAGCACGCCCATGCTGATGCCAAACTCGGGCCACAGGTCGCGCACTTCGAGTAGGAAAGGCTTACGCCGCAGTACAGCTACGACCCAGGCAGAAACCGCTTGAAAGATCGGGGGCGTGGTGCCTAGAACGAGGTCCACATCTTTGACTTGCAAAGCGGTGAGAATCGAGGAAAACATGAAACTAAAGAAGGCAATAATCCGCCAGAAATAACTGCGATGAATAGCAGGGTAAATGTAGGAACGCAGCACGCGCACGCCATCGAAATTTTGCTCGGCGTAGAGTCCGCTCCGCTCGACGGTGCGTTGACCGGTCTGGTAATTCAAGTCACTGGCGACGATGACGAGTTCATGTCCGCGCTCTTTGAGGTACTGCCCCATTTCAAAATGACGGGTGTGCCCGGGTTCATTCGGTGAGACAAAGACTTGGTTGATGAGTAGGATCTTCATGCGAGAAGGGATTATAAATGCAGAGTGGCGAATGAAGAATGATGAATGACTTGGGGAAATTTATGCTCGCAGATTTGATTTACCAATTTTCTATATCGTTAATCTGGCTACGCGCAGAGAGAGAACTCTGAGAGTCTTTGATAGATTGCCTGCGTAGAATTACAGTCAACGAAAGGAATTGCACACATGGAAATCCCTCGACACTGGCGTCTTAAGAAACAACGATATGGTTTGGTTGGTGAAGTTTGTCCGCACTGCGATCACAAGATATTCCCCCCACGCGATGTCTGCCCGAATTGCGGCGATGAAGCCAAAGACCTTTTTACATTTAGCGGCAAAGGCGAAGTCTATTCCTACACTACCATTTATGAAGCTCCGGCTGGCTATGAGTCTCAGGCTCCGTACACAGTGGCGTTGGTGAAACTGGATGAAGGTCCGATGGTGACGGCTCAACTCACCGATGTGGATAATAGCGAAGTGCAGATCGGTATGCCCGTGGAAATGGTCACACGTAAAATGCGTAATGACGGAGACGAACGAGGACTGATCGTATACGGATATAAATTTCGTCCCGCAAACGTAGGCGGCACGTAGGCGGCCTAAAAATATGCCATAATAACCAAAAAGAACCGACTTTTTAGGTCGGTTCTTTTTGGTTATTATGGCGATTTTGATAGGGTTTTGCTCACGGTGCCATTAACTTCTCTTCTCCGGGCTTCAATGATACGGCAATCAACCGAAAACTCCCAGCCGTGTAGATTGCCCGTCGAAACCTTCCTTCTTAATCGCTATGTCTTCAGTACTTTAAACCTTTCACTGTAATTCCCCCTTTGGCAACCTTTACATTGTCATTAGTTTTCCTTAACGTTTTAATGAGCTGACTTTCTTGAAATCAATAAATGCCTGTCAGTGTGACTCTCTTCTTTTATCTTGCCAGCATTCGTGCCAATTCCAGCAGATGTAAATCCAGCGGCTTTTTGTTGACGACAACTTCTGTCAGCGGTGTGGCTTTAATTTCACCTTTGACGAATCCCACCAATACTCCATGCTCGCCGCGAGTCAGACGTTCCACTGCGTCGGCACCTAGGCGGGTTGCAAGCAGTCGATCATAAGCACTGGGTGCGCCGCCTCGCTGAACATGTCCCAGTGTCGTCACGCGTAGATTAAAGCCCAGGCGGTCACAATGCTTCTTAAAGTATTCTGCCAATGCTGCGGCGTCATATTTAGCGCCTTCGGCTACAACCACCAGGGCATGGGCTTGCCCTCGCTCATAGGCGCTGCGCAATTCATCTGCCAAGGTTTCGGGATCGGTCTCTACTTCTGGAATGACAATCGCTTCCGTTCCGCCAGCGATGCCAGACATCAATGCCAGATAACCACAATCACGGCCCATCACCTCAATTAGGAAGGCGCGTTCATGAGATAAGGCTGTGACCTTGAGCCGGTCGATTGCTTCCAGGGCGATGTTAAGAGCCGTATCTACTCCAATGGAAACGTCTGATCCGTACAGGTCATTGTCAATGGTCGAAGCCACGCCAACAACAGGAAAGCCCATCTGCGACAAAGCGTGCGCTCCAGCTTGAGAACCGCCACCACCGATGATGACTAACGCCTCAATTTCGTGCTCTTTCAAAACACGCAGGGCTTGCTGTCGCCCGTCTTCAGTCTTGAATTCGAGACAACGGGCGCTGCCTAGCATGGTACCGCCTTGCTGGATAATGCCACTTACATCGCGGGCACCCAGTAAAATGACGTCATTAGTGATGAGTCCGGTATAGCCATGCCGGACGCCCATCATTTGCCAGCCCTTGTCAATTCCTACACGCACGACAGATCGAATCGCAGCGTTCATTCCGGGAGCATCGCCCCCGCTGGTAAGAACAGCCAAACGTTTCATGTTATTTCTCTCCTATGTGTATCATTCAATTTTATAATGGGCATGTGTTTCTATAAAAACAAATACAATCCGAGCCGGTATCCAATCCAGGCGATTACCAATCCACCAAGCGGATCCACCAGATAATGTTGACGGGTAAACAGGGTTGAGAGCGCAACGATGACCACAATACCAATCCAAACTCCAGTATGGTTGGGATACAACTGGTTATAGAACAGGCAGATCAAGGCTGTCTGATACACATGCCCGCTGGGAAATGCGTTGTAGTCGCCATCGTTTCGATAGACCATTTGCAAAATCTGCGTTGCCCAATTACCTGCAGTCAGGACTGGACGTTTGACATATGTTGGAAAGAAGTAGAAAGACAACATCGCCGACACCTGGACAAACAAACACGCACTGGCAAAAGAGCGAAACAGATCTTCATCCATCTTCCAGGCCGCCCAAATCAAACCAGCTGCCCATACTGGCCAGAGAGGAATCCAGTTATCCAACCGAGTGGATAAGTTAAAACCGCCAGTAAGTTTCCGATTAAGAGGAAAATACAGGCTAGTAACACTTACAATCAAAATCGTCATTCCCATTCGAAATATCAAGTTGAAGATTCTCCAATTTCGCTTCTCTGCCCTGGGTGTCCTTTTTGGACACGAAGCATTTTGAATCCCATGACCAAAATGGCAATTACCCACGTCAATATCAAAACCAAAGTAAAGGGACTGGTGCTGCCCGCCGCTTCAGGGCTAATCATCAAAAGACCAGGCCAAGTATTGACTGCGGCATGGAAAAGCATCACAAGCAATAAGCTATCCCCTGAGCCGTGATAGACCCACGTGATCACGACGGTCAGAAGAATTGTCAGCAGGGCAAACAGCAAAAAAGGCGTGCCATGCTGCGCTGAGTCCGAAATGAAGAAGAGGGGCAGATGCCATGCAGTCCATATGACGCCGAGGATAAGGCTTGCCCATAGCGGATGAAAACGTGCCTCAAGCGACGGGAGAGCAAAGCCGCGCCAGCCAAATTCCTCGCCCAGCGGTCCGCCAATTAACAGAACGAGAATGAAATTAACCGCCACAATTAACCAGCGCGCACCGAATGGGACATAGTCGGGCACTGTGCCGCCTAATAAAATATGTATGCCCGTGGAAAACAGCATGATCAGCACCGGTCCGGCAATGGCGATCACAAACCAAATTGGAGAAACGCGCCATATTAATACCCGACCCAGTAGACGGCACAGTTCAGTTTTGCCAGCATATCTCCAGGTTAAGAACAGAGCAATCATTGTAGGTGCAAAAGTCCCCAAAGTGATAAGAACAATAGAAGGTATTGGTAGCGTGAGATGCAGGTATTCAGCGACTAGTAGCGGTGACCAGATAAGCCAGGCACTGCCAACGGTCAGAAGTAAATAGATGCTAAGTGGGATAGGATGTGTTGCGTTCGCGCTGCGCAAATAGGTTTGTTGCATTGATAGCTCAATCCTTTTTATTATTTTGCGAGAGCGCAAATCCAATTACCAAACCGAGTCCAATTCCGATGCCAACACCAATGGGAATATTATGAAAAATAATACCAAGCGACGTGCCAATGGCGATACCAATGGAAAGCCATAAGCTGACTTGGTTGGGAGTTTTCTTTGATTGGCGATCTTTCTGTTCGTTGGGCATGTTTTTTTCCTTACTCTTTTTTCTTTAGCGAAAATGCAGCGCCAAAAACCAAGCCGAGGGCGGCCCCAAAGGTGATGCCCATTGCTATATTATGGAAGATAATCCCTAGCAAGATACCGACGCCCGTCCCAATGGCAAGCCACACGCCAATTTGATCGGGAGTTTTCTCTGATTGAGGGTCTTTCTGTTCATTGGACATAGGTTTTTCCTCCATATTTATTTTAAGAATGGTTCCTGTCATTAGGCTTTCGGTCTTATTTTTGATTTCGCTGCATATCCATAAACAGTGGAGACCTGCGAATCTTTTTATACTTGATCAGATAGCGCAGATCATTCAGGTTGTCGTGACTGAGTTGATAGTAATAATAGTTTGTGTATTCAAGGACCGCAAAAAGGAACAACAGATTTGACCAGATGGAAGCATGAAAATTGACCAGCGGGGTGATCTGCCTGGCGAAAATTAATGCCGGGTAGATTAACAACAGGACCACATTCGCCCATTTGAAAAACGAAAAGAGCGCATAAAAATAGTCGGGGAAAGTTACTCCAGGGTTGGAGATCGTTTGGAGTTTCAGGTGCCAATAAAAAACACCTTGCGCGAGAACCACACATATTATGAACATGCTAAATGCATAAGGCTGCCAATATTGGGTTCCTCGTGAAGTTATTGCGATATACAAACAAATCGGCAAAAAGAAAATGTTAAAAAATTCCAAATTGCGGAGAACCAGCAGGCGGCGAATAATTTTTTGGCGATTCATATCAATCATGGGCGTTCAAAGAAAGTCACCACTTCCCCAGTATCGTTCGCAAAACTCGTTGGTGAACATTTTAGAAGTCGGATGAAAACAAATAGATCTCCCACCGCCCCTCCTGTATTCAAAGCCACCAAAAACACGATCATGAGAACCCAGCTGATGGGAGCCAGCAACAAGAGCAATAGCCCGCCAATGCCGATGACGACCAGCGGACCAAGCGCGGTGATGGCATATTGGCGTTTTGGGAAAAACCAGGTGGGCGCACCAGCATACGCATATAGCGGGCGCAAAGCAAACACAGGCATGCCGCGGGAAAAAATCCAGAAGAATAGTCCGTGGATGATTTCATGGATGATTAAGACAATCACCGTCAACCCAAGCGCGCTGAGCATTTTTTCGATTGTTATGCTCACCGAAAAGTTTGTGATATCCGGGCGAACTAGAGCTATGAACCCGGTCAACAAGTAAAACATAAGGATGAAGACAATAAACGCGCCAATATTCAGCAGGATGGCCAGGCGTTTATTTTTTTTCAGGTTAATCTCACCGGATTGAACATATCCATCCGGCAACGTTTGTGTTGAGGTATTCATGATCGATTTTCTTTTTCTGCCAGGCAGAATTCGCATTCTGCTTAATGAGATGTTACAGGTCCACAAATTTATCGGCTGTTTATACAGTAAACTCCAACTTTCCATTTTTACTTTCCACATGAATGGTCTCTCCCTCGTAGAAATCACCGCTCAGAATCTTAACAGCAAGTGGATCCTGCAACTCGCGCTGGATCGCCCGTTTTAGCGGACGTGCTCCATAATCGGCATCGTATCCGACCTCCGCCAGATAGGCACGCGCCTCGGGGCTGATCTCCAGCCGATAGCCGCGCTCCGCCAACAGCGCAGAAACATGCCGGAGTTGAATCTCCACCACATGCACCAGGTCTTCGCGGGTAAGTGAATGGAAGATGATGATCTCATCAATGCGGTTCAAAAATTCAGGTTTGAAATGCGCTTGCAGAATCTGTGTGATCGCGTCCCGCGTTATGCTACCCGCTTTCCCACCCATTAACAGCTCACCGCCTAGGTTGGAGGTCATCACCACCAACGTGTTACGAAAATCAACAGTGCGACCCTGACCATCTGTCAGGCGACCATCGTCGAGCAGTTGCAGCAACACGTTGAATACGTCCGCGTGTGCCTTTTCAATTTCATCGAACAGCACCACGCTATACGGACGGCGGCGAACCAACTCGGTCAACTGCCCGCCTTCCTCGTAGCCGATATATCCAGGCGGCGCGCCGATCAAACGGCTGACAGTGTGCTTCTCCTGATATTCGCTCATGTCAATGCGGATCATGGCATGCTCGTCGTCGAACATGAATTCAGCCAGCGCGCGCGCCAACTCGGTCTTGCCGACGCCAGTGGGGCCAAGAAAAATAAATGATCCCAGCGGACGGTTCGAGTCTTGCAGTCCCGCCCGCGCACGGCGCAAAGCATTCGAGACGGCTTTCAGCGCATCCTCCTGCCCGACGACTCTTTCACGCAGACGGTCTTCCATGTGCAGAAGTTTTTGGGTCTCGCCTTCGAGCAACTTCGCAATCGGGATGTGAGTCCAGCGCGAGACGATTTGAGCGATTTCTTCGGCATCCACTTCCTCTTTGAGCAGCGCCCCGCCCTGAGCCTGAACCTCTTTCATGCGGCGTTCTCCATCTGCGAATTTCTTTTCCAACTCGGGCAGAGTCCCATAGCGCAAGCGGGCGACCTTTTCCAAATCAGACTGCCGTTCGGAGCGTTCGATGTCCTGACGAGTTTGCTCGATCTTCTCTTTGGTCGTCCGCAGTTCAGCGATGGCTTGTTTCTCGGTTTGCCAGCGTGCTTGAAGTTCGTGAGACTTTTCCTTCAAGTTCGCCAGTTCTTTTTCGATGTGTTCAAGCCTCTCTTTTGAAGCTTTGTCTTTTTCCTTCTTAAGCGCCTGACGTTCGATCTCCAACTGCATCACCTGCCGATCAACCGTATCCAACGCCTGTGGCTTTGAATCGATCTCAGTTCGCAAACGCGCAGCAGCCTCGTCGATCAGGTCAATGGCTTTGTCAGGCAGGAAACGATCGCTGATATAACGCTGTGAAAGTGTCGCGGCCGCAAGAACCGCAGCATCAGTGATCCGTACACCGTGGTGGACTTCATAGCGCTCTTTTAATCCTCGCAGAATGCTGACTGTATCTTCGACAGTTGGTTCTTCCACGATGACCGGCTGGAAGCGGCGCTCCAGAGCAGGGTCTTTCTCAATATGTTTGTGATATTCGTCGAGCGTGGTCGCGCCGATCAGATGCAACTCACCGCGAGCGAGCATCGGCTTGAGCATGTTACTGGCATCCATCGCGCCCTCAGCCGCGCCCGCTCCAACGACCGTATGCATTTCATCCAAAAACAAAATGATCTCCCCATCCGAATCTGTGATCTCTTTTAAGACGGCTTTCAAGCGTTCTTCGAATTCGCCGCGATATTTTGCGCCTGCCACCAGCGCGCCCATATCCAATTGGACAAGGCGTTTATGTTTGAGCCCTTCGGGAACATCCCCATTAATAATGCGCTGTGCCAACCCTTCGACAATGGCGGTCTTGCCGACGCCAGGTTCACCGATCAAAGCTGGGTTGTTCTTGGTGCGACGGGACAAAATCTGTATCGTGCGGCGGATCTCTTCATCACGCCCGATGACCGGATCAAGTTTTCCTTGTCGAGCCATGGTGGTCAGGTCACGTCCGTATTTTTCCAACGATTGAAAAGTGCCTTCGGGATTCTGCGATGTGACACGTTGAGAACCACGCACCTGTTTCAAAGCAGATAGGATCGCGTCCTTGGTCAGACCGAATTGAGTTAGACGTTTACTTTCGCTGCTATCTGCCAGACCGAGGAGTATATGCTCGGTGGAGACATAATCATCCTGCATGCCCTTGGCGTAGCGTTCGGCGGCAGATAGAACTTCTCCGGTTTGGTTTGATAAGCTAACATCCAGATTGACACCCTGAACCTTGGGTCTTTTCTCGAGCTCATTGCTTAACTCGTCTTGAATGGCTTGCGTTCCGCCAGACGCTTTGGTGATGATCGCCCGGACAATTCCATCTTGTTGTTGAACGAGCGCCAGCAGCAAGTGGATCGGTTCGACAGTCTGTTGTTGGTAATCCTGTGCGAGGCGCTGGGCAGCCAGCAAAACCTCCTGAGATTTTTGGGTGTACTTTTCAAGGTTCATGGAATCCTCCGTAACATCATTCCTTAAACTCCAGTTCTATCCAAGTAGCTTCGGAATAGACTTCGCGGTAACGTGCCAGGCGTGCCTGTTTACTTTCAAACTGGGCTTCTAATTCGATCTCCAACTGACGAATATGAGTCTGTAACTCAAGCACCTGCTTGCGCAAGTACATGATCGCTTCAGCTGCAGCTTCATCGAATCCTAGAGCAGCTTTTAGACGATGTTGACTACGTGAATCATAACCTTCGTATGGACGATACCAATATTTTTGGGGAGGCGGGTTTTCGCGATTCATCATTTGACCTCATTTGGTTCCGCATGTTTTTGACGGGCAGCAACCAATGCGCGAATACTGTCAACTTCCTGATCGGTCAATGCGTCGGGTAGAACCAGCTTAACCCGCGCAAACATATCGCCGCATTTATTGGATTCACGCAGATAGGGCATGCCTTTGCCGCGTAAACGAAAAACCTGATTTGCATTGGTGCGCGGCGGGATCGTCAAAGTCAATGGCTTTTCGAGGGTGGGGATGCGAGCCTCGCCCCCGGCAATCGCTGTGAAAATATCAACTGGCACGTCAATGTGAAGATCATCGCCATCGCGCTCGAATACTCTGTGCGGCAGAACTTTGATGATCAAATACAGGTCACCAGCGACGCCGCCGTTCTTCCCCGGCTCTGCGCGACCAGCGAGGCGAACGCGCGTTCCAGTGCGCACACCGTGGGGAATACTTGCCTGGATGCGATGCCCGTCTATTTCCAATGCGCGCTCCGTGCCATGAAAAGCCTCTTCGAGGGTCAGATCTACTTCGTATTCGACGTCACGTCCGCGGCGCGGGCTGGCTGGAGTGTCTCTGCCACGGCTATAGGCCTGTCCAAAGATGTTGGTGAAGAAATCGGAATACGGCGATTCGTCCCCAAATAAATCTTCCAGGTCTTCGGCAGTGGCATATTGAACGTGCGCACCTTGGTCGGGTTGGGCTGACCAGTTTTGCCAATCGAAATCCTGTCCTTGTTGACCACCGGCCCGCTGCCATTGCAGATATTGCGTCCGCAACTCATCGTATTTCTTGCGCTGTTTCTCATCCGATAGAACCTGATAGGCCTCATTGATCGTCTTGAATTTATCTTCTGCATCTTTATTGCCCGGGTTTACATCAGGATGATGTTTGCGCGCCAACTGCCGATAAGTCTGCTTGATCGTCTTCTTATCGGCGTTCGGTGCTACGCCTAATATTTCATAATAGTCTTTGAAGTCCATTGGTCACCGCTTCATTCGTCTCCTTGTTCATCGTCTATTTCTTTACTGCTTGTGGACAACACACGTTTATGTGCAGGCTCGATTTCCTCAGCAGTGTGGGTATCGCAGGCAACCAGCAGACGTTTATCATTCTGCACGATGTGACCGCCGGGGCTGGTCACCGTACAATCTAATAACTTGCCATCCAGGGTATATACAGCCAGAACATTGAACAGGTTGGCGCATACAATACAGCCGTGAATCTCATTAATAATTTTATTTTCAGGCGTGATCATAATGGTTCTTCTCCTTTTTGGAGCCAGCCTTTCTTTTGCCAGGAATCCAAATATCTGGGTTCTGGCCAGAATTTTCCAGGGGTGAAGTCAGAACATTCAACGGGAAAAATGACCCCGCCACGGTTGGGTTCAGCCCAGCCAAATTCAATCTCGCGGTCACAACTTGCGCAATTCACATAAAATTTATCATTTCCGGGATTGTCCTCCGACTCGAATATTTCATACTCTTCAGGATCGGAAGAAGAGTCATCTTCTGAATACTTACCAAAGTCCCCTCGTTCAACTTCATCGTCTTGATCTTCCTCGATCTTTTCCTTGAATTCAAAGACCCATGTATGATCCGCTTCGAGTGGTCCCCATTCCTGCCAGGTTTCACTGTTAGGACCAGCCAAGACGCTCCAAACGCGAGTGACGGTCAATTCACGACCACCACATGTTTTACAGGTAAATTCCCAGGGTTGATGTACATTCATAGCTTTACTCCTTACGCCAATCCTCATCACATAGTATTAAGACCAGCGCCTTCGTACCGGGAAAGTCGGCAGAGACTCGACTTGATGCTTATCGATGTTCAGGACCACAGTATCTTCGCGAGTCTCACCCATCGCAGAAACGGGGATGATCACATCCTTATTTCCCCACAGGTGCCCTTCGCGCATCACCAAATGAGTGATGTGACCGTTCTCCGGGTTGACCACAAATTCGTCCACTTTGCCCACGTAGCCATCTGTAGCCTCAACCCGAGTGCCCCGTTCTACAGCTAGTTCTCCTGGAGGGATTTGCAGATGCTCTACAGGCTTAAGTGTTGTTACTTCAGAGGTAACATACGGCATATAGAAATGCGATCCCATTTCCATTATTCCGCCCTGATAACCCGCATAATCAAGCACTTTAGCCTCAACGAACTCTGTTTTAACAAATGGAACCATCTTCCTCAGCTCCACCAAACTGCAGCGCAAGCGTATCGTATCGGCAATTGTTTCGGCTACAAAATCAACGGGGACAAGATACTCTGTATTGGGAGAAGCAGCCTGCTTCACTACCACATATGTTACATGGTCGGTAACCGGGTCGATCAGTATATACGTCGAAAGCCCACAGAGACCATCTGTGCACTCCACTTGAACGTTTAAGGGAATTTCCATTTTGTACCTACATACCATTTAACAAACAGATTTAAAATCGTTGACGATCCCGGTTATTTGCCTGCGCGGATCTTTGTACCACTCAACGGGGCGCCGAAGAGCGGCGCAAATACGCAGAAATCAAATATGCCTGCGACAAGCGGCACAAGTCCGATAAGAGCCACAATCGTGCCAGTTGCCCCGCTCAGTCCAAACCAGCCCCAAACAACCAAAGCCAGGCCCACTACAATGCGTACAATGCGTCCTGTACTTGAAGCCATGAAAGCTATAAAAGGGTTCATTTTTATCTCCTTATTAAGTGATTTGTTCTAAAACTAATCATATATTCAACACTCCCCGAGTGCATCCATCAGCCGGGGAGTATTGTTCTCCACCACTTGGGGGATAAGGTGCATTGGTTTCTGTCACATGGATTCTTGCAATTTGCTGGGTTAATGCGAAGGCGGCGATCATAAATAATCCTTATTCCCTTCGCAGTCTGACGTTCAGCGACTGCGGGTCAACCAACTGAAAGGTTGCAGACGCCCAAGCGACCTTGCCATCTGTTTGAGCAAAGGAATCCAGCAGTCTGGTAAACAACTGGTCCTTGATACCGCGATTTTTTTTAAAGTCCACTACGTAGCGGAGGGTGAATTCTATCCAATTGTCATTAGCTACCAGAAAAACCATCGGTTCGATGATTGCATTTTCAACTGCATACTTGCGCGTCATTATCCCCCAGTTTTTTTTGGCGCTATCCGTATAGCCCCTACTATGTCGTTGGCGGCTACAAGAATCAGCTACCTCGCCAGATTATGATCACCGCCATACTTGATGGGCACGGTAATTTCGTCCCATACGAAAGGAAAGTCGGCCGAGTAATTGTATACAGGCCCTTGGCAAACGAAACTATTGGTAATTCGAACGATGCGCCCGGTATATTGATCCCCCTTTACCTGCTCACCGATTTCCATGATGGTTGTGCGCAGCATACCAATATCAATCACATCCCCCTTGATGCCACCCAACTGAACACGGTCGCCAATTGTGTAAAATTGGCCAAAGGACAGGGCGATCCATCCCGCCACGCTGGTAATTACTTCCTGCAGAGCGAAGGCAATTCCCGCGCCTGCAACTCCCAACGCCACGGCAAGATTGCTTAACTGATTGCTGAAAATGCCGATGGTCAGGATGATGGATGCAAGGTATCCAAGGAAGGTCAGGCCATGCCGAAAGCGGTACCGCGCCCCTTTGGATTCCAAACGGTTCGATGCAGTCGCTGAAAAAACCGAATGATCAGGTTGATGACAATGATCCCGACCACCGCGGCAACAATTTTGCCGACCATGGGATCATACAAAATTGTTTGTAAAAAATTATCCATAGATGCAGTCCTCTTGACGGGTTATTTCTTTTCCCTGTTCATCCTGATCTGGAATGGCGGCACTTGATAATCCTTTGGCAGATACTCGGAAGGGATTGTGGATGGATTCCCATCCCGCAGAGCGCCGTAATGAGGAGAAAGAATCTCAAAGCCTGCTTCATTGGAGAAATCCTGAATTTTCTGGTGCAGTTCAGAATAAATCAACGCCATCGTGTTGGGTTGGTCGGTATAAGCGTTTAATTCATAGCTGACATAAAAATCATCCAGGCTGGTTTGTAGAACGAAGGGACGCGGCTCGGTGAGAATGCCATTCGTCGCATGAGCCGCCCTGATTAGTGTCTCATGAATCAGCCGCCAGGAAATATCATACCCAAGAGTCACTGTTGTATGCAGAATCAGCCCGCGTTCTTGAGATACGGCACTGTAGTTGATAATGTGACTTCCCATGACCATACCGTTGGGAATGGTGATTTCCACGTTTTTGATGGTTCGCACACGCGTGACAAGCAGTCCTTTATCAATGACATCCCCAACTGTGTTAGCGATTTGAACACGGTCACCCACGCGGAATGCCCGTGCATAAGTTAACACAACTCCTGCTACAATGTTGGAAACAACAGAAGTTGATCCCAGTGAGAACAATACTCCAATAAATATCGAAATACCCTGGAACGCTGGTGAGGAGGAACCAGGCAGGTAGGGAAAGGCAACCACGAGAGCCAGTGCAATGACCACAAACCGCACTAATTGGTATGTTGGCATGGCCCACTCGGCATGAAAGCTTGAAAAAGTGATTGTGCCTTTTTCGATCTCGAAAAAGACGAAACGAATGAGTTTCAAACCATAGTAGGTGGCAAAAATGATCACAACCAGATTCAACAGGCTGGGCAAATAGTTCACAAAACTTTGCCAGCCATTTCCGACCGTCTGAAAAATACTATCCAGGATGTTGGTAACGATGCCACGCGTCTGTGGGAACACGCTGAATACACCGGTCAGGTAGATGAGCATGAGAAGTATGTTGATGACGTAGCGGGTATATTTGTTTACACCCAACAGGAAGCCTGTAAGCTGGCTGGTCGTGAATACTTGCACCCGCTGGAATTTGAATCCTTTCAGACGATTGCCACGTTCCGCCTCAATACGGCGGGCAATGACAATAAAACTAGTCTTGATCCAGCCAAAGGCTTTGAACAGCAGGAGCGTTTCAAATGCAATCAGCGCAAGATCGAAGATAAAGATCACAACCGGCAGTCGAACAAAGGTATTGATGTCCGCCCAGCTCCTCATGAGGAATCCCGAGATATCTGGATTGCTGTCCAGGGTTTTCCACGCCCCCCACATGGCAAGGAGTATGATCAATGTCCGAAATATTTGTCGAATGCGAAGGTTGATCGACTCTAAATCTGAAAGCTTTAAACGTCGGATGACAATTCCGACAATGGGGGTACGGTTAAGCAAACTAACAACCCACTTGGAAATCAGCTGACTCAAAATCCAGCCTAATACCAATATAAGCACTGAAAGTCCCAATATGACCCAGACGTTTTTTAGACTTTCTTGTAGAAGAATTGATAAGCTCATATTCCAAGAACTCCTTTAACTTCGCAGCGCAACCAAGATAATCATGCCACGCGTTTCAATAAATCATTCTCCTTCCTCATGATTTCTTTTTTGATTGCATCTTGGGTAAAGGCGGATCTGTCCTGCGAAGTTCTTGCTCATGCTGTCGTCCAAGGGTGCTCTCGATCATATTAACTAACTTATCGGCGGCGCCATCAACGGCTTCGTCCAGGGTTGTTGCTTGATGTGTGACAGCAATGGGCTGACGACCTTCGAGGCGGGCTTCGATCATGCAACGCATGTTGCCATAACCGTCCTTTTTGTCGCTGTTTTCATCGCTTAAGTGGACTTCCACTCGTGTGATGTGATCGCTGAAGCGACTTAGTATGTTCTCTATTCCGCCGCTGACTCGTGCAGCCAGCGCTTCGTGACCTTCGATGTTATGGTCGGTATTGATCTGAATTTGCATGGTAATCTCCTTTCGTGATTATGAATTATGCTGTTTAGACTAGAGACTCTGCCTCAGCCTCCATTAGATCCAGCCTTGAGTAATAGTCACGAATCTCTTTCAGATGTGCCCAGGCGATTTTGCCGGTAAGCAAGGGATCATTCCCAGTCACATTCGTCTCGGGATCAATGGCTCCATGTTCAAGCTCCACCTCCAACCCACGTCGAAATTGTTCAAGATCGATTTGTAACCAATTAATTTTGAGTTGTTCTCCAATGGAACGCGCTTCATCCGTTGAAAATTGTTGTTTCTTGTTCATATGATCCTCATTTTTTTCATCATTTCTCTTTCGCTCTTTAGGTCAAAAAAAATTCCCGAACTTTGGCAGCGATCTGGTTATCTGTCATAATGTCCATGGTTTCAATCTTAACGATACGTTCCTTAAGCCCCTCATTTTCCAGGCGTTTTGCAAGTTCGCCTTTCGCCTCACCGGGACCGAAAATTTGGATTGTCTCTGCATCACGAATATGAGCGATGACATCGTCAAAGTATTTACCAAGTTGTGAGTCAAGTCGTTTGCCACGAATAGCCTCCGTCGTTTGCAGCCCATCCTTTCTTGAGCCACCCTCGAACCGGATCTGTTTTTCTGCATCTGACTTTATTCGGGTAATATGCTCCCCTTGGTCTGTAAGCACCACAATAACCGCTTCTCGATGGTCAATCCACAAACCTATTTCCTTTTTCATGCGAATCTCCTTATTTATGTCTGGGTGAATTGATCTTTCTGAAATCAATAAATCCCTGCTGCACATCCACCAATATCAACTGCACTCTGATCTGGTCGCCAACATCTACACCCTCGAGCCCTTCTTCAAGTTTGCCTTCCACAGGGATCGATAATAGGCGGACCCATGTTCCCTTTTCAGAAGCACCGGTGACGATCGAATCGAACGTTTCTCCGATTCTGGATTCAAGCATGAGGGCAGCTGCGGATTTTTCAACGCGCCGTTCCACCTTTGTAGCGATATCTTCTGCTTCGGTGCAATGAGCCGCCAATTCATCCAATTCATCTTTACGATAAGGGATTGGCTTTCCTTCTAGAACAGCTTTCAAGAGGCGCTGGGTAAGCAAATCAGGATAACGGCGATTCGGAGCCGTGGAGTGGGCGTAGTCTTTAACTGCAAGCCCAAAATGTCCCGGGGCGGTTTCATTGGAAGACTCGGCTACATATTCGCCAGAGCCTAGAAGTTTGATAACAGCCAGGGACAAGTCTGAGAAGCGCATCTGATCCGCTGCTTTGGCATGGATGAGGAATTCCTCCAACGCTTTTGAATCTGGTTCATAGGGAAGTTCGTACTGATGATTCTCAGCAATTTCGACGATACGATCCCAGCGTTTCGGTGCGCGCACTACACGACGGATGGAGGGGAATCCATTTTCGGAGAGGTAGCGCGCCGTAATGCCATTCGCCGCGATCATGAAATCTTCAATGAGTTCCTTTGCGCGATTCTTTTCCTCAATTTCAAGAGTTTTGATCTGATCGTCATCAAATATTGGTTTCGCTTCAATGGTTTCCAATGTGAGCGCCCCGTGAACATGGCGAAGTTTCTTTAGGCTTTGGGCAGCCTTATCCTGCAAGAGCAGGTTGTCCGCCAACCCTGGAATGGAAGAGACTGCTTCAGGCACGATGCCGTTTCCCTCCAGCCATGGCGCAATATTGTTATACGCCAGCTTGGCATGATTGCAGACCCTTGCCCGATAGATACTGGAGTTCAGGAGTGACCCATCTGCACCAAGTTCCATTTCAATCACAAGTGCCATACGTTCTTCATTGAGTTTAAGGGAAGTTAGATCTGCAGAAAGCAAGTCAGGGATCATTGGGAAAATTCTGGCAGCGGTATACACAGAGGTGGTATTGTGCCGGGCATGTTTATCTAATGCGGTTCCTTTGCGAACGAGCGAATCCACATCTGCAATGGCAACCATGACCTTAATTTTGCCGTCGGGCATTGCCTGTGCAACGGTCAGTTGGTCCAGATCAAGGGAATCATCGTTATCAATGGAAGCCCATAATAGGTTGTGCATATCGCGAACATCAGGAGCATCGTTAATGGGGGATTGAAGCCTCTTGAGTTCCGAAAGGACTTCGCTCGAAAAATCAGGCAGCAATCCCCGCTCGAGCATCACCCGGTGAGCAATGCTCTGCAAAATAGCGCGATGATGTTTTTTATTTGTATCCACAGAAACTCCTTCCCGATCATTGCCTTATATTTATTACTGCGCTGTATAGCCGCCATCCACCATTAATGCGTGACCAGTTATGAACGATGCCGCATCAGAACAAAGCCAGATCACTGCGTTGGCGACTTCCTCAGATGTACCCATGTGCTTCATGGGATGAAGATTCGAAATCTGGGTATATAAGTCAGTGCCGATTTTCATGCCAGCTTTTTCCAGAAGCGGCGTATAAATGAAACCTGGGCAAACAGCATTGATGCGAATATTCTGTGTGGCGTATTCCAATGCGGCGGTCTGGGTCAGGCCTATCAAACCATGCTTGGCTGCCACATAAGCGGACGCAGTGGCAAATCCCACTTTTCCCAATATTGATGACATGTTGACAATTACGCCGCTGCCCTGTTTCTGCATGATCTCAAGTTCATATTTCATACACAACCATGCACCTGTAAGATTCACATCGATGACCGCACGCCAATCCTCTTCCCGATAATCACCAGTGGTCATAGCTGGACCACCGATGCCTGCGTTGTTACAGGCGTAATCCAATCTGCCATAGGTTTTAAGCGCCATTGTCATGATCGAGTTAACATCCACTGACTTTGCGACATCACTCAGAACAAATACAGCTTCGCCTTTGGCGTCTTTGATCATGCGGACGGTTTCCTCTCCGCCTGCCACTGCAATATCTGCGACGATAACCTTTGCGCCCTCCTTCGCAAACGCCAATGCGCACGCCTGACCAATCCCTGAACCTGCCCCTGTGACAACTGCTACTTTATCTCTAAATGTATTCAATATAAATCTCCTGTCAAATTCGGCTGCTCTCAATGATTATCTAATCCATAAAGGACAGAATGTGTCAAAATGGTCATTAGGATTCTGTGTATAACTGAGCACAAAATTATTGAGAAATATTCTGGTTGTTATTACCAACAGGTAAAGGACAGCCCTAATAATGGCGGCTGAACTCGCTCACGGTACGCAAAAAACTGATCACATCATTGCGACCCGGTGCTCCTTCAATCAACATGTAGTTCGATCACCTGGCGGAAGTGGAAGCCATAAATTGCGAATGTAATCGCTAATGGGAATAGACGTGGACGCCGAAACAAGGTCCAGAAAAAGAGCCGCCAGTAGTGAACACGCTCAGCGCCGCGAATCCCCAATTGATAGATGGAGCGCCATAACGCAAGAACATATTGGGGCTCAAATTGAATTCGGATCTTGGGCGGCTGATACTCACGAAGAAAAGTTCGAATGCGTTCGTAATAATATTTCGGCGTGTAAATATGACTGAGGATCTTGCGATAGCCGTCCTTCAATGGCTCAATGCCCATTCTGGGAATGATGTTCGTAGAACCGTCCACGTTATCCCCTGAAAATTGATCGACCAAGCGACCTTCTTTTTTCATACGTTCATAAAGGCGCGTTCCAAGGGGGGCTTGCAGCAGTCCGACCATGGCGGTCACGATCCCGCTCCTTTGAATGAAATCAATTTGCTGTTGAAAGATCGAAGGGGTATCATGATCAAACCCGACAATGAAACCACCCTGCACTTGAAAACCTGCACGTTGAAGTCGCTTGACACTCTCGACCAGATCGCGGTTTTTGTTTTGGCTTTTACTGCATTCAGTCAGGCTATCTTCATTGGGTGTCTCGATGCCCACAAAGACCGTATCAAACCCGGCTTGAGTCATGAGGCGCATTAACTCTGGATCGTCCGCCAGATTAATGGATGCTTCCGTACTGAACGGCATACCAATTTTATCCTTGCGCCATTCAATCAGGACGGGCAATACCTTGGTCTTGATATGTTTCTTGTTACCGATAAAGTTATCATCCACAAAAAAGATACTCTTACGCCAGCCTAAGGCATAAAGACCATCCAACTCGGCGATGATCTGCGTGGCAGTCTTTGTACGCGGGTAGTGCCCCAACAATGTGGTTATATTGCAAAAGTCGCAATTGAACGGGCAACCGCGCGAGAACTGAATACTGATCGTGTCGTAATGCTTGAGATTTGCCAACTCCCAAAGTGGGACTGGAGTTTGGCGGATGTCAGGAAATTCTTCAGAGGAGTAAACGCGTCGAGCCTGACCCTGTGCCAGGTCCAGCAAGAACGGCTTTAGCGTCTCCTCAGCCTCGTTCAAGACAAAGTAATCCACATCCGGAAATTGCTCATGCTCCATCGTGAAAAGCGGACCACCTGCGACAACTTTCACTCCTGCTGCTTTACATCGTTTGAGAACAGTTCGCACTGATTCGCGCTGCACGACCATGGCGCTGATGAAAACATAATCTGCCCATTTCAAATCGTTATCTTTAATGTCAGTGACGTTGAGATCAATCAGGCGCTTGTTCCATTCGGGAAGCAGCATGGCTGCAACGGTCAGCAAACCGAGCGGAGGCGCTCCGGCCTTTTTCCGAACGAACTTGAGCGCATGTTTGAAACTCCAGAAGGTATCAGGGAATTCAGGGTAAACAAGCAAAATGTTCATTGTTCACTCTCTTTTTCTTTCACTCTTTTGGTAATCTTCGAAACCATTTCAGAATTTTCGCCAGAGGGGTATTCTGCTCCCTTAATTGAGCTGTAATTTGCCAATAGGTAATTCTTTCCCCACATTCACAAATCAGGGATTGCGTATCAGAACCTTTCCCTTTGGCCGCATCATCAATGATCGATTTGCCCGATATTTTTCGATGGCAAGATGGACATATGATCTGGTTTTCCATAATTCGCTCCTTTCCTTTATTGCGGGAAAATACAAGACTGACACTTATTCACTGAAATTTAAGGTCTCTTCGCCAAGAGGTTATTTGTTATTAACTTTTTCATTCGTCATGTTGACCGGCAGACTCCCAAGCAAAAGGGTTGGGTTAATGCCGTGTTCGGTGACGATGATCTTGGCATTATCACGCAGGGAGTTTTCGATCATTTCCAGTTTTTTCAATTCTTGAGCATTGCCGACGAAGTATTTTTCAGCGGCTTCGTTGACCAGCCGGATGGCTTCGGCTTTGCCCTGGGCAACTTGAATAACCGCTTCGCGTTCTCCCTCGGCGCGCTGGATGATGGCCAACTTTTGCTGTTGAGCCGCTTCGAACTCGCCCGTCGCCAGCAGTTTCATGGAACGGCGCTCTTGCTCGGCGGTCTTCTGTTTGTGCATAGCCTTCTTGATATCATCAGGTGGATCGATCAATCGGATCTCCACCTTACTGACCGTCAGCCCCCATTCCACAGCAAAAGTGTTCAGAATCCGTTGTAAATTGTTGGCGATTTTTTCACGAGCCACAAGGCTCTCGTCCAGAGATAGTTCGCCAAACTCCTGGCGCAGATTGGTCATTGCCAATTGAATGACAGCCCGCTTCCAATTGTCGATATTATAGAACGTGCGTTTGATCCCTTCTTCATCGACAGTAGGACGCACCCACATAACCCCATCCACTGTAATTTCGACATTGTCTTTTGTAATAACAGGTTGAGGCTCAATATCCATTGTGTGTTCACGAACATCGCGCACCCGAATGATATGAACGAGTGGGATTTGCAGCCCCAGTCCGGGCATTACAAATCGATTGTATTTCCCCAAGGTTTCCTGAATCCCCCGTTCGTAAGGTCGTAAGGTGTAGATAAAGCCATAAATGGTTCTCATTTGAACTCCATTTCGTTGTCTCAAAACCAGTACCGGTGCAGATCAATGTTTCTTTTTCTTCTTATTCCAGCTGCCAGATACCTTAACATTATCGTTTTGTACCGGCGCGCCTTTGTCTTTCACCAGAGCTTGCACCGGTGAATTACTACTTGTATTGGCAGTGACGGTTTGCTTGTTCTTTTTAGGCTTACGTTTACTTGTACCTTTGCGTCCCATGATGTGCTCCTTTTTCTTTCCATGTTGGTGCTGAAGATAAACATTGCTCGTGATAGATCAGGTTGTCACACGAGTTCGATCGATATGCAGGATGGAATTGATAACTTCGATGATCCGTTCATCCATTTTCGCCGACACAACAGTAATTAATTTATTACGCTCAAAATCCTGCGCGATTTTGTCCGCAAGGCGCCCCGTATGACTTAAGGCAATGACCGGGCGCCCATCCTCCAAGCTCAATTGAATATCCTTTCTGGAAATTTCGCCGCCATTGATCAAGATCGTCACAGACCGGTTGTCTTTTGAGAATATGGTTGCCGCTTCGACGATCCACGACGACTCATCGCCAAAGTGACTGCCAGGGACAAGAACGAAGTATGGATAATGCGGTTCCAGCTGCCAGCGTTCCCTTCCCCACCACAAAAACTTTGTACTCTGGGGTCCGTTGGGCCAGGTGACCAGGTCTTCAAGAGTTATCCCCACCAAGGGGAATGTGTAGTTGTGCTGTGAACGCACCTGACCAATTTCAGCCATTACCCCCATGTCAGTCCCACCACAGATAACAAGGATTTTCTTCTCATGTGCCAGTTTTGCAATGGTTTGGATGGCTCGCAGAGTGGCATTCGCCTGGGGTTTATTGATCGCTCCGCCGATTAATACAATAACCGGATAATCATCTTCAAGGTTCAGTTCAAATAACGCTTGTTCCAAATCCGAACGCTCGTCGGGGAAGATACAAAAAGTTTTCCTGTCAGGGAAGTCGATCATTTGAGTACGCATTATTATCCTTTTTCGATCGTGCAATTAATCTGGAATATCTGAAACTGGGAACAAAGAATTTACCAGCGTAATCCTTTCTTTTGCTTTTACAAACTGGCATAATTTGCTGTACACAAATACGATTGGATATACCAGCAAAGTAAGTAGATCCATCACTATAAAAAACAAGTTCAATTTCATCTTCATCATTCGTGTCTCTCATTAAAGAACTCTTCGATACGTTTAACTTTCAAGCGGTTGATTTCATGTTCCGCCACCCTTTTGTTAAATTCAACCTCATCTATGATCGCGATATCGGGTGGATTTTGGGCAGAAAGCAAGAGGGTAACATCATCCCTTAGTTTGATATCTTCAAAGATCTTCAGGAAAGCTCCGGCAACCTGTCGCATAAATCTGTTGTCGTTCATTATGGCTGTATCGCCAGGAGGAATCTGAGCGGATTGCTGGTCGTCGCCAAAAACAACGCGAACCATGAGTTTTCCATTATCAACAAAGGGATAGTCTATGTGTGTGGGTAATTTTCCAAAACGTCCGCGATCCAAGATAAAAGCATAGCGGAGACCGTCGCTGTTGCAAGACACCACCTGTACTTGCAGTTCATTTGCGAGATCATGCAGCAAGCCGGGATCGAAATATTTGCTGAAGGAGATCAAGGCATGTTCGGCAATATATTTATTATTCAGGATACCGAACAAGACAACCATTCCCGTTTCCGGATCTTGAGTCAGACGCCAGCGTTTAAATCTGGGTATCAAGCCCCATTTTGTAAGGATGGTCGACGCCTGAACTTTAATTTGCTGGGTCCTTTGATCGAAATCACGCGGATTAATTCCCTTGATCATCTTCTTCATCCTTTTCATCACTGGTTAGGAGTTCATCCTTTACTTCATCAAGCCATTGATGCACCTGATCATCCGGTGATGTGACTCGATAGCTGCCATCGATCACATCGCTTTTAATATGTACCGGTGGATCGTCATATCGGTGTTGTCTGACTATTACTGCCGGTTCTGGCAGTTTCTCGACAGGTTTAGCAAGAATCCGCTGGTTGGACTGCTGAATACTAAGCCAGCGTCTAAATCCCCAAAGAGTCAAAACTGCGAGTAATACAAGAAAAATCGGAAGGCACCAAGTCCACAGGAAGGCAATGGGCACCTGTCTTTCTTCATTGCGCTGACGTTCCTGATCTGCATACCATTGTGATGTTGCAACAGCAGACTGGGTTTGTGTGGCAATCGTATTGGCAATGGCCGTCTGAGTGTTGGATGCAAGATCATCTTTATTTTGCTGAGTTAGCATGGCAACTGCTTCTTGAGTCCTTGCTACTTCTGTAACTTGAAGGTTGTACTGCGCCTGGGTCATTGCAGCGACTTGTGTTGAACCAGCCGAATTTAACGTTGCCTGCGCGTTGGCGCGGACGATTTCCGCCGTAGCTGCTATCTGGGCGGCGATAATATTGGTATTGTTCTGTTCCTGAGTTTGTGCCGCGCTCAATGTCGCATTGGCAGAGTTCAAGGTTGCTTGTGCATTGGCACGCAAGATTTCGGCAGTGGCTGCCGCCTGAAAATCAGCACTCCCCTTCTCCTGAGTAAGGAGAACCGCCAGAGTCGCCTCCGCGCACGCCTCGCAAGATTCAGTCATGGGGTCTGATGTAGCCAGTAACAAGCCATTAACAGCTACCTCTGGTGTCATGGTCGATCCATCACATGCAACCAGATTTAACAACATAAATATCAACACCCCATTTACCGAAATATGTGAAATACGATGCATAGAATTCATGTTGTCTTCTAATCCAGCAAATGAGGGTTTCCAGATAACTGTGGGCTTATGAGTATCTCTCAGCCGGAGGGGGGCACAAACCGGGACTTGCCCATTCGTGCCTCTTTTACTTATCAACTTTTCTTCAACTATATAATTTTTTACTTTCCATTCTCTTGCGAAATTCCTCTCATCATTTTGGCAGTTCTTTTCGGATGCTTAATCTGCATCGCTACATCTGCCTGGGCGATAATTCCCAATATCTTGTTTGCTTTATTTACTATGGGAATGCGCCGCACTTGATTCGCAGACATCGCCTCTAAAGCTTTTCGTATATCATCGTTGGCGCGACAGGTGATTATCTGGTGCGTCATTACAGACTCTACTTTCGTGGATTTGGCATCAAGCCCACCGGCTACGACTCTCAAGGTAAGATCACGGTCCGTCACCAGACCGACCACTTTTTTAGTCTGATCGTTTTCAAGCACAGGCAATGAACCAATGTTCTCGCTTTTCATTAAATTTGCAGCTTTTTCCACAGAGTCATTTGGCAGGCACCAAATGATCTGTTTTGTCATGACTTTCTTACAACTTTTCATGGATATTTTCCTTCAGATACGAATACGCAGCACTAAATCTATCTTCAACGAAGCATGATCCTATGCCATCCCAAATAATCTCAACACAATAAGAATCAAAGCTATTACGATGAGGATGTGGACAATATTGCCTGTTCGGGGGAATCCAGAGAAAAATCTCGGACCAAAGTATCCAAGTAGCCATAGTACGAACAGAATTATAATGATCCAAGTAAGCATAAGTTTTCTTCTTTCGATTGATTTATGTTACAAGTTTAGTATAGGAGCAGTCTCTCCAAACTGCATCCATCAACTGGGTAGTTTCACACTCCCCCGCTTGGGGGAGGCGGAATGAGCAGACTAAGCTCCTCCACCATCATCTTCCCACCGCAGGATGCTGCCTAGATCAGGCTTTGATTTCTTTAGCCCAGGTCTTGTGAATATAAAAACATTCCTTACAACACCGGTTAGATGACGCTGCATAAAAATATAAGGTCGCCTGTGTTTTGATTCTTTCCCCACGCTATCCACCCAGGATACTTGCAGCGGGAAGCCATTTTCCAAGAAATGCAGTTTTCGATACCGACATGAATGGATCTTGGCTAACCTTCTGTTCAATTTAAATGTCTTTTTCATCACTCTCCACAGGGAACAAAATATCATTGGGACAATATGGATAAGGAGGCACCCAGCCTTGAGGAGGAGCGACAAAGTGAACTAAGGTTAAATCGATATATTTGGTTCTTTCATTGCTATTGATATAAAGAAAGCCCGAAGTCTTGGTTAAATAACGGACCGTGTTCATGGGAATAACAATAAGCCGCTCTAGCGGCATGGGTTTATCGACCATCCCATTTAGTCCATCCGATTGGCTGGGGAATTTTCCTCCAACGATCATGGCGATTACGCGCCGGTTATTGGGATTCATAACTACTTGTTTTACAACTCCAGAAACCCAATCAAGGAAAAAAATATTTTCCCCAATCGCAGGCTGCAGAAACGGCAGGGTTTGCACTTCCGGTTTGTCACCGGCAACCTGAATGTTATTGATGACCCCGCGGGTGTTCGGAGTATCAGATGCATACTTCTCTGCCAAAAATCTGACATTCTTGTTTCGTACAATACCAGTTATAGATATAACGCCGTGAGAGGCGCCCGTAAAAAACTTGCAGCCATATGTATGTTCCAGGCTCCCCAAGGCAGTTGCCACATCGAGATTAAGTTTGTCGTCTGAAATGAGGTTATTTTCGATTTCCACAATTCCAGGAACGGTACGGAGGGCATTTTCAACCCGGTTCTGACTGCTTAAACTTGCGATGTGACCGTTCAATGTCACAACCCTGTTTTTTACAAAGACCTCAATTTCGTAATAATCCAATGCCCGTAGGACGCTATCCCTCCAAAGAGCATTAGCGATATCTGTTTTTAATCCAGCATCCTTTTTTTCGATTGGGTTAAGGCTTTGCATCTGCCCCGATGTTAGGGTACGTTCATCGCACCTCATATTCCTTTTCGAGGTTGTCGTTTGTATCTGTCTGCTCAACATGGGAATTCCTTCTTTAAAATTTATGGGAAGCATAGTCCTATCATTGGTCCCGAACACGTACCCTACGATAAAAACCCAACGATGATCAAGAGAACAATAGCTATGCTCAATAAGTCGATTAAGCTGCTTATGTGACGGGGTCCCGGAAAATCAAAATGACCAAAGAAACCTTGCAGCCACAGAATGACCGCCGCCACGATCACAACCTTTAGCATGGAAACCTGCCATTGAACAATCAAGGAAGCATTCGTAAAAGGGCATGATCTTTTCAGGAAATCATGCCCTCGAACGTCATGGATATCAACGATTAATTAGGAACAAGATACCGGCAATCAACGCGCAAATTCCGGCGATGATGTTCAAGATTCCGCCAAGCCCCACCCCAAGAAGACTTAAGCCGAAGATGATCAAAAAGACGGCAAGTAAGATCCATTTCATTTTTTCCATGTTCATATTATTTCTCCTTGCTCAATGGATTCATCGTAACTGTCAGTCGCGATATACGAACTACAATCGTCCGATTCTCGACCTCGAATATAAATGCCGGCGTCGTTTCGTTCTTTCTCCGTCAATCGAATAAGGCTTACCAGCCAATGTAGAATTGAGAAAAAACTCCTGGGCTGTTCCGTGTCATCCTTTTGTTGCTCATGTGATCGGAAGGAATTTTCCATCATCGCCTCCTATGTTATGGGGCGGTGTGATGCTCACTGGTTGTGGTTTCAGTAACGCCCACCATAGCAGCACGTGGATGATAAAAGATCAACCAGACCACTCTCTCAATGCCCCATGCGATCAATCCGTAAACCATCATGGCGAACAAAGATGAAAGCTCAAGGATCATCTTACCCATCGTTGGGGAGACGACCATCCCTTCAAATGGGAACAGGAACAGGTAGGTAAACCCATAGATCAGGGCGACAATGGGGCTCTGAGGGTTGGCGCCGATCAACTTAAGTCCGATGCGGAGTGCGAACAAAGCTTCAAGAGCTCCAAAAGCCAGCCAGATAAATTGCGTCGCCTTGAAGCTAAAGATACGCTGTTCGCGTCCAGGTTCACTTTGTGACGTTCTGGTCTCCGACATTCTATTTTCGTTTGACATATTGATCTTCTTTCCAACGGAGAAATTGTTTCTCTAATTGAGCTTCATTGTCGCTAACACCATTAAATTTACGACGACGAACAATCAGTGAGCAGGGATTCGTAACACCCTTCGCTCAACGGGTCTTTCCTGCTTTGTTGTTAGCGGCGAATCATTTTGACGATCCACAACAACACCACGGAGCCCACAAGGGTTACCAGCATGGTCGGAATGGTAATCGCATCGTTGATCGTGCCGATCCCCAGCAGAGGACTGATGAAGTACCCAGCCAGGAATGCACCCACAACTCCAACGACAATATCGAGTAGAAGTCCTTGTTGCGAATTGGTATGCATGATCCTGCTGGCAATATAGCCGACGATCGCACCGGCGATCAAATAAATAATGATGTTCATGTTCTTCTCCTTTGGTACACATGACTTCCCATCTCGTATCAAATTAAGAAGTGGTAGTGTTCCCACTATTTGACAGTGGTGGGCTGGGTCTTGTTCTTCAGGCTGGATTCATACGCCGTCACGCGCGTTTCGATCTCGGCAGCTGCGGCTTCACGGGTATAACCATACTTTTCCTGAAGGATGCCTGCCAGAACTTCAAACTTGCCAGCGGCACGATCCAGGTCGTCGTCGGTGAGTTTGCCCCACCAGACCTTCGCCTCACCCCTCATTTGTTTCCATTTACCTTCAAAAATATCCTTGTTCATATTTTGATCCTCCAAATCATTTGAAATCGCTGTCTCAATGTACGCCGGCACTCGAGGCAGCGTTGATGTGCCGGATTTCAAGACCCTCAATCAACCATTGGCGTCAGCGTTTACGAATGCCTGCGGCAACAGAGCGCAGGCGTTCCGCCACCCGATCAGGAGATTCGCCTTTACTAATAAATGCATCAGCGCCAGCGGAAAGTGCGGCTTGCTGACGGGCGTCCAGATGGCTGATGAGAATAATGATTATTGCGGCTGGGCAAGCTTTTCGGAGCGTATCAAGCGCCGAAGTTGGCGAGTTTGGCAACAGGTCCCAATCGACCAACAATATATCCGTACGGCTGACAGGCATTAACATGAGCGTAGTGGCCCAATCAGAGGCTTCGCCTGCTATATCCATTCTCAGGTCTTGCAACACGAGACGCAGGGCGGAACGTTCTTCAGTTTTTGCATCGGCGATATATACGCGGGTCATACCTCTATCGTATGATACAAACTCCCCAGCGACATCCATCAGCTGGGGAGTTTGTATCTCCGCCACATGGGGGAGACAGTCATTTTGGTCCGGTTTATGATTCCGTCGTTTTCCCGTCAAAATGTTCATCATCCTTTTCGGCTTCGGCGCGGGTATGATGGACAACCCCGTCCCGATGATCTGGAGGAGCATAGAGCGTATAGAGTTTTAAAGGAATTTTGCCGGTATTGATGATGTTGTGTTTTGTACCAGCAGGAACGAGCACAACGAAGCCTGCGCTGATCTCTGTGCGAACACCTTCGAGAAGTGCCTCCCCGGTCCCTTCCTCCACGCGAAAGAATTGATCCAGTTCGTGCAATTCCATACCGATCTCTTCTTTGGGGCTTAAGGACATGACAACAAGTTGTATGTTCCGCGCCGTGTAAAGTACTCTACGAAACTCCACATTTTTATTGACAACATCCTCGATGTTTTGAATAAACCCTTTCATCACACACCTCCAGTACGTAACTTTTGTATCTAAAATTATTGAAGGAAAGGCAGTGTTCGAATGCTGGTACAAAATACAGAAGTCGTATCCATCGTCCAGCAATTGAAATAGATAAAGGCCAACAACAGGATGACCAGAACCACAAGGAACCCGGCAACATTGCGAAACAGTTTGGAGATTGCCAATAAAATAATTGCGCCCCCCAGCGACACCAACAAAGCCGGGATGCTAAAATCGCCTTCATTGATCGTGCCGATGTTGAAAAGCGGGCTCAGGAAGATGCCTGCCAGAAATGCGCCGACGATGCCAACGACAATATCGGCGATCAACCCTTGCCGGCTGTTGGTCTTCATAATGACGCTGGCGACCCAGCCGATCACAGCCCCAACAATAATCCACACAATAAAGTTGATCATTTTCTTCTCCTGAACAGGATGGATTCCATTTGATCAATCTTCGAGGATGAATGTGATCTTCAACTGGACGCGGTACTCAGAAATTTGTCCTTTATCGTCCAGATTAACCTGCTGATTCTCCACCCACGCAGATTTGACATTCTTCAGCGTTTTACTGGCCCGCGCAACTCCTTCTTTGATCGCATCCTCAAAACTCTTTGGCGAAGACGCAATGATCTCACTTACTTTTGCAACTGACATGGCAGGACTCCTTTTGGGGCTTGCAAGATAATAGACGGCTTTCCCTTTTGCTCTTTATTAAGTAGTGACCTTACACGCCGCCAACCGTGATTCCCTGAGCGATAGTGAAGGATCTTTAGACAATCGTTGCGGTTCTTCACTTCGCTCAGAACGACACTGCGTAAGATAAGTTAATTATAGATTGGACGCTTCCCAGCCGCATCCACCGGCTGGGGAGGGTTTCTCTCCGTCACTTGGGGGAGACTTCAGATTCCCGTACGATACATTCAACTTGCTACAACGATCTGATCACGTCCTGCATGTTTGGCACGATAAAGCGCAGAATCAGCAGATCGCAGCAACTCATCACCTGTGACGCCATGTTTTGGAAAAGTGGCAATACCAAGTGAAAGGGTGACGTTATTAAGAGTTTGTCCTTCAAACCGATAATCGAATTGTTTGGCTTTTTCACAAAGAAGCCGTGCACGCTCATGGATGACCGCTTGAGGAGCATCCGGCAGGATAATAATAAATTCGTCACCGCCATACCGGCAGGGAACATCTTCTCTACGTACATGGCTGAGTAACAGACTGCCCACCCCACGCAGGATGGTATCCCCCACAACATGCCCATGAATGTCATTGAAGCGTTTGAAATCATCCACATCCAGCATGATCAGTCCCAGGGGTAGTCTCTTGCGTGCAGACCGCAGGAGTTCGCGTTCCAGGGTCTCTTCCAAATAACGGCGGTTGAACAACCCTGTCAGATAGTCGCGTGTGGATTGCTCGCGCAGAAGCGCTTGACTCTTCAGCAGATCCGCCTGGGCTTTTTTTCGCTCGGTAATATCGCGAATGTTGCACTGGATGACCTTCTCCTCATTCACCAGATAAACATTGCTGACAAATTCCACTTCAACCAGTTTTCCGTCTTTCGCCTTAAGTGGCAGGTCGTCATAGCGAATGAACTCATTCTCCTGCAAAGTCTCGAATGCCTTCTTACTGGCTTCAACATCTTTGAATGCGCCCATTTCCCATAGCTTCTTTTTCACAAATTCTTCGCGTGAATATCCCAGCATTTTGATCAAATACGGGTTGACATCTTCGATCATGCCTGTTTTAGAATCCAGAATTAATATCCCGTCCTGTGCTGCTTCAAAGAGGCGGCGGTAACGCAGTTCCGAGGTTTTTATTTTTTCATCATGATTCATCGCGCCGCCTTCTTAAATCTTTTATGAGGATCATTACATAGGTTACATTTAAGGACATAAACCCCGCTGATTAATTTTATAAAATTAATTCCCCAGCCGCATCCATCGGTTGGGGAATATAAGTCTCCTCCACTTGGGGGAGGAACAATAACGGATTATCTGATACTATAAATTTGCTCGCCGTTAGGATGCCCCCCTCATCCTGGCGGCGAGTACTTTTATACCTTCCTTTTCACAGAACCCATTAAGTGACGATATGATTTCGTAACGCCAACGTCACCGCTTCTGTGCGGCTGGCAACACCCAGCTTGGACAAAATATTACTTACATGTGATTTGATGGTGGATGCACTGACACCCAGGCGGACTGCGATCTGTGCATTGCTCAGACCATCCACCATCAATGCCAGCACCTCGCGTTCACGTTCGGTCAAGTCCAAACCGGGAGCAGGCGGCAGATTCGTAGTCTCTACGAGAGACTGGGCAGCTTCGGGAGAGAGGGTGGCGCGCCCGGCGCGGGCAGAGCGAATGGCTCGGGCAAGCTCATCCGCAGAGACATCCTTAAGCAGATATCCGATCGCCCCAGCCTCCAACGCCTTTTTGATCAATTCACCCTCTTTGAAACTCGTAAGGATTATGACTTGTACGTGTGGGAACTGTTGGCGAATCATATGCGTGATCTCCGCCCCATCCATGTCCGGCAGTACCATATCCATGAGCACTACATCCGGCTTGATCTCACCACATAACTTAATGGCAATAGCTCCATCTTCCGCCTCACCCACCAGTAGTAGATCATCAAAAATTTTCAGGAAGGTCGCCAACCCTTTGCGAACCATGGTGTGATCATCTACAAGCATAACGCGAACAGAATCGGTCGTCATGAGACCTCCTTTTTCTCCAATTCACGCCAGCGGATTGTCAGTTCAGTCCCCTTCCCCGGCTGGCTTGTGATCGATAACTGTGCGCCTACTGCTTCAGCGCGTTCACGCATCATACTCAAACCATAATGACCCGATGCAATTTGTTCAGAGGCAAACCCCTTGCCGTCGTCGCGAATGATTAATTCGATGGAACTCTTATCCTGCTTCAGGACGATCTCTACACTGCGAGCTTCAGCGTGTTTCGTGACATTGTTCAATGCCTCCTGACCTACGCGGTAAATTGCCACTTGAACCTCAGCCGGTAACATGCCCTGACCTTCCACCATTATCTTAACGGGGATATCCGTACGCCCTGTGAAGGAATTGCCCAACAAACGCAATAGATCGCCCAACTCGGCATCCGTCAATGTGGAAGGGCGCAGTTCAGCCAACAAGGCGCGCATTTCAGCCATGGCGCCGCGGGTTAATCTACGCAAGTCTTCGAGGGAGCCCCGCGCCTCCTCCGGATCGCGATCCCATAAACGCGGGAGGACTTCAGCGATTAACCCTGCCGAGAACAGAGATTGATTAACCGCGTCATGCAGATCACGCGCCAGCCGCTGGCGTTCTTCCAGAACCGCTAATTCCTGCGCATGTCCATAGAGTTCTGCATTGATCATTGTGATGGCAGCCTGGTTGGCGACACTAAGAGCCAGGTCTGCGTGATGAGGCGTGAAAAAGTCCGGCTTCTTATGCGCCACACCCATGCCGCCGATCACGCGGCTCTTCACTGCCAGGGGAACCCACATCCATGAGTTCATGCCTTCAAGCAATACAAACGCGCCATCTTCCAAAAGCGAACGCAAAAATCGCGCCTGGGGTTCATCACTCCATACGTTCGCGATACGGGTGGGGCGATGTTCATTGAAAAATGTCCTCAGGGTTTCAGGGTCGTTGAATCGAATACGAATCGGCGTGGATTGTTCCAATGGATTTGCTCCACGCATTGCCAGGGTGATAAAGGTTGAATTTTCGAGAGAGAACAACCCGGCTTGGTCATATTCAATGATCTCACGCAATTGGTCAAGAATTAACCCCGGCTGGAGTTCAAGTGTGGAAGCCAGCGTATGTGAGATTTCCAACAGTGTGGCTTGCTCATGCAAACGGGTCTCTGCCCGCTGACTAAGACCTTGTTCTGCCTGCATTTGTTTACTGACATCACGGACGATCCCTAACAGGCACGGGCGATTTTGATATTCGAACTGGGTGACGCGCCATTCGGCATGAAAAGTCGTGCCATCCCGCCGCACATGCAGGGTACGAATATCGAATGCACCGCCTGAGTGAAACGCTCGTACAAATTCATTAAATTCAAGTTGACTATCGGGATGAATGATTTGTATTAGCGGCAACCCAATGAATGCTTCGTGGGCATAACCGTGCATTTTACATGCAGCGAGGTTTGCCTCCACCACAAGTCCTGTATCGAAATCGCTAACAATTATCCCATCATGGACAGAGTCGAAAATGTCATGATATTGCCAGTCCTCCGATGAAGGTTGCGCCTGGTCTAAGTTTTTTTTCACACTGGGTACCTTTTGCCACAAACCGTGAATCTCGTCAAACAAATTGTTCAATTAATATTGATATTTATTCTACTGCAATAAACAAGTGGTTTTTCCTTGGTTTTTGGTAAGTGTTTACACTTAATCCTGCCTATAGCAAGGCTATCGCTTTTATTGCTGCCTATTTTGAGCCAATAGTGTGCTACACTAGTAAAGGCGTTGCGTGAACAAAACGTTTATCAAATTGGGGGAAATGGAGGTTGCTCCATAGGGAACATCCATTAATCCAAGCCCGCTTATTCGGAAATGGCACGACCGTAGTAAAGGAATATATTATGAATAAAAGAGAAACTGTACAAGCCTTCATGGATTCGGTCCAGCAGGGTGAATTCAACCTTGCAAAATCCATGTTGGCTGATGATTTTCGTTTTAGCGGTTCGGTCCCTGAACCAATCGACAAAGAAGCCTGGCTTGAAATGAGCATCAACCTAAAAGCCGCATTCCCAGATCTAAACTATCACTTCAAAATGATCGGCACGGATGGCGATGTTGTGAGATCCACCACACAACTGAGCGGGACTCATACAGGGGCACTCAACTTAATGAACATAAATATGGGCATCACCCCTGCTACAAACAAATCTGTTTCCGCCAAACTAGCGAAAACAAGGATAACCATAAAGAATGACAAGATTACCTTATGGGCAGTAGAGCCAACAGACGGTGCTGGTCTGACCGCTATTCTTGGTCAACTTAAAGTCGAGTCGGGGTTGTCGTGAAGGCAGAGAAAGTGGTTTAAATGATGGAAATCGGGGTATATGTGGGGAACCTCTCCAAATTAACAACCCATGGTGATTTGCGACTTTTGTTCTCGCAGGCGGGAAGGTCACCGAAGTGATATTAGGCATGGATAGAAAGAACGGTGAGTCCAAGGGCTTTGCCTTTGTTACTATGAGCGCACAAAGCGAAGCTGATAAGGCTGTAAACATATTCAACGATTATTCATTATTCGAAAATCAAATAGCAGTACAACTATCCAAACCCAGAGCACAACGCGGGTTTAAAAACCCAGTTCACAAATGGCGAAAGTGAAAAATGATAGAAAAGAGTTAAATGATCGACCTAAATATTAATATGGTAGTCGACATGCCTGTAAATCAGGTCTTTGATTTTATAAGTACACCTGAAAACGACTTTCAATGGCAGTATGGTACCTTAGCTTCCTCCAGACTTTCTGAGCATACAAATATCATCGGAACTTTTTTTCGAAGTGTGGGACACATGATGGGACGGCGAACCCAGAGTACCTTCGAAGTGATCGAATACGAACAGAACAAGGTATATGGATTTAAGTCACTCTCCGGGGATCTTCATTTTTGCACATCCTACAGCTTTGAAATCGCCAATGGCGGCACAAAAGTCAATATATCAACACAAGCCCACGTCGGTAAATCCTCTCAGATGGATGAGCACATTCTGGAGAAAAAGATGAAAAAACAGCTCATGGAAAATCTAAAACTACTCAAAAGCCTGCTTGAAGAACAGACTGTCAGCATGGATAAATCACAGCTGGGTAGCTGATACAAGAACGTTTTTTTAAAGGAGAAGTATCTATGGAAAGATCTACCCATTCGACCATCAAGCGCATCGCTTTTATCGGTAATTACCAGCCACGTCAATGCGGCATTGCAACCTTCACCACCGATTTATGCGAATCAATCGCGGATGAATACAAAGACACCGCCTGTATTGCCCTGCCTGTCAATGATACAAAGGCGGGCTATGAATATCCGTCCCGTGTTCGCTTCGAGCTGACTGAGAAGGATATCGAATCCTATCGCCGTGCCGCAGATTTCCTCAACATCAATAATGTGGATATGGTTTCTTTACAGCATGAATATGGGATTTATGGCGGCAAGGAAGGCGGTTTTATTTTGATGCTTCTGCGCGAATTACGTATGCCCGTGGTCACAACCTTGCATACGATCCTGCGCGAACCGAACCCGGATCAGCGTCGGGTATTGGAAGAGGTCATTTCATTGTCAGATCGTGTTGTGGTCATGAGCGAACGCGGCGTTGACTTCCTGCAAGAGGTGTATCACGTCTCTCCGGAAAAAATCGATCTGATCCCACATGGCATCCCTGATGTCCCGTTTGTAGATCCAAGTTTCCATAAAGATCTTTTTGGGGTTGAGGGAAAAAGCGTTCTGCTTAGCTTTGGACTGCTTTCAGCAAATAAAGGCATCGAGAATGTTATCACAGCGTTGCCCGCTATTTTGGAAAAGCATCCAAATGTCGTATATATCATCGTTGGAGCAACCCACCCACACGTGATCCAGAATGAAGGCGAGACCTATCGCCTTTATCTACAATGGCTGGCACGCGAGAAAGGCGTCGAAGCGAACGTGATCTTTTACAATCGCTTCGTCAGTTTGGAAGAATTGGTCCAGTTTATCAGTGCTTCGGACATATACATTACCCCGTATCTGGATGTAGCACAGATCACATCCGGCACACTCGCGTATACAGTCGGCGCGGGGAAAGCGGTCATCTCTACTCCCTATTGGTATGCAGAAGAATTGCTGGCAGATGATCGCGGCGCTTTAGTCCCATTTAGTGACCCGCAAGCTCTGGCTGACCAGGTAATCGATCTTTTGGATTATGAATCAAAACGTCATGCCATGCGAAAACGTGCTTATCTTTTTGGTCGCGATATGATCTGGCCTCAGGTTGCCCGCCGCTATATGAAGACCTTTGAGCGTGCCCGCGCTGAACGAAGATATTTCGCCAAGGCAGATTTCGCCGTCAAGGCATTGGACAAACGTACAGGTGAATTGCCTCCTCTAAAACTGGATCACTTGCGTCATCTCACAGATGATACCGGCATATTCCAACACGCCATTTTCACGATCCCCAACTATCGTGAAGGATATACGACTGATGATAATGCCCGCGCCTTAATGGTCAGCGTGCTTCTGGAAGAATTGGGAAACAAGGAAGCCACCGAACTTGCAACCCGCTATTTTGCCTTTACTTGGCATGCCTTCAATGAAAAAACGAAACGCTTCCGAAACTTCATGGATTATCAACGGAATTGGCTTGAAGAAAGCGGGTCGGACGACAGCCATGGACGTGCGTTATGGGCATTAGGTGTTGTACTGGGGCATTCAAGAACACCCACCCTGCACAATATGGCAGGGCGTATGTTCCAGCAGTCCCTGCTTTCCATTCTTGATATGACCAGTCCACGCGCCTGGGCGTTCGCATTGATCGGCATCCATGAATATTTACCATTATTCGCAGGAGACCGCCGCGTGAGTCAGGTACAGGAAGAATTGGCGCGTAGATTATTGTCTCTTTATGAGGATAATAAAACCGAAGGCTGGAATTGGTTTGAAGATAAGTTGACATACTGCAATGCAGCTTTATCCCATGCAATGCTGCTATGTGGTGAGTCTATTTCCGATCCTGAAATGATAGCTGCGGGCTTGGAGTCGCTCACTTGGTTGTCCGAATTACAGCATTCAGATACAGAGGGAAAGCATTTCGTCCCCATTGGCTCAAATGGATTTTATCCCCGAGGCAGCGAACGTGCGTGCTTCGATCAACAGCCAGTGGAGGCACAAGCAATGGTCTCTGCCTGCCTCGAAGCCTATCGAATGACCAAGGAGAAAAAATGGCATACGGAAGCCCGGCGGGTCTTCGAATGGTTCCTTGGAAGGAATGACCTGCATCTCCCAGTCTACGACCCAACAACGGGAGGCTGTCGTGACGGCTTGCACCCTGACCGCCCAAATGAAAATCAAGGAGCAGAATCCACACTTGCCTTTCTGCAATCCCTATTAGAGTTACAACTTGCAGAAAGCATTATCACTTCCAAAGAGGAAACCCGCATTGACTTATCAAAACTCACGACTCTTTCAGCGCTACAAACTCAACCCAATCCTGACAGCCGCAAACTGGCCATATCAGGCCAATAGCGTATTCAACCCCGGCGCCACGTTACTGGCTGATGGAACCACTCTGTTGCTATGTCGGGTCGAAGATCGGCGCGGTCATTCGCATTTATGTGCTGCACGCTCCGCGAATGGCATTGACAACTGGCAAATCGATTCCAAACCCACCTTCATGGCAGACCCCGACCATTACCCAGATGAGTTGTGGGGGGTTGAAGATCCCCGCATCACCTACTTGCCTGAGTTGGAACAATATGCCATCACCTATACGGCATATGCAAGCGGCGGACCCGGTGTGGCTTTGGCACTTACAAAAGATTTTCACTCTTTTGAGCGCCTTGGTGTGATCATGCAGCCTGAAGATAAGGATGCGGCTCTTTTACCATACAGGATCAATGATCATTGGGCTTTGATTCATCGTCCGGTTGGGCCAACCAGTGCGCATATCTGGATATCGTACTCTCTAGATCTGCAAAACTGGGGTGGACACAAAAAAATGCTGGAAGCGCGGCTCGGCGGCTGGTGGGATGCAAACAAGATCGGTCTTTCTCCGCCGTTAATTAAGACATCCCAAGGTTGGCTGATGATCTATCATGGCGTCAAGCAGAATGCATCAGGTTCGATTTACAGGTTGGGTCTTGCTTTGTTTGATTTGAACGAACCAGAACTTTGTTTGAGACGCAGTGATGAATGGTTTTTTGGTCCTGAAGAACCCTATGAACTTCACGGTGACGTTGACAAGGTTGTTTTCCCATGCGGGTATACGATTGCATTAGACGGAGATACGATCCGCATATATTATGGTGCCGCAGATTCAAGCATCGCCATGGCAACAGGGAGCATTCAAAAGATGTTGTCTTGGCTGTGTGAATAATTATTTCAGTAAACAGGAGTTAACTTTGCAACCGCAATCGGATCTGTCCAGCGGGGTACAAATCTGGTATACGGGTATAAGTTCCGTCCTACTTCACTACATACCACAGTCTGACCCCCCAGATATGGGTTGAAGCTTCAAAACAAGAATCCACTTCTCTATATTGCGGAATACTTGTTTACGGGTATTCGATTTCAACCTTATAAATGATCATGCCACTCCCTTGCTTCTCAATGCTGGGGAGTGTATTCTTAAAACAACAAGGTGACTTAAAATCGAGTCGCCTTGTTGTTATTTTCTGAATCGGTTTATTTGCGTGGTGAACTTGCGTGGGTCATAAAGTCTGAGCAAAACTTTATATGTATCCCCTCCGCTGCATTTGTTCGCAGTCTTTCTGCAACCAGATACTTTAGCCTCCGCTTCTCCCAGAAGGTAAGCTGGGTTGGTAATAAATTCGCTTATCTTCTCCCAGATTTGGGCTTCGGCTTGTTTATTGCTGATCGACTTGGGGGAATCTGAAGTTCGCAATTCTGTGGGCAACCAAGGCAATTTGTCTAGAATGCCTTTCTTGTAAAAGGGTTGAATCTAATGTAGAATCCTTTCATGGAACAAGTCATCGATCAAGAAACCATCGATCTGTTGCTCATTGAGCAATTGCAAGACAGCCCAGCCCCTCTCCTGAAAATCTTACACGCTTTCCACGAACGAGATGGATACATCTCAGAGACTGCCTTGCGTGCTGTTTCCAAGAGCATGGGGGTTCCCCTTGCCGACTTATTCGGCACAGTTACTTTCTATCATCACTTCAGCCAGCAAGAGAACGGGTTCAACAAACCACGCGTTTGTACGGGACCCGTTTGTCGTTTAAATGGCGGGCAGGAATGTCTTTCTGCGTTGGCAGAACAAGGCGCCACGTCTATGCCGTGCGCGGGGCGATGTGATGAACCGGTTCCGGTCTTGATCGGCAATGAGCAATGGGTGGGCGATGCGCAGGGCAAGCTGACGCGCAAGTCCACGCCGCTGCCGCCGGTGAACCCTGGCAAGATCGAAGAGTGCGTCTTTGCGCAGATCAGAGAGCCCGAGCGTGGCACCCTGCCCGGGTACCGCCGAACAGGTGGTTATGAAGGTCTGACGCGCGCCGTCAAAGAAATGACGCCCAAGGATGTGATCGAACACATCAAAGCCAGTAAGTTGGCAGGGCGCGGCGGGGCGGCGTTCCCAACCGGTGTGAAGTGGCAAGCCGTGGCAGATGCGCCGGGTGAACCGAAGTCGATTGTTTGTAATGCGGATGAAGGCGAGCCGGGTTGTTTCAAAGACCGCGCGATCATGGATTATGACCCGTTTGCGGTGATCGAAGGCATGACCCTCGCTGGGTATGCTACGGGCGCGGCACGCGGAATTATTTATTTGCGTTATGAATATCCCGAAACGAATCTCTTGTTGGAAAAAGCCATCGCGGATGCGTATGCCGCGAATTTGCTTGGCAAGAATATTTTAGGCTCGAACTTTAATTTTGAATTGTATGTGCGGCGCGGTGGCGGTGCGTACATCTGCGGTGAAGAAGGCTCGCTGCTCAATAGCCTTGAAGGCAAGCATCCCTTCCCGCGCAATCGTCCGCCTTTCCCTGTGACACACGGATTTGAGAATCTTCCGACGGCGGTGAACAATGTGGAAACGCTGGCAGCGGCGGCTCAGATCATGCGACATGAGCCAGAGTGGTACACCAAGTTGGGATTGAACGGTCACGCCGGTACCAAAGTTGTTTCTCTTTCAGGAGATGTTCAACGCCCCGGAAACTATGAAGTGCCGTTCGGTTTGCCGTTGAAGACTCTGCTGTACGATTGGGCGGGCGGACCCAAGCCTGGGCGCACATTCCAAGCCGTGACCATGGCGGGACTTTCCGGCGGTTTTCTAGCGGGTGAAGATCTTGAAACTGCAACGATTGACGAACCCAGCATCCGCAGCAAAGGCTCGATGCTCGGCGCGGCAGGCATGATCGTGCTCGATGACAGCCGCGATATGATCGCAGTGACTCATAATGCGATGGAATTCTTCGCGCATGAATCCTGCGGCAAATGTTTCCCCTGCCGTCTTGGAACGCAACGACTTACTGAACGATTATCGGGCGAAGGTCCGATGCAGTTGCAAGTCTGGTTGGAAGAAGTCAATGATATGAACGCGGCGATGAAATCCTTCAGCGCTTGCGGCTTGGGCATGGCGGCACCCTTGGTGATCGAAAGCCTGATCAAGCAATTCCCTGCCCGTGTGCAGGAATTCGTGGAAAAGAGGTGAGCCATGGCTGATAACGAACTCACCATGAAGTTAGACGGCAAGGACGTGCCCTTCACGCAAGGCGAAACCATTTTTGATATCGCCCAGCGCAATGATGTCTTCATCCCAACCTTATGCTTTGACCCGCGCCTGAAACCCTTCGGCTCGTGCCGTATGTGCGCCGTGGAAGTGAAAGGCATCAAGAACCCTGTCGCCTCTTGTACGACGGCGGCAACGGCTGGCATGGAAGTGAACACCGTCACCGAAGTTTTGGAAAAGCACCGCAAGACTTTGCTGGAGATGGTCGTTTCGGAAAACCGTGAGTTGGAAGTCTCTCCGTTGCGCGGCGTTGCTTCGCAGGAACTTTCCATTTTGGTGGAAAAGTACGGCGCGAAGACGGGTCGCTTCAAGGGAGCGCAATCAGGTCACAGCAGGCTCGATGATAAGAATCCGTTCATCTTGCGCGATTATGATCTGTGCATTTCCTGCTATCGTTGTGTGCGCGTCTGCGCCGAGCAGGAAGGCGACTACGCCATCAGTGTGATGAACCGCGGTTTCCATACGCAGATTACCACCGAGTTCAATTTGGAACTGCGTTCTTCGGCTTGCACCTTCTGCGGTCAATGCGTGCAGACTTGTCCGACGGGCGCGTTGGCAGATAAAAAAGCCTTACGACATGCATAAGTGATGCAGAATCCTGAAGTTCTACTTCAGGAAAGCTCCGAAAGTAAAACTTTCGGAGTCCTTTGCAAAAGTTCGTTTATTGTTTCAAAGCAAGAAGGAGTAAAGATATGGCGCTACTACAAGAATTACGTGAATTGCCTCTCATCAACTCGGGCGTCACAAAGACTCGCACTGTCTGCGGATACTGCGGCGTGGGTTGCTCGGTGGATATTCTCAGCAAGGATGATCACATCATCGGCGTTCAGCCTGCCATGGATGGTCCTGCCAATTTGGGCGCGCTGTGCGTGAAGGGACAGTTTGCATATGACTACGTCCATCACCCGGACCGGTTGAAGAAACCGCTCGTCCGCCGCGAAGATGGCAAACTGCATGAGACTACTTGGGAAGAAGCTCTGCAAGTGGCAGCCGACGGTTTCCGCAAGGTGGAGCAGAAGTATGGACGTCACGCCATTTACGGCGTCTCCAGCGGACGCACTCCCACCGAAGCCGATTACCTGATGCAGAAATTCATCCGCGCCGGGTTCGGAACCCACAACATAGACAATTGCAGCCGTGCCTGACACGCACCCACTGTCGCCGGTCTGGCGGCAACCATCGGTCGCGGTGCCATGTCGAATCCCTTGTCTGACCTGGAAAAGGCAGATGTCTATTTCTGCATTGGCACAAACATGACGGAATGCCACCCTGTGGCGGCAACCCGTATGAAGAAAGCACTGGCACGCGGTTCCAAGCTCATCGTCGCAGACCCGCGTTACATCAAACTGGCAGAGATGTCCGATCTCTATCTACCTCTGCGCGTCGGTACCGATGTGGCGTTATTGCTCGGCATGGCGCATGTCATCGTCCGCGAGAATCTGCTGGATCATAAATTCATCGAAGAACGCACCAACGGCATCGAAGAATATATTGCCCACGTCAAACAGTTCACACCCGAATGGGCTTCTGAGATCACTGGCGTACCCGCCAAGGATATTGAAAAAGCCGCCATCATGTATGCGAGTGCAGACAAAGCCTCCATCTATTACACGCTGGGCATCACCGAACACATCTGCGGCGTGGACAACGTCCAAAGCTTGAGCAATCTCGCGCTGATGACGGGTCATTTGGGACGCGAAGGCTGCGGCATCAATCCGCTGCGTGGGCAGAACAACATTCAGGGTGCGGGTGATGCGGGAACCGCTCCAAGTGATTACCCCGGGTATCAATCCGTGCTCAAGCCTGAGAACCGCGAAAAATTCGAGAAGGCATATGGTCGTGAAATGGATGCCGAGAAGGGCATTACCAAAGTGACCGCGCTGGAATTATGCGGTGAAGGCATCCACGCCATGTTGATCGATGGTGAGAACTCAGTGGTTTCTGACCCCGACCGTGCTCATACTGAGCATGCTTTCGGAAAGTTAGACTTCCTTTGTGTGATCGACATCTTCCTGACGGAAACAGCAGCCATGGCAGATGTGGTTTTGCCTGCCACCGCTTGGGGCGAAACGGACGGAACCTTTACCAGCACCGAACGCCGCATCCAACGTGTGCGTGCAGCGGTCACTCCGCCCGGAGAAGCCAAACCCGATTGGTGGATTCTGAGCGCGCTTGCCAACAGCATGGGCATTCAAGGCTTTGAATATGATTCACCGGCTGAAGTCTTCAACGAAATTTGCAGCCTTGTTCCCATCTATGCGGGTGTAGACTGGGACTTGATCGATGGTGGTCAATACCAGTGGCCCATTCCGTATAAAGGTCACCCCGGTACGCCGCGCCTGCACGAAGACGGTTTCACCAATGGTCGTGCTGTTCTGCGTGCCATCGGCTATCGTGACCCCGCTGAAGTTATAGATGATGAATTCCCGGTCTGGCTCACCACAGGTCGCCGCTTGCAAAACTATCACACTCGCACCCAAACCGGTCGCTCTTCGGGTATCGATTACCTTGCGCCAGAAGAATATTTGGAAGTGCATCCAGACAACGTCCAGAAGTGGGGGCTGACGGATGGCGGCTGGGCAAAGGTCACGAGCCGACGCGGTGAGATCAAGATCAAAGTCAAATCCACGCCACGCTCCCCACGTGGCACCGTCTTCGCCAGCTTCAGTTATGCAGAGACACCGGTCAACATTCTCACAGGTTCCGGGTACGACCCCACCACGCACACCGCAGAAATGAAAGTGACCGTGGTTCGAGTGGAACCGCTGTAAGAAATACAATGCCCAAAAAGTCAAAACGGAGACCGGGAATTTTGCCGGTCTCCGTTCGTTTTATTCGCAAAGAAGGTACGCATGACCCGCTTTAATAAGAAAAAACAAATGATCTGGACGTATGAAAACGGCAAGCCCCAACGCCGCAAAGATATCCTCGCCACCGAAGAGCCGATGGAGATCCTTTTGCGTGCCGGAGACAAACAGCAGACGGTCGCCATCACCATGCGCACCCCCGGCAACGACTATGAACTCGCCGCGGGCTTTCTCTACAACGAAGGGATATTACAACGCCGCGATGAAATTTCAGGCATGACCTACTGCGTAGACGGCAACCAACAGGAATACAACTCGCTTCGGATTCAGCTGAAAGCTGATTCCATGCCCGAGCTGAAACAACTCGAACGGCATTTCTTCACCAACAGCGCCTGCGGCGTTTGCGGCAGCGCCATGCTTGATGACCTAAGTGAAAGAAATCTACCCGTCATCCCCGCAGGACCAATCGTAGACGTTTCACTGATCACATCCCTGCCTGACAAGCTTCGACAATCCCAAGATCTCTTCGAGAGCACCGGCGGACTTCATGCCGCTGCCATCTTCGACCTTGATGGAAATCTGCTGGCGGTCCGGGAAGATGTGGGTCGCCATAACGCATTAGATAAGCTTATCGGGTGGGGTTTGTTGAATAACCAATTGCCTTTCCATGATAAGGTATTAATGGTGAGCGGACGAGCGAGCTATGAGTTGCTGCAAAAAGCTTTTGTAGCAGGTGTTCCGGTTTTTTGCGCAGTATCAGCGCCAAGTAGTTTAGCAGTGCAAGTGGCTGAAAAGTTTGGTGTCACCTTAATTGGCTTTCTACGGGGAGCTCGATTCAATGTTTATACAGGTACACAGCGAATCAAGGCACAGGCTGTCAGTCAGATATCTCGTTTTTTTGAATAATTTCAGCATACCACTCGCCTGAATCTTTGACGATCCGCTTCTGCGTTGTGTAATCTGTGTAGGTAAGACCAAAGCGTTTGGAGAAGCCATGCCCCCATTCGAAGTTGTCCATCAATGACCAGACCATGTAGCCGCGTACATCCACGCCGTCGAGCATGGCAAGGCGGGTTTGGATGAAATGCTGTTTGAGGTAGTCAATGCGGCGCGGGTCGTGGACTTTGCCATCAGCACTGACTTCATCTTTGAATGCCACGCCGTTCTCGGTGATGATGATGGGCGGCAAGTTGTATTCGCTGTTGATCTTGACCAACATGCGCCTCAACGCCGGTGCGCAGACTTCCCAGCCCATTTCGGTGTATTCTGAACCTGCGATCTTTTCTACTCTCCCTTTTGTAGTGAGCACATTGCGCGAGTAATAATTCACGCCCACATAGTCCATCTTTTGTGAGATCAATGCCATATCACCATCTTGGATCTTCGGCATGTTCTCCCCAAGCATGTCATACACGGCGGGAGGATAATATCCCTTGAAGAGCGGATCGAGGAACAAGGTTTCGTTTTCGTCCCAAAATTTATTAGCAGCAACCAAATCTTCGGCGGAGTTCGAGGCGGGTTCTGCCATCCATAAATTAAGCACGATGCCCGCGTTCACGTCCGGTTTGATGGCGCGGATGGTTTGCATCCCCAGTCCGTGCGCCACCAAAAGATGATGTGCCACCTGATACGCCATGCGTTGATCTTTGAAGCCGGGCGCGTGCTCACCAGTGAGAAAACCAATAAACGTGATGACGCTTGGCTCGTTGAAGGTCGTCCAGTAGTTGACACGGTCGCCAAGGCGCTTGACCATCAGCGCGGTGTAATCAGCGAAAGCGTGGACGGTATTGCGATTCTCCCAGCCGCCTTCATCTTGAAGAGCTTGCGGAAGGTCCCAGTGGTAGAGCGTGAGGAGCGGCTCGATGTTGGCGGCACATAACCGGTCTACCAGGCGATCATAAAAATCCAACCCTTTGGGATTGATACGTCCACGCCCGTTCGGTAGAACACGACTCCATGCTGTAGAGAAGCGATATGCTTTGAGCCCAAGCTGGCGCATGAGTGCAATATCTTCTTCATAGCGATGATAATGGTCGCAGGCGATGTCGGCGGTATTGCCATCGTTGATCTTGCCGGGGGTGTGACTAAAGCGATCCCAGATCGATTCGCCTTTGCCGTCTTTGTTCCATGCGCCTTCCACTTGATAGGCAGCAGATGCCGCGCCCCAAAGGAAATTATGTGGAAATTTGTAGATTGTCATGTTGGTTTTCCGTCATTTGACTTGTTCAAAGATCGGCAAGATATCGAGCGGGGTCGGGTATTTTTCGATCAAAATATTTCCAGTGAGCATTTCACCCGTCCAATAGTTTTTCCACTTTCCTTTGGGAAGATAAATATTGCGCTCCATTGCGTTCGGTATAACCACAGGCGCAACCAGAAATTCATCGCCTAATAAAAATTCATCATCACTGGTTAATGCGTACTCATCTGATGGGTCAAGCCAAAATACCGGGCGGATGATCGGCAAACCGTTTTCAATAGAAGCACGTGCGATCTCTAAAATCTTCGGTGCAAATTCTTTGTGCAGGTTTGCATAACGGCGGCAAAGTTCGGCTGCATCGGCGCCGTAGTCCCACGGCGCCAGGCTAAATTGCATGGAAGGCAACAATGCGTTCACCTGTGTCCAGCGGATCATCATGTCGGAGTCAGCTTTCTCGTCATATTCGTTGCCGCCCACCATATCGGGCAAAATGAATGGGTAGCCCGCCATGCTCATTGCCAGCGCACCTGTCAATACCGAGTGCAAGCCGTTATCCAATCCCCATGAGGTTGTCTTATCCCACTGACGGAAGAAAATTGGCGCGGCTTGATTTTTCCAACCTGAGCGCACTTCTGTTAAGCGGTGATGCTTCGCCACTGCGGCAACATACATACTGCTATATTCATTGGGGTGGATTTTTTGATATGTGACCGCATCATCGGGAAGAAAGCACGCTTCGCCAGCATCGAACTTGAAGCCGTCGCATCCTGTCTTGACCTGTAACTGATCCAGCCGCCCAAAGAACCATTCCAACGCGGACGGATTTGTCACATCCAGCAAGCCGCCAAGTCCCTGCCACCATGGCACAAGGTACGGAAGACCGTCGGCGCGACGCACAAGCCAGCCATTTTTCGTCCCTTCGGCAAAGGCATTCGATCGTTCATCCAAAAATGGGATTACCCAAGTAGTGACCTTGAACCCCTTTGTGTGCAATTCAGCGATCATCCCTTTGGGGTCGGGGAAGCGCTGCGGGTCAAAATCCAAGTCGCCATAATAGACCTGCCAGCGGTCGTCAATTTCCATTACGCCGTAGGGATAGCCGTTTTGAATAATTTCATCTGCAAATTTCAAAACGACTTCTTGATTGATGGCGGTTTTGTATCTTGCCCAGGTCGTCCATGTGGGTGTGGTAAATAAATCTTCTGGCGGCAGTTCGTGCGGACGCCCAAAATGGTTAACCTGATTTTTGTAAGCTGTGACAGCATTATCAGAGAAATGAAATTTGAAATTCAGCGCATGTCCTTTGAATGTGAAGAAACCATCTCCTTGTCCGCCTTTATCAAGAAAGGGACGGTCGGAGAAGGCGCCGCGCCCGTCGGTGGCGAAACTCCACTTGAAGCGTGGGTAGTCTGCGGGTGGTTGATTCAGACCGAATTCCACGGGAGAGTTTGCGATGACAAGCGTGCCATTGGACGAGAACCAGGCAGGGTTCATCACTCCGCTCAAGCCTGTGGGTCCATTGTCAAAGGTACGAAAGGGTGCGCTGTGCATCATTAACTTGTTGAGCGGATGCTGCTGGTGGATAAGTTCACCGCCGCCATACCAATGCCCGCCAAGTTGAATTTTGACCTCAACGAGAGAATCGCCCGGGGTGGTGGATAATACCCAATGGTCAGAGACCCGTTTCAAATTAAGAGTGAAGCGTGGAAATTCCGCAGTGATGGATGAATCGTCGCTGCGGAGATTCGGCTTGGAATCAGAGTCCAGCTGCACGGTCATCATAACGAGGTTGTTTTTTTTGAAGGAGATGGAGAAGGGATAGGGAAGTATGGTGAGTTCGATGGTCATGGTAATCCAGAAAGCAGAAGGCGGAGGGCTGCGTTCTGCCTTCCGCCTTTTGCTCTTATTTGCGGGTGAATTTTTTGCCAGTGGCGAGCTCCACACTCTTGTACGCGCCGTCGTAAATGCCGATGCTTTTGTTCTTTACGATCTGGTCACAGAACATGGTCAGCAGGTCGTCGTAGTCGGTGAGCATGTCAATGGCTTGCAGGGTTTGCGGGATGGTGCGAACCTCCACGGTGCTGTCGCCGATCTCTGCGCCGCGGATGGCGCCCCACATTTCATGTCCACCGACGCGGGCGTTGAAAATTTTGGGAACAGGGTAAAAGGCGAGTTCGCTCGGTTTGGTGATCATCACATCCACCACACGCATGAGGTAGTTGGTGGCGTATACCGCATGGAAGGTGTTGTCGTGCAGGAAGACGTGCAACCCGTGTGCAGGTCCCTTGCGGATGCTGTCGGTGAATTCGCGGGTGTCGTCCCATGTGAAGTGAGTTTGGATCAGGTCTTTATAATCTTTGAGTTCTTCTTGAAGCCATTCCCAGTTATTTTTGTGGTCGCCGAGGTTGACAAAGAGCGTGACCTTATCCTGCTTCACCAGCGGAATGACATGTTCAACAATGGCTTTGAAGAGTTCGCGCTGTGCGCCTGCACCGCCCATTGTCAACAAGAAGCGGCGGGGTTCCTTGGCTTTCATGCGGCGCATACGATCATCACAATCCGCTTCGATATTCTCGACCAATTCATGATCCACATGATGACCGGTGTAAAAGAGCGCATCTGAGGGAGTGGGTTTGAGGGTCTTGCCCTTGTCATCGAAGCCGCGCATGACACGGAAACCGTAATAGCCGGATGGAGATTGAACCGCATGTTTTGCGCCTTCGGTCAGTTGGAACGCCATGGGCCAGTTATCGAACATCATGTCTACCACGTTGGTCATGCCGCCCGCGACAGCGCCCATACAGTTCCACATGTGCGAGGTAAGGATGGGCATATCAGAAGGAAGCGCGCCGTAGAGGTTATTGAAGAGTTCGCTCATCTTGAAGTCTTTGACTTCGGTCTTGAGGAAGCGCCAGGGCCAGGTGCTGGTCATATAATTAAAAAGTTGATCCAAGCCGGGCAGGGTCGGTTCACCAGTGGTGAGTGATTCCCAAACATACTTATCGAACCATGGGTAGCGCTGTGAAATGCGCGAGTATTTGCTGTAGTTAGTATTGCACCAGTTGATCACGTCGGTGCTGATGCCGGGGATGCCGAGCAGGTCGAGCCAGTAGGGGGTGAATCCCATTGCTTTGGCGGCAGAGACGCCCGCCATCGCAATGCGATAGTGACCGAAGCCCATGCGAATGGTGCTGACGATCACGCCGTTCTTTTTGTCTACGGGCTGCCCGCTGCCGTTGCGGACAATGTTCTTCAGCCCGAAAATTTCAGAGCCATATGGATGGTCTTCCACTGTGAGGTTGAACTTTTCATTCGGGTCATAATTGAATTTTTTGGCGAGCATGTCCTTCCATGCATCGGCGGCGCGAGATTGTCGTTCTGTAATGGGATTGCCGTACACTTCGTAACGGCCATTCTTCTTTTGCAGCATGACGCTTTCTCCTAAATGAGGTTTATTTACAGGTATCTTTTGAAACCGCCAGCCTATTCGGCTGGCGGTAATTTTTTGATCTATCCTTTGACACCGCTGCCCGCCACACTCTCCACGAAGAAACGCTGACCAAGGATGAACACGATCAACGGCGGAACGATGGCAATCGCAGCCCCAGCAAGGATGAGGTTGGGTGTGTCGGAGGCACGTCCGCGCAGTACGTTGAGGGCGAGGGTGAGCACATGATTCTTTTCGTTGCCCACGTTGATGATGACCAGCGGCCAGATGAACGAGTTCCAGGCGTAGAGAAAAGTAAACGTCGCTTGTGTGGCTAGCGCGGGGATAGAGGCGGGGATGATGATGTCTTTGAGAATGGCAAAGCGTGAAGCGCCATCCAATAACGCGGCTTCTTCGATCTCTTTGGGGAAGGTGATGAAGTGTTGGCGCATCAGGAAGGTGCCGTAGGCGGTGAAGATCCACGGGATGATGAGCGAGGCGAGACGGTCTGTCCAGCCAATGAGCACCATGAGTTGATAAAGCGGCACGATGAGCATGACGAAGGGAATCATGATAGTGCCGAGGTAAAAGACAAAGACCGTATCGCGCCCGGGAAATTTGAGACGTGCAAAAGCATATCCGCCAAAGACGGAAGTGACCAACTGCCCCATGACCACCAAAACCGTGACCAGAGTGGTGTTGGTGAGCGCGCGCCCAAGGTTATTCAACTCGATGACTTCTTTATAATTTTCAGGATGCCAACCGACATTTTCCACGGGTTCGCTCAAGCGGACATTCTGGAAAACCGGTTCAGACTCAGGATCTTGCGGGTCAATAAATTCCCCAACCGTAGTCTGGCTGACGAGGATCATCGGGACGACCTGCCCATCCACTTCTACGTCAAAGAGTTTGACCTCTTCGCCATTGACGACAACCTTCTGCTGATTCATTACACCGCCGGTCGGTTTGACCTCGCTAATAAAGCGATCTACGACGGCAGCTGGGTTATCAACCGGGGCATATGTGCCGACTTTTATGTTACTGCGGACAAGCGCATATTCCTTTTGTACGCCGTCAACATCCACAAAGTAAAGCGGAAGCGGTTCATCGTACCCATCCACTTGCATTGTGATCGGGTCACGCGGCAGCATACGCGGCGGGTAGCGGAATGTATCGGAGGGAATCTTGAAGGAAGTGGAAAGCATGTAAAAGAAAGGGAACAACATGATGAACGCAAAGAACGTCAAAATGAAATAAACGAAGAAGTTGTTCAGGAAGCGAACGAGGCGATAGGATTTCATGTTCATGTTAGTCTCCTCCTAGCTTTCGTAAATGCTGGAACGGCGCTGGCGCTGGAATTGGATCAATGTCAGACCGAAGATGACGATGAAGAGGACCCAGGCAATAGCAGAGGCGTATCCCTGTTTGAAGTTTTGGAAGCCGCTGCGGTAGAGATACAAGACCAGCGTGATGGTGGAATTGTTCGGTCCCTCCGGCGGATTCATGAGGATGAAGACCTGCTCGAAGACCTGCATGGCTTGAATAGTGGTGGTGGATACTACATAAAAGGTCGTTGGTGCGAGCATGGGAAGGGTGATGCCCCAGAACTTGTCCCAGGCTCCGGCGCCATCCACGGTGGCGGCTTCGTACAGTTCGCCGGGGATGTTCTGCAAACCAGCGAGGAAAAGCACTGTATTGAAGCCCATCGTCTGCCAGGCGGCGATGATGATGATGGCAAAGAGTGCGGTCTTTTCATCGGAGACCCATTGGATCTTTGGGTCTATGATGGCAACATTGAATAAATTATTCCAAAATTCAATACCTAATGTAATAAAGTAGTTGATGTACCCGATAGTCGCGTTGTACAACCACTGCCAAACGAGCGAGATACCTACAACCGCTGCAATGCTGGGCATGAAGTACACGGCACGATAGAACTTCATGCCGGGCAATTTGCTATTGAGAACGTTCGATAAGACCAATGCGGGGAGTACACTCAGGGGAACAGCGAACAGCACAAAGGTCAGGGTGTTGCGAAGTGCGAGCCAGAAAAATTTATCTTCAGCGGCAAACAGGATTCCTCTATCCCCAAAGGTGAAGCGCCCCACTTCGTCATAGACTTTGATATCGACAACATCACGGGCAAGTTGATCGGGCACATCGAGCGTAATAAATTTGATGTTGAGGATCTTGGCGTAATTATCGAAGCCAACCCAATTGGGCGTGCGGATGGCGTCTGAGTCTGTGAAGGAGAAGTAGAACGACAGCAGCAGCGGACCTGCAAAGAAGATGAGAAAGCCCAGTAAATTCGGCGAAAGAAACAGCCAACCATTGATGACTTGTTCGTGTCTGGTCTTGACGTTCAATGCTTGTGCCACGTTCGGTCGGTTCATGGACCAAAGGGAAAGACCAAAAACCATCAGACCGATTACTGCAACCATGCCACCGGGCTGGGCAAACTTCCCGAAGAAATAAACAATACCGTTGAGCGCTTTTACCTGCCATAGGAAAAGCAAGAAGCCGCTCAACATCACCCACTTGCTCACTGTCTTAAGGCTGTTTTCAGAAGCATTATTCCTGGTTGGAAAATACTCTTCTAACATGCCAAGGAAATATCCCAGAACAGTGATTCCAAGATAAGGAATACCCTTGCCAAAATTTTCGCCGAGGGCATCGATGCCAATAAAAAATTCGCCCACATTCAAGGCGAATACAAAACAAACGACAAACCCAAGGTAATCAAGGGTCAGAGAGATCATGCGACCGGAATGATTATGTTTTGAGAACTGATAGGCTCCATAACTGCTGAAGACCATGACTAAAATAGCAGCCAGCGAAAATAGAATCTTTTGCCAAACAGGCAATTCTGCCATTCGCGCCCATATCATCCAAACAGATAGGGCTGCCATTAAGGCAAGCAACCCGCGCCAGATTATATGGATACGCAAGATCAAATTCGTCTGAGCGTCTATCCGTGATTGAGTCTTCATATTCTCATCTCCGTGAAATTGGGCGTCAGTGCGTTCCCAAAAAACTCTAAGCTGCAATACGTTTGAAGTTTGGGGATTTCTTCGTACATCAGGCAAAGTGGGGCAGACAAAATACTGCCTGCCCCACAGTCTTACAGGGATTACTTATTGATTGAAAGCTTTATTCGCTTCATCACAGATCGTGGCGCCGAAGTCGTCCACGGTGGTGGAGCCGGTCAACACGCCTTGAATGGCAGGTCCCATGATCTGATCGAACTGAGGCCAAGAACCAGCCCACAACGGACCTTCAGCGGTCGGAGCAGCAGAAGGATCAATGCCGTTCAAGAACGCCTGATTGTTGGCAGGCGGCGTGAAAGTGAGGAAGGCATCGAGCGCTTCCTGGCTCACGCGGCTGGGGATGTTCGCGCCAAGAGCAGCGACCTTGCCCTGGGTTTCAGCAGTGGTGAGCGCCTGAACGAGAGCCCAAGCCTCTTCAGGATGTTCGGTGTTGGCGTTGATCACATATGCGCCCCAGAACAACCAGTTACCAGCAGTTCCGTTAGGACCGGCAGGCAGTTCCACAACGTCCCAGTTGAAATCCACAGTGCGGACGCCCGGAGTAGCCCAGCGACCGTTCTGGAACATGGCAACCTTACCAGCGCGGAAACCCGGTTCGGGGTCTTCACCGTAAGGTACGGCAACATCGTAATCCTGATAGAGCGAGCGTTGGAAATCGAGACCAGCAAGAGATTCAGCGCTGTTAAGGTTACAAGCGGTGCGATCTTCAGTGAAGAAACCGCCGCCAGAAGCATTCAACCACACACCGTAAGGACCCCACCAGGCAGAAGCGCCGTAGCCGTAAATATCAGAGCCGAGAGCGCGGGTAGCCTGAGAAACTTCGAGGAAGGCTTCCCAATCCCATTCGCCGTTGGCAGCCAATTCACGGGGGTCAGCAGCGCCAGCCTCAGCGATCAGGTCGAGGTTGATATAAAGCGCAAAAGTAGATACGTCACGGGGCAGACCCCAAACCGCACCAGAGCCGTCGCCAGAAGCGCCGGTTTCAGGGTTGTAGGTCAGGTGGTACATGGGACCTTCGTAGAAGTCAGTCGCGGTGTACCCATCGGTCGCAGCCGCGAGATCGGCAGCATTGAGAATCAAACCACGGGTAGCGAAATCAGCCACATCGGTGCCTGGAATCCAGAAAACATCAGGAGCGGTTCCAGCTGCCACTTCGGCACGGAGTTGATCTTGATAGTTTGAACCTTCAGAACCACCGGGTTCATAGGTTAATGTGATACCATCGAGTTGAGCATCGAGTTCAGTACTGATCTTGCTGTAAACATCAATCTCTTCCTGATTGTCTGGGCGTGTGCGCCAACGCAAGGCAACATCAGCGCTTGATGCTTCGGTGGCGGGAGCTTCAGTAGCCGCTGGGGCTTCCGTCATCGCTGGCGCTTCAGTTGCCTCAGGGGCTTCGGTGGCAGCAGGGGAACCACAAGCTGTCAAAACGAAAGAGGCTATGATAACTAACCCCATGATCTTCAAGAGCAAATTCTTTTTCATTTATTCTTCTCCTTGGAATTGGACGAACAAATCATCGTACGATCAAACAGGTTTTGCACGAAACGTCTTACGAGTTTGAATCACCTCCTTTAACAGTAGATTGACGTACAACCAACTGAGCGGGTAATTTCAACACCGTTTGCTCAACAGTTTTATTTTGAATAATTTCGATCAACTTACGGGTGGCTTCCTGCCCGATCAGGGGCATATCCTGCCGCATGGTCGTCAGAGGCGGGTCAAAATAAGAAGACAAAGGCATATCATCCACACCGATCACAGAAAGTTGATCTGGTACTTTTATGTTCGTATCCCGCGCCGCACGTAAAACACCAAGCGCCATACGGTCATTTTGCGCAAAGACAGCGGTTGGCAGGTTGCCTTTCCTTGCAAAATCAGCTAATGCTTCACTACCAGAGGTAGCTGACCAATCCCCTTCAAAAACCAGCGACGGGTCAAATGGGATTCCGGCTCCTTTCAAAGCGTGTTGAAAACCCTCCAAGCGGTCTTGCGAACAATCTTCTTCCATCGGTCCGGTTACCAAGGCAATGCGCTGATGCCCAAGTGAGATCAAATGCTGTGTAGCCTCAAATGCCACTTTTTCATCGTCCAGCGAGATTGAGCATACATTCTCATCATGTGAACGCGCCCCCACGAACACCACCGGAAAATCTTTCGGCAGCATCTGATAACGTTCATCAGCATATGGGTTGATCACGATCAACCCATCCACGCGCCTGTGCCCCACCAATTCATCGACCAAGCCATTAAATGCCTGCGGGTCAGAAGCCGATGAAGACAGCACAAAATAATTATGCTGGCGGGCCTCCACTTCGGCGCCTTCGATCACACTCGCAAAGGTATAGTCTGTCAGGTTGGGAGAAATAATGGCAAGCGTATGCGTCAACCCGCGAGCCATCGAGCGGGCAATTGCACTCGGGCGATACCCCAACTCTTCAATTGCCGCCTCGACCACAGCGCGAGTTTCGGGCAGCACATCTTCACTGCCATTAATGACGCGCGAAACGGTCTGATGAGAAACGCCCGCATGGCGGGCAACATCGCGGATGGTAGGACGGTTGGGAGTCATTTGATATAATGTGACCGGTCACGTGAACGGTAACATGAGTCTACAGAAAAATAATGCCTTTGTCAAGTAGGCAATTCCAAATTGAGGTGTTTTGATGGTCAATATTAAAGCCGACCTGCCCAAAATCCAAGTTTCCACCCCAACCTACACTTGGGAATGGAATATTGATACCGACACTCTTTGGCTACACGACAAACATCAATGCCTCATCTCCCGTTCCCAACACAAACCACTCTGCATCACCTCCCCCATTCAACTGGAATTTACAACCGCCACGCATGAAATTTGGGACGACCAAATCCGCATCACCTATCGTGGACAAAACCCCGCCTCTTCCTTAACTGTGGTCTGGTCATTCCACCCAGACTTTATCTCCCTCGAACCTTTTCTCCTCACCCACCCCGCAGACTTAAACCTCGTCCGCATCATCTACTTCCCCCAAGCCGACGGCGACTCGTACAAGCCGTCCATGTACAGCCATTACGCCGTTATCCCCGGCTTGAGCATGAGCACAACCATCTCACCGGTTGTTGACCTGCACTCACGCCTCAACACCACCGCCGTGCTCGGCTCCGGCGCCATGCGCGGACCGGGGCTCACCCAACAATGGGGCTTACCCGCGCATTACTTCTGCACCTTCAACACCACCGACCGTTGGAATGCTATCGGCGCAAAAGCACAACAAAGCGAAGCTGCCTGCTGGGGACTTGCCGAATTACCCCAAGGCGACTTCCGCCTGGAAATGCGCGAGATCGGCGTCAGCCCCATCCTCAACCTTCGCGCCGATTTGTGGCAGCACAAACCCGATTCCTTTGGCTTTCACTTCATCATCACCTTTGGCGAGAATTACCACGAAGCCATCCGCAAGTATTACCAGGTCTTGCAACGTGAAAAGTACATCGCACCTAAAAAACATTCGCCAAAAAAACAAGAAGTTCTACTCGCGCCGCAATACAACACCTGGGGCGTGGAATCTGCTTTGGCGCTCCCGCCTGAGCAATTGACCGAAGACCTCGTGCGCGAAATTTTCGGCAAATTCAAAGCCTCTGGTATGCAAGCCAAAACCTTCGTCATTGACGATAAATGGGAAGGCGTGTATGGCGAACTCAAACATGATCCCAAACGCTTTCCAAATTTTGAAAACCTGCTAAAAGATATCCGTGCTCAAGGCTACAACATCGGCTTATGGGCGGCGTTTCTGCGTTGTCAAAATCCCGCCGCACTTGGCTTGGACGAATCACATTTACTGCAAACGCATGAAGGCAAGCCGCTCTGGCTCGACCATCAAACCTCCCGCTACGGCATCTTCGATATGACCCAGCCCAAAGTGCAGGATGTGTTACGTCAGCGCGCCAAAGATTTCATCCGCCGCTACCAACCTGACCTGATCAAATTCGACTTCGGCTACGAACTACCCTCGCTCGATGTCGCCGCCCCGCAAGACATGACCTTTGCCGGGGAACGCCTACTGCAAAAAGGTCTTGAAGTGATCGTCGGCGCAATGAAAGAAGAGAACCCAGACCTGGTCATCATGTACTATGGTCTTTCGCCCCTGCTCATTGACTACTACGACCTGCACAGCCCCGATGACCTCGTCTACTGCATCGGCGATTACGACCTCGAAACCAATCGCCGCATCTTCTTCAGCAGCCTGTGCGGAGAATTGGGTATGCCCACCTATAGTTCCTCCGGCTACGATTGGGACTCCGCATTCGACATCTGGTTCGACTCGGTCGCTTCGGGCAGCCTCGGCTCACTCCACTGCTTCGACGGCGACGAGAACGGGGAAAAACCGTCAGCGAGGCACATTGCCAAATTTAACGGGATCAACTCCCTCGTTAGGAAAGAAGCGCACTTCACCACCAAGCCAATCCACGCCAAATGGCAGGGCGGTCTGCGGGCAGGCTTTAGTCCATCGTGGGAACGAATCGAAAAAGGGAAAACGGTTCTGCTGGCATTGCGTACGCATCAATTCGACGGCAAGCCAACACCAAACAGTTACAAAGATGTTATTCAATTTAGCATGAAACTGGTGATCGCCGCGCTCGATGATGAAGGCATTGGTGAGTCTAGCCATATTGGCATTGTGCCATTCAGTGACGGACGTTGCAGCATCAAAAGCAAATACCGCCGCGCAACATTCATCGAACATCATCTTGGTAGAAAGCCGAACAAATCACACCTGACCTTCACTGACCAACTAACTCTTAAACTTGTGCAAAACGAAACCCTCGAATGGGTTGAAATTATTTTTGAAAAGGAATGAGCATGTTAAACAATCCTCACCGCCGTTACAACGCCCTCACAGGTGAATGGGTGCTCGTCTCACCGCATCGCGCCAAACGTCCGTGGCTCGGGCAGGTTGAAAAACTCGCCATCGACTCGCTGCCGCACTACGACCCCACTTGTTATCTTTGTCCGCGCAACGAACGCGCGGGCGGCGTCTTCAACCCCGACTTCACAGGGACCTATGTTTTTGATAACGACTTTGCTGCGCTATTGCCTGAAGTAGAGGATGAAGAACCCGCCTCCACTCACCCGCTGCTTGTCTCTGCACCCGAACAGGGGCAATGTCTGGTGGTTTGTTTCTCGCCCCGCCACGACCTGACCCTGCCCGAGCTTGACCTGCCCGCCATCGAGAATGTGCTCAACGCATGGTCAGGCGAATCTGCCAAACTGATGGAGTTGAACTACATCCACTACGTGCAAGTCTTTGAGAACAAAGGCGCGGTGATGGGATGCTCGAACCCGCATCCGCACAGCCAAATTTGGTCGCAGTCGCAGTTACCGAATGAGATCGTAAAGGAACTCGCCACACAGAAGGAATACTTCGCCAAGAATGGACGTCCGCTTTTGCTGGATTATGTGAAAGAAGAACACAAGCAGAAAGACCGCATCTTATTTGCCAATGACCATTTCACAGCAATGGTTCCTTTCTGGGCGGTGTGGCCATTTGAAGTGTTGGTCACCGCACATAGACCGACCGCCTACATGAAAGACCTAACCACTAGTGAAGTCTCTGCTTTGGCAGAAGTCTTCAAGCAAGTCACCACCCGTTACGACAATCTCTTCGAGATTTCATTCCCCTACTCCATGGGCTTTCACCAAGCCCCCGCGGATAATCAACCTCACCCCGAGTGGGTGTTACATGCGCATTTTTATCCGCCGCTGCTGCGCTCCGCCACGGTGCGCAAGTTCATGGTCGGGTACGAAATGCTTGGAATGCCCCAACGTGACATCACCCCCGAAACCGCGGCTGAACGGTTGAGAATATTAACAGATACCCATTACAAATCTCAAAAATAAAAGCAGATCAAAGTCAAATACAGGGAGTTTATGGCTCCCTGTATTTGAAATTTACTGGGGAAGTTACTTCAAACCTTCGACGATCTGGGTGGCGTTGTATTTCATCATGTCAATGTAGGTCGCGGCGGGAGCGCCATCGGTCAGGGTTTCGAGATAGAGGCTGTCTACCACTTTCACGCCTGTTTCAGAAGCGATCTGCTCCGCAAGATCAGTATTCTCCACCTCACCAAGGAAGATGGCGGGCGCGCCAGAGGCTTTGATGGCTTCGATGGCGGCGGCAATTTCCTGGGCCGAGGTGCTGGCTTCGGTACTCAGGCTGGGGATGATGGTATCCACCACTTCAAAGCCATAGCGTTCGGCGAAGTAGCCCATCGCCTCGTGATTGGTCACCAACAAACGGCGTTCCGCAGGCACGGAGTCAACCTGTTCTTTGATGAAAGCGTCCAATTCCTGCAACTGTGCAATGTACGCATCGGCATTGGCTTTGTAGGTTTCTGCGCCCTCAGGGTCGGCTTCGCTCAAGCCATCACGGATGTTTTCCACGTAGGTGATGACGAGGTTCGGGTCAAGCCACATGTGCGGGTCACCCGCTTCGTGGTCGTGACCTTCTTCGCCTTCGGCATGTTCTTCCATCTGATGCGGTTCAATGCCCGTTGCCGCTTCGATCACCATACGTTCACCGCCTGCGTTTTCCAACAGCGGTTCAATGAAGTGTTCGTACTCTACGCCATTGAGGATTAACACATTACTTTCCGCAATTTTCGCCACATCGGTGGGCGCGGCTTGGTACGAATGTGGGTCGGCACCGAAAGGCAGCAGGGATTCGACCTTCGCGCGGTCGCCTGCCACGTTTTGGGCAATGTCCGCTAAAAAGGTGGTGGAGGCGAGGACTTTAATGGAAACGCCTTCTGTAGCAGATTCCTCAACAGCGGTGGGTTCAGTTTGAGCGCCACCACATGCGGCAAGCAAGAGACCCAACAGGGTCAACAGTGAAACAATCGAGAATAACTTTTTCTTCATCTTCCTTTTCCTTTGTTTGGTTATCAATTTCGGCAATTGGCACATAGACCCAAAAACTGGACCGAAATCACTGCCTCACGAAGAGAAGTGACACGGCAACCAGCCTAATGTAAAAGTTTCGTCCAATGGGTTTAAATACCTGACATGCCGTATGTTATTGAACATCTTATTTCAATATGGAGAAACATGTCGTTTCAACAGGCGCACCATTTTTGTAAACTTTGCCACCCATTGTATGTATCAAATGATACATGTGACCGCAGGCAGAAGTCACATGTTTAAGTTGAACTTTTTTCAATAATGAGAGTGACGCTCAGGTTGTTCCACCAGACAAAACAGGTCTTCCCCATCTTTATTGACCGTTGATACCCTGCCTTGTGCCCGCAGTTCACTTAATACACGGGTGATGGATGTCCGCGTGGCGCCTACAGCAGCCGCCAGTTGACCGTGTGTCATCCGAACGTCGATCAGAACGCCCTGCTTCGAGCTAACTCCAAACTGCTCCGATAACAACCCCAACAATCCCAGCACCCGTTGCTGCAACGAAGGACGCGCCTGCATGGCTGCCCAACCTTCCATCTGCTGCAAACGCGCCCGCAGTTTTGCAAGAAAATCAGGCGTACTTGCGGCAACATCCCACGGCTCAATTTTGACCTTCGCTTCGGTATGGGCAATGATCTGAATATGGCAATTATCATCAGGGTGCGCCACCACGATCTGCCCCTTGCCACTCAAGCCCAACAACACCTCAACACCATCCTGATGGATCATGGTCGTGGCAAGAATACCGTCTTCCACGTGTAAAACTGCATCTGCCTCCAGCAGAATCAACTCTCCGCGCCGGTAGGTTCGCTGTGTGCGGGGTTTGGCATCTTTTCTGTTTTCAAGCAACTCCCCCATGGTTCGTTGAATGGTTTCCAAAATCACATTCGGCGAGGTCTCTTTTGGAAAGACCGCCCGTGCTCCCGCCTGATAAGCTTTGGAAATTGCCTGCGGATCACCTGTCTGATCCCATACCAGCCAGGGAGATTGAGGAAGAGAAGAAAACTCCGTTGTTTCCGTAAGAAACAAGGTCAAATCAGCATTTTTCGTGACGGACATATCCGCGCCAAAAAGAATGTTGTATTGCATATCCAAAAAAGAATGAATTAAAGTTTTTGTTCTAGTGGAACTGAAAATAATTGCAAGAGAGGGCATAGATACCTGAATATTTTATTGAAAACAATTTTCATTATACAACACAAGAGAATGCTTTTCTAAAAGGATAAACCCACATCATAAAATATAAAGCAAGGTGACACGTTGTCAGTCTTGAGGGAAGGGTTGGGGATGAGGGAAAAGCCGCTGACATCTCTCGCGTGACGAAAGTCGAGCGAGCGAGTGCGGGCGCACTTGCCATCAGTGAAGGAAACGCTTCACGTGACTGAATCAGGGAACGGGTCAGAGTGGAGGCGTTTGGTGGATGAGTAGTCATCCGACTCGTTTGACATTTCCAACGTCACAGGCGTACCCATATCTGGGGATACATCCCCGCCGCCGAGGACGGCGGCTTGAGCCAGAAAAAGATTTATAAACTTTTTCAGATGACTACTTAAAACCCTTTGTAATTGTTTTGTTAGTTTATTTGGCAAAAGAAAAGGGTAATATGAATGCAAAGGTAGGCAGCGCGAAAATCATTGTCAATTTGGAAGGCGTGAATTTTATCGACTCGACGGCTCTCTCCACCCCGGTACGCGGATTAAAACTCTGCCGCGAACAAGGCGGAGACCTGCGCCAGTGCTCGCTATAACAACCGGTGCGCGTCATTTTTGAACTGACACGGCTGGATAAAGTCTTTGACATTTTCGCCGCTGAGGAAGATGCCGCGAAAGGGTTCTAAGTGTTCCCAGAGATCAACGAAAAACACCGCGAGAGTTTCAAATCACTCGCCAATGGTTGGATGCGGGTGGGCGCTTCATGCGTGCAGCTATTAAAGGGCGGCGAAGTTCTGATTGGATGCCCCAACTCAAACGCCAGCAGTGAGCCGTCACTTTTGGTCACATCGCTGGGTTCGGGTTTGAGTTTGCAGGTCTTTGGCGTAACCGATATTCGCTGGGTTCCCACGGCAGAGTCGATGTTGGATGTTTTCTCCAATCTATTAAATGCCGATACCGATTTGGATAACCTGACCGCCGCGCTGGTGGAAACGCAAGACCGGCTGGTGGCGCTCTACGAATTGACACAAGCCACACGCCGCACACTGGATATGCCCAAACTGCTCGACCTGCTCATTCAGCAATCACGCCACCTGATGGATGTAGATGGCGGTTTTGTCGTATTGAAAGAAAAGGGTAAACAGACCATCATTCACCAGGTATCTGAAAATCCGCTGCACCCGGCTCATGCCGAAGCGGCGGCAACGCTTTATTTGCGCGATCCCAACCGTCACATCTTCAAAGACTCTGAAACACTGCCAGCGAACTTAAAAAACGTAATGATGGTAACACTGCCCGTGCGCGATGAAATTTCAGCAGCGGTGGGTTTGTTTAACAAAACCGGCAATTTCAACACGCCCGATATCAAACTGGCAAAAGCCATCGCAGAACACATCGGCGCACAACTTGAGAATGCGCTTCTGCATAAAGAAGTGGTAGAACGCGCCCGCCTCGAAACTGAAATGGATATTGCCCGCCAGGTGCAGACAGCCATTTTGCCGCAGAGTATTCCGCAGATCAGGGGGCTGGATATTTTTGCAACCTCAACCCCCGCACTGGAAGTGGGTGGCGATTTTTTTGATGTGATTGATAGATCGGAAGAAGCCCTTGTCTTTGCCCTAGGCGATGTGACCGGCAAAGGCATGCCCGCCGCCTTGCTGATGAGCATGACACACACCATCATCAAATCGGCTTCGCGCAACATGCCATTCAACCATCCTCATCAGGTCTTAGACCGCCTCAATCACGATATGGCAGCCGATTTTGCCAATGTGGGCATGTTCACCACGGTCATGTTGGGTATGGTGGATTGTGCCGATTGCAAACTACATTTTAGCAATGCCGGGCAAAGCCCCATTTACCATGTACCAGTTAACGGCGAACCGATGCTGTTGGAAGCACAGGATATTCCTGTGGGTATTTTAGACACGGTGGAGTACACCACCCAAAGCCTCAACCTCTCGCAAGGAGACCTTTTCATTGCCGCATCAGACGGCTTTCCCGAGTCGCGCAACCCGGCGGGAGAAATGTACGGCTATGAACGCATGAAAGCGATCCTTTCCACATCGCGCGAGTTGAGCGCAAAGCAGATCGCCGAGGCATTGCTTGCAGACGTGAACGCCTTTTGCGACACACATCCCCAGGATGATGACCGTACGATTGTTGTACTTAAATTTGAAAAAGCAACCGAGAAAAGGATCATGTTCAACGAAAGCATCACCATTTACGCCAATTACGAAGAAATTCGTCAGCCGTGTGAACGGTTACGGCTCAATTTGCGCCAAGCCGAAATTTCAGAAGAGATTGCCGGCTTGTGCGAGCTTTCCTTGCAGGAACTTCTTACCAACCTGGTAGATCACGCTTATGAAGGCAACCCCAACGGGCAGATTACCGTGCGCATGGCAAGCAATCGCGGACAGATATTCATCCAAACCGAAGATGCAGGCACACCCGCCAACATAAAAATGGAAGATGTTCACATGCCAAACCCTGAAGACCTTGCTGAAGGCGGCTATGGCATGGCGATCATCCGCTCGCTCATGGACGATATCCGTTATGAAACGGCGCAGGGAAAAAACATCTGGACGCTGGTGAAAAATTTATAACGCCAGCCGGTTCAAAATTTTCTCGCAAAGAGTCGCAAGTCTCGGCACTCCTTAAAAAACGAAAGAGGTAAACATGTCCCTTGAAGTTAACTCCACCGAACAAGTTATCAAGATCGCCGCCATCACCCTCAAAGGCAGGCTCGATGCCTTTGAAGCGCCCGCCCTCCGCAAGATCTGCGATGACTATATCTCCAACGAATTCAGCCATTTCGTATTTGATCTCACTGATGTCGCCATGCTCGACTCTGCCGGGCTGGCAGTGCTCGTCAGCGTGTTAAAACGCGCCCGCCTTAAGAACGGCGACGTGCGCCTTGTATGGCCCCGCGAAGAAGCCGCCTCGCGTATTCTCAAACTCACCAAGTTCGATCAAGTCTTCGTCTCCATCGAAAAATCAGAGATCGTGCCAAGGGGGTTCTAATATGAGCAAAGCCAAAATTCTTGTTGTGGATGATGAACCCAACAACCAACGCATTCTCACATACACGCTCAACAAAGCCGGGTACGAAAGCGCTGCCATGGCAGATGGAACTCATACGCTCCACTGGCTCGAATCAAACACCCCAGACCTTGCCATCCTTGATGTCTCCATGCCAGACATGGATGGAATAACCCTGCTAGGGCACATCCGCTCCATGCCGCAATTTGCGAACCTCCCCGTCATCATCCTCACCGGCAGCGGCGACGACGATGAACGAATTCGCGCCGAAGGGCTTGGCATTCAAGCCTTTCTCACAAAACCCGCCAGCTCCAAAATGGTGCTGGAGACCGTCTCCAACTTGCTCGGTCATGAATAAGATCAAAGAACTCCTGCAATCCAAGCTTGCCTCCGCCAGCGCTTTACTCATGCTCAGCATGACCGTCGTCAACGCAGGCAACTACATCTACAACCTCGCCGAACTGCTCTGGTTGTATGCGCTCGCCACTTCGTTGTATGCCATGGCAAATGTGGTCATTAATTACAGCCTGTCGCTGGGCATGGGACGCGAAACCGGATTTGCCATTGCCGCAGGGCTTGTGCAGGTCTTGGGGATCATCTTCTTCCATGCTTCACTCGCGCAGGTGGTGTATGTGCAGGTGGCGGTGATGGCAGCCTTGTTCCTTGCGCTGATGTGGCACAACTTTTTGCACGAAAGGGCAATATCCCTGTTGCGAATGGTGACACACCATGCTTGATCTTTTGCTTTCCATATCCACCAATGCGCTGCTGATCTTTGATGAAAGCGGGCAGGTCTTACATGCGAATGAGGCTGCAGCGAAATTATTTGGTTGGTCTGTGGAAGAACTGCAAAAGAAAAAGCTAAACGCATTATTGCCGCAGTCAAAAGTACACAACCACGCCAGTTTGTTTAAGCAATTCCTTGAAAGCAATGAAAAAAAACGAAAAATGGGGAAATATCGCTCCATTAAAGCGCGCCGAAAAAATGGGGATGAAATCCCCATAGAAGCATCCGTTGGAAAAAGCGAAATGGATGGAAAGGTTGTGGCGGTAGCCTCGCTGCGAGATATTTCTCACGAAAAGCACACCGAAGAGTTAATTCATTCGCTGGCTATGATCCCGAACGAAAACCCAAACCCGGTTTTTCGTGTTGATCTGCAAGGCAAGATCCTTTTTGTAAACGAAAGCGGCGAAAGGATGTTAAATGAGATCGGGGTTGAGAAGCATGGTTATGTTCCGCATTTCTGGAATGACCATATCGTCGCTGCCAACCGTTCAGAGTCACAGGTTGTTGAGGTTATCAAGCATGGAGGGCGGTCTTATTCTTGCGCATTTGCCCCCATTGCACAAATGGATTATGTAAATATTTATGGTCTCGATGTTACAGAGCGGGAAATGGAAAAATCGCGGCTGGCAATATCTGATGACATATTAAATTCCATCGGCAACCTGGTGCTGGTTGCAAATCGACATGCCGAGATCGTGTATGTCAGCCCGTCTGTCAAGAACATAATTGGATATGAACGCGAGGAGATACTTGGGCAGGGATGGTGGGATATGGAACGGATCTCCGGCGGCGATGTGGAAGCGGAAAAGGAATATATTCGTAAATCCGCGGCGGGTATCCTTGAAACGGATGGAAAGCCCTATGAGCATCGGGTTCGCCACAAAGATGGCTCCTGGCGATGGTTAATGCTCTCCGACACCAAAGGTCCACATGACCTGCTTATTGGCATCGGCTCAGACATTACCTCTCTAAAAATGATGGAAGAGGAATTGACAGCCCAAAAAGACTTTGCCCAAACACTTACCGAACAAATGGGGCAGGGTCTTACTGTAACGAACGAGCGGGGTATTTTTGAATTTGTAAACCCTTCTTATGCAAAAATGCTGGGCTACCCACCTGAAGAGATCATTGGTAAATCTCCCATACACTTCACCTTTCCAGAAGATCTTCAAAAACTGCTTGACGCGCGAGACAAACGAAGATCTGGAGAAATTACAACCTACGAAACCCGCCTCCAAAGAAACGGGGGCAGCGAGGTCTTTGCCCTGGTTACGGGTGTCCCGCGAATGGTGGCGGATAGGTATGCAGGCTCCATTTCGGTGATCACCGATCTTTCAGACCGCCAGAAAATAGAACGCACGCTTCGCGAATATGCCGAAAAATTGAACCAGACCAACATTGAACTTTCGGAGGCTCGTGACCGCGCCTTGGAAGCCTCTTATTTAAAAAGCGCTTTCCTTGCCACAATGAGCCATGAGATCCGTACTCCCATGAATGCGATTTTAGGGATGAACGAACTTTTACTGGATACGCCCTTAAACAGTGAACAGCGTGAATTTGTAAGTGTGATCGAAAGTTCCGGCCAAAACCTGCTTAGTGTCTTAAATGATATTCTGGATTTTTCAAAGATCGAGGCGGGCAAACTCTCGATCCGTCCTGTGTCCTTTTCTCCTGAAAAATTGATGGAAGAAACTTTAAGACTTTTCAGTTCCAGTGCGCAAAATAAAAACATCCACATTTCCTTGAACATTTCGCCAAACATCCCTGAAAAACTGGTTGGGGATGATGGCAGAATTCGTCAGGTTTTGAATAATTTAATCAGTAATGCCATCAAATTTACCAACCCGGGCGGCTCCATTTTCCTTTATCTATCTGGAACACACATCAACGAAGATAGAGCCGTCTGCACTTTTACAGTTCAAGATACTGGAGAGGGCATTCCCGCCGAAATTAAACCAAAATTATTCGAGCCATTCACGCAAGCCGATGTTTCACATTCCCGCAAACATGGTGGCACCGGGCTGGGGTTGGCAATTTCCAAACGTTTGGTAGACCTGATGCATGGAGAGATCGGCTATACCACGCTTGAAGGAATAGGAACCAACTTTTGGTTTAGTCTGCCTTTGTTGTTTGCAGAAAACCACCTAGAGCAAGGGGCAATCTCTGAAAAAGAATCGCCGAAATATACAATTCATAAATCAGTTTTGATCGTGGAAGATAACCTGGTTAATCGAGATTTGTTAACGCTGCAATTACGAGAATTTGGTCTGATTTCGCAGCAGGCAACCAATGGACGGGACGCTGTGGAATTGCTGGCAATGAACCTGGATGAATACCTGCTTGTACTTATGGATCTGAATATGCCGGTCATGGATGGGTTTGAGGCGGCTCGTCTTATTCGAAAAAACGAAACCGGTACGCAAAAACGCATCCCGATCATTGCGGTAACCGCCAATGTCATGCCGGGAGTGCGTGAGTTATGCCTGCAAGCCGGAATGGACGATTACATAGCCAAACCCATCAGTTTGCAAGATATTGAGAAACTTTTAGAAAAATGGCTGCATTCTGCTGTGTAGATGGACAGTAAAAATAAGTTAATGTCAGTAATGGATAAGAAACCTTGTCGGAATTCACCACGGATAAACGCAGATTCACGCAGATTTAGAAAATGGATTTGTTCTAAAACGATCTCTAATCCTGTTTATCTGTGCTTATCTGTGGTCAAAAATTATTATCCATTATTCACGTTAAGTTAAGGAATCAGTCGAAATAGATTTTACAAAAATATACTCCCAACACCAAAGCGCCCTCTTAACGCAAACCATACGCACCAGCGCCCATCAATGGCGCTTTGGTGTTTAAGATCACTTTAACCGGCATTTTTGTCAACAAGCCTTCAAAACGTCCTTTGCGGCGCAGCGTGGCAAGGAATTCTGGCTTCTGCAACTCTTCTAGAATACGCGGCGGGATGCCCCCCCCAAGGTAAATACCGCCTGTCGCCAAAATCTTTAATGCGTGGTTCCCCGCTTCAACCGCCAGAATGGAACAAAACAAGTGTAGCGTGGCAGCACAAAGTTCAGAAGTTTGTGCCGCGCCAAATATCACAGGCGCCATATCTGCACCTTCTGTCAGTTTTTTCGCCAACCATTCAGGTTCGGGATGCTTGCCAGTTTCTTTAAGAAAAGCGTACAGATTAGGAATGCCCAATGAGCCAGAACAAACCCGCTCCATACTCACATGTTCCAGTCCTTTTTTATGTTGCAGGAATTCCAACAGTTCAATCTGCAATGCATTAATGGGAGAAAAAGAGGCGTGCCCGCCTTCGGAAGCATGAGCACAGTAGGTTGCGCTATCCTTGGTCAAGTACGCCTCTCCCAAGCCCGTGCCTGGTGCAAGAACTGCAATGGAGCCGCCACTGACAGGTACACCCGCCGACAAGGTAAATACATCTTCGTCGTTCAAGATCGGCACAGCATAAGCCATGCCTTCAAGATCGTTGAGCAGATTGGCGCGCATCACATTGAACTTTGCTGCAAGGTGCTCTTCTTCCATCACCCACGGCAGGTTGGTGATAACCGCCTTCCCGTCGATCACTGGACCTGCCACTACCAGGCAAATGGCATCGATCTGTACTGCCGCATCATCCAGATAGGCATGGATGATCTCATCCACACTATCATATTGCGAACTGACAAAATGTTTTTCATTCGTAAGCCCGCGCGGTCCCGTCTCAGACGAGACGATTGCAAGGGCGGTCTTTGTGCCGCCAATATCGCCAACCAAAACCTTCATGTTTTAATATCCTCGAAATATCTTTTTAAATCACCTTACGTGATTTTGTCGCAGGGTTTAAGCACATGCCAATCTTCAGGAAAGGGTCGCCCCTGCTGCGTAAGGTACGTTTTTAAAATAGCGGTTCAATAAATCGTTCAGGTTATCCTTTGACCATCTGGCAAAAGCACTGGGGATTCCTTTCGTCATCAGAAGCGAACGGAAAATATCCGATGTAAATATCACCTAACCTACGATTGTATCTTGCAAGAAGTCCGTTGGGTTGGAGTTTTTTATTGAACCTCAATTAAAGTGCTTGTCTTTTTATTCCGCCAAAGGCGGCAAAACAACCGTTCTTGTGAAGCACCTCTACCTGGGGAAAACCAACGGCACGCAATATATCCAATTGATAGCCCAAGGAACGAGGGGTGTCTTCGTCCTCAATATATGCGTAGACTTGATCACGGTATGCCTCGCCACGCAGATTAACAAGGTATTCTCCATAACGCGTCCACATCAGTGCCTGAATGGAGGCAATGTCATGCTTCACCATGTCAGCGATCCACAACGCGCCGCCCGGCTTCAATGCAATGAGGCATTTTTCAAACACAGCGTACCACTCTTCGTCCGTCCGCAAGTGATGGAAGACCGCTCCGGCAAGAATGATATCGAATTGTTCCGCACCTAATTCCAAATCACGGATATCTGACTGAATGGTGGTTACTGCGCCGCGTGTCACAGAAGCAACACGCTCACGCGCCCGATCCAGCATGGGCTGGCTTAGGTCAGTCAGGGTGATATTGAGATTAGGAAGTGCGCCCAGCATTTTAAGGCTGTAATTTCCCGCACCGCAGCCAATATCCAGCAAAGCTGAGGCATGAGGTGTAACTGCCGCCGCAGCTTCGGTCATCAGGTTAAGCATGAGCAAAGAATCTACAAACGCAGTGTGACCTGTCTCTAAATTGGAGAATCTCTCCACATCTTGATCAAAGCGAGCCCTAATTTGTTCTACAGTTGATTTCACAAGAACTCCAAAATATGGCAGCTTATATTGCCGTCTCAGAAATAGTCCTTGATCGCACCTTACGGTGCTGCCACATCATCACAGCAAAGACGATTGCATTAAGGAAAAGGCTGACCAAAACCAGCCAGGGCATGGTGTAGGCGCCAAACCGTTCGATGGCAATACCGGTAAGCCAGGGTAGTACAACCGCCCCAAAACTATCTCCAAGAATGATAAGGCTGCTGATGGTTGCGGTCAGTTTGACGGATTGCCCCGCAAAGTTGTACCCTGTTGCCCAAATAGGCGCCATGAAAAAACCTGCCGCCACCACGACAATCCATAATATAGTGGTGGAGTGCGGTATCGCAATTGCCAGCGTCAACGAGCCGATCCCTCCCAAAAAAGAGACTGTCAGAACCTGCACTGGTTTAAAACGCATTGCCACGAGAATGGAAATAGCGCGCCCAATGGTAAATGATAGCCAGAAACCAGAAGTCAGGTAGGCGGCAGTTGTAACATCCGCAAGGTTAAGTGTGAGAGCGTAGGTATAGATCCAGTTGCCAAACGTGATCTCAGAGCCCACATAGAAAAACAGAAAAAGCATGGCAACCAGTATGATCGGCAGCACAGTACGCAGATTTTCGTGACGCTGGGAGTTATCTTCGTTTTCGTGGGGATGTTCCGGGCTGCCGGGCAAAAACATCATGAACAAGGTAATGGGAAAGGCAATCATTGCCAAAGCCCAGTACGCATGTTGATATGTACCGCCCAGCCTTAATATTTGAGCAAAGACGGTTGGCGCTAAAAATGCTCCCAACCCAAATGAAAAGTGCAGTCCGTTGATATAGGGACCGGCTTTTTCCCCATGGATCCACATCAGAAGTGTATTGGAGCCGTTGTTGATCATCCCAATCGGTAAGCCACTGATGAAAACGATCAGTAACAGAATCCACAGATTTCCAGCCAGGGGTGTCACGACCAGCACGATCGTGCTGATCAGTTGGGCTAAACCTAGAACAAGGTGTCTTTGCGGAACGCGGTCAAGGATGCGTCCACTGATGGCTGTACCTAAAATGCCGCCGATTGAACTGACCAAAAATATCGAGCCAATGGCGCCAAGCGTGCTGCCAGTTTGCTTTGCCAGTGATGGTAGTGCGGGTCCGGTTATCCCCAGCCCCAAACCCAGGCAGATGAAGATCAGGTAATAGCCGAGCGTATTGCGAAGTTTTTCGTTTTGTGTCATGGATACCTTTTAGATCGATATAACGTAGTTGCGCAATTATTTTAAATCGGCGGGGTTTTGAACCCGGCATTGATTTTCGTATTACAGCAGGCTAATTTTCAATTCGTGGATGTAAAGTTATGCCGCGTATCCCCAAGATCATCTGCCCATTGACTTACAGCAACCGGGTTGAAATTATAAACCCTTCCACCGAGCGCGCTCAGTGGAAGGGTCTTTTCATCGTTTATCTTCAATGGGTGGTCTCAATATGACTTCGGCTGCCCAACCACCAGGTTTGCCATTAATACAACGGCAACGATGGGTCTACTTCTTCAGCCCAGGCGTTGATGCCGCCTTTGAGGTTCTTCATTTTCTTGAAGCCTGCGGAGGATAGGATTTCGATGGCACGCGCCGAGCGTGATCCGCGTTTGCAGAAGACGACCATCTCTTCGGCAGAGTCCAGTTCTGCCATGCGCTGGGCAACTTCACCGAGCGGAATATTTTTCGCGCCTTGAATGGCGGCGATCTCCAACTCGTGAGGTTCACGCACATCGAGCAGAATCAGCTTCGGGTCACGTTCGAGGCGGGCTTTTAAATCCTGGGCTGTGATGTCCCAATCCGCGCCTGCTGATGTATCATCCGCGTGGTGACCGGGCACGCCGCAAAATTCTTCGTAGTCGATCAACTCTTTGATGTCGGCGTTCGGTCCGCACACACGGCAGTTGGGGTTTTTCTTGAGCTTGACAAAGTCAAAGGTCATGTCTAATGCGTTGTAAAGCAGGAGCTTACCAATGAGCGGTTCACCGATGCCAAGCAAGACCTTGAGTGCTTCGGTGGCTTGCAACGTGCCGATAGTTCCGGGCAGAATGCCCAACACCCCGCCCTCTGCGCACGAAGGGACAAGCCCGGGAGGAGGCGGTTCGGGGAAGAGACAGCGATAGCACGGTCCCTTCTCGGCATGGAAGACGCTCACCTGCCCATCGAAGCGGAAGATGGAGCCGTAGATGTTCGGCTTGCCCAGCATTACACAGACATCGTTGGTGAGGTAGCGGGTCGGGAAATTATCGGTGCCGTCGATGATGAGGTCGTAATCCTTGGCGAGGCGCATGGCGTTCTCGGAGGTATACGGCTCGTTATAAATATCAACCTGAATATCGGGGTTGAGGTCTTGCAAACGTTCCCTGGCGCTTTCCACTTTGAGCTTGCCGACTGTAGATGTGCCGTGAATGACCTGCCGTTGCAAATTCGATGAATCGACAATGTCGTAATCCACCAAGCCGATGCGTCCAATACCCGCCGCAGCAAGATAGAGCGCAACGGGCGAGCCAAGTCCGCCTGTGCCGATGACCAGCACCGATGAGTTCTTGAGTTTGATCTGCCCCTGCAAGCCGACTTCGGGCATGAGCAGGTGGCGTGAGTAGCGCAAAATTTGGTCGTGTGAAAGTTCTTCGATCATTAGACCCCCATCCCCGACCCTTCCCCCTTCAGGGGGAAGGGAGAACCTCCCGCAATGGACGGAATGAGCATCACTTTATCGTCATCTTTGATCGGCGTTTCGACACCTTGCAGGTCTTTGATGTTGTGCTCACCGACGAACAAATTGACGAACGGACGAAGTTCATTATTCTCGTTGAAAAGATGCGGCGCAATAGCGGGATACTGTGTCGTCAGATCTGTTAATGCTTCAGAAATTTTTGCGCCGCTCACGGTCACTTCGCTTTTACCGCCGGTGTAGGTGCGCAATGGAGTTGGAATTCTCAATGTGGTCATATCTCTTCTCTCTCGTTATAGTTTTTATTTTAAGAGAGTGTTTCTTAAGTCATTTTTGTACACAGATTACACTGATTTCACGAAGATTCTTATGGAACAATCCTCTAAAAAAATCCGTGTACTTAAAAAACAGTCTCTACGGTCATTTTACAGTGAAAACTATGCCTTCTTTAAAAAGAAAACAAACTTCCCATCTTCTTCTATAGATGATAACAATTCATTACCTGTTTGTCGGCTCCACGCGGCAATATCGGGCGGCGAACCTGCATCAGTAGCGATCATCTTCAACACCTGCCCGCTTTGAAGATCATTCATCGCCTTCTTCGTTTTCACAATCGGCATCGGGCAAAGCATACCTGTGCAGTCTAACAGTTGGTCTTCCTTAATGGCTTCCATGTTAAAAAAGTTTCTCCTAAAAATTATTGAATTTCAATTTCTTCTTCATCGTATTTCGTGCGGTCTTCCACCAATCGCCATGAGCGGTGGCTGACCGTTTTGCCCTTATCCACCCGCGAAATAATGTACGAGAAAAAAGGCTGCGCCCATTCGCGGTCATACTCCGAAGGGACATTCGGACAGTCAGGATGAGAATGGAACACGCCGATCAAATCCACGCCCTGTTCCATTGCCTTCATCTCTGCTTTCAGGTAATCTTCCGGCGTGAGCAGAAAGCGATTAAAGCGAGCCTCTTCTTCACGGGCATTGTCCAAAGGCAGCACGCCTTTTACCTCGCCATCCATGCCAAGCAAAAACCCAGCCCCCTCCCCCGGGTACGCCGCTTCGATATGTTTCTCAATTTCACGCACCTGGTCGTTCGTCAATTTCAAACTCATTTACGCTCGCTCCCAAAGTTTTTTATCGCTCAAATACTTATAGCCCGCATCCGGGAACACCGTCACCACCACGCCTTCTTCAAGTTCACTGGCAACTTGAAGCGCAGCCACAGCCGCCGCCGCAGATGAGATGCCCACGAACAGACCTTCTTCCCGCGCAAGCCTTATCACCATCTCGTGCGCCGCCTCAGTCTTGACTTCGAGCGGATCCCCCGCCAAAGCCTCATCATAGATCCCAGGCTTGATGGAGGTCGGCATGTGCTTCAACCCCTCCAACCCGTGGAAGGGCGCATCTGGCTGGAAGGCAAGCGTTTTGACATGCGGCAATTGGTCGTTCAAATAGCGGCTTGTGCCCGTGAATGTGCCCGAGGTGCCAAGCCCGGCAATGAAATGTGTGATCTGACCATTCGTTTGGCGGACAATCTCTGGTCCAGTGCTGACGTAATGTGCCTGCCAGTTCGCTTCATTACTGTACTGATTTGCATACCAATATTTATCCGGGAATTCCGCCGCCAACTCACGCGCTTTCATGATCGCTCCATCAGAACCTTCAAGCGGGTCGGTGAGGATGAGTTCCGCGCCAAGCGCTTTGAGAATGGAGATACGTTCGGGGCTGGCATTGGCAGGTAAAGCCAATGTGACAGGAATCCCCAACGCCGCGCCAAAGGTGGCATATGAAATACCCATATTGCCAGACGTGGAATCCAGCAGGCGTTTACCATTTGCAAGGTGTCCATTGATGATGGCATTCTGAATGATGTTCAGCGCGGGGCGGTCTTTGACCGAGCCGCCCGGGTTGAACCATTCAGCTTTGGCAAAAACCCGCACCCGCGGAGACAGGCTCCCAGTCACGCGGCGAAGCGGAAGGAGTGGGGTATTCCCAACATGGTAGGCAAGGCTATCCAGCGGGATGGTATTTGATTCAGTCAGGCGAAAATCTAGTAAAGTCATATTATCCTTGCCCATCATTGCGAGGAGCGTTCTTTCACTTGCGGCGAAGCAATCTCTTCAACAGGTTATAGATCGCTTCGTTGGGAAGAGCGCCCACCTCACAATGACGAAAAAATTAAAATAAAACAGTCAACGGACAAACAAAAAGACGGCGAACAAACGCCACACATTTTCCAAAATGGAGAAACGCGGGGGTCGCTCTACCGTCTGAGTCCGTTGACTGCGGAAAAAATATCGCTCAGGCGGTGGCTACGAGCCCCGCCCAAGACACAAGCAAAATTCAGGTGATTTCATAGTATGGTTCATAGATTGCGCCTATTCTATGAATCTTACCCATTTTGTCAAGATAAAAATCAAACGTGCATTTTGCGTATCACTCCGACAATATCCCAACCGTCAGGCGGCATGAATATTTAATCGGGTATAGTGTAAAACTGTTGAGACCTGCGCCGTCCCCGGCGCAGGATGCTCGGCTGAAATCGCCGCCGGGGACGGCGGCTTGAGCGAACCGCCGAGACTTTTGCGCTATACCCCACTTAATCCACTAAAACACATGAATCGGTGAGTGTGGCAAAATAGGCAATCAAAATATTCGGAATGAAGAAAGGTTTATTTCTCATGGCTAAATTTGCAAAACGCATCGCATATATGCAATCCACAGCGGATGTGATCCGATATTTATTCGAGGCAATGACCGACCCCGATATTATTTCTTTCGGCGGCGGAGCGCCTGCAAAAGAAGCCCTGCCCGTGGAACTGGTTCACGAGATTGCAAATGAAGTTCTTACGCGTGATCAGCGTGGTGTTCAGGCATTGCAATACGGCAATCCGATCGGAATCCCTGACTTGAGGCAGGCTGTGATCGATCAACTCTTAACGCCTAAAGGGGTGAAAGCCGATCTGAAGAATGTGATGATCGTAGCGGGTGGCATGGAAAGCATGAATCTCATCAGCCAGTTGTATTTGGAGCCGGGCGATGTGGTTCTGGTTGAGTCACCAACTTTTGTCCAGTCCATTCAAATATTCAAGATGTTCGAGGCGCAATGTATCGCTTGTGAAACAGACGACAATGGATTTGTCATTGAAGATTTGGAAGCGAAGATTAAACAGTATCACCCGAAAATGATCTATGTTATTCCCACTTTTCAAAACCCGTCCGGCAGGACGACGAGTTTGGAACGCCGTAAAGCCATCGCTGAATTAGGAAGCCAGTATGATATTGTGGTTTTGGAAGATGACCCTTATTGTGAAATGCGCTACAGCGGAGAGGTGTTACCGCCGATCAAGTATTTTGATGAAACAGGGCACACGATCTTTGCAAACAGCCTCTCAAAAATTTTCGCGCCAGGCACGCGCTTGGGATATATCTACGCAGATGAACCCATCATCCGAAAGCTATACGAAGTAAAAACTGCCACCAATTCTCACACAAATGTGCTTACCCAAATCTTATGTGCTGAGTTCTTTAAGCGGGGGTTGTACGAACCCCACCTGAAAATGATCCGCGATATTCATCGAGAGCGGCGCGACGTGATGATGGAGTGCATCAAGACCATGTTCCCGAACGAAACAAAATTCATTTATCCAGATGGCGGTCTGTTTACCTGGGTAGAACTGCCGGAGCATGTTGATACAACCCTTATGCTGGAAAATGCAAAGCAGCACAAAGTAGCTTATATGCCGGGCAAGGAGTTTTTTGTGGAAGGACAACCCATAAAAAACAACTGCATGCGCATCAGCTTTGGGGGGGTGGCACCTGACAGAATAGAAGCTGGCATGAAACGATTGGCGGATGTAGTTCGTTTGTATTTGTAGAAGAGAATGCATCTACAAGTATTAGACCTCTTACATAGGTACTCTTGCCGCAGTCTCCGGCGGCGAGGATTTATGCCTAGAAATGGGTACGTCGCCTTGAGCAGGGGCAAAAACTGACTTCGTGCAAGAAGTCTATTAACCGCCACAAAAAGACTTCTTGCACGAAGCGAGACGTTAAAACTTCGTGTGCTTCATAAAAAACTTACGGGAATCAAATTTGACGATTGAACATTTACGTTTCTGCAAATTCTAATGTCAAAGAGTTTTCCTTTTCAATATAGCTTTCTCTTGCTTTTTGCACGGCATCTGAATTTCTCTCTGCCCATGACCCAAGCATAGAAATAGGCTCCATTAACTCTTTGCCAATGGGTGTAAGGGTGTATTCAACCATAGGAGGAACAACCGGATACACCCTGCGATTAATAATCCCATTTTGTTCGAGTTTGCGTAAAGTTTGGGCAAGCATTTTTTTTGAGATGCCGCCAATCTCACGTAACATGCGGTTATGACGATTAATTCCGCGTGAAATGGAAACAAGAACCAAAGTAGCCCATTTGTCGGCAATGATCTCCAGCGTTTGCCGTGAGGGGCATATTTCACTCAATACATTGGGAGGATATTTTGTTTGCATGGTTACCTCTGAGTAACTAGGTCACTAAAAAGTGCGTTCTAGGAAATAATAGGATTGGCGAATAAGATGGGATTATATCTGATAACGGAGTTGGCTTAAATGTACATGCGCGTTGTTTCCATGAGAATCAAACCTGAATTCGTTGAGACTTTCAAATCCTCTTCCGCAGAAGGAATCGAGAAACTTCTCGCCGAACCGGGAGTGGTTAGTTCGGCATTGTTGCAAAAAGCAGACGACCCTGCTTCTTTTCTTTTTATAGAAGCCTACGCCAGCAGCGAAACGTACGAGGAGCATTTGAAGTCGCAATGCTTTCTCGACTGGCAGGAACAGGTCGCCTCATTGCTAGATGGGGAAACAGATTCGGTGGAGTATGCCCCAGTCTTCCCTCCAGAAGGCGAATGGATTCAGGATACGGTTCAAGAATTGTCTTGAATATATACAAACGTCAATTCAGATATCTGAAATTTAAAAACACCCCAGGAGAAAAAACATGAAGTATGTTGCTTATAGCACAATGAAGCCCGTCGCCAAATTTTTTATGACGATGAGCACAAAATTTTCCAAGCCCCAGCCGCCAACACATATTGACCCGCTATTGGTGGAGGAAATTGAAACGGGTTGGAAATTAATGAAAGATGACCGCATCCGCGAATTGTACTGGCGGAAAGATGAGATGGGGTCGGTGGTGGTGTTGGAAGCGAGCAGCCAATCTGAAGCTGAAAGCATTGTTAACAGCCTGCCGTTCGCAAAAAAGGGTTATATCTCGTTCAAGGTTATTCCTGTCGGCTATTTTGAACCCTACGAAGCGATATACCTGCGTTTACAGAAATCATAAGGAGATTGAAATGAGAGTTATTGCCATTAGTAGACTTAAATCTGGCGCATCGGAGGAAAAAGCTATGGCGTTAAACGCCAAAGAATTACTCAAAGAGTGGGAACTTCAGAAAGCAGATGTAATACGCCAGGCGCATTCTCGTACCGACCAATTCGGTTCCATCTTTATGATGGAAACCAAAACCATGGAAGAGGCAAAAAACAAACTTGCATCACTTCCGCTTGCAGCCGAAGGCTTGGTTGAGTTTGAACTGTTTCCCTACCAGGCATATGAAGCATACGAAAGCATCCTTGGTAAGATCGCTTAATGAAGCATGATGAATTTCAGACGCAGCATTAATTTCCAAAGTCTGTTTGTAATAACGGAGAAATATGAAACTTCCATCTACCAATCGAATTGAGGCATTTAGTGATGGCGTGATCGCCATTATTGTTACATTGCTTGTACTTGAGATAAAAATTCCTGAATTGGAAGAACACACACTGGCTGGGTTCTTTGCTGTTATGCGACCGATTTTTCCAAAACTCATTGGCTTTGCCTTCAGTTTCTTTACAGTTGCCATTTTTTGGGTCAATCATCATGGTTTTTTTCACCGCGTTAAACAAGCGACGTGGCGCTTGCTTTGGCACAATAACCTTTTGCTCTTTTTCCTGAGTGTGGTTCCGTTTACGACCGGCTTTGTAGGCGATTACCCATCGAATCGTTATGTGGTGGCTTTGTATGCCTTCAATTTGTTTTTGGCAGGCGCGGCTTTTTCACTTATGTGGCACTACGCTCTTGTGCAAAATAACCTTTCAGAAGATGGGATGTCTCTTGAAGAACGCCAAAAGGAATACATGCAAACCGGTGTATACGGACTTGTACTTTATGCGACCGCGGTAATCGTTGCACTGATTTATGCGCCAGCAGCTTTGTCGATGCTCCTCCTTTTGCAGTTGGCTTATTTTCTCATGAATTCAAAAACAGCAGATTTGCCGATAAAAGAATAACTGTATACAATCAGCAAAGTAAAAAAAGCTTCCGAAGCAGAGTGCTTCGGAAGCTTTTTTTTACACCAACATTCTAACGGGATTTTCGAGGAACTCGGCTAGTTTCTGCATAAACTGCGCCGCTTCGGCGCCGTCGCTGACGCGGTGGTCAACCGAGATGGTGGCTTTCATGCGCGAGCCGATCTTGATCTCGCCGTTCACGACCACGGGCGTTTCTTTGGCGGAGCCGATGGCGAGGATGGCTGCCTCAGGCGGATTGACGATGGCGATGAATTCTTCCACATCGTACATGCCAAGGTTGGAGGTGGAGAAGGTCGAGCCGTCCACATCTTCTGGCTTGACTTTACCATCGCGGGCGCGCCCTGCCATGGCTTTGATCTCAGCGGAGATCTGGCGCAGGGATTTGACATCCGCATCTTTCACGACGACGGTCATCAGTCCACCCGGGACGGTGACGGCTACGCTGACATTGACATGCCCGAACTGGATGATCTCATTGCCTTTGAGGGTGGCGTTGAGGTTGGGGAACTGACGCAAAGTGAGTGCGGCAGCTTTGATGATGAAGTCGTTGACGGAGACTTTTTCGTTATCGGGCAAATACGCGTTGATCTGCTTGCGCATGTCCATCACGGCTTCCATTTTGTATTCGTGGGTCACATAGAAGTGCGGGATGGTCTGCTTGGATTCGACGAGGCGGCGACCGATGGCTTGGCGCAGTTTTGTGGTGGGGATGGTCTTGTCTTCGACGCTCGGTTGGTAGTTGGTAGTTGATGGTTGGGGGCGCTGCTGTCCACTACCAACTGTCAACTGTCCACTATTGAGCGCGGCTTCTACATCCTTGCGGGAGATGCGTCCGTTGGGTCCGGTGCCTTGAATGGAAGCAAGATTTATATTCTTCTCGCGAGCAATTTTCTTTGCAAGCGGAGATGCCTTGACGGGACCGTTATCAGCGGAAGAAACTGTTTGAGAAACAGAGGCAGGTGTCGGCGCGGTTTGCACCGTCCCCGAAGGGGAAGCCGCTGGCTTTTCATCCGCTTTCACTTCCGACTTTCCACTTTCCACTTTTGCGGGCGCTTCCACTTTTTCACCAGCAGCGCCTACAACTGCAATCGGCGCGTTGACGGGAACGACGCTGCCTTGTTCAACGATGTGAGAAAGGACAACGCCGCTTGCGGAAGATTCAACTTCGACGGTGGCTTTATCGGTTTCAATCTCGGCGAGGACGTCGCCTTTGTTGATGGTTTCGCCCACTTGCTTGACCCAGCGCACGAGCAGACCTTCTGCCATGTCGAAGCCGAGTTTGGGCATGTTGATAGTTTCAGCCATTATTTCAAGACCTCCTTTGCCGCGTTGACGATGTCGGCGACTTGCGGGAGTGCGGCTTGTTCGAGGGTGCGGTTGTAGGGTAGCGGCACTTCTTTTTGTGCCACGCGGATGATGGGCGCGTCCACATAATCGAAGGCTTCTTCGTAAATGCGGCTGACGATTTCGGAGCCGACGCCGTAAGACTTCCAACCTTCTTCCACCACGATGGCGCGGTTGGTTTTCTTGAATGATTCGAGCACGGGTTCCATGTCGAGCGGGCGCAGGGTGCGCAGGTCAACGATCTCGGCTTCGATGCCTTCTTTGGAAAGTTGCTCGGCGGCTTTCATGGAAAGCTCAAGACCCTTGCAGTAGGTGACGATGGTAAGGTCTTTGCCTTCGCGCTGTACTTTGGATTTTCCAATGGGAATGGTGTATTCGCCTTCAGGAACTTCACCGCGTACTTGGTACATGGTGGCATGTTCGATGAAGAGAATCGGATCATTCGACCGAATGGCTGATTTCAGCAATCCTTTGGCATCTTCTGGCGTTCCGGGGCTGACCACTTTTAGACCGGGGAAGTGCGCGAAGATGGCGTCGGGAGTCTGTGAGTGGGTGGCGCCGAGTTGACGTCCACCGCCGCCGACAGCGCGGATGACGAGCGGCAGCATGAACTGTCCGCCAAACATGTAGCGCAGTTTGGCAGCCTGGTTGACGATGTAATCCATTGCCGAGAAAGCGAAGTTGATGGTCATCAATTCCGCAATCGGGCGTTGACCGACCATCGCCGCACCGATCGCGCCGCCGAGGATGGCGTTCTCTGCGATGGGGGTGTCTTTCACGCGGTCTGGTCCGTATTTGTCATAAAAACCTTTGGTGACGGCGTAGGTGCCGCCCCAAACGCCGACCTCTTCACCCATAATAAAGACGGCTGGGTCGCGGTCCATTTCTTCCATTAAGGCTTGCGAGATCGCCTCGCGCATGGTTATTTTTGCCATTGTGTAATATTCCTCGTTCATGGTAGGGGCGGGGTAACCCTGCCCCTACGCATTATGCGTCTGCGTAAATATCTGTGTACAAATCTTCCATTGTCGGTTCAGGGCTGGATTCTGCAAATTCAACAGCCTTGTTGGTCTCTTCTTCCACGCGGGCTTCGATCTCATCGAGCGCCTTGCGGGTGGCAACCTTCTTGTCGAGCAGGTATTTGTTGAAGATACCAATGGGGTCGTTCTCTTGCCACTGCTTCACTTCTTCTGCTTTGCGGTAGCGTTCGGGGTCACCCATCGAATGCCCACGGAAGCGGTAGGTGTTGATTTCGAGCAGGTAAGGTTGCCCTTCCTTGCGGATGTAATCCATCGCTTCTTTTGCGGCTTCGTAGACCTTCATCACATCCATGCCGTCAACGGCGGCATTCTTCATGCCGTACCCTTCGGCTTTCTGGCGAATTTCATCCACCGCCGAGGCACGTTCCACCGAGGTGCCCATGCCGTACTGGTTGTTTTCACAAACCCACAACACGCGCAAGCCCCAAGTCTTGGCGAGGTTCAAAGATTCGTGAAAGTAACCAATGTTGGTTGCGCCATCACCAAACATACAAATGGTGATGTTGTCATTCTTGGCATATTGGTCACCAATGGCAAAACCCGCCGCCACGGGCAAGTGTCCGCCTACAATGGCATGTCCGCCCCACATGTTCTTGGAGACATCTGCCATATGCATGGAACCGCCCTTGCCCTTCGACATGCCGGTTGCCTTGCCCAATAACTCCGCCATTACTTCGTCCGCAGAAATGCCGCAGTTCAACGCCACGCCGTGGTCGCGGTAGGCGGTGATCACGCGGTCGCGCGGTTCGCGCGCCGCAATAAGACCTGTCGAAACAGCTTCCTGCCCGATATACAAGTGCATGAAGCCGCCGATCTTGCCAGCCTGGTACAACTCAGCACCGCGTTCTTCTACACGGCGAATGAGAACCATCTGGTAATACAAATCGAGCAATTGTTCTTTCTTCATTATGTTGGAACTCCGATAAGATTTGTCATGCGCCTCAAAAAGACGCTTGCGAGTGAATTTTTACTTGGTGAAAACACCAAATAAGGGATTACGTTATGAATACCTAGACCGAATCGGGGATTATATCAGAGAAAAAAACTCCAAATTTCATCATGAGAGGATTTGAAAGTATACAAAAACGCCCCCTGTGTTTTTTTTCACAGGAAGCGTTTCTCATTATTTTTGTTTTTGCTTAGTTTACATTGTGCATTTTCTTACTTACATGCAGGCACGATCTGAATTGCCTTTTCTGACGTGCCATTTTCGTTCACTGCTTCGATCTCGTACGTCAGGTTCTTATTAAATGGAGCGTTTGCATCTTTGTAATTGAATTTATTTGGCTTCAATTCGATCAACCGCTTCCCATCCCGATAGAGCCGAAAAGCAGTCTCGCCGCCGCCGCTCGACCAACTCAAGGTTACTGTAAATTTTTTGGGTCCAGGCTGGCAAATTTGATCTGCAACAAAAAAGCTCAAAGGAATTCCAGGCAAAGGCGGCGCCTCCCCCACAGACATACTGCTGAGATCCTGATTCGTTGTTACATTTTCAAAATAGATCCAACATTCACGTCCCGTGGCATTAAGCACCTGCCACCACTCATCATCTTCGCTACGCCCGATCACAGGCAATTGCGTCCCCGCCGCAATTTGATCGACCACAACATAAAACTCGCTGGGACCAAGACGACAGTTCGAATTTTTAGAAAGATTTAATTCAGGCGGCAGGTCTGGTGTAGCAGTGGGAGGGATGGGTGTATCAGTGGGAATGGTCGTGGCGGTATTTTCCACGATCACTACATACGTTACTTCCGGCTCAGCGGCAGGAGCATCCGCATTTTCACTTGAAGCAGGTCCCGGCACATTGCAAGCAAGAGCCGCCAAAACCAACGAAACCATTGCAAACCTAAACTTTACAACTTTCATGGGACAACTCCTCAATAAACCAAACTGGCTTTTTCGTATTATACCCAGCGCGGTCACAAATTGCGTTTTTTTTCAGACGAGAGAACGCGCAATTTGTGACCGTGGGTATTATATACACGCCGCAATTTAATTTCATGTACAATACGAATATGGATTGGTTCAAGAGTTCAAAAAACAGCGAAGCAAAAAAAATCATTCCCCATCTCGCGGATGCGGCAAGACGCAACCAGGCAGCGCAAGACCTGATGCGCATGGGCGCAGATGCCGTTCCACCCTTGATCGAGGCGCTTCAAACCCAGGATTTGAACCTGCTCGCCATCTACCAGCAGATCCTCGCCCGAATCCCTTCCGCCTCTCCCGAATTAGCTAAAGCATTACAAACCGCGCATCCGATCATCCGCGCCCGGGTAGTGGAAATTTACTCGATCAACAAAGATAAAAACGCCATCCCCCTATTGCTCGAAGCCCTGCGCGGAGAATTCTTTACGGTGCGAGCGCGAGCAGCATTGGCACTCGCAAACATTGGAGACGCGCGTATCATCCCCGACCTGTTCCCCTTGTTAAAAGATAAAGATGACGAAGTGCGCATTGCCGCTTGTGTTGCCATCGGCAAATTCAAAGACCCGAGCACATTCGATGAACTAGCAAACGTTGCCCTGGACGACGCAAAGATCGAAGTCCGTCAGGCGGCAGTAAAAGCGCTGGGTGATACACACAACACCGCAGCAATTCCATTTCTAATGGAAGCGTTACGAGACTCATTCTGGTGGTTTGAGCGCGAACAAAATGTCAGCGTATTACTGAATGCCATTTTAGGGATTGGTGAAATGGTAGTAGAACCGCTTATCGAAGCATTAGCAGACCGCGAGGGAACCGTCCGCAAATACTCGGCAATGATCCTCGGCAGATTAAGAGACAAACGCGCCATCGAAGAATTGGGCATGGCAGTCTATGATTTGCATCACGATGTAAGCAAGGCGGCGGCAGAAGCCCTAGCACAATACGGCTCCCCCGCCTTAGATCTGTTGACCGAGGCACTCATCCACCCAGAAGCAGCCGTACGTGAACATGCCCTGATCGGACTTGGAAAAATTCAAGACAGCCGCGTTGTCCCATTTTTGATCGAGATGATGCAAGACCCCGAACCTGTGGTGCGCAAACAGTCCATACTTTCACTTGGAAATTTTCGAGACCCTCGCGCCATCCCAGCCTTGCAACAAGCTATTGCCAACCGTGCCGACCGCGAAATGGGCGCATTGGCAAAAGAACTTTTGGCAAAGATGCAGGGCTAACCCAGCAATGAATTAATGATGGGGGCGACCCCTGTCAGGTCAGAGACGTCTTTGAAGGCGTCTCTATTTTTTTTCTCTCCAAACAACAGCAATGGAACCTGTGCCGCGGTGTGTTTGCGCGTGCCGAGGTCTTCCATATTGCCGTGGTCTGATGTGATTAGGATGAGATCGTTGGATACATCCCAGTGTTGAAGCAAACCCTTTAGAACGCCATCGAATACCTCAAGCTGTCGAACTGCCCAGGGCATATCCTGTTTGTGACCGGCGTAGTCGCTTGCCCAATATTCAAAGAATGAAAAATCATATTTTTGGGCGAGGCGGGCAAGTTCCTGCCCGGCGGCTTCGGGGTCAAAGGTTGGGGCTTCGGGAATGCCAAGAAAGCTATGCCAGCCTTCGCCGGTGAAATCGGCGGCAAGAGCGTTGCCTGCGAAATAATCCTGATCGGTGAATAGCGGCAGGTCGGCGTTTGTGACGGCTTGAGGAATGGATGAGTAAAGCCGCTTGCCCGAATCAATGCCATCGAAATAGCGGGGCGGATAAGCGTTGAGAAGAGCCGCCATTTTTCCCTTTTGTACAGTGTTAGAAAAAATGGTCTGCCCGCTTAAATACTGTGCCACTTCTGGGTTGGGTTTGGGTCCGTAGTGATAGCCGAGTTCGGCAGGGATATTAACGCCGGTAAGCAGCACTGCCTGTCCGGTTGCAGATTGAGGAAGTCCTTTTACGCCGAGGTTTGGGTCAATAGATTGGAGGGTGATTATTTTTCCTTCAAAAGGCGCGGCAGACTGAGTGAGCTTTTTGCCGCCTAATAAAGATTCCAAATTTGGCATTTGGGCACGTAAAAGCGGATTTATTGCGGGGTTGTCTTCGCCAAGACCAATGCCATCAAGAAAGATAAAAAGGATTTTCATTGAAATTAAGAATGTTGAAAAAGAAACCAGGCGGAGGGGCGTTCACGTTTATCCCAGCCGTCTTTGCGGGAGGAAAGAATCAGGCTATGGCGTTGAATAAGGTCCATGTCTGAGGGAACAAGCCCGGGCGCGGGTTGAGCTGCATCTTGTTTAAAGAATCCGTACATGAGCCAGAATCCGCCCAGGGCGAGGATGCGAGTCAGGTTGGTTAAATAATCCGCTTTATTTTGGATGCCGTGAAAGCAACCAAGGTCTAGTGCGAGGTTGTACGGGGGCGCGGCATGTTTCATTTGGGTGGCGTCATCGGTGTAGACGTTTGCGGTAATGCCTGCCTGCTTGATCTTTCGTTTTGCAATTTGAATGGCGCGCGGGGCGAAGTCGAAACCTTCTGCCTGCCAGCCTGCGTTGGCAAGGGTGATGATGTTGGTGCCTGTGCCGCAGCCAATATCCAAGGCACGTCCGACGGGGTGAGAGGCGATGAAGTCGTAGAGTTCCGGCGGGCTGATGCCGCTATCCCAGGGGACGTTGCCGAACAGGTATGAAATGTCGAATTTTATGCGTCGGGAGAAGTTACTCATTTGCAAGAGAATCACGCACGCGCTGCGGGTCGAATTCGCCGACCATGCGCCAAAGTTCATTGCCTTGTGCGTCAAAGTATATGAAGGTGGGGGTAAACTCAAAATCGTACACGGGGGCGAGTTCCATGCCTACTTCTTCTTGAATGTTGATATGAATGATGAGGATGTCTTTTCCAAGTTCTTCTTCGAGCTCGTCCACGACGGGCTTCATCGACATGCAGCCTATTCAATATGGAGATTGGAACTCAAGCAAGACGGGTTTGCCTGAGCCGATCATTGCCTGAACTTGTTGCGCTTCATCCATCAAGATGGTCTGATGCGGGTGAAGGAGGGTCCATGCAAAGACGAGTGTTCCAAGAATAACCCCGAATGCAAGGTAGTCGTTCCAGCGGGGACGGTTAGCAAGCAGAATAAACCCTGCCACAATGGCGAACCCCAAGGCAAAAATGATAAAGGAATATGTGGTGAAGAACGAAGGCAATTAATTATCCCGTGTATCAGTCCAAAATGTCATATTTTTTGTGTGACGCTTCACACTTTGACATTTCATTTGAGTTCTTTTACAATCAAAAAACTGCTGGACAATCTTATATTAGGAAGGTAACTTATTATGAAAGAGTATACCACCGAGTTTATCCGCAACGTTGCGTTGGTTTCGCACGGGGGAGCAGGAAAGACCATGCTGGCAGAAGCATTTTTACATGCCACAGGGGCAGCAACCCGTCTTGGAAAGATCGAAGACGGAACAACGGTTTCTGATTACGATGATGAAGAACATCGCAGAAAAATATCGTTGTACACAAGTTTGATCCCAATTGAGCACAAAGATTACAAGATAAATGTACTGGATGCGCCAGGCTTCACTGATTTTGTGGGAGAGATGGTCTCTGCCTTGAGTGTAGCTGATGGCGCGATTATTTTAGTAGATGCCGTTTCGGGCATTGAAGTAGGTACCGAACTGGCATGGCGGTATTGCGACCAGTTTAATCTGCCGCGTTTCTTCGTCATCAATAAGATGGATCGCGAAAACGCCGACTTTGAAAAGGTGTATGCCGAGATCGAAGAGTTCGTTAAATTGCACGAGAAGCGCGCCATCAAAGTTCACCTGCCCATTGGCGAAAAGCATGAGTTCAAAGGTGTGGTTGATATTATCGGCATGAAATCGTATATGGGGGATGGAAATTCGACCGCCGAGATTCCTGACGAATTAAAGGAAGCCGCGAACAAGGCTCATTTTGACATGGTGGAAGCCGCCGCTGAAGGCGAAGATGAATTGATGGAAAAATACCTTGAGAACGGCTCTCTCTCCGATGCAGAGATGGTGCGTGGACTTGAAGATGTGGTCTACGCTGGAGAGTTTGTTCCGGTCTTTTGTGCGGCTGGCGGGCACGAAGTTGGCGCGATTGCCCTGCTCAACGATATTATCGACTTGATCCCCCCGCCGACCATGGCTGTGAAACGCCTTGCCGAAGGGAAAGATGGACCTGAAGAACTGAAGCCTGCTGATAACGCTCCATTGGCTGCCTATGTCTGGAAAACCACCGCCGACCCCTTCGTTGGTAAGATGACCTACTTCCGCGTATTTAGCGGCTCCATTCAAGACAATGCCCATACGTGGAACCAAACCAAAAATGCAGACGAGCGCATGGCTGGTATGCATTTCCAGCGTGGGAAGGAAGCCATTCCTACAAAGGTAGTCCATGCTGGCGATATTGCCGTGGTGGCAAAATTGAATTCAACCACCACAGGAGATACCTTCTGCGATAAAGGTCACCCACTGACCATCCAACCGCCCAAGTATCCGGTGGCGTTGTATCGTGTGGCGATCACCCCAAAAACCCAGGCAGATGCCGCCAAGATTTCCTCTGTGCTTACCCGCCTCACCGAAGAAGATATGACTCTCACCTGGCAAAATGATACAGTTACGCATGAAACGGTATTACAGGGCATGGGTGACCAGCACATTGATGTTGCAGTACATCGTGCTCAGGCGAAATTTCAGGTTGGCATCGATATTCATGAGCCGAAAATTCCTTACCGCGAAGGGATCACCAGAAAAGCGGAAGGTCATTACCGCCACAAGAAACAATCTGGTGGCGCTGGTCAATTTGGAGAAGTGTTCCTGCGCGTTGAGCCATATATGGAAGGCGACTTCGATTTTGTGGATGCGCTCGTAGGCATGAACCTCTCCCGTTCGTACCTGCCCCCGATTGAAAAGAGCATCCGCGCAACCATGGAAAGAGGCGCCTTTGCCGGTTACCCGATGAACAACGTCCGTGTGACGGTGTACGATGGCAAGGAGCATGAGGTAGATTCAAAGCCCGTGGCGTTTGAAATTGCCGGTCGTGAAGCGTTCAAGGTTGCAGTGAATGAAGCGGGTCCGGTTCTCTTTGAACCGATCATGAATGTCCACGTGACCTGCCCGGACGCGAATATGGGCGATGTGATGAGTGACCTCAATACCCGCCGCGGACGTGTACAGGGTACAGAAACAGAACGCGGCAACACCACCATTATTGCGCATGTCCCCATGGCTGAAATGTTGAGATACACAACTCAAGTCCGCTCGATCACCGGTGGACGCGGCTACTTCACCATGGAATTCGACCACTACGACACTGTACCGACTCATATTGCCGGTCCGATCATTGAAGCCCACAAGAAAGAAATGGAAGCAAAGAAAGAAGAGTAGACTGGCGGTAAGTAATTAACATTAAGTAAAAAAATCCCGAGGCGTTTTGCCTCGGGATTTTTTTACTTTCAGCCTATTTTGGCGAGAACAAAATATCTTCCACGGGGTCTTCATGCGAATGCGTATGCTGGTGAACGTCATTAGATCGTCGAGGGATTTTTTCTTGGTTCCATCCCACAGCACAAGGTTATCCCGTTGCTTTTTCATGAAATATGCCTGCGATTATCTTATATTATGCTATGTGAGTTTCCTTAGTTGATAAGATTATTATAGAGATTTTGGTGGCAACTACAACATACAGACCTGTTAAAATAAACCCATGCCGACCGTTAAATTCCCACCTCTGATGAAGTTCTATGTAGATAATCAAACCGAATTCAAGGTAAATGGGACAACCGTTGCCGAAATTCTTGAAAACATTCTTCTCCACTACCCCACTTTGCAGCCTCATTTGTACACCCCCAAAGGGGAACTGCGCCGTTATTTCAACATCTTTATAAATGGAGTTCATATCCGCGACCTGGATGGTATACAAACCGTTGTAAAAGAAGAGGATAAAATCATTATCATGGCATCTGCCGCAGGCGGGGAGATATAAATAAGTGAAGCGTTTCAAGCATTGATGTTAAGAATTTTCTGACTTGGAAAAGCCATCTTCATGTGATTTATTTTTATTGACTATCTATTTTTCCCATGTTATTATCCGTGACGTTCGATAAATAACCCAATAAGACGCTCTTATCCAGAGAGGCGGAGGGAACGGCCCTGCGATGCCTCGACAACCGGTCAATGAAAATTGAACACGGTGCCAATTCCGACAGGAGAAGCTGGAAGATGAGAGGGTAGCACAAAGCAATGAGTGATTTGCCCTTTCCGCTCGTCTGAAAGGGCAAATCTTTTTTTACAAGGAGACAAAGTACATGAGCAATACATTTATGACCTCCCCCAGTCTGATGTTCACATCAGAGTCTGTGACGGAAGGACACCCCGATAAGATCTGCGATCAGGTTTCGGATGCCGTTTTGGATGCCTGTTTGGAACAGGATCCACGTTCACGCGTAGCCTGCGAAACCGCTGTCAAGACCGGTTATGTGATGCTGCTCGGTGAGATCACCACAAATGCGCACATCAACTACGATGAATTAGTTCGCAAGACCGTAAACGAAATTGGTTACGACTCCAGCGAGAAGGGTTTCGATGGAAATTCCTGCGGTGTGTTGGTTGCCATTGCAAAACAATCTGGCGATATCGCCATGGGCGTGGATAAGGCTCTCGAAGCCAAAAGCGGCGAAATGACCGAAGCTGAAGTGGAAGCCGTGGGCGCGGGCGACCAGGGCATGATGTTCGGTTACGCATGTAACGAAACCCCCACCCTGATGCCGATGCCGATCTATCTTGCGCACAAGCTCACCCGCAAACAGAGCGAACTTCGCAAAAGCGGCGCCATTGAATGGCTGCGCCCCGATGCCAAGAGCCAGGTGACCATTGAGTATTCCAACGGTCAGCCCAAGCGCATTGATACGGTGTTGGTTTCAACCCAGCATGCTCCCGAGATTTCACAAAACGAACTTATTGAAGTCGTTACCGAAGAACTCATCATGAAGACGCTTCCCGAAAATTTGGTTGATAAGAATCTCAAGGTTTTCGTCAACCCGACCGGTCGTTTCGTGGTCGGTGGTCCGATGGGCGATGCCGGTGTGACCGGACGCAAGATCATCGTGGATACCTACGGCGGCATGGGTCGTCACGGTGGCGGCGCATTCTCCGGAAAAGACCCCACGAAGGTAGATCGCTCCGCTGCGTATGCCGCCCGTTATGTAGCCAAGAACGTTGTGGCTGCGGGTCTGGCAGACCGTGTGGAAGTTCAGGTCGCTTACGCCATTGGTGTGGCTCACCCGCTTTCAGTGAACGTGGAAACCTTCGGCACCGCCAAGATCGACGACGCCAAGATCGCCGCGCTCATCAACGAATACTTCGACCTGCGCCCCGGTGCGATCATCCGTGACCTCGGTCTGCGCAAACCCATCTACCGCCAGACCGCTGCGTACGGTCACTTCGGTCGCGATGATATCCAGCTTCCTTGGGAGAATACGGATAAGGCTGCCGCGCTGAAAAAGGCTGCGGGACTTTAGTTTTTTAGTTAGATAGTAAAAACGCCACTGATTTCTCAGTGGCGTTTTTTTATTTAAGAGGTTTGGGTAATATAAGGCGAATAAAAATTACACAAGGGTTGAATTTGACTATTAAGTACCCAATAAGTATTTTTTAAGGCTTCTCCAGCCCGTGCGCATTCAGCAAGGCTTCATCCTTCAAAATATCCATCGTCAAGCCATCGGCAACTACCTTGCCTTCGTCCATCACAATCGTGCGCGGAAAAAGCTCTTCAACCAGTTTCATGTCATGGGTCGAAACCAGCATAGTGATCGGCAAGTCGCGCAGAAGATTAATCAGTGTCCGACGGGCACGGGGGTCAAGCCCGGCTGAGGGTTCATCCAACACCAACAAACTCGGGTTCATCGAAAGCACGGTAGCAATGGCAATGCGCTTCTTCTCCCCCACGCTCAAGTGATGAGAGAGACGGTCACGGTACGAAGTCATTCGCACAGCGTCAAGCGCCGCCTCTACCCGCGCACGGACTTCGTCCTCGGGCAAGCCCATATGCAGCGGACCAAAGGCAACATCCTCAAAAACTGTCGGCGAAAAAAGTTGGTCATCTGGGTTCTGGAAGACGAGCCCCACCTGGGCGCGGATGGCAGGCAAATTGTCACGATTGAGGCGCATCCCTGCAATTTCCACCTCGCCCTTGCCTCCCAAAATCCCATTCAAATGCAGCATCAACGTAGATTTGCCCGCACCGTTCGGTCCCACCAATGCCACCTTATCACCCTCGCACAACTTCAACGAAACGCCATGCAAAGCAGAGTGCCCATCGGGGTACGAAAAATGCAGATCATTCACCGCGAGGATATCCCCATCACATTCCGGGGCTTTAAAATTATTTTTAATATGCGTAACCGGCATTAGAACCTTCCAATAACTTGCATCAAAAAAATGATCAACACCGCAAAGGCGGTCACATAATAATCACGCGATTTCATTTCATGCGGATTCAACGTGTAAAGATGACCGGCATAGCCGCGCGCGATCATCGCATTGTAAATGCGATCACTGCGTTCATAGCTTCGCAGGAATAACTGACCCGCCATATTGCCAGCCACCTTTGCGCGCCAAAAAACGCCTCCCCCCGACCTCGTGCCTATTGCGGCAGCCGAGCGGCTTTCCCTCGCCCGAAGCAGACGGAAGACCTCATCCGTCAGCACAAAAAGATAGCGATACAGAAAGGCTATAATGGTTGTCAATACGGCTGGCACACGCAAATGCTCCAACGCATGGATAATGTCTGGAAAACGCGTCACTGCCACAAGAAGAATTGCCATCTGCACCGAAAGCCACGAACGGATGAGAATGCTCACAAAACGCAAAAGTCCCGCGTCTGTGATGGTAAAGTCCCAGGTAATAAAGCGAAGAGTGGTAAGTGGATTTCCCGGTATGGAAAATAGAACCGTGATGGCGATCAACGCAAACGGCAGGGCAATAATGGAACGCTTGAGGCTATACCCCAAGCCAAGTTTCGAAAGATGATTTGCCAACAGCAAAAATAACCATGCTGTTAAAAATGCCAACCAGGCGCCATCTGGCAACAGGGCATTAGACAGGATAAAGACAATGGTCACAACCACCTTCACGCGTGGGTCAAGCCGGTGGAGGAAACTTTCTTTATCATGATAACGATCAAAAGCATCAAAGTGCATAATAAATAATCCGTGATGCGTAATGCGTAAAAAATTACGCATCACGTTTTATATTTTAAGAATGGGCTTTCATCCCACGACCAACAAGCAAAATGATAATGCCGACTACAACGACACCCACTACACCTGCAAATATCGTCGATAACGCCGTTTCACCGAGGAAGGGCAGTGTGTAGTCTGGAATGATCTCATACGGCGCAGATTGTCCAGCATTGATAAAGCCCATATCAGTGGCTACACGCTCCAGACCATCGGGGTCGGCTGATGCGAGCGGCGAAAGCAGGACGACCAACAGAGAAATGATCGCACCGACAAATACCCAAGAGCGGCTACCCTTTGCAGATTCAGAGCCTTCACCGAGCAGGTCGGGGCGGGTTTGCATAATGAAAGCCACAGCAAAGACCGTAATCAATGCCTCGCCGAGACCGATCAATGCATGAACGCCAAGCATGGCAGGGATGACAATGTCAAGCTGTGACGTACCGCTCAACCACAATTGCAAAGAAGTGAGCAGCGCACCCGCCATTACTGAAAGCCACGCAGCCACACCGATCACGCCCAACTTTACGCCTTTAGAACTTCCACTGACAGAGCGATACAAGCCGTAGCCGATTGCCGCCGTGACCAAGCCCATATTGAGGATGTTCGCACCCATCACAAGCAAACCGCCATCCTGAAATAGTAATGCCTGAACGGCAACAACAGCCGTCATAACGAGCATCCCAGCCCAAGGTCCGAGGACGATGGCGGCAAGCGCACCGCCCAACATGTGACCAGATGTGCCGCCCGCCACAGGGAAGTTGATCATCTGTGCGGCGAAAATAAATGCAGCCATTACGCCCATCAGCGGAATTTGCTTCTCGCCCAATGCCTTGTTGGTCTTTGAAACAGCAACGCCAAGAATGGCAACGGTGATCACCCAGCAAATAACTGAAACAATAAGGCTAAGAAAACCATCGGGAATGTGAAGAGGAGTTGGAGAATAATACATGTTAGCTTCCTTTCTGACAATTGGAACAAATACCGAAAAAAGTTAGGTGGCTATCCGTTAACCGATAGCCGCTGACGGTCTCAAGTTGGTGATACAGCGGTGTCAATAGTTCGTGTTCTACCTCCATTTCGCTTCCGCATGTTCTACACTTCAAATGATGATGGTCGTGTCCTGTAATTTCATATACGAGATGACCATTTCCCATGTGCGCAGGGCGTACCAAGCCGTTCTCGGAGAGAAACTCCAACGTACGATAGACCGTCGTCTCGGTGAGACCGGGCAACTCGGCGCTGGCTTGCTCATACACTTCCGTTGGGGAAAGATGTTTTGCCGAATGGTGGAGCACATGCAAAATGGCAAGGCGCTGAGGGGTCATTCGGTATCCGCGCGCACGGAGTTGGGGGGAATAGTCATTTCCGCAGGACATGGGTCTCCTTATTGCAACTTTTTGCAATAACATTTTTTAGAATATCATAGAATGGAAAATCTTACATGAATAGAGGTTAAGGTTCCCACATAAAGTGGACAAGCGCCGCAAGTGCAGGACGGCTCTCTTGCCGTACCATGCCCAACAGCCATGTTTCCCAATCCAAATAGCCGTTTTGTTCAGTCCCGGGGAAATGAACAGAGTAAAAATCCATAGTACTGTAGGGAAATTCAGGCGTGTAGGTTGCCCCGCCTGTCACAATTTGATTACATATGATGTATGAATTTTCAGAAAATACTTTATCCAACGAAGGCAGAACGACTTCATGGAAAGAACCCACTACCGGTGCGCCACTGCCCGCACCCAGCCCCCAATCTGCTTCGTAGGTGGTTTCAAAGATGAATTGGATATTTTCAAAATAGGTAATGGGATTTCCGTTACGGATATACACCACACCCACCCCTGAAGATGGATTGATCAATGAAGAAAGCAATTCGCCGTCACGGGTTAGAAGCGCGGTTTGAAAGTCTAGCAACAACTGGTACGCACGGGTATCCTGACAAATACTTTCATCATTATGTTCGGGGATCGCTGTGAGTAAAACGGGGATATCGTTGAATGCCATCTCTGAAGGGATGAATGGAACTGTGACTTGCGTTGCAGAAGCAGGCGTCCGTGTAGGCGAAGCCGGTTGTGACGCATCAGGCAAAATGGCAGTCGGATCCGGCGGTGCATCCACAGGGATGACACAGGCGGAGAGGATAAATACAAAAACGAATATCAATTTGCGTCCCATTTTTTCATCCTTAAATAAAAACTGGCGGAGAATTTCCGCCAGCCATTGTACTCTTTCCTACGCATTCCCATCTTCTGCCGCTTTTTTGGCAATACGTTTGATAACCTCTGCAACACCGCTGACGGGATTTTTGAGCGTTTCGAACGCCACCTCCACGATCTCGGGCGCCATGCGTTTAATGTTGCGAAAACGACGCCCGATGAAGGTTTCATCGGGCTCGGGTTCTGCAAGAGCGGTTTGCACTTCTTGCAGTTCCGCTTTCACATCTTGTTTGTCTGCGGGAGTTAGTGTTTTGCTTTCATCCACTGTGCGGTAAATGATCTCAAAACGGGAATTAAGTTGGGCAGTCTGATTGGTGACGATGTTGTTATTGCCCACCACAATATTACTGCCACTCACATTGCCGCCAACAACTACACTGCCGCTGCCAGCGCTTATACCGTCTTTTTTATTTTTATCAGCCATAATTTTCTCCTATACTGCCTTTGGCGCGATCGCCACACGAAATCCGAGATCATCATTGAACATGAGCGGGATGGACCAATTGCAAAAATGAGAGCGTGCAAACCATTGATACCCGATCCACGAGCCGCCGCGCACCAGCCGATATTTTTTGTCGTCATCATACCATGAGCTAGACCACTCCCAAACGTTGCCGCTCATATCCCATGCTTCCGTTGGGCTGACTCCTTGTTTGAATGTTGAAACTGCCGTCGTGCCACCCAAGCCAGAACCGGTGGGGTCGCTATCCCACGTATTGGCTGCGTTTTTATTAAAACCATCGCCCCAGGGATATTCGCGTCCGTCAGTACCGCGGGAGGCGCGTTCCCATTCGTCACTGCTCAACAATCGCACGGTATAGCCTTCAGGTACTGCTACGATCTTTTTTGAGAGCCAGTTGCAATAGGCTTCAGCCTCATACCAGCACACCCCCACCACCGGCACAATCGGGTTTCCCAATTCGATGTTATGCCAATAGTATGGCATATTCCGTTTTGAAAGCGGGCGATGGTCCAGCCAGTCACGGACTACAGCTTCCATTGTCCGTTGATCGTATTTGCCGGTACGCCATTCCCAGCCGAGTTCGCTCCACAGTTCGCGGTTTTGATAGCCATCCTCTTTAACAAAACGTGCAAATTGGATATTTGTAACAGGATATTTGGCAGCAAAATATGAATACGGAATTTCCTTCGCTTCTTTCTTAATTCCGGCTTGAAACTCACCATTGGGCACTTCTACAAACCGATCCAACTCTGCGGGTCGCCAGCCCAATCTGCCCAATAATAGACCTGCCCTTCGCCGTAGTTCAGAGCGAACTTCCTCATCCTGCATACATTCAACCAGTGCGTGGATTACAAGGTCGCGGGTGGTATGCGGAACACCGTTCGGCGATGTATCCAAAACGGCATCTCCCGCAAGAACCACTGCTTCGCCTGGTGGTCCTGGTTTGCGGTCTATGATCGCTTCCACTACCTGACCAGCAACTTTGGGTAATTGCTGGCGAATGCCAAGATACCCAATGGTCAACAAGGTCACTTCACGCCACGCCTGTTCACCAACATGACGAGAGAGCGTATCAATGATGGGCGCAGAGTCGCCTTGTCCCATCAAAGCGAGTGCAACAGCGGCAAGGTATTCTTCAAATGTGAGGTGGATGAAACCGTATTCACCCGGGCCACGTTCGAGCAATAGGGCGGCATGTTCACGGACATCCAGCATAAACTGGCGCGCAGATTGATGAGGAGAGCTTTCGCCACGTTCTTCAAAAAGTTCTTCCAATTTGCGGCGCATTTCCTCACGCCCAATTAAGCCCACCCCCGGGTTGACTTCGTGCATCCATAACGCCAATGGCGCAAGAATGCGCACAGTTTGGACATCGTCAATATCGCGTCCGGGGGCGCGTCCGCTCAAACTGCGGGCACGGTTCCATGTGGAGAGCAGGGTCACTACATATTGGTCATATAGTTGAACACGGCGTTCTGGCAGCGTAACACCCTGACGTTTCATCAAGGCAAGGATCGTCAATAGCAAAGGGGTCGATGCAAGTTGGCGCACGCCATCATTGTGTTGGATCGCATCCAAAAGTTCACGCCGGTCGGTTTCAGCATCTGATTGGGCAATGGATGTATTACCTTGCACCTGTTTTTCCAATGCAGAAGTCCAATGCTCAACGAACTTTTCGATCTCGTCGTCCTCAAAATCTACAATGGTGCATTCCGCCAGGTCTTCGGCAGAGGGGCGCACAGCGCGATAACCAACAACACGACTGGTAAGTACAAATTTGTTCCCCCGATGGCGGTGAAAGGAATAAAAATCCACTACGCGTTCGACAACAGTATTGCGCATGTTGAGGTCGCGAACTTCATCAAGCCCATCCAATAAGATGAGGGCACGTCCGGCTTTGAGCGCTTCGACAAGCATCTGCCCAATGGGCAGGGTGGAGCCGATCAACAGCATGAAGTATTCGGCAATAAATTCATCCAGACGGATGTCTTTTTGTTGAAGTGCATTTGCAAATGCCGCAAGCGGAAGCAAAATGGGCAGGTAATCATCCAACCCCATCTTTGCGCCTTCGCCGCGAGCCAGTCTTACAGCGAGGTATTTTACAAAGGTGGTTTTTCCGGCGCCCGGGTCGCCAAGAATGATGACGCCTGAATTATTTTTCAAGACGTTGAGCAGGGGAACCGGTTCGCCAAAATGAAGTGGTTCTTCGTATTCAGAAACATCACGTCCGGCAATGCTTAGGTCACGCTTCCAGGTCTCCCCTTCTGGTAATTCCATACGCGCCTTGAGCGGAACATAGAGGTCTAATAATTTCAGGCGGAGGGGAATACGATCTGCAACACCCATGCCCTTAAGGCTGAGGTAATAATGCCGGTCTGTCAGGTAGGCAAGGTAGGCTGCGGTGGCTTGTGCAATGGTTTCGGGTGGAATTTCTGGCTTTAGGTCTTGCCAGAAGCGGTTGGCAAGAATAATTGTCTGCCCGTGGATGATGGCGCTATCTGTGACAGAGCCACCAATGGCGACACTTTCATTTCCCGCCTGAATTTCAAGATTTTTTCTTGATTCTTTGTTCGATTGTTTTGAAGGTGTTTTTTTACTGGTCATACCAGCCTCAATGTTTTGCCAAGTATACAACCAGAATGAAGTGATAACTTCTATCTTGCAAGGTTGTAAGGAACCTTGCGAATATTGACTATGCGAAAAACTCCCTGTAGTATTCGAAATCAATTTACAAATTTTTGAGCCTGGCGGGTTGCTCCCCTGCTCCATTAAAACGTGGTTTTCAAAAAAAACTCACCCATTGAGGGTGAGTTTTTTTTATTAGGCTTTTTGCAAAAAACTATTTTTTTACCTTACCCAAGGTGGACAGGGACGGCAGGAGCACTTACTCAAAAGGTCTATTCCTTCGGTTCGCCGAAAACGATAACAAGAATGTGTTGGTTGAGGAATTTTGGCTTTGCCTCTTCGTCTGGGGTAAATACCTGTCCCAGAGTGTATCCGCCAACAATTGGTACAGATTCTCCAAGAATTTCCTGTACGGCGGTGAGTTCAATGCCGGGGTATGCTTTGAGCAACATTTGCCAGGCAACATCTACAAGCACAAGCGCGAGGCGGGGTTTTGCATCTCCTAGTTTTTTCAAGGCTTGCTGAGCGGCAGCTTTGGCGGCACGTTCACAGGAGGCGCGGCTGCCAACCAAGAGGAAGGCATCTACCCCATCACGAACAACGGCGTTCATACGAAAACTTCCGTCAGCTTCTACACGGATCGGGGAGCGAACCACCATGCCATCATTTTGATCCATGCCAAGGGGGTAGAGACGGGCAAGATAGCTTAATGGTGGAAATGCCCAATCACGCGCGGGGTAACCAAAAAGGCTGGCGTACGCCTCAGAGGCAGGGCGACCATCCAATGTGCGCAGCCAAAATCCGCGTGAACGTGTGATGCGAAACTGGTTCCCTACTGGGTCCCAGCCATGGTCTGCCCCAACGCCGATGGATACATTTCCACGCAGGATGGCGGCGCTCAAGCCGCCTGAGCCGGTTTGATTTCCAAGCATCTGGTAGGTGTTCCCTGTATGCAAGTCACCACTGGAAAGACCGCCGATCACATCCAACGCGGTGGGAAGTCCGTTACAAAATTGTTCGGCATCTCCATTGAAGCCATCTGCAAAGAAAAGAACGGATTGGCGTTCAACCCGTGCCGAGGTATATTGATCTATCTTTGCAGCGGTTTCACGTCCCGATTGTGCATACCCAGGAAGCCAAAGCGTTTCGACTTGAAAATCTCCGCTAAGCAACGCAACCACTACCGAGTGCGGGTGCTGCCCATTGACGGTGAGTCCGGCTGGTGAACTGAACCCCAACAGAGGCGTATCGCTTAACAAACTGGAAACGCCGTTTAATACTTCTCGCGGCTGGTATTGATGTGAAGAAATGACAATTGCCAACCCAGGCACGTTTGCCCCTAAGCGATTTAATGCCTGATGCGTAGCTTGTAAACCTGCTTCACGTCCGTCCAACGCTTGTGCGCTGCCTACAGAAGAAATAATCGCCATGCTGTACCGTTATCCTTCTGCTACGGGGACAGTAAAGTGGAATGTGGTGCCGGAGCGATATTCACTTTCAAACCAAATCTTACCGCCCTGCATTTCTACAAGGCTTTTGGTAATGTTCAACCCAAGCCCTGTACCCGGCGCTTCGCGTGCTTTGGGGTCGTCGGAGCGGAAGAATTTTTGGAATATCTTTTTCTGGTCTTCCGGGGTCATACCAATGCCGCTATCTTTCACCCAAAGATGAATAACATGCGGCGCGCCATCGGCATCCCATTGGTTTCGGGTTGCCTCCACCCCTACTTGGATCAATCCGCTTTCGGGGGTGTATTTGAAGGCATTGCTTACAAGGTTGGTAAGCACTTGCGCCACACGGATGCGGTCTGCCCACATCAAGGGTATTTCAGGAGGAATTACCAGTTCGAGCCTTTGCTTCTTATCTTCCAATTGACGCGTAAAAGTTCGAATAACATCATCCACAAGATCTGGGACCGGCGAAGCCTTGAATTCGAGTCTTAAGCGACCGGCTTCGATCTTGGAGTTGTCGTTCAAATCTGTGACCAAAGTAGACATACGTTCAACATTGGATTTGATCGTTGAAAGGAAGTTCTTTTGCATGTCGGTGATCTGCCCCACCGCGCCGCTCGCCAACAATTCAGTGTAGCCTTTGATGGAAGTCATGGGGTTTTTGAGTTCATGCGCCACAAAGGAGACAAAGTCACTTTTGGCAAGATTTGCGCGTTGCACTTCACTGTACAGTTGCGCATTTGAAATGGCGATGGCAGCATGATCGGTAAGGCGGGTGAGGAATTCAATATCTGCCTGTGAACCGCCTGCACTTTCAAGATACAGTAATCCGATCACTGTCGTTTCGCGGCGAATGGGGATCACCATTTGCATTTTTGCAGAAATAAGTAATTTGTTAGCAGAGGCGCCAACTTCAGCCACAATATTTTGGGGAAGCCCCGTTTCAACTGCCTGTTTCATGGAAGGCAGTTCAATCTTCATCATCTGGTCTTCACCCAGAGATGCCATTTGGGCGTCCAGCCCCTGATGTGCCATGATGCGAAGTCTTTCCTCTTCAAAGGTCCCGATCAAGCCTGCATCTGCGCCTGACTGACGCAGCGCCCAATCGAGGGTAATGCGCATGGCGCGATCCATTTCGAGGCTGGCATTCAATTCGCGGTCAATGCGTTGCATGACAGAAAGTTCTTCCACACGGTTGGCAAGTTCCTGGTCGGTCAATGTGTAGAGGCGGGCATTTTCGATGGCAACCGCAGCCTGCCCTGCAAACGCGGTCAGCAGGGTTTGGTCGTTGATGACAAAAGGAAGTCCATCGCGGCGATTAATAACCTCAATAACACCGATCACGCGGTCTTTGGCTTGCAGGGGCACAGCCAGTAGAGACTTACTCGAAAAGCCTGTTTGTTGATCAACTCCTTTGAAACGGTGCGAAGAGCGTTCTTCATTTTCGATGACCGGTTTCCTTGTATCCACTGCGCGACCGACAATGCCGGTTCCGGGTGCAAGCCTTTTACCGATCAAGTTACCGGCTACAGGACCAACTGTTACACGAAAAACCAATTCGTCGGTTTGGTCATCCACCAATAAAAGACTGCCCGCTTCGCAGTTTAAGATGCCAACCGCATTTTCAAGAATATTCTGCAAAAGCGGGTTAAGTTCCAAAGTGGATGTCAACTGACGGGTGATTTCGTTGAGAGTTGTTAATTGTCGGGCGCGTTCCTGGGTCTCTTTCAATAAACGTGCCTTAACGATAGCGCCTGCGGTCTGATCGGCAATGGCCTGCAAAAGCTCCATCTGCGCCCGGGTGTAGACAGTGGAGCCATCACGGCTTCCGACACTGAGTGCGCCGATCGACTCTGCCCCCGCATTGAGCGGAACGCCGATCCACGCGAAGATATTTTCAATAGTGGGTGTATGGTTTCTTGCCTGACATTCACGAATGTAATCCTGCGTTACGATCGGGCGGCTCTTGCGAATCACCTCGGGAGATAAACCAACATTTGAAGCAAACGGCTGGTTCTCGCGTTTAAGGATACGTTCATTATTTTCAAGACAGAAACCATAATAATAAAAATCACTGTTCTTGTCATACAGTGTGATATGAAAGTGTGAGGTAGGTACAATTTGAGCGGTCTGGGCGTAGATCAATTCCAACACATCATCAAAGGTCAATGTGACGTTAACCCCTTGCGATACGCGGGTCAACGCATTCATTTCCTGAATGCGGCGCTCAAGATGCACAACGGTTTGAATGCGTTCAATGGCAACCGATGCCTGATCGCAAATATTTTCAAGAAAGCGCAGATCCCCCGGCGAATACGGCTGACCGGTCAGGCGCGGACCCAAAGCCAGCCAGCCATTGGGCTTCTCTTTGCCTGGAAAGGAAATAAACAGACGTGCGCCAAGCAAAGCAATACGTGAGTGCTCCGGCTTTAAGGCTTGCGGCAGATCATCCATATTATCCAGATACAGCGGCAGGTGTTCCTGCTTAAAATAGGAAACCAGCGAACTGGAAGAAGTAAAACGGATGTCCGTGGTGGGTCGATTTCCATCGCCATACGCTGCCACAAAGAAATCATTGGCAGCATCGTATGTAAATACATGTAACTGTTCAGGGGCAAGCGATAATGAGATCTGATCGCGCAACAAAGCGCTGATCGAATTCATATCCAAGGTGGTGGTAAGACGGTGTGAAAAATCCTCCAACTGTTCGGTGATCACACGCGTACCGCGAAAAAAGAATGCATCCGTCATATTCTGCAAGCGCCCACGGAGCGGCTCCAGCACCAGTGCAAGCACAAATATGAACAACCCAGCCAGTATATTTCTAGGGAGCGCATTCCCAAAGATCAAAACCGCGCCCGCCGTCACAACCGCATAACCAACCGTCACCAAGGCAGAGAGGAGGAGGTACATCACCCCACGGCGTACCAGATCATCAATGCGCAGGAAACGAAACCGCATGATGTTATAGCCCATCACAGCCGGAAAAATCACCGCAAACAAAAACAGAATGGGGTTGAAGGTAATTCCAAAAATATTTCCAAGTGTAAGATACACAACCAACGGCGCAAAAGCAAATAACGCACCGATCAAGGTGTTACGCGCCTGTGATTGCACCACCGGCGACTGGGCATAAAAAGCATAGTAAAAATTAAAGCCCAATAAAGCCAGAATTCCCACCGAATCCAGATAGTAAATATTCTGCCAGGTTGGAATATACCCAAGCGGGTCGTTGGCGTTAAAAAGGGTCGGGAAAGAGATCGCTGTAAGCAGCAACGCTGCAATGAAACCCATCCACCTTAAATAAGGACGTTTAATTAAGACACGCGGCGAAGATGGGAATGAAAGCGCCAATGCCAGCGCTCCACCGCCTGCCATGGCGCAGGCAAATACCCAAACCAATGTCAATTCGTGGCTAGACCAGATATTAAAGGTCGTTGCTGTAATCAGAGAGAAGGAAGTAGCGAACATAATGAATGCGCGCCCAGCCGCTTCATTACGCCGCAGACCAAACGTCCAGATACTCAGCCCAAGAAATAAGAGGCTGAGAATGGCGGGCATGACCAGGTAAAAATTCACACCATCATCAGGAAACTGCTGTAAGACCACATTCAGGTCACGCGTTTCCCCATTCAAGAATGCCACCGTTAAAATTACATTTTCACCGGGTACAAACCCGTCCAAAATTTTTCGTACATCCCGGCTGGATGCCACCGGAATACCATTCACTGCTGTTAAACGATCTTTATTATGTACAAGGCTGTTTAATTCCCAAGCACCTGTATCAGCACCAGTATCTACAAATACAAGAGTGTGTTCATAAAACGAACCAAGGAACGGCACCTGCATCCACTGAACAGCAAGAATAAGCGCCCACACAAGAACAGCCGCCGCCAGAGCTTGGTAAACCAATACAGCCCAAGTTAGGATGCGCCCTAAAAGTTTTTCATTAAATCGACCGTTCAAAATGTTGAATCCCATAAGTTTTGTGACTAAAATTTTACTCTACAATCACATCAGAGGTATATGGTACTTTCATGACAAAGGCGAAAGGTGGATACGCCATTTTATGGATGCTGCGCCTCATACCCCGCCCAAAACTGACTCTGCTTACCCAAACTTTTTTCTACACTGAAGCCCAATCACTCCTGCGGCACATTCATTGCCATCAACGCCTCATACACCGATTCGGGTATCTCCGAAACCGCATAAATCCGAATGTACTCCAAACCATTGATGGTTATGATCTTTTCCGGCTCCACAACTCCTTCCAACACACCCAATAGTTGTTCGGTTTCGGGCTGCTTCGTCCGGGTAATAGGATATAAAACCAGATAGTCCGCCTTGCTTAGTTCCTCTACAATGACGGCAAAATCATTATTCAATAGATATACACGTTTTAGAACCACCGTCTCACCGGGAAAGAAAAAGGAGAACGTCCCAAGACCGTTGTACACATAGGCGCGCAAATTACTCGCACCGGGTTTCATGGCGAGGTAATCTCCAGCCTCTGCAAAACCTTCACCATAGCCATAAGTTGCTGCTTCACTCGCAATGGGGCTTTTATAAGTAAAGTAATACGGCGCGTAAGGTAATCCCTGTGCGATCTGTGCAAGAGGAAGCAGCACCAAGGCAGTTGCCGATGCCCCCGCATAGACTGAAGCACGAAAACGCGTTTTCATCTGCATAATAGCCCATCCCCAGCCCAAACCCGCCATGACATCAAATGCAATGTAGGAACTTAAAATGTAATGCTGCGAGTCGCGCCCTTGTGCCAGACCAAACATCAGAACAAATCCCAGCCCAAGTACGGCGAGATAGACCAGCATGGAATTTGTCGTCTTTTTATCTTCGGCGTAGAGAAAAAGTGGAATGGTCAGGAGCAAACCAAACCACGTTAGAGGCGTGGTCGAATCAGCCCATTTATCCATAAAATACAGGAAACCATTCCCGCTGTCTTCCAATTCAAATTCCTGTGGGGCGAGTTCTTCGGTCACTTCGAGGCGGGCTCCTTGAAAGGCGTAACTGAAGGCGTTGCCGTAAACATCCTTCAGCATTTTGCCGGGGGCAACCCACATGCCGGGCCATAAAATGAAATAGGTTAACGCCGCCGCAACGAACCATGCGATGAATATGTAGACCGCCCGCATGATGCGACCACGCCAGGGAGTGCGGGAAGATAACATGTCCCAAAGCAGCATCAGCCCAATGACACCGACCACCGCAATGGATGATGATTTGGATAATTGCGCCAAGCCAAACGCCGCACCTGAGATCGCAAGGTAGAAAATCTTTCTTTCGCGCGTAAGGTAAACCTGCAAGCTCAAAAGGGACAGCAATACAAACAGGGCAAGCATACCTTCAAGGTTCATTAAACGCGAATGACCAAGATAGAAAGGCGAAACCGCCGCAAGTGTGATCGAAAGAAATGCCGAACGTGGATCCACCAACTTACTTAGTAAAAGGTAGCTTGCCATAGCCAGCGCTAACAACACCGCTGCATGGATGTATCGGCTGATGCGCACAAGGTCGAGCGGTTCTTTATCATGTTGGCGCATGAATTCTTCGAATTTCATTTTGAGCGGGTCGAAGTAGCCTTGTCCGTATCCACGGTATTCGGGGAAGTAGATGTGCATGGCAGTTGCCACGATCCACATATTGGTGACGCCGGGGTGATATTCAAAAATGGTATTCTCAAATTCAGCATGGGTCACAGCGTAATAAAAATTCGCGCCGCGGACGATCCAACGGGGTTCATCCACGTTCAACATTCGGTCATTTTGCAACAGCCACGAAGGCAGTATCATGACCACAAGCAGCGCCAGTAAGAGGTATTTTTCACCGCGAGCAGAAAGGGGTTTCATCATAGGTCGGCAAGTCTTTCAAAAATATCCTCTGGAAGAGAATCCACTTTATAAATGCGGACATATTCATACCCGTCCATCCAGATGACGTGAAAAGGTTCAACCGCTTCAAGAATATTGATAAATGGATGATATTTTTCCATTTGAATCTGGTTGGCATAATAAACGACCAGATAGTCGGAAGCCCGCAGGTTGCCAATCAGGTCTTCGGCGTGGTCGCCGTCAATATAATATGGGCGGAAGCTTATCGTATTGCCGGGATAATAGAAGGAAAAACATCCACGGCTGTAATATGAAAAAACTGTAGATTCAGCCGCATTGGGTTGTTGAGCCAGATACTGCGCCGCGATTTCAAGGGCTTCACCGTACGGCTTTTGTGGATATTCACTGTACCATCCCAGCGTCTGTAACATTGGATTTCGGTAGGTATAGTAGTATGGAAAGAACGAAAGTGCGCTGCCCGCCTGCAACATCAAAACCAGCGCCAAGCCCGCATATTGAATTTGCATCTTGCGCAAGGGATGGCGCTCAGCCAGCCAACCCAAAGCAGACATCCACCCCAATGCCGCGAGCAGATTCACCGACACATAACTGGACGCAATGTAATGCGGAGAGTTACGTCCCTGTGCAAGACCGATGAGCAGGACGAATGCGAGCGTGTTCACAACCAACAGCGTAAACAAAACTCGATTTTGACGCGCCCGTTCCGGGTGCTGCGTGAACGGAAGGACGATCCCCAACAAAAATCCAAGCCATGTAAACGGAGTAGTACGATAAAGAAGCACTTTGGCAATATCCCATACGCCGGTCGAAGTGGTATCCAGGCTGAATTCTGAGACATTCAAGTCTTCAGTTACGGTCAACCTCGCACCCTGAAAAGCGTAACTGAAAGCATTGCCGTATACTTGATAAAGCATTTTCCCCGGAGCCACCCACATGCCGGGCCAGAAAACAAAATAAGTAAGCGCCAGCACAGCAAACCAGATACCAAAGGTTTTGAACACGTTCACAACTGCCCTGCCCCAGCCCTGTCCGCGTTCTTCGATCAACTGCATCAACAGCAAAATCCCCACACCCGCCAGCATGGCAATCGCAGAAGATTTCGACAACTGTGCAAACCCCGCCGCCACGCCGGAAATCAGCAAAAAGATAAATTTGCGGTCTTTCATAAAATACACAGCCAGCGCCAACAGCGAAACCAGCACGAACAATGCCACCATTGCCTCGTGCGTCAGCATACGGGTCAGACCGAGATAATATGGATCGAAGGTTACGAATAATGCCGCAAAAGCCGCCATCCACCTGGGAATGAATTTTTGTAAAAGAAAATACAACAATAAAAATAGAACAAGAAGGACAAGGACCTGGATCGTGCGCGAATACTCCAACAGTTTCAAAGGGTCATATCCGTGCTTTATCATGAATGGATCGAGCAATCCCTTTTCATAGCTCAAGTAGCCTTGTCCAAACCCGCGATATTCAGGGAAATAGAGGAACATTGCAAAGGCAATGATCGCCATGGTCGTCACAGCAGGCTGATATTCATAGACCGTGTTTTCAAACTCCCTCTGTCCCAAGGCATAATAAAAGTTCGCGCCCATACTCAACCAGTGCGGTTCATCAAGTGTCACAAAGCTGTCGATCTTTGCAAGCCTCGGCGCGAGGAACACAGCAATCAAACCAAGATAAATAAAAACATCCGTCAATTTATTTCGATTCATGGGGCGCATTATACCTTTACATCCCGAATGGTAAAATTCTCGGCGTGAAAGCAAAACTAAACCAATTTCTCCATAAACCAATTGCCGCTCCAGCAGCGCTCGCCATTCTCATCACACTTGCATACGGTATCCTCACCCCCCAGATGGGCTTTTATTGGGACGACCTGCCTTTTGCATGGATCTTGCGTTTCTTCGGTCCTGCCGAGTTTATTGAGGGCTTCCGCCCATTCCGCCCAATGTTGGGATACATCTTCGCCGTAACCACCACCCTCTTTGGTGGACATCCCCTCACCTGGCAGATTCTCGGTCTCCTCACACGCCTCCTTCTTGGACTTCAAGCCTGGTCGCTGCTACGGAAAGTTTTTCCCACCCGTGAGCGTTCGGTTCTGTGGGTTGCCTTTGCCTTCACCCTCTACCCCGCATATGGACAGCAATGGGTAGCCTTCACGCACATCAACCAGGAACTTATTCCGCTCATCTTTCTTCTTTTTTCTTTCACCATCACAGCAAGTCTTCTACGCCACAAAAAAACATCTCTCCCGCTTACCGCTCTTGCCATCTTCTTACAAACCCTCGGTCTATTCTCAACCGAATATTTCTTCGGGCTGGAGATTCTACGTTTCTTCTTTATCCTCATCATCCTCACAGAAACCGCTGCAGATAAAAAAGAATGGTTCAAAAAAACCACCCTCACATGGCTGCCCTACCTCATCGTTTGGGTCATCAATGCCGCGTGGACGTACTCGTATCACCAATCCAACGCCTACAATTCCTACCAGATCAGCATATTCTCCCTGCTCAACCCACTGACGCTTGTCAACGAATTTATCAACACCTTATCTCTCTCCGGCTTCGTCGTCTGGCTCAGCACCTTCAAAATTTTCTCAGTGATCGATGGTTCTATAACCCAGATCATTGCATTAGTAATCCTGCTCCTTGCGAGTCTGACCTCGTATGCAGCCGCGAGCAACAAAGAACAAGAAACGCGTTACGAAGAAAATCATGCCACTCATTATTGGTTCGTCCTGGTTGGTATTATCACCATCTTTGCCGGACGCCTACCCTCCTGGGCGGCGGGACTTCCCCTCAAGATCGAATTCGACTATGACCGATTCTTCGTCTCCATCATGCTGGGGGCGAGTCTCTTCATTATTGGTCTGGCAGATTGGATATTGAAAGAAAGCCGAGCAAAATTGGTTTTCCTCAGCCTCGTCATCGGCATGGCGGCAGCCTATCAATTCACAGTGGCGAACACCTACCGGCGCGACTGGGAAAATACACAAGACTTGTTTTGGCAAATGTCATGGCGAATGCCCCTGCTGGAAACAGGTACAACGATCCTGACATACGAGTTCCCCGTCCAATATCTCTCAGATTATCAATTGATGTCTGCATTAAATTGGATGTACGCGCCAAACTTTGAAGGACGTGAACTGCCCTATGCTTTGCAGTACCTCAAAACAAGATTCGAGGCATTTGAAATCAAAGCTGATCAGCCCATAAATATCACCTATCGCACAACTACGTTTACTGGGAACACCTCGCAGAGTGTCGTCGTTTATAAAGAAGGGAATGGGTGTCTGCGTGTGCTCGACCCGATCTACAACAACGCAGAAACCATCCCCGGCGCAAGTTTCTATTTGGTTGATGCCATTTCGCTCTCAAACCCGGGCTTAATCCTCAGCAATACGCCCGCCCCTGAAATGGATAAAACACTGTTTGGCGAAGAACCTTCTCATGGCTGGTGCTACATCTACGCCAAAGCAGAAATTGCAAGGCAGGCAGGCAACTGGGAAGAAGTGACCAAACTTTATAAAGAGGCGCAAAAAGCAGAACTCTCTCCCTCTTTACCTGTGGAGTATTTGCCATTCATCGAAGCATTCGCGCGAACCGGCGACATGGATACCGCCATGAAACTAACAGAACGGACCATAAAAGGTCAACCCACTTTATGCCCGGCATTGCATACCTTGTGGAACAGAACAACAAGCGATACAGATCTATCGCAAGCAGAAAGCCTCCTGCAAAAAGAATGCAAATAAAAAAAACGCGACATCAAGTCGCGTTTTTTTACAACCCGTGTTGGATGGCGATCACCGCCGCCTGCGTTCTATCAGAAACGTTCAGCTTTTCCAGAATCGCGCTGACATGATTGCGCACGGTTCCTTCGGACAGATGAAGCTGACCAGCGATATCGGTATTGGTCATCCCTTTGGCGAGCAGGCGCAAAACATCCAATTCGCGTTCGGTGAGCTTGTCGGTAAGGATGGAGGCGGGTTGGGTCTGGTTACTGGCAACTTGATTAAGTAACTTGCCCGCCACGCCCGGGTCTACAAAAGATTTGCCTTCAACCGTCCCACGAATGGCTTCGACAATTTTCTGGCGTGGAGTGTCTTTGAGCAGGTAGCCAGAAGCTCCTGCACGGATAGCATCGAACACCCACTCGTCATCATCATAGGTTGTAAGGACGAGGATTTTCATAGTGGGGTGTTTCTTGCGGATCTCGCGCGTGGCTTCAATGCCGTTCATGCCCGGCATTTTCAGATCCATGAGAATGAGGTCGGGCTTTTTCTTGTCGGCGAGTTCAACCGCTTCGTAACCATCCTGGGCGGCGCCTACCACCTCGAAATCTTTTTCCAACTGTAAGAGCATTTCCATGCCATCTCGAATAACGGCTTGATCGTCGCAAAGTAGGATTTTCATATCGTTAATATCACCTGTGTGCCCTTGTCTTTTTCACTTTTTACTTTCAGCGTGCCGCCAGCCAACTCGGCACGTTCGCGCATACCCACCAAACCAAAGTGACCTGAGGCTTCGCGCGAGCGCATATCGAACCCCACGCCGTCATCCGCAATGATGAGCGTGGTCTGACCGTGACTGGATAAACGGATGCTGAATTTTTTCGCGCGGGAATGTTTGGTGAGATTCTCAATTGCTTCCTGCGTAACGCGGAAGATGGTTTGTTCCACGTCTGGGCTGAGAGAAGGCATGGGGTCTTGCAGATCAAGCTCAAAATCCAGCCCGAAGCGCGAGGCGGCGGACTCGGCTACTTTTTTAATGGCGAGGCTGAGTCCCAAATCTTCCAATTCCGATGAACGTAACGATTTTAAGGCGCGGCGGGTTTCATCCACACCCTTGCGGGTTGCCTCAAGCGATTTGTCTATCATCTCGCGGGTTTGTTCTGGATCAATATCAAAATAGGCTTTGGCTGCTTCAAGCGAAACCGAGATAGCCGTAAGCGAATGGGCAAGCGTATCATGCAATTCACGAGCGAGGCGGTTGCGTTCACGGCTGACGGCAAGCTGTTCGAGGGTAGATGCGTAATGCGTGAGGTTTGCGTTTGCCTGCCGCAGGGATTCGCTTTGCTCACGCAGGCGTGAGACCAAAAAGCTGATGAAAAAACCCACCGCAATAAAACTGATGGTTCGAATAATGGCAATGAAAAAATACACCGTCACATTGCGATTCTCAAAAGGGTTTAGAACAAGCAGCGCAAATTCGAATGCGGTAATTATTAAACTAAAGAAGACCACATGCAAAAAACGATAACGCCATGCCACCAGCGCCAGCGCCACGAACAGGACGGGCAACTGACGCAGCGCCATCCCCTCCGCGCTCGAAAGCGGACCCTGCGGAAAGCGCCGGACGATGGAGAGACTGATAACAATGGGGGCAGCAGCGATAACAGCCAGCATAAAAGAGTAATACGCAGCGCCAAGTTTTTCTTGAACGGGTTTCCAGTATGCAAAAAAAATGAACAGCAGCGCCATAAGACCATTTGCTGTGTAGTAGCCATAAACAGGCGAGAGGTTCAACCTGCCGCCCTGCCCCAGGTTTGGCAATGGTTGGTTCGGCAATGGCGGTTGAACGCGGGTGGTTTCACCCAGCATCCTTTGAACCTGCGGAGCGTACAGGGCAAAATCCATCAGGGCGATGGCAAAGAGAAAGCCGAGCCAGATCCATGCGGCGGTTCGTAAAATGCGGGCGGAATCTTCGGTTGTGCGCATACCAGCATCTTATCATGAAGGGATTGTGTGGAGGCATGACCGATGTAACGACCTTGTAAAACCACCCATGACAGCAGTCATGGGTATATATGGCAAGTCGTGATTGGGCGCACTCTCTATATTTTCCAGAAAACCATAAACTGAGGGTACGTAACAAATTCTGCAAGCAAGACCCACAAGGAGCCTCATGACATCCCTGCCCGCCAAGGTCATTGCCACGGGAGTAGTGGTATTTTGGAATTATTTTGCAAATCGCAAATGGACGTTTAAAGCTTAACCACAGAGTTCACTGAGAGCGCAGAGAAAAAAACTCTGTGACCTCTGTGCTCTCAGTGGTAAAAAAGGATCAAATATATGACAACTGCAACCCTGCCCTCGCAAACAAATGAAAGTATGCTCAGCAAAAAAATACTCCCCGGTGTAACCACCGGAATGTTGGTCATTGCCGCCATCATGGTCTTTTCGTTCGTGCTGCACATGGTGAAGATCGATTCCATCGGCTACGCCAACGAGTATTACACCGCCGCAGCAGAATCCATGACCCAATCGTGGAGTAATTTCTTCTTCGTAGCGGCAGAACCAGGCGGTTCTGTCACCGTGGATAAGCCCCCGCTGGGGCTATGGATCGAAGCCATCTTCGCCTACTTCCTCGGCGTAAGCGGATTCAGCGTTTCACTGCCGAACATCCTTGCAGGCGTGTTCAGCATTCCATTGCTTTATAGCATGGTTAAAAAACACATGGGCGAAATGGCGGGCATCGTTGCCGGGTTCGTCATGGCGATCACTCCCATTTTCCTTGCCGCCAACCGCAACAACACCATGGACGGGATGTTAGTCTTCACCCTCTTGCTGGCGGCATGGGCATTCGTGCGCGCAACCGAAACAGGCAAAGCCCGCTGGGTAATGCTCGGTGCATTCATTGTTGGTTTGGGCTTCAACATTAAAATGCTGCAAGCCTTTTTACCCCTGCCTGCTTTTTACGCGCTTTATTTCTTCGGTTCAAAAGAAGGCTGGCTCAAAAAAATTCTCAACCTTGGCATTGCCACGGTTCTACTCATTGCCGTTTCGCTTTCGTGGGCAATCGTTGTAGACCTCGTCCCTGCCGAAAACCGCCCGTACATTGGCTCCAGTGAAGATAACACCGTGATGGAACTCATCATCGGACACAACGGACTTTCGCGCCTTGAAAGTATGCGAGGTGGCGGAGGAGGAAACACGCCTCCTTCTGGACCTGGAACTGGTCAGCCCTCCAATGCTGGTGCCCAGCCTCAACAGAATCCAAACCAAGGACAGCCCCCTCCCGCCGCCCTATCTGCCTGCGAAAATCAAACCGAGGGCGCGGCTTGTTCGTTCACCACCCAAAATGGAAACTTCATCGAAGGTTCGTGCATCATTCCGCCGAATCAAAATGAATTGGCGTGTGCCCCGCAAGGGATAAACCCGCAAAACGGACAACCCAACCGCAGTTCAAACGGTCAATTACCCAATGGTGGACCCAATGGGCAAAATGGCAATACGCCCTTTAGTCAGGAAACAGGTTCGCCGGGTGTCACCCGCTTCTTTACTGCCCCGCTTTCCAAGCAGATGTCGTGGTTGCTGCCTTTTGCCTTGATCAGTGTTGTGCTTGCCCTCTTTGGTTCAAAGATAAAACTGCCTATCGAAGCAGGTGTTCACAAGGCGCTTATCCTTTGGGGTGGCTGGCTGCTCACTTGTGTGGTCTTCTTTAGCATGGTTTCGGGCATCTTCCATGCCTACTATGCCATTATGCTTGCACCGGCACTCGGCGCCATGGTGGGCATCGGTTTTGCGCAGCTTTACAACTGGGGCAAAAAGTCCGATTGGGCAATGGCTGGGTTGATCACTGCCGTGGTTATTACACTTGGCTTCCAACTTTTTACGGCTTCGCAATACAACGAATTTGCATGGTGGATGATCGGGTGTGGCATCCTGCTTGGGTTGGGGATCATGCTAAAGTCCGTTTCGAGGCGGGCGGCGTATGCCGTCATCCTGAGTGCGGCTATGGTCATTCCGTTTTATTGGAGTTGGATGACCGTATCCTCAGGCATCAATAACACACTGCCAACCGCTTACGAAGGCTCAAGCAACGGGGCAAATGGCGCCACGCCGCGCCAAAACGGCGGTGAGCGGACGGTGAACTCTGAGATGTTGGATTACCTGCAAGCCAACACGCAGGATGTGAAATACCTGATGGCTGTGCCAAGTTCGCAACAGGGCGCGCAATATGTGATCGATACCGGTAGACCGGTGCTTTACATGGGCGGTTTCAGCGGTGGCGACCCTGTGGTCTCTGCAGAAGACCTAACCCAACTGGTGACAGATGGCGATTTGCGTTACGTCCTTTATGGCGGCGACCGAGGGAATACTCAGGAACTTTCCACTTGGCTGGCAAATTCCTGCGCGATGGTCGAGGAGTTCAGGTCTGCGCAAGGTCAGAGTGACCCGCGTAACCAAGGCTTGACGCTGTACTCATGCAGATAATCAATAGATCGAGAGACCTCCGCAATTGCGGAGGTCTCCTGTTTTTATAGTCCAAACGCTGCTTCCAATATCCACAGCAATGCCATACCTGCCAGAATGGTGAACAAGACATTGCGGGTCTTCCATGCAACCAGTGCGCCACCCAAACCAGCCAACAAACGGAAGTTCCCCAGCGAAAGGTCAAGCGAGCCCGCAGGGTGGGTCAATGCCGGAAAGACCAAAGCCGCCAACGCCGCCGAAGGAACGAAGCGCAAGGCACGCGGCAGCCAATCGGGCATGTTGATTCTTCCGAACAAATAAATGAATAAAAATCGAAGTGAGAACGTGCCTGCGCCCACCGCAAGAAATAACAACCAAAGAGATAATTTACTCATTTCATCACCCTGCCATTCTTATAATTTTCAGACCAATATCCAGCCGCAATTCCCGACGTAATTGCCAACACCAAACCAAGGTTATACGGCAACCCTTTGCCAAACACCGCTACGATCCCGCCGGTGAGAGCCGCGATCACTGTTGGACGGTCGCGTAGGGAGCCGAACATCAACGCCGTAAAACTAAGCGGAAAGGCAAAATCGAACCCCCAACTGGCGGGCACAAGCGGACCCAACAGCGCGCCTATAATGGCGCTCAACTGCCACACAGCCCAAATTGTGAGCGCGTTTCCAAAGTAATACCAGCGATGATCCAGCTTTTCATCTGTAGAAACAAAATGGCTCATGCTCAACCCAAACGCCTGATCGGAAAGCATGTAAGCCAATATCGCCTTGCGCCATGTGGCGAGCTTCTGAAAATCAGGCGCGAGCGCAGCGCTGTACATCGTAAAACGCAAATTGATCACCCATGCCGTCAACACCATAATGATCCACGGGCTGCCCGCACTCATCAATTGGATCACCGCCAATTGCGAAGCCCCCGCAAACACGATCACCGACATGCCCATCGCTTCGACAAAACTCAACCCCACACTTACCGCCGCCACACTGGAGATCATGGCAAAGGGAATCACGCCCACCAAGATCGGAAGCGCCGCCTTCATTCCGGCAACAAAATCTTTATTCATCATCATGTCCTTCCAAAAAGATGGCGGGAATTCTACCGTCATTTTCGCGCTGTATTTACATCTCAAGGACGGGGATCATTAAACCAGCCAGATCGAAGTAAACCAGTAAGGTTTAAGGTGGAAATCTCATCTGTTACAATCGAAAAAACTTTTTGAGAGAGAGTAAAAAAAATATGACTACTGAACGTACAGATGTTATTAAACTAGGCGAGAAATTCGCCACCTTGCTCGGTGATGATGTGAAGGTTGGGCAGGCTGCGCCTGAATTTACCAGTGCGGCTGCAAATTGGGCGCCTGTCAACCCTATTCAAGAATCCAAGGGTAAGGTCATCATCCTGACGGCTGTCCCTTCATTGGATACCGCCGTCTGCGACCGTGAAACCCGTCGCTTCAATGAAGAAGCCGCCAAATTGGGCGATGATATTGTCATCTACACCATCAGCACAGATTTCCCCATGGCACAGGCTCGCTGGTGCGGCGCCGCCGGTGTGGACAAGGTGAAGGTGGTATCTGATGTGCTCGAAGCTGAGTTCGGCATCAAATATGGAACCCTCATCAAAGAACGCCGCTTCCTGCGCCGTTCGGTCTTCATTGTTGGGCGTGACGGCAAGTTGACCTATGTCAACTACCTGCCTGCCCTCGGCAACGAACCCGATTACGATGAAGTGATCGCAGAAGCGAAAAAAGCTCTGGGGTAAGAAAACAGCCTGAGAAACTGGAACGGTCAAATTTCCAGAAAGAAGCGAGAAACGCCCCATGATTTTGGGGCGTTTCTTTTTTTCCTGCAATGATAAAATCCCCCGCTATGAGTGAATCTAAAAAGAATTTCGTTGAAGGTGTGCGTTCCGAAATACCGCTGTTGATCGGTGTTTTCCCGTTTGGCATGATCTATGGGGCGCTGGCATTGAATGCAGGTTTGTCAAATCTTGCCTCGCAAATGATGTCTTCCATTGTTTTTGCGGGGTCGGCGCAATTTATCACCGCCCAATTGGTGCATGATGCCGCCCCCGGGCTGGTGGTCGTTCTAACCATTGCCGTTGTCAATTTGCGTCACATGCTTTACAGCGCCTCCCTTGCCCCCTACCTCAAAGACCTTTCCATACGCTGGAAATTTCTTCTTTCCTACCTGCTGACCGATGAAGCCTACGCCCCGTCCATTTTGCATTTTGAAAAAGAAGGGCTTGCAACGCATAAACATTGGTTTTTACTTGGCGCGGGGTTTTCACTTTGGTTCACATGGCAGGTTAGCACTGCCATTGGCATTTTCCTTGGGGCTGCCATTCCTGAAAGTTGGTCGCTGGATTTTGCCCTGCCTCTAACCTTCATTGCAATGGTTGTACCCGTCTTAAAAAAGATGCCCATGGTTGCGGCAGCATTAAGTGCAGGCGTTGTTGCTTTACTGGCATATTCCCTGCCCTTCAAATTGGGTCTTATCCTCGCCGCGTTGGTCGGTATTGCCGTCGGCACATTGCTTGAATCGCGCCAGACCGCCGAGGTGAAAAAATGAACATATGGCTCATCATGCTGGCTGGCGGATTGATCACATTTGGGATGCGTTTTTCACTTATTTATTTGTTCGGAAAATTTGAAATTTCAGAAACCCTGCGAAGAGCGTTGCATTACGTGCCCCCTGCCGTACTTTCCGCCATCATTTTCCCCGAGCTTCTCATTCGGAACAGCTCTCTGGATATTTCACTTGGAAATACCCGTTTGCTTGCGGGGTTGGTTGCGATTTTAACTGCATGGTTTTCACGCAGTACCCTGCTCACCATTCTGGTTGGGATGGCGGCCCTGTTTCTCATGCAATGGTTATAGATAGTTGGTGTACACCTGATTGCCGCCCTGCTGCTTTGCACGAGCCAGGGCTTCGCGCGCAGAGAGGATGAGCGGCTCGATCTCGGTATTGGCCGTGATTCGCATCAGAGATGCAATTCCGGCGCTGGCTTGCACGTTCAACGGCTCTTCGTTCGGGACCTCAATACGGGTGTCTACGATCCCGGCCATGATCCTCAACGCCACCTTTTCCGCATCCGCGCCGATTACACCGGGTAACGCCAGCACAAATTCATCCCCTGCCCAACGCCCAATACAATCGTAAGGACGGCTCTTATCACGAATGGACTCTGCCGCAACTTGCAAAACATCATCTCCAATCTTTTTTCCAAAGCGGTCATTGATGATCGTGAAATTATCAATATCCAAAGCAACCACACTCATTGAATGTGAAGCCCGACGCGACCGCTCCAACTCTCCAGCAGATTGACGCAGGAATGCAGGGCGGTTCATAAAACCGGTCAAACCGTCAAATGCCTCCTGGTTTTCAATCTTCCGTTGTAACGCCACCATCTTATTGGTCAGGGAAATAAAACGCTCCGCAACAGAAATTCGATTCTTTAAATCTGAATCAGTGTAGGGACGGTAGAGAATGTCATCAGCATCCTTCTCTTGTTCAGAAACATTCACAGTGATCAGAAGAATATAGATCAGGGTACTTGGATAAGCCGTCCGAATACGGTTAAATAACTGTGTATCCCCCGCCTCCATCCTGTCTTTATTGATAATAAGGAATTCAAAACCATCTTCTTGCTGAAGGGTATTCCATAGCTGTCCGCTGGAATCAGCCGAAACCACCGTATGCCCCCTATGTTCCAGCGTATGTACAAGGGCTGTCTTTTCTTTTTCATCGTTTTCCAGGATGAGAATTTTCATGGCATCACCTTTTTCACGATTATAGCAGGATGATGCTGATTCCATCTACTTTTCATATTAAAGTTGTAATCAAAGATTGTCGGCGCCTCTGCTCAAGCCACCGTATAGGGTTTGAGCTCTCCCACCTGTAAGTTTTCTGCCTAAAAAGCAAAAACCTGTGGTAAACTTTCGCCCGCTGTAATTCAGGTACGTTACATATTTATAGACGTGCTTTCCGTTCGCGGCGCGCCCACGGCTTGAACGCGAACAACCCCATGGAAAGGAGGTTTTCCCACATGCGTAATTACGAATTGATGTGCATTATCCAGCCTGACCTGGATGAGACCGCTTTAAACGGCGTACTCGACAAGGTAAAGGGTTGGATCACCGAATCTGGTGGAAGCGTGGCAAAGGCTGAAGTTTGGGGCCGCCGCCGCATGGCATATTCCATCAACAACCACCGCGAGGGTCAATATGTTCTCATGAACGTTGCCATGAACCCTGCTGCAACATCCGATCTTGAACGCAACCTGCGTTTTCAAGAAACCATCATGCGCCACATGCTTTCTGTAGTTGGCGGCTAGTTTTTTTACCCGGCATTCTCAATTTAGGAGTGAACCATGAGCCGAGGATTAAATAAAGTACAGATCATTGGTCATTTGGGTAAAGACCCCGAAATGCGCTATACCCCCAGCGGCAAACCCGTAACCACCTTCACAGTGGCGGTCAGCCGTACCTGGAACAGCGCAGACGGCGAACGCCATAACGAAACCGAATGGTTCAACGTTGTGGCATGGGGCACACTGGCAGAGATCTGCAAGCAATATCTCGTCAAGGGTCAGCAGGTTTACGTGGAAGGACGCCTGCAAACCCGCCGCTGGGATGATAAAGAAGGCGGCAAACACACCAGCGTTGAAGTCGTTGCCAATGAAATGATGATGCTCGGTGACCGTCGGGATGCCAACACCCAATCTGACCCAACCCCGTCCGAAACATCAAACGGTACGGATGAGGAATTTCCGTTTTAGTTAAGACCGTTCCCATCAACAGGAATGGTTTATTTGGAGTTTACCCATGAGTGAAGAAAGATCCACCTCAAGCGGCGAAAACAACGAGCGCCCTGAGCGTCCTGAACGCCATGAGCGCGGTGAACGCAAGTTCTTTGCAAGACCCAAGTTCTGCCAATTTTGCGCCGATAAAACCCTGACCATTGATTACAAAAAAGTTGACCTTCTCCGCAAGTACGTCACTGAAGAAGGCAGCCTGCGCCCGCGCCGCCAAACCGGCGCATGTGCCAAACACCAGCGCCTTGTTGCGGTGGCGGTAAAACAGGCGCGCCATGTTGCGCTTCTGCCCTTCGCCAATCGCGGCATCGACTAACATCGAATAAACGCACGGGGCATGGGCAAGCACCCATGCCCCGAATTTTTTTATTTTGAGGTATGACCATGACTAAAGAAACGGGTAAACAGCCCGTCCACAAAAAACACGTCGCCCGCTTGGAACGTGAAAAACAGCAGACCCGTCTCATTATTTATTCCTTCTTTGGGATACTCGGCGCGGTCGTATTGCTTTTGTTCTATGGCTGGTTGGATGCGAGCTACCTGCAACTCAACCGCCCTGTGGCAAAAGTCGGCGACGTGGAAATCTTGCTTAAGGATTTTGAGCCGCGCGTCCGCCTGCGCCGCCAGCAGTTGATCGATAACTACGGACAATATCTGCAATATCAGCAATTCTTCGGTATGGATTTCAGCAGCCAACTGCAAACCATTGAAACCCAACTCAACGTCCCATCCCTCGTTGGGCAAAGTGTTCTTGATGAAATGATCAACGAAGAGATCATCCGGCAGGAAACAGCGAAACGAGGAATCACCGTCAGCGAAGAAGAACTCAACGCCGAAATCGAATCCTCCTATGGGTACTTCCCCAACGGGACGCCCACTGCCACAGTAACCATCACCCCGTTTGATATCCCGACCGAGCCGAAAGAATTGTTCCAATTCATCACCCAGACTCCCGAGCCGACATCTACGCTTCAAGCGACCGAAGAAGCTGGGTCTACATCCACAGCCGAGCCTCAGCCGACAGCGACCGCCACACTTGAACCCACGGCAACAGCCACTACGGGTCCAACATCCACGCCGCTGCCCACCGCCACCCCATTCACACGTGAAGGCTACGATGGCGTGATTTCAGACGCTGTTGAAAACCTTTCAAAATACGGCTTGGGCGATGATTATTACCTCAAGTTCTTTGAGATCAAGTTGCTCACTGAAAAGTTGAAGGAACAAATCACTGCAGACGTACAACCGTTTGAAACCCAGGTACGCGCACGTCACATTCTCGTAGCAGATGAACAGGCTGCACTCGATATCATTGCCCGCCTCGAAGCCGGTGAAGATTTTGCCGAGCTTGCCCGCACACTTTCCACCGATACCGGTTCAGCCGTTCAGGGCGGCGACCTGGGTTGGTTTGGCAGGAATCAGATGGTGCCAGAGTTTGAAGAAGCCACCTACGCGCTTGAAAACCCTGGAGATTTCACACTCGTACCTGTTCAATCTCAATTCGGATATCACATCATTCAATTGATGGCAAAATTGGAGCGCCCGATTTCTCAGAGCGATTTTGATCTTGCAAAGAATGTTGCCTTCCAAAAATGGTTGAACACCGCACGCGACGAGGAATATGTTGTGGAAACCTTTGATGTCTGGCAGGCACGTGTTCCCAACGAGCCAAACTTCATCACTGCCGCTACCGAAGCTGCCAGCGTCGGTCAGACCGCGCAAGCAGAGCAGCTTTCCACCCTCGAAGCCGCGAATGGAACGCCTGCGCCATAAGTGAAGTAACGAGTTTACAAGAAATAAAACCCCGCCAGTTTGAAAATTCTGGCGGGGTTTTTCGTTGAAGAGAAAATCGCGTGGTGATTATTCCTTGATATGCCCCACTTCAAACCTGCAATACTGATCGCCTTTGGCAGTGCAATGTGTTTCGATGACTTCGTAGTCCTTGCCGGTTGCCCATTTCACTGCCTCGGAAACTGAACCGATATATAAATGACAGATGGGGTGATCGCTGTGGCGCGAATTGCAAATTCCGCAAGTGGCGTCTACATAAGCCAGTGTGTCGCTCGTCTCATCCACCCATGCGTTGACCTGTGGGTTGCTTTTCTTTAGCGCATCAGCCATGCCGTTCAAAATGAACTTAATGCGCTGTTTCTCCGGCATCAATTTGAGCGCCACTCCGGCAATACCCAGTAACGCCGCCTGCTCACGCACGCCGTATTGAAAGGACGCCCTGCCAATACGTTGAAGCATTCCCTTGCCGCCACGCCCGTAAAAATCTTCAATGGCTTGATTTAGCTGGGCATATTGAGCTGTCTTGATGGCAGGCTCAAGGTTGTTCGGCGGAAAGTTCCCCACAAAGCGTTCTAATCCGCATGTTTTCAAGACGGCGTTCAATCCATTATCCCCCATGACTTCCTGCATTGAGGTCAATGCCTGCCGCACAAGCGAATTAATGATTACAGCTTCTTCCGGGTTTGTCATAATGGATCCTTTTTATTAGGCCTCTTACATAAGCGATCCTGCCGCCTTGAGCAGTTTAGAATTGTGCGTTTGCAACAGGTCTTTGATTGATTTTTTTAAAAGCATATCTTAATTTCACAAGGCTGAAAATCCCCCAAAGATAGGAATAAATAATGCTACCATTTCTTATTGGCGATATCCCATCATAACAAAAAAAGCATCCACCGCTTTTGGGTCAAACTGTTTGCCAGACAAGGATCGAATATATTCATACACTTCTTCGCCACTCCACATTTGTCGATAGGGGCGGTCAGAGCGTAAAGCATCCCACACATCAACCACGGCAAAAAGCCGCGCAGCTAGCGGAATTTGCTCACCCTTTAAGCCTTGGGGATATCCACTTCCATCCCATTTTTCATGATGGCAATAGGGAATATCCAATGCAGGTTTTAAGTATTCAATAGGCGCAAGCATTTCGTAGGCATATTGCGGATGTTTACGCATGATTTCCCATTCTTCGTCAGTCAGGCTGCCAGGTTTAAGTACAATTTGATCGGGAACACCTAATTTGCCAATATCATGCAATAGGGCTCCACGCTGAATGTGGATAACCTCCCCATCGCTTAAGCCAAATGCCTTTGCCAGTTTGACCGTTTGTTCAGTGACACGTCGCGCATGCCCTTCTGCTTCAAGATCGTGTAACTCCAGTATTTTCGCCCATCCTTCAATGGTGGCATCATACGCTTTCGAGAGGGTTTCATGCGCTACTAACAAGTCTCGATAAAGCTGTGCATTTTCAAATATCTGACTTAATGAAGCAACAAGAGCTGTTGCCAGGTTAATATCCGCATCCTTAAACGCTCGCAAGGAGTCAAAACCTGCTACAAGAATAATCGCTGTTTGCTTCTGAATCACGATCGGGAGAAAAAGCAAACTGGCAACATCCAACTCTTTCAAGATACCAGTCAAACCCGTATTATTGAAATAATCCGCTGCATCATCAACCGCCTCAACTTTTTGTTCATCCAATAAGCGAACAACCAGAGATGCATCACGTGGGATCAAATCCCCTATATTAAAGTCAATAAGTTCGATCTTTTGATCTCCACGAAACCCCGCTTCAATCACGGCCTGGTTTTGGTCGTCACTTAACACGGCTGCAAAACTGACCGTGGATTTCAGAACGCTCAACAACTCCATACAGACAAGATCCAAAATTTGCCGTCTTTCAGAGATCGTAGGCATAATCACAAGAGTTCTTCTTAATAAATCAATCTCTCGGTTTCTCTGCGTCACAATTTCAGCGTTCCATCGAGCTTCATCCATTGCCTGTTTTGTTTCATGTACCATCCGCAACCCGTGCATTCGATTCAGAGACTCGGCTTTAAAAAGAGGTTCTCGTGTTTCTCGATATTTCTTAAGGTGGGCAAATGCCAGATTGATTTGCCCTAGGTTTTCATATACAGTTGCCAGGCGATCATGTAATTCATAAATAGTATGTCCAATTTGGTTCGCAGTTGCTTTTTCCAAAGACCGGGAAAAATAATCTATTGCTTTTTCATAATTTTTCCTTTTTTCCTCAATTTCGCCCAGTGTAAACAAAGTGTTTAATTCACCATAACGTAGATTGGTTTCCACATTTAATTGCAACGCCTCAGTGACAAGTGTTTCAGCATTATCCAACTGGTCAAGCTCCATGAGAACTGAGCCCAGGTTATTAAGTGCCGTTGCCAATTCTGATTTGATATTTTTCTTACGGAGAAAGTCAACTTCGCTTGAATATATATCCAGTGCTTCCTTGTATTTTTTTTGGTGAAAATATGCCATTGCCAAACTATTAGGAATGGAAAACTTATAAACATCCAAACTCCTAATTGCTTCAAATTCACTGTATGCTTTTAAACTGAATTTCTCTGCCTGCTCATAATCCCCCAGGTGAACATATAAATAACTCAACCTAGCCAAAGCATCTGCAACGCCCAGGTGATCTTGATGAGTCTGGTAAAGGTTCAAAGCGGTTAGAGCCTCTTCCAAAGCGCCGGGGTAATCTCCCAAACGTCGCAAGACAGCTGAGGCATGTAAAGAAGTTCTTGCTAGTCCTTTTTCATCTTCGAGTCGGGTATAAATCAAACGAGCTTGGGTAATAAACGTAAAACTTTCCTGTACATTACCAAAACCGATATGCAGCCAAGCCTTTTGAGATAGCGCGTGCGCAACAAATTGATCGAATTTATGTTTTTGCGCAAGTTGATACATCTCTTCCGCGGCTTCAAAAGCCTTAAGAAAATCAATATCTGCATATACCTCAATCAGTTCACCCAGCAATTCCAAACGCTGTGCCGGATCAGCCTGATCGTTTAATTGAGAAAGAATGTTTTCTAACTTGGTAGGCATAGGCTATTTTATCAAAACCCAAAACCTGGCAGAGGATTAAATCATATTAATAATATTTCTCATCTCCCCCAACAAAAAAGCCCCGCCCCAAAACTGGGAGCGGGACTTTCCATCGTCTATCGTCCGCGGTCAATCGTCGTCTTACCCGCGCTTCAACATATCATCCGTCACCTGATCGAGCTTCAAACTAATTACCTGACTCGCCGAGTCGCGCCCCATCGTCACACCGTAGATCACATCTGCGGCTTGCACGGTGTTACGGTTGTGGGTAATGACGATGAACTGTGTATCCTTGCTCAGATCCACCAGTAGGTCGCGGAAGCGTCCCACATTGGCTTCGTCGAGCATGGCGTCCACTTCATCCATCACGCAGACGGGAGTCGGTGACACTTTTAGCAGCGCAAAGACCAGCGCGATCGCGGTCAGACTGCGTTCCCCGCCCGAGAGCAACGCCAAGCCTTGCTCACGGCGCCCAGGCAGGCGGGCTTCGATCTCGATGCCGGTATCCACCAAATTCTCAGGGTCGGTCAACGCCAAACGCGCCGAACCGCCGCCGAACAAACGCACGAACGTCTCACGGAATTGCTTATCCACCGCGTCGAAGGTCTTCACAAATTCCTGCTTGGTCAACTCATCGAGTTCTGCCACCACCTGCTTCAAGTCCGCTTGGGCTTTGTGCAGGTCTTCCACCTGAGTCTTCATGAACTCGTAGCGTTCTTTTTCCTGCTCATACTCCGCCTTCGCATCCGGGTTGATGGCGCCCATGCGGCGCAATTGCGCACGATTATGAGTCAATTGCTCTTCCAAATCGGACGCAAGCTCAGTCACCACCGGCAACTGCTCCACCATGCCTTCGATCGGCAGCGGCACGGGTCCAGAAACATCGGCGGCATATTCGAACATCACCAGACCAAAATCATCACTGATCTTTTCGCGCAGGTTGTCGAGCGCCTCCTGTTTGCGGGTCTGTTCCAACTGCACCTGCCCCAACAAACGTTCAGCATTTGCGAACCCGCGCTGGGCATTGTTTTCCAATTCCTGCAAACGCGCTTCTTCCTGCTCGGCGGCGGCAAGTTCTTTCTCGGCTGGTTCGATCTGAATACGCTGGTCTTCGATCTGCACATTCAATGAGGTTTCGCGTTCGCGCAAAACATTTTTCTCGGCATCCAAATTATGCAAGCCGCCATCCAACTCAGTGAGACGGTTCGCAAATTCCACACGGCGGGCATCGAGGCGCGAAATCTCTTCGCTGCGTTCGTTCAACTTTGTCTGCGAGGCGCTCAGGCTTTGCTCGGCAACCGCCATACGCGTTGTCCAGTAAGACACCTGTTCCTGCAACTCACCCGCTTCAAGCTCGGCAAGTTTGGAAGCCACCGCTTTCAACTCGGTCTGCGCCTGCTCGGTCTGCGCTTCAACTTCCACCTGCGATTCACTGATTCTTTTTTGGAGGGATGCAGACTCTTCAGCCTCTCCCTGTAGTTGACTTAACTGACTCTTCTGCCATTCCAACGTCCGAGCCGTCGCTTCAGACTCAAGACCGGCTTGTTGCTCAGTCTCCTGAGCTTCCCCTAGTCTGACGCGGGTTTCTCGCGCATCTGATTCGGCTTGCAAAAGTTCGCGTTGTGCTGCGGTGTACTCATTAGACAGGCGTTCCACCAAAGTGTTCGATTCTGCAAGGCGGGTGTTGAGTCCGCTCAACGATTCGTCAAACTCCCGTTTACGGCGAGCCCGCCCCAACGTCGAGGAAGAAGCGGTTTTACCGGCGATGACCAAACCATCACCCCGGAAGACTTCTCCGCGCAGAGTTACGGCGCGGGCATGAGTCGGCAGGTCTGCTTGCAATCGGCGGGCAGTGGCACGGTCACGGACGATGAGGGTCTGACCGAGTGTGAGTCGCACCGCACTGCGAAGTTCTTCGGGCGCATTCACGAGTTCGGAAGCAATGCCAAGGACGTTTTCTTCCGCGTTTTCGTAACGCAACATATTTTCCTGCGAGGTGAGCGGAAGAAGCGCAGCGCGACCGGCTTCATCAGATTCAAGCAATTGCAAGGCATTTTCTAATTCATCTGAATCGATCAGCACTGCATCGAGCGTATCGCCGAGTGCGGCGGCAATGGCGGTTTCTAGTTCAGCAGGCACATCAAGCGCCGCAGAGAGCGCACCGCGCGCGCCATTGAGGCGTGACTGACGCGCGGCATCGAGCAGGAAACGCGCGCCTTCGGCATAGCCTGCCAGCGACTGTTCCGACTGTTCAAGCACTTCGAGCTGTGCCTTCAAACGCGAATGTTCTGATTCTTCTTTGGTGCGGCGTTCAAGTGCGGCGCGGCGTTCGCCATCAAGGCGGTCTACTTCGGCGCGTTTGGCGAGGGATTTATCTTCTGAGGCTTGCAATGTTTCGGTAATGCCTTCGCGGGTTTTGCGGGCATGTTCGTATTGCGCGTGTGCCTTTTGTGCCTGCGCTTCGGCATTGGCAATAGAAGATTGTGTCTGTTGAATTTTTTGGTTTTGCGCTTCGATGCGCGATTTGAGTTCATCGAGGCGGGCGTTATTTTCAGCGCGTTGTTGGGTCAGTTCTTCAATGCGGTTGCGCATGGACTGAATTTGTTCTTCGATACCAGAACGCTCCGACTGGCGTGTGGAGAGCGCGCTCTGCGCGTTGGCAAATTGCCCTTTGGCTTCATCATGTTCGCTTTGCACGCGGACAATATCGGCTTCGGCGGTTTGGTAGCGTTCGCGCGCAAGATGCAGTTCATTCATCACACTCTCCTGGTCGGAGAGAATGGATGCCTGTTGGGCGGTCAATGAACGGCGGCGCTCTTCGAGCACGGCAAGTTCACGGCTGAGAGTCTCGCGTTGAGTGTGCAGTTCAGCGGCTTTGCGATGCCATTCATTGAGATGTGCGCGCAAGCCCGAAAGGCGTTCGCGGAAGTTGTTGTATTCCGCCTGCGCTTTTTCATGTCCCTGACGCGCTTCATTCATCCGCACTTCCTGTGCGCGGACAGATTCGCGCGCATCTGTCAGGTCACGCTGGGCGCGGTGCCAGTGGTAGCCATACCATTCGCGCAAGATCACTTTCAAATCGGCTTGAGCGCGGGCGTGTTCGATGGCACGTTTTGCCTGCCGTTCCAGACTGCGGATGCGCGGCTCAAGTTCGGACATGATATCCAGCACACGCTCCAGATTATGTTCGGTGTTGTTGAGGCGTTTGAGGGCATCGTCGCGGCGGGAACGATATAAGCCCACACCGGCGGCTTCTTCAAAGAGGCGGCGGCGGTCATCGGCTTTGAGGGCGAGTGAGGCATCCACCAAGCCCTGACCGAGAATGGTGTAGGTGCGTTCGCTTAAGCCTGCCTGGGCGAGCAGTTCGTTCATTTCACGCAAACGGACTTGCTGTCCGTTGATGATGTATTCGTTATGTCCGTCACGGTGGGCGGTTCGCCCCATGGCTACATCGGTGAAATCGAGCGGCAGCCATTGATCGGTGTTATCAAAGTTGATGGTGGCTTGTGCCATGCCTGCGCGGGCGCGGTGCTCGGAACCGGAGAAGATCATATCTTCGGTCTTTTTGCCGCGCAACAGGGCGTAAGACTGTTCGCCCAAGACCCAGCGCAATGAGTCGGCGATATTTGATTTGCCCGAACCGTTCGGTCCGACAATGGCTGTAACCCCCGGCGCAAATTCAAAGACGGTGCGCGAGGCGAAGGTTTTGTATCCTTGCAGTTCGAGTGATTTTAGGCGAAGAGGCATGTGCGATTTACGATTTCTGATTTTAGATTTTCGATTTGGTATGTAGGGATTGGAGATTTTTTAATTACCAAGTACCGATCTCCAATGACCACTCTTAGATTTTTTTCAGCGCATCCCTGGCGGCTTCACGCTCGGCATTGGCTTTGCTGCTGCCAGATCCGCGTCCCATCACTTTGCCATTGATCTCCACTTCCACTTCGTAGACCTTGGCATGGTCGGGTCCGCTGGTGTTGATAACACGGTAGAGGAAGGGTCCTATTTTGAGGGCTTGAACCTGCTCCTGCAACTGGCTTTTGGGGTCGCTGATCTCTTCCAATATGGTATCTCGGGCAGGTTCAATGAAGGGGAGTACGAATTTTTTCACCGCTTCAAAGTCTTTGTCGAGGTAGATCGCGCCTAAAAGGGCTTCAAAGGTTGAACCCAGTACGCTTTCGCGGTGACGCCCGCCTGTGGCTTTTTCGCCCTGTCCCAGCCGCAAGGCTCTGCCAAGATCGATCTGCTGTGAAAATTTGGCGAGGTTTTCGTTTCTCACCAATTTTGCGCGGACTTTGGTTAGGTCGCCTTCGGGGAGTTCGGGGAAATTTCGATACGCCCATTCCCCCACGATGAGGTCTACTACGGCATCGCCAAGGAATTCGAGGCGTTCGTTATCTTCCGATCCATTCTGATGCTCATTGGCATAGGATCGGTGGGTAAGAGCCGTTATCAGCAAGGAAAAGTTGGAAAAGGACAAACCCAGCCTCTCGTTCAGGCTGGAGGCGGTTTCCACTTCCCGCTTATTTGAATTTTGTGTCACGGGAGCCTCCCGGAACTCCGGGAGCGATATCCACCCAAATTGTGAGGAGATATCGTTCCTTGAGTTCCTTGATTAAATTTTTAGCGAGCCGAATTGTAACCCGAATCTTTTTGCGAAGTGATTTTTTAAGATAAAATCGGGCAGTTTCTCCAAAGGAGATAAGATGAACGAAGTGAGTAATGAAACCAGGTTTTTACACGCCGTGGAAGTGGGGCTCGGCGCATGGCAATGGGGTGACCGTGTTTTGTGGGGATACAAGCCCGGGCAATCTGATGAAGATATCCGTAAGGCGTTCGATATTTCCCTGGAAATGGGAGTGCGGTTTATTGATACCGCTGAAGTGTACGGGAGCGGGCGTTCGGAGCGGCTGCTTGGTCAGTTCATCAAAGAGACAGAGCAGCCTGTTTTGATCGCCACAAAGTTTTTTCCCATGCCGTGGCGTTTTTACAAAAACTCCATTCCCACGGCCTTGAAAGGCAGTCTTGAGCGAATGGGGGTTTCGTCTGTAGACCTGTATCAGGTTCACTGGCCTTCTGTGGTGATGAGCCCCGAAAAATTAATGGAGGGAATGGCGGTCTGCATCAAAGAAGGGCTGACGCGCACAATCGGTGTTTCAAATTTTTGGGAGACACGAATGCTGCGCGCATATTCAGCTCTGGCACAGCAGGGTATTCCGCTGGCGTCCAATCAAATTCCATACAGTCTGCTAAACCGCGAAGCAGAAAAGAACGGGTTACTCGCCCGCTGCAAGGAGCTAGGTATTCGCTTCATTGCCTACTCGCCCCTCTCTCAGGGATTGTTAACGGGCAAGTATTCGGTGGCGAACCCACCCGCCGGTGTGCGCGGATCAGCCTATGCCGATGTTCTCAAAAAACTGCCGCCGGTGGTGAAAGCTTTACAAGAAATTGCCCAGAGCCACGGCAAAACTGTTTCGCAAGTTGCGTTAAATTGGATCGTCTGCAAAGGCGCCATGCCCATCCCCGGCGCGAAGAATGCTAAACAAGCCGAGGAGAATGCGGGCGGCTCAGGCTGGCGCATGACCAATGATGAAGTTGCCTTGTTGGATGAAGTGACAGACAATATCCGTGACTATTCTAAGTAGCGGGTCGAAATAAACTAGACATCGTGAAGAAAGAACTTCATCCACGAAGCACACAAAACACATGAAGTTTTGACCTGCGCTTGGTGAAAATTCATGTACTTCGTGAAAAAAACAGAAGCATGGCTGTGCAAAGTCGTAAATTCTTAATGCGAAAAGCGCGAAGTAAACGAATTTCGCCAAAATACTTTTTTTATTCGCGTTAAGATTTTTTTGTCTTGTCAAACGACGGCGCATCTTTTACACATGAGCTAAAAGATTTTGCGTAAGTCCTGACCTTGTGAAAGAACTTCATCCACAAAGCACACGAAGTTTTGGTTGCGTTTCGTGAAAATTCGTATGCTTCGTGGATGTAATGCTCTTTATAAGGTAAGTAATTTATTTTGAACGGCTACTTAATACATGTGCTCTGAATCAAACACATGCGAGTGCATATTGGCGATCCATTGTTTCCCATCTTCTGTCAGGCGCAAATAATTAAGGGCATCCTTCAAGAAAGGGTTGATCTGTCCCCAGTAAAAACTGGCATAATTCTTTCGCATATCGTTCGGCGAGCTATACCCCAGTTTCTCGTTTAGCCCCAACTCTTGAAATTCGTAAAACAACGCCGGAGTCTTACGGAAGTAATCGGGGTCGCCCAACTGCCCTACAAAATCGGCGGCACGAACCAGCCCGCCATACCCTTGTGTATCTTGATAAAACTCTCCCTTGGGCGCCGGAAAGCGGGTCATTTCAATATAAGAGGCGATCAACTCAGCATTCAAATTGCCCTCCATATCTTTGAGCAAGCCCGAGCTAAAGCGCTCCACCACGAACAATTTACTGCGGTTAACATGATACGGGGTCAATGCAACATCGGTGCCATCTTTGGGAATGCTCACCCGCTCATTGCCAATACCTGTTGCAAACGAATCTTCGGTGTCGTTCCGGCAGACCCCTTTTACATAGCCAATGTCATGACACAACACAGCGATCATGTAGCGCATCCAATCACGCGGACTTACGCCGCCCTCACGCAAATGCTTTCCTTCAACAATCGACAGCCCAGCCAGAGAGACCATAATGGTATGGTCAATATCGTGATAAAGCGCATCTGAATTTGAAATATTTTCCAGTGCAAGCCGCCCCACCCAGCAGGTAATATTCATAAAATCCGGCTGCATCTCGCCGTATGTACGCTGATATGCCGTACGAAGTTGATCTACAAACATATCAATGGTTAATTCCTGCCAATTAATCATAAACACTTCCTCTGTAGGTTAAAATCGAACTTGTCGGCAAAAGTTTACCAGATACATCCAAAATACAAATGAGTTAATATGACAAAACAACAGTTTTCCCTAAAAGGATTCCTGATCGGACTCTCCGGTTTTATCCTGCTTAATATCCTTGCCTCGGCTCTTTTCTCTGACTGTGGCTTGCCAGCCCTCTTTGGGCTGGGGGGCTGCGCCGACGCCATCTCCCGTGCCGGTTTCCCATTCATATTCTTCGAACAAGGCGGTTTTGCCTACCGCAGTAGTTTCAGCTTCCCCATCTTCATCCTTGATATATTCATTGGAATCGGCATCGCGGGCATGACCGGTTACTACATGAGCAGGAACAAAAAGTAAATCCTTCATGTCCAAGTTACCCGTCGTTCTCATCGTGGGTCCCACGGCTGTTGGCAAGACCGAGCTCGCGCTCCGCCTTGCCGAAAAAATGCAAGGCGAGATCGTCTCTGTCGATTCGCGCCTGTTCTATCGAGGCATGGATATTGGCACCGCCAAACCTTCAAAAGATGAGATGTCTCGAGTCCCTCACCACCTGATCGACATCGTCAACCCCGATGAGACCCTAAGCCTGGCAGTCTTCCAACAAATGGCACAAGAAATTATTGCAGGCGTTCACGAGCGTGGACGATTGCCTTTTCTCGTGGGCGGCACGGGACAATACATCCGCGCGGTGACGCAGGGCTGGAGTCCGCCAGAGGTGACGCCGAATGACAGGTTGAGGGAAATATTGGAAGGGATGCAGGAAGAAAGAGGGAAAGAGTGGCTACACGCTAAACTTAATATCCTCGACCCTGAAGCGGCACAAGCCATTGACCTGCGTAATGTCCGCCGTACGATACGGGCTTTGGAAGTGATCTTCACCACAGGAAGAAGATTTTCTGAACAACGTGGCTCTGGCGATTCGTCGTATCACTTGATCACCATCGGCTTGACCCGTCCGCGTGAAGAGTTGTACCAACGTGTGGATGAACGCATCGACAAGATGTTCGCAGATGGCTTGATGGATGAAGTACGCGGCTTGCTTAAGCAAGGGTACTCCCCTACTTTGCCAAGCATGTCCGCAATCGGGTACAGAGAATGCGTCAGTGTGGCACAAGGCTCGATGACGGTGGAACAAGCCAAAGTCGAAATGAGGCGCATTACACGTGTCTTTGTGCGACGACAGTCGAATTGGTTCAAAGAGTCCGATTCATCCATTCATTGGTTTCATCCTGAACGTGAAAATTTGCTCAATGAAATTGAAAATCTAATCCGTAACTCAATTAAAAACCGGGGGTTATAATTGACTTTTAATATCTTCACGTATATACTTCTTTTTAAGTTTCAGCTTCAGCAGTCCAACAAACCAATGGAGGAAGTATGAGCAACAAACCCTGGCTGGCACATTACGATAAGGGTGTGCCCCAAACAATTGATTACCCGAAAGCGCCGCTGTTCCACTTTTTGGAAGAAGCCGCGCGCAAATATCCTGACCACGCCTGTACGATCTTTAAGGGCGCGGTCATTTCATATCGGGAGATGGACGAACAGTCGAACGCCATGGCAGCAGCGCTGGTGGAAATGGGTGTGAAAAAGGGCGATAGAGTTGGCATCTTCATGCCGAACCTGCCGCAATTTGTCGCTGCCTTTTTCGGTATTTTGAAAGCAGGCGGTGTGGTGGTTGCTGTGAACCCCACCTACCCTGTGGAAGAAGTGCTTACGCCGGTGAACGATGCGGGCATCGAAGTGATGTTCACGCTCACGCGCTTCTATAACACACTCAAGGAAGTGCGCAAAAAGTCGGGGCTCAAGAAGATCATCGTTTCGAACTTGAAAGAAGCCCTGCCCCCCGTTACCCGTGTGTTGTACACCCTACTTCGAGAACAGAAGGGCGGTGACCGCCTGCATGAACTTGAAAGTTCTGATGTTTGGATGCAGGATCTGCTCAAGAAACATGCTGGTGCTCCCAAGCCGAATATTGATATTCAGCCCGACGATACGGCTCTCTTCCAATATTCCGGCGGCACGACCGGTGTGCCGAAAGGTGCCGTTGCCATGCACCGCAATGTGGTCGCAAATACCTTGCAGATCAAGTTGTGGATGACTGGTTTGGAAGAAGGCAAGGAAGTGGTGCTGATGGGCATTCCGCTCTTCCATGTGTATGGCATGGTGGCGGGCATGAGTTTTGCCATGGCATCTGGCGCGACGATGGTGATGGTGCCTAACGCCCGTGACCTGAAAGATGTGTTGGAAAACATCAGCAAACACAAGGCGACCATCTTCCCCGGTGTGCCTTTGCTCTATAACGCCATTAACAACCATCCAGACGTGAAAGCTGGAAAATACAATCTCTCCTCGATCAAAGCCTGTATCTCTGGCTCAGCCGCCTTGATGCGTGAAACCAAGGAAGAATTCGAACGGCTAACAGGCGGTAAGGTCTTCGAAGGTTTCGGCATGTCTGAAGCGCCAACGGCTGTTACGTGTAATCCGCTTGATGGTGTGAACAAGACCGGCTCGATCGGTATGCCATTGCCAGATGTGGATATGAGACTCATCAGTCTGGATGACGGTGAAACCGAAGTCCCATTTGGTGAGATCGGCGAAATCGTCGTCAATGGTCCACAGGTGATGAAGGGATATCACAATATGCCGACCGAAACCGCCAATTCCCTGCGTACCTTAAGTGATGGCAAGACCTGGCTCTTCACAGGTGATATCGCCCGCATGGACGAAGACGGCTATTTCTACATCGTTGACCGCAAGAAGGAACTCATCAAGCCGGGCGGTTTCCAGGTGTGGCCCCGTGAAGTGGAAGAAGCCATCATGGATAATCCGAAAGTCCTCGAGGTCGGTGTGGGCGGCATCCCTGACCCGAAGAGCGGCGAAACGGTCAAAGCCTGGGTGGTGCTCAAACCCGGCGAAAGCATGACCGAAGACGAATTAAAGGAATTCTGCAAAGAACGCCTTGCCCCTTACAAAGTTCCGCGCCACGTAGAGTTCCGTGGAGAACTGCCCAAGACTACGGTCGGAAAGATCCTACGCCGTGAGTTGGTACGCCAGCACAAAGAGGGCGGGAAATAATTTAGTACGAATAAAAGAGCCTCCCAAGGCTAATCTTGGGAGGCTCTTTTATTTTTTATGAAACTTGCGGCGTTCCGCTCTTCTTGCCAAAGGGCGGAGGGAAGATCGCTTCAAACTCTTCGCGGGTGATGGATTCAACTTCGAGGAGCTTTCCGGCAACCGCATCCAACTGCTTGCGGTATTTCTTCACCAGGCTTTTTGCCTGTTTGTGGGCATCTTCAACCAGTTTTCGAACTTCACGGTCGATCTGTTCGGCAACTGCTTCGGAGTAGTCGCGCTGTTCTGAAATCTCGCGCCCAAGGAAGACCAGTTCTTCCTTTTTGCCATAAGCAAGGGTACCCAATTCAGCACTCATACCCAGCCTTGTTACCATGGCACGCGCCATGCTGGTCACCTGCTCAATATCGCCAGATGCGCCGGAGGTGATGTCGTCGAAGATCAGTTCTTCGGCGGCGCGACCGCCAAGAGCATAGGCAAGGGTGGCGATCATTTTCTTGCGAGACATGAGCACACGGTCTTCATCGGGGCGGAACCATGTCACACCGCCAGCCTGTCCGCGACCAACGATGGTCACTTTTTGGACGGGGTCGGCTTCAGCGATGGCATTGGCTACGATGGCATGACCAGCCTCATGGTAGGCAATGATGCGCTTCTCTTCGTCAGAAATGAGGCGGCTCTTGCGTTCCGGTCCCATTACCACGCGTTCAATGGCTTCTTCCAATTCGGGCTGACCGATGGATTTCTTATTACGGCGGGCAGAAAGAATCGCCGCTTCGTTGACGAGGTTTTCAAGGTCGGCACCCGCGAACCCGGGTGTACCGCGTGCCACAGAGGCGAGGTCAGCCTGTGGTTCCAAGGGTTTGCCTTTGGCGTGAACTTTGAGGATGGCTTCGCGTCCCTTCACATCGGGGCGGTCGAGGGTCACGCGGCGGTCAAAGCGACCGGGGCGGAGAAGAGCCGGATCCAGAATATCGGGGCGGTTGGTTGCGGCGATGATGATGACGTTGGTGTCGGTATCGAAACCATCCATTTCAACGAGCATCTGGTTAAGGGTTTGCTCGCGTTCATCGTGCGAACCACCAAGACCTGCTCCGCGCTGACGACCTACCGCATCAATTTCGTCTACGAAAATGATGCAGGGGGAATGGCGCTTGGCTTGGTCGAACAAGTCACGCACACGGCTGGCGCCGACGCCCACGAACATTTCTACAAATTCAGAACCGGAGATGGAGAAAAAGGGCACGCCCGCTTCGCCAGAAACGGCTTTAGAAAGAAGGGTCTTACCGGTTCCGGGAGGACCCACCAACAAAACGCCCTTGGGAATACGAGCGCCGAGTTGGATGAACTTCTGCGGCTCTTTCAGGAACTCAACAATTTCTGCCAGTTCCTGTTTGGCTTCTTCAGCACCTGCCACGTCAGCAAAGGTGACGGTGGGGTGTTCACCGCTGAACATACGAGCGCGGCTCTTTCCAAAAGACATGGCAGCGTTGTTACTGCCCTGTGCCTGACGGAAAATAAACCACAACACGCCACCCATAAAAAGGAAGGGCAACAAATACGCCATGCTGGTGATCACACCACCCCAGGGAGAAGGTGCGCTCACTTCCACATTCATTTCAGCAAGCTGTTCGGCGGTCACACCATAATTGAGCAATTGTTCAACCAATGTGGTATTGGTCTCTTTACGAGATTCAAGGGCAGTTTCCACCGTCCCATTTACTTTGACCACACGGATCACATCTTCTTCATCAATAATGATGCGCGCCACCTGTCCGCTCTGGATCATGCGGGCAACCTCGCTAATTGTAAGCGGCTCGGTAGTCGATGAATTGTCCTTAAGCCCGACAAAGATCATCGCACCAATTGCTACGACCAATAGTAAGTACACAAAAAACGATTGACTACGGGAATTCACGGAATCCTCCAAAATTGACTAACTGTGGCATTATACCAAGTCACCTACCCAGACGACGCGGGCGGGGCTTTTATTATTATGATTTTCTAACACGCCTCAAAACTTGTTTTGGACTTGATCAAAAAACGCAGGCATTTCTCTCTCCTGATACTTTTTGCCGCCTCTCATAAAAAACTTATCCCGCATCCACAATCTCTACACATTTAAGACCAATTCCACCGGGCAATGGTCTGACCCAGCCACATCATCATGAATAATCACATCCTGCACCTGCGACATAAGCCCTTCGGAAACGAGGAAATAATCCAAGCGCCAGCCAATTCCACGGGCACGGGCATTGAGGCGGTATGTCCACCATGTGTATTGAACCCGTTCCGGGTAAAGCTGACGGTAGGCATCTACAAAACCGTTTTGCAAATATCTTGTCACCCACTCGCGTTCTTCGGGCATAAACCCTGAGGTTTTCTCATTGGCTTTTGGGTTTTTCAAGTCGATAGGCATATGTGAAGTGTTGAAATCTCCGGTGATGACAATCTGCTCCCCTTTTTTATGAAGCGATTGACACAACTCCAGCAGGCGGGCATAAAAACGGAGCTTGTAATCCACACGGTCATGTCCACGTTGCCCGTTCGGAAAGTAGATATTGAACAGGCGTACGTTCCCCCAACGGGTTTGAACCACCCGTCCTTCCACATCAAACTCCGGCACACCCATCCCTAACTTCACTTCATCTGGTTGATTTTTGTAAAACGTCGCCACCCCGCTATATCCGGCACGTTCGGCAGGATTCCAAATAAAAGGCAGTGATAATTGAGCCGCTTGCTCTTCATCCAACTGTTCTGGGCGGGCTTTTACCTCCTGCAAACAAAGCGCATCAGGAGAGTGGTCAAATGCCCATTTCAACGCCTGTTTGCCAAGCGCCGCCCGAATTCCGTTAACATTCCATGTAATGATATTCATAGAAATCGTCCATTTTCTTTATGGTAAACTTGATTCCAAGGAAGGCAAATCTATGGATGAGACAAAAGAAAAAACCATCCTGTGTGTGGAAGACGAACCCGAAATGATTGACTTAATGCAGTTAATCCTTTCACGCAGAGGGTATCAGGTTAAGGGCGCAAGAGGCGGCGTGGAGGGAATTCAACTCATTCGTGAACTACACCCAGACCTTGTACTGCTTGACCTGATGATGCCTGATATGGATGGCTGGGAAGTATATCAACAAATGAAATCTGATCCTGCCCTAAAAGACATTCCGGTCATCATTGTTACCGCCAAAGCGCAGAACATAGATAAAGTGCTCGGTTTGCACATTGCAAAGGTGGATGATTACATTGCCAAACCCTTCAGCCCGCAAGAATTGGTTGAAAGTGTTGACAGGGTTTTCAGCCAGCAATAATTTTTTTTTCAAATCTGCGGGCGGCGAAAATCGCCGCCCGTTTTCATGAATCAAATGCCCCAACCTATTTATATTCATAACCTCTCAAAACCATTAAACACACCCGCCCGCGTGGGTTATTGCGACTCGTTTCTGTGTCGTTTACGCGGGTTAATGTTTCGCCCCCACCTCGACCCGAATGACGGGCTATTGCTCGTTGAAAAACGAAACTCACGTATCGACACCTCCATCCACATGCTATTCGTCCGCTTTGATCTTGCCGTATTCTGGATCAACTCCGAAATGATCGTCGTGGATAAGGTCATCGCCAAATCATGGAAACCTGTTTACATCTCCAAACAAGATGCACAATACACATTGGAAATCCACCCGAGCCGCTGGGGAGATTACGAGATCGGAGACAAAGTTGAATTCAAAAATGCGTAAACGCATCTTTCTTATTTTCCTTGTTGCGCTGTTCCTCACGCCGCTCAAACCCGCCCGCGCGCAAAACCCAGCCGGACCGATCTATATTGTTCAATCTGGCGACAGCCTGTACTCCATTGCCGCCCGCTTTAGCCTGACCATCGATGAATTACTGGCAGCCAATGAGGGCATTGACCCAAATGCACTGGCAATCGGACAGCAATTGATCATCCCCGGCCTGGAAGGTATCACAGGCATTCTTGACACCCAGTTCATCAACTTCGGTGATTCTTTTCGCGGGTTAATGCGCCAGACCCAGGTCTCCGAATCTCTTTTTCGCAAACTCAACCATCTGGTTAGTCCGAGCGAGTTTTATGTGGGCGCAAATATGATCGTTCCCATTCAAGACCAGGCACAATACAACAAACGCATTTCGCCGGTCACAGGTGAATCCATGCTTGAACTGGCAGTAAAGAACAGCACCAACGTGTGGGCATTGCGCCACATCAACCAGTTGGATGGCTCATGGGCAAGCTTGCCGGGCGATACCCTATATGCCGAGGGAGAAGCAGAAAATACAAATATCAGCGGATTGCCGCCCGCCTTCATCAATGCAGAAATTCGCGACCTGCCCATCAAACAAGGCGGCACAGGTATTATCACTGTAAACACCCTGCCCGACGTGACACTAGGCGGGTTGCTGGTTGACCATCCCTTACGTTTCTTTCCACAAGAAGATGGCTCACAGGTTGCCTTGCAGGGCATCCATGCTTTGCTCGAACCCGGAGTTTATCCATTGCGGCTGGATGCAACCCTTGCTGACGGAACAATGCAATCATACGAGCAATTGATCCTTATTATTTCGGGCAACTACCCAGACGACCCACTTCTTTATGTAGACCCCGCCACCATTGATTCGGCTTCAACGGAGCCGGAGCAATTAGAGCTGGAAGCGCTGACCGCGCCCGCCTCACCCACCAAGCTGTGGTCTGGTACGTTTATTTCTCCAGCCATTGCCTACGCCGAATCAACCTACTTCACTTCACGCTACGGTAATCGCCGTACATATATTGGACAAGGCACAGACCTTTCGCTGGATGGTTTTCATAGCGGTCTAGATTTTGGCGGCGGCGACGGGCTTCCCATTACCGCACCTGCTTCTGGTGTTGTGATCTTTGCCGGTCCGTGGACGGTGCGAGGCAATGCAACGATCATTGATCACGGCTGGGGAGTGTATAGCGGTTTTTGGCATCAATCTGCTTTTCAAGTGCAGGTGGGGCAAACCGTGAACCAGGGCGATGTGATCGGTTTGGTCGGTGGTACAGGTCGTGTGACCGGCGCACACTTGCATTGGGAGTTGTGGGTAAACGGCATCCAGGTAGATCCGCTTGATTGGTTGAATCAACCTTATCCTTAAAGAGGAGGCGTTGCACTTCATCTTTTAGTGTGCTACACTTTTTGGCATGAGTAATCTAGTCAACTTTCTAAAGCAAAGCGATATTTTTTTTCAATTCACTCCCACACAATTGGAGATGGTTGCCAACCTGTGCCAGGAGATGAATTTTGATATGGATCAGATCATCTTTCAGGAAAATAGCAGCAGTAAAGAGTTGTATGTCATTATGCAGGGCGAGGTGGATATTCTGATCAACCGAGGCGGTACGGGGGCGTTGGGCAAAAGTGGGACTGTGGTTGCCCGCCTGCGCAGGGGACAGTCTTTTGGTGAAGTTGCATTGGTTGATGAGGGGTTACGGTCTGCCACGGCGCGCGCCGCGCAAAAAGATACCCGCCTATTGGTAATCTCCCGAGACAAGATCGTCATGCTGTGTGAAACCTACCCACAGTTAGGGTACAGGTTGATGTATAACCTGGCGGCTGACCTTGCCATGAAGATTCGCAACACCGACCTGCGCATTCGTGAGCAATTGCTCTATAAACCCACTGAGAGTAAGTAACCCCTTTTTTTGAGTGTTTTTCTCTAAAAATTCTTAAAACGTATAGACCAAACGCTTGACCCCTTGTAGAAACCGTCTTATTATTGGGTATTCTTAATACACTCTTTTATTGATGTATGCAATTAAAAACAAGCCTAAAAAATCCATAGTAAAGGGTTTTAAGGCTTTCTTTTTATATGAACGTTTCAAAATTAAAGGAGGTGATGCTGACCCTCAACGCTTGGTCTGCATGTTTTGTCGCCACCCGCATTTGCGGGAAAAACATTTAAAAACATATTTTGGAGGAGTAAGAAAATGAATAAGCGTTTACTCGCTTTGCTTTCCCTGTTGGTTGTTGCCAGCATGGTACTCGCCGCTTGTGGCGCCCCCGCCGCAGAAGAAGCCCCCGCTGAAGAGGCTGCCGCTACCGAAGAAATGGCAATGACTGAAGAAGCTGCCGCAGAAGAATCTGCTGCTTCCATGGGCACCATCAAGATCGCTACCCAGTCCCCGCTTTCCGGTGGTCAGTCCCTCTTGGGCGTTGCCATCAAGCAGGGCGCTGAGCTCGCTCTCGAACAGCTCGGTGGCGACCTCGCTGCCATGGGCTACGATGTCCAGCTCGCTCCGTACGATGATCAGGCAACCCCTGACGTTGGTGTTGCGAACGCCAAGAACATCGTTGCTGATGCTGACATCCTCTGCGGTGTTGGTCACCTCAACTCCGGCGTTATGATCCCTTCTTCTGAAGAATATCACACCGCTGGTTTGGCTTTCGTCTCCCCCGCCAACACCAACCCTGTTGTGACCACCCGTGGTTACCTCGAAGTGAACCGTGTTGTGGGTCGCGATGATGTTCAGGCTCCTGCCGCTGAAGAATTTGCTTTCAGCACCCTCGGCGCCACCTCTGTTTACATCATCCACGACAAAACCGCTTACGGTCAGGGCGTGGCTGAATTCTTCCGCGCTGCTGCTGAAGAAGATGGTTTGGAAGTTATGGCTTTCGAAGGTACTGAAGAACAAGCCAACTTCGATGCGATCGTGACCCCTGTGGTGTCCCTCGCCCCGGATGTTGTGTTCTTCGCTGGTATCTACAATCAGGCTGGTGTGTTCTTCAAGCAGGCTCGCGATGCCGGCTACGAAGGCACCTTCCTCGGCACCGATGGTATGGACTCCTCCGACCTGGCTGACATCGCTGGCGATGCTCTGACCACTGGCGGCGGCATGTACTACACCACTGTTGCTGGTCCTGCGAGCGCCTACCCCGCCGCTGCCCAGTTCGCTGCTGACTACGAAGCCAAGTTCGGTTCTGCTCCTGAAGCGTATGCTACCCAGGGTTACGACTCCATGAACGTCTGCTTGACCGCGATCAAGACTGCTGCTGAAGCTGCTGGTGGAAAACCCACCCGCGCTCAGGTTGCTGAAGCGATCCGCCAGATTTCCGTTGACGGTTTGACCGGTACCATCAGCTTCGATGAAATCGGCGATCTTCCCGCCGCTCAGTACTTCATCATCAAGGTGAATGCTGCTGCCGCTGCCGACTGGGGCACCAACGAGATCATTGAAGTTCTCGAAGTTGCTTCCCCCGGCAAGGGCGAATAATTCCCCTTTTGCTGTAACAAAAGCCTCTCCCCCGTATGGGGGGGAGGCTCATTTTCAAAAAAGACAGGATTGATGAAATGAAGCAAATTGCTGCAAATCCCGTTTATAAGTTCCTTCTTTTCCCGGTTGGGCAGATCATCTTGTTTGCACTTGGGGCAAGTGTGATCCTGTCACTTGTCACGGTGCTGCTTGCCTACCTTTTCAAGTCCAATTTTATAGATTTTGATCTTGTGGAAAGGATAATGCTTATCCTGCCGCAAGTGATCATTAACGGCTTGACCATTGGCTTTGTATATTCCACCATTGCTCTGGGCTATACCATGGTGTATGGTGTTTTGGAATTCATCAACTTTTCACATAGCGAAATATTCATGGTGGGTGGTATTGTCGGCATTCAACTGATGGCGTATTTTGAGCATACGGGGGCGCTCGCAACCATGAACGAATATCTCGTCATTGCACTTGCCATTGTGCTTGCTCTGATCGTTTCCGGCTCGCTGGCAGTGATCGTAGAACGAACAGCCTATAAGCCCTTGCGCGGCGCACCCAAACTTGTGCCTCTAATTTCAGCCATTGGTATGTCTTTCTTCTTGCAAGACCTTGTCCGTCTTATTCTTAGTTTGACAACAGGTGAATTCAACGTCATCCTTCCCAAATTCGGAACATATGACGAATTTTGGAAGCTCGCCGTACCAGGCATGGAAGATCCCTTGCGCATTCAGATCAAATCGGCGCTTATTGTAGGTATTGCAATCCTGATGTTGGTCATTTTGAACTTCCTTGTGAATGGGACCAAGGTTGGTAAAGCCATTCGTGCGGTAGCTCAAGATCGTCCATCTGCCAGTTTGATGGGGATCAATGTCAACCAGATCATTTCCATCACATTTTTGATCGGTGGCGCGTTGGGTGGAGCCGCAGGCGTGCTGTTCGCTTTGAAAGCAACAAAGCTTGACCCGTTCTCAGGATTTTTCCCCGGTTTGAAGGCTTTTACTTCCGCAGTATTGGGCGGCATCGGCAACCTGACAGGCGCGCTTTTAGGCGGATTGGTGCTGGGGCTGCTTGAATCATTCGCTGCCTCGTATCTTGGTATTTTCACAAACGGTGCTTTCGGCGCAGAATATAAAGATATTTTCGCCTTTGCCATCCTGATCGTCGTATTGATCTTCCGTCCTTCCGGCTTGCTCGGACAGACCGTGGGGCAGAAGGCTTAACCCTTCAGGAAAGGAATCCCATGAATACATTTTTCAGCGACTTGTACAAAAAAGCCAATACCGGGTTTTGGCCTGTTGTTATTGCCTTTGCCTTCCTCGTTGTGGGAACCATCAGCGTATACCTTAACCCCAGGTCACTTTTTGCATTTTTGACCCTGCTCACCACACCGGTGATCCTTTATTTCATGAAGATCGATACAAAAGTAAAGGTTTTCATTGGTTTGTTGCTGTTGATCGTGATCTTGCCAGTACTTGGCATTCGCAATATCTTTTACCTTGAAGTGATCTTCCAAATGGCGGTCTTTTCCGCTTTGGCGCTTGGGTTGAATATTGTGATTGGCATGGCAGGTCTACTAGACCTCGGATATGTTGCCTTCTACGCGGTGGGAGCCTACGCTTGGGCGATCTTCGGCTCAAAGCAGATGTCTCTCCTGCACTCCATCCCCGGGGCGGCACCTGCCAATGCGGAATTCTTCCTTGATGCCCGCTGGTTCTGGCTGTTTATTTTCCTTGGCGTTGGGCTGGCTGCCCTAATGGGTATTTTGCTCGGTTTGCCGGTTCTGCGTGTCAAGGGCGATTACCTCGCCATTGTGACACTCGGTTTCGGTGAAGTGATTCGCGTACTGGCACTAAACCTTGATAAACCGCTCAATCTGACCAATGGTCCGCAGGGCATCACCCCCATTCAACGCCCGCCGCTGCCTGGCGTGGTGCAAGCGCTTGGGAATGCACTCACCCCTCTGGTTGGGCACGTCCCCACAGAAGCCGAGATCTACAATGTGTTCTTCTACTTCCTTGCCCTTATCATTATCGGAATCGCCATTGTTGTTGCAACCCGTCTTGAAGACTCACGTATTGGTCGCGCATGGACTGCCATCCGCGAAGATGAAACTGCCGCCATCGCCATGGGCATTCCGCTCGTCAAAATGAAACTCGCCGCCTTTGCCGCCGGTGCTTCTTTCGCTGGCGCCATGGGTGCTGTCTACGCTGCAAACCGAACCTTCGTCAGCCCAGAGACGTTCTCCTTCCAGGTATCCATTGGCGTGTTGACCATGGTCATCCTTGGCGGATTGGGCAGCATCCCCGGCGTGATCTTCGGCGCTTCGGCGGTCACCCTGCTCAATATCCAGATCCTCCAGAACTTCTCTCTGTATCTGAGTGACCTCCGCCAGAGCGACGCAGTTATCCCCATCATCAACTTCCCTTGGAAAAACCTCTCCAATCAGTTGGACCCTGCAAAGTACCAAAAACTTGTATTCGGTCTCATCTTGATCTTGATGATGATCTTCCGCCCCTCCGGGTTGATTCCCGCGGCACGACGCCAGCGTGAGCTTGGCGACGAAAAAGAAGCAGAATAGGCGGTATTTAAAATGGCTCTCTTACAAACCAACAATGTTGTAAAACGCTTTGGCGGTCTGACTGCTGTAAACAAAATGACCTTCTCGGTGGAAGCCGGAAAGATCGTCAGCATCATTGGTCCGAACGGCGCAGGCAAGACCACCTTCTTCAACACTCTCACCGGCATCTACACACCCGAAGAAGGGCAGATTCAGTTCAAAGATAAGTCTTTGCTCGGTTTGCGCCCAGATCAGGTTGCCGCCACCGGCATTGCCCGTACATTCCAGAACATCCGTCTTTTCGGCAGTATGACCGTGCTTGAAAATATTCTGGTGGGTATGCACATTCAGCTTAAGCAAGGCGCAGTGGATACGATCTTCCGCTCCAAGAAATTTAATGAAGAGGAGAAGGATGCCGAAAATCGGGCAAAAGACTTGATGGAATACGTTGGCTTGAAAAATGTGGGGAATGAACTCGCCCGCAACCTGCCTTATGGTGGTCAACGCCGTATTGAGATCGCCCGTGCTCTTGCCGCCAGCCCGACCCTGCTCTTATTGGATGAACCCACTGCGGGGATGAACCCGAACGAATCTGAAGATGCCATCAAACTCTTCCGCCGCATCCGTGACGAGAAGGGCATCACCATTTTGATGATCGAACATGATATGCGTGTGGTTATGGGCATTTCGGAATATATCAGCGTAATGGACTATGGTGAGAAGATCGCCGAAGGTTCTCCGGCAGAGATCCGCGCGGACCAACGAGTGATCGAAGCCTATCTCGGACGCGGTGCGGCAGTAGCCCACGAACAAAAGGTATAGGAGAATCTGTCATGGGAACACTACTAGAACTTACCAATGTCCATTCCTATTACGGACATATCCATGCCTTGAAAGGGGTTTCGCTGCATGTAAATGAAGGCGAAATCGTTACCCTCATTGGCTCGAATGGCGCAGGCAAAAGCACCACCTTGCGCACAATTTCTGGGATGATTCACCCAAAAGAAGGCAAGGTTGAACTTGCTGGCGAGAACATTTCCAACTTGGACGCTCACCGCATTGTAACCAAAGGTGTTGGGCATGTGCCGGAAGGTCGCGGCATCTTCCCCAAGCTCACAGTTCAGGAAAACCTGGATATGGGTGCATACACGGTCAATGATCAAAAGACCATCAAAGACCGCATGGAATTGGTTTACCAGACCTTTCCCCGCTTGAAAGAACGCGTTGCCCAATATGGCGGAACTCTCTCCGGCGGTGAACAGCAGATGCTCGCCATCGGGCGCGGACTGATGCTCAACCCGCGCATCCTCATGCTGGATGAGCCATCGATGGGTCTCGCCCCCGTGCTCGTGGACTTGATCTTCGACACCATCAAAAAGTTGAACGAACAAGGCACCACCATCTTGTTGGTGGAACAGAACGCCCTGATGGCGCTCTCCATTGCCAACCGTGGTTATGTGCTTCAAACCGGGTCCATTGTTCTTACAGACGATGCCGCCAAACTCAAGAAAAACGAGATGGTTCAAAAGACATACCTGGGTATCGAATAACAAAACAAAGCGAACATGAAAAGAAAAACCCGTTTTCACGCGAAAGCGGGTTTTTTGTAAAAAGAGCCAACCATGAATACTCTACCGAAAACAGCAGATATCGTCATCATCGGCGGCGGCGTGATGGGCGCCAGCGCCGCCTACCACCTTGCCCAGCGCGGGGTGAAGAACATTCTCCTTCTCGAAAAAGAGAGTGGCTTTGGCACCGGCGCCACCGGACGTTGTGCAGGCGGGGTGCGGTATCAGTTCTCTACTGAGATCAATGTAAAACTTTCTCTTGAAAGCCTGCCGATGATCGAACGCTTCAAAGACGAGATCGGGCAGGATGTGAGTTACCACAAATACGGCTACCTGTTAGTGGCAACGAATGAAAAGATCGTCGAAGAATTCAAATACAACGTTGCCATGCAAAACCGGCTGGGTGTGCATACAGAACTGCTCAGCGGAGATGAAGTCCGCAGACGGCTGCCGTTGATGCGTTTCGATGACGCCCTGGCAGGCACGTTCAACGCAAAGGATGGCACGGTTGACCCAAACAGCGTGGTGATGGGATACATTGGCGCGGCGCAGAAGCTGGGCGTGACGGCTCTCAACGGCGTGGAAGTAGTGGGCGTCACCGTCCGTGGCGGAGAGGTTCGAAGCGTAAAAACAAACCTGGGTGAGGTTGAGGCGCGAGTTGTATTGAACGCGGCTGGACCGTGGTCTGGGTTGATCGCTCAAATGGCAGGCATCCAAATCCCCATCACGCCCCTGCGCAGGCAGATATTTACGACAAACCCTTTGAAGGATGTGCCGTCTGATTTTCCGTTTGTGATCGATTTTGCACAGTCGCTTTATTTTCACCGTGAGGGTGAAGGCTTGCTGATCGGTATGAGCAATCAAAATGAACAACCCGGCTTCGACCAGAATGTGGATGAAGATTTTGAACTCGTCAATTTGGAGGCAGCAGTGGAACGGATGCCATTGCTTGAAAAAGCCAGCCGTGCCTCGCATTGGGCGGGCCTGTACGAAGTGACGCCCGATGCACACCCGATCTACGGTGCGACAGACGTGAAAGGCTTTTTGCTTTGCACGGGGTTTTCAGGGCACGGCTTTATGCATGGACCGATCTCTGGCAAGTTGATGACCGAATTTATTCTGGACGGCAAATGCACCAGCCTGGATGTTTCCATGCTCGACCTCAAACGCTTTGAAGAAGGGCGTTTGATAAAAGAGTACAATGTAATTTAATAATGCGGCAGGGACGCCGCCTAGAGCAGACATAATGACCTCAGCAGAAATCATCACCATAGGAACTGAAATATTACTCGGCGAGATCGTGGATACGAACACCCGCCACATCGCCCGCACCTTGCGCAGCCTTGGCGTGGATCTGTATCGCACCATCACCATTGGCGATAACGCCGACCGCATCGCTGAAACCATTCAACGTTCAATGGAGCGCGCGAACATCATCATCACCACCGGCGGGCTGGGACCCACCATAGACGACCCCACCCGTGAGGCGGTTGCAAAAGCGCTCGGGGTGCAAACAGAATTTCGTGAAGACCTTTGGCAGCAAGTGGTCGAAACCATTGCAAGGTATGGGCGCACTCCCTCTGAGAATCAAAAACGGCAGGCGTATGTTCCGCAGGGAGCAATAGGCTTGCATAACCCCGTTGGCACAGCGCCCTGTTTCATCGTTGAAACAGAAAAAAATGCCGTGATCTCATTGCCCGGCGTTCCCGCCGAAATGGAACACGTTCTACATGAGTCGGTTATCCCCTATCTGCAAAAAAGATTTGGCTTGAACGAGATCATCAAAGTCCGCATCATTCATTGTTCGGGGTTGGGCGAAGGCTCCATTGATGAGAAGATCGCAGATCTTGAAACGCTTAGTAACCCAACCGTGGGTCTCGCCGCGCACACCGGCGTAGTGGATATTCGCATCGCGGCAAAAGCCAAAAGTGAAACAGAAGCAGATGAAATGATCGCCCGGGTTGAAGCCCAAGTGCGTGAACGCCTTGGCAAAATTGTTTTCGGCGCAGATGATGACCGGCTCGAAAATGTTGTTTTGGATATGCTCACAAAACGCGGATGGACATTAACCGCCATCGAAAGCGGATTAAATGGAATGCTCGCGCAAAAACTCCCCAACACCGCCTCACAACCCGACCTTTCACCTGCGCTGTTGACCCAAGCCGTACGCAACGCCCAAAGCGAATCCAAAACCGAGATCGCCCTCGGCGTCTCGGTTTATGCAGATGAACGCTCCGCCGAAATGGTGATGATCACACCCCATGGTGAAAAGACACACCGCATTACCTACGGTGGTCCGCCCAAAAGTCTTCCGCGCTGGAGCACAAACCTCGCCCTAAACTGGCTGCGCACCACGCTGGAGGAAATGGACTGATGGCAAAACCCAAGCCTATTAAAAAAGATGACAAGCCACTTGTCATCCTTGCATGGGGCTTGAATATCTTTGGTCTGTGTGCGCTCAGTTTGGTGCTGGTGGCATATTGGGCATTAAAGCCCGCACATGCCGCCGACCAGCCTAGGGCAATATACACTGCCACCATGCCGCCCACTTATACGCCAGACGCTTTTTCGTTTACCCTGCCCACCATCACACCCAATCCGTTTTCGACCATGATCGTGGTGCAATCGCCCACGCCATTCGTGCTGCAATACTCAGCCATGGAAGGACGAGCCAGCGTCTCGACAATTGGATACTCCGTTTCAGGCAGACCATTGGAAGTGTACATCTTTGGCAACGGCGAACATGAAAAAATGATCGTGGCAGGCATTCACGGCGGCTACGAATGGAACACCATAGCGCTGGCAGATGAACTCATCCGCCATATTTTCGATAACCCTGAGATCATCCCCGACGATGTAACGCTCTACATCCTGCGAAACATGAACCCCGATGGTGACGCCCGCGACCACGGCATTGATGGGCGCGTGAACGACCACGGCGTAGACCTCAACCGCAACTTTCCTGCCAACTGGGCAGCCACATGGGACCGCGACGGCTGCTGGAGCCTGACCAACACCACCGGCGGCACGGGTCCCGGCTCGGAGCCAGAAACCAAAGCGGTGATGTATTTTCTGCAATCCCATAAAATTGAAACGCTCATCAGCTATCACAGCGCCGCATTGGGCGTCTTCCCCGGCGGCGTACCCTGGGAAGCAGACTCGAAAAAATTTGCAAAAGCACTCGCCAAAGCCACTAACTACCCCTACCCACCCATCGACACGGGCTGTGTGTACACCGGCACCCTCGCCGATTACGCAGTGGAACTCGGCGCCACCGCTGTAGATATGGAACTCCGCACACACAAATACACCGATTTCGATGAGAATGTAAAAGTGCTGGAAGTGCTGTTGAACTGGAAATAAAGGTTTGTAGGTCACGCTTTCAGCGTGACAACCTTGCAATGCAAAACATGGCGGGCGAAAAGTCCGCCCTACAACTACACACAAAATAAGGAGACTGAATGACACAACAAATAGATACCCTATTCATTAATGCCATCGTGCTCACGATGGACGAAAAACTTACCCAATACGACCCCGGCGCGCTCGCCGTACAAGGCGATAGCATTATCGCAGTTGGTTTTGAAGAACAACTCAAAAAAGAATTCTCTGCAAAAGAAGTGATCGACTGCGGCGGCAAGGTTCTTATGCCTGGCTTGGTTAACGCACACACCCATGTACCCATGACCCTCATCCGTGGGCTGGCAGACGACCTGCGCCTCGATGTCTGGCTGATGGGCTACATGCTGCCGGTGGAGCGCCAGTTCGTTTCACCGGAATTTGTGCGCCTCGGCACCCTCATCGCCTGCGCCGAATCGATCCGCAGCGGCGTGACCACCTTCAACGATATGTATTTCTTTGAAGACGATATTGCCCAAGCCGCCGCCGATGCCGGAATGCGCGCCGTGTGCGGCGAATCTGTAATGAAGTACCCAGCACCCGATGCGCCCTCCTACGATGACTCGCTCGCCTATGCCCGTGAGTTCATCAAAAAGTGGAAAGGTCACCCGCTCATCGTCCCAGCCATTGCGCCCCATGCCCCCTACTCCACCAACCCTGAGATCATCCGCGCCTGCGTAGACCTCGCCAAAGAGTTCGATGTGCCGCTGCACATTCACATTTCTGAAACCGCGTTTGAAGTGGAAAACATGCGCAATGAACAAGGAATGCCGGTTGTGCCGTACGTAAAAAAGCTCGGCTTATTTGAAGCCAAGGTCATTGCCGCACACTGCGTTCACATTGACACCGGCGAAATTCGCACCTTGCAGCACTACAACGCGGGCGTTTCGCACAACCCATCTTCAAACCTCAAACTCGCTTCGGGTTTCGCCCCCGTTGCCAAAATGCTCGAAGACGGACTCAACGTAGGCATCGGCACCGATGGTCCCGCCTCGAACAATGACCTCGACATGTTTGAAGAAGTGCGCCTCGCCTCTTTCGTCGCCAAAGCTGCCTCAAACGACCCAACCGTTGTCCCCGCTGCAACCGCGCTCACGATGGCTACACGACTTGGCGCGCAGGCACTGCACATGGGGCACATCACCGGTTCGCTCGAAGCGGGTAAAAGAGCCGACCTGATCCTCGTGGATACCAACCCGCTGCACAATACGCCGCGCTTCAAGCGTGACCCCATGGGCGCGTATGCCCAGTTGGTGTATGCTTCCAAATCCACCGACGTTACGGATGTGATGGTTAATGGCAAGTGGTTAATGCGTGAGCACCAGTTACTGACCCTCAATGAAAAAGAACTCATTGCCCAAGCCCGCGAACTCGCTGTGAAGATCGATGAATTCCTGACCGAACGCGAACAGTCGGTGCTTTCAAAACTGATCGCATTGGGCGGCTCACTGGAAGAGGAATCGTTCGAGGTGCAGGTTAAGGTCAAAGTTGAGCAGCCCAGTCTCGTCATCCAGAATATGAAGCGTGAAGAGATCGAGGTCACTGCACACAAGCACTACCGTCAATTCGATCAATACTTCCTGTTCGATGATGTCAACCAGGGACGTTTACGTTACCGTGAAGACAGCCTCATCAATGCCAAGGGTGATATTGCCAGTGTGCGTTCACGCCTGACGCTGCTCGGTATAAAACGTGAAGATGAAATGGGCGAAGTGCTGCTCTCGCGCAGCCGCTTCCTTGCACCTGCCACGCAATCCCTGCGTTTCTATCGTGAATACTTCAAACCGAAAACTGAAGTTGAGGTGGAAAAGAATCGCCTGCGCTGGCATATCAAATACAAGAACACAGAATTCTTCATCAATCTTGATGAAGTGAAGCAGCCCGCCATGGGAACATTCCTTGAAATTAAGAGCCGTACCTGGAGCCGCAAAGATGCCGACCTAAAGGCGGAGCTTGTGCGCGAACTGCTAGACCTGCTAGGTGTGGGGTACGCCGAAACCGTCACTCAAGATTACATCGAAATTTTGACCGCCTGATAAGCCTGCAATTTCACATCATCAATTGCAACTTTTCGCCGCATGTTTCTGTATACCAAACATGCGGCGAATTTTTATTTTTCTTCTATTTCTACTTGGTGTTACTCTTGCTTGCGGCGGTAACACCCCCACCCCACCACCAGCATTGAAAACCTCCACCTTTGAAAAGGGTGAAACTGCTTATGGCTTTTATCCATCCCCGCCGGTAGTTTCACTGGAAAGTGTTTTACAGCACTTTAAAGATATGAGTGAATATGGCGATTTTGTTCTCATTCAACAAAATGTAGACTGGGAAAGTTTTGACATCGGCGTGGATGGCGAATCGCAGCAACGCACCGATATTATTAATCAGGTGATCCTTGCCAGACAAAATGGGCTGGATACTGTTTTTGTGCTTGATGCTCTCAATGGGTTAAACCGCCGCGAGTTCTACGGGCTGCCCGCCGATTGGGAGGCAAACTTTGCCAACCCAAAGATCCGCACGTCCTTCAAAAATTATGCGCTATGGGTGGTTAGAAATTTTCAACCCCGCTATCTTGGTCTGGCTTCTGAGATCAACACCTACATGGATGCCCACCCCGAAGATGCGCCGAACTTCATCAGCCTCTATCACGAAATCTATGCCCTTGTAAAAGCAGAAGCGCCTGAAACCCAGATCTTCGTCACCTTTCAATGGGATGATCTGAACAACATGTTCCCACAGCCTGAAGAAGGCAACCGCCCAAGCCGTGTGCCCAACTGGGAGCAGGTTGAAGCCTTTGAACCCAATTTGGATATTTGGGCGATCTCATCGTACCCATACTTTATCTTCCCCAGCGGCGCGGATATTCCGTCAGATTATTACAGCCCGCTTCTCGAGCGGACCTCGAAACCGGTTGCCTTTGCAGAAGGCGGATTCTCGACCCAAACCTTTTCGCAGTTCTCGCATACCCCCGAAGATCAGGTTGCCTACCTCAACGCCATTCACGAACAACTCGGTTCACGCATGGTCTTTTGGGTGAACACCCTGCTCAACGATTTCAACATCGATTCCTATGCCAGGGAGATGGAAAAACAAGGCGCAAACCCCGAAGATGCGCAAACGCTTGGCAATTTTGCTTATATCGGTCTGCGTGAATTCGATGGGACGCCCAAACCCGCACTGGCATTGTGGGAGAGTTTTAGAAATTCTGCGCCTTAATCGCGGTGGTCGCGGACGGGTAATTCGCCCAGTAGTTCCTGCGCTTTGAAAACGTCCTTGCCGGTGACGAACACGCGAAAACGCGGATCATCCCAACCGTGATATGGAATATCGTTGCGATGTGTAGCGATGCCATGCGCAGACAATTTATCTGCCAATGCCTCGGCATTTTTCAGCGAAATGAAATAACCCACCAGGTGGGTATGCAGGATGCTTGTGGTCATGTATTTGAAGAAAAACTCACAGGCAGCCGCCTCACTTTCGCCTTCAAAGAGGGGTTCCTCATCGAGGTTACGTTCGCTGTAAAGAACGCGCCATTTTCCATCTTCGTGGATCAGGCAAAATGCGCCGCCCGGGTAACGTTTTCCCAGAGAATAATGGGTCTGGCTGCACCCTTCTTCTACAAGGCGTTTTTTCAATTCTTCCATGTTCATATTACGGGCATCCATTTGCGATCTGCTCTTCGAGGGTGGCAGAAAAAACATGATAACCAGAGCCATCACATTCGGCGCGGAAGAAATAATAGGATGTAGTCTGCGGGTACGCCACCGCCAGCAGAGCTTCTATGCCCGGGTTGGAAATGGGCGTAGGCGGCAGGGTGTTATTCAGATAAGTGTTATATGGTGAAATCACCTGCAAATCAGTCAGCGCCAGTGGACTCTTCCACCAGGAGCCGGTATCAAATTGGTAACCCAGTGCGTACTGAACGGTGGGGTCGGCATCGAGCTTCATGCCGATGGCGAGGCGGTTCAAATACACCGAAGCGATCAGTGCGGACTCTTCTTCATGCACGGCTTCGCGTTCTACAATGGAGGCAAGGGTCACGGCTTGGTACACCGTCAGGTTTTGGGCGGTGAATCCGTTTTGAATATCGGTGGTGAGTTTGGCAGTGAAATTGCGTCCGATCACGTCTAGCAATTGCTCTATGGTGGTTTCGCGCGGAAGGGTGTAGCTATCGGGAAAAAAGAAGCCTTCCATGGTGGTTGGTGAAGCGAACGCCAATACTTGCGGCGGGGTGTTTGCAGCGGAGAGAAAGGCTTGGGGGTCAATGGACAAGCCCGAGGTTGGGAGTGAGGCGGCGATCTCTTCCATCCGCCAGCCGGGGAGGATGGTCAAAACGGCATCGGTTGGGGAAAACTTTTGCAGCGACTTCGCAATATCCACAATGGACTGGGCGGGGCTGAGGGTGAAATCGCCGGATTGGATGGTGAGGTCGATGCCGGTGTATACGACGTAATCAAAGAAGGCTTGTGCGCTTGAAATAAAGCCGAGCGCTTCGAGCCTGTTTGCTATTGAAGAGACCGACTCGCCCGATTCTACACGGAAGGGTTGTTCTACGCCGTTGAGGTTGAGCGGCGTGGTAAGGGTATCGCCATGTGCCAGCAGGCGGGTTGAGTATTCGATGCGGTCTGAAACAGAGAGGTGGTTTGCGGGCGCGCCATAAAGCAGGGATGCGCGCGCAGGAATATAGTAGATGAAACCAAAGATGGCTGAGAAAATCAGCGTGGCGAGGATGGACAAAATAAAGTGGTATTGGTAACGGCGAAAATATCTAGACATTCGATGTACGTCTTGCCTCAAGGTATGACTGCAAGATGACCACGGCTGCGAATTCATCTTGATGACCGGCTCGTTTTTTGCGCGAGACGCCAAGCTCAATGCGGGCGGCGCGGGCAATTTGAGTGCTGTGCGATTCATCCCACATTTCGATGGGAAGGTTTGTCTGATTGCGGAGTTCCTCGGCAAAGCGACCGGCGCGGCGACCGGCAAGGTTGGGGTTGCCGTCTTCGTCATACGATTGCCCAACTACGATCAAGCCCACTTCATTCTCTGCGGCGAGGTCTGCGACCTGTGCGGCATCAAGCAGACGTGATACATGCTTGATCACTTTCAAAGGGCTGGCGATGGTGGCGGTTGGGTCGCTGAGGGCAAGCCCAATGCGCTTTTCGCCGTGGTCAACTGCGAGAATTCTCATAATATTTTGCGACGATGAATCGTCTACTGTACCTCTACTGAAATATTGAATGGGATCAACGGCAGCCACCTCCACCAGGATGGTGTGATCTCGATCTGCGGTTCGGTTTGAAAGAGGAAGGTTTCACTTAGGGTTCGCGCGGCAAGTTGTTTTTCGCGCCCGCGAATCAAATTGTAAACTGTCATTAAGTCCACTTCTTGCAGGGCAGTTTGAGATGCCTGTAATTGAAAACGGGTAATGCCAGAGGCATCGGTGATGGGAGCCGCCACCGGGTTGAAGCTCATTTCGCTTTGCGCAAGAAATCCCGCAGGGATCGATGCCGTCACAGAAGAGGCGGCAAGCGTTTTGAGGTCTTCTGCCAAAATATAATGCGCGGTGAACTCTGCTTCGGCTAAAAAGGTGAGTTCTGTGCCTGAGACACCGGCTGGGGGTGAAAATTCTTCACGGCGAAGTTCGTTCATCAAAATCGTATCTGAGATCAGCAGGTCGTCTGCGCCGATGTTCGCGCGAATTTGTTCTTTGGCTTTTTCATTCAAAGCGGTCAACACTCTTTCGCGCAGGGCGGCACGGTCTTCTTCGGTGGAGCCGATCACGTTGGCGTCTGTGCCGCCGGTGGTCGGTTCCAGGTTGAGCGCCGTAGCCGAAAGCCCCAGAGTTCCTTCAATTACTGTAATCGCTCCGGCATCCAAATTGCCATCTGTGCCTGCTTCGGTGGCTTCCACTTTTACTTCAACCACTTCATCCACACCTGCGGGCAGGCGCACCGCGTTGAGGGTTGCAAAGCGGATGAGTGTGTTCGTAGAAACAATCGTCCCTTCTGGGATAATGATCTCCTCTGAACTGGAGTTGGTGAATTGCACCACGCCAACCGCCTTCGACTGCGGCATGGAGATCGTGCCTGTTATGGGCAGGGTCTGTTCTTCACTCACAACCAGTGTGATGGTTTGTGCGGGGATTTCGCCGTTGAGAGAAACGGACCTTGTAGCCAGGTCTGCGGTGACAGGGATGATGATGGAAACGGTCTGCGCTTCGGGGTACAACGTCACCGCCGCACGCGGGACGAATAAGCCTGCCACTGCCAAAACAGCCATGACCCCCGCTGTAAATGTGACCACCCTACCCAAAAGCGATCTTCGCCACGGGGCTTCTTGCACATACACTTCGTCACGCAAAGTGCGCAAATCACGGCGTGGAGGCGGAGGCGTGCGCTGTGTTCTGGGAGCAGGAGCCGCCCAAACGGCCCTTTGAGCCGAAGCCGATGATGTGAATACGGGGATTCCCAGAGATTCTGCTTCGTGCCGTACTTTCATCCTGCGGGTGACGATGCCAAGCTGTGCCCCGAGAGAATCGGCGTGGCGTTGCAGCACTTTCAGGTCTAACAGGCGCAGTGTCACTTTGGCATATTTGGGATACACCAATAAGATACGCGGCGTCTTCGCCCACGATAATTTATCGCGGACGGAGATGAGGTCATCGTGAGATTCGAGGGTAATGATCTTGGTTTTCAATGGCAACCTTGATGAACAAAGATAAACAGATAAGTAGGGTAGGTTTTCAACCTACCATTTATTAAATTTCAGAAGATGTCAGGCTAAAAGCCTGACCTACAATTGCATCACATCAAAAGCATAGCCAATCGCTTTTTATCAAACCATCCGTGTTTATCCGCGTTCATCTGTGGTTAATTAACCTGGCTTTTTCCACCAACGAAGGCAGGGACTTCAAAAATGATTCGACGTGTTCTGCGGTGGTGTCTGCGCCGAGGGTGATGCGCAGGGAGCCGAGCGCCCATTCGCGTGAATGCCCGAGGGCGGTGATCACTTCGCTGGGTTCGGGGTTTCCGGTTTTACAAGCCGAGCCGGAAGAGCAGGCAAAACCAGCGGCATCCAACATTTGCAGGAGCAGATTGCCATCCACATCTTTGAAGATAAAAGAAGCGTGATTCGGCAGACGTTGCTCGGGATGCCCCGTGAGTTTTGAATCGGGGATGGTTTCAAGCACCGAACCGATGATGTGATCGCGCATCGGTTGGACGTGTGCAATGCGCTCCACACGTTCAGTGGCGGCGAGGTGCAGCGCCTCGGCGAAGCCGACAATGTACGGCACATTATGCGTCCCTGCCCGCAGGCTGAATTCCTGCCCCCCGCCGGTGAGGTGCGGCATCAACTTGGTTCCCTTGCGGACGTACAACGCCCCCACGCCTTTGGGTCCGTAAAATTTATGCCCGCCAAGTGACATCAAGTCCACGCCGAGTTTATTCACATTTACATCCAGATACGCTGCCGCTTGAACAGCATCCGTGTGAAAAAGGATGTGATTCGCCTTTGCTATTTGCGCAAGATCGGAGATCGGATTGATCGTACCGATCTCATTATTGGCATACATCACCGAAGCCAGGGTCGTATTATTGCAAACAGCCTTTTTCAGTGACTCAACGGTTACCATGCCATGTTCGTTCACATCCAGCCATTCGAGCGGAAAGCCGTATTCTTTTTCAAGTTGAATCGCTGTCTTGCTCACAGCGTGATGTTCTGTTTTTGCAGTTAAAAGCCACTTGGTCGAATCCTTGTGTGCCATCATCGCCCCGCGCAAGGCAAGGTTATCCGCTTCGGAACCGCAGGAAGTGAAGATGACCTCATCTGATCGGCAGCCAAGAACAGCGGCAACCTTCTCCCGCGCTTCATCCACGGCGGCTTCGGCTTTTTGTCCAAGCCGGTGAATGGACGATGGATTCCCGAAAGAATCACGGAAGTACGGCATCATTTTGGCGAGCACACGCTCATCAACGGGGGTAGTGGCGGCATAATCAAGGTAAATCATGGTCGGGATTATATAACAGACCTGACAGGTTTACGGATGATAAAATCATGGAATGCGAAATCAATGGATCAAAATTTCCAGCGGTCTTATGGGGAGCGTTGCCGTTTTTCTGATGCTTTTTGCAAACCCATTGGGGCTTGAATCCTTCCCCACCTGGGGCATACGCCGTTCCGCAATTCTTGTGATCGGGCTGGCGCTGCTGGCGATCAGCCTGTTTTATCGTGAAGATAATTTCCTTGGCAAATTCCTCAACTCACCCAACGGTCAATTAGGTATTGCCTTGCTGCTGGTAAACACGGGCATCTTTCTCATTTACATTTGGTTCGTCAGTGCGGGTCTGCTCAAATACTTTGAAAGCGAAACCAATTATTTCGACCTGCAAGCCAATGCCTTTGCAAAAGGTCAGCTTGAATTGGATGTCACCCCAGACCCCGCCCTGCTCGCCTTTACAGATGAAAGCCTGTACGAACCGGAGAACCGCATTGGTATTCCGGCTTTGTGGGATGCCACCCTCTACAAAGGAAAATATTACCTGTATTGGGGTCCCGCTCCGGCGTTGCTGCTGGCAATGGTCAAACCGTTTTACACACCGGATATCGGCGATAGATTACTCGTCCTCATTTTTCTTGCAGGCACGCTTCTTTTTCTAAACCTGATCATCCTTGCCTTAAGAAAAAGATTCTTCGCTCAAATTCCAAATTGGGCGGTTGTGCTTGCAATTGCCTTTGCCGGACTAGTGAACCCCATGCCCTATGTGCTGGTGGAAGGACGCATTTACGAAGCCGCCATCGTTGCCGCGCAATTCTTCCTCATGGGCGGGTTTTATTTCCTTCTACTTGCATTTGAATTACCCACTCAGTCCCGCCTTGCTCTTGCCGGTTCATTCTTCGTCTTCGCCATTGGGTCGCGCACCACGGTTCTGCCCGCCGTTGCGCTGATCTCACTGATCCTATTGGTGTGGGCATTCCAAACCCAACGTTCTCGCATGGTTTCGCTCCTGCTGGCTTTCGCCATTCCCATTGCCATCGGTGGGGCTGCCTATGGCTGGTACAACTACGCCCGCTTCGGTTCCTTCACCGAGTTTGGCTACCGCTACCAACTTACCAGCTACAACCTCTACCAAAAAATGGACGAGACCTTCTCGGTCGAATACATTCCGCCCAACCTCTACAAAACCCTGCTCAACCCGCTTGAACAACGCAGCGCATTCCCGTACATCTTCCCCACCCGCTGGGCAGGACCCGAATTTTTAAGCAGCTACCAACCCAAAATGTACCTGACCTTCACCGAGAATATCACCGGCATGTTTATTGGCAGTCCTTTTGTGCTGCTGGCACTGCTGGCATTCATCAAACCACGGCGCGATCTGCGTTGGATCACCCTCTCGATCACCGCCGCATTCCTCGCCATTTTTTTCACCCTGCAAGCCTTTTTCTTCGTTGCCATGCGTTACATGCTCGATTTCATCCCAACGCTGACCCTGCTCGTCATCATCGGCTTTTGGCACGGCTTTGATCTTTTCAAACACAAAAAAGGATACATTGCCATTGCGCTTGTTTTACTCGCCTACACCATTGCCCTCAGCCTGCTGATCGCATTTTCGGGAAATCTTGAAAGTTTCCGAATTTTGAATCTTGACCTTGTTCAAAAGATGACGTGGACTGTAAACAGCCTCTTCAAGTAAGGGCTGCCCCGCTTCAGACTCCGCTCTGGCTTGCCTCGGTTTTCTGAAGCCTCAACTTTATCTGATACCTTTTGTTGTACAATGACCGCACAGGAGAAACTATGAATACATTCCTTGAATTTCTCAACACCGCAGAATTCGACACGTTAATTCAAGTCTCTGGGGTGAACCGTCAATTGGCAGGGGCGATCATTTCAGCGCGTCCCTTTGAAAGCGAAGAAGACGTATTGCAAGTAAAAGGCATGGGCAAGGCAACCCTGGCACGCATTCAGTCCTTTGCCGAGGCGGAAGCAAAAGCTCCAGAAAACAGCGCCATGATCCCGGTCCAGAAAGAGGCGGCGCCCGCACCCTTTAATGAGATACCCTCTGCACAGGAAAAAGCCCCGCAGCGTGATTCATTTTTCAAGCGTTTGGGGCGGGCGTTCAGGTGGTTCTTCAATGCCTTGCTGCGTTTGATCATGATCGCCCTTTTGATTGCTGCGGTGGGATTGCTGCTTTCACTGGCTTTGCCCTACATTCAAAGCACATTCCTGACTCCGTTGGAACAAAACACAACCCGTGTCGCTGAAATGGAAACGGAGGTGGCTCAATTAAGAGCGCAAGTAGACGCGCTCAATGAACGCATGACCGCAATTGAAGGGTCTGTAGAGGCGCACACTGCCGCCATTGCCCAACTTGAAGAAATGCAAGCAACCCTCGAAACGCAAATGGAAGAGAATAACGATGCCGTGCTGCTTGAGTTGAAGCACGAAGTGATGTTCGCACGCGCCCTCGATGTTCTGGCGCGCGCTCGGTTGTATCTTGCGCAAAGTAATTTTGGGCTGGCAAAGGCTGATGTTCAAACCGTGCATGACCTGCTGGCAGAGCTTGAGAATGAAACGAATGATAAGGTTTTAGAACAGGCGGTGGCACGGCTCGACCTGGCGCTCGGCAACCTGCCAGATTTCCCTGTGATCGCTTCGGGTGACTTGGAAATTGCCTGGCAGATTTTGATCTCTGGCAATGTGCCTGCCGCGACTGCGACGTTTACCCCAACCCCGGCTCCTGTTGAGACGGAAACTAGCATCACCCCAACTGCAATTCCAACCGGTGAGGCAACTTCAACACCGTAAAAAATAAGATTTGGATAATTTGCGTTTGTTATAATTTTCATATAACGCACTGAGGAGAAAATTTCAATGGCTTTCAAAATTAAATTCGGGACAGACGGCTGGCGCGGCGTCATTGCTGAAGATTACACATTCGACAATCTGCGCCGTTGTGCGCAAGGGTTCGCTTCGTACATGCTCTCACAGGGCAAACAGGGACAGTGGATCGTGGTGGGGCACGACAAGCGCTTCCATTCGGAGAATTTTGCGGCGGCAGTTGCCGAAGTTTTGGCTGGCAATGGGCTGAAAGTTTATCTAACCGACGGCGCGACCCCGACACCGGTCATCGCGTATGCGGTGGTGGATAAAAAAGCGGCAGGCGCAGTGAACATTACTGCCAGTCACAATCCCCCCACAGACAATGGTTTCAAAGTCCGCAATGAAACCGGCGGCGCGATTGACCCCGAAGGCTTGAATCAGATCGAAGCAGGCATTCCCGACGATGTGAAAGACGTGAAGGTTAAAAGCTACAAAGAAGCCGAAGCCGCGGGCGAGATCGTCAAGTTCGACGCGGCGACCCCGTACATTGAGCACCTCACCCGTGACGGTTTGATTGACCTGCAACCGATCAAAGATGCCGGTCTCACCGTGGTGGTGGATGCGATGTGGGGCAACGGCGCAGGCTGGTTTACCCGTCTGCTGGGCGGCGGCAAGACGCGCATCATCGAAATCCATAACGAGCGCAATCCATCCTTCCCTGAAATGAAGCGCCCGGAACCCATCCGCCCGAATATTGATGTGGGCTTGAAAGCCACCGTGGAACACAAAGCCGATGTCTTGCTCATCACGGACGGCGATGCCGACCGCTGCGGTTTGGGCGACGAGAACGGCGAGTTCATCAATCAACTGCGAGCGTATGCCCTGCTCGCCTATTACCTGCTCGAAGTGCGCGGCGAACGCGGTGACATCGTCAAGACGCTTTCGACAACCAACATGCTCAACAAACTCGGCGAACTGTACGGCGTACCCGTCCATGAAACCGGTGTGGGCTTCAAGTATGTCGCCCCGAAGATGACCGAAACCAACGCGCTCATCGGCGGTGAAGAAAGCGGCGGCTACGCCTTCCGTGGTAATGTGCCAGAACGTGACGGCATTTTGGCGGGCTTGTACATGCTCGACTTTATGGTGAAGACCGGCAAGAAACCGACCGAGTTGCTCAAAGACCTGTTCGCCAAAGTGGGCGGGGAATATTTCTACGACCGGGTGGATAGTCCCTTTAGCGGCGACCACGAATCCCGCAAGAAGATCATCCGCGATAATTATCCCCAAACTCTGGGCGGGCTGAAAGTGACCGAAGTCGTCACTGTGGATGGCTTCCAATTCAAAATGGAAGATGGCGGCTGGATGCTCATCCGCTTCAGCGGCACAGAACCCATTCTGCGCGTGTATACCGAAACCCGTCACGCCGACAAGGTGCAGGCGATCCTTCAAGATGGTTTGAAAGTGGCAGGGATTAAGTAAAGTAGTTTGGTTAAGAAACGAGGAGACAGTCACTTTTGAAGTGACTGTCTCCTTTTTATTTAAATCATCTTGCGTAGGGGCGACCCGTCAAGGTTGGATGTGGCGCTATTCAATAAAAAAGGGTCGCCCTTTGCGCTCAGGTTAGTTACGTTTCCTACGAATAAAAAGCAATCCAAACAGCGCGGGCAGGAGAAAGGCGCTGCCACACAAAGGATTGGTTGCAGTAGGTTCTGGTGTGTTGGGAGGGAGAACGCCCATTGTGAGTGTAGATGTTGGAACAGCCTCAGCGGACTCCAAGGTTGGGGTCGCTTCGGCAGCCCACGGTGTAGGCGGAAGCGGCGTAGCCGTCAGACCAAGAAGAGTGAAATTTTCGCCATCCGCTTGTACAGCTTGCGGAACTTGATAACTGATTTCCAGCAGCAGGTCTTTTGCAAGTTGATTGTCCGGGTCGAGTGCAAGCGATGTTTGCAATGCCGTCAGGGTTTTTCCCAAAATGTTTTCAGTATCAGTTTCACCCGAAGAATAAATACCATATTGATACTGCGCCCACAAAAGGTCGGCATAGCCGTAATGCCAGAGTGGGTCTTCGGGTAAAAGTGAAAGGCATTTTTCGTACGCCGCCTTACTCAATTCGTACAACTCAAAACCCGCACGGTCTTCACGCAGATAGCCCTTCGGCATCATCGTCACTTCCTTGTATGCCTTCGCCAGCCTGCCCCACGCCTCACCATCGTTCGGATTTTTCTCAACGTTTGCTTCTTCCTGCAAAACTTTTTCCCACAACGTCGGAGTCACGACCACGATCTGGATGTTATCGAGATAGGTTGGTTCAAGGTCTGTAAAACTCCAGCGGATCTCATTCCCGCTCATCACCCCGCCCGGGGTTGATTCGCCATGCCCAGCCTGACCGTTCAAATCCAGATTTTTTTCGTTCACCTCATACGGCAGGCGGACAATAATTTCCGCGCTGCCGATGGTGCCGTTCCATCCGGCGCCAGTTTCAAGAATATATTTGAATGCCTGATACGGAAAGTACCCAAACCCATCAACGGTGTAAAGCACTTCGATCATGACATCCTGCTCCGGCGGAAAGGTCACGTCAAATACAACCCAGGGAAGTTCCTCACGTTCTTTATATGAATATTCACTGGAGGCAAAAGGCTGAATCTCACGACGGGTTGAAACGGTCTTTCCATCCACCTTGACATCAATTGATGCGATTTCAGGAAAACCACCATAACCATCGGAATTGCCATTGAAAAATGAAAGCGGAAAGCGCACCGCCATCGTCTCTGCCTCTGTGCCGAGGTTGCGCATGGTAAACACTGCTTCAGTTTTTGCCCTGGCTTGATCTGAATCAGCAGGGTTCTCAAAAATGGCGAGCGTTACCGTCTCTGCCTCCATGCGGACTTGCGTAATGGATTCCCCTGGCAGCAACGTCGTTCCGGGAGGGGCTTCTGGCGGTGCGGCGTCGGCATGGGCGGGCGCCTGCGGAAAAAATAAAGCGAAAACCAAGGTCAATACTAAAAATATAGGAAGGTGTTTCATGTTAATCCTCTCTTTTCACAACCGAATAAACTTACCATGTCTTTTACCAAAAGACAAATATTACCAATACTTCACTATCTTAGTAGGATTCGTCAATTTTTTGAATTTTACCGATTTTTAGGCTGATATATAATGCCCACGGTCACATATTGCGCTTTCTCTCTTCTCAAAAAGTGCAATATGTGACCGCTCTGGGTATAATCGTCACGCCATGCAATTGACCGACACCCACTGTCACCTTTACTGGAACAAGTTCGACGAAGACCGCGAAGTCGTCATTCAACGCGCCATCGAAGCAGGCATTAAGCGTATGCTCGTCCCCGGTACAAATTTGGAGACTTGCAAACAATCCATTGAGCTGGCAGAAAAGTATGAACAGGTTTACGCCGCTGTGGGTATCCACCCAACAGATGTAGAAACCTCTTCCATGCAAGATATGGATAAACTCTACAAACTTGCCGACCATGCAAAAGTTGCTGCCATTGGCGAAATTGGTCTTGATTATTACTGGGTCAAAGAACCAGAGAAGCAAAAAGCCCAGAGAGGCGTACTCCACTCCATGGTCCAGATGGCTGAAGCGTTGAATAAACCAGTCATCATCCACCTGCGCGAATCAGGTGATGCCACGCAGGGTCCCATTTTCGATGATTTCTTCGCAATGATGGAAGAGCAGATCGAGAAATGGCAGCTTGCCGAACATCCGCTTGGCAAGCAACCAGGGGTCTTACATTCTTTCAATGGGAACCTCACACTTGCCATCAAAGCCCTTGAGCTTGGCTTTTACCTCGGGGTCACAGGACCCGTAACCTACCCAAAGAACGAAAAACACAGACAAATGATAAAAGAACTCCCTCTCGAGCGTGTGCTCATCGAAACAGACTCACCATTTTTATCTCCAGCCCCGCACCGAGGCAAAAGAAACGAACCCGCCTACGTCCTGCATATTGCTGATAAAATAGCAGAAATCCATTCCAAAAGCCCTGCGGAGATCGCCGCCATAACCACTGCCAATGCAGACCGGCTCTTCGCATGGGGAGATTGACTTGAACTCGGTTACTTTTCTCTCACCCGTCACAGAAGAAATCAAACTTGTTGAAGAACGCATGCGCTCCCAGGCAGATGAAAACCATCCAGACCTGCGCGCCGCGTTAGAGCATTTGCTCGCCGCCGGCGGCAAACGCGTACGCCCCACCCTCAGCTCACTGGTCGGCAACATGCTCGGTGCGCCCCTCGAAAAGCTCATCAACCTCGGCGCTGCCGTAGAAATGCTGCACACCGCCACCCTCGTCCACGATGACCTGATCGACGGCTCACTCCTGCGTCGCGGCACACCCACCCTCAACGCCCGCTGGTCGCCCCCGGCAACCGTCCTCACCGGCGACTTCCTCTTTGCCCGCGCCGCCAAACTCGCCGCCGATACCGACTACCTGCCGCTGATGAAACTATTCTCAGACACACTGGCGATCATCGTCAACGGCGAGCTGACGCAAATGTTCACCTCGCGCGGGCTCATCAACCGCGATAACTACTACAAACGCATTTACGCTAAAACCGCCTCACTCTTTGAAATGACCTCCCGCGCCGCTGCCATGGTCAGCCCGGTGAGCGATGAAACCATCGAAGCCATGCGCGATTTTGGCTACCAGATCGGGATGGCATTTCAGATCGTGGATGACATCCTCGACTTCACCGGCGATCAAAACACCGTGGGCAAACCGCTCGGCTCAGACCTACTGAACGGCTTGGTCACCCTCCCAGCCATTTACTACGCCGAAGCCAACCCCGCTGACGCGGACGTCCAATCTCTGCCCAATGGCGGCTGGACAAATACCGAGAACATGAACCGCCTTGTCACCAGCATCCGCAACAGCGACGCCTCCAAACTTGCCATGCGAGAAGCAGAACAGCATATTGAGCGCGCCCTCGCCCACCTCGAAGATATGCCCGCCTCTGCCGAACGCGACGCGCTGGAAAATTTGGCAAAATATATTGTAGATAGAAAAATATAGGATCGGTAATTTGTATTTTGATGAATTGGTGTTTCATTCATCATTCTGCATTCATTCTTCATCATTTTCATTATGACTAACCCAAGAAAACCCTTTCGCTTTAACGTCGGCTTCATCATCCATGAAGAAGTCGGATACAACCACAACTTTCCATTTAAGTTCGAAAAGATCACCCTCAATGACGATCTTGAATTGCGCAATCTGGAAGGTAATGTAAACGTCGGCAAAACCCCGCAAGGGCTCATTACTCAGGGAAAATTCACCGCCGAAACCACCGTCACCTGTTCGCGCTGTTTGGTCAATTTTGTTGAAGACCTCGAATGGGAATTCACCGAAATGTACGCCTTCGACCAACGCTCCGTCTCAGAATCCGGGTTGATCATTCCTGATGATGCCCAATTGGATGTAGAAGAACTCCTGCGTGAATACGCCATTTTGGAAATTCCCATCAACCCCATTTGCAAGCCCGATTGTCAGGGACTGTGCAGTGAGTGCGGTCAAAATCTCAATGAAAAAGACTGCGGTCACCGCCCCGATGAACCCGATTCTCCCTTCGCAAAGTTGAAAGACATGTTGAGTTAAAACCATGTGCGCCGCCTGTGAACACGGGCGGCGTTTTCTTCTTCTTTTATGAAACGAACCATACCCAAACCACTCGGCGCCCTGCTCACCCTGTTAATGCTTGCTTTGCTGATCTTTGCCCGCGCCCAGGTGAGTCGGGGGTTTGATGTACCCGCCTCCAACTTCTCCTTCTTTTGGCTTGCAGGGCGGATGCTTCTGGACGGGCAAGACCCATACAAAGAAAGCCAATATCTCGCCGGACACGATGCCAACAAAATGGATTGGCGTCCGAACAATATTTTCCCTTATCCCCTGCCGCTGGCACTGCTTTGCATCCCTCTCGGTTTTTTCTCCATGCAAACGGCTTATTTCATCTGGCAGGCGTTTACCCTTGTGATGGTTGCGCTTGCCGTTCATCTCTTGTTACAGCATTGGCAAACAAATGAACACCGCACCCTATTTCTGCCAACTTTCTTTTTCCTTCTGTTCTTCGGTCCGCTTTATTTGAGCACTCACGCAGGGACCATTGGCATCCTCACCGTTATTTTTATTTTGGCGGCGATCCTGCTATTTGAAAAAGATCAATCATTTTGGGCTGGGGCGGCGCTCGCGCTCACCATGCTCAAACCACCACAGGGCATCACCATCCTTTTACTTTCCGGGGTTTGGCTGCTTGCCCGCCGTGATTGGAAGGCAATGGCGGGTGTGGCGGCTGGAGGGTTGGGTATTTTTATCGTTGGTTTGCTCCAAGACCCGCATTGGGTGCAGAAATTTCTCGGCGCGGGCGATGCCGTGTTGGCGCGGACTCAGGGAATTCATTCCAATGTTTGGGCGTTCGCTTATCTTGCTTGTAAGGGGTCTGCCCCATGTTCCACGCTGCTCGGCGGAATCTTGAGTTTGATCCCGCTCGGGGGGGCGAGTCTGCTCCTTTGGAAGAATCAAGCCAAATGGTCGGCATGGGAGGCGCTGAACTTGATCATCCCCATTGGGTTTGTCAGCACCATCTATTTGTGGACGTATGACCAGCTTCCATACATCATTCCTATTGTGTGGGTTATGGGCACTCTGGTGAGAAAGCGGCGCGGCGTGCTTTTGGCGTTCGGGTTTCTTATTTTGCTGGACCTTGTTTCGATCTTTGCCCTTGTGCAATTGACGTTCACAGGCAAAGACCTGTGGAGCCTGGGCAGCACCCTGCTTGTATCAGGCATGATAATAGGTCTGTTATTTCATCAGCAAGCGCAACGATCTCATGTCGATCTTTAATTAATGTTTGTTTGTTTCAACCACTTTGATCGTGTTGATATCCACTTCATTGCCGGGGGCAACGGTATGGTAGTAACATATTTCAGTAGTTGCCACACACCAGATATTCCAGCCGTCATATAGATGAAGCGTGTTTCCATTCAAATCTTCAACATAGACCTGTAAATTATCGCCGTTCTTATTGCCAAGCCCGATCTTATCGCCATTGGGGTTCCAGTAAATACCATTCACGCTTTTTTTCCAATCATCAAAATTAAGCCCAATATCTGAAAACCGGTGTTCGCCCCAGCTTCGGGGCCATTTCCCATTTTTGTCGTAATGGGCGCGAATTCGAGACATAAAATCTTTTGCAGTGGAACCAATTAATGAGGTGGGTTTATTTTCCATTTCTTGAGCAGGGGTAGCGGCGTTTTCGCTTTGGTCGGTTGCGGTGACATTCTCAAGAGAGAATAATTTTTCTGCGATCCCCTTGAAATCTGGCGCAAACAGATACAAGCCTGAAATAGCGCTGACTGCAATAAGGCTTATCAACAGCGCATATTCCATCTGAGACTGACCTTTTTCAGCATGTTTGAGGTACATCGTGTGAAACCTCCATCTACGGTAATGTAATAGAGCCCAGCCCAAGCGCCTGATCTGCTGGAATTTCAACCTCTTGGGTAAAAACGATCTCACCAGAGTTGCCTGCAAGCATAAGCTGCGAGCGACCAGCAGGCAACTCCGCGAAGAAAAAGCAGCCGTCAATATAAGTGGTTGTGGAGGTTTCGCCGACTTTTACTGTAGCGCCTTCAAGGGGGATGCCATCAGATGTTAGAAAACAACCATCCAGTCCTCCATACCGGCTGCTTTGAGCGCTGAAATAATAAATGGCTATAACTGCATCGAAAATAAGGAAAGCGGCAAGGATCAGGTATAGCCATAACTTTCCAGTTTTCTTTTTAGATGATTTTGTAATTGATGCGCCGCCATGAAACTGCGGGATTTCATCCAGTGCCATAGATACCTCCGTGATGATTACTTGTTTTTTCTCTCCAAGTACCGCTTATGAACGCGCGCCCATGTTTCTGTGGGGTTTTCAGGGCGCGATGTTTTATGCTTGTCTTTACTTAAAAAGAACGTGAGGTCTTCAAGAAAAGCGGCTGCCGGTTCCTTTTGGTTTTCAGTGACGACCGGCTTGCCATAATTAATGGCGCTGACAAAGACATCTTTGAAGTAGGGCATCAGCGTCAGGGCGGGGATGCCCAGCGCGGCTTCAATCTTTTCACGGGGCAGCCCTGCGCTGGGGAATGTGGCATTGAGCAATAATTTGATCTTCTCTTTGGGGTAGCCCAGCTTCTGGTATGTATCCACCGCCGCACTAACCGCCCGTATGGATGCCATGTCTGGAGTGGCAACCATCAGGATCATATCAGCAACATCCAATGCCTGTATGGCAGGATCACTAAAGTCATGCGGCAGGTCGGCGATCACATATTCAAATTTACTTTTAAATAAATTAAAGGCAGCGTAAAGCAGTTCAGGTTGGATCGGTTCTGCCTGTGAGGGGAAGGTGGGTGCGGCAACAAAAGCCAGACCGCTCTCGTGAGAAGCCATAATGGAAGTAAGCATATCAAAATCAAGCTCGCCGGGTGAATAGCGCACAATATCCGTCCATGTTCGGCGCAGGGTCATATTCAACATCAATGCCACCTGTCCGGCGGTCATGGTCAGGTCGAGCAAAACGGTTGGACGCCGCCAGAGAGAAACCATACCCACACCCAAATTCACTGCAATGGATGAACAGCCTGTGCCGCCACGCAGACTGTGAACGGCAATCATGCGTCCACCTTCCTGGATGGGCGCCTCAGCCGCCATTCGGGCTGCATCTACCCTGCGGAGCATTGCCATCACCCGGGCAGCGAGCTCGGAGGCTTCGAATGGCTTGGTGAGGTGGTCATCTGCTCCCGCTTCGAAAGATTGCAGTTTGTCCTGCAAGCCAGATTGGGCGGTGAGAATGAGGATGGGTGTGGATGAGAATTGCGTCTCACGTCTTAAGATGCGTGTGAGTTCGTAGCCGGTAATATCCGGCATCATCACATCGGTAATGATGGCATCGGGAAGCAGGGCACGGGCTTGTGCTATGCCGTTGGTTCCATTCTCTGCAAAGAATAATTCGCAGTTGAGGGGCTCAAGGGCGCGGGCAACCAATTGTTGGTTGATGGGTTCATCGTCGATGAAAAGAATGCGAGGCATGATGAGGCTCCTTTGTTATGGCAGGTTTTGCGATACAAATTCAAGCAGGCGGTTCTCTTCGTAGATCAATTGTTCGATCAATTTGGAAACGCCTGAAATATCTTCCCGTTTACTTGCTTCTTCGATCTTTTGAGCGATATGAGCAATGGGTTCGGCGCTAAAGTTCAAAGAGATGCCTTTCAGGTTGTGCGCCAGCCGCCCGAGGGTATTAATATCAGATTGTTGGAATGCGGCTTGTATATCCACGATTCGTGCAGGAAGAGATTTCTTGTAATCTTCGAGCATTTCCCTCAAGAATTGGGGGTCATCGAAAAAGCGGGGAAGTGCGGTTATGTAGTCAATGGGAAGGCTTGGGAGTTGACTCATATCTTCATGGGTAGAATCAGGTTTGAGCGCAGGTTGAGCCGTTTCCTCTTCCCCAAAAAGACCATCTGGAATATCGCCAAATAAGTTATCGTAGGAAATGGACTGATCTTCGGTATGGTTTTCCACTTCGAGTTCGGGTTTCAATTCCAGTTCTGTTTCTGAGACCCACCTGTCTAACACGTTGAAGAGGGATTTGGGTTCAAGTGGTTTTGAAACATAATCATCCATGCCTGCTTCAAGGCAGCGCTCGCGGTCTCCGCTCATGGCATGCGCTGTCATGGCAATGATCGGGATGTGTTTTCCGTGTGTCAGCTCCCATTGACGGATGTTCTGGGTGGCTTCCAATCCGTCCATTTCCGGCATTTGCACATCCATGAGAACGGCGCTGTAGTTTTCGCTCTTTACTTTTTCAAGCGCTTGTTGACCTGTATCCACTGCATCGACGGAGTACCCTGCTTTTTGTAAATTTACGATGGCTAGTTTTTGGTTGATGGGGTTATCTTCAGCCAATAGCACGCGATAGTTGGAACGCCGTGTTTCTGAGATGGAATGACGGGTTACAAGCGAGCCTGTATTCGTTTTTTGGGTGTTCAAAATGGCAACCATGGCATCAAACAGCATTTTCTGTTTTACCGGTTTTAACAAATATCCCGAAACTCCCAATGCTTCCAGCCGGGCGGCATCGCCGCGCCTGCCCATGGATGTGAGAATGATGATCTTTGAATCTTTGGCATGGGGGTCGTTCTTTAAGGCTCTGGCGGTCTGTTCGCCATCCATGTGGGGCATTTGCATATCCAACAGAATGACGTGATAAGGATCGCCAAGCCTGCCTGCACTGCGTGCTGCTTCAAGCGCTTTTACGCCCGATGCGACCGCATCAATATGGCAGCCAAAACTTTCCACCATGCGGGTAATGATGATACGGTTGGTTTCGTTATCATCCACGCAGAGGATGCGATATTGTTTCATGTTCACCGGTGCAAGCAGGATGGATTTTGCATCTGGTCTTTCGCCGGTTTGTTTTTCAAATTCGAGGTCGAACCAAAAAGTGCTGCCGGTGCCAACTTTGCTCTCCACCCCCATACTGCCGCCCATCAGTTCCACTAATTGTTTTGAAATCGTGAGACCCAGACCCGTTCCGCCATATTGGCGTGTGGTGGAACCATCTGCCTGGGTGAAGCGTTCAAAGATGGCAGCCACCCGATTGGGTGGAATCCCGACACCGGTATCTTGAACGGCAAAGTGGATTTTCACATGAGTGTCGTTGGTTTCATGTGCCTCGGCTTTAATCACCACCTCGCCTTGATGGGTGAACTTGATGGCGTTTCCAACCAGGTTGAAAAGGATCTGGCGTAGACGTCCGGCATCACCGCGAAGGTAGGAGTGAAGATCGGGGTGGATCAGGCAGGCGAGTTCCAGTCCCTTATCTTGGGCGCGTTTCGCAAGGGTGTAGGCAACATCTTCCACGGTGGTGCGCAGGTCGAAATCTATGGCTTCGAATTCGATCTTTCCGGCTTCGATCTTGGAGTAATCCAAAATATCGTTGATCAGGGTAAGCAGCGCTTCGGCACTCTGTTGAGCAGACCGGACGTAATCTTTCTGTTCGCCGCTTAATTTTGTGTCTTGCACCAGGTCTAACATGCCAATGATGCCATTCATGGGGGTGCGGATCTCATGGCTCATATTTGCCAAAAACTCGCTTTTGGCAAGGTTGGCTTGTTCTGCTTCTTTGCGGGCTTTAAGCAGTTCGGTAATGTCGTGATACATGGCGAGCGCCCCCACTTTTTCGCCATCCAGAAAGACTGGCACTCCGAGAATCTCCACATCGACCGAGGTTCCGTCTTTGCGGTGGCGTTTTCCTAAGGCATGGACGGGTTCTTTCATCACTTGTCGAGTGTACCGGTTTGCTTCCGCCTTTGTTTCATCTGTGGAGATCAGTTCGTCGACCGTTTTCCCCTTGATCTCTTCTCTTGAATATCCAAACAGGTTTCTAAACATTGGATTGCAGGCGGTAATTTTTTCGTCATTGCCCAGTACAACCGTTGCAATTGGGCTGGCTTGAATGAGGGTTTCAAAATATTGTCTTTGTCGGTGTATCTCTTTATCTGCTACGAGGCGTTCGGTAATATCGTGGAGAACCCAAAGTGAATTTTTTTCTCCATCCACACCTGTGATCAAGAAACGGGTCAAGTCATAGTTCCGTCCATGCCACTCAACCTCAATTTGTTGGTATAGCTGTAACCCTTTTGTGTCTAAAAATTCTGAGAGCGGTTTGCCCAGTACCTTGAAGTAGGCGGAATTTAATTTATCAATGAAAGCATGGTTACAGCGGATAACATCCCCATTCTCATTTGTATAAATGATCGGTCCAGAGATTGAATCGAATATTTCTTCCCATTCGCGTTTGGCACGACTGATTTCGCCGGAAAGTTCACTTTGCACCCCAATCATCCCGCCCATCAAACCCATCACAAATGGAGCCAAGTCTAAAAGAAATAATGACGGTTCATTCAGATGGAGATTTATAACCTTTTGCAAGGTGAAAGCAAAATGGTACTGATTAAGTTCTAGATATATGCCAAGCAGGGTAATAATTAACCCAGCTAGCCCGCCTGCTAGACTATATTGGTAAATCTTATTGTTTCTATATCGCTTCATAATATCACCAACGATTGCAAGAAAATGAACAAGATTACACGATAACTTAGTATAGCACCAGGCGCCCTTGAAAATTTCTTACAATTTGCTTGCCATTCAGTAAGGTGCGTAGTAAACTTGCGCACATGAAATTCACTTCTGCTTTCCCAATGGTGCCAATGACCATGGCCATGCGTAACATGCGAATGGAAATATCCCCCTGCGCCAAGTGGAAAGCATAGTTTTTCATACCTGAAAAAACGGGCTGTCCATTTTGCGGGCAGCCTTTTTGTTTGTAAAACTTTAAACACGAAGGTCTCAAAGAGCACAAAGGAATTAAGGTTTTCTCCTTCGTGTACTGGATGTCCTTTGTGGTAAAAAATCGGAGAAATCGCATGACCGAAACCATCCTAGTCGCCGTCGCATGGCCCTACGCCAATGCCGAAATCCACGTGGGTAACATCACCGGCTCACACCTGCCCGGTGACATTTTTGCCCGTTACAACCGCCTCAAAGGAAACAAGGTGTTGATGATCACCGGCACCGACTCGCACGGTACACCCGTCACCATGAGCGCAGATAAGCTCGGAAAACCCGTGGAAGAAGTGTACAAGTCTTATCACGAAGGGTTTATCAAGCTATTCCAACAGATCGGCATTACGTACGACCTGTACACCTCCACCCACACCGACAATCACTTCAAGGTCTCGCAATCCATGTTCCTTGCCTTGCAGAAGAACGGCTACCTCTTCCGCCAGTTTAGCAAGCAGTGGTACTCCCCCAGCGCGGGCAAGTTCCTGCCCGACCGCTACGTGGAAGGGACATGCTACATCTGCGGTTACGAGAACGCGCGCTCTGATCAATGCGACAAATGCGGCAACGTGCTTGAACCCGAGAAGCTGATCAACCCACGTGCCACCACCGGTGACGGTGCGCTCGAACTACGCGACACCGAACACTCGTACCTCGACCTTTCCAAACTCGAACCCGATGTAAAAACCTTCCTACAATCACGCTCAGACCACATGCGCGATACAGTCTTGGGCGAGTCGCTGCGCAAGATCGAAAGCGAAGGTCTCAAGCCTCGCTCCATCACCCGTGACCTCGACTGGGGCATTCCCGTTCCAATTCAAGAAGTGGGTTGGGAAAACAAAGTGCTTTATGTGTGGTTCGAAGCCGTTATCGGCTATCTCTCCGCCCCGATTGAGTGGAGTCAACTATCGGGTAATCAAGAGGCGTGGCGCGATTGGTGGCTCAACCCCGCCGCAAAACAATTCCATTTCATTGGCAAAGACAACATCTTCTTCCACACCTCGCAGTGGCCCGCCGAATTGATGGGCGCAGGCAGCGCGTTCATGGAATTTTTTGCGGGCGAAGAAAACGCGCCGCTCATCCTGCCGTATGATGTGCCTGCCAATCAATTTATGAATCTCGAAGCACAAAAGATCAGCGGTTCACGCAACTGGGCAGTGTGGGGTCTCGATGTTCTCACCCGCTTCGACCCGGATGCCGTGCGTTACTACCTTACCGCAAACATGCCCGAAAGCAAAGACAGCGATTGGGATTGGGCAGAGTTTGTGGCGCGCAACAACAACGAACTGGTGGCAACATGGGGCAACCTTGCGAACCGCGTACTCTCGTTCTGCTACAAACATTGGGAAGGTCATGTGCCGGATGTAGACCCCGCCTCGCTTCGCCCCGTGGACCTTGACCTGCTCGCCACCATCGAAGCTGGATTCAACTCTATAGGCGCGGAACTCGACGCCGTGCGTCTGCGCTCTGCCCTCAGCGAGACGATGAAACTCGCCACCGCTGTGAATCAATATCTTGATGTGCAAGCCCCCTGGTCTGCGGTGAAGACCGATAAAGACGCCGCCGCCAAGACCATCTACACCGCCTTGAAAGCGATTGACTCACTAAAGGTCATGTTCGCGCCGTTCATTCCCTTCACTTCCGAACGCCTGCACGGATTCTTCGGCTACGAAACTCCGCTCTTCGGCGAGCAATATACCGAAACCGCCAAAGATTCACTTGGCGAACATTTGGTCTTGCGATACAAGCCTGTTGAAAACATCCAATGGAAACCCAGTGAACTGAAACCAGGCGCAAAGTTAAATCAACCCGGTCCGCTGTTCAAAAAATTGGAAGTGGATGTGATCGAAATGGAACGCGGAAAATTGGGTAATTAATCCTATTCTTTTTAGGCATCAAATACAAACTGATATTTGAACTTTATGAATATAGGTTTGTTATTCTCCTGTAAAATAAAAAGCAATGAATCAATAAGATGGCTTTTTCTAAACAGAGGTTATAAGTGAACAACCGATTGAGAGAAATATTCGAAATCTCACGCCACAAAAAAGAAAATATCCTCTCAATGGAAGGTTTGAGAGGAGGGGCTGTATTTCTGGTGTTCCTAGTACATTATTCGTCTATAACTGAAACCTATCTATCGCCAGGAAACACGACCTGGAATATCAAAAACATCCTGGGTGAGATAGGCAATTCAGGTGTAGATCTTTTTTTTGTTCTAAGCGGCTTTTTAATTTATGGCATGTTGCTTCAAAAACAACAAAACTATTTATCCTATCTTTACCGAAGAGTTGCACGTATCTATCCAACTTTTCTATTTGTGTTTTTCATATATATTGTCTTAGGTTATATATTCCCTGCAGAAAACAAAATACCAAAAGAAACTGAACAAGCGGTTATTTACCTTATTGAAAATCTTTTATTACTCCCAGGCATTATTAATATAGAGCCAATAATTACTGTAGCATGGTCTCTAAGTTATGAATTTTTATTTTATTTAGCCACCCCTTGGATAATATACGGGTTACGCTTACGCACCTGGAAATTTCAAAATCGCATCTTATTAATACTTTCAATGGCAGTGTCATCATACGTTATTGTTAGCATCAAAGGCGGACCTATCCGTATCCTTATGTTCCTTTCTGGAATGGTTCTATTTGAAGTTGTAACAAACACAGAATGGAAACCTATCAAACATTTGGGTATGGTTTCTCTGATCACTGCATTGGTGTGGCTGGCAATTTTCCCCTGGACAAGGATATCTGAAGAAGTTAAGTATGGAGTACTTTCCATTTTTCTATTTATTTTTTGTTGGGAATGTTTTTCTGTTAATGGATGGTTGCAAAACCTATTTTCGTGGACACCACTCAGGTGGTTCGGCAATATTAGCTATTCGTACTATCTGATCCATGGGTTAACAATAAAAGGTATTTTTCTCATTCTCGGGAAACTCGCCCTCACGAATACACCCACACCATGGGTGTATTGGGGCTTGATCGCGCCTGTATTTTTTGCCACCTTACTTACAGCATTTGTTTTATTTGCATTAATTGAAAAGCCATTGTCTCTCTCAACAAATACAATAAAGTTTTCACCACCCCAAGAACCTGCTAAAAAAATTAGCCCTTAAACTATTCAAAAATAATAGCCCCTTGCATAAACGCTCTCGCCACCTTGAGCGGGGTAAACATTAGACTTCTTGCAAGAAGTCTAATGTGTCAAAAACATAACTGGTTATTTTCCGAGTTTTCCACTCCAATTTTCACTGTATAATCTCCACATGGTAGATTGGATTGAAAAAACAATTGGAAAAGTCCGCATTGATAAATACATCGCGCGTGGGGGCATGGCAGAAGTTTATCTCGGCACACACCTCACCTTAGACCGCCAGGTCGCTGTGAAAATGATGCACAGCTTCATCGAATCAGACCCCGACCTGCTCAACCGCTTTCAGCGCGAAGCCAAAGCAGTGGCAGGGCTGCGCCACCCAAACATCGTTCAAATTTACGATTACGATACGCACGAGTCTCACCCCTACATTGTGATGGAATATCTCAAAGGTCCATCACTCGCAAACTACCTGCGCGACCTTCACAACAACGGCGCAAGGCTCACACTCGCCCAGGTTGCCCAACTACTCAAATCTCTTGCCGCAGGCATAGATTACGCCCATGCACAGGGCATCACCCACCGCGATATAAAACCCGCCAACATCATACTTAACAACAAAAGCGGCGAATACTCCATGCACGAACTCGCCACAGATACCGAATGCATCATCACCGATTTCGGTTTGGTGCGCATTGCCAACTCCGCCACCCAAACCGCATCAGGTGTCGTGAGCGGAACCCCTGCATACATGTCACCCGAACAGGCACAGGGCAACCCCGCCGACGGACGCTCAGACACCTACTCCCTCGGCATCGTCCTCTACGAAATGCTCGCAGGGCGCGTCCCTTTTGAATCCGATTCCACGCTTGGGGTCATCCTCAAACATATTTCCGAACCGCCGCCGTTCATCGAAGGCATCTCACCGCAGGTACAAGGCGTCATCAACAAAGCGCTCGAAAAATTCCCCCAAGACCGTTACCAAACCGCACACGAGCTTTTGGAGGATTATTACAACGCTGTGGGTATGCACGCCGAAGCAGAAACGATCCACACCCTGCGCTTCAAAACCCCGCCGACAACTGCCACGCTTAGCAATAAGCCGACACCACGCCGAAACAACCTCCTCTGGATCGGCGCTGGACTTTTCATCTGTATTTGTCTCGGCATATTCACTACCAGCGCACTCGGAATATCCGCCTTTGCCATCCTCCCCGGCTTAAACAAGCAAGCCGCCGCCGAAACCACCCCAACCGATGTACATTCGCATGGCGGCGGAACACAAACTGCCGATCAACAGACAAATCCGCCGCAACCCTCCTTTGGAGAGTTTGTGGGCATCCTGCGTTTTCAAGGCAGCCTCGATCAGGTCACAGTCACAGCATCCCTGCCCGAGCCCGCCGAAGGAACGCAATACGAAGCATGGCTCATGAACGATGACGCAGAAACCATCGTCAGCATCGGCGTTCTTGAAAAGAACAATTCCGGTCAATACACATTGACCTATCTTGAGCCGCAATCCCGCAATCTTTTGGATGGTTTCAATCGAATGGAGATCACGCTTGAAACGAACCCAGATGCCAGCCCCAATCCATCCGATGAAATTCTTTATTCCACCGCCCTGCCCGATGATGCCCTCACACACATCCGGCATTTGCTGGTAAGTTTTTCCGGCGCACCCAATCAAGTCGGTTTAACGAGCGGCTTGTTGGATACAAGCAAGCTTATTAAAAACACAGGCGATGAAATTGAAAAAAGTTTTGAGAACGGCGATGAAAAATCCACACGCGCGCACCTTGAGACGCTCATCAACATCATCGTTGGCACACAAAGCAGTGACCACAAAGATTGGGACAAGAACGGCTCAACCGGCGATCCCAGTGACGGGTTCGGCTTGCTGTTGAACGGAAGTCAAACCGGTTACATCGAAGGCACGATCACCCATGCCGAACTCTCCGCTTCGGCAGGCGATGCCACTGCAAATATCAAACTCCACAGCGAGCATGTCGCTATCAGCGCAAGGAATGTTGAGGGATGGGCAACCCAGCTTCGAGACGTTGCGAAGCGCATCCTCGAAACGCCCACAGGTCAGATCAATGAGGCGGATATCCGGCTGGCTATATCGCTTGCGGAGCAAATCCACAGCGGGGTAGACCTGGACGGAAACGAAAGTATTGACCCGGTGGAAGGTGAGGGAGGCTCACTCACCGCGTACGAACATGCCGAATACATGGCAGATATGCAAATCCTTGAAGGTGCAAACCAAATCCCTGCGCCTGGAGAATAAGCCAAACAAAAACGCCGTGCATTGTGCGCGGCGTTTTTTTATCAAAAGCCCTCCTCAAGTAGGTTGCTATTTGGGTTGAGGTACTTTATAAAATAATCCTAACCACTTTTAAGGAGAGAATATGTCCACTGTAACTGCTGAGATACTGGTGAAAGCCCCTGTAAAGTTCGCCTATCGTGCCTTCACAAATGCCACCGCCATACGTGAATGGCTGTGTGATGTTGCCACCGTCATACCGCGCCCACATGGGCGCATGTACCTGTGGTGGACAGGTGATTTCTACACCAGCGGGCATTATCTTGAAGTAGAAGAAAATAAATTGGTAAAGTTTCGCTGGTTCTCAAACATTGACCCCACCCCCACTGAAGTGACCGTAACCTTTACAGAAAAAGACGGCGGCGTGAATGTCCGCATGGATCATGAAGTGCCAAGCGATGATTCCTGGAAGAACATGGCAGATGGATTTCGTGAGCAGTGGGCATCGAGTTTGCGCAACTTAAAATCCATCCTTGAAACAGGCGTTGATCTGCGCATTGCCGAACGCCCCATGCTGGGGATCGTGCCGGGTGATTTCACTGAAGAGCAGGCAAAGTCTTTGGGGGTTCCCGTTCGTGAAGGGCTGAGAATCGACGGGACTGTGGAAGGCATGGGCGCACAAAAAGCGGGCATTCAGCGGGATGACGTATTGGTTGGCATGGGCGGCAAACCCATAACCAATGATTTCGCCAGTATGCAAAACGCCCTCGCTGGAAAGAAAGGCGGTGACGTTTTGGAGGTGGAGTTCTATCGCGGCGCGGAAAAGAAAACTGTACAAATGGAACTTGGCAAACGCCCCATGCCAGATGTTCCCTTCAATCCCGTTGAACTGGCAAAACAAGCCCGCGCCATGTATGAACCCGCATTGATCGAAGTTCAAAAATGTTTTGACGGGGTAAGCGATGAACAAGCCATGCAGCGCCCCGCCCCTCAAGAATGGAGCGCGTTGGAAGTTATGGCGCATTTGATCCAAAATGAGCGCTTTAATATTATTTTTCTCTCCAGCCTCGTAGGTGGATACGAATCAATAGCAGATGATTTTGGCGGCAATATCAATGCCTCGGTTGAGGCAATTGTAAAAGCCAATCCTTCCATACAATTGATGCTGGATGCCCTGAATCGTATCGTAAATGAGATTCTCATTTATACCGAAAATCTCCCAGCAGAGTTTGTGGAAAACAAAAGCAGTTACTACCGTTTCGGCAGCGGTATTTTACAGCCAGGGTTTCACTTAAACACACATACTCATCAGATCAAAGAAGCGCTTGTGGCAGCACGTTAATCCCCCGTGCGTTAAACAAAAAACAACGGCTTCTCTTGAAGCCGTTGTTTTTTTACAAAATAATTACACCTTTTTATTATCTACAAAACATAAACATGGAATAATGCAACCCATGGAGAATATATGAAAAAAATTTCATCGACCATCATATTTTTACTTGTTCCCGTCCTGTTTTTAAGCGGGTGTCAAAAGAACATCACGCGTAATCCCGATGGGAGCATCACTGCCGAAACCAGCATTACCCAAGCCGAGTTGCAACAGGTCATCACAGAAGCCATTGCTGACCCGCTGATAAAAGATATCGCCATTACACTGCACTCGGGGTATATCTCTGTCGCTGGAGAAAGGGAGCGTTTGAACGACCCTGCCAAGGTGGATACACTCTCCCTGCGGTTAGACCTTGGCGTTAGTAATGGAGAATTAACTGCATCCATTTCCAACGCTCAACTTGATGGGGTTTCCATCGAAGCAGATCGCGTGGAAAATTGGAATCAGACCATTGCCAACCGGCTGGCGAACCTTATGGAACGAGGCAACCGCAATGCCACCCTTCAATCTGTATCCATCACACCTGAACAAGTTAATATGGTTTGGGTAAAGTAGGCACATCATCTCAATAAAAACAGCCTTGAAAATCAAGGCTGTTTTTATATATCCAAACTACCCAACCACCCGGGTAATTGATCGAACAATTTTCGCATAACGTCTTTGGTTCGTTCTTCATACAACGAGAGATTATCATAAGCCTCACCTGCTGTTTCGCTCACCAGATCGCTCACGCCGCGTAAGATCAGCAAATGTGCGGCGTTCTTCTTTGCCACCCAGGCAAATGCCGCAGACTCCCAGTCACCGGCGATGGCGCCAAGAGATTTGAGAAAAGCGATCTTCTCCGGCGGCAGGTCGCTATCAGCGGAGGCGATGATTCCCCGTCGCACAGGGTAAGGCAAAATGGACGGGAGCCAGCCTGCATCCAGTGTGGAGGCGTAGTGATCCAAAACATTGGGGTCTCCGATCAATTCAACAATGTCATAAACAAATGTTTTTTCCACGAGAATAATATCGCCCAAATCCACCACACCTTCAAAGCCGCCGCATGTGCCAAGGTTTACGATCAGGTCTGGTTTTTCATGGTCGAGCACATATTGAATGGAACCCGCCGAAGCGATCTTGCCCCACCCGCTATGCAATAGATGGAGTGGATAACCGCCGTGAAGCAGTTGCGCAGTTTCACCAAATGGGGAAGCCTGAATGTTAAGCTGCGGGAAAATTTCTTTTACAGCCTGCCACTCGGTATTGGCAGAGATCAGTACACTTACTTTCATCCAAGTTTTCCTTCAAGATAGTCGAGGACGAATTGAAGCGCCGCTTCGCTGGATAGCTGCTTATTACGGATGCGGTCACCATCCCAGATGAAGTGCCGCGCCTCTTCCCCATTTGGGGTTGCCAGCCCAACCCAAACGGTTCCTACGGGTTTATCGGGTGTACCGCCGCCGGGTCCGGCAATGCCGCTGACGCTGACGGCAATATCCACGCCCAAAACCTTGCGCGCGCCGCGCGCCATTTCGATGACAGTTTCGCGTGAGACCGCGCCTTTGTTGTGGATCGTATCCCACGAAACACCAAGCAGGGCATTCTTAGCTTCGTAGGAATAGGCAACAATACCGCCCATAAAATAAACGGAAGAGCCAGCAATGTCTGTGATGCGGCTGGATATCAACCCGCCTGTGCAGGATTCTGCGGCGGCAAGGGTTAATTTCTTTTCACTTAAAATTGTGCCTATGCGAAGTTCAAGTTGAGAAGAGAAATTCATGAGAATATTTTATCTGATTTAGCGGGCTAAAAAACGTTGATATATAAAGAGGAAAGCCTCACCATCCATGGCTGTAGCAAAATCTTAAATTTTTAATGCGAGAAGCGCAAAATAGGCGAGTTTCGCCAAAATATTTTTTTATTCGCGTTAAGCCTTTTACTTAAGCTGAACGTTTTTCAAGGAACTTTGGTCCAAAAAATATTTATCTCAGGGGTACTTTTTATGTATCGGGTATAATCCGGCTCATGCCAGCATGGACAGGGAAAACTCTGGGGAACGTTATCATCGGTGAACTCATCGCCCGTGGGGGAATGGCGGAAGTTTATTTTGGTTCACACACACACCTCAATCGAAATGTCGCCGTCAAGATCATGCGTGACCATGTGGAGGATGACCCCAATTCTCGTACTCGGTTTGAACGTGAAGCACGCGTGGTGGCAGGACTAAACCACAACAACATTATTCAGATATTTGATTATGATCTCGTGGATGGACGTCCATGCATTGTGATGGAACTCATCCCGGGTGCATCGCTTGCCAATTACCTGAAAACCCTGCATAACCGAGGCGAAAAGCTCCCCCACACAACCATTGCTGTCTTATTAAAAAGCATAGCCTCCGCCGTGGATTATGCCCATGAGCATCAGATTGTCCACCGCGATATAAAGCCTGCAAATATTCTTCTGCGTTCCAGAGATGGAGAGATCGATCTGGATGCCCCTCTGCCGGAAGATACTGAGCCGGTGCTTACAGATTTTGGCTTGGTTCGTTTGATGGACTCTAGTAATTTCACGACGACCGGCAGTGTCTCTGGTACGCCTGCCTACATGAGCCCGGAACAAGCCCGCGGCGATAGAGTAGACCACCTGACGGATATTTACTCGCTGGGCGTTGTGTTGTATGAAATGCTGGCAGGGACAGTTCCATTCGATGCAGAGTCATCCTTTGGCGTTCTCATGAAGCATCTGAACGAACCCCCGCCACCGATCAAAGGCATTTCAAAGGATATGCAAGCCATTATTGATCGGGCACTTTCCAAAGATTCGGAACATCGCTATACATCTGCCACGAAAATGGTGGAGGAATTTTCTGCTGTTCTTGAAGGCAAACGCCTATCCACAGAAACGGCGGCAGCGAACAAAGCCATTAAAGCCGCAAAACCCGTTGACGACTCTGCAAAAAAAACGCGCACTGTATTTATACTTGCCGGGTCAATAGTTCTTGCTGTGCTGGTATTGGCTGGCGTTTGGTTGTTCCGCAAACCGCCTGCAACCGTACCGTTAGACCCCAATCAACAAGTGGGCAGCGTTTCGTTCAAAGACTTTAATTACGTCCTGGATGAGGTTGTCGTCAACATCAACAACCTGCCCAAGCCTGAGCCGGGCACCCACTATGAAGTGTGGCTGCTAACCCAGAGCGGAGAAGAGCGGCGCAGCGCGGGTCAAATTGACGAGAGCGGAAAATCCAATTACATCAGCCCGAACAGCATTAACTTATTATCCCGCTTCGACGTGGTGGAAATTACGATTGAATCAAACAACGATTCCACCCCTGAAAAGCCGGATGGCGAAGTAGTTGCTTCCTCCAAATTCCCACCTGAGGCGTTCAACCATGTCCGCCATATATTGGTTGCCATCGGCAGTACACCCGATGGTGATGCCCTCATCCAAGGATTATGGTGGACTGCCAATGCAGTGGGCACATCTGTAATTGAACTTGAAGATGCCTTTTTAGATGGAGATGAAGAAATCCTGCGGTTAAAGACCGAAGAGATTATTAACGAGCTTGTAGGGGATGAAAATAGAGAACTATACAAAGATTGGAATAATGACGGCAGGGTCACCAATGTCTATGATGGGTTTGGTTTATTAGCCAATGGAAAAGACCGGGGGTACATTCCACAGACGATTCTTCATGCCCAATATGCCATGGATGCGCCCGATACCACTCAACCCATTGCGGAACATGCCGCAGAGGTAATCATCTGCACCGAAAATATGCAGGTATGGAGTGAGCAATTGCTTGCACTTGCCCTGCTATTACAAAAGATGCCCTTCGGACCCGAAATGGAAGAAGTGATCTCTGAAATGAACATTACTTCACAAAACCTGCTCTCTGGCGTGGATGTCAATGCAAATAAACGAATTGAACCGGTACACGGCGAGGGCGGGGCAGATATGGCGTATGAATATGCCCTGCGCATGGCAGAGATGCCGTTACTGCCAGGACCAGACCGCATCCCTCCATTTGTTAAAAAGCCCTAATCAAAAAGACCTCCCGAAAGGGAGGTCTTTTTGATTAGTTTTGATTAGGGTGCAAACTGACCGAATGAGCTTCCAATTACAGGTCCTAAAACCATTGCCGTACCAAACACAACACAACAGCAAATGATAAACATGCCAGCCATGGGGATGAGCAACGCTCCCACTGCCTGACCTGTGCCAAGGCGATTTACACCTTTTACAGCAAACACCTGCAATACAAGCACATAAATACTCAGCCCAAAAGATACAATGCCAAAACATGCCCCAACAAATGGAATGGCATTAAATAACGTAATGATCGAAGCAATCATTGTAAATGGGGCTGAAATAGCTGCAAATGCATACAACAACTTATCGTAGTTTCCAGTTCCGCCGAACAATTTTGCGATCCATTGGATCAACGCCGTCCACAAGGCAAAGAACAAAACTGAAAGTCCGCCAGCAACGGGTGAAAGGCAAATGCTTACAAGAATTGTTATCAGCCCGGCAGTTAGATCACCGCCAGTGCTGGCAGGCATGTATTCTTCCAAACCCGGAATGGTCGGCGTCGTGCCGGTTGCAGTGTAAATTCCCTGCAAAAAAGCCTGCGCAATACCAGAGACCGTCCCTGCAATAAAGACCCAAATATATGCCGTTTTGGTGCTGGCATTCGGGTCTTCGGTGATGTCAATGAAGGTCTGCTCATTGGGCTGGGTGAGCGCGCGCTTCCATACATCAAACCAACCGGCTACGCCGGGTCTTGATCCTTGGGAAAAACTGCTTTCTTGAATTGGTTCACTGGAAGGGATTTGATCCATTTTTTAATTCTCCTCTTTTTCATTATTTTACTTCAATAGACTTCTTGTAAAGGTCACATTTTTATCCAGCACAAGGCAGTGATTCCATTCCAGGTACTGGGCAGGGCATTTATGCAAGGAGGGCTAATATCAAAAGCAAACAGACCTCCATAAAAGAGGTCTGCTCTTTTCATACAAAACAAACTACTACGGAGCAAACTGGAAGGTTTGTCCGGTTGCACCCATGTAAGCGCCCACAGCGGCATTGATGCAAGTGGCAATAATACCAATGACGCCCATTGCCATACCCGCAATGGCAAGCGTCTTACGAGAGGGATCTTTCATGGCAAGATAGCCAAGCACCACTGCCGCAATCGAAAGCGGACCACCGCAGAACGGTATCAACCATGCGCATAAACTGACGACACCGGTCATGAGCGAAACAGCGGCATAGGTTCCCTCATTTCCTTGAGGAGCAGGAGTGGGTGAAGACTCGGGTGAATAAGGTTGCGATTCCATTAATACATTCTCCTTTTATTAAAATGTCCCTGCAATTTAACATCGACTCAAAATGTTGTTTATCCACCAACAGTCCTATCCGTAATTTTCAATGCCTCATCCAGCACATCGAAACCTTCCTTCAATTGTGCCTCATCAATGATCAACGGCGGGATGATCAGAACCGTATGCCAATGGGTATAAAGGAACAAGCCATTATCCACACAGAACTTCTTCACGGCATTCATCTCTGGCGAAGAGCCATTCCACGGCGCCATGGGTTCCTTCGTTTTTCTATCCTTTACCAATTCGATGATGCCGAACAGACCGATGCTGCGAACCTCCCCCACAGATGGATGCGCCTCGCCCAAGTCAGACAACATGCGCCTCAAGACTCCGCCCATGCTTGCCGCGTGCTCGACAACTTTATCTTCCCTCATGGCTTGGATGTTCGCCACCGCCGCCGCCAGTGAAATAGGATGCGAGGTATACGTCAGTCCGCTCTCAAAGGCATGTTCGTTGAACGCCGCCGCAATCTCCGGTTTCATCGCCACCGCCCCCAACGGCGCATACGCAGACGTGAGTCCCTTTGCCATGGTGATCATATCGGGTACGACGTTCCAGTTTTCGATGGCAAACCATTTACCCGTACGACCAAAGCCGCTCATCACCTCATCGCAGATCATCACAATGCCATATTTATCACAGAGTTTACGCACACCCTGCATATAGCCTTCCGGCGGGATGATGACCCCATTCGTGCCCGTCACCGATTCCATCAAAATCGCCGCAATGGATTTGGGGTCTTCGTACAAAATGATCTCTTCCAAATGGTTGAGATAATCCTGCGTAAAATCTGCTTCGGAAATGTTGGGGTTCGTGCGGTGGAAGGTGGAGCGGTAACGATACGGGTCGAGGAAGTGAACCACCCCCGGCATTAAGTTCGGCTCCCAAGCCACACGACGCGGGTCGCCTGTGGCAGCCATCGCACCCGCCGATGCGCCATGATACGAGCGATAACGGGTCAGTATCTTGTGCCGTTTGGTATAGCCACGCGCGAGCTTGATGGCGTTCTCGTTTGCGTCTGCGCCGCCGAGGGTGAAGAGGACTTTGCTCAACGCCCCATTCGGTGTGACAGATGCCACCTCCCTGCTTGCCAATGCGCGGATTTTTGTCGTCATGCCCGGAGCCGCGTACGGAAGTTCCGCCGCCTGCTCCTGCATGGCTTTGATGATACGCTCATCGCCATGACCGATGTTGACGCACATCGTCATTGAGTTGAAATCAAGATATTTCTTGTCGTCCACATCCCAAAAGTACACGCCCTTGGCGCGCTTCACGGCAATGGGATTGACTTTGGCTTGTGCAGACCACGTCCAAAAGACGTGTTCTTTCGAAAGAGGGAGAATTTCGTTATCGGGGAGGTCAAACATGGAGGGTTCCTTGTTTAGGTTTGCAGAATACGTTCTGTGCAAATTATAATCCCCTGCCCATGAATACATTCCCTTATAAACACATTGTGGTGATCGGTACAACCAGCTCTGGAAAATCTACGCTGGCAAAAGCGCTGGCAGATAAATTTGGACACGACTTCATTGAGTTGGATGCCCTGCATTGGGAAGCGAATTGGAAGGAAGCTGAGTTATCCGTATTTCGGGAACGGGTTGAACATGCCACTCAAGCCGAGGCGTGGGTGGTGGCAGGGAATTACAACGTGGTACGCGATATTGTGTGGAGCCGCGCAGAAGTGGTACTCTGGCTCGATTATCCCTTCCACATCGTATTTTGGCGCTTGCTCACCCGCACCATCCGCCGCGGCTGGACTCAGGAAGAGTTATGGAATGGCAACCGCGAGAAATTTTGGTGGCACCTCAAACTCTGGTCAGATGAATCTTTGTTCAAATGGTTGTTCAAAACCTATTGGCGTCGAAAACGCGAGATCCCAAAGCTGCTCTCACAGCCAGAGTACAAGCACCTGAAACTGATCCAGTTCAAAGGTCCACGTGAGGCGGAGATGTGGCTAGCTGCGAAACCATCCAAGCAAAAATATCAGAATTAATCCCACCGAAGCGAGAAAGCCAATCCGTATTAATCGGCGGCGGGTTCTGCCTGCAATATCTTCGCGTGTTGGGAAAGCTTTTAAACGCTCTTGAAACTCGCTCAGGTCGTAAGCAAAGAGTGCAAAGACCGCTCCCATGAATAACCACCCCGGGGTGAAACCAAACCAGATTCCAAAAGCTGCAAGGGTTAGCGCTGCCAAAACAGCAACAATGGAAAACCAACGCCAGCGAAAATAAGTAGATGCAAGCCAGCCAAAGCCAAAGGCAATGATCCAATTTACTACGCCTTCATACCCTGCACGTTGATAGCCCCATGCAAATGATGCGGTTGATAAAAGAATACAAGAAACAAATGCAATTAGAAGCAAGGCTCCTCCAGAAAAATTTTACCATTCAGCCAGTTTGATATACTCACCTTATGTCAGAGATAAGAACAGTGGAAGATTGCACAGGTTCATTGCACCCCAAAGCCATTGAAGGGATCGAGTTTTTTAACGCGCAAAAATTCTTTGAAGCGCATGAAGAACTTGAAACCGCGTGGATGGAAGAAAGCGGTTCGATCCGTGACCTGTACCGGGGTGTCCTCCAGTTGGCTGTTACCTACCTCCATATCACTCGCGGCAACTACAACGGAGCAGTGAAAGTGTACGCCCGCAGCCTCAAGTGGACTTGTGACTGGGCAGACCTGTGCCGGGGAATTAACCTCCGCAAGCTGCGTTTGGATGCTGAAAAAGTTATGGGTGAAGTGGAACGATTGGGCAGGGAAAGAATCGCAGAGTTTGACCGCTCCCTTTTTCAGCCGATCCAATGGAATGAGAAACGCCTTTGGGTCTGCGACCGCTGCGGGAGTGAGATGTATGATAAGAATTGCAAAGTCACCTGCCCCAATTGTGGGAATCGCTTTGATTGTTCCGATCTGAATCTTTATTTTGATTGATATTGTAGGGGCGGGGTAACCCCGCCCCTACAGGAGAATATTATGGATTTTCAAAACAAAATTGCCCTCGTCACCGGCTCGGGGCGTGGAATTGGCAAAGCCATTGCCCTGTATTTTGCAAAACATGGCGCAGATGTGGTTATCAACTTCTTCCGCAACCGCGCCCCCGCCGAAGAGACCGCCCGCGAAGTGGAAAAACTCGGCAGGCGCGCCTTGCTCGTCAAGGCAGATGTAGGCGACTTGGATGATTTGAACCGCTTATTTGATGAGACGGAAAAAGAATTTGGCGGGTTGGATATTTTCGTCCACAATGCGGCTTCTGGGTATAACCGCCCGGCAATGGAGCAAAAGCCCAAAGGCTGGGATTGGACGATGAATATCAACGCGCGCGCGTTGCTGTTCGCTGCACAACGTGCAACTCCGCTCATGGAAAAGCGCGGCGGCGGGAGCATCGTCAGCATTTCCAGCCCGGGGTCTGTGCGGGTACTGCCAGATTATGTGGTGGTCGGTGCGAGCAAGGCGGCATTGGAATCGCTCACGCGCTATCTTGGCGTGGAACTGATCCAGCGTGGCATCAAGGTCAACGCGGTGTCACCCGGTGTAGTTGAGACAGAGGCGTTGAATCATTTCGCCTCTTCAGGCGGGCAGGAAAATATCATCGAAAAATTTGTAGAGAAAGTTCCGGCGGGTCGGCTCATCACCCCAGATGATGTGGCAGGGCTGGTGGCTTTTCTATGCTCCCCTGCCGCAGAGATGATCGTAGGGCAAACCATTGTGATGGATGGCGGGTACACGCTGCCGATCCAGAGATAGGGATTGTAGGTCTCGTTTACAGCGTAACTTATTTTTCATCCGCGATTGCGCAGACGATAGACCAACGTGCTTACACCCCAAAGACTCAGTAACGCAAGGATCAAAGCCAAGCCAAAGGTAATAGTTACTTGAATAAAACCAGAAGCGACAATCCCCGCCAACCCAACCCCGAATACAAGTGCAAGGCGGGTAAAGTGAGCAGACTCCATTGGGTGGGTATCTTCTGGGGGAATGCCTTGTAGTTTTGTCTCAAAGGCGGTCAAGTCCCATGCCAGTAGGGCGGTGAGGATACAAGTGAGTACAAGCCAGTGGGAAACATCAAGCCAGGTCAAGATTAGTGAAGCCAGACTAAAAAGCAAAAAGGCGAGCCAATCCAAAGGCATCTTGTTCAGGCTGTGTAAAACAAGCCAGGCTATCCCAATTAATGCGATGACCATTGCGTGAATAAGATAACCATTGAAGCCAAGTGTTGCGGTTAGCACACTCGTACAAACAAGGATAGATGCAAGCAGGACAGGACGTGTCATTTAACGGACTCCCCTGCGGATGGAATGCATCCACGCGGCGGGGCGGCTCAGGGTAGATTGAGCAATTTGCTCGAAGGGAATGCTCACATCCCAATTGACGACCTGAATGCCAATATGACGCAGTTCCCGCAGCATGGTCTCACGCTGTAAACGCAAGATACGCTGTGCCAGTTCTACAGACCGGCTTTGGGGCAAACCGCGCGTTTCAAAAGAGACAGGGTCTGGGCTGATGACAAGCAGTTGATACCCACGGGCGCGCAGTGAGCCAAGCAATTTAAGGTCTTCTCCCGCGAGCGGACTAATAAGAATGATGAGTGAATCAGGTGGGAACAAGCGGCGTGGGATGGTGAGAGATTTAAAACTCTGGTCTTCGCCGGTCTCTGCCTGTGCAAGGGCGTGCATAATGCGTTCACGCTGATATTTGCCATAGCCGGGAGAAGTCCATTTGCTGCGTTTGCCGTACACGAACAAGCCGACGCGGTTGCCTTCTGCCAGAAGCGAAGTGGAGACCGCCACCGCCGCTTTCACAGACTCTTCAAAAATGGTCATATCGTGCCCAAAGACGTTAAGGCTGTGACGACCGTCCAGCACAATGCCTACATCGGCAACACGTTCCTGCTGGTATTCGTTGGAATACAAAATATTGGACTGTCTTGCCGAAACCCGCCAATTGACATGGCGGGGCGAGTCGCCGATCTGATACTCACGCACGCCGAAAAAGTCTATGCCGGTGCCGCCCTGGTTGGCGGGGATGTTGCCGGAGTACACCCGGGTTTGACGCGGGAGGATGGAAATGTGTCGGACGCGCACCAAGCCTGGGAGTACCAAAACCTGCCCGGGCGCAGAGAGATGCGCGCGTTTCTTCATCAAACCTAAAATGTCGCTTGTGGTCGCTTCAATTCCCTTAAAGGTGTGGCTGCCTCTTTTTCCCCGAACCGTGTACGACCATGTGAATTCACCGCCTGCGGGGATGGATACAAGCCGGTCTGACGAGCCTCCGATCACTTCGAGAAATTTTGGCAGCGGGTCTGAAAAGCGGATTTGTTCCAGCGCCGCGCCATGATTTTTGATGGCAAGTGTTACCGTGATAATGCCGCCCGGCGAAATACGTTCTTCGCTCAGGGTGCGTTCTGCGGTGAGGTTGAGTTCGTCTGGTGCGCGCCAAAGACCCGCCAGCAGGTACAAGACCAGCGGCAGGGCAAGACCGATCACATCCCCGTTCAACGTGGCAATGCCAGCGAGCAGGACGATGTAGATGAGAATGGCGAGCAGGACAATTCGATTCATGTTTTATTTTTATCCACGAAGCGGCGCAGCTTTTTCACCACAGAGAGCACAGAAATCACGGAGAAAAGCCTTTAAAAAACTCTGTGGGCTCTGTGTTCTCCGTGGTTAATGCTCTTTTCTTGACAAATATTCTTCAAGGTTTTCTTCGTGAAAATTCGTGTGCTTCGTGGATGACAAAATCACTTCGCCACCGGCACAGGGATTTTCTTCAACACATCGATGATGACCTCGCCTGAAATATCGCGTGCCACCCAATACTCAGGCAAAAGGATGATGCGATGCGTAAGAATGGGTACGGCATAGCGTTTGATATCGTCAGGCAAAATGAAGTCGCGTCCGCTTAGAGCAGCATGGGCACGCGCCATTTTCAGGAACGCCAGCGAAGCACGCGGACTCGCCCCCACCGCCACGCGGCGGTCTCTGCGGGTTTCGTGAACAATGCGCACAATATAATCTTCGAGATCGGGTTCCACGTGAATGGTCTCAATGGCTTGGCGCAGTTTCAATAATTCTTCGCCAGAAGTCACCGCTTTCAACTCTACTTCTTCCTGTTTGCGGGCGTGGCGGCGATTCAAAATTTCGCGCTCTTCGGCAATGCTTGGATACCCCATCGAAAGTTTAATCATGAAGCGATCCAACTGCGCTTCGGGCAGGGGGAACGTCCCTTCGTACTCAATCGGGTTTTGGGTTGCCAGCACAAGGAAAGGCTTGGGCAGGTCCATCGTCTTGCCTTCGAGCGTCACCTGTCCCTCTTGCATGGCTTCGAGCAGCGCCGATTGCGTTTTAGGCGAAGCGCGGTTGATCTCATCGGCAAGCGCAACATTTGTAAAGATGGGTCCCTGCCGCAATTCAAAATGATTGGTCGAACGGTCGAGCACATACCCACCGGTAATATCGCCGGGCAAAAGGTCTGGTGTAAATTGAATGCGTTTAAAATCCAAACCCAATGCGGTGGAGAACGAACGTGCGATCAAGGTCTTGCCCAAACCGGGGAAATCTTCCAACAACACATGCCCGCCTGCGAGGGTTGCCGCCATGATCATTTCCAACGAACTGCGTTTGCCCACCACGGCACGCTCCACTTCGGCAAGCACGTTCTGACCCACGGTTGCCACTTCCATAAACTTATTCGTCATTTTCGAATCTCCATCTCTTCTTCGAGATAATCGAGCACGGGTTCAAGATCAATATCCAACGCGGTCGGCTCACTCTTTGCAAAACGGCTCGGCATGGGAAAATCCATATACGAGCCATTCACGCCCGCATCGAGAAACGCTTCCACTTCTTTGGAGGGCGGGTTCATGCGACCCGATGTTTTTTCAACATGCGCCTGGTAGATTTTGCCCAGCAGGTGCGCGATCTGCCATTTGAAGTAGACCCCGCGTCTGCGTTCCACGATCCACCCCGCCATCGCCTCCACCGGACCTTTGACCGGGTCGCTGACCATTGGGCTTTTTTCATCATCCGAGCCTTTGCCGTAAAAACTACCCACGGCAATGTACACGATCAAAATAATGAGCGCAACCCAAATTCCCTGCGGCGGGATGATGCGCCCAAACAAGTTAAACGACCAGACAATATACGAGAAGGTGTAAACCAGCCAAGCCGCGATCACGGTGCGATACACCAATAAAACCACCGCCAACACAGCCACCGCTCCAATGGAAAACCATCGGCGCAGGGTATTTATTTTTTGGTCTCGCACGCTTTGAGAATACTCGTCAGACATCGCTTCGCCTCCTCTACTTCTTCAATACTGACTTCCTGCCCCCCGTAGCGGACGCGCTCAAACACCTCGGTCAAACCGTGAACGGCATCCAATGGCAGCCCAAGCGAATTGAGCCGCACGGCAAATTCGGCAGGGGTCATTGCTTCCTCTCGAATCAATCCGCGTTTTTCGCCGACGGCGGCGTTCATATCCAAATAACTTTTGATGATGATATTTTTAGATGGCTTCGCGTCCAACTGCCCCAACGCCGTCCGCGCGATTGCGGCTAACTCCTTCATCTCAGAAGCGGGCTTGGGCAGGCGGTCAAACGCGCGGTTGATGAAAAAGACCGCAGCGGCGCCAAAGACCAATAGCAGCAACCCAACCACTCCGAAGGTCGAACCGATGGACACATCCGGCGCAGAGAACGGCTGAATATCAGGCAATTCTGGCGCGGTTTGCAAGGGGACTCCACCTTCGCCCATCATTTCTTCTGATATTAGGTTGTTGCGTTTTGCCATCTGTCCAAAGACCAGCACAATGAAAAGGATAAACCCCAACGCCCGCATTAATGCAGCGAGTAAGTTATCGTTGCCATTTTGCTGACGCGGCTTTCCAAGTGAAAGCAGGTAGGCAATGACCAACAGTGAGGGCAGCAGGTATTTGCCTAAACCTTCCATGCCGCCTTCGAGGCTCGAAAAATCGAACGGGCTGCCAGAGCGGGTAGTGCCTGCCGAAAAGATGGGCGGAAAATTCATCTCGTCCAAACTGGAGGCGAGAAGCACCAGCCCGCCAAATGCGATCAATGCCAAAAGAATGACCCACGTTTTGCTTTCAAAAAAAGGTCTCATGCGCGTGGAATTCTACCATTCCCCTTTTTATACTGATATACTCCCGAGGTATGGTTCCTTTTGCTCCCCCCACTCGTTATGATCTGAATTTCAATTTTTTGGGTTTCCCTGTTCGTGTTCATCCGTTGTTTTGGGTCATTGCACTTTTGCTTGGTTCTGGTACCCGAAACCTGTTGATGATTCCCGTTTGGGTTGTGATCGTGTTCATCTCGATCCTTGTGCATGAACTTGGTCACGCGCTCGCCTTTCGCCGGTACGGGCAGGATTCGCACATCCTGCTGCATTTCTCCGGCGGGCTCACCATTCCACAGTCGGTGCCTTTTGGCGGCGGATACGCCAGTGTGGGCATGACCCCCAACGAGCATATCCTCGTCTCGCTCGCCGGACCGTTTGCCGGATTCTTGCTTGCAGGGCTTACCCTCGCTGTGGGCGCGGCGCTGGGCGGAGATATTATTTTCACGAGTATTTTAGGGGTTGTGCCTTTTCCGGTTGTGGTGCTGCCCATTAGTTGGCTGACGGATATTTTCATTTCCATGCTATGGGTGAACATCTTTTGGGGCTTCATCAACCTTCTGCCGGTTTATCCGCTCGATGGCGGGCAAGTCTCACGTTACTTTTTCATCCAACGTGACCCCTACAGCGGGTTGCGCACGTCGCTGCTGATCTCCGTCATCACCGGCGGGTTTCTCGCCGTGTTGGGGCTGGTGGCTTTCGGCAGCACTTACATGGCGTTGATGTTCGGTCTGCTTGCCTTCCAAAGTTACCAGATGATGCAAGGCGTAAATAGGATGTATTAGGTTTTGAAAGAATCAAAAGAGGAACGGACAAATCCGTTCCTCTTTTTGTTTTCGTCTTTTACGATCTTACGGTGAGACCAATACGAACGTTCCTGAGAAATTCACCGTGATGGAAATGAAGTTACCCGATTGTTGTACGCCCGAAATCACAAGGCGTTCGTCATCCGGGTTTTCAGGGTGAAGCGGGAAACTGGTGCCAGCCTCAAAAGCCGGAAGTTTCATCCAGCCGCCCTGCCCGTTGTTCAAGGTTGGGTCCCAGAATAGTATGGAGTGTGTTCTGCCGCGTCCGTTTTCAGGGAGTGCGAAATTGATGGTCACAGTTCCATCCGGGTTGAAGATGATATTGCCATCGGCATCGGTCAGGCGGACGATCATCCCATTTATGAAAGTGGTTCCTGCGCCTAACGGAGCGGGGAGTTGCTCGAAGGGAAGGTCTTCCATGCTGCTAAAGCCTTCGTACGGGCAGCCGACATTGACAAAGGAGCCATTCGGCAGTTTATGAATGGTGCTCGTAAATAGCGCACAGTCCTGTTTCACGGGCAGGCTTGGGCTGATAACCACCTTCGGGTTTTCAGTCTCTTCAGGTTCCTCAACTGGAGGCGGGCAGACATCGGGCGACGAAAGGTCAACCAGATAATCGTCTATTCCATTTCCTCCAAATACAGTAGCCGGGAGGTTGAAGTTTAAGACACCAGCCGGACCAGGTTTTGCAAATATTCCATATTCGCCATTGTTGGAGAACTCGCCGCCTGTCACGTCAATAGTAACCGCCGTAACACCATCTGCTGCGCTGCGGCATGAAACCGTCTGCCGGGTGTAGAGTTCTGCCCCATTTACGCCGTTCTCATTCGCCGTAACATTGGTCAACTCAATGGTCGAATCGGTGGCGGCAACAAGACCTGCAAAACGGTTCAAATTGAATGTGCTGTTGACAACAAAGATATTTCCAGCGTTATACGATTTTAGAAAAGCGCCAATATCGGTGAGGTTGTCATCCAGGGTGGCTGCGACCTGATCGTCACCGATCACATCCAAGTTTGTGAGGGTGATATCTCCCTCGTATGTAGATGCATGAATACCATGCTCTCCGTTCTCTGTAAACTCACTGCCTGTAATGAAGATATTCCCAATGCCATAGGCTTTTAAGTATGCGCCCTTATTGTGGTTATATGAAGCCTCAATCTCTTCAAGGGTGATATCGCCATCTACAACAGAAGTCTGTATACCAAACAAACCATTCCCATTGAAGTGAGAATTCCCCGGCGCAGAACTGGAGACATCCACAGTCCCTGCGGCATTGGTCGTAAGCACAACGCCCGCACCAAAATCATTTCCGTCTGCTACGACATCAAGCAAAGTGATATTGCCACCATTGCTTTCGGCGTACAAACCGGGGTCTTGCGGGAAGTTGAAGTGGACGTTTTCGTTGAATTGTCCATTCTCCACGTAGATATTGCCTTCTGCTTCCACATAGGTTCCATTCGTTCCATTGTACGAGGCAATTAAATTGAGCAGGTTTACATTCGCGCCTGATTCAATGTGCAGACCGGTCCAGGTATTTCCGGTTAAGTTGCTATCGCCAAAGACGCTATCACTGACGTCTACCGATCCAGTTCCATGAGTTGTATCCAGGAAGGTTCCAAGCCCGTTGGAGTTTGCAGTCACATTCGAAAGGTCAATGTTTCCGTCTGTATACACATCAAGCCCATAGGCATTTGTATTGCCGGAAAATTCACTCGCATCAATATCAACATCACCTGTGCCGTCATTATCTGCGCTGGTAATAACAGCGCCGTCCAGTCCGTTGTCGTTGGCTTGAACATGATCCAAGGCAGCCCCGCCGCCCGAATCGATCACCAAACCTTCAACCCCGTTATTGTTAAAATCATTTCCAGTTGTCAAACTGGTAATGGTCACCAGCCCATTCTCCGCGCACAGACCTGTAACCGCGTCGTAAACACATGTATCAACGTATGCGCCGGTTAAATCATTTCCACTGGCTGAAACGGTATCCAACGTAACATTGCCGCCGGAGAGAATCTGCAAACCATTTCCTTCATTATTGTCAAATTGACTGTTGGAAATATCCACAGTACCCAACGCTTCCACCAGGGCGCCATCGCCATAGCCGTACGCGTTAATCTCGGTGTCGGTTACATACACCTTATTCATGGATACACCACCCGATGTATCTACCAACAAACCAAAACCGCTGGCATCCTCTGCGATAATGGCAAGATTTTTCAATGAAACATTGCCGCCCCAATTCGCAATGACCAGGGAGACATCCAGGTCTGAAGTTCCAGCCGCATCAAAATTCGTGTCGGCATTGCCGCTCCAGGCGCCCTGAATGGTCAGGTTACTCAAACCAATATTGGTCAGAACTGAACCGTCAAATTCCACTTGAGCATCATCATTTCCTGCATAAGTATCTTCAACCCAAATCACACCATTCCCTGTAAATCGCGGAGTAGTCAAAAGGGCATCCGCTTTCAGGGCATCGATCAATTCAGCAAAGGTTGCAAAACCGGCAGTACAACTTGTATCTCCCGGGGTGGAACCTTCGGGACACCACATAGGGTCACTGGAAGAAATAACCTCTTGCGCTTCTTCTGTAACAAGAGGAAGGATTTCACCCTCCTCATTCACCACAACAATTCCAGTTCCTTCGGGAGCTTGTTCCAGCACCTCTGGAACAGAAACCACTTCTTCTTCCACACCCCCATCTTCTGTCAGCTCAGCAGCGGCAGCTTCATCTCCAGCAGGTTCGGTTGTCACCCCATCATCTGCATAAACGGCATAAGGACCCAAAGCGCCTGCCATTAACGCCAAAATAAGCGCCGCTATAAATAAAACCAAGTGTGTTGTTCGCTTCATGAAAAACCTCTCTGATGTAATCAACTATGAAAATCCCCTGAAGGGTATTTGTATATTAATAGAGAGGGATTACAAGGTCAAATATCCCCCAAAAAAAGAATTTACATTTTTGTAAGTCAGTCTACAACCGTCTTAACTCAACCTACCATGCGGATCGCAAGCATGGTCATATCATCCCCCAACGGTTCCGGGTCAATAAACTCATTGAGGTAATCTTCAATCGAAGCGATCACTTCCTCCGCCGTACCCGCCTTCAGTGAATTCATCACATCCAACAGACGCACTTCGCCGAACAACTCACCATCTGGGGAAAAGGCTTCGGTAAGACCATCGGTATAAAGCAGCACCATTTCGTTTGGTAAAACCGTAATCGTCCGCTCTTCCATCGAAGGTTCTTCCATCACACCCAACGCAATGGACGTGCGCGTCAGCTTCTCAAAACTTCCATCTGCCTTCACCCAAAACGGTGGGTTATGCCCCGCGTTTACATAGGTGAACGTACCGGCATTCAAATCCAATTCGCCATACACAGCCGTAATAAACATCCCCTGCTCCGTATCGGGCAGCAGCGAATCATTTACACGCCGCAACGCCTCCACAGGAGACGAAGACTCCGCCACCGCAGAACGGACGAGCGTCCGCGTGAGCGCCATGAACAAAGCGGCAGGCATCCCCTTATCTGCCACATCGGCAATAAAAATACCCAGCTTATCATTCGGTAAATTGATCACATCATAAAAATCACCGCCCACCTGCCGAGCCGTGCGCCAGCGAGCCGCGATCTGCCAGTTCTCATGGGTAGGTAAAACACTCGGAATAAACGTCTGCTGAATTTGGCGAGCCAGTTGAACTTCCGTTTCGAGGCGTTCGCGCACCACCATCTCTTGTTGCAGCATATCATTCTGTATTGCCAGCGCCGCCTGCTGCGCGATTCCATTGATGATCTCCAATCGGCGCGAACGGAAGCGGCGGGCATTATCCGCCTCTTCGATCAACATCACACCAAAGACATCGTTCTTGATGGAAATGGGAACAGCGATCAACAACCGTTCGGGATTAAGGTCAAGCGCATCTTCCCAAGCCGTGGGTTGGATCTGCAACCAATCTTTAGGCAACGCCCCAGCCTCCAGCGGATGTGTCACCAGTACATTTTGCTCCAATGCCCACAGAATAAACGGAAAATCAGTTAATGAAATACTCGGCTCCGTGAGCAAAACTTCATCTTCTTCTGAAAAACCATATTCATGCGAAGCCTGTAATGCCTGGTGTTCTGCATCCAGCCGGTACAAGGCAACCCGCTTCACACCAACAAGGATCGGCATGATACGAATGATCGAACCGAGAATTTCATCAAGGTCGCTCAAACTCACCACCGATTGCGCCACCTGCAACAAAGCCGCAGAAGCGTATGCCTGCTCCTGTGTGGCATCAAACAGACGGGTGTTCTCAATGGCAACTGCTGCATAATTGGCAAACGTGCCAACCACCGTGCGCGCTTCATGCCCATACCGCCCGGGCGTTTTATGTGAAAGGGTCAACACCCCCAGCGGACGGTCACCCACCTTTAGCGGTGCAGCGATGGATGAATAATTTACATCATATCCGGCGGTCAAACCTGCCGGTCCCATGGGGTCTGTCGGTTGACGAATGATCGGCAGGTCAGAATCAAGCGCCTCTGCCATGCCATATACCGAATTGGGGTTGGCAATACAAACACTCTCAAGCTGGTTTGCATCAACACCATGAACCGCGGCGAGGCATAACTGTCCATCTTGCAAAAGCCAGATGGCAGAAATATCCACTGGCAGATTGCGGTCAAGTTCGGCAAGGATCATTTCGAGCACTTCTTCCAAACCAGCATTGCCTGAAACCAAACCTGCCACATCCCGCAGGCTATCTGCCACTTGCCGCCGCCATTGTTCCGAACGATATAGATCGGCGTTTCGAATTGCGGCTGCCATGGTATCTGCCACAGCTTCGAACATCACCCGATCATCATCTGTAAATGTGTTGATCTTATCCGATTGAATATCAAGAATGCCCATCACACGATCATCAAAGATCAAAGGCACACATAATTCTGATCTTGTGTTTTTAGGCGGCAATGGGGAGGCAATATAACGCTCATCCTTTGAAACATCATTTGCAAGGATGGTTAAGCCATTTCGCGCCACCCAAGACATGATGCCTTTCTGGGCATCCAGTGGAATTGTAAGACCTTCAAGCTGTTTGCTGCGTTTCCCGCTGCCGGCTTCATAGGAGATCAACCGGCGGTTGGGGTGGACAGTGAAGAGGGAAACGTGAGGGTATCCAAACTTATCATGGATCAGTTCTGCGGCATCACGCATGAGTTTGGAAAGGTTCAAGGTGGAGGTTACGCTTTTACTCACCTCGGAAACCAAAGTCAACTGAGCGGCACGGCGGCTCACATCGCTGTATAAACGTGCAGCTTCCACGGCGCGGGCAATATTATCGGCAAGGGTGCGCAGAATAAGCAGGTCATTCGGGTGAAAAGCGCTTGGTTGGTTGCTTTGCACGTCCAATGCACCCAGAATACGTCCCTCTATTTTTAATGGAAACACAACTTCAGAACGGGTTTCGGGCAGGCTGTCAATAAAGCGGTAGCGTTTATCTGCTTGCACATCGTCACAGACGATTTCTTTGCCGGTCTTCGCTGCTTCACCGATCAATCCCTGTCCAATTTCTACTTCAAGAGAGAGGGATGCTTTTTTGCGTCCTTTGCGCGGGGCAACAGCGCTTGCCCGAAAATGCAAAGCATTATCGTTCGGCTCAAGCGTAAATAATGCAACATAATAAAAGTTGAAGGTTTTTTGAATGAGGTGGGTCACTTGTACCGCAAGGTCGTTCACGTTCAACACATTGGCGATCTGCGCGCTGACCTGCCGTACCAGATTCAACTGCCGCAAGCGGAATTGTTCCACTTCGGCGCGGTGCGCTGCCAGTAAACTGACGGAAATCACCTGCCCCAAACCTTGCAGCAGGTTCCGTTCGTCTTTGGTGAAGTCGGGTCCTTTTGGGCGTGTGACTTGAAGCGCTCCCAGTGTAATCCCCTGATCTTCGAGGGGAACAGCCGCAAAGGTCAGGTTCGAAGCGGGAGGTGTCCCATGTTTTTCATTCTTTTTTTGTACGAATTTCCGCAAGCGTATCGCTTGTTTCATTCCTTCCAATTCAGGTTCTGGAGGAAATATCTTTTTATTCCTGCCATCTGGCAGACGAAAGGTTTCTTCCTGAATCCAAATATCCACCTTGCCTTCGATCAGGCGGGCGGTTGTTGCTGCGATATAGTCTCGTTGGTCGTTCAGAGAAGCTTCATTCCGCAGTTGCTCTCCCAGGCTGGCAAGGTGGAGCCAGTCCTTTGAGGTTCGTGTTGCGGCTGCCACGGGTTATTCCCTTTTTTTGGTCATGGTGAGAACATTGCCTGAATTGGATGTTTTATAGGTTACGGTATCCATCAGTTTTCTCATCAGGTAAACGCCCAGTCCCCCGATCTGACGTTCCGATAGGTCTGCCTTAAGATTTGGCTCTCTTACTTCAGCAGGGTTGAACGGAGTACCATGATCGCGCATTGTGATCACAATGCTGTCTCCATTCATTGTACAACTCATGAACAAGGTGCCGTCTGAAATACCTTCGTAGGCATGTTCAATAATGTTGGATGCGGCTTCATCGGCGGCAAGCTGCAGGGAATATATGGCTTTTTCTGAAAACCCGTTAGTACGCGCCACGTTCGCAACTTGCTCGCGAATCTCATCCAAAAATTCAAATTTGGCAGGGAAGGTATGGTCTGGCATAGGCAAAATTATAATGCCGCCTCAATGGAGAGACGGCATTACTATTTCCATGATCTGTGGTTTAGAAGCTGCCAACCGCGGTTACAGAATCGTCAAAGGTTTTAAAGAGTTCGGTAAACCCTGCCAATTCAAGCGCTTCACGAATGCGATCAGGAACGCGGACGAGAACCACTTCACCGCGATTGTAGCGTTTGCAATTGCGCTGGGCTGCAAGAAGGGCGCGGAAGCCGGCGCTGGACATGTATTCCAATTCGCTAAGCTCAAGGGCTAGTTTAAAACGCCCATTATCATTTGCGGTTTCAAGCGCCTTGGAAAATTGCGGGGCAGTAGCGCTATCCACACGTCCCTTCACTGAGATCAAATCACAATGCTTAAATTCCTGGGTGGTGATTTCCATATTTTTCCTCCGGGCGGGGTTTTCAAATAAAATAAGTAGAACAGAAAAAAATTATATCACGTACCTTCCCATGAATTTGGTTGGCGAAAATAGGTAAAAGGGACTATTCGCGCCATTCGCGTTAAGTCTTTTGTTTTTGTCTATCCGCTTTAAGAAAGCCATAATACATGTCATGTCTCGCCAGGACTGAATAAGCTAAATGGTTTACAATACAGAGATTGAGGAGATATATATGTCTGGAGAGCCAATTTTAGTTTTGTTGATTGAAGACAACTCGGACCATGCGGAACTTGTCATGCGTACAATAAAGAATCACCGCATTCCCACCCGCATTCAACACCTTTCCGACGGCGAAATAGCATTGGATTATCTTCTGCGCCGCAACACATTCAGCGATCCAGAAAAAAGTCCACGCCCTCACATGGTTCTTTTAGACCTACGCCTCCCCCGTGTAGATGGACTGGAAGTCCTGCGGATCGTAAAAGAAGATGTAGATCTGCGACAAATCCCTGTTGTGATCCTAACCACCTCAGAAGCAGAACGTGATGTTCAAGCCGCATATGATAACCATGTAAATAGTTATCTTGTAAAGCCAGCGGGCTTCGAGGAGTTCAGCAGCATGATGAATGACCTCGGCACATACTGGCTTCAATGGAATAAACAAGCCCGTGTCTAAACCCTATGAGCAGTGAAAACATTCATATACTATTGGTGGAAGATGAAGACCCACACGCAGAATTAATAAAACGTGCATTTGAAGATTACGAAGATGAATTCAGATTGCACCGCGTCCGCTCCTTGAGCGAAGCCCGCATTTGGATAAACCAAAACCAGCCCAGGCTGATCATTGCCGATTGGCGGCTGCCTGACGGCGAAAGCCTGGAACTACTCCCAAATCATCTCGACCCGCTTGCAACTCCCATTATTCTGATGACAAGCTACGGCAATGAACGCATCGCTGTAGAAGCCCTCAAATCTGGCGCGCTCGATTATGTAGTTAAATCGCCCGAATCACTGCTGGATATGCCGCACCTGGCACGCAAAGCGCTCGACCAGTGGACTGTCCGCGCAGACCGGATTCATATGCAAGAAGCGCTTTCAGAAAGTGAAACCCACTTTCGCCTGCTTGCTGAAAACGCCAGCGATATGATCACCCGCATCAAGGTGACAGGGAAAATGTTCTACATCTCACCAGCCTGCAAATCCATATTGGGGTACACCTCCGAAGAAATGATCGGGTATAGCTGTTTTCAATATATTCACCCTGAAGACATGCTCATGATCAAGAACATTCTCCGGCAATATTCAAAGAACCACACCTACACCGTTACTCATCGTTCGCTGCACAAAGATGGTAGCTACATCTGGTTGGAAACATCTGCCCGCGCTATATTGGATGATGAAACACAAAACATTATAGAAATTCAAGCCACCTCTCGTAACATTACCGAAAGAAAAAAGGCTGAAGAAGCGCTAAAAAATGCGCACGACCAACTCCGTGAAGCTTACGAAAGAACCATTGAAGGCTGGGTGCGCGCACTCGACCTCCGAGACAAGGAAACAGAGGGACACACGCAACGCGTAACCGAAATCACCATGCGTGTCGCAAAACAACTTGGCTTCACCGAAGAAGAACTCTCTCACCTCAAACGCGGCGCACTCTTGCACGATATGGGCAAGATCGGCATCCCCGATGAAATACTGCAAAAAGCAGGTCCACTCACTGAAACCGAATGGGAACGGATGCGCCAGCACCCCATTCATGCCTACAACATGCTTTCACCCATCGCCTACCTCAACCCCGCGCTGGATATTCCCTTTTATCACCATGAACGCTGGGATGGATCGGGATACCCTCACGGCTTAAAAGGCGAAAACATTCCACTCGCAGCTCGTCTCTTTGCCATTGTAGATGTATGGGACGCCCTCCGCAGTGACAGACCCTACCGAAAAGAAATGCCGCGCACAGAAGTCATTGACTATTTGCGTAAAAACGCCGGAATTCTTTTCGACCCCAAACTGGTGGATATCTTCCTCCATTTTGTTAAAGAAAACAACATCTGAATATGAATTGACACCCCTCCCTTCATCGGGTATGCTTGCCCACTGTCCGGGCAGGCCCGGCGCGGCGAAGCCTTTCGAACCCCGCCAGGATCGAAAGATAGCAACGGTAAGGAAGAGCCTTCGGGTGCCGCCGGTCGCCTGCCCGGATATTCATATACCCTTGGGTATAATCCCCCTCATGTCATCATCAAAGATCATAACGCTCGTCATTGCGCTTGTCATTGGCGCGGGGCTGGGGCTTTTCTATGGATGGGCAATCGCCCCCGTAGAATACACCGATGTTACCCCCGACCTCCTGCGGCAAGATTACCAAGTAGACTTCGTACTCATGACAGCCGAAGCCTACCAAAATGACTTCGATTCCGCCACCGCCGCACGGCGCCTGGCACTACTCGGCAGCGAACCGCCCGCAACCTTTGTCACCTCCACACTTGAATACGCCTCAGCAAATAACTTCACCGCCGAAGAACTGCGCGTACTGCAAGCCCTGCTCACCGCCATGCAAACCTACCAGCCGGATGAAAACCCCGCACCATGAAACCATTCCTGCAAAATATCATTCTGCAAACTGCCCTCGCGCTTCTCATTGGGTTTGGGCTGGGTCTGGCGTACTCATGGCTGATCTCCCCTGTCACCTACGTAGACGCAACCCCCGCACTGCTTCGAACCGATTTCAAAGACCAATACCGTATCGTCATTGCCGCCTCTTATTCAGCCAATCAAGACATGGCACGCGCACGCGCACGCCTCAGTCTGCTGGGTGACACAGACCCCGTCGGTGAGTTAAGCGCACAGGCACAACGTATGCTTGCCAACGGAGAACCTTTTGAAAAAGCACGTCCACTTGCACAGCTTGCCACAGACCTGCAACGCGGATATGTCAGCGAACCCTTCACCCCAACACCCTTCCCAACCTTCAGCACGCCACAGGCGCAAACTTCAGCCACCGCAGCCGCAGACCAGCCCCAGGTCAATGAAGAGGCGACAATCACTCCCATCCCTACTGTTTTCTTTGAACAAACGCCGCTCTCTACGCCTGTGACGGGTGAAACCTCCACACCGCGCCCCACATTCACACCCACAGCAGGACCCGGCGTTCCATTTATTCTCACCAGTCAAGACACTCTTTGCCAACCCGCATACTCAAGGCTGATGCAATTCATGTTCATGGATGCGCGCCGTGTGCAAAAACCCGGCATTGAGATCAATGTGACATGGGATCAAGGCGAAGATAAATTCTTTACGGGTTTCAAGCCCGATCTGGGGAATGGCTATGCGGATTTTATGATGGAAGCTGGCACCGTATACAACATCCGCATCGTCACAGGCGGTGCATTTGTAGCAGATATTACCGCGCCAACCTGTACAGACGAAACCGGTGCAGAATACCCAGGCGGGCTTTTGCTCACCTTCCAACAACCGTAAGCACTGCAACCAATCCTTGTGCTGGCTCGTTAAGTTCAACAGACAAAAATCAAGGAGTAATGTATGAATACAGAACAAAGACCCGGGCTTGTAACTGCCATTGCCTTCATGACCCTCGCCAGCGGAATCATCAACCTTTTTTGGGGATTCGTTGCCTCTGCCACCGTACTCAGCAGTTTTTTTGGCATTATCTGCCTGCCCATCACCATCCTGCCTACCATCCTGGGCGCATTTGAGATCGTGTACGCCGCCAAATTATTGAGCGCCCAACCCCAGCCCGTGCAACCATCAACCTCCATCGCTATTTTTGAGATCCTCACCGCCTTTTTCTTAAACGTATTTTCACTGGTTGTCGGAGTCATTGTGCTGGTGTTCTACAACGATGTGATCGTGAAGGATTACTTCGCCCGCCTCAACACGACCCATAAAATGGATACAGCCCCCACAGCAGAATCTACGCCTGAACCTCTTCCTGAAATCACCCCAGAGGCGCCCACAGATTCTGAGACAGAGATTCTCACCCCGCCTGAAAAACCCAAACGCCCCCGCAAACCGGCAAAATAGTTTTATCATTCAAAACAGCGTATTTGCAATACATCTGTTTTGAAAATAAGACTTAAGTACTGCCAAAAAACTCGAAAACCAGTGTATCCTTAAGCAAATACTAAAAAGAGGAGAAGATATAAATGAAATCGTATCGTGCATTATTTGGATTTGTTGCTTTGTTGCTCATCGTGGGGATGGCATGTGGCGCATCCGCCCAGCCAACTGAATACCCCACCCTGCCCCCCGTACCCACCACTGCCCCTGTTCAGCAAGAACAACCTCAAAATAACGGCAATCAAGGACAACCCGCCAGCGGCAACGGCGAAATGGCTACATTCGTAGATGCGAACAACCTGCTCGCCTTCGACTTACCCAACGACTGGACCTACGAACACACGGACCATGGAGATGCCATTTACACCGACGTAAACGCTTATAGTGACACCTTCACCTCCCCCGATGGTGCCGCCAAAGTTGAAAGCCTCGTCATGTTCGCCAATGAAGGCGTCACCGTAACCAACTCCATCAGCCAGGCAGTTGCCCTCGATATTCTCAATACCTACTACAGCAGCACCGGCACAAACAACGGTGACATCCGCATCAAAAGCGACCAGATCATGAAAGACGGCTCCGAACGCTTTGAATGGATTTCCAAAGGCGGTAACTATACTGGCGTATCCTTCTTTGAAGTTCGCGGCACTGACAAACGCACCTGGCTCATGTGGACTCTTTGGTGGTCCAATAGCTCTGATCAGGCAACCCTTGATCTGATCGACAACGCCATCAACAGCTATCGCATCCCGTAAGCACAAGCCTATAAAAAAATCCCCGCCATTGTTGCGGGGATTTTTTTATTCCCCTTCTTAATGTTTAATCCACGAAAGTCACGAACCTTCACGAAGGGAAAAACTTCGTGTCCTTCGTGTGCTTCGTGGATCATCCCGAAAGAGCATTCTTAAGCCTTTTGCCTAATCCATGTACTTAAGAAACTACCCCTTAATGCTACAATGAATCCATGGCATTCTTGGATGTTCGCCCCTCTCCCATAGCAGGGACATGGTATCCCGACAACCCCAAAACCCTCGCAGCCAGCGTAGACGTATATCTCGCTAACGTGAACCTTGCAAACATTGAAGAGCAGGTCGTCGCCGTCATTGCACCGCACGCCGGGCACCGCTACTCTGGCGCAGTTGCAGCCCACGCCTTCGCCACTCTTCGCGAGCTTACCCCCGACCTCGTCGCCGTCATTTCACCATATCACAACTACCACCCCGCCCCCCTGCTCACCACCAAACACCAAGCCTACGGCACACCACTCGGACCTATCGAAGTAGATCAAAGTGCCCTCACAGAACTTCAAAGCCATATTCAAATTCCCATCACCGCACTAAGCAACGACCCGGAACATTCACTTGAAATTGAACTACCATTCCTGCAAAGGATATTCAAATACCCATTCAAACTCCTCCCCATCATGATCCACGCACAGGAAGAAGAAATAGCCGAACAACTCGGCGCGGCGCTTGCAAAAACCCTGAAAGAAAAAAACGCCATTCTCGTCGCCTCCACCGACCTTTCTCATTTTTACGATCAAAAAACAGCCAATGCGCTGGACGCCGAAATGCTAAAACGTTTCGCATCCCTCGACCCAGCCAGCATTTTTGAAGCAGAACACAGCGGCAAAGGCTTCGCCTGCGGACATGCCGCCGTCGCTGCCGTGCAATGGGCAGCAAAGGTACTGGGAGCAAACAAGGTTCAGGTTGTAAACTACGCCACCTCCGGCAACATCACCGGCGACTTCACATCCGTCGTTGGGTACGGCGCGGCAGTCATCACAAAATAAAAAACGCGCAGAGCAATCTCCGCGCGTTCAATCAAGTCAACTGATTACCGAACTACTTCCTGCTGTTCCAATCCTTCACAGCTTCAAGCAGAGCCTGTTTCAAGCGCTCATCAGGAATATTTGCCACCCCGCTATACTTTGTGCCATTCACCCAAATATCCAACCCGCCATCCGATGCAGTTCCGAAATCAATATTAACCGACTTCAACTGAGGGTCATTCGCAATCTTCGCCCGAAGCACATCTTCGATCTGCTCTGCAAAGGGAGAGGCAAGCTGCTCGCCTTCATCGTGGTCATATAACGTAACACCCTCATCATCCGCCTTTGAGGCAGCCATGGTCTCTTCAGGCGGGGTGGTACGCATCCACTCCGGCTTATCGTCTGTTTTTTCCAATAAGTTGACCTGCCTTGATTTTATAAAAACCATCCCCAATAAACCCAGGGAAATGAGAACCATCAAAGCGCCGAGAATCAAAATCGTAGAACTCATAGAATAACCTCCGTTCAAGACATTATAATCCAGACATGTTTGCCCGTCTTTCCGTCAACATTCCTGCAATCTCCGGCGTCTTCGATTACACCGTACCTGATGAACTCATTGAGCATATTCAGGCGGGCTGCCTTGTCACCGTCCCATTTGGGAACCAGACCGTGCAGGGCATTATCGTGGAATTAACTGATTCCTCCCCCATACCGAATCTCAAACCGATCCTCGACCTGCTAGACCCTGCACCGCTTCTGACTCCGCCGCAGCTTGCCCTTGCCGCCCATTTGGCAGATACCACGCTGAATCCTCTTTCGGCGATCATCGCCATGATGATTCCCACCGGCTTAAGCCAGCAAGCAGATGTTCTTTACACATTGCGCAATACAGATCATGCCGATCCAACCTCCAAAATTACAAGCCGACTCGTAACCCTTCTTACCGAACGCGGCGCATTACGCGGACGCCAGATCGACACGCACTTTGCCAAAGTGGACTGGCGTAAAACTGCCAACCTGCTTGTGAAGAAAGGCGTCCTTTCTTCACGCAACGTACTCCCCCCGCCAAGAGTGAAAACAAAACAAATTCGCGTTGCCCAACTTGCCGTTACGCCAGAAACAGCAGAGGCGGAGATGCAAAGCCTTGGGTCCACCGCCCAAACTCAGGCGCGGCGCGAAGCGGCTCTGCGCTTCCTCATCCAACAACCAGAGCCGATCAATCTGGCGTGGGTCTACGCCCAAACCGGCAGCAAACTCGCAGATTTGCAGGAACTTGAAGAACGCGGATTGATCCGTTTGTTTGAGAATGAAATCTTTCGTGACCCGCTGGAGAGAATTGAAAAACAAGAAACGGGTAACGGGTTATCGCTTACGCCTGAGCAAAACTCTGCCTTGCAAGCCATTCTTTCGGCGTTTCATGCCCAGCCCGCTGCATTTCTTTTATATGGTGTGACGGGTTCCGGCAAGACCGAAATTTATTTGCGTGCCGCGCAGGAAGTGCTAAAGAGCGGCAGGCAGGTCATCATCCTTGTGCCGGAGATCGCGCTCACGCCACAGGCGGTACGCCGGTTTGTTTCGCGTTTTCCCGGGCAGGTGGGATTGGTTCACTCCAAGCTCTCAGAAGGGGAACGATACGATACCTGGCGGCGGGCGCGGGATGGGAAGTTAAACGTCATCATTGGGGCGAGGTCGGCGTTGTTTGCCCCCCTGCCAAATATCGGTTTGGTTGTAGTGGATGAATGCCACGACAGTTCGTATTACCAAAGCGAGCCCCCATATTACAGCGCGGTGACCGCCGCCGAAGAATATGCCAAATTATGCGGCGCGGTTTGTGTTTTAGGGTCTGCCACGCCTACCGTGGAGCAACGATATTTTTCAGAGCATAACCATACCCAAAAATTGGAACTCCCCAACCGTGTAACAGATTCTGCTTTGCCGCCTGTGCAGGTCGTGGATATGCGCGAAGAATTAAAGAATGGCAATCGCGGCGTTTTTTCGCGGGCGCTGACCGAATCCTTGGCAGAGGTATTAGAACGCGGGGAGCAAGCAATTGTTTATTTGAACCGCCGCGGCACATCCACCTATATTTTTTGCCGTGATTGCGGGACGACGTTGAAATGTCCAAATTGTGAAACTCCACTGACCTTACATGTGGAGCGGTTATCGTCAAAGGTTCAACACCTGCTTTGTCACCGCTGCGGGTACACCCGCCAAAAGCCCAAGACCTGCCCCACTTGCACAAGTAACCAAATTCGTGAATATGGGCTGGGCAGTGAAAAAGTGGAAACAGATTTGAAAGTGATGTTCCCTTCTGCGCGGGTTCTGCGTTGGGATTGGGACACCACCCGCCAGAAAGATGCCCACGAGATCATCCTTACCCATTTTGCCAACCACCAGGCTGATATTTTGGTGGGAACGCAAATGCTCGCCAAAGGGTTGGACCTTCCGCTTGTGACCCTGGTTGGAATTGTGCTGGCAGATGTAGGTTTGAACCTGCCAGACCCCTTTGCCACTGAACGGGTCTTTCAAACCCTTACGCAGGTTGCGGGACGTGCGGGGCGGTCTTCAAGAGGCGGCAAGGTCATTATGCAAACCTTTGCGCCGGAGAATTACGCTTTGCAATTCGCCGCAAACCACGATGTGAATGGCTTTTATCAACGTGAGTTGGAGTATCGCCGTCAGTTGGGGTATCCGCCGTTTACGCGGTTGGTACGGTTGGAGTATCGGAGTGAGAACCCTGTCAAAGCGGAAGAAGAAGCTCTGAAACTGGCGGGCAAGCTCAAGGCGCGGCTGGAGGCGGGCGGTTTCCGTCAGACCGAGTTGATCGGTCCCATCCCCTGTTTTTTTGCCAAAGAAAACGGCGAGTACCGCTGGCAGGTGGTCTTACGCGGACCCGACCCGGCAGCGGTACTCAGAGACTTTCGTATCAATGATTGGCGGGTTGAGGTAGACCCGATCAATATTTTGTAATTTTACGATTTTTGTTCGCGTTGTTTGCGGACGGTAGCCGCACGGTTCTTTAGATCCTGGAAAAACTCGCTTTCCACAATTTCTTTTACGTCCTTGCTGCGTTTTTCCATATCGATCTGAATTGTTAATGCCTCGACCTGCTTTTTCAATTTTTCTTCTCGCTGGCGGACTTTATTCAACATCAAATTGAATTGTTCTTCAAGCACGCTTACTTCATCGTCAAGGTTTTCAGGGTTGAGGGTAATGGGGGCGTAATCACCATTTGCTGCACGTTTGGCTGAATTTTGCAAGTCGATCAATTCGGCAGTTACGTTGTGGGTGATGCTTAAGACCAGCACGGCAACAATAATAAATATCACGACAAAGATGATAGCCAGAATATCTGAAAGAGATTGCAGGCTATCCACAGCAAAACCGGCATCCAGGTAGATCGTCAACCCGCCAATGACGGCGCCCTGCGAATTAAGCAAAGGTGAAGTGACGGCAAAGAAGTAGGTATCATCTTCTTCAGAATAATTCAGTTCATCATAATAGGTGATTTCCTGAAGACCTTGCAGCAGGTATTCATAATCTTCATCTTGAATAATTTCTTCGCCTAATAGATAGCTGTCTTCAGGCTGTAAAACCGCCCATTGATCAACCCCAAAAGCAAGCGATGAATTTGAAGTCTGATAGTAGGTGAAAATTTCAGTACGGGGGTTGAAATCTTCCACACTTGCCAGGCAGTCTGCTGCATCCCAAAATCGTTGGTCTGTCATGTCATTGGGCCACCCCGCCGATTCATCATAGCTGACCGCGCCAGAGGTGATAGCTTGCAGTTGGTCTTCATCGAGGCAGCCTTCAACATAAGCACGGATGTCGTCGGTATCATCCCGCATGATCTCGTAGATCGTATCGCGCAGGTAGTTTTGAGCGCCAAAATACCCAAACACGAACATGACCGCACTCAAACTCATGAGCGGGATCAACAACTTATACCGCAGGCTTAAGTATCGCTTTCTTTTTACAGACATATCAACCTCTGTGCATATTAATAACTGATGTTACGCAGTAGGGGCGACCCGCCCTCACTCATAAAGAACTTTCTTTCGCTAGAAAGGGTCGCCCTGCCGCCGGGACAACCCTTTCTTTGGGATAAAAGCCCTGACAAACCTTGACGGGTTGCCCCTACGGAAAATCGCGTAAGGTGAGTTAATAAACTTGCGGGGATACAAACTCGTTGTATCCCCGCAAGGAATTACGAAACCAAACCAACTACAAAATTCAATACACGCCAATAAATATTGTACAGCGGGTCGGGCCAGCCGCTGGAAGGCAGTACTGGAGGAAAAGATGTCTTTGCATTGGGTTCATCAAAGCGGTTATTCACGCCGGATGTATCCCAAATAATATCGAAGCCGCCGCCGAGCATGTTTCTGACGAACGCATCGGCATCATAGCCATTGTTCTCGTAAATATTGTCATGGGCGTAGTTGTGCTCAGGGTTGGGTCCCACATCGATCTCTTCTTCAGAAAAGCCAATGGTCAGGTTGAATATTGCCAGCCCAACGGTCTTATTACCTCTAAATTCATTGCCGTACACTTCCACATGATCCGCGGCAAGGATGAGCATCCCCGTACCCGGCGGGATGAGCGAAACCGCCGTACCCGGCTTGCCAAAGTTTTCGCCGTTGTTGTTTTCCGAGATATTGTTATAAACCTTCGTATTCAACGAAACCTTGGAAGGCAGTTGGGGCAACAAGTCAATGAAAATACCGATGGTGTTATCGTGGGCATAGTTGTTATACACTTCGCCATTCACCGTATTTTCCAACTCAATGCCGATCACGTTGCCGTACGTCAGCGTATCGCGGATGACCACATCTTTCGATTTACCCGCATAGATGGCGGCATCGTTCATCAAGGTGCCTTCAATGCGCTCGATCAACACATCGGTACAGCGAACAGGGTACACACCGTACACACCTGTATTCTCAATGTACATATCATGCAGGTACACGCCGGTGGAACCTTCCACCAACACGCCGTTGCTCGTAAAGTTCTTCACCTGGAAGTATGCCATCTCAAAATTATTACCCGAAGCGATGACACCATCTGAACCTGTACCCTGCCCTTCGATGATGGGCCACTCACCCGCTTCGTTTGGAATACCAAAGAATTTAATATCGCTCACATCAATGATGACGTGTTCCTTGTAAATGGCATAGGGAACTTCGATGGTATCACCGGGCAGGGCTTGATCAACAACTTCCTGAATGGTCTGACCAGGCCCCACACGCAGCGTCACCGGCTCATGCGTAGACGTTGAAGCGGATTCAGTTTCTGTGGCATTCACCTCGCTGACGGCTTGACGCGCGGGCGTCTCGCCCAGGCTTTCCACCACGGCATATCCTGAAGGAACCGAAGCAGGGATTTCAGGCAAATTGTTTTCATCGGTCAACGCATAAAGAAAAGCGACCAAATCCGATTTTTCCTGCTCCGTCATATCAAAGCCGAGAACGTGAATATCCACATTCTCCACACCGGCATCGCGTCCGCCGCCTTGGGCGTAAAAATCCACCACTTCTTCAAGCGTATTAAAAGCGCCATTGTGCATATACGGGGCGGTTAAAGCGATATTACGAAGCGTGGGCGCCTTAAAAGCGCCATCCAAACTGGAGGCTTCAATTTCCATACGCCCCGCATCATGCGGTTGACCGGGCAAATCGGGCACACCCGTAACCGAGAAAGATTCATCGGCAAAGGTGGGGGCAGAGTGACATTCAAAACAACGGGTTGCCGCCGAGCGGAAGAGGGCAAGTCCACGACGTTGGGCAGGCGTGAGGGCATCCACATCTCCGGCAGCGTAACGGTCGAAGGGAGCGTTATTGGTAACCAGGGAGCGTTCAAATGCTGAGATGGCAGCCTGCACATTCTCAAAGGTCACGGCATCGCCAGCGCCAAAGGCTTTCTCAAACAGGTCTACATATTCTGGAATGGCGTTTAACTCAGCGACAATCTCATCGGGGTCACCGCCCATTTCATCCTTACTGGTGATCGGGGTGACCATCTGTTCTTCAAGAGTGGCAGCACGCCCGTCCCAGAAGAAATTGGTGTTATACGCTACATTCCACAAGCTCATGGCACTGCGATTCAATGCCTTACCGTCTGCGCCAATGGCAAGGGCGGCGCCATCGGTGAAGCCGAGGTCAGGGTGATGGCATGAGGCGCAGGACATGTCATTGTTCTGAGACAGGACTGGGTCAAAGAAAAGGAGGCGACCCAATTCCACTTTTTCAGGTGAGATTGGGTTATCGGCTGTTTCGTTGGTCGCAGGAAAGTCACGTTGGAGTCCACTCCAGGCAGGCTCTACACTACTGGAACCCGCCCCCCATTTTTCTTCGGGCAATACTTCGTCTTGTGGGATGGGCGCAAATGCCGCATACACAACCCCAACCAGCAGTAAAATTCCCAACCCTGTAAATATACGTTTGATCCAAACTTTCATACATTCTCCTCTGTATTCAGTTATTGCCTGCATGGTTCGCAGGTTATTTCAAAGTGAGCAAAAAAGCAACCAGAGAATTCATCTCTTCGCTGGTGATCTCCTTGGCGAGATTCGTAATCATGACGTTGTTGAAACCTTCCACCACATAATCACCCGGGCGTAGAATGGACATGGTAATGTATTCTTCGGCGGTCTGTCCTTCCACGCGGGTTTCGGCGCGGGTGGCAATGCCGTACAGGGATGGTCCAATAATAATGGTATCGGGCACAAGAGCATGACAGGTGGCACAGCGGGCGTTGAACACTGCCTGCCCCTGTTTGGCAATTGGGTCCAAGGTGGGCATGGGCGCGACCGTCGGCGTTGAGCTACAGGCAGAAAGAAACAGCACAGCGGCGATCAACAGGATAAATAACTTATTTCGCATCAGCACTTCCTATTTGGGTTGGAATTGCCCGATTATACATGCCAACAAAAAATGATGAATTACCAATTTGGCGAGTTTGCTATAATGGACTTATAACTTTAACAAGGAGCGTGTTGTATGCAAAGTTTTTCGCGTGGTTGGTCTTT
>JACKAW010000004.1 GCA_020634885.1 Anaerolineales bacterium
GCAGAAGAGAATGGCTAAACAAAAAATTCGTATCCGTCTTAAGGCATATGACCATCGTGTTCTTGACCAATCCGCCAAGCGGATTGTCGAAACGGCTGAGCGCACAGGTGCCCATGTGGTTGGTCCCGTACCCTTGCCAAGTAAGAAAGAACGCTATACAATACGACGCTCTTCCTTCATTGACAAGGATTCCCATGAGCATTTTGAAATTCGAACCCACAATCGATTGATTGATGTTTTGGATCCGGATTCGAAAACAATAGATATGTTGATGCGCTTAAACCTCCCTGCAGGCGTTGACATTGAAATTAAGATCTAAATTTATAGAATAACCCATCATTCGGGATAATATTATCCCGAATGATGATTGTTAGAGACGGCGCAAGAGTTGATTTGTGCGTGAACAAAGAGTTCGCCTCGCAAATCTGCTGACTGTGCCGCACGGAGATGATGCGGTTGTTGCCCCAACTGGCAGTCTCGTCAATATCTTATAAAGGAGAATATATAGCATGTTAAAAGGGCTTATAGGTCGAAAGATCGGCATGACCCAGATCTTCGATGAAAAAGGCGTCGCTTATGCGGTGACCCTCATCGAGGCTGGGCCTTGTTTTGTTACCCAAGTTCGCTTGCCAGAAAAAGAAGGTTATTCGGCAGTACAACTGGGTTATGGTGAATCAAATCCCAAACGTCTTACTCAGGGACAGGTCGGGCATTTGAAAGCCAATGAGCTACCCCCTCTGCGTTTCCTCCGCGAATTCCGTGCCAAAGACCATGGTTTGAAAGTCGGTGACAAAGTTTCAGTCAGCGACGCTTTTGCCGTTGGTGAACGTGTGGATGTAGTTGGCATTAGCAAAGGTAAGGGTTTTGCCGGTGGTGTGAAGCGCTACCACTTCCACGGTATGAATGCCACACACGGTACTTCAGACCGAAATCGTGCGCCTGGTTCTCGAGGTTCCGGTACTACACCGGGGCGTGTATACAAAGGCGCTCGTGGAGCTGGTCATATGGGCGTGGATCGTGTCACTGCGCAGAACATCAAAGTCGTCATGGTGGATCCGGAACGAAATCTGATTGCCATCAACGGCGCTGTTCCCGGTGGCAAGGGGAGCCTCGTCATGATCAAGGAGTCGCGCAAGCAATAGCGCGCAGGAAATCGGAGCGAGAATACCATGAAAGTAGATGTTCTTGATATGAAGGGCAAAAAAGTTCGTGAGATTGAACTTCCCGCGAAACTTTTTGAAGCCCCTGTAAATGTAGACCTGATGCATCAGGCGTATGTTCGTCAGATGGCAAACGCCCGTTTGGGTACGCATGACACCAAAGTCCGCAGTGAAGTTCGCGGCGGTGGACGCAAACCCTGGAAGCAGAAGGGAACCGGTCGTGCCCGTCAGGGATCGAGGCGTGCCGCTCAGTGGGTTGGCGGCGGTCGTATTCATACACCGCATCCACGCAGTTATGAACTTCGGATGCCTAAAAAGATGCGTTTGGCGGCTCTCCGCTCGGCTTTATCTGCAAAGGCTTCTGAGTTATCCATTGTTGTTGTGGATGATCTCAACATTGCGGAACCCAAAACAAAATTGGTGGCTGAAACCCTGGGTAATTTGGTTGGCACCTCCACTGTATTAGTGTTGATGCCGGTCAAAGACCAGAATTATGATGTGGTGATGCGCAGCACAAGCAATCTCGACAATGCCAAAGTGCTCCTCGCCAGCTACCTGAATGTGCGCGACATCATGAATTTTGACAAGGTTGTTTTGCCTGTCACCACAATTGATGCTCTGGTTGCTCACTTAGGATAGGAGAGAGACATGACAGACCTTTATAGTGTCATCGTCCGCCCGTTGGTGACTGAAAAATCCAATAGACAATCCAGCAAGGGTCAATATGTTTTTGTAGTTCGAAATGATGCGACCCGTACTGTTGTGAAAGATGCCTTGGAAACACTTTTCGAAGTTACCGTGGCGCGCGTAAATATTGTTAACGCCCCTGCGAAGCGCGGTCGACGCGGTCGCTCCCGCCGTTTGGTGGTGCGCCGCGCTGCCTTCAAGAAGGCGATTATTACCCTTGCCGAGGGAAGTAAACCCCTCGAGATATTTGAAGGGGTGCAATAATGGCAGTTAAGAAGTACAAACCAATTACCCCCGGTATGCGTGATATGACCGGTTATACGTTTGAGGAAATCACCAAGTCCACCCCGGAACGTTCCCTGCTTGTTATCAAGAAGCGCAGTGGTGGACGTAACGCCTATGGACGTGTGACCGTTCGACATCGTGGTGGTGGCGCACGCCGTTACATCCGTATTGTAGATTTCAAGCGCGAAAAATTTGGAATTCCTGCAAAGGTTGCTGGAATCGAATATGACCCCAATCGTACCGCACGCCTTGCCCTCCTGCATTATGCAGATGGCGAGAAACGTTATATCGTCTCTCCTGTAGATTTGAAAGTTGGCGATACCGTTATGTCTGGTCCTAATGCGGAGATTCGTTCTGGGAATGCGTTGCCGATCAGCAACATCCCCGTTGGTACGATGATCCACAATATCGAGATGAAGCCAGGCAAAGGCGGGCAGCTTGTCCGTTCAGCTGGAGGTGCAGCCCAATTGCTAGCCAAAGAAGGCGATTTTGCCCAGATTCGTATGCCTTCCGGGGAAGTTCGTCTCATCCACCAGGTTTGCTACGCAACGATTGGACAGGTTGGAAATCTCGACCACGGCAATGTCAAACTTGGTAAAGCCGGTCGCAAGCGCCACCTTGGCATCCGCCCGACGGTTCGTGGTACAGCCATGAGCCCCCGCGACCATCCACATGGTGGTGGTGAAGGCCGTCAGCCGATAGGTCTTCCCGGTCCGAAGTCTCCCTGGGGTAAGCCTACCCTGGGTAAGAAGACCCGCCTTAATAAGAAGACGGATCAGTACATTGTGCGTCGTCGCAGCAAGACGAACCGCTAGTAGATGAGGTAAGCAGATATGTCAAGATCATTGAAAAAGGGTCCTTACATTGAGCCGAAACTGCTCAAGCGTATCGAGTCCATGAATCAGAAAAAAGAGAAGAAGGTGGTTCGCACCTGGAGCCGTGCCTCTGTGATCTTCCCCCAAATGGTGGGACACACGATCGCGGTTCACGATGGACGCCGCCATGTCCCGATCTATATTACGGAAAACATGGTTGGTCATCGTTTAGGCGAGTTCGCCCCGACACGCACGTTCCGCGGACATCAAGCCTCTGAGAAGGCTGCGTAAAGGAGAGGAACATGACAGATATTCAAGCTCACGTTCGTTTTCTCCCGCAATCTGCCCAGAAGGTTCGCGCTGTTATTGATGTAGTTCGCGGCAAAAGCGCGAATGAAGCGTTGGAGATACTCAAGTTTGTGAATAAGCGCGCCGCAGGTCCTGTTTACAAATTGGTGGCATCCGCTGTTGCGAATGCTGAAGAGAACTTTGGCGTAAGTCGCGATGATTTATTCGTTGCCAAAATTACCGCTGATGAAGCTCCGACTCGTAAGTGGCGTCGCTTCGGTGCTCGCGGTCGTTTCAAGCCACTTTTGCGTCGCAGTTCTCATGTTACGGTCATTTTGCGCGAGCGCGGGGCATAGGAGATAACATATGGGTAGAAAAGTACATCCCGTTGGTTTTCGTCTCGGAATCAACCAGCCTTGGGGCGGTCGTTGGTTTGCTGAGGGAAGCACATACCGCCAACAACTTCATCAAGATCTTGCCATTCGTAATTTGTTGCTGGGTAAGCTCTCCAAGGGTGGCGCTGCTGCGAATGAAAAGGTTCGTCAATTGCGCAAGGAACTTCCGGATTCGATCCGCGATAGCAAAGCCGGAATCTCTCGCATTGATGTAGAACGCACTCCTGGAAAAGTTCGTATCGCTATTCACACTGCCAAGCCAGGTATTTTGATCGGACGTAAAGGTGAAGGTGTGAAGAAGATTCGCGCCGCACTCGAAGCGCTGGTAGGCAAGAAGATCGATTTGGACATCAAGGAAATCTCCAACCCTGACCTCGACGCAAAACTGGTTGCCAGAAATATTGCTGACCAGCTTGAACGCCGTATTGCTTATCGCCGCGCCATGAAACGCGCGATTCAGCAAGCCATGAAGCAGGGCGCTGAAGGAATCAAAATCCTATGCGGCGGACGCTTGGGCGGCGCTGAAATGTCTCGCGATGTTTGGCTGCGTGAAGGACGTGTTCCTTTGCAGACTCTGCGCGCAAATCTTGATTTCGCCACCGATGAAGCCTTGACCACTTATGGTCAGATTGGCGTCAAGGTTTGGATCTATAAAGGTGAGGCGAAACCTGAAGTTGAAGAAAAAACCGAAGCGACGGAAGGCGTGTACGTCAGCGAGTAATCGCTGCGTCGCTTGAATTGAGGTTATTGCTATGTTGATGCCTAAACGTGTAAAGTGGCGCAAGCAGATGCGTGGACGCATGAGAGGTAAAGCTCTCCGCGGCGCAGAAGTTGCTTTCGGCGAATTCGGCCTGCAAGCGCTTGAACCGGGTTGGATTACAGCCCGCCAGATCGAAGCTGCTCGCCGTTCAATCGTCCGCGAAATGAAACGCCGCGGTAAGATCTGGATCCGTATTTTCCCTGCGAAGCCGTTCACTCACAAACCCCCCGAGACTCGTATGGGTTCCGGTAAGGGCAATGTGGAATACTATGTGGCTGTGGTGAAGCCTGGGCGTATTATGTTTGAAGTAGCTGGCTTATCTGCTGATATTGCCATTGCTGCCTTACGTGCTGCCCAGTACAAATTCTCCATCAAAACCAAGGTTGTGGCACGCCACACAGGAGGAGAATAAACCATGAAAGCCATGAAATCCGCAGATATTCGCAAGTTGGCGCCGGAAGAAATCCGTTCCAAGATTTCAGACGCGCGTGATGAATTAATGAAGCTGCGCTTCCAACAGGTGACCGGTCAGTTGACCGATACGAGCCACCTGAACGTTCTCCGTAAGGATATTGCCCGCATGGAGACCATCTTGGCGGAAATGCTCAAGACTGTCGCAGTAGAAGGTGAAAAATGAACAATCGCCGTCGTATGACTGGTGTCGTGACCAGCAACAAAATGACCAAAACGGTCGTCGTAGAGATTACCCGCAAGTATCGACATCCCCTTTATAAGAAGGTGGTGTTCTCCAGTATGCGCGTGAAAGCTCATGATGAGATTGGTTGCCAGATAGGCGATGAAGTTCGCATAGTCGAGTCTCGCCCGTTGTCCCGCGATAAGCGCTGGGCGGTTGAATCCGTCGTGAAGCGTGAAGTCCGCACCGCTGATCAAGGCGTAGGAGAATAGACCATGATCCAGCAGGAATCTAGAATCAAGGTTGCTGATAATACAGGTGCCCGCGAACTTCTTGTCATCCATGTAATGGGTGGTTCCAAGCGTAAGTACGGTTCCATTGGAGATGTGGTTGTAGCGACAGTTAAGTCAGCTGCCCCGCAGGGTTCTGTAAAGAAGAGTGAAGTTGTGAAAGCCGTAATTGTACGCTGCACCAAAGAATGGCGCCGCGAAGACGGCTCGTACATTCGTTTTGATGATAACGCTGCAGTTATCCTGGATGCGGATGGCGAAAACCCGAGGGGCACACGTATCTTCGGACCTGTCGCACGCGAATTGCGCGACAAGGGTTACATGAAGATTGTGTCGCTTGCCCCGGAAGTGTTGTAGGAGCTGAGAATGAAAGTCAAAATTCGAAAAGGTGATACCGTCGAAGTGATCAGCGGCCGTCTCGAAGACAAGGGCAAGCGCGGTGAGGTCATTAATGTAATGATCGAAAAGCGTCGTGTGGTGGTTCAGGGTGTCAATATCCGTACGAAGCACCAGAAACAGGTTCAAGCAGGCAATCGCCAGATGAACCCGGGTCGTGTCCAATTTGAAGCCCCATTGGATATTTCCAATGTGATGCTTGTCTGCCCGAAGTGCGGCGAACCCACCCGTGTTGCTGTTCAACGTGACGATGAAGGCGCTCATCGCGTTTGCAAGAATTGCAAAGCCGCGATCGACTAGGTACTGGAGCGATATAAAAATGAACAGAATGCAGGAACTCTATAACAAGGAAGTTGCACCCGCTTTGCTGAAATCGTTCGGTTTCAAAAATGTAATGCAGGTGCCCCGACTGGAAAAGATCGTTGTCAATATTGGTCTTGGCGAAGCATTGGATAATCCCAAGGCGCTTGAAGCTGCCGTAGGCGATCTAACCCTTATTGCCGCTCAAAAACCAGTGCAAACAAAGGCTCGCAAAAGTATTGCGAACTTTAAGTTGCGTGAAGGACGGTTAATCGGCACCAAAGTGACCCTTCGTGGTCCGCGTATGTGGGCGTTTTTTGATCGCCTTGTAAATATCGCTCTGCCGCGTGTTCGCGATTTTCGTGGTATTTCTTCCAATGCCTTTGACGGACGTGGAAATTATACGCTGGGGCTCAAAGACCAATTAGTCTTTCCTGAAATTGAGTATGACAAGATCGATAAACTGCGCGGGATGGAGATCACAATCGTGACCACCGCCCAGAATGATGAAGAAGCCCGCGCTTTGTTAAGACAGCTCGGAATGCCGTTCAGCGGCAAGAAGGAAGCGTAAGATATGGCAAAGAAATGTATGCAATATCGTGAACAGCGCCGCCGCCATGCAGTGCAGGTCCGCAATCGCTGCCAGCGTTGTGGTCGCCCGCGCGGATACATCCGCCGCTTCGGCTTGTGCCGCATTTGTTTCCGCGAATTGGCGTTGAAGGGACAAATCCCTGGCGTCGTGAAGGCGTCCTGGTAAAGCCGGGTTGGAGGTAAATTATGTCATTCACTGATCCAATTGCCGATATGTTGACCCGCATCCGCAACGCCGTCATGGCTGGCCATGCACAGGTTGCGATGCCGAGTTCAAAGATAAAACTTGAGATCGCAAAAATCCTCAAGGAAGAAGGTTTCCTTGATAGTTTTGAAGTGGTCGATGGTGAAACTGAAGCGCAGAAAGTTTTGCGTGTGAAGATCAAATATGTAGGTGAACGCCGCCAACGTCGCGCTGTTATCTCCGGATTAGAGCGCGTTAGCAAGCCCGGTCGCCGCATTTACACCAAGAAAACCGACATCCCCTGGGTTCTTTCGGGTATTGGCGTTGCCATTCTCTCGACCCCCAAAGGTGTCATGACCGGCGTTCGTGCCCGACAATTGGGCGTGGGCGGCGAGATCATCTGCAAGGTTTGGTAGGAGGTTTATTGTGTCTCGCATTGGTCGTTTACCAGTAGACATTCCCAGCGGCGTGCAGGTGGAGTTGAACGGCTCCAAGGTCCGTGTAAAGGGACCGAAGGGCGAACTTTCCCGTGTTTTCTCCAGCTTGATCGATATCAAGATGGAAGACAACCAGTTGAAGATTGCCCGCAATTCGGATAACTCCGAAGAACGAGCCCTTCATGGAACCACCCGCGCCGTGCTCGCCAACATGATTCATGGCGTAAGCAAGGGATTTGAAGTTATTCTTGAAGTAGAAGGCGTCGGCTATCGTGCTGAAATGGAAGGAAAGAACCTGACTTTGTTTGTCGGCTACTCCCACCCAGTCAAGATCGAACCGCCTGCTGGCGTCACTTTTGAAACAGACGCGAAGACCCGCCAGATTAAGGTGCAGGGCTTCGACAAGGAATTAGTGGGGCAGGTGGCTGCCAACATTCGTAAGGTTCGCCCGCCTGAACCCTATCACGGTAAAGGTCTCCGCTATCTCGGCGAAAAAGTCCGCCGTAAAGCCGGTAAGGCCGGAAAGGGAGCCAAATAACCCATGGCTAACAAGAATCGTGCTCTTGCTCGTGTTCGTCGTCACGCGCGCGTTCGCAAGCAATTGTTCGGCAGCCCCGAACGTCCCCGCTTGAACGTTTACAAGAGCCTCACGGGTATTTATGCCCAAATTATTGACGATATGGATGGGAACACTCTTTGTTCCGCCTCCACCGTTGACAAAGAACTGCGTGAGAAGGTTAAAGGCATGAAGAAGACCGAACAGGCAAAAGCCATTGGTCAAGCCATTGCCGAGCGCGCAAAGTCGAAGGGAATCTCCTCGGTTGTTTTTGATCGTGGCGGTTTCCGTTATACCGGGCGTGTTAAAGCCCTGGCTGATGGCGCCCGTGAAGGCGGACTGCAGTTCTAGCGCGGAGTATTGGAGAAAGATATGGCAGAAAATCAATTTGATAAACAGTATGAGCAGGATGCCTTCGAGGAACGCGTAATCGAAATTGCCCGTGTTGCCAAAGTGGTGAAGGGTGGTCGCCGCTTCCGCTTCCGCGTAACCGTGGTTGTGGGTGACAAGAAGGGCAATATCGGTATGGGTGTTGGCAAAGCCAACGCCGTCCCCGATGCGATGCGTAAAGCCTCTGAACGCGCCCGTAAAAACCTCCGCACTGTCAACATCTCTGGAACGACCATTCCACACGAGTCGCTTGGTAAAGTTGCCGGTGCTCGCGTATTCCTCAAGCCTGCATCAGCTGGTACCGGCGTTATTGCCGCAGGTGGCGTACGTGCGGTGTTGGAATTAGCTGGTGTGCGCGACATCCTGACCAAATCTATGGGAAGCGCAAATGTCCTCAATGTGGTAATGGCAACTTTTGATGCGCTGGATGGACTCCGTTCACCCGCAAATGAAGCCGCCCGTCGTGGCAAACGCGCTGAAGAATTACTCCCATTCTGGGAACGGAGGAAGCAGCATGCCTAAGAAAGAAACAACCGGTAAAAGCATTCGCGTAACCTTGGTGCGAAGCGCCATTGGTTACACCAAAGACCAGAAGGCGACAGTCAAAGCGCTTGGTCTGCGCAGAATGCACCAAACCGTTGAACACAAAGATACCCCCGCATTGCGTGGTATGTTGAACAAGATCATTCATTTGATCAAGATTGAAGAGTAGGTTGAACATGAAACTACACGATCTTGTACCCAATCCTGGGTCTAAAAAGAACCGAAAACGCGTTGGACGCGGTATTTCAGCCGGACAGGGTAAAACCGCCGGTCGCGGTACAAAGGGCGCAGGCGCTCGTTCTGGCGAAGGCGGTCACCTGTATCGTCAGGGTGGTAACTTGCCATTCTATCGCCGCTTACCATTCATGCGTGGTGAAGGGTTTACCCCGCCTCACCAGGTTGAATACAACGAAGTGAACCTCGACCAACTTTCCGATGCCTTCAAGGCAAATGCGGAAGTTTCCCCCGAAACCCTTGCGGAAGCGCACCTCCTGCGTGATACCCGTAATCCTATTGTTGTTCTGGGGCGCGGCGAAATGAGCGTTGCCCTCAAAGTCCGCGTTCATCGCGTCAGCGCTGGTGCCAAAGCCAAAATAGAAAAGGCTGGCGGCTCAGTAGAACTGATCGCACAGGAATAAAAGGAAACGCTACATGAAGACCACCTTTTCAGGCTGGCACTACCTTTGGAAATCGGAAGATATTCGCCGTAAGTTATTGATCACCTTCGGATTGTTGGTGCTCTATCGCCTTGCTGCGAATATCCCGGCTCCCGGTGTGGATCATGATGTCCTTACCATCTTCCGGCAATCTTCGTCCGGCTCAGGCGGATTTCTTGGCTTCCTCGATTTGCTGTCCGGTGGTACGGTCTCCAATTTCTCATTGCTTTCAATGGGCGTGTACCCTTACATTACCGCTCAGATCATCATCCAACTGTTGATCCCAATCATCCCCGCGCTTCAGCAACGTATCCAGGACGACCCCCGCGAAGGGCGCCGCTTCCAAGAAAAGTGGACGTATTATTTGGCTGTTCCCATGGCTGCTCTTTCAGCAGTGGGTCAGATCAACATCTTTAACTCACTTTCCATTCAAGCAGTAGGGCAACCTATTTTGCCTTTTGGTTTGTTTAGCGGTGACAGTATTCTGTCTTCATGGTCTGTTTTGATCGCCATGACCGCTGGTACCATGTTTGCCATTTGGCTGGGTGAGTTGATCTCCGAATATGGTATTCGCGGACAGGGTCTCTCCCTCGTCATCTTCGCGGGTATTGTGTCACGAATCCCTGCCAACTTTGCCTCACTTCTGGCAGATGAAAACTCCCGCTGGGTTATGCTGATCCTTACCATCATTATCATCGTTTTGACCGTTCTCGCCATTGTGTATGTCCAACAAGGACGCCGCAATGTGCCGGTTATGTACCCGGGTCGTCGCGTTGGTAATCGCATGTCCATGCCGGTTAAAGGCACGTTGCCCCTTATGGTCAACCTCGCAGGCATGATCCCGCTCATCTTTGCCAGCGCCATTTTGCAGTTCCCGGCGATTATTGCCAGCTACTTCACCCAAAGTGAAAACGCCGCAGTTGCAGAATTCTTCCTCGGTGTTCAGAACTTCTTCGGCGCTACAGGAACGAGCAATTGGGGATACTGGTCAATCTACTTCTTGATGGTTGTTGTCTTTACTTTCTTCTACACAACTGTATTGTTTGACCAGCAGAATTATGGTGATAACCTCAAAAAAGTTGGCGCAAGTGTTCCTGGCGTATTAACTGGTGCCCCAACCCAGAAATATCTCAGCACTGTTCAAAGCCGAATTACCCTGGTAGGGGCGGTATTTCTCGGTTTGGTTGCCATCATGCCATTTCTCTTAGGTTTATTACTTTCAACATTGGGAATTGCCGCCGCCAGTAACACCGGCATCTTCCTCATCACATCTTCCGGCTTGCTCATTGTGGTAGGTGTCGTCCGTGACACCTTCCAGAACATCGATGCAGAGCTCAAGCTTCACGGCTATCAGGATTCATTGCTCGTCCGATAGAGGAGAATAATGGCAACCTATATTGTCCTGCTGGGTCCTCCAGGTGTTGGCAAAGGAACCCAAGCTCGCATACTTTCCGAGTCGAAGAAACTTGCCCACATTTCGTCGGGAGACCTCTTCCGCGAAAACTTGAAGAATCAAACGGAACTTGGAAAACTTGCCAAATCTTACATGGATAAAGGCGAACTGGTTCCTGATGATGTAACCATAGCCATGATCCGAGATCGCCTCTCCCGACCAGACTGTGAAGCAGGTGCAATTCTCGACGGTTTTCCCCGCACTCCGGCTCAGGCAGATGCGCTCGAAGTGATGCTCAAGGAATTTAGAGGCTCAGTAGACGCAGTTCCATATATCACCGCCGCCGAAACGATCCTGGTGGAACGCACCGGTGGGCGTTGGACCTGCCGCGCACAAGGACACATCTATCACGAGAAGTTCAATCCGCCAAAACAGGCTGGTTTATGCGATGTGGATGGGTCTGAAATTTACCAGCGCGACGACGACAAAGTGGAAACCGTCACCAAACGGATCCGCGTTTATCTTGAGCAGACCATGCCCTTGGTGGATTACTATCGCAAGGCTGGCAAGTTGATTGAGATCGACGGCACCCAATCTGTTGAAAGTGTAACCAAAGTGTTGTTGGGTGCTTTGAAAAGATAAAATACGCATGATCAGGGCTTTATGCCCTGTGTACGACAAGGTTAAGTCAATTAATGTTTCACGAACGCCGGATCAATCTTAAAACTCCTGCTGAGATCAAGTTCATGCGCGAAGCAGGGCGTATCAATGCAAGCGTTCACGCGCGCGTGAAAGAACTTTTACAACCAGGTGTGACGACAGCAGAACTCAACGCGGCTGCTGAGGAAGTGTTGAAGTCACACGGATGTGTATCGCCATTCAAAGGCTACGGACACCCGCCGTTTCCAGCATCCATTACCGTCAGCATCAATGACGAAATGGTTCATGGAATCCCCAACCTGATGCGTAAGCTTAAGGACGGCGACATTGTTTCGATCGACTGCGGCACGGTGTACCAAGGCTATGTAGCAGATTCGGCTTTTTCGGCTGGGGTGGGGCAGGTCTCTCAAGAGGCTCAAACCCTGCTTGATGTCACTGAAGCGGCTTTGTACGCTGGCATAGCGCAAATGCGCAAGGGCAAACGTACAGGCGACGTCTCAGCGGCGATACAAAAATATGTGGAAAGCCATGGCTTGCATGTCACCCAAGAGTACACCGGACACGGTGTCGGGAGGGATATGCACGAAGGTCCTCAGGTGCCAAACTACGGCACCGCAGGAACCGGTCTCCTTCTCAAACCGGGGATGACCATTGCCCTCGAACCTATGGTACTTGTCGGGACGTACGAAACACGCGTCCTGCCGGATAAATGGACGGTAGTTTCTGCAGACGGGTCGTTGACGGCGCATTTTGAACATACAATTGCCGTTACCGAAGGAGAACCTCTAATCCTGACTGTCTTATGACCCGCAGAAACCCGTGAAAATATGGACGAATTCGGAAACGAACAGTATAATCAGAACTTTGGCTGTGCTGAATTCAGCACAATGCAAGGAGAATTTCATGAAAGTATCACCCTCCATTCGCAAGCGCTGCTCCAAGTGCCGTATTATTCGGCGCAAGGGTATTGTTTACATCATTTGCGAAAATCCTAAACACAAACAGAGACAAGGGTAGTTGAACCATGGCAAGAATCGAAGGTGTTGATCTTCCCCGCAATAAGCGGACAGAAGTGGGTCTGACCTACCTGTTTGGTATCGGCCCCACTCGCGCCAAGCAAATTTTGGCAGAGACCAAAGTCAATCCTGACACACGCATCAAAGATTTGACGGAAGCAGAAGTTTCCGCCATTCGCGAATACATCTCCAAACACTATAAAGTGGAAGGTGATTTACGCCGCGAAGTTCAGATGAACATCAAGCGTTTGATCGAAATCGGCTCGTATCGCGGTTTGCGCCATCGCCGCAACCTGCCTGTTCGTGGTCAGCGCACTAAGACGAACTCACGCACCCGCAAGGGCACCAAGAAGACGGTGGCCGGTCGTGGTCGTCGCCGTGGCGCGAAGAAGTAATCCTGTCCGAAAGGTTATAGAAAATGGCTCAGAGTGTACGTTCCACCCGCCGGTCATCCGGCGCGAAAAAAGGGAAGCGCTCCCTGTCTCGCGGACAGGTTCATATCTTCGCTTCCTTCAATAATACGATTGTCACCGTTACCGATACCGAAGGCAATACCATTTCTTGGGGATCTGCCGGTTCTGCTGGCTTCAAGGGTTCCCGCAAAAGCACACCTTTTGCGGCACGCCTTGCTGCCGAACAGGCTATTAAAACCGCCCAGCAACAGGGTCTTCAAGAAGTGGAACTCTACGTCAAGGGACCTGGTCCCGGACGTGAGAATGCCATCCGCGCCGTTCAGGCGATGGGTTTGAAGGTGTTGTTGATCGCGGATATTACCCCCGTGCCGCACAATGGTTGCCGTCCGCCAAAACGAAGACGCGTGTAAGTGAGGTTGTTTATTTATGGCTAAATCTTTAAGTCCGGTTTGTAAACTTTGCCGTCGTGAGGGCGAAAAACTTTACCTCAAAGGCGAGCGCTGTTTTACTCCTAAATGTGCATTCGACCGCCGCAGTTTTGCGCCGGGTCAGCACGGCAAAACCGCCGGTCGCGGCAACCCCGGTTCCACTGGGCGCGCGTCCGACTTTGCCCGTCAGTTACGTGCCAAACAAAAGGCTCGTCGTATTTACGGTGTGCTCGAACGCCAATTCCGTCGTTATTACGATACGGCAATTACCCGTCGCGGTCTTACCGGTTTGAACCTGCTTCAAATCCTTGAGTCCCGCCTTGATAATGTTGTCTTCCGCCTTGGTTTTGCTTCCAGCCGTGCGCAAGCCCGCGTATTGGTTACCCATGGACACTTCACAGTGAATGGACGCCGCACCGACGTTCCCTCGATGCTTCTTTCCGATGGGGACGTGATTGCCGTCCGCGAAGGCTCAGGGAAACTTACCTACTTCAAGGAATTGGGTGCATTTGCCGAAAAGCGTAATGCCCCCGCCTGGCTCAGTCGTGATCTGAACGGGATGAGCGGTTCTGTCGCTCGTATGCCGGAACGCGCCGAAATTGACGGAAGTCTCGACGAACAGTTGATCGTCGAATACTACTCCCGACGCTAATCCTCCTACCGCTTCGGGTCTGGACCTTGAAAGGGTTCACGACCCGGGGCATGAATCAAAGGGAAAGGTGAACTGTGACGGGTATCATATCAAATATGGTTATGCCCAAGATCGAGCGCGAAGCAGAAGCTCGAAACTACGGCAAATTTGTCATCAGCCCGCTTGAAGGCGGTTACGGTGTGACGCTTGGAAACGCTTTGAGGCGTATCCTACTTTCTTCTTTAGAAGGTACAGCCATCACTTCGGTACGCTTTGCTGACGTGCTGCATGAATTTAGCGACATTCCTGGCGTTCGTGAAGACGTTATCCAGGTGATGCTTCAGATAAAACAGATTCGCATCAAAATGGACGGTGTGGATAGCGCTCGTATGCACCTCGAAGTGCGCGGCGAGGGCACGGTCACTGCGGCGGACATTATTACCCCGGCAGAGATCGAAATTGTCAACCCCGATGCGTATCTCTTTACCGTAGATAACCCCAAGACCAAACTCGATGTTGAATTTGTCGTTGAGCGTGGGCGTGGTTATTCGCCATCCAACGAACGTTCCGGGCACATGCCTATCGGTGAAATTCCTGTCGATGCGATCTTCAGCCCGGTGAAACGCGTAAATTGGGAAGTTGCCTCTGCCCGTGTTGGACAGAGTACAAATTATGACAAATTAATTTTAGAAATCTGGACAGATGGCTCCGTTTCTCCTGAACGTGCCCTTAGTTCTTCTGCCCGCATTCTCATTGACCACCTGCGTTACATTGCCGGTATCAATGAAGAAATGCTGACAGTGGCAGTGGAGCGCGAGGTGACTGGCAGCCGTTTGAGCAGTGAATTGGCGGAAACGCCGGTTGAAGCCCTCGACCTCTCAGTGCGCGTTTTCAACTCATTAAAACGCACTGGTATCACTACAGTAGGTGACGTGTTGGAACTCCTCGAAAAGGGAGAATCAGCGGTAATGTCCATCCGTAACTTTGGTGAAAAGAGCCTCGATGAACTTCGCGACAAAATGCGCGAAAAGGGTTTCATGAAAGATCAACCTTCGGAGAATTAAGAAATGCGACATTCAGTAGCAGGTTACAAATTGGGGCGCACCAAGAGTTCGCGTATTGCTCTGCGCCGCAACCTGATCAAACAACTTTTTACGCACGAACGTATTCAGACCACCAAAGCGAAGGCTGCTGCCATCCGCGGTGATGCTGAACGTCTCATTACCCTTGCCAAGAACAGCGCCGATGCGACTGCGGATCAGAAAGTTCATGCCCGCCGCGTTGCCATCTCCAAGCTCGGTGATAACCAAATTATTACACGCTTGTTTGATGAGATTGCCCCGCGCTTTGCTTCACGCAATGGTGGTTACACTCGTGTTACCAAACTCGGACCTCGTCTTGGCGATGCCGCTGAAATGGTGGTCTTGGAGTTGGTGGAAGAGTAAGAAGTAAATGCCGAATGCAAAATGCAGAGCGCAGAATAAAATAACATTCTGTCTTCAGCATTTATAATTCTGCATTCGAACAATGGCACGTTACCAAGTGATCCTTGCCTACGATGGTGCCGGGTTTAACGGCAGCCAGCGGCAGGCAAACTCCCGGACTGTGCAGGGCGAGTTGGAAGGTGCCCTGCATCACATCGGTTGGACAGGCAGCTCTGTTCTCATGGCTGGCAGGACTGACAGCGGCGTTCATGCAGACGGGCAGGTGGCAGCATTTGATTTTGACAAATGGTCTCACCCGGCTGAAAAATTATTGCAGGCGCTTAATGCCAAACTTCCTGCCGATCTGGCTGTGAGAAAGATAAAACCCGTTCACGCGGAATTTCATCCGCGTTTTGATGCGGTCTCCCGGTCGTACCGCTACAAGTTGTTTTGCGAACCGATGCGTAACCCATTGCGCGAAAAATTTGCATGGCGACTTTTATCGGGGCTGGATACCGCAGCCCTTAATAAGACGGCTGAAGCTTTACTCGGCACACATGATTTTGCCGCCTTCGGGTCACCAACCTCTGAAAAGGGGACGACGACCCGCACGGTGACAAGATCCGAGTGGAAGCGAAAGCCAAATGGAGAGTGGCAGTTTCAAGTCCGGGCAGATGCGTTCCTGTATCGAATGGTACGCAGACTGGTGTTTGTTCAGGTCGCTGCTGCGCAGGGTCGATGTTCGGTAAAGGATGTCCAACTTGCCCTGAGAGGGCAGGGGAAACTCCCCGCCGGGCTGGCTCCCGCGCATGGCTTGAGCCTGATCGAAGTCGAGTATGGATCACAGAAATGATAATAAAGAAACGGAGAGACGAAAGTGCAACAGAAGACGTACTATCCGAAAGCCGCTGAAATTCAGCGTGACTGGGTACTCATAGATGCGCAAGACAAAAATCTTGGGCGTCTCGCCACGCGCATTGCGCACATTTTGCTTGGCAAGCACAAACCAACCTTTACCCCGGGTGTGGAAATGGGAGACTTTGTTGTGGTAGTCAATGCTCAGAACGTGAGCGTCACCGGCACCAAAACAGAGTCACGCCTTACTTCCAAGATCTATCATCACCATTCAGGGTACCCTGGTGGTTTGAAGAGCATATCCCTGCGAGACCAACTCGCCCAATACCCAGACCGCGCTTTGCGCGAAGCGGTGTGGGGCATGTTGCCGCACAACCGTATGGGACGTGCCGTGCTCAAACGCTTGAAGATCTATGGCGGCGCTGAACACCCCCATGGCGCTCAGAAGCTCAAGGCTTTGGATTAAGAAGGAAAGTAAATTATGGCACAGTATTTTGAAGGTATCGGACGCCGCAAAGAAAGCACTGCCCGCGTGCGCTTAACCGCAGGCAGCGGCAAATTCACCGTCAACGAAAAGGAAGGCAAGGTTTTCTTCTCACGCTTCGGCGATGTGGAAGACATCATGCGTCCCTTTGGTGCAGTAGGTGAAGCGGCTGCCAAGTATGATGTGACCGTCCTCGTAAATGGCGGCGGTGTGACTGGTCAGACCGAAGCTGTTCGCCTCGGTGTGGCTCGTGCCCTCCAGATCATGAACGCGGATTGGACTTCGGCGCTTCGCAAGAAAGGTCTTCTTACCCGTGATGCCCGCATCAAGGAACGCAAGAAGCCCGGTCTCAAGAAAGCCCGCAAGGCTCCGACCTACACCAAGCGTTAGAAATTTCTGGGTTTATCCCAATTGATAATCCGTAATATGTAATCCGTAAACTTTACGAGTTACAAATTACGGATTACGCGTTTAACAACAGGATGTACCATGGACTTCAATCAAATCAAAACCGTTTTTGAGACGCTGCGCCTCACACCGCCTTCAAAGCTGACCCTGCTCAATGGGGCAGAATTTACACTGAGGCATTATCCTCCTACACCACCAGACGTGGACACTTTGATTCTGAACATCGATTCTGCTGAAATGTTGGCGCAGGTGAAATTTGTTTTGCTTGCAGGTTATGCGGATAGCCACAAAGTATCAGCGGTGGGAATGGCTGGGGTGACGGTAACAAGCCTCGGCGAAGTTGGAGGCGTGGGTTTGTCTTATCCCATCTCTTTGTTTGTCCCGTCGTTGGGGGAGGGTACTTCCTTTGAGGCTTTTGCTGAGATTGTGGCGCATTTGCGCGCGCCAGATGGCTGCCCGTGGGATAAGGAGCAGACGCACCAAACCTTGCGTAAGCACTTGCTCGAAGAATCCTACGAGACCCTCTCTGCGATGGATGCGGATGATGTGGAAGGAATGCGTGAAGAATTTGGTGACCTGCTTTTGCAAATCGTTCTGAATTCGTATATTGCTTACCAGGATGCGGAGTTTAACTTTACCGGCGTGACAAAAGGTATTTACGACAAGATCGTGCGAAGGCACCCGCATGTATTTGGCGATTTGGAACTTGACGGGGTGGATGGCGTTTTACAAAATTGGGAGAAGTTGAAAGAGAAAGAGCGAAAAGGAAATAAAGAAGACAAAGGGATATTGGATGGCGTTGCCTCGGCGCTGCCTGCTTTGAACCAGGCGCAAGAATATCAGGACCGCGCTGCGCGGGTTGGTTTCGATTGGCCCGAAATTGAAGACGTGCTGGATAAGGTGCGTGAGGAGATCGAAGAGGTGAAAACGGCTGAAAATGCCGAACAGGTAAAAGAAGAATTGGGTGACTTGTTCTTTGTGCTTGTGAATTTAGCCCGCTGGCGTGATGTGGATGCGGAAGCGGCATTGCGCGAGGCGAACCAGAAGTTCAAACGCCGCTTTGCCCATATTGAAAAAAATGCAAAAGCGCAGGGACGTAATCTTTCGGATATGACGCTGGAAGAGATGGATGCGCTTTGGGATGAGTCGAAGAAGTTGGGGATCTAATTTTGAGTCATTATTAAATCTTCGATTTCAAGCCATTCTTCTTTGCCTTCCAAAACCCCGTAGGACATCTTTCCTTGCGGTGTAAATGCCGCGTACTGGTTGTCGATCCAGATGACCAAGCCGAGGGGAGGTTTTGGGCTGATGGGTGATTCGAAGACTTGAACCTCGTCTACATACCAAATGATGCGGTTCTCATCCCATTCCAATTTGTAGCTGTGCCATTGGGTGACATCCATGCTCAGGGTAGTGGCATCTTCTGCGATGACCTTGCCCAGCAGCTTTCGGGTCGTTTTGCGTGAAATTGGAAAGACCAACCCTGCCGGTATTAGCAACGGATGGAATGCGGGTGAGCGGAAGGTCTGCGCGAGGAAGCCCTGTGCGGGTTTATCGCCAAATGACAGGTAATTTTCTTTTGATGCGCCAAAGAACCATGCGGCATTGGGCAGTGTAGGCAGACGAAAACGATTTGCACCAAACCCCAGCGACATGCCGAAGGGGTCGTTCCACAAGCCGAAGCCCCATGTTCCGGGGAGGTTAAGGCTGGAGGTTTTGGCTCGCAGGCTCAAAGTTAAAGAATGATGCGGAAACTTCCTGCGGGGTAGACCAAAATAATCGTCGATCTGTGCAAAACGGTAGGACGAAGAATCCCCCGCAGGGATTTTCAACAGGTAACCTTTTTCAGTTTTTTCAATATTTGCGTCTGGTGTGGTTCTTGCTTTCATTTGAATTCCTTTTTATTTTCGATTGACCAACCAAATGCCGAAAATGATGATAATTCCGCCCAGAATTGCGGTTAGGGTAACGGCTTCTTTGAGAACAAGGGCGGCGACCACCATGCTGGCGGGCGGCTCGATAAAAAGAAAAGCGCCCGTCTGTGCGGCGGGAAGTTGTCCCAACGCATCGAACCAGGCAATATATGCCAGTCCTGTGGTGAAAACCCCCAGGAACAACATGGCGAACCAGCCGCGCGTATCGAGTTGGGCGAATTCGACAAACCTTCCTTCAATGAGGAATGGGATAGTGGTGATGAGCCAGCCAATGGTCATCACCCAAAACGTCAGCCGGGTAGAGGGGTGCTCCCGAAGTCCGCGCCGTGAGAGGATGGAAAAGACCGCCCAATTTACCGCACTGATGAGGATGAGAAAATCGCCTATTGTGCCAAATTGCCCCATGGTAAGGGTGGAGAAATCACCTTTGCTTACCACCACCAGCACGCCTGCCATAGCCAGCACAATGCCAAAAGATTGTAAGGCGTTCAGCTTCTCTTTAAGAATGAGCCAGCCCAAAACAGCAATGAACGCGGGCGAGGTGGCGACGATCCATGCTGTGGTGGTGGCTTGTGCGGTTTTCAACCCGTTGGATTGAAGCCATTGATGAAAGGAAATACCCAGAAAACCCAACAAGGCAAAATATAGCCACTCGCTGTTTTTTGGAAAGGCAAATTGCTTGCGGGTAAAGACGGCAAAGAAAATAATGGGAATGCCCATGGCAAAACGAAGCCAGACCACAGCAATGGGAGATATCTGCTCAACAGCGATCTTGGTGGCAATAAAAGAAGCGCCCCAAACGACCACAGCGAATAAGGCTTCAAAATAGGGGAGTGTGCCAGATTTTGACATGGCTGGGATTATATCAGCGAGATAATTCTCCCAATGCCGTTTTTTCGGTAGGGTATAATATCCCACTCGGAGGCACTAAAACCATGGAAATTACCTGGTATGGACATTCTTGTTTTAGACTGACAGAACGAAACTACGCAACTGTAGTGACTGATCCATTTGATACCAAGACAGTTGGCTACAGCGCACTTAAACTCAAGGCAGATATTGTTACCGTAAGCCATGACGCGCCCGGTCACTCCAATATGGATGTGGTCAAAGGCACTCAACACATTATCGACGGCGCAGGTGAATTTGAGATCGGCAGCGTTTTTATCACCGCTGTGCAAACTGCCGGAGGCGGCAAACGGACCAAGAACGAAACCCGCAACACCCTGTATGTCTTCGATTACGAAGGCATTACCGTGGCACACCTTGGCGACTTGCAAGAGGTCCCCACCCAAAGCGAATTGGAAGCCCTCGGAACGGTCAACGTGCTGCTCCTGCCGGTTGGAGGCGGAAATAGCCTAAACGCCGCCAAAGCCGCCGAAGTGGTCAGCGTCATCGAACCGAACCTGGTCATCCCCATGCACTACGCCACAGACGCATCCAAACTAAAATTAGACCCCTTGAACAAATTCCTCAAAGAAATGGGGCTTGGTAAAATCGAAGCACAGCCCTCGCTGAAAGTTACCCGCTCTGGCTTGCCGCAGGAAACAAAGGTGGTCGTACTCGACTACCAACAAGGATAGTATGACCGTCAAAGTGATCATGACCTGGGATATCGCCGCCGAGCGCGACCAGGAATATTTTGAATTTATCATCGGCGAATTTGTGCCGGGTGTGCAGCGCCTTGGTCTTCAGCCCTCTGAAGCATGGGCAACGCTGTATGGAACCTACCCCCAAATTCAAGTAGGGCTGCTTGCCTCAAACGCCAGCGAAGCCCGCCGTGTGCTTGCTTCTCCCGAATGGGGCATGTTGCAAGACCGGCTGTTTGGCTACGTAAAAAACTATTCATACAAAGTCGTGCCGGTACGAAACGGATTCCAATTTTAATTCCACGTCACATTTCAAAACCCTAAAGGTCTTTTTTCATCATAAACAACGTGAAACTGGCAAGACCTTTAGGGTTTCCTGATGAAAAAAAGCGCCATAGCAATATGAAAACTAAATTCACAAACCTCCTGCCGTGGTATTTCTTTGCCGCGGCATTTCAATCTCTGCTCGCTGCCATTGCCTTGTTGCGCGTTCCCTCTGAAGGGCTTTCACTCTCGCGTCTTGCATTGTTTGCAGGGATGGGCATTGTCTTTATTTTTGGGATCGGATCGGGGCTTTATGCACGCCGCAACCTTCTCCGCTTCGACTGGCTTTTTACCACACCCATTATTTCCTCTGCCACGCTTCTCTCTCTGACTTTGGGCTTGACCCTGTTCCTTTTACGTTACCTCAACCCAGAGCGACTCCTGCCATTTTACGAACGGCTTGCCCCTTTGCTTTGGCTGTTCTTCTTCCTCACCCTCGAAGCGACTCTCCTCCTGCTCCTCATCAAAAACGGATTTTCCCCCAGCGCCCTCACCTCACGCGGACAGACCCTCCGCGCCGCCCTGCTTCCTTTGGGAATTCTCCTCGCCGTGTTCCTCTTCGTTGCCATCACAAGAGTCGGCGTGACGCCAGATACCGGCTACTGGGGCGAACCGGGGGTGGCTATTCAAGGCTGGCAATTTATCCTGGCTCTGCTTGCAGGGATGTTTGCTTTTGCATTAATTCTCAAAAACTCTTCAAACTCTCGGGTGGCAAATATGTATCTGCCGCTGACTATATACCTGATAGCGGCAGCGCTTTGGTTAAGCGTCCCTCTCGAAACCCTTGCCAACAGTTTCTATGCGCCCATTTCTCCGCCCGTAAACGTCCCCCTGCCATACTCCGATGCCGGTTACTACGATTACCTGGCGCAAAGCCTATTAATCGGACATGATTATTTTGGCGGTATCCCACCCCGCCCGCTGTATGTAGCTTTTCTCACCCTCCTGCATTTGTTATTCGGGCAAAATTACCCAGCCATGATCTCAGCGCAAGTGCTCGTTATGGCGTGTTTCCCCGTTGCTCTATATTTCCTTGCCAAAAAAATGCATTCTCCCGCTGCCGGTGTAACGGTAGCTCTTTTCGCCATCTTCCGTGAATTCACCAGTTTGTGGATATCTTCAAATACCCGCGTCACAAATTCCAAAATGTTCACCACAGACTTTCCAACCGCCTTTGCAATCGTGATTATCTCACTGGTCATACTTTGGTGGCTGGAACGGCGCGACACCCGCTCTACGATAATGGCGGGTGGGGCATTTGGTCTACTCTTGCTTTTCCGCACCCAATCCACCCTTACCTTGCCTTTCCTCTTCCTGCTGGTTTTGCTGGTCTTACAACTCAAATGGACAGAGTGGCTCAAAGCGGGCATTCTATTTGCGGCGGCAATGCTGCTCGTCGTCCTGCCGTGGCTGATGCGCAATTACATGCTCTCCGGTCATTTCTCGTTTGACGACCCCAGTCAGGTTGCGGTCATTTACAGCCAATACTCGTTCACTGGAAATTTAGACCTGAGTCAATACAACCCAGAGACAGACAGCGTCCGTGAGCGTATTATCAGTTTCACGCTTGAAAATCCCGGATATGTGGCAAACTTCATCACATCTCATTTTCTAAATACAGAGATCGGCGGGCTGCTGGCGTTGCCGCTCATTAAACCTTTCAACGGCTTTCAAGAACCTCCCCATCTATACTGGGTCTCATGGGATGGAACGCTCGAATGGTACAACATCATTCTTGTGCTTTTCTATCTTTGTGTAGCAGCCTTGGGGGTTGCCTCTGCCTGGCGAAAAATGAAATGGCTGGGGCTTGTGCCTATTGCCTTCAATTTGGGATATGCGCTCTCCAACGGAATTGCCCGCTTCTCTTCATGGCGTTACAACATGCCCATTGATTGGGTTTTCTATTTTTATTTTGCATTGGGCATTGCCGAGCTTTTTGGTTTGTTCTTCTTAGCCTTTGGTAAACAAGCAGACGATTTATACCCAGCCAGCCCCGCTGTTCAACCAGAAACAATTGTTCTGCGCGGTATGCACTGGAGGCAGTTATTGCCTCTTTTGGGTTTGATTTTTATTGGCGCATCTCCCTGGCTCATGCAGGGGTTGGCACAGCCGCGTTTCACATCCACGCCAGATGAACTGGCTGCAAAGCTCGAGGCAAATGGGCACTCTCACGAAGAGGTGGCAAATTTTCTTGCCCAGCCCAATGCCTTCATCGCCGAAGGCAGGCTGCTCTTCCCGCGCCTGTACCGAAAAGGGGATGGGCTTGCCTCTGCAAATCCCTGGACGGCATACAAGGCACAAGATTTTGCGCGCATAGGATTTTTGCTCGTCAATGCGAGACGTTCCGACATGATCTTCCCGACGCGAGACATGTTGGAATTTCAACAAGGTGCAGATGTGGTTGTACTCGCCTGTTCAGGGGATAACGACTTGACCATCGTCCGCCTCATTCAATTTGAGGACGCGGCATACCAGAGCGCGCCTCTTTTAGACCCCTGCCCCTAATTTGATGAACCGCCTCTCTTCCAACCTTTTGGCTTGGTACCACACCCAAAAACGGATTCTCCCCTGGCGCGACCACCCAGACCCGTATGCCGTTTGGGTTTCTGAGATTATGCTTCAGCAAACCCGGGTGGACACGGTCATTCCCTACTTTGAAAAATGGATGAAATTATTTCCCACTGTAAAGGCGCTTGCTTCTGCAAATGAACAGGATGTGCTCAATGCCTGGGAAGGGCTTGGCTATTACAGCCGTGCGCGGAATTTGCACAAAGCAGCGAAGATCATTGCTGAAAGATTTAATGGTGAACTTCCGCGCAATTTAGATGAGTTGCGCAGCCTACCCGGGATTGGACGTTACACAGTTGGGGCGATCGCTTCCATGGCGTTTGGCATGGATGAGCCTACACTGGATGGCAATTTGCGGCGTGTATTTTCACGTCTTTTTGATGTGGCAGAATTTGCAGATTCTCCAACTGGCGAAAAGATTTTATGGGGGCTGGCGGCGGAGAATTTACCCAGTGGGCAGGCTGGAGATTACAATCAGGCGCTGATGGACCTAGGCGCGACGGTATGTCTGCCGAAAAACCCGCGTTGCTTGCTGTGCCCGTTGATGAGTGTGTGCCAGGCGCGAGAACATGGCACGCAGGAGCAGCATCCGCTGTTGAAGCCCAAAAAGGCGGTGCCGTCTTACGTTCATGCGGCGGCGGTGGTCGTGGAACGTGGGCGCGTGTTGCTGAATCAACGACCGGCGGAGGGACTGCTGGGGGGAATGTGGGAGTTCCCAAATGTGCGGGTAGATGGCGACCCTGCCAGGATGTTGGTAAAAAGTTTGAAGATGGCAACCCAATTAGAGGTTAAGAAAAAAGAGGCGCTGCATGTTGTCGAACATGCCTACAGTCATTTCAAGGTTACGGTGTACCCCTTTCGATGTGACAAGGTTTCGATCCCCAAAAATAAGAATTTGAAGTGGGTAAAGCTGAGCGAGTTGGATGATTACCCGATGGGTAAGGTGGATCGGCAGATTGCAAACCAAATAAAATGACCGCCATACGGCGGTCATTTTATTTTATGCTTTGCTCAATGTGACGAAGACCATGGGTCTGCGTTTGGTTTGCTGGTGCAGATAACTTTTGACGGCGTTGATGATGTCTTTTTCATCGTCGAAGCCGTCTTCGTGAACCATGCGCAGGACGAGTTTGCGAACTTCAGGGATGAGCGGTTTTGCATCTTCTGGTGAGACGAAACCGCGCGTGATGATCTCTGGGTCGTGGCGCAGGCGGCGGGTGAGTTTGTCTATGCTGATGTCGATGATGAGGATACCGTTGCGGGCGAGTTGACTGCGCTCACGCATTACATCGTAATCAATATCGCCGATGGATTCGCCGGTGACGAAGACGTAATCGCCGGGGATGCGCTCGCCAAGCATCACCTTTTTACCAACGAGTTCCACCACCTGTCCATTTTCTACAACGACGGTGTTCTCGGCGGGGATACCCAGTTCTTGTGCGATCTCGGCGTGACGTTTGAGCTGGCGCAGTTCGCCGTGAATGGACATGAAGTGTTTGGGGCGCACGAGGTTGATGAGCAGTTTTTGTTCTTCCTGTGCGGCGTGACCCGAAACGTGAATGGGGGCGATGCCATCATGAATGACCGTTGCGCCCTGGCGCAGAAGCCGGTTGATGGTTTTGCTGATGGTCTCTTCATTGCCGGGGATGGGGTGCGAGGAGAGTACGACTGTATCGCCTTGTTTGAGCCCGAATTGACGGTTGGTACCGGTTGAAAGCCGCCCTACGATGGAGGAGGGTTCACCCTGTGAGCCAGTACACATGATGACGACTTTATGGTTTTGCATTTTTTGCGCCTGGTCAATGGGGATAAGCAGTTCGTCAGGAATATCGAGGTAATCCATTTGACGGGCGATCTTTACGTTATCGACCATGCTGGTACCAGCCAGCGCCATTTTGCGTCCGGTTTTGGCGGCAGCATCGGCAACTTGCTGTACGCGTGAGATGAGCGAGGCGAAGGTGGCGATGATGACACGTCCGGGCGCTTCGGCGAGGACTTTTTCAAATGCTGGTCCGATGACCATTTCGGAGGGGGTCCAGCCGGGGCGTTCGGCGTTGGTGGAATCGGAGAGCAGCAGGTCTACGCCTCGGTCTGAAAATTCGGAGAGTTTGGCAAAGTCTGTGGGCCAGCCGTCCACGGGGGTGTGGTCGAACTTGAAGTCGCTCATGTGGATGACCAACCCTGCAGGGGTGGTGATGCCCATGCCAACTGCATCGGGGATCGAGTGGCTGACGTGGAAATATTCAACCGTAAACGGACCGACCTTGGTCGTATCGCCCGCCTGCACAGTTTTGAACTGCGCTCTGTGTTGCGCACCGTTTCGGTGTAATTTTGCTTCGATCAACCCTCTGGTAAGGGGCGTGGCATAAATTGGAACGGGGATATCTTCGATAAAGTGTTGAATGGCGCCGATGTGATCTTCGTGCCCGTGGGTAATGAAGAGCCCCAGCACACGTTTGGCTTTCTTTTTTAAATATTCATAATCTGGGATGATGTAATCCACACCCAGCATGTCATTTTTGGGGAACATGATTCCGGCGTCTACCACGATGATGTCGTTTCCGAACTCGTACGCCATCATGTTCTTTCCCACTTCGCCCAGCCCCCCGAGCGGGATAATTCTTAATTTATTTTTTTTACTCATATGTTTTTTTCTATAAACCTCACAGTTTTCAAATTTTATTAACCGACTATGCGGTAAGGGTCAAAGTTGGTGTTGCTTTCAAAACAAAAGTACGGGCACATAAGCCCGCGAACCTGTCATTGTGAAAGAGGATGAAAAGAGATGTTTCCCACAAACAAAAAGACCTTCGCTGACTTGCTCGCGAAGATCGGTCCCGGTAAAACACGATAGTTCTCAAACAAACTGCCGAATTCGGCAGGAAAAGTCAACTTAACTGGAGTGAGTATAGCAGGGCGGGCTTGATTTGTCAAAGATTGTTACAAGATCAACCCCGGCTGTGTTTTTTTCGGCGTTCCAGCATCAGGTTAAATTCCATTTGCTTGCCTTGTATCAGCTTTTTAATGCGGCTGCGCTGGGTTTCTTCAAAGGTGCTGGTGAGGCGTTCTTTTAGCGCGGCGATCTCCTGCAACAGTTCCACCTCTGGGGCGGCGATCTCTGCATTTTTTAGCACAGAATAAGCGAGCCGCAGATCTTCAGGCGTTTCGAAATAGGCGTTTAGGTCAATGGGTTTTCCCTTGCCTTTCAGGTTATCAAAATCGCCTCGTTCTTGCGCTTCCTTGATAATTGCCTCTACCGCTTTGTCAAAATTCATAATTCAATTTTATTCCAAAATTGACAATCTTTTCGCTCTCCTGTAAACTCATTCCATTGCCACAAGGAATGAGGAATTATTATGGATATTGATCTTGATCTCTATCGTTACGAAGTACGCATTTCTTCCGACCCGCTTGTAAGGCTTTCGGCTATTGATGTCTCTCCTGCCAGTCCGCGACGCACCATTGTTTTTATTCACGGCTTTGGCGGCAAGGCGGAACAGTGGCAATACCAAATGCAAAAATTCGCCATGGATAACCGCGTGATTGCGCTGGATATGCGTGGACACGGGCTTTCGGATAAACCTTCCACCGGCTACGATATGCCGCGCATCCAGGCGGACCTTGAGACGGCTCTGACCCAATTGAAAGTATCCACGCCGTTTGTTTTGGTGGGGCATTCTTTCGGCGGCGCGGTTGTCACAGATTATGCGCTCAATCACCCTGACCACATTGAAAAGCTCATCATCATTGCCACAGCGGGCGAGTTCAAACTCAATCCATTGTTCAAACTTGGGTTAAACCTCCCATCTTCTGTTTTGCGCCTTATTGGACCATTCACCCGCAAATGGCTGCACGCGCCGCCACATGCTTTGCGCGAGTTCTATCATCAAAACATGGCGGTTTGGAACGGCTGGCAAAAGTTCTCGCAGTTGACTGTTCCCACGCAGGTCATTCGCGGACATCGTGATATTGTTTTTGATAGACCGTTGTTCGAGAAAGTGGCAGGATCCATTCCCGGCGCAGTGGATGTTGATATTGATGTGTCAGGTCACATGGTCATGTTAGAGCGGCGCGAAACCGTAGACCGTGCCATCGCAAGTTTTCTGGATGATGATCCTAAAAAGACATGGCGAGATAAATCTTTTGTAGCCCCCAAAACCCAGCGTGATGAATTAAAGCGCAAACGCGAGTGGCTCAATCATTATGAAGAAGGTGTGCCCTACACCGTGGATGTGCCCCGTATTCCGGCGCAGCATCTTTTGCGCTCGGCAGTGAGGCGCTTTCCGAACCGTCCTGCCATTTTCTTTGAAGGCGCAACCATGACCTACCGCGCACTCAACCACGAAGTAAACCGTTTTGCCAATGCCTTGCTCGCACAGGGAATTGGCAAAGGCGCGCGCGTGGTTTTGCTCATGCCGAACATTCCGCAAATGGTGATCGGTTTTTATGGAACCTTGAAAGCGGGCTGTACGGCTGTGTTGATTCCGCCCATGACCGAGCCTGAAGAATTGATTCGGCAGGTGAAAGATGCCGATGCCATGGTACTGGTTACCATGTCTACTTGGGCAGGGCAGGCAAAACAAATTCAGGAGGGGGCGGGCGTGCCGCACGTTGTATTGACAGACCCCGGGCAATATTTATCCCTGCCAAAGTATTGGATATCTCGCTGGCGTAACCGTGGGTTGAGTTTTAACAACGCTCTGCATTGGAATCGCTGGCTGGCACAGCAGGATACGAAATCACCAACAGTGGAAGTTACGCCAGATGATCTGGCTGTGTTGATCTACACAGGCGGTACCACGGGGCAATCTAAAGGGGTGATGCTTTCACACAGAAACCTGGTTGCCAACTCGTTGCAAACCCGCCATTGGCTGCCGGGCGCAGCGGAAGGTAGAGAGCGTTTTATGTGCGTTGTGCCTTTCTTTCACAGTTACGGCATGACAGCGGCATTAAATGTGCCCATCTCGCTGGGGGCGGCGTTGATCCTCAAGCCGCAGTTCAAAGCACTGGATGTTTTGAAATCTATAAAGAAGTACAAGCCGAGCATCTTCCCCGGTTCGCCGAGCATGTTCGTCGCCATTAGCAATTTTCCGCGAGTTCGCAAGTATGGAGTAAGCTCCATCAAAGCATGTATCAGCGGGTCTGCGCCTTTGCCAGTTGAAGTGCAGGAAGCCTTCGAGAAACTAACCAAAGGCAGGCTGGTCGAAGGATACGGTCTGACCGAAGCCGCACCGATCACTCACGCCAACCCCATGGGCAAAAATCGCCGCCTCGGTACGATAGGCGTACCTCTTCCATCCACCGAAGCGGTGATCGTAGATCTAATGACCGGTAGAAAAGAAGTGGAACCCGGGCAGATCGGCGAGCTTGCCATTCGCGGTCCACAGGTGATGATGGGCTACTGGAAAAATGATACCGCCACAAAAGAAGTTGTCACCAGTGACGGCTGGCTGCTCACCGGTGACGTGGCGCAAATGGACGAAGACGGTTTCTGCCGCATCATCGCCCGCAAAGCTGATATGTGGTACCCCGAAAAAGGCGGCAAAGAACCTGCCTTCCCGCGCGATGTGGAAGAAGTGATCTACGAAATTCCACAGGTGAAAGAAGTGGTTGTAGTGGCAGTGGCTGGACATCCCTTTGCCTTTGTCATTGCAGGCAGGGAAAAACCCAGTGCAGAGTCGGTCATTGCTTATTGCAAGCGCCGCCTGCCCCCGCACCTTGTTCCACGCTTCGTCATTTTTATGGATGAATTTCCGCGCACTTTCATTGGCAAGGTATTACGGCGTGAACTGGCAAAACGTTATGGGAACCAGATCGCAAGCGAATAGAAGAATGTAACTCTTTGCGTCGCACTTCACGATAGAACAAGATCATGAAACAGGAATAACAATGACATTGGAAATGAACACCATCACATATGAAAGCCTGATGGTCAACGGACAAAAAGTAAGCTATGTACAACAGGGGAGCGGCGAACCCATAGTAATGGTTCATGGCTTGGCGGCATCTCTGCACGATTGGGACGACCTCATGCCCGAACTCGCCAACGCCGGTTATGCTGGCTATGCCTTGGACCTGCTTGGGCATGGTGAAAGCGAGAAACCCCTGCATACCGCCGATTACTCGGTTGAAAATGCCTACGCCCATTTTGCCGCGTGGATTGAAGCGCTGCACCTGCCCAAACCATTCATCTTGATCGGGCATTCACTTGGCGCGGGACTTTCCATGCTGTACACCTATCGCAACCTGCAGCATGTGAAGGCGCTCGTCATCGTCAACCCGTTCTATTCCATGAAACAGCTTCCGCCCATCTTGCAGCGCATGTTCCGCCATCAACTCATCAACACCAATTTGATCGAGCGTACACCCTATCAGCTTTTCCGCTTTTTTGTGGATATGACCAGCTTCACCACTTCCATCAGCAGCCGTGAAGCACACATCCTTCCTGAACACATCCGCTACCAAACCGCATTGGATTACAAACGGGCGGCGGCAGGAATTTACAACATCCCACGCACGCTTCACAACCTGGACCTTGACCTGTCTCGCATCCATCAGCCGACTCTCCTCCTTTGGGGTGGGCGCGACCAAACCCTCTCACCTGCGTCTTTTCCCGAATTGGAGAAGATGCTCCCCAACCTTGTTAAGTCTCAGCAGTTCCCAATCTGCGGGCATGTACCGCACCAATGTCACCCTGCAGATTTCAACCCGCATGTGATGGAATTCTTGCGGCAAATCTGACAACATATTCGTAAACGACAGACCGTGGGCGATTGCAGAGAAGAGTACCGTCCGCGGTTTATTATTTCTACTGTAAAAAGCAATGGGGGATTACAAGCCAATATTTTAAGATTGCAATTACCATTTACCCCTTGCTCACAATTCTTCTAGGTGCTAAAATGCCGAACACATTAGCCATATGTACGGGGATGCAGCGCTGTAACGCCCATATATGGATAGTTCATTTGTTCTAGAATTGGAGCCCTGTACGGATGCGTTGTCCCTATTGCAAACATCACGATTCAAAGGTATTGGACACTTCGCACGATAGCCACGGCGCAATTCGCCGCAGGCGCGAGTGCCAAAAATGCCGCCAGCGTTTTAGCAGCTATGAGCGCGCTATTCTTGCCACGCCTCTCATCATCAAACAAGATGGAAATCGGGAAGAATTTGACCGTGAAAAGATGGCTCGGGGTATTCGTATTTCCTGTGCCAAACGCCCTGTTTCGGCGGCAGAAATTGAACGCATGATCGGGCAGGTTGAAGTTAAGCTGCAAAAATTAGGCAAGGCAGAAATTTCCTCCCGGGTGGTGGGAGACCTTGTGATGGAGACCCTGAAAGAAGTGGATCAGGTCGCTTACATCCGCTATGCTATTGTGTATTTGGGCTTGGACGACCTTAAGTCCATTCGTACTGAGATCGACCAGTTACTCGAAGATTAAGAAGGCAAAGTCCCTCTCTCGAAAAGGGGGGAGTGGCTTTGCCTTTTTGTATCTGTAAATAAAGAATAATTTTATAGGAGAAACCGAAATGGCAACAAAATCTGCTGAAACCAAAGTTGTAAAGAACGGCTTATTGCCCACCCCGCCGATGAAAAAGGGACTTCCCAAGGCAAGCCTGACCGATAACGCCCGTCAGGTCTTGATGAAGCGTTACGTCCGCCGTGGCGACGATGGCAAGCCTGCCGAAAATGTGGAAGAAATGTTTTGGCGTGTTGCGTATCACGTTGCCAAGGTGGAAGAGCAATGGGGCGCCGATGTGATGGAACGCACGGTCGAGTACTATCACCTGCTCTCCAGCAAAAAATTCTTCCCCAACTCCCCGACCTTTACCGGTGCAGGTACTCCTTTGGGTCAGCTTGCTGCCTGTTTCGTGCTTCCCATCACCGATGATATGGGACGTCACAGCGCGGGGATCTTTCAAACGTTGCGTGATGCCGCCCTGATCCAGCAGACAGGCGGCGGTAACGGTTTCTCCTTTTCGCGCTTGCGCCCGCATGGCGCACTCGTTCAAACCTCGGCAGGACAGGCAACAGGTCCGGTTGGCTTCCTGCGCGTGTACGACCATGCTTTCGGTGAGATCGCCCAAGGTGGAACCAGACGCGGTGCAAATATGGCGGTATTGCGTGTGGATCATCCAGACGTGGAAGAATTCATCACTTGCAAACTGGATGAGAACGCCATTACCAATTTCAATATTTCTGTAGGCATTACCGATGCCTTCATGGAAGCCGTGCGTGATGACAAGGAATGGGCATTGCGCTTCCCTGACCTTGTAGAAATGAAACAACAAGGTTTCAGTGGCACGCTTGACCAGGCAGAAGAAGCGGGCATTACCATTCACACCTACAAAAAGGTGAATGCGCGTGAACTGTTCAACAAGATCGTCAAGCAGGCGCACCACAACGGCGAACCCGGCGTACTCTTCCTCGATGCAGCCAACCGCAGCAACCCTGTGCCACATCTGTATCCGCTTGAAGCGACAAATCCTTGCGGAGAACAATGGCTTGGACCGTATGAGAATTGCTGCCTTGGTTCAGTGAACCTCAACGAACACTGCGGACCCGACGGTTCGGTGGATTGGGAAACTCTCCGCAAAAGCGTTGTGACCGCCACCCGCTTCCTTGATGATGTGGTTGAAGCCAATGCCTATGTTCCGGCAGTGCCGCAATTACAAGAAGCCGCCCACAAAGCCCGTCGCATCGGTTTGGGCATTATGGGACTTGCCGACTTGATGTACCACGTTGGCGTAGGGTACGGCTCAAAAGAAGGACAGGAATTCGGCGCGCAGGTGATGGAGTTCGTCCGCTATCATGCGATGGTGACGAGTGTGCAGCTCGCCGAAGAACGCGGACCCTTTCCTGCCATTCAAGGCTCGATCTACGATATGGACGATATGAAATGGGAAGCGCCCAAATCGTTGGTAAGCTACCAGAATAACTGGGGCAGACCCGAGGTTAAGTGGGATGCGGTGGTGGATGGCATCAAGCAGCATGGCATTCGCAACGCTGCCCAAACCACCGTCGCACCTACTGGAACCATCGCTACGGTGGCTGGCTGCGAGGGGTACGGCTGTGAACCCGTCTTTGCTTTGGCGTACATCCGCCATGTGAACGATAACGGCAAAGACCTGAAATTGACCTACGCCAGCCCGCGTTTTGACGAAGCCTTGAAGAGCCTCGGCTTGGGTGAAGAGAAACGCGAAGAGATCGTGGAACAGGTAATGAGCCAGGGAACCTGCCAGCATATTGCCGAACTGCCGCAACACATCCGCGATACGTTTGTGGTGTCAGGTGATGTGACCGCTGAGGCGCACGTCCGTATGCAGGGTGCGTTGCAGGCGTTTGTAGATAACTCACTTTCAAAGACCGTTAACTTCCACGAAGGCGCTACCGAGAGTGATGTGGCGATTGCGTATCAATTGGCTTGGGAACTCGGCTGCAAAGGGATTACCGTTTATGTGACCGGCTCACGCGATAAAGTAGTGCTGGAAACAAAAGCAACTGCCGAAAAGAAAGATGCGCCTCAAACCGCGCCCATGCCTGTTTCAGCGACACCGGCTGGTCCTACCATTTGGCATGGTACCAAAAAACCGCGCCCCAAGGCGTTGACCGGTAAAACCTTCAACATTGATACCCCTGTGGGTAAGGCGTTCATCACCATTAACGAGAATGGCGGCGCTCAACCTTTTGAAACTTTTGTGAACACTGCCAAGGCAGGTTCTGAAACTGCCGCAGTATCAGAAGCGATTGGGCGGTTGATCTCGTACATTTTGCGCATGGCTTCACCGATTGCCCCGCTGGATAGAATGCGTGAAGTAGTGGTTCAGCTCATCGGCATCGGCGGCGGTCGTTCGCTTGGCTTTGGTCCGAACCGCGTGAAATCTCTGCCCGATGGCATTGGTCAGGTGCTCGACCAGTACTTGCGCGATAAAGATGGCATTGTCATTGAAGAGGTGAAAAGCAACGGTAATGGCAATGGACACCACGACTCAGGCGAACACACCTCGAAAATGAAGATCGGTGACCTGTGCCCCGAATGCGGTGAAGCCGCCGTGGTGAATGAAGAGGGATGTAGAAAGTGCTATGCCTGCGGGTATAGTGAGTGTTAGGTGTGTTGTAGGTTCTACTAAAGTTTGAGGCACGTAACTTAAAGTTTGAGGCAATGCCTTTATTTATAGGTTTTTCCTGTAGGTTTGCCTTAAACTTTGGTCTAAACAACAGTTGGTAGAGAAATCCCTGCTAAATAGGTTTTTGGCAGGCAGACCCTCTAAACCTTTTGCACGCTTCAAGAGAGCCGGTTGGGGCTTGTCTGGGCTATACCTGCGAATGTGTTTACCTATGCCCATGCACTTGGAATAATGTGGTGACGATACACCGAACTGTCCATGGATATGTCATATTACTCAAATCTGTTTACCATGATTCTTGTTGTGTAAAATTGAATGAGGTTTATAAAAAATGTACAATCTGTACAGCAATCTTTTATACCCGCTTGATGTTATTCTAACTTCTACAAAAAACTTTTTGCAGGGGTTGTATGGACAAAACTAATAACTATTATCCAGAACTAGACTCTTTACGCTTTCTAGCTTTCCTATTGGTTCTTATTCATCACTCAATATTTTCAGAAAGTATTCCGTTTTGGGAAAGACTGCATAATTACGGCTGGATGGGAGTAGACTTGTTTTTATGTCTCTCGGCATATTTATTCGCAAAGCTGTTATTTATTGAATACGAAAAAAAAGGCAGTGTCAACGTCCGCTATTTTTATCTTCGTAGAATCCTGCGAGTTTGGCCTTTGTATTTCTTCTACTTGGGTATTGCGCTTGCTTATTCTATATATATTAAAGGGTGGCGTACTGATATCTTAATTCGATCATTGGGAATGTTTACCTTTACAGATAACCTCTTTACCATGGCATACGGATATAACGGAATCGAAAATGGAATTATAGGAGTTCCCCACTTGTGGACCATTTCTTATGAAGAACAATTCTATCTGATCATTCCCTGGGTTTTACAAATCCTTTATCGGCTGAAAAAAACGGACATTATGCGTATTTTAGGTATAGCGATGTTATTTGGCATGTTTATCAGAGCCCTTTTTATTTATTACAAAGTCGAACATCCAGCTATTTGGGTTTTTCCCTTCACGCATTACGAGTCCATTTTGGGCGGAATCATAATGGGTCTGGGGCTTTTCGATAGATATCTTAATAAAATCCCAAGTTGGGTTTCATTTATTACTGGGCTAACCGCGCTCTGGCTGGTAACATACCTGCCCAATATCGATGTCACCCAGTGGAAAATTATGTTAACTTATCCTTTGATTGGAATTGGAGTTTCTCTCATATTATTTGCTGCCCTTAGAGGCAATCTTGGCCCTGTATCGAGTCTTTTAAGAAATATGGGATTTAGATACCTCGGAAAAATTTCCTATGGTTTGTATGTTTATCAGGGACTTGGAATATACATATCTTCCAAGATTATTAGTGCCTTTGTATCGTCAGACCGAGGCATTATCTATCCGGCATTGCTTATAACCTCCTCTTTGATTATAACTATCGTGATTGCTTCAATTTCTTACCAATTTCTAGAAAAAACTTTCCTTCGAATAAAGGATCGCTTTACCTTGATAAATTCGCGTCCGATATAGAAAGTTGCTTTCTTAGAGCAGGTTAACAGAAAAATAGAGTTTTTCAATAGGTAGTTTTGTAGTTCGATAGTTATGTAGTTGCAGGGGTGGGGTTTGTGCCACGGAGTGGTATCGCCCCGCCCCTATTTTAAAGAGGCAACCCATGCAAAGTGACGCCAAAACTGTGATCGAGTATCTGCTCGAAGTTCCCGAGGAACGCCTTGCCGTCCTAAAGAAATTACGCGCTTTGTGCCGTAAGCATCTCAAAGGCTTTAAAGAGACGATGGAATATGGTATGCCCAATTACCGCAGAGATAATGTTGCCGAGGTGGGTTTTGCCAGCCAAAAGCATTTCATCACTCTTTACATTCTGCGCACTGACGTGATGAATGCCCGCGCGGACCAGCTCAAAGGGACGGGCATCTCGCACGGCAAGGGCTGTATCCGCTACTCAAAGCCCGAGCGCGTGGATTTCTCTGTGGTGGAAAGTATGTTGAAAGCGACTGCAAGGTCAAAGGGGCAGGTGTGTTAGAGGGAAGATTTGATGGTTGCAGGGTGGGCATTTCGTCCACCCCTTGTTTCTGAGATCTAACGGGAGGTTGAGACGGTATTTCATTCGCTTTTGTCATCTCTTAAAAACGATAACGATTCAAGCTTTGAAAATGGCGTAGGTTTGATTGTATTAATTGTAGTTGCTGGTCACTACGATGTGGGAAAGGAATTTGAACTGTGAAAAAGAATCGTTTTATGATACTGTTATTAATCCTAAGTGCATTGACAGGATGGGCATGTGCAGGCGTGGGATTATCCACCCCCGCACCCACTTTGGTACCTGTGGAAGGCGGTGCGTTTGCTGATTGGACGGCGTGGAACATGCAGTGGGTTGGTGCCGCACAGTTTATTGATGTTACAGTAGTGAATGGAGAAGATCAAGCCACATACGTGCCGGTGGAGCATGGGTATTTATTTCTGGCAATGAAAGCCCAGATCGTAAACGTCAGCAACGACACCCAGCAGATGCGGTTTCCGCAGGGTCCAGTCTACTTAACCGATTCAACCGGAAAAAAATACGAGCTTGTGGGCATTGCGTATGAGGATGCTATTATGATGGCTCCGCCATACCTGATCACTACCGATACTATTTTTTCGACGACAAAGCTGAATACCGGCGGGCATTACACCATGGCATACCAGCCGAAAGAAGCGCTATGGTTTATCGAGGCAACGCCTGGATTGCCCTTCTCAATGGATTTCCTTTTCACTATCCCCGAAAATGTCAGCGGGTTGGTTCTGCGGTTTGGCAATGGATACCAGGTTAATATACAGTGAAAACTGGGAAAATATCCGCCTCTATGATGTGCAGGGTTCAGGTCTTAGCTTTATCCACCCTGATAATAACCAGTTGCGGTTTCCAATCGTTCTTAAGCAGCGAAACTAATGAAGACCAAAAGCCCGATTTAAGGATCGCATTGGGCGAAGTGTATTTGGGTGTACGCGATGGCAATGTGGAAAGCATTGCTCTGCCCGTGGAAAGTGAATACCTAACAGTTGAAATTTGTGTTGAAAATATTTCAAACGAACTGGTAACCGTTTCCTGGCGGGATGTCTATGCCGTAGCAGGGGATGACTCCCAATATTACCCGTCGGCGCTGGGGCTTGACCAGGCAGAGGCTTTCAATTGGGTGCTCCCACTGATCGAACCTATTGGCGGAAAGCGCATCGAGCGCAAGTATTATTTTTTCCTTATCCAGGATGAAGCTTTAATGACGCTGCCTGCCCACCAAAGCCAGGGGTGCGAATTCAGTCCGCAATTTACAAGCCAGGCATTACTCTTTGTTTTACCCAAGGGCGTACATCACAGAATGCTTCAACTTTTATTTATGGGTATTCCCGCATACCTGCCTGAGTTACCTGCTGATGTTTAGGTAGGGCAGAGGCTATTTCTTTGGTAAATAGGTTTGAAGTTCTCCCCCTAGAAAGACCAGCAAAAAGATCTCGGCGATCTTGGCATAATACCCAAGTGCGGCAGTGGTATCAAAAAGGAAGGTCTTATCACCCAGGATCACCCACAAAAGAATTGTCAACAGAGTGTAGCCAACAATACTCCAATACACGAGTTGGCGCCTTTGTGAAAAGAAGGGGATGGGAAGGAAATAAGCCCCAAGCAAGGCAAGCGAACCAAACCCATTCAACACGATCGGATCGAACCATCCAAAATACGGCGAACACATAATATGGAAGGCGGCAGTCGAAAGGCTGCAAACAATGGCGCCAATATTCCAATAAGAAAGTTTCATCATAAAACTCCTATGCTATTTTTATATAGATGCTGCAAGTTTGGATTTTTTTACAATACACTAGCCAGAATTAACACCCCAATTCAGTGAGAGGTAGAATTTCAAACCTATGACCAAAAAATTTACCCCGCCTTTCTACATGCGCAGCGCCTTTGCCCAAACTCTGCTTGCCAGCAGCAAACTCGGCACATATAGTGAGAATCCCATGCTGAATGCTGCCCGTGAAACCATTCTAAATATTGGTAATGTTCGCCTGCAAGGGTTTTATTCGCCTCAAACTGACCAAAAGCCTCTCGGTGTAGTGATGCTTTTACACGGATGGGAAGGCAGTGTCAACTCTGCCTACATTCTGCGTACGGGCAAATTCCTTTACGAGAGCGGCTACTCTGTCTTCCGCCTCAACTTTCGTGATCACGGCGAAACGCATCACCTCAACCCGGGTCTGTTCTACGCCATCTTGTTGGATGAAGTCTTCGGCGCAGTGCAACAGGTTTCACAATATGAAAGCAGACTTCCCTTCTACCTCGCAGGCTTTTCCATGGGCGGTAACTTCGCCCTGCGCATTGCCCGCAGAACCGTCGAAACACCCATCCCCAACCTCAAACATATTTTCAGCATCAGCCCCGTGCTCGATCCTGAAAAGTCCACGTATGCCATAGATAAGTACCCCTTTTTGCAAAAATATTTCCGCAAAAAATGGTCAAACTCAATGCGAAAGAAACAAAGCCTCTACCCGGATCAATATGATTTCAACGATGTCTTCCCGCTGGAAAGCATCGCCGGAATGACCGAAATTCTACTCAAGCGTTATACAGAATTTCAGAAACCCGCCGATTACTTCCGCAAATATGCCGTCACTGGTGATGCCCTCGCGCACTTAAATGTTCCGCTCACCATCGTCACCGCCGCAGATGACCCCATCATCCCCATAGAGGATTTTTACGAATTGAAACTGACTCCCGCCACAGAACTGATCATCCACCCACATGGCGGTCATAACGGCTTTCTTGAGTCATTAACCGGCAGGACGTGGTATCAAAAGAAGATGCTTGAGGTATTTTCAGAATAGGCTACCCGCCTATTTTGCAACAGTGAAATCCTTTTCTGCCACTTTAGTATTATCAATATAGAGTTCCACTTTATATCTGAATAAAGGCAAGCCATCGGCTTCATTGCTTTCAAGGTTTGCATAGAAATGATCCCGGTTTCCATTGGCTATAAAACCGGCAGTATTAAAGGGAATACTGGGGTCATCTTGCGGGGAATTTAATACATACCAACGAACCTCATGCTTCGAACCATTTTGAGGATTGATGACATAATAAACAACATATACCGTATCGGTACTCTGAAAGACAGTCATTGGAATGGTGCTGTTGAGATCGTTGGTCAGGAAGAGATTTGCAATAACCTGACCATCTATCGAAGGATCGCTTTTTACAGGGGGGATAGTAGGCTCAGTAATTAATACACCCCGAGTAAGGTAATTACACGCGAGAGATGGGATAACAAGCAAGATAAACACTAAAGATAATTTGATTTTCATTGGGCTTCTCCTCGAATAAAAATAATTATAGAACGGAATCCCCTCATTTTTGTTGTTTTTAAAGGTAAAAATAGATAAATAAGAATAAAATAACTGCGGCGGAGGAATCTTCACCCGAGCCTTAAACTTCATCAGGAGATTTTTCAACCCCATGGCAAAACTCATCCCCGCCGCCGACCGCATCAAACGCGCCCGAAAGTTGATTCAACAAGCCCGAACTTTCCCCACACCGACAGAAGGGCTCGGCAAAAGCGACCTCTCTTTTGTGGCAAATGTCCGCGATCTGCTTCGTCAGGCAAAAGACATGGTCAAATTCATTCCACAAACCGCAGGCGTTTCAGAAGAAATGAAAGAAGAAGTAAAGTCCATCTACGCCGAGGTGGAACGGGCAGAAAAGGACATTCTCTCCTGATGCAGATTATGACGTTACTCACTGGCATCCACATTTGGAAGGTTGTAAAATGAAATTGAAGCAAGATGTTGAAAGGAGCTAACCATGAACGACAAAAAACTTGAAACGCTTCTGGAACAAGTCCATGCCGAGCTCCAGAAGGTGGGTAAGGTGGATGGAGATAACCTCAAACTGCTACAAGAACTGCAACAGGATGTGCAAGGATTGATTGATAAAGCAGAGGTCGAAACCCCACCTGTCCTTGCCCGAATGCAAAAAGCCGTGGAGCGCTTCGAGATGGATCACCCCGCACTAACAGCGCTGATCTCCGAAGTATCTACCGTATTAAGCAACGCCGGAATTTGACCAAAACCTTTATCCAATTTCTGCCTTTTCTTTAAATTACCTTTACAAATCAAATGTAAACTTTGTTTGTAAGTTCAAAAAGAAAAGGAGTAAGAAAATGAAAAAGACAATTTTAATGATTGCGCTGGTTGTGACGGCGTTGGCAATTCTTGGGGTAGGGGCGGTATTTGCCCAAGCTGAAACCCCAACAACCGGGCACGGACCCATGATGAATGGTGAAGGACCCATGCACACCTTCATGGTGATCGAATGGGCGAAGAAGCTCGACCTGAACGTGAACGACATCAATACCCGCCTCGCTGCTGGCGAGACCATGTACGATATTGCCCTCTCAGCCGGTGTAACTGCCGAAGAGTACCCTGTCGTGATGGCGGAAGTCCGTGCGGCAGCAGTGGAAGCAGGCGTGGCAGCGAATGTCATTACCCAGGAACAGGCAGATCGAATGCTCTCACATGGTCAAGGAATGGGCGGCAGTGGTAGGCATGGCAATGCTATCGGCACCGGTGAATGTGATGGCACGGGCACGCAGTCTGGCAGCCACGGACGTGGCAGCATGGGCGGCGGAAACTGGCAAACCACGACCCCGTAACTTTCAATAAAAAAAGAGGCGGCGAAAGCCGTCCCTTTTCGTTTAACGATCTGGAAACCGTAAATTTTTTACAGCTCTTTTCCTTTGGCTAAGAACGTGCTGACATCACCACCAGACCAAATCCCATCCATCACAATGTCATATTCACCCATGTTGAGGATTTCATCCTGCATCGCAGACATTTTTGCCAGCAGTGAACGAAAGATGTACGGACCAAAGCTCACACGGTTGATACCCAGAGTTTGTAATTCTTTCAGGCTGGAAGTTTTTGTTGTAGCAAGTACATTGATAGGCGCGTTAAGGCGGTTGCGTAAAATTTTCAATGTTTCTTTGTCGCCGCGCCCAACTGGGTAGACACAATCCGCGCCAGCTTGCGTATAGGCATTTAAGCGAGTGATGACATCTTCAACTCGTTCTTCTTCGGAAGAAAAGCCTTCAGCAAAAAAACTATCGGAGCGGGCGTTGATGACGAGATGAACCCCTTTCCGTTCGGCTGCTTCACGCACGGCTTTGATACGTTCCACTTGTTCGGCGATGGGGCGCAGGTGGGCGCTGTTGTCGAAGCTGTCTTCAAAGTTGATGCCGACCGCACCGGTATCAAGCAGCCGCATAGTATTTTCCTGCAAGCCTTCGATTGTGTCTGAGTACCCCGCTTCAAAATCTGCGGTGACGGGTACATCTACACTATGGGCGATGCGTGCGACCATCTCCAGCATGGTGTCGAGCTTGAGCTGCTCGCCATCGCCATATCCCAAGGATTCGGCGATGGCAGCGCTGGCAGTGGCTACGGCTGGATAGCCTTTGCGTTGCAGCATCCGTGCACCAATGGGATTCCACACATTGGGCAGAATAAGCAATGTGCCATTATTGTGTAAGCCAAGTAATGTTTGTGCTTTTTCAGCTTGGTTCATTGCAATTTCTTCTTTCTAAGGCTTACAGGTAAAGTAGCTTAAATAGGCGCTTTCCAGACCTTCACGGATCGCGCACAATTGATTGGGATTTCCACTCTCGTCGTAATTAAGTTCAAATCCAGTTTCAGCGGCATTTACCTGTAATGATAAATTTCCACGTTGGGTTGCAATGCCATTTGCGCGCCAACCTTTACCCCACTCAACCGTTCCTTCAAATGTTGAATATTTATCGCCCAAGGCATTGTATAAATCGCCGGTCACAGAGGGTCCGATTTGGGTGAGAACAAGATAGCCTTCATTTTTTAGGAATTTTGATGTAGCGATCCATTTTCCGCTGAACCCGCAGCCTGTGGGGAGTTCCATATATTCTCCACGAATACCGCAGAAGGAAAGGTCTGAAGAAGTTGATTTGAAAGTATCGCCGTCGAGCTTCAGCGAGAAATTCCCCAAGACCTCTGTTTCAAAATCGGCAATCCCTTGCTCGTTGATCGCACCGTTAAATATTTCACTCCAAAAACCGCCGTACCCTTCCATTAATCCTTTGAGGTTATAGCCATCTTGCACAAAGTTGATTGTGCCAAGGTTGGTTGTCCATGTGCCTGCATAGTTTTGTGCAGGCAGAATGGCGGGTCCACAGCTTACAAGCCATAAATTCAGAATCAATGACAGGTAAAAAACGAAACGCTTATTTTTCATTTATAAAATGCTCCTTTAGAACAACTTTAATTTTGTGTCCTAAAAAGAACAATCCGCCAAAATGGGGATAATTGGTTATGCCCAACCCAAGAGTCTTGCAATGCTTGCGGTTAGGAAGGTGACGAGGATTGCGGTTCCCAGTGTGATGACCACGCTCACCGTTGCCCACTTCCACGATTTGGTTTCTTTGTAGATGGTCATAATGGTCGTGGCGCAGGGGTTGTGCAGTAGGGCGAAGAGCATTAAGTTAATTGCAGTGAGCAGAGTCCAGCCGTTGCCGTTGACAAGCAGGTTGAAAATATCAGTATTGGAGGATGGTCCATTGACCATCATACCGGCGCCCATATACATCATCATCATGGTTGGTACGACGATCTCATTGGCGGGGATAGCGATGATGTAGGCGAGCAGGATCACACCGTCTAGCCCGAGTAACACGCCGAACGGGTTGAGCCAGTCTGCGATGGCGTGGGCGAGGTTGACATCACCGTAGGGGATGTTCGCCAGCAGCCAGATGATCGCTCCGGCGGGGGCGGCGGTTTGCATGGCACGCCAGAGGACGAAGATGGTGCGGTCAATAATGGAAGTGTAGAGAATGCGCCCGAAATTTGGTTTGCGATAGGGTGGTAGTTCAAGGGTGAAGGCAGATGCCTCGCCTTTGAGGACGGTGCGGGATAATGCCCACGACATGAAGAAGGTGAAGGCTACGCCGATCAATACCACGCCGACAACGGTTCCGGCGGCGATGAAGGAGGTCAAGGCTGCGGGGAAGGCAGAGGCTACGAAAACAGTAGCAAGCATAATCAAAGTCGGGAAGCGCCCGTTGCAAGGGACGAAGTTATTCGTGAGGATTGCGATCAACCGTTCGCGCGGTGAGTCGATAATGCGTGTCGCTACTACACCTGCGGCATTGCATCCGAAGCCCATTGCCATGGTTAGGGATTGTTTGCCATGTGCTCCGGATTTTTTGAACATCCAATCAAGATTGAAGGCAACGCGGGGCAGGTAGCCGAGGTCTTCGAGGAAGGTGAAGGCGGGAAAGAAGATCATCATGGGCGGCAGCATGACGCTGATGACCCATGCCAGACCGAGATATACGCCGTCCCAAATGAAACCTGTCAGCCACCAGGGGGCGCCAATGGTGGTGAAGAGATTTCTTCCGAGATCGCCAAGACTAAACAAGACGTTGGCGATGGCTTCGGAAACCACGTTGGCGCCAGAGACGGTGAGCCAGATGACGACGCCAAGCATGAGCAGCATGATGGGCAGCCCTGTAATTGGGGATGTAACGAGCCGGTCGATCTTTTGGTCGAGGTCGTATTTTTTATCGCTGGCGGTTTTTACGGCGCGATGTGCTATCTTTTCTGCTTCGCTGTAAAGGGATTTGACAATCTCGTCACGAAAGCCGGTGGAGAGGTTGTTGCGCAAGGCTTCGGCTTTGGCAAGAACATCGTTGGGGGTTACGTTTTCCATAAAATTATTGCCTTCCTTCAACGGACATTTTTGCACTGAACTGCACATCTTGCCTCTGTTGGCGTGCAACGATCTCATTTAGTTCGCCGCTGGTGATGGCGTTTTGAACACGTGCATCACCGTCGAGCAGGCGAATTGCCAGCCAGCGTGCATTCGGGATTCCGGGTGCGAGTTGTTCGATCATGGGCACAAGTTCATTAACTGCGTTTTGAAATTCGGGGGTGCCATGGACGCGCAGCGGTTTGGTTTCCACTTTGCCTTCGATCACTTCGGCAACTGCCCCGAGCAATGTATGAATACCTTCGCCGGTTCGCGCTGTGACGGGAATTGCAGGCACACCCAGGTCACGTGAGAGTGAGCGGGCATCTACTTCGAGTCCTTTGCGTTTGGCTTCATCCATCAGGTTGATGGCGACGACGACATTTTCTGTAATTTCCATCACCTGCATGACGAGATTGAGATTTCGTTCAAGTGCGGTGGCATCGGTGACGACAATGGTGCAATTAGGCTGCCCGAACAGAATAAAATCACGTGCTACTTCTTCATCTTGTGAGGCAGAAAGCAGTGAGTAGGTGCCGGGCAGGTCTACCAGTTTGTAGCGTAATTTATTAAATTCAAAACCGCCTTCGGCACGGGTGACGGTCTTGCCAGGCCAGTTGCCGGTGTGCTGCTTGAGTCCGGTTAATGCATTGAATAAGGTGGATTTTCCAGTGTTGGGGTTACCCGCCAGTGCAACTACACGGTCGAAGTCGCCGACTTTGATTCCCATTTGTTCGAGCTGTGTGAATGCGGGGCAGGTCTCGCAATGTTCGGTGGGAAGTACTACTTTTTGATTTGCCATTTTTCTCTCCAATAAATCAGATCGGTTTCACCCAGATCTGTGCAGCCTGGTCTTTTCGTAATGCGATCAGTGTGCCACGGACGCGGTAGGCGCGTGGGTCGCCGAAGAAATTTTTCAGCTCAGGGTAAACCACGGTTCCAGGAGTCAGCCCAAGGTCCAGAAAGCGGCGGCGGGTAAAGCCTTGAACCGCTTCATCCAGCGTCACGATCTCGCCGCGCTGGTCATGTTCCAATTCAAACAGCGGTACAGCTTCTCGTTTCAGCACTTCACTTTCTGGCAATGCCGCCACATGGATGTTGTATGCCACAGCGGGGGCGAGACGGTATTCATTTTCGCCGTCACTCAATACAATTCGGCTGGATGTTTTTTCAATAATGCGGATGACCTGACCGAGCCGCAACCCCGTTGCGATGATCTGCTGAAAGGCGAGCGCTGGCTCATCTTCAAGATGCGCGATTCGAGCCGGACGGTCTGCCTGCCACGCCGTTATGGGCATTTCCTCCGCCCGATCTATTTTCCCTTCGCGGGTGGGGATGGGGTCGCCATGCGGGTCGCGGGTGGGGTGACCTAGGGCGGCATCGAGTTCATTGAGTTGGTCTACTGTGAGGGAGTGTTCCCGCTTTTGCGCTTCACCATGAATTTTGTTCAAGGGCATACGGGCTTCATCTGCAAGGTATCTTTCCCATAAGCGATGCGCACGGACCACATGCAGCGCCCAACGTTCTCCCTCGGCGGTGAGGTGCAGGTCATTACCGCGCGATTCGACCAGGTCTTGTGTTTCCATCTCTTCGATCAGGTGAATGACCCTGGTGCGAGGCAGATCCAACACGCCGCCCAGTGATTCGGGTGAAGCGTGCCGTCCCTGATGCTCACGGTCTAACAGATGTTTGAGGGCATCTTCCATTTGTTCGCGAGCTTGTGCGGCGCGGTAATTTTTGTAAACGGCTATGGCTCCAATCCGGGGGGTAAAGATCAAGATCAACAGCGCTATGGCTGCAATGGTGTAGTACATAATTTGCCTCGTTTAGTGTTTGAGTTTTGGCAGGAATTTGCCGGTTTGTTTCATGTATTCACGATATTCATCGCCAAACTTTGCGATGAGGTTTTCTTCTTCTTTTGGGGTGCGAATTGCCATTAATAGAAAGGCGAAGATGCCAAGCCCGATGATGAGCCAGTTATCTGCCATGACCCCGATTGATATAAAAAAGGAAGAGCCAATGGTGTAGAGCGGGTGGCGGATGTATTTATAAATTCCATGTGTTGCAAGTTTGTGGTTTTTGCGCGTTGCGCTTACTGGGGTGATTCCTGTTTGAATACTGCTGAATAACCAGTAAATTCCCATTACGCAAAAGATGCCAACTCCTGCGCCCAGCCAGCGCGTCCATTCGGGTAAGCCGATCTTTGACCAGTTCATCCACGCAGGGTTGATAAGATATACAAGCGGGCTTAGCCATAACGCCAAACCGCCAATGCGGATGATGTTCATTAAGAGGGTTCCATCTGCTTTGCGGGAAAGCGCTTCGCCGGTTTCTTTATCTGCCTTTCGGCGAAAATAGGCAGAGATACCAACCCCTGTAAACAGGATTAAAGCTGCAAGTATTCTAAAGATGTTCTCGTTCATATTGATAAAGCCTTTCTAATGTTGTTAATTGATCTCTACAAATATTTTCGTTGTTATGTTCAACCCAAGGACATTATTTTTTTTGCCGGTTTTTACCGTAAGGTTATTATCGAAGGTTGAGTATGCTGTCACTTCAATTTGGATGCCAGGCGTGAGACCTAACGTATCCAGGTGTCGAAGCAGGTCTGGGTCTTGTGAAGCAACCCGCTGAATTGTGGCTGTTTGCCCTGGCATTAGTGAAGAAAGCGGCATGGAGGCATCCACGGGCATTTTTAGATCTTCTGTGGGGATGGGCTCTCCATGCGGGTCTCGAGTTGGGTGACCCAGTGCGGCGGCGATACGACGCTCGAAATCTTCTGAGATGACATGCTCTAAGCGCTCTGCTTCTTCGTGGACCTCATCCCATGAATAGCCAAGAGTTTGAACCAGCCACGCTTCAAGCAAACGGTGATGACGGATCACTTCGAGTGCGGCTTTTTTTCCGGTGGGGGTGAGGGTTACTCCCTGGTGTTTTTGATATTCGACCAGCGCAGGTTTTTCAGCCGCCAGTTTTTGGATCATACCTGTGACGGAGGCGGGTTTGATATTGAGCTCACGCGCAAGATCGTTTGTGCTGGCAGGCTGCCCGCACTCGGTCAGTTCGTAGATGCGTTTGAGGTAATCTTGAACAGATTGGGTGGAGGATTGTTTTTTATAAAATAATTTAGTCATACCTAAATTATTTTATTTTGATAACTAAATATTGTCAAGGTCGTTGTGTATCTCACCGACGGAGAGATTTGCTATTTTTCCCTTAAAAGATTATCCCGCCCTTGAGAATTGAAGCATAATCCAAAAAAACAAAGAGGAGATTTCCTGTGCGCATATGCGTGTTATCTGATGAAAAGATCGAGGATTTCAACCCGTCACCTTATTTGAAAGATTACGATTGGGAGATGGTTACATTATCTGACCCAGTGATGGAGCAGATACGAGCGCTGGCAGAAAGTGGGAAATACGACATCTTCCTGAACGTCTGCGAAGGGTATGATGACCTTGAAGATGATGAGGGCGAGGTTGAATATGAAGATGAAGATAGGAGTTATGAAGGCGTTGCAGTGGTGCAAGCGCTTGAAGAATTAAATCTGGCGTTCACCGGTGCAGACTCAAAGTGCTTTGACCCCAGCCGTGAAGAGATGCAGGCAGTTGCCGATGCCAACGGCATCGGCTTTGCAAAAGGCTACCATGTGAACGATGTGGAAGAAGCTGAAAAACTGGTTGGAAACCTGCGCTACCCCATCATGGTAAAGCACCCCAAAAGCTATGGCAGCACAGGTATGTTCCGTGAATCGCGAGCAAATACCCTCAGCGAAGTTCTAACACAAGTGGAACGAATTTGCGCCGAATTTGGATCGGCACGTATGGAAGAATTTATTATTGGCAAGGAATACAACGTTCTAGTGGTCGATAACCCTGCCGACCTGAACAACCCGTTCGTGTACCCGCCTGCACAGTTGATCTTCCCAGAGGGGGAGGATTTTTGGCATACCGATATTAAGTGGGACTACAACATCCCCTTCGATTTTAAAGAAGTTACCGAGCCAGACTTGAGGGCAAAACTTCAAAACGAGGGAAAGCGCATGTTCCAATCCATGGGCATTACAGGGTATGGGCGTTGCGATATCCGCGTAAATGAACAGGGAGAGTTGTTCATTTTGGAGATCAACCCAAACCCCGCCATTATGCTTGCGCCTGAAGAATATGGACCCGCAGATTACATGATCCTGTACGACAAAGACGGGTACAAAGGTTTTTTTGACCGTATTTTTACTTCTGCCCAGTTGCGGAAAAAATAAAAGATACAAAAAAACAGGACTGTTTTTAAACAGTCCTGTTTTTTTAATCTTCCAGTGAATTGATGTAATCCACTACTGCTTTTGCGTCTGCGCCGCCCGCCTCGGCATGGGTGATGAGCGGTATGCCGTGCGGTCCGGGTGTGTTTACCATTTCCAGGTTTGTTTCAATGGCGGCTTTCACCACATCCAGATAGCCAAGCATGGCGGCTGCAAAAATATCGAGCCGGGCACCGTGTTCAAGCAGATAGTTAACGATCTGCTTGTTACCCATATGAGCTGCCGCGCCAAGAGCGGTCTCAAAATCTCCACCGCCCCAATCCCATGCGGCGTTTACAAGAGCGGGTTCCTGTTCAAGTAATTCTTTTACGCGCGAAAAGTTTCCATGCGCGTTGCCCACAAATTCCTGTACAAGGGCTGTAGCTAAAGCAGGTTTTGCTTCCATTTTATTTATCTACTCCTTTTGCCATCATAAAATTATTGCCCAAGCATTCTGCTTAATTCCATCACATCCCCGGTGCGTGCCCGAAGATTCCGTGTAAGTAATTGAATCGTTCCCATTGCCACTTCTACATAGTCGCTCATGATCTCGTAAAAAGAAGTCTGATCAAGCCGAAGCAGCGAGGTCTCTTCCAGTGCGCGGATGGTGGCAGTGCGCGGCGACGAATCCAGCATTGAAAGCTCACCAAACACAGCACGCGCCCCAAGTTGATTTAACACCCGATTATCGTCAACGACTTCCACTTTGCCGTCTACGACAATATATAAACTGTCACCGCTCTCGCCTTCACGGATCACCACATCACCAGCCTGTACGATCAATTCTTGCAGCAACCCTGCCAGTTCCGCGAGCGCCTCGTCGGGCGTATGTTCGAACATACTCAACGACTTTAAAATAATCACACGTTCCACAATATTCAACATCTTATTCTCTTTTCCTTCATGCTTTATCATTTGTACAAGCAAAGACTCGTTAGATGCCGTAACCCCGTTCAACGTTTCGGTTCCCAACGGAATCCCCAATCCTTTTGCCGCTTCCATGGCAGTTGCCAGCAACCATGGATTTTCCATCGCAAATGGACTTCCTAAAATATCCACCACGCGCGCCGCAGGTTTTAATGAGTACGGATTGAATTCACTCCCCATCTTCTCGAGCTTTTCATTTACGGGCAGGTCTTCCAGTAATGGAATGAAAGCTTTTTTATGCGCCTTGCCCAAGGTTGTATCAAGCACTTCGATAGCGTACCCCTTGCGCTTGAGATCACGCCGCTGAATGGTGTCTTTGGCGCGTTGAATAGCGTGCCGGTCGTATAGAAAACCAAATAATTCAAACAGACGTTGGATACTCTCATCAAGGTCGAGGGATGCGGCTCTTTGGACGACATTGGTCTTTTCAGATTGACCCAAATCCCGGATCGTACCCAATAACCAGGCAGCGCGTCTTAATTCCGCCGAAACCTGTTCGCTCACCATTGAAATGGACTTTCCCTCAGGCTTGTACTCACAATCGTGCAGAGCCATCAACGCCTTGGAACGGATGTTTATGTTCAGGTGGCAGATCAACCCTTCGAGTACGTGAATGGCAGCTTCGCTCTTGATCTGTGAACAGGCGCGGATCAAGCGCAAGTGAATGCGCCTGTGCAATCCTTCATCTTTCAGCGCGTGGATAATGGCAGGCAGGGCTTCGTTTTTACCAGAGGTAAGGGCGTTGAATGCAAGGCTGCGAGTTTGAGATGAACCCAAAGCGGTGATAACTGATGGATAAATTGCGGGGTGGTTTATATTTTTTGCTGCATGTAATGCAGATTTTTTGACAGAAATTTCTTCTGCCTTTAGAAGTGGCAATAAGACAAGATAAAGTGCAGGGTTTGCCGATTCTGCGATGATCTTTGCGGCGGTAACACGGAGTTCTATATCTTCAGAAGAGGCGAGTTCTTCCAATTGAGAAAAGGCTTGTGAGGTTGCGTCAGGTTTATAAAGGCGTAATGAGCCTACCAAAGCGCCTCGCTGTAGTGCTTGATCCTTTTGTTTAAGGAGATGTATGGCGGTATTTGAGTCTGCGCCGAGTACGATGGTTGCGCAGGCTGCCGCTTCTTTTACATCATCTACAGTCTCAACTTTGAGTTGAGAGAGGATGACAGGCATGAGTATGGAGAAATTCAACCGTTCGGCACGCTGAGTTGCATCTTTACGAACTTCAGGCATGGGCGAGCGTATGGCGGCGGCAAGGTCAACGGAGAGGGTATCGCTTTCGCCTTTTTCCAATAGATCGAGGGCATATATAACCTCAGAAGGGTGCTGGCTTTTCAGGGCATTGCGAACGATCTGAATGCTGCCTGCATCTGTTAATAAGATGCCTTGTTCGCCAAAACGGCGTTTATGCAGGGCTTGTGTGAGAGCGGCTGGGTAGGCACGGATAAGTGTAAGGCAGATGATGACCCAGATCGCGGCAGTAAACAGGTAAATATATGTAAGTTGAATGGCGTTAAATTTAAGGGTGGTGTTGAAAAGTAGAAGTAAGCCGCCTGCCAACCCAATTGCAAGGGGCTGAATAATGCCCTCGGTGACAGTTTGTGCGCGGGCGCGAATTTGGTCGTGAATGGGTTGGTAGAGCAGGTTTTGGGCAGTCTGGTCGAGCGAGAACCCCATGCCTTCATTGGTGAATTTCCCTGCTACGGCTAGCCAAAAAAGAATGGAGGTGGTTTGCGGGTTGAGTGTGCCTGTAACAGCGAGAGCCGCCATGAAGAGAATTGTCAGTGTTGGTGTGGCTAAGAGACCGGCACGCAAGCCAAAACGAGAAATGATGCGTCCGGTTAGGAACATATCGGTGAGGAAGCCGAGCAAACCGACGAGTCCGAAAAATCCGCCTATAAAGCCTGCCATCTCATTGGCTGAAGGGTATTGCAGGGCTGCCTGGTCGTAAAAGACGTTATCAAGAACGAAGTAGGAAACCCGCCAGATGGTGATGAGGGCAAAGATAAGCGCAATATAACGAATGCGAAAGAGCTGCGGTATGGACGCCTGATGCGCTTGGTCTGTTGTGTACTCAGGTGCGGCTTGTGTACCGGGGTTGGTACGAATAACCGCCTGTTGCAGAAAAAACGCGATCAATAAACAGGCGGCAATTACCAGATAGAGATTTTCTGTGCCGATCTGTTCTACGAGCGGTGTGGTGAATGGACCCATGACAACGTACGCAAGCCACGAACCGGCGTTCATTAAACCGAAAATGCGTTTGCCTTGCCGCACGTCAAAAATATTTCCGGCAAGTGTCCAAAAGGCGGTAACGGTGATGTTGACCAACGTCTGCGACCAGATGGGCAGTACAAATATCAGCCATTTGGAAGTTGAGATGGCAAGACCCGCACGCAGGGCGATGCTGCCGAGTAGGACAAATAGAACACTTAAAATTAAAAAACGCGCCAATGAGGTGCGTTCAGATATTTTTAGGAAGATGGCTGTGACCGAAGATACGATGAGCGCAATGCCAATGTAGATGTATGGCATTGCGCTTGCATCCCATGCCGTGAAAAATAAAGCCAGAGAAGCTGATTGGACAAAGAGCATTGCTGCGCCCATGAAGAAGTATTGGGCAAGCATTAGAAAGACCGTATGCTCTTCGCCGGTGCGGATGTTGAGAATTGCAAGCAGGCGCTTTTTCATATAAGGAGCGATTTTATCTTATTTAGCCTGCGATATTCAATGGCTTGCAGACTTCTTATCATGGCTATTCCAAGGTCATAAAAAGCTTAACGCGAATTTCGCGTTCCAAGCACTTTGTAGAAATTACGGCGTTATCGGTTGCAGATCTCATCCGTTAGCGGAACGTTATCTTTTGGGTAGTACACGGCGAAGAAATGCAGGTACGAATTCTTTTTGATATTTTTTACCACGGCGCTGAGTGTGAGGGTGTTTTCGCTCTCGTTTACTTGAATCTTTCCAGAGTTGGTGATGTTGAAACTGCCGTCTTCGGTAAAACTCCATAAACTGGTTTGATTCTTGAAGAGTGTGCCGATATCGTCGGGAATTTCTTCACCTTGCTTGTAATTTAGTGATTGCAGGATGTATTCGTAGCCATACCCGGACCCACTGAAGAAGGAAGCGCCACCGGTTGTGGGGTCGTTATCTGTATCAATGGCAACGCCCCAGCCGACTTCTGGCGAGCCTTCAGAAAGGATGCTCCTGTTTATTAATATCTCAGTGGGCAGCCAGCTTAACCTGAAGACAACAGTCAGGTTTGAGCCTTTTAATTTTGTGGAGACATCAAGAATGTCAATGTACCCGGGCAGGGAGTTATCTTCGGCGCTTGAGACTGTAACGCCGGGGGTGCAGACGGGCGGCGGGAGAGGTGTGGGTGTTTGGGTACTGGTGCTGGTTGCTTCTGGCGTCAAGGTAATGGTAGGGGTAAAGGTGGGTGTGTGAGTTGGCAGGCTTGTATAGGTAGGGAATGGGGTCGGTGAAGGCGGCGGCGGGGCGCAACCAACCAACAGGAGAACAAGCAGGGTTAATGAGAAGAAGTTTACTGATTTTGACATGGTTTTCCTGTTATTTTCTTTTGCGTGGTCTAAGCCAACGTCCGCCGATAATGAGGGATGCCAGGATGCTAAAAATGGAGATCCAGGTATAGGTTTTGATGTCGGTAACAATGCCGATGATGAGAAAGCTCATGCCAACAATGAGTAGGTATCCTGATATTTTACGTTTGTCGATGTTCATGTGCCGCCTCTCTACGGAATGGATTGTACTTCTGTAAAGGGGGTGTGATCGAACACCTCGGTTGGTTTTTCTCTCAGCGTCAGTTCGAAGAAATCGACCAGATAGGTATTGACGATCTCGGTCACTCGCTTCCCATTGAGTGGACCTTTCAGCCCCAGTTGCGGCGCGATGGGTGAAAATAACGGCAGGTCGCTAAAATCGTAATGTTTTGTGCCATCAATGCGGATCACGCCGAGGTTGTTGCTTGCATTGGGTATAAATTGAAAAAATAGTTTACTGCTGGGGCTTTGCGTATCATCTGCCCAGCTTTGTGAGAACATGAAGAAGGATGGTTGGGTAACTCCATTTGCAATGACTTCGGCAGAGACGGGGCGCATGAAAGGATCCATGCCGAGCAGGGCTTTGCAGCGTGGGTCTGTTCCGCAGAATTGAATGGCTGCACCGCCGCCCGTGGAGTGACCATATACACCGATACGTTCCAAATCCAGTGTTCCGGCAAAGGGATTTTCTTCGTCTGCGGCGAGAAAATCCAATGTGTCTGCCATATCGCCAGCCCATTGGTCAGCGAGAATGCGTGCGACTTCTTCGTAATTCGGATTGTCTCCTCGTGGAGGCAGGGCAGATGGGTTGTTCTTTGCTATTGTGCCATCGGGGAATACGGTAATGACGGCGCCGTATGTGTGTTGAAACGCGATAACTACATATCCACGGCTTGCCAACTCGAGCGCCTGCCCTGCATTTTGTGCGTTGAACCCGTTCCAACCATGTGAGAAGAGGATGACGGGAAAGGGTTCTTCTGCCGATGCAATGGCTGCATTTTTATGCGCGGGGATTTTTGCAAGGGTGAGGTGGTCGAGGAAATAGGGAGGCAGTTCTATGTAGGTGGCGATGGCGGGCGCGAATATTTCGGCGTTTTCCATCCATGGGGCGAGTTCATCGTTGGAGGTTGCATCTGCCGGGTACCAAACCTGTATCATGTAGCGGCGGGGTTCATCTATGCCGGAGTAGATTTCTTTGCGAGATGTGTCTACCATTTCGAAGGTTTGTGTGCCGACTTGATAATTTCCGCTTGGTGTGGGGATGCGCGGAACCGGCAACAGCGTAGGTAAAGCTGCGGCAAGGGCAACCAGTCCAATGGTCAGGTATGAGGCGAGGGGCTTCCAATCTGCGTTTTGGGTAAGTTTGAGCAGACTCGTGGTTGCGAGGATTAACGTCAATGTGTAGAGTGGAATCATTTGCCAGCGGTAGCCTTCGATGGCAAAGTGGATGAGTGTGAAAATCAGCGTAGCGGCAGGGAGCAGCCTTGCCCATTGTGGGCGTGGGTGACGCCAAACGAGGTAAAGAGTAAGCAGGGCGGGGATCAAGATTTCAATAAAGCGCATAAGGTTCCTTTCAGTTTTCTGGAGTCATTTTATTTTATTTTTCAGAAAACTGCTTTAGATATGTGGAATCAAAAAAGACGCTGAGATTCAACGTCTTTTTTGATGGCGTGTTACGCGGTTGCTGTTTCAGCCAGTTTTGCTTTGCCGTCACGGTAGGCTTGTGCCGAGGTGACGTACATAATAAGTATGGAATAGATGGTAATGGCAGGCATGGCAATGGGGAGCAGGCAGGCAAAGATGATGCTCATCATGAGTAGTTGAACCCCAAAGGCAACTGCCATGCTTGTTAGGTAGTAGATGACAAACGCGGCGATGAAGCCGCCAAGGTTGGCACGCAAGATCGCCCACCATTCACGAACTCGGAACCCTGCGGCGAACTCGCCTGTGTCGACCACGTGCATCTCGGCAGGGGGGAGGATGACGGCTAATGCGATGGAGACAGGGAAGATGATACAGACCGAAGCTGTTATGAATATTGAGTAGATCGCCATGAAGGTTTCCATTTCTTCAGGGCTGGCGTTTGCCATGAAAACAGGTACCAGCAATCCGACGAACATCAGGGGAATGGCAAAGATCAGGATCGGGGATGTGAGAACAAGGCGGATGCCGAAAACTTTAGCGCCATCGCTGAAGAGCTTGCCCCAATCATCCCATGCCACCATGCGCGGACTTTCACCCCGCATTACCTGTTTTGCTATTTGAACGGCATAGCCGGTGAGAACAAAGAATGGCAGGATGGGGATGATGAACGCCGAGATGGAAACCAGAGCGCCGACCAGAAAGTGCTTGCGTGATTCCTGGTCTTTGAACGGGAAGGTGAGAATTTCGTTGAGATTGAATCCGAAGAACATAAACGTCCCCTAATAAATTGCCACACCCATTACAGCCACAAAATGTGCGGCGGCAGCGAGCAGGACAAAAATATGCCATACTTCATGAAAACCGAACACGCCGGGTTTGAAGTTGAATATCTTGGTCATGTAAACGATGGCGCCCAGGGTGTAGATCACACCGCCGATGATGAGCCATGTCAGCACCCAGGTGGGAAGTGCAGCCAGCATCTGTCCTGCGGCGGCGACGCTGATCCAGCCCATTAAGACATAGATGCCTGCATTCACCCAGCGCGGCGCGCGGATGTAAAAGACTTTAACGAGGATGCCAATAAACGCCAGCGACCAGATAATGCTGAGCAAACCCCACTTCCAAAAGCCGGTGAAGGCGTTTACGCAGAATGGGGTGTAGGTCCCTGCAATAAGCAGGTAGATGGCGGAATGATCTATCTTGCGGAAAATTTCAAGCGCTTTGTCTTTCACTTGCACCATGTGATATGTGGCGCTGGCGGAAAACAGCAGGATCAAGCTGACGCCGTAAATGGCAAGTGAGATGATCTTGGCGGGCGTATCCCAGCCGACAATGAGCAAGGCAACCAAGCCAACGAGGGCAAGCGCCGCGCCGCCCCAATGTGTAAGACTATTAACCGGTTCACGTAATTTCTTTAACATGTTTTTCTTCCTTTGGTGTTTGGGTCGATAAAAGTTTCGCGGATTATAGCGTACTTGCCGCCTACCGTTGTTTGGCGCTGTTATACTCGATGTGATGTAGAAAGGTCGAATAACAAATGTACACGCCAAAACTTTACCGTGAAGAAGACCGCGAGAAAATTCTTTCTTTTCTCAAATCAAATAATTTCCCGGCACTTGTTTCAACCCACGAAGGCAGGCTAACCGCCACACATTTGCCGGTGGAGATGTTCGAAAGCCCCGACGGCTCTTTGACCATCCACGGGCATCTTTCCCGCGCCAACCCGCAGTGGAAGTCACTTGAAGGGCAGGAGGCGCTGTTAATGTTTCAGGGTCCGCACACCTATATTTCTCCGCGTTGGTACAACCATGTCAACGTGCCGACGTGGAATTACATCAACGTGCATGTGTACGGAACGGTAAAAATTTTGGATGGGGAAGCGTTTCGGTCATTGCTGCGAAACCTGATCCACTTGCATGAGGCGGGCACCGGCTATAGTTTGGATGGACTGCCCGCCGACTTTGTGGAAAAGGAAATGCGCGGCGCAGTTGGCTTTTCGATGGAAGTGACCCGCCTCGATGCTGCCTCGAAGTTGAGTCAAAACCGCGACGATGAATCTCACTCGAGCATTATCAGCCACTTAAAAGAAAGCGGCGACCCTGCTTCGTTGGAAATTGCCAACGAAATGCAAAAACGCCGACCATAATTTCGGCTTTTCCTTGACGAAACCCCTTCAAGCGAATAAAATCCAAGCCGTTGTCAGCCTGGCGCCTCCGCAAGGAGGCGCATTTTCTGCCAAGATACCATGACCGAAGAATTCGAAGAAACCAACCCCCAAGTAACAAACCTCGCCAATGTCGATGTGGAATCTGTTCAAGCTGAATTGGTGCGTATGCACCAAAGCTCGGCTGGAGCGGTGACTGCCGAGGATGTTGAGTTGACCATGAGCGCATCTGCTCAGGTACATGCAGAGACATTTAAGGCGCACGAATCGGCTGTGGCACTTGCGCAGGCGGAAACAATTTCTGTGCAACAAAGCGTGGTTGGCGCTGCCCGGGCGGAGAGTCTCTCTCTTAATGGAGTGGCAGGTTTGGTTTCAGCCGGAAGCGTGGAAATGGGCAATGCTTACGCAGGCGTTTTGGCGGCGCAGGAAGTTCGCGGCGAACGCATCGAATCGCTCATTTTGCTTTCACGAAAAGTGGAAGGCAATGTCACCACTGTCATGGATACGCGTGGCGCGTTGATCGCAGGGCTGGTAGGCGGGTTGTTTGCAGGCATCATGTTCTTGCTTGGGCGCATGTTGTTTGGTAAAAAATAGAATGTTTGGCGGGCAAGACCCGCTTTGCAGAAAATCATTTTTAGGGTGAAGGTAACGCGGCGGAGTTGCAGCGTGAGAGGCGCCCGAGGAGCAAAGTAAGATGGATAAAGTAGTATTGAAGGCAGAAAAACGTGATGTGATCGGCAAGCAGGTGAAAGCCATGCGCCGCGAGGGAAAACTCCCCGCTGTGATCTACGGTCGCCACCTCGAACCGATTTCGATTTCTTTGGATGCCCATAGCACAGGTCTGGCATTGGCAAAAGTGACCGCCTCCAGCCTGGTCACCATTGAATTGAACGGCACCGAATATCCCGCCCTGGTTCGCGAACGCCAACGTGACTACATCAAGGGTAACCTGACCCACGTCGATTTCCTCGCTGTGGATATGAACGAAACCATCCGTACAAGTGTTGGTTTGCTGTTCTCCGGCGTATCTGCTGCTGTAAAAGATTACAACGGCGTGCTTGTTCACAACCTGGAACGCCTCGAAGTGGAATGTTTACCGGCTGACCTGCCCGAACGTATTATTGTGGATATTTCCCTGATCAAGCAGATCGGCGATATCATCCGCGTAAAGGATCTGAATATCTCAGACAAGGTCACCATTTTGGCAGATGAGGAAGAACCCATTGCCGTTGTGACCATTACCAAAGATGAGGCTTCTGCCCAGTCTGCGGGAGAAGGCGCTGAATCTGCGTCTCCTGAACTCAGTGTGGAACGCGGTAAGAAGGAAGAAGAGTAATTTCTTCTGTGAAAGTAAAAATCCGTCATCGAAAGATGACGGATTTTTTGTTAACTCATCTTGAAACTGCGGGTGAAACATCCGCTTAAAATTATGCCAGAGGTCGAATTTATTTCGACCGACTATTTATCTATGGTTAAAAAATGTTATTCATTATTTGCATTATTTATTGATGTTACGCAGTAGGGGCGACCCGACCATATCCATGAGAGCTTTCTTTCGCCAGAAAGGGTCGCCCTGCCCCAGGGCAACCCTTTCTTTGGGATAAAAGCCCTGATAGACCTTGACGGGTTGCCCCTACGGAAAATCGCATAAGGTGAGTTATTTTAACAATTCCAATGTTTGTAGAAATGTTACCGTCATACGAGCCGTTGCTCCCCAGAGCAATTCGCCATCGTATGGGTGATATGCAATCAACGAACGTTGGGAATTGGACATTGAAAATTCCCAGTAATTATTCCTGTTTGCCAGCCAAAGCAGAGGAATGGTGAAAACCCGCGCCACCTCTGCACCGGAGGTTTTGAACGCATAAGGGAATTGAATGATGCCTGCCACCGGCGTCACCCGAAAATGACTGATCGTTACCATCGTGCCGAGCTTGCCCAATATCCGCACATCTTTGGGAGAAATGCCGATCTCTTCGTCTGCTTCACGCAGTGCGGTTTGTTCCGGCGTGATCTCTTCCTCATCACATGCGCCGCCCGGAAAGGATACCTGCCCCTTGTGCGATTCAACCCGGTCGGTGCGGCGCGTGTAAAGAATATGCCACTCGTCTTTGAAGTGAACCAGTGGGATAAGCACCGCCGCGCATTTTAATTGCACATCTGGGTTTAACGGAATTTCGGCATAGCCATCCGTTTCGGTTCGGTTGCGGTCTGCTTCCTGTAATTTATTTTTTATGAATTCTTCGGTGAGGGTGGGCATATCAGGCTTCGGCGCGATATGTATTATTCGCGTTCCTCTTCAATGCCGACGATCTCTTTGGAGAGCGCCGCCCCGCGCGGATCGTCATCGGTGAATTCGATTCTTCGTCCAAACACAAGGAAGCCCGTATGTGCCACCATGCGGTCGGTGGGGCGCAGGCGGGCGGGGTTGGTTTTGTAGTAACGCAGCATCAATTCGCACACTTCTACAAAGGCGAAATTGTTTTTCTTGAGCGCATATAAAACTTTTTCAACCTGATTATAGGTTGGCATGAGTGAGCCGAAGAACCCGCCCGGCTTTAGCGCAGCGCGGACGTGTTCAATGTAATCGAACGGGTTTTGCACGTCGAGGAAGAAGGCATCGGCTTCGGTTTCGTCAAAGCCTTCTTGAATGTCGCGCAGTTTGAAGGTCACGCGTGAGGCAAGACCCACCCGCTCAAGATTTTTGCGGGCAAGGTTTTGCGTATCCGGCGTTTTTTCGTAGGAGATTACCCGTCCTTGTGGACCGACAGCCGTTGCCATCGCAATTGTCATTGAGCCAGACCCTGTTCCCGCTTCGAGAACGGTCTGCCCTTCCGAAATTCCCATTTGAATGAGGATGTACCCGATATCTTTGGGGTAAAGAATTTGCGTGTTGCGCGGAAGTTCATTCAGCACATCAGACATGGACGGTTGTAATAAATAAAACGGCGCGCCGGTGTGGCTGAAAACCTGCGAGCCCCAGGGTTTGCCGATCAGCTCATCGTGCTTGAGCACGCCGCGATGACTTTGAAACTCACCCCCGGGTTGAAGGATGAAAATAAAATGTTTATGGGTTAACCCCACCAACTGGGCGAGGTCGCCTGCTTGTGCATTGAGTAAATATTTCATATGGATGATTCTACCTTCACTTCTTCTTCGAGTTGAGTTGGAATATTCTGTTTGCGTAATGCGCGGTTGGATGCCAGTAATAGCGCCACAATGCCAATGCCCAGTGTGAGCATTCCGCACAAAAGCGCGGGTGCAAACGTGTACAGCCATTCCGATTTGCCAATGGCTTCTCCAATGAAACTGAACCCCGCTCCCGCTGCCGAGGCATTCCACAGCCCATGGATGAGCGCCGCAGAAAAATATGCGGCAAAGAAACGACCGATCTTTCTTTCTTTGAACGCAGAAACAATACCCCAGCCCACCAGTGCAGATGTCATCACATGTAAAACGCTGGTGCCGGTACGCGCTCCGGCAACAAACGCCCAACTGGTTGTTCCATCGGCTCCGGCGTTCAGGCTTTCGAGCAGGGTAAAACCAACACCGCTTAATGCCCCAAGCACAAAACCCTGTGCGGGCGAATCAATTTGCTTTGCAAAGAGCCATACCGCAAGAGGTTTAAACAATTCCTCGATCAACGGAACAAGGAGGGCAATATACCCGAGGACGGTTGCGATCAAATATGGGTTGGTAAGGTAAGGCGCAAGCAGATTTGTCATGGCTTCTTCTGTTGGGGCAGAATTAATTGCCTGTGCGAGAATATCGATCTTTGTTGCCAGATCAGGCTGAAAAATAGCCGCGTATATTGCCAGAACTACAACCGCCAACACCAAAATAATAAGCTCAAATACCAGGATCACAAAAGGTGATACGCTCATACTCAAACCAAGCACCGAAAAAAAGCGCCATCGCGCACCAGCGTCAATTCCATGGGATGCCGCTCCAAAAAACAACCCAATGGGCGGCACGATCACTAAAATGGTAAAGATGGGCAGCGCCAGCCAATTTAACCAAGGCTGTTCTGCCAGAGTGATCACCCCGCCAAAAAGCAAACCAAAAAACGAAACCACCGGAACGATTAACCACAACCAATTTGTAAATGGAAGGTTAAAAGGTGCTTCGGCGCTTTCCAACCCACGAGTCTTTTTAAGGACGAACCAAAAACATACTCCCAGCAAGACGGCAATAAACCCAAACGACATGGAACTGATCATACTGGTGGCAGGGTCACCGGCAGGGTCAAAAAGGTCTATGACTGAGATCAACGCCAGCAGGGCGCTTGTGCCAATAAGCAAAAGCACACCCAGCCCAATGCCGATCAATATAAAAATGGATGGAAGATGGTTTTTTGTTTGCATTATTTCTCTTGAATGGTGATATGTAAGATCTTGTCACCCACGGGCAGGTAACCGCCCTGCGATGGATCGCGCGGCGCAAGTTGTTCCGCCACATCCAACCCGCTGACGACCTGACCGAAAATAGTATAAACCCCATCGAGATAGGCAATGGGCGCAAAGGTAATAAAGAACTGACTTCCGTTTGTATCGGGTCCTGAATTTGCCATACCCACCCTGCCGGGAATGTTGAACATATACTCACTGATCTCATTATCGAACAGATAGCCCGGGTTTCCCATCCCCGTCCCGCTGGGATCGCCTGCTTGTGCTACAAACCCGGGGATCATACGGTGAAAGGTCACACCATCGTACCAGCCTTCGCGTGCTAAAAAGATAAACGAGTTCACCGCCAGCGGTGCCTCACGCGGAAAAAGCCGGATCACAATATCACCTTTTTCGGTTTCGAGTGTGGCGGTATATTCCTTTGCTGTATCTACCGTGAAGGGCGGGCATTGTGTAAACTGCCGCTGCCCAAGCAGGATCAATCCAATCGTATCGTGCAGGCTTTGATAATCCAACACATAGGATTGTTGCAGCGAGCCATTGACGAAGACGACCGGCACCGCCGGAATGGCTAATTGCGTCATCGCCTCTTTCGCAGACTGTAGCCTGGTCTGTGCTTCCTCTGCCTTCATCGCCTCTGAAAGCTGATTCGCATCCACCCCCGCCGAGGGAACTTCTTTTATGAGCCAACTTTTAAACTGACCCGGGCTAAGGGTTGCCCATTCACTGTGACGCACGAACAACAGGTCGTACATCTCCCAGAATTTGCCCTGCTCTCCCGCTGCAATAGCAGCCAGCACAGACTCTTCTGATTTATCTAACACGTCACTCAGCGGCAATGGGCGGAACACAATGCGCAAATTCCCCTGGTACACGCTCATTAAGGCGCTGTTGATCTGTGCCATGGCGAGGCAGCCTTCAGACTGAAAATCGCAATATTCAACCAAGGTTACCCCTGCATCGGCGGGACCAATGGCGTAGTCTGCCTCGGTGATGGGCGGCAGGATTGCCAATTCTTCTGGCATGGCGGTGGGGATGGCGTTGACCGCTGCGCAGGTGTACGCTGGCGTAGGTGTGGGCGGAATGACCGGGTTAAGTACGGTGATTGGGGTGGATGGTTTTTCAGCCTCTGCGGAACAGGCGGCAAGAAAAAGTGTGAGACCAAACAAGGCTGATAAAAAGAAAAGTTTTTTCATAAAGTCCATTTTTTTTTGTGGATATTTATTCTCGGGCAGACAGGTGGAATCTCTGCCTGAACAACTGGAAATTTATTTTGCCACAGCATCTTGCAATTGCTCAAAAGACCACATCCATGCAATGGTTTTGACGAAACCTGCCAGTGAGTCACTTTGGGCGCGAAGTTCACGCACGGCGGGTCCCACGGGGTCTTCACCCGCCGCGCCGCCGGGTGTATCGGCGTAGGCGCCATTGAAAGCGAAGAAGGCTTGGTTCAGTTTGCGGATGAGGTAGCCGTTTTGCAAAAAGACCTGTCGCCGTGCTTCCATGTAGGCTTCGGCTTCTTCGATCCTGCCTTCTGCCAGCATGGCGTCTACGTTGATGCGGGTTTCATGCATTTGTTTACGGAAATCAAAAGGCGGGCGGGTTAAGCTTTCGGGGTTGGGGTGGTCTGAGGGAAGCGAAACCAGCCCAATGGTAGGGAGAGAGGCGGGCGGCAGCATTTCGGGGTAATACGTTTTCATGACGAGGTATCCGATTTCGTCACCGGCAATGGATGCTGTCGTCTCGTTCATGGTGCGCATTTCGGGCGTATCGCCGTATAACATGCCAAGCGGACGGAGGGTGAGGTAGTTGTGAATCCATTCATGTGCGATGGTGCTGATGAACCACTGCATGTTGGTGCTGCGTCCTACCATGGTGGGGTACACGCCTACGCCGCCAATGCCAACAACGAGTGACGATACATTTAATCCGTTTGCAACTTGTTCTTCGAGCGCCACTTGTTGATCTACGGTGATGTCTGTGTGAATGGAGATGTTGGCGGTTTGTTCGATGCGCTCACGCGGTGAGACGATGAGCGCCATGGGCAGGGGGGTGGAGTGATACCAAACATTGGGGATCGGCTGTCCGTTTGCGGTGAGTTCGTTTTCTGCCAATACTTTTGAAACTTGTTCTTGCAAAATAGATTCTGCGATTGGGGCAATGTTGTTTTGACGTTCATAGAGTGTGGCGAGTTCGTCACGCAAGGGCTGGGTGGCGGTTTCTTTGTCGGTGGTGTTTGGATCGGCGTATATTTGCGAGAGTTGGTATTCTTTTTGTAAGATCGATTTTGTGTTGTCGAAATATTCGAGCACGATCTGCTTTTGCGTTTCAGGCTTGATCGTGTGGGGCAGGTCTACCGAGGCAGATTGAAGTTTAAGGAAGGCGGCATTCGCCATCCATTCGAGGTAATCAAATTCCACACTGCGGGTGTAGGCGCGGACTTTTTCGATGGGGTTTGTCAGGGCGGGGTTGCTGTAACCGGTTAGCGCAGTAAGAATAAAAAGCAGGATGGAGATTTCCAACCCTCGTAGTATGCGTGAAATCATGCGCTGGATTATACCCAGTAGCACGGGTGTATTTGGCAGGGTTTAGGTTGTATTAAGAACCTATCCGAAAATTATGTTCAAGGCGGCGGGAGCAATTTTAGGATAGGCTCTAAATGTACGGGTCATATTTGAACGACGCAAAAGGTGTTGCCGTCGGGGTCGGCGAGAACAACATAGTCTGCTTCCATGTCATACTTCCAGTTGACACGACTTGCGCCAAGTTGCAGCAGCCGCTCCACTTCTTTTTTCTGGTCAGGGGTAAACAGGTCTATGTGGTGGCGTTTTGGTTTTTCAGAGGTGATGGCGGAGTTGAGCGATAATTGAATGCCCGTCCCTTCCTTTGGAATGAGGATGGCGAAATCAACATCTGGCTCTCTTTTTAATTTGTAGTTGAGAGCTTCGCTCCAAAACCGGATCGCTCGATCAAGGTCGCGTACTCCCCAGACAATGGCTCCAATTTCCAGCATGGTTTTTTTCCTTGGGCGGCGTTCCTTATCTTTTTGAACTATTGAGCAGCGTTTGGATATGTTTTTTAGTCTTGAATATTTCTACGATCAGCAATCCGATGTAAAAGACAGCCAGCCCATAAATAAATTCAGGTGGGTATTCGCGTGGGTATGTGGAACGATCCATCAAAAACTCCACCGCTACACCTCCCAGAAGCGCGATCACCATAAAAACAGCAAGCGGATCGGGGCGTACGGAGATTGCAGGGTCATCTGCCTGCTGATCGGTGATGACAACATGAGCCTGTGGCAGTAACAGCCGAAGGATACCGCGTTTTGGGGCGTTGGATTGGCGCATTGCAATCAGGCCTTGTTCATTTGCCTTGATGATGCTAAATGTGGGGCTTGCTGAAAGGACTTTTTTTGCATTTTCGTACTTATTGAATAAAGTCATTTTTAATTTCCTCATGATAAAAAATATTTGAAACGCCAAAGGAATTATATCTAACAACATATTTTATTTGCAGAATACGCGCCAGTATCTTACATGGCTGTAGCAAAGTCAGAAGATATTTAACACGAATTTCACGAATTTACGAATAGAACGAATATCTCATGAAAAATTCGCGTTATTCGCCCCATTTGTGACATTCGCGTTAAGCCCTTTGAATATGCCGTACTGTTTGTCAATTTACTTTGCTACAGCCATGCAGTATCTTATTCGTGGCTGTAGCAAGGTTTGGAAATGCTTAATATGAATATCATGTCGGATGAGGCGTTAAAAGGCACACGGCAGAGGCGTTACCGTCTCTGCCGTGTCAACGACCTGCTGCCCTCAACAGGTTATTTGCTTTTTAGGTATTCATCAATGGCGCGTCCGGCTTTGCGTCCGCCGACCATGGCTGTTACCACAAGGTCGGGTCCGGTGGCGCAGTCGCCGCCGGTGAAAACGCCCGGGCGGTTGGTTGCGCCGGTGGTTTTATTTTGTACTTTGATCAAGCCCCAATTGTAGGTTTCAAGGTCTGGGGTGGTTTTGCCAATGATCGGGTCTGGCCAGTAGCCGAGCGCCAAAACGGCTGTATCTGCTGCAATGCTGAAATTGGAACCTTCTACGGGTACGGGTTTGCGGCGTCCTTTTGCATCGGGTTCGCCGAGTTTCATTTCGATGCATTCCACGGCGGCGAGTTTTCCATCGGCTCCGGCAATGAACTTTACCGGCTGGGTGAGGAAGCGGTATTTTGCGCCTTCGTCACGCGCCATTTTGCGGTCTTTCTTTCCGCCAGGCATTTCGTTTTCGGTACGGCGGTAGAGACAAGTCACTTCTTCGGACCCGAGGCGCAGGGCGGTGCGCAGACAATCGGATGCGGTGTCACCGCCGCCGATCACCACCACGCGCCTGCCAAGTTCCAAAGGCTTTTTCATATTTTCGGGCAATTGTTCCATGGGAATGTTGCCACGGATGAGAAAATCAGTCGCTTCGTATACACCGGGGAGGTCTGTGCCGGGGGTATCTTCCATTTTGGCGTCGATCTCAGAGCCAACACCGATGAATACCGCCTCAAACCCTTCAGCGAATAACTGGTCAATGGTTTTGTCTTTGCCGATGTAGGTGTTCGGTACGAATTTAACGCCCGCTTTTTCGAACTCTTCCCATTTTTCCTGCCAAACATCCTTATCCAACTTAAAGTTTGGGATACCGTACACGAGCAAACCGCCTGGCGCCGGCTTGGATTCAAAAATGGTGACCTCGTGCCCTTTTTGGACGAGGATATCTGCGCACCCCAGCCCGGCAGGACCGGCTCCAATGACTGCAACTTTTTTACCGCTGGATGCGTTAGGTTTAGGGATCGAATACCCCAACGTGCGGCGTTCATAATCCACACAAAAGGCTTCAAGTTCGCCGCACAAAACCGGCGTATGGTGTTTGTTCAGCACGCAAGAGCCCTGACACAACGCCTCATGCGGACAAACCCGCCCGCACACCTCAGGCAGAGAACTGGTCTTGTGGTAAATGGCGGCAGCTTCTACGAATTTTCCCTGCTCGATCAACCACATGGCAGAGGGAATATCGTTGGCGGTTGGGCAGGCGACCATGCAGGGAGCAGGGTCGGGGCAATGGATACAGCGTGCCGCTTCTACCATGGCACGTTCCGGGTCAAATTCGATCACAACGGCGTTGAAATCGCAAGTACGTTCTTCTGCTGAACGAAGATCTAAATCAAAAAAGGGACGGTTTGCCCGTTCCTTGCGATCAATTGCTAAAAATTCACTGGGGACTGCCTGCATCATGCCTCCACAATAATGGAATGTACTGATAAATTCTCTTGGATGATAACCAATGAAATTGGATAGACACAGGCGTAAATGTCACAAAACCCAGAGACAATCGTCACAAGTTTAACCACCCCATTTTTTTGAGGTAAATGCGGCATTTGATACGGTAGAATCAACTTGTTAAAATCTGCACAATTTATCCACGAAATTCTGTGGAAATCCTGATATAACCATGTAAGAAAAACACCCTGCACCATTACAGTATTTACTGGAGGACTCACATAATGCGTCAATTTTTCTCAAGATTTTCCCGGCGAACATGGATCATCATAGGTGTTGTTGCCTTTGTGGTTTTGGTTGCCATTATTGCCATGCCTCGCGGAGAGGAAGCGCCAATTTTTCAGACCGTTGCCGCCGAGCGCGGTAATTTATCCGCCTCTGTCGGTGCAACGGGCAGCGTCCGCGCACGGCAAACTGCCCTGCTCACCTGGCAGACTTCCGGCAATGTAGGCGCTGTAAACGCAGCCATCGGCGATCGTGTTCAGCTCGGCGAGGTTCTTGCCAATCTTAACGATGCCACACTTAGCCAAAGCATTATCCTTGCCGAAGCAGACTATGTGAATGCAAAAGAGGCTCTCGATAACCTCTTACTTTCAGGTACCGCTTTATTAGAAGCAGAAAAAGCCGTTGAAAAAGCTGAAGATGCTTACGACAAAGCCTACAATTGGCGCGTCAAACTCAATGGCAAGATCGATATTAAAGACTATTATTACGATGACAATAGTATTTTGAAACTTCGTGAATATCGAGGCTATGCCAGCGCCGAAACCATTGCCGATGCCGACCGCGACCTTGCGCTTGCCGAAGCCAAGTTGGAAGATGCCCGCCGCGAATACGAACGCCTCTTAAAAGGCGAAGAATCGGATGAAGTAAAAGCGGCTCGTGCCCGTGTTGCGGCTGCTGAATCGACATTGGCTTTAGCCAAACTGATAGCTCCCTTTGACGGCACGATCACTCAGGCAAAACCCGTTGTTGGCGATCAAGTCACCCCGGGCACAGTTGGCTTCCGAGTTGATGATCTTTCCAGCCTGCTGGTGGATGTGCAAGTTTCTGAGGTGGACATCAACCATGTTGCCGTGGGACAATCTGCAACCCTTTCTTTCGATGCCATTCTTGGCAAGACCTATAACGGCAACGTGGTGGAAGTTGGACAGGCTGGTGATACCGTGCAAGGAGTGGTGAGTTTCACCGTCACCGTAGAATTGACCGACGCGGATGAGCAGGTCAAACCAGGTATGACCGCCGCCGTCAGCATTGTGGTGGATGAAGTGCAAAACGCCCTGCTCGTTCCGAATCGTGCTGTCCGCCTCGTGGATGGAGACCGGGTTGTCTATGTTTTGAAGGAAAATGTTCCCACGCCGATCACAATCACACTCGGAACTTCATCCGACACAATGAGCGTTCTCACGAGCGGTGATATTAATGAAGGTGACCTGATTATTCTCAACCCGCCATCCTTCCAGGGAGGACCCTTCGGTGGCGGAGGAGGCTAATATGGACTGGGTCATCGAAGCCCGCGACCTGAAAAAAACCTATATCATGGGTGAGATCGAAGTGAACGCGCTGCGCGGCGTCTCGTTCACTGTGAAGCGCGGCGAAGTGGTTTCTATTATGGGACCCAGCGGCTCGGGCAAATCTACCATGATGAATACGCTTGGGTGCTTAGACCGCCCAAGCTCTGGTGACTATATTTTGGACGGCGAATCGGTTGCTCAAATGGACGATGACCAACTGGCAAGCGTCCGTAACCGCAAGATCGGTTTTGTATTTCAAAGTTTTAACCTGTTATCCCGTCTGACCGCCTTGGGCAATGTGGAACTACCCTTGCGTTATGCCGGTCTGACTGAAGGACGCCGTCAACGCGCCCAACAAGCCCTCGAAGCTGTTGGGTTGAAAGACAGAATGGGACATCGCCCCTATGAACTTTCCGGTGGGCAGCAACAACGTGTAGCCGTCGCCCGCGCCCTCGTCAATAACCCTGCCATCATCATGGCAGATGAACCGACAGGCAATCTCGATTCAAAGGTCGGCAAAGAGATCATGACCCTTCTACTCAACCTCAATAAAGACCTCGGCACCACTTTAGTCATCGTCACGCATGACCCCCGCATTGCCGAACAGACCCAACGCGTCATCCACTTAAGAGACGGCGAATTGGATCGCATTGAAGAAAATACAGGAGCGGCACAATGAGCATGGCACAAGCCCTCCTCGAAGCCCTCGAAAGCCTGAGCGGCAACAAACTGCGCTCCGGTCTTACCGTGCTTGGTATTGTGATTGGTGTGGCGGCGGTCATTGCCATGCTGGCAGTGGGGAACGGCGCACAAGCCTCCATCACTGGCTCGATCTCCAGCATCGGCACCAACCTGCTTTTTGTGTTTAGCGGCGCGCCAAGCAATGATGGTCCCCCCGGCTCCGGCGGACGCAGCGGCAATAACGACCGCCCGCTCACTTTGAGCGACTCGAACGCCCTCATGGATCAATTTGCCGCCCCCTCTGTCGAGTTGGTCGCACCGGCAATTCAAGGCAATGCTCAACTGACCTTTACCAGTGAAAAAACAAACACTTCCATTTCCGGCGTCACACCTGAATATTACACCGTCCGCAATCTTGAAATGGCAGAAGGCGAGTTCATCAACCAGGAACAGATCCTTGGACGTATGTCTGTCGTGGTGCTCGGACCCGAAACTGCCGAAGCCCTGTTCGGTCATGCCGATGGCGTGGTGGGGGAGGTCATCCGCATTGAAGGGCAGCCATTCCGCGTTATCGGCGTTTTGGTAGCGCGCGGCGGCGGCGCATTTGGCAGCGAAGATAATGCAGCCTACATTCCATTTACCACGGCACAAGCCCGCCTCATCAAACGCAGCACACGTGATGAAGTGGATGTCATCTTTGTTCAAGCCACCACAGCCGAATCGGTACCGCAGGCGGTTGAAGAAATCTCCAGCATCATTCGCCAGAGACACCGCACACCCATTGGTTTTGATGACTTCAGCGTTTTCACCCAGCAAGACTTTCTCAGCATCTTTGAATCCATTACCGGCGTGCTCACCATCTTCCTTGGCGGCATTGCGGGTATTTCATTATTGGTGGGCGGCATCGGCATCATGAATATCATGCTGGTCTCTGTCACCGAACGCACGAAAGAGATCGGCTTGCGTAAAGCCCTCGGCGCCCGCAAACGCGATATCCTCTTGCAATTCCTCACCGAGTCATCCCTGCTCAGTCTCATTGGCGGCATCATTGGTACCCTCTTCGGGTGGATCATTGCCCGCATTGTTGAACAGGTCGCCACTGCCACAGGCAACACCTTTATCCCCATCGTAGGCATGGATGCCATCATCCTCTCAACCAGCTTCTCTGCCATCATCGGTCTATTCTTCGGTATCTACCCGGCAAGCCGCGCCGCAAACCTGGAACCTGTCGAAGCCCTTCGGTACGAATAAATGACCCGTTCAACTATTTTTGCAGCATTTTTGGCTCTGACACTTCTGCTTCAGGGATGCGCATCCTCAAGTGAAGAGATCACCATCAACAACGACACAGTGACGACGGAGACTCCCGTCGTCACTGTGCAGCCGCCCACCGAAACAGCGACGCCTCTCCCTTCGCCGACACCTGCTCCAAGCGCCGAGCCTTCTCCTACGCCGACGGTTGCTCCCGCCGTGCGTATCGTGGCATCTGGCGGCAATCTCTACATCCGCCGTGGACCCGAAGTTGCCTACGACCGTATCGGCGTTCTAACCAAGGGCAACAGTGCAGAAGTGATCGGGCAGGACGTACTCTCAAAATGGGTGCAAATTCGTATTCCCGATAGTGAATTAACAGGCTGGGTGTCTTTACTCACACCTTTCACCACCATCGAAGGCGACCTTGCGACCGTCTCTGCCTTTACCTTCACCGATTGGCCCAAACCTGCCTACGTCAAGAATTGCACTGAGCATGAGATTCTCATATACCCTGGTGATATATATCTCAAGAGCCTATGGACGAATCAGGATTATCTCAACCAGTCTCAAATTGACCCGGGCACCTACGAAATTCATGACCTCTCAATGGAAGATTTACCACTGATCGAAGTTGTGGAAATCCGCGAAGGTCAGACCTACTACATCACCCTTAATGGAGATGGCGTTTACCACAACTGCCCCGCAGAAAATTAAGAGTTGTAGCGGTTCAACACGCTAGATGATAAAATTAAGGCAGTTAAAAACTCTCAGCGTAAAGTAAAGTTTTGGGCGGGCAAACAAACACAAATCACGCATGAAGCGGTTTCATCAAAAAGAACTGGAGAAAATCTGTCATGTCTGAAAAACTTGAAAAGTTCAAAGAAATTCTTGGCGAAGTATCCGATCTGGGACATGCCTCGGCTGTATTGGGTTGGGATCAACAGGTGAACATGCCCCCCGGCGGCGCAGAAGGGCGCGGGCAGCAGTTAGCCACGCTTGGCAAACTTGCGCAAGAGAAGTTCACCTCTGACGAAATGGGGCGGCTGCTCGAAGACCTGCAAAACGAATACCCCGATGCCGAAACCGATGAGGGCGCCATGATCCGTGTGGCGGCGCGGAATTACGATAAAGCCAAACGCGTGCCTTCCAGCTTTGTGGCAGAACAGGCTGTGATCTCATCCAAAGCGCTTGAAGCCTGGGTGGAGGCGAAATCAAAATCAGATTTTTCCATTTTCCGCCCGCATCTTGAAAAGAATTTGGAAATGATTAAGAAATACATTTCCTTCTTCCCGCCTGCCGACCACCCCTACGATACTCTTCTCGAAGATTATGAACCCGGCATGAAGACCGCCGAAGTGCGTGAGATATTCGGTAATTTACGCCCGAAGCAGGTGGCGCTGATTAAAGCCATTAGCGAAGCCAGGCAGGTGGAAGATGATTTCCTGAAGGAAACCTTCAATGAAAAAAAGGTTTGGAGTTTCAGTGAAAAGATCATTGGGAAATTTGGCTACGATTTCAAACGTGGCAGGCAGGATAAAGCCCCGCATCCTTTCCAGACCACGTTCAGCGTGAACGATGTGCGCATTACAAACCGCTACGAAAAAGATGCACCGCTCGCTACTCTTTTCAGCGCCATGCATGAATGCGGACACGCGCTTTACGAACTTGGCGTGAGCCCTGCCTACGAACGCAGTTCGCTCGAAGGCGGCACTTCACTGGCTGTACATGAATCGCAATCACGCATGTGGGAAAACCTGGTGGGTCGTTCACTGCCGTTCTGGGAACACTTTTTCCCTGAGTTGCAGAAGACCTTCCCGAAACAGTTGGACGGTATGAGCGCGAATACTTTTTACAAAGCTGTGAACAAGGTTGAGCCTTCTCTCATCCGCGTGAATGCAGATGAAGCCACGTATAACCTTCACATCATGCTTCGCCTTGAGATCGAAATTGGCATGGTGGATGGCAGTATCGAAGTAAAAGACCTGCCCGAAATCTGGAACGCAAAAATGCAGGATTATCTTGGCATTGTTCCGCCGAATGATGCGTTGGGTGTGCTTCAAGATATTCACTGGTCTTACGGCGCCATTGGCTATTTCTCAACCTATGCGCTTGGCAACATTGTCTCTGCCCAGTTGTGGGAAAAGATCAACGAAGATATCAAAGATTTGGATGAGCAAACCCGCAAGGGTCAATTTGCTGAACTGCGCGAGTGGCTGCGTGCGAAGATCCACACACATGGGCACAAGTATGATCCGCAGGACCTTGTTCAAAAAGTGACCGGCTCTAAAATAGATTCTGCTGCATACGTCCGTTACCTCACCAAAAAATACAGCGAGATCTACGGGCTGTAATTTAACCTGACTCAAGAGACGCCCTCTTTCTCTGTGGGCGTCTCTTCTATTTCAATATGAAACTTCGACTCATTACAATCGCCGCTCTTCTTGGACTTTTATCTGCCTGCTCGCAACAGGCAGACTCTGCCCCCACGCCTTATCCTCCTGAATACCTTCCCACGGTGGTGGCGCTTACTGCCCAATCTGCCTTTGCCACCGCCGACGCCTCTGTTCCGACCGCCACGCCTTTGCCTACCGATACGCCAGCCCCTACAATGGAGGCGTTGGAACTTCCTACTGTTACGCCAACCTTGGCGGCGGGGTTTAATAGTTACGCACAGATTCATTTCACCTCGCCGGGACCCATGTCGAGCCTGACTTCGCCGATCATTGTCAATGCCATTGTTGCGGCAGGTAACAGTAATCTAATTCAAGTGGATCTGCTTGGTGAGGATGGACGTGTGCTTCAGCGGATTATCAAAAAACTGGAGAGTAATCCGCTTGGGATTTTTCAACGGTTCGATCTCTCGTACGAAATTCGAGCGGTGACTGAGGCGGGGTACATCCGCATTAGTACGCGTGACGATCTTGGACGGATGCAGGCGTTGAATACCATGCCTGTACTTTTATATTCAGTCGGCACATCGCAGATAAATCCGCCTGGCAATATGATCTACGAACGGGTTTCGGTGGAAGGCTTGGAGGAGAAGTCTAATTTCTATGCAGGCGAAGTGGCGTTGAGCGGTTTGATCTGGCCCTACAATGAAGAACCTGTTTTTGTGGAACTTGTTGGAACGGATGGAAGACCCATCTCGACCCGCATTGTGAAAATGACAGGTATCGACACCCAGCCTTTTGAAACTGTTCTGCCTTATAAAGTAAGCGAACCTACACCTGCTCGCCTAACCTTCCGTCAGGAAAACCCAAATATTAGCCTTAGCGACCCGGAACTTGGCAAGCTTGTGTATGTGTATACTGTGGAAGTGATTCTCAACCCGTAAAATTGCTTGCCAAAATAAATCGCAATGGTATAATCTGCCCGCTGTTAAATCGGGGTGTGGCTCAGACCGGTAGAGCGCACGGTTCGGGTCCGTGAGGTCCGGGGTTCAAATCCCCGCACCCCGACAGCTAGTAAGTAAACCGCCTTACCCGAAGGCGGTTTTTGATTCATAGGTTCGGGGTTTCCCCTACGGGGACTGTCAGCGCTTTTTGCAACTAAATGTGTGTCCTATTGATTTGTTTTCCGAAGAAGATAAAATAGTAGAACTAGATTTGATATTCTGAGACTTTGGAGGTCATTGATGAGCGGCATTACAAAAACCATTCCACAAAAAGAGGGGATTGAAGCGGTAGAATCCTTGTATGATGGACGGGTAGGGGAATTTGAATTTCATATGGCGGGGAAACCCTCTCGTTTAAAGATCGGTGATTATGTTTACACCATCTGGCAGGATATGCTTGTGGGACGGTGTGAAATCATTCGGATTGAACATGGAGCGGTCAATCCTGATTCGGGCAAACCGCGTAGTTTGATCTTCGTGAAAACGCCCGGTCAAAAGCTGAAGAAGCCCTATCCGCGGGAGGGGCATCGTGGTACTCGTTATTATGACGGCAACGAGTGGGCTGAATAGATACTTCTATTCAGCCCACTTTGTAAAAAGGTTATTTCATAATTTATTTTTTAGACCCGGGTTTTTCGTCTCGCATGAACTTTTCTAGCAGTTGCACAGCGCCTAAAAACGTAGTACCCAGAAAGCCTGTGATGACGGGAAGAATCCACATTAGTGCGGAACTGCCAAAGGATTGGATGCGAGCTTCCAATGGACGTTCAGGGTTGTAGCGCACAATTACTTCATCACCCGCTTCGTAATCTGGAGAGCTGCTGCCTTCGCTCATTTTTAGATTGCGGGTTTTTCCATCGTTGGCGGTGAATTGCACTACGGGGAAGTAGTATTCTTGAACGATGCGATCTTGTTCATTGAGGTACCGTCTTTCACTTATTACTTCTACTACAAGCCCGGGTGCTTTTATTTCAGCGCTGACCTTGCGAATGTTGAAGAAAGTGGATACGCCTGCAATGAATAACAGATGCGGCATGAAAGGGTAAATCCGCTTTCAGTGTGGGGGCGGCTCTGGTTGCAGGAACAATTTGATATGAGTCTGAGGCGCATTTCTCGTTTTGGATGTGTAGAAATTTTCACCAGGCTGGCATTATCAGAAGAATATATTGATGAGAATCCTCCAAATCGATTACACTGGCAATGTTTAGGAGTTATAAAATGATTAGACTTGCACCTTCCATTCTTGCTTCAAACTTTGCCCGCCTTGAAGACCATGCCCGCCAAGCCCTCACTGCCGGAGCAGACTGGCTGCATATTGACGTGATGGATGGGCATTTCGTCCCGAATATCACCATTGGTCCGTTGATCGTGAATGCGCTGCGTCCGTTGAAAGAAGAGACTGGCGCTTGGCTTGATGTACATTTGATGATCGAAAAGCCGGAGCGGTATATTGCCGATTTTGTCAAAGCGGGCGCGGATATTGTGACGGTGCATGTGGAGACCTGCCCGCATTTGCACCGCACTATTCAGCAGATCAAAGAAGAGGGTGTAAAGGCGGGCGTTACGTTGAATCCATCTACGCCGCTTAATGCATTGGAAGAGGTTTTGCCAGATGTTGATCTTGTGTTGATCATGTCGGTGAACCCGGGGTTTGGCGGGCAGAAGTATATCCCCTCTGCCACCGCAAAGATCGGCAGGCTGCGCCAGATGTTGGATGCAATTGGCTCAAAAGCTTTCCTTGAGGTGGATGGCGGTATTAAATCTGATAATGCTGCTGAGGTTGTTCGTGCCGGGGCAGATGTGCTTGTGGCGGGCAGTGCGATCTTTGGCGGAACTGCTACGGTGGCAGAAAATATAGCTGCGTTCAAAAAGGTGCTTTTGTAAGCTGCTTAAAAAATAGCAACGAAATAAAAAGAGACCACCCGGTAACAGGTGGTCTCTTTTTATGTGTAACTGGATGGTTAGTCTTTTTTCCAAACGGTGGAGGTGACATCGCCGCCGTGTCCCGTCCAATTTGTGTGGAAGTATTCGCCGCGTGGTTTGTCAATGCGCTGGTAGGTGTGGGCGCCAAAATAATCTCTTTGCGCCTGTAAGAGGTTGGCTGGTAGGCTGCTGCTGCGATAGCCATCGAAGAATGCCAGCGCACTAGACATGGTGGGGACGGGGATGCCCTGTTGAACTGCCTGTGCAACCACCCGGCGCCAGGCTGCCTGGGCGGATAACATTTGTTCTTTGAAGTAGGGGTCAAGCAAAAGGTTTGGCAGGGCGGGGTTGTTATCGAAGGCTTCTTTTATTTTGCCAAGGAACACAGAACGAATGATGCACCCGCCACGCCACATGAGGGCAATGCCGCCGTAGTTGAGATTCCAGTTGTATTCCTTGGCGGCGGCGCGGAATAGCATGTATCCCTGTGTATAAGAAATAATCTTGGATGCGTACAGGGCTTCACGCAGGTCGTTGAGAAAGGCTTGCTTGTCACCAGTGATGGCGGGTTGTGGACCTGTAAGAACCTTGGATGCGGATTCCCGCTCATCTTTAATTGAAGATAATGCGCGTGCCAGCACTGCCTCTACTACCAAAGTCAGCGGAATGCCCATATCAAGGGCTGAGATGCCGGTCCATTTGCCTGTTCCTTTTTGTTCGGCGGCATCCAGTATTTTTTCAACCAATGCCTGTCCGTCTTCATCTTTGTAGCCCAAAATATCGCGGGTAATTTCAATGAGATACGAATCTAATTTGCCTGTGTTCCACTCGGCAAAGGTGGCTTGCATTTCTTCATGGGTCATGCCTAGCCCGTCACGCATCAGGTGATATGCCTCACTGATAAGCTGCATATCGCCATACTCGATCCCATTGTGTACCATCTTGATATAGTGCCCGGCTCCATCTTCGCCGACCCAGTCACAGCAGGGGTCTTCACCGCCGTCGGGACGGGATACCTTTGCCGCCACAGATTGAAAAATGGGTTTGACATGATCCCATGCGGCGATTGACCCTCCCGGCATGATGGAGGGACCATTGCGTGCGCCTTCTTCTCCGCCAGATACGCCAGTGCCAACGAAAAGCAATCCCTTTGATTCAAGATAGGCGGTGCGGCGAATGCTGTCGTTGTAGTTCGAGTTGCCGCCATCTATAATGATGTCGCCTTTATCGAGCAGGGGGATCAGCATGTCAATGAACTCGTCCACGGGTTTTCCTGCCTGCACCATCAACATCACGCGTCGGGGTGACTTGAGGGAGTTGACGAGTTCTTCGAGTGAACGTGTTCCGATCACTTTTGTTCCCTTGGCGCCGCTTTCCATAAATTTATCTACTTTTGAAACGGTACGATTGAAAACGGCTACTGTGAATCCGTGGTCGTTCATATTTAGCACAAGATTCTGACCCATTACCGCCAGACCGATCAATCCTATATCTGCTTTACTCATAAGTTTTTCCTTCGTTTTTGTGATGATAAGAAACGTGATTTTACACCCATAGTCTTGTCCCTACAACGTGACAACGAGGGCGGGTGAAAATTTTTTGGATGACTTGCTTCATTCGTCAGGAACACGCCAAGGATATATTCAAGCCTCAGTCTGCCATTCTTTTGGACCAAAATTGCAATACCTTTTCTTTCAATTCGGTATTGTTCTGCACGACCGTGTAAGAACGCCAATGGGATGGAAACAGTTGACGATAACGGGGAGTGGTAAATCTCTCGTCGATCAACACAATAACTCCTTGATCTGTATCGGTGCGGATGACCCGACCGGTTGCCTGCAAGACCTTGTTAAAACCTGGATATTGATATGCATATGCAAATCCGCTTTCAGCATTTTGGTCAAAATAGGTTTTGATCAAATCTCTTTCCAATCCCAATTGGGGGATGCCTACACCGATCACCACCACGCCGATCAGCCTTTCTCCAACCAGATCGATCCCCTCGCCGAAGACTCCGCCCATCACCGCCAAACCGACCAGCGTCTCTTGATTTGTGGATGAGAAGCGAGCTAAAAAAGCCTCACGGGCATCTTCTGTTAAACCACGTTCTTGAATAAGTAGTTGATTTTCTGGCAGTTTTTCTTTGAGCCGTCCCGCCACTTCATTCAGATAAACATACGATGGGAAATAGACCAGATAATTCCCCGTTTTCAGTTGAATGACGGTTTCAATTGCTTCTGCAATGAGATCGTATGAATCAGCCCGCTGTGCGTACCGGGTTGAAATTTTGTTGTGAATCAATAAGCGGGCATTTTCTTGCGGGAAAGGAGATTGGAAGATGCGCTTGGGGTGGTTTGTTTCACCGGTCAGCAACTTCATGAAATAATCCATTGGCAGGAGCGTTGCTGAGAAAAAGATCGTCGCCTGGCTGCGTTCCAGCGGGGCAGCCAGCATGGGAGCCGGATTCAGGCAGAATAGTTTTGCCTTCAGGTCAGATTGTCCGCGCCGCTCAAAATAGGAGACGTAGAATGTATCAAAATATTCGGCAGTGCGAAGGTAGTTACTGCACAGGAAATAAAATTCAAGTAATTCCTGCCTAAACTCGGCGGCTTGATTTAAGACCAGCCAATCTTCCGCCTTTTGGCTGAATTCTCGAAGCGCCTTGAGAAGTGTTTCGGGCAACTCGTGCTCAATCAACGCTGTTTTTTCTTCCTGCTGGCACTCTTTCCGCTTTTCCAGCAGTATCTTGTTAATCTCATTTAATTTTTTCGCCAGTGCAGGCGCGTGCGGCTTTAATGCTCGTTGCAGTTGTAAAACTGACCCTTTTTCCAGTTCAGCCGAGTACATGGCTCTGGCTCGGTCTGGGAGGTTATGCGCTTCATCGACAAGAAAGATATATGGTTCTGTATCGAAATCAAAAAAACGGTGGAGGTAAACGCGCGGGTCGAAGACATAGTTGTAATCGCAGATGATGCAATCTACCCACAGGGCAAGGTCTAGCGAAAACTCGAATGGGCAAATCTCGTACTTTCGGGCAAGCTCTTCAATGACCGGGCGGGTGAAGGCTTGGCGCTGGTCGAGTTCTTTTAGTGCATCTTTCAGCTTATCGAAATATCCGCGGGCAAAAATACATACTTCCGGGTCGCAATTAACGGGCGGGCAAAAACAAATTTTCTCCTTGGCAGTTAATGTGACGCTGCGAAGCTGTACATTCGACCGGCGCATATCGTCCAGGGCTTTTTCTGCTACAAGCCGCCCCGATGTTTTAGCCGTTAGATAAAATATTTTGGCAGCCAACCCAAGAGCCAATGCTTTGACGGATGGAAACAAGGTTGCGATGGTTTTACCGACCCCCGTGGGTGATTGGATGTAAGCACGGTCTTTTTCACGAATGGTTTTGTAGACCGTAACCGCCATATCTCTCTGCCCCGGGCGATACTCTCCGTACGGAAACTCAAGCTGCTCAATGGACTGATCGCGTTTTACCTGCCTTGACTGAACGTTTTGAAACCAATCCAAATATAAATTGACCGTATTGAAAAAGAAGGTTTCCAGATCTGCCAGTAAGAAAAGACGCTCAAAAATTTTTTCTTCACGGGTGTCCAATTGATAATACGTGAGATGGATGCTGACCTCTTTTAGTCCGTGCTGGCGGGCATACATGTATGCATAGCATTTTGCCTGCGCCCAGTGGAGCAAATTGTGGTCTTCATGCACCAACGCCAAACTCAATGTAGTTGTTTTGATCTCTTCAATAACCACAGGGGTGTTGGTGGGATACAACCCATCAATTCGCCCTCGTACCACCAAAGGCGGGTGACTGCCTTCCACCTGACAATGAACCTCGACCTCGGTTTCATATCCTTCGGGGCGTGAACGTTGTACTCGTTTGTGTCCTTGTGTTCCAAGTTGGGCACGGTCTCGCCTTTGAAATCCGCCTACAGATAGATCCCCTGATTGCAATACGAATTCCACAAGGGTTCGTACAGAAACACTGAAAGGTTGGGTTGCTTCGATTTGCGGAGGAGTGTCCATTTCGCCGGGAATTCTAGCACGGGTTTTAAAGTACCAGTTGTCTCGTCGCGTAATATGCGCGCCATATCGTGCCGTCAGGCACTGAATTACCCAACGAGGTGTTAAAATACCTGCGGAGTTGACATGACATATCAAGGATTAATCTCACGTTACAAGCAATATCTCGAACTGCCAGAGCATACCCAAATCATTTCGCTGCTTGAAGGGAATACCCCGCTCATCCCCATGCCTCGTTTGGAAGAAGAATTCGGCGGCGAAATTTTCGTCAAATATGAAGGGTTGAATCCCACTGGCTCATTTAAAGATCGCGGTATGACCGCCGCCATCAGTGAAGCGGCTGGACGCGGTGCGAAGACCGTGATTTGTGCCTCGACGGGGAATACGGCTGCCTCTGCCGCCGCATACGCTGCTCGTGCCGGGTTGCGCTCCATTGTGCTGATTCCTGAGGGGAAGGTGGCGGTTGGCAAGCTCGCGGGCGCCATTGCCTATGGCGCAGAAGTCATCCAAATTCAAGGTTCATTCGACGATGCACTTTCTCTCGTGGTGGAGATCACCCAAAAAACGCCGATTGCGCTGGTAAATTCAATCAACCCTTATCGCATTGAGGGGCAGAAGACCTCCTCTTTTGAAATTTGCGACGTACTTGGAAGCGCTCCCGATTGGTTGTGCCTGCCGGTGGGGAATGCGGGCAATATCACCTCGTACTGGGCGGGTTTCAAGCAGTACGGCAAAGGATTGCCTCAAATTCTTGGTGTGCAGGCGGCGGGCTCTGCTCCGCTCGTCTTGGGACACCCCGTAGAAAAACCGGAAACCGTTGCAACCGCTATTCGGATCGGGAAACCAGCGAGAGGAGAACAGGCACTGGAAGCCGCTCAACAATCGGGCGGGAAGATCATTGCAGTATCGGATGAAGAGATACTTTCTGCACAGCGGATGCTTGCTTCTGAAGGGGTGTGGGTGGAACCCGCTTCTGCGGCTGGGCTGGCAGGCTTGGTTGCAGAAACAGCTTCGGGTACGTTTGAAGCGAAGGGCAAGAAAATCGTGGTTGTGTGTACCGGTCATGGCATGAAAGACCCATCCATCATCACCGAATCGTTCAATGCACCGCAGGTCATTCCGGCGAAGTACGAAGCGTTGGTGGATTTGGTTGGTGCTTGATTTTTCACTTGACAACTATGCCTCTCGTTGATAATAATAAAAACATCATGATCAGTTCATCGCCACTTGTTGTTGAAAATTTATCTTTTCGTTATCGTGATCGTCGAGGTGCGGCGATACATGATATTTCCTTTGAAGCAAACCCCGGTGAAATTTTATTGATCGCAGGCGCCAGCGGCTGTGGTAAAACAACGCTTGTCCGTTCGATCAATGGATTGATTCCCCGTTCTTATAAAGGGGAGATGAGCGGGCGGGTATTGGTATTCGGTGAAGAGACCACTTCGTGGAAGCTTTCACAGATTTCTCAGAAAATTGGGACTGTATTACAAGACCCTGAACGCCAAATTCTTGGTACTAAAGTCTTAAATGAAGTGGCATTCGGTCTGGAAAATCTCACCGTGCCGCGTGAAGAGATATTGGAACGCGTGGATGAATCTCTGGCGTTTTTGAATATTTCGCATTTGCGCGAGCGGGAGACATTCACATTATCTGGCGGTGAAAAGCAAAAAGTGGCGTTGGCAGGGGTGCTTGCTATGCGCCCATCGGTTCTGCTTCTAGATGAGCCGCTTGCCAGTCTTGATCCGGCTTCTGCACAGGATACGCTTGATACGGTTCGTTTTCTGGCAGATCAGGGAATGACAGTTCTCATGGTTGAACATCGGGTGGAAGATGTTTTGCGCATTAATCCTGAAAGAGTAATGTTTATGAGTGAGGGGCAGATCCGTTACTTGGGTGAATTATCGGGGTTATCAAAGGTAGTGAACTATCGTGAGGTAAAACTCCCGGCGGAGGATATTATTGAGCGCGCAAAACAAGACCCGGCGCCGGCTACACTCAGCATTCTTCCCGGGGCGGCAGATCGCTCACATGAGACACTGGTTAAGTTCGAAGATGTGGCGTTTGGTTACGAATCCGGTTTGGACGTTTTGCACGGCATTAACCTTGAGATCAAACGAGGTGATGTGATCGCGGTTTTAGGTCCAAATGGCGCGGGAAAAACCACGTTTGTTAAACATGCAATTGGTTTGCTCAAACCAAAGGCGGGTCGTGTTCTGGTGGATGGACGTGATACAAAGGAAGCCAGCGTTGCACAGATTGCCAGTACACTGGGCTATGTGTTCCAAAGCCCGAGCCATATGTTATTTGCACCAACTGTGCATGATGAACTGGCGTTCGGTCCGAAAAATTTACATCACCCCAGTGAAAAGATTGAGCAGGAGGTGAAAGAGTCTCTGACTATTGTAAACCTTTCAGATAAAGAGCAAGACCCCCCGCTGGCGCTTTCATTTGGTCAGCAGAAGCGTGTGAGTATTGCGGCAATTCTTGCCATGCAGTCGCGTATCCTTGTGATGGATGAGCCGACTGCCGGTCAGGATTATCAAAATTACATGAATTTCATGAATTCAATTGTGCAGATGCCGTCTTTTGATGCCATTCTTTTTATTACGCATGACGTTGACCTGGCTGTTATTTATGCAAATCGAGTTTTGATGGTCAATGATGGACGGCTGGTTGCAGATGGAAAGCCGCACGAGGTACTCCACGATTTTGAGCAACTCAAAGCCAATCGCCTTGTCCCGACTTCGTTACTGGATATTAACCTGAAGCGTTATGCTGAAACTGGACGATTTATGCGGGCAGAGGCATTGGCACATTTTCAATCGTTGTAATAAGAGGAGAAGGTTTCGATGAATAAGTCAATGACAAATATCTTAATTGCGTTAGGGTTTGTTTTGGCGCTTTTTGCCGTAATCATGTTCGGGCTTGGCGCAGGAGAAGCGCAGGAAGGGGCGTTGTTCAACTTCTCAGTAGACCAGGCAACAGTTGGTTTGCGTTTTCTCTTCGTAGTTATTGGGCTGTTAATTGCTTTCGCCATTTACTATTTCACAAAAGAGAATTCAGCGTGGGAGGTAGGAACCCGTCAGGTGGTATGGATGGCGATAGGGGCGGCGTTATATGCGGTGTTTTCCTATTTGTTTAATGGAACCGTGTTCGTTGTGCCTTCTGTGAGCCAGGTGGCATTACGCCCCGCGATTGCGATCCCAATGTTTTTTGGTTATGCTTTTGGACCGGTTGTTGGTTTCTTCACTGGCGCAGTGGGGAATATGTTCGGTGATGCACTCACCGGCTTTGGTCTTTCACCGCAGTGGAGCATTGGGAATGGATTGATCGGTTTTATTGCGGGTCTTTCCATGCTTTTCAAGGATCGCAAACAGAGCATGAACACTGTCTTGTATACCAGCGGCGCATTGGTGCTGTTTGCAGCGGCGTTGTACCTTTTCAACCGCAACATGCCCAATATGCTCTACTACGATGTGGATAATGGCATCTTCGGCGATGCTGCCATTTCTGTTTTTGCCGGTCTTTCCATTGTGATCGGTTTTGTTCTGGTGCTTGCTGTTCGCTTTGGCTTTGCTTCGAATGAGAATGTCGCTGCTGCCGTGACATGGGGTATGCTGGGGAATATCCTTGGTTTGCTCTTCGCCTCACTCGCGGATATCTTCATCAACGGTTTGACGCTGCCTGCCACCATCATTGGTCAATTTCTGCCTGCGGCGGGTCCGAACCTGATATTTGCCGCGATCTTGGTTCCCATGTTGGTCGGTGCGTACGCTTCTGTTCAAAGACAGTCGGGTCGTTAAAATTTTATGCATGTGGGCGGGCGGTTATTTCGCCCGCCCACATGGAAAAAGAAGATATGTTAGTTTCCTGGAAATACCGTCAACGAAAATCGATCATTCAGTGGGTTGACCCACGTGCCTGGCTTACGTTTTATGGGTGCTTTCTTATGTCGACGCTTGCGTTCTGGGACATCCGCTTTTTATTATTTTTCTTTACAATCGCTCTTTTGGTGCTTTTTAACTCCGGTGTATCCTGGCGTGAAAGCCGCAGGGCTTTTCTATTCATTATCGGATTTATTTTTTTCTTTGCCATTCTTACATTTCTAACCGGACGCGGGGGTTCTGAAGTTTATGAAGTGGAGCATGTCATTCGTGAGTACAAGGCGCCTTTTTCCATTCTCGGGTGGGTGCCGACGCTAAAGATCACGGTGGAGCGGGCTTTTTATGCCGTCAGTCAGTTTGTGCGGGTGGGCAGTATCGCCATCATGACAATCCTGATTCCTTACTCGCTTAACCCGGCATTATATGGAATTACCTTCAAAGGATTGGGGCTTTCTGATAAGTTTGCCTACGCCATGGATCTAACCATGCGTTTTATACCCACTTTTGCTCGTGATTTTCAATTAACGGTTGATGCGCAACGGGCTCGCGGTTATGAATTGGAGAAACTTAGCGGCGGTATTGTGGAACAGGTTCGAAAAATGGGTCCCATCTTTGTTCCAGTAACGATCCACGCCATCATTGGCAGTGAAGATATTATTGATGCCATGGACTTGCGTGCTTTTGGCGTGGCTCCACGGACTTGGATCGACGTTTTAGAGCGTCACACACGTGATCGCATTTTGATTGCTTTTGGGGTTATTATTTTGCTGACCTCGATAGCGTTGGGTATTATGGGGTATGGTGATTTTTGGGTTCCAGATGTGCTGGTTAAGTTATTTTTATAAAAAAGCGCCGTTCTAAAACGGCGCTTTTTTGTTTCGTGTCAGTCTCTAGGGTATGTTTCTCCGGCGGTGATCTTGAGTTTTAAGTGATTTTGTTCAGGGGCAAAGACACAGGTGGCATAGTCGGTGAAAGCACATGGTGGGTTGTAGGCTTTGTTGAAGTCGATCACAAGGCTGCCATCGGGTTGAATATCTGTTTCAAGATAACGACCGGAGGGGTAGGTCTCTTCACGGCTGGTGAGGTCTAAGAAACGCAGGAATAAGGTTCCGTCGTCCTCTTTGTTGACATCAAGGCGGTGGGTTTCACCATTGAGTTCAAACGTGATGAATCCTTCAACTGGGAACTCGGCTTTTTCACCGGTCAGGTCGGGGAAGTATGCCATTTTAGGGCGGTCGTAGGGGGTAAAAGCTGCGGTGAGGCGAAAGGCTTCGTCGATGTTGTACCAGGTTCGAGTGGGGAATGAGGCGCGTTTTTCGCTGTTGTTATCCCAAATGCGGACGCCCATCTTGTTTCCGCGTTGGATGACTATCATCTGAAGCCCTTCCAGTTTAATGAAGCTGGGGTTTTCAGAAATATCCGGTTCAAGAACGGCGAAGTCGATGTTTTTTTCGTTTACAGTGACAGTTTGCCCGGGGGTGGTTCGCAAAGAGACTGACCTGCCGTTGTATTCGAAATACCCGATATTTTCAGGAAAGCGCGAAGGCAGGTGAACCTCATTATTGGCATTTGAGCCAAATTGGTTTTTGCCGAGCTTTAGCCAATACAAGCCAGCCAATGCCAGCCAGCTATTTTCCTTGCGAATTCCAGCATCTCGTTCCTGCCGCCATTGGTTAATGCTTTCTTGGTATGTTTTTTCATCCATCTTTAAATTATACCAAAGGGTTATTCGTTATTTTTTTCGCGTTCATCTTTGATAAAATCACACTAAATATTTGATTAGGAGAGATGACAATGGGTTTAAAACCAGACCACTGGATTCGCAAGATGGCACTTGAACATGGCATGATAGAGCCGTTCGTGGATAAGCAGGTTCGGCAGGGTGTGATCTCATACGGGGTTTCGTCCTATGGGTACGATATTCGTGTTGCCAATGAATTCAAGATTTTCACAAATGTTTTTTCTGCTACGGTAGACCCCAAGAATTTTGATACGAATTCGATGGTCGATTTTGTTGGCGATGTTTGTATTGTGCCGCCCAATTCGTTTGCACTCGCGCGGACGGTGGAATATTTTCGTGTGCCGCGCAAGGTACTTACGGTCTGCTTGGGGAAATCCACTTATGCGCGCTGCGGCATCATTGTCAATGTCACGCCGTTTGAGCCCGAATGGGAAGGCTATGTGACGCTTGAGATATCAAACACCACGCCTCTGCCCGCGAAGATCTACGCCAATGAAGGTCTGGCACAGGTTCTGTTTTTTGAGGCGGACGAGGAATGCGAAATTTCCTACGCCGATAAAAAAGGGAAGTATCAAAAACAGCAATCCATTGTATTGCCGAAACTGTAACCCTACATCTTGTATGGCAATACATAAAGAAGGAGTCGTCAATGTCTATTTTGCGAACTGAAGAGAGCATCCTCAGTGAGTTGGCAATTATTCAAAAAAAGATGATGGAGGTGACCATGCGCCTTTCAAGCGTTGGCAACCCCCAGGTCTCTTCAACGAATTTGGAATTGACGCAGCTTATCCGTGGGTTGGTACATTTACGGGAAGATGTAAAAAAACGATTTGATGCCCAACGCGAAACTATGCAGGCGTTATCAGAGGTGGGCAGTGTGATCAATTCTTCGCTCGGCTTGAAACGAGTGTTGGATGAAGTCATGGATACCATGATCGTTTTGATGAAAGCAGAACGCGGCTTTTTGATGCTGAAGGACGAAAGTGGTGATTTCCGTGTGCAGATCGCGCGCGATTCCAAGCATCATGATCTTACAGAAGATGTTTTTGCCATCAGCAAAAGCATTGTCCGTGAGGTGCTAGAAAAAGGCAAGACCATCCTCACGACCAACGCAAGAGAAGACCCGCGTTTTGAACAGCAGGCAAGCGTGGCGGCGTATCAATTGCTTTCCATCATTTGTGCGCCGTTAAAGGTGAAGGATAATTTGATCGGTGTGATCTATGTGGATAACCGTGCGCAAAAAGGAATCTTCACTGATGATGAACTTGCGTTGATTTCCACTTTTGCGAATCAGGCGGCGGTTGCCATTGATAATGCCCGCCTCTTTGATGGATTGCAAGAAAGCAATGCCGAGCTTCAAGAGGCTTACAGCGCCACCCTCGAAGGCTGGGTGCGCGCCTTGGATTTACGCGATAAAGAAACCGAAGGGCACACACAGCGCGTCACTGTTCTCACCGAAAAGCTTGCCCAAAAAATGGGAGTAACAGGGGACGAGCTTATGCACCTTAGGCGCGGCGCCTTGTTGCATGATATTGGGAAGATGGGGATACCGGATGGTATTTTGCTAAAACCCGCGGCTCTGACTCACGAGGAGCGGGTTCTCATCCAGAAGCATCCGGTGTACGCTTTTGAGATGCTCAGCCCGATCCGTTTCTTGAATCCCGCCTTAGCCATTCCATATTGCCACCATGAAAAATGGGATGGCACGGGGTATCCGCGCGGGTTGAGTGGTGAAAATATTCCGCTTGCGGCTCGTATTTTTGCAGTCATTGATGTGTGGGATGCCCTGGTCTCTGACCGTCCGTATAGGAAAGGGCTGGCGCCTTCTGACGTTAAAGAGAAGATACGCCAGGATGCAGGGACGCATTTTGATCCCCAGGTGGTTGAAGCGTTTTTGAATTTAGATGACATGACCTTGAAAGATACAACGAAACTTAAATAGGCGTCTTACAAGGGGTTATCCTGCTCTGGACGGTATATTATAAAAACGACAGCCACCTTCAAAGTGACTGTCGTTTTTTATTACGTAAGGTTGCTTTTTACGTCCCCAACCATTGCCCTGCCATCTTTGGCAAGTTTGCAATGGGACCCTGCCGGGCTGTACATTGCGGCAGAGATTCAAGGAACATGCGCCCATATTGCTTGGTGAGCACACGCCGGTCTAAAATGGCAACAATGCCCCGATCTGATGCCGTGCGGATGAGACGACCAAACCCCTGCCGAAATTTGAGGATGGATTCGGGCAGGTAGTATTCGTTGAAAGAGTCTTCGTAGAGTTCGGAGCGGGCAGAGATGATCGGGTCTGACGGCACTTCAAAAGGCAGTTTGGTGATGAAGACCACAGAGAGGGCATCTCCGGGTACATCTACACCCTCCCAGAAGGAACGGGTTCCGAGGAGGACTGCGCGGTCTGTGGTTTTGAAAGATTCGAGCAGGGCGGTGGGAGATGTCCCTTCGCCTTGTTCAAAGACGAAGATATCTTCCCGTGCCAATGGACCTGTGATGGCTTGCGAGGTTTTCTTCAACGCGGCATAGGAGGTGAATAAAACGAGCATCCGTCCGCCTGTGGCTTTGGCGGTGCCGATGATGGCTTTTTCCAACATGGGTTGGTAGTTGTAGGCATTTGGCTCGGGCATGTCGCTGGGCACGTAAAGCAGGGTGCTTGATTCGTAGTCGAAGGGGGAGCCGAGTGCGAGCACATCCACTTCGGCGGCATCGAGTGTGTTGCGGATGTAGTTGAATTCGCCGTGGGTGGTGAGTGTGGCAGATGCAAGAATGACGCTGGCTTTTTGGTACCAAAGGTGTTGCTGCACAAGCGGACCAACACGCAGGGGGGCGGCATTGAGCGAAAGGCGTTCACCGCGCGGGTTGACTTCGATCCAGTAGATCAGGTCGTTTGTGGGTTTGTGCATCAAACCAGAGGCGGCGGTTTCCGCTTCGGTCATGCGGCGGACGAGGGTGCCAAGACTGCCCATTAAGTCTTCTGCTTCTTCATGACCGTTTTCGTACATTTCACCTAATGACTTATAAATTTCATCCAAGGTTTTGAGCAGATTTGCTACAGATTCGCTGATCTGCCCCCACTGCATTTCCAGTTCGTCCCAGCCTTGCAAGGTGCGGGCGGCGGGTGTGATGCGCATTTGCCACGAGTAGTTACTTTGTGGCTGCCCCGCCCGTTGGGCTTGAATGAACTCGCCGAGAAAGAGAAAGAACTCTTTGGCAAGTTGTTCTACGCGGAAAGCCTGATCGGTGGCGCGTTTGGATTTTTGCTGCATCAATCCAAAATCGGATGGGCGCAGTGTGTCGTGCGTGTTGGTCAATATTGTGCCGAGTAAGCCCGCTGATGAACCGCCCAATTCTTTTAGCATTCGTTCAAGGTCGCCCTGGGTCATGCGGAATGAAAGGGCGTTGGTGACAGCAGATTCGATATGATGGGCTTCGTCTACGATCAGGTAATCATATTCGGGCAAAACCTTGCTGCCAGTGGAAACATCTGAAAGTAGGAGGGCGTGGTTGACAATGAGAATGTGAGAATTTTGTGCGGCTTGTTTTGCGCGGAAGAACGGGCATGTGCCGCCCATCCTGCCGAGGCAGGCTTCGGTGGTGCAGTTATCGTCTTCGGCAGAGAGGCGGCTCCACACTTCGCGTTCGAGTGGACCTTGTAAGTTCAGGTCATTGCGGTCACCGGAGGGGTTGGTTAACTGCCAGACGATGAGCTTTGCGACCACGCGCATTTCAGTGGCGTTGCTTGGTCCGTGCGAGCGCAGGTATTGAAAGCGGCGCGGGCACAGGTAGTTGGAACGTCCCTTTAAAACGGCGGCGCGGACATTTAAGTTCAATGCGGCTTGCAGGTCGGGGATGTCTTTTTTTATGAGTTGGTCTTGTAGGTTGATGGTGTTGGTGGAAACGATGACGCGTGTGTTGTTCTTATGGGCGAAGAGCGCCGCCGGAACGAGATATGCAAAGGATTTACCAACGCCGGTTCCTGCTTCGACCATGAGATGTCCGCCGGTGGAAAGGGCGTTTGCCACCGCTTTGAGCATTTCCACTTGTTCGGTGCGGTGTTCGTATGATTGAAAGTATTGGGAGAACGGACCGCCATATTCGAGGATGGCAGCGGCTTCTTCCGGGTCCAGCGGGATGGGGTCTTCGGTGGTTGTTATCGGCGGAGAGTCCTGTTTGGATGCAGGATCAAACATCCCCTTGGGGGTTGAGGCGCGGTTCTTCGTCTGCCTGGGTTGGATGCCTTCTTTTATCTTTTCGCGCAGGGCTTGTTCGAAGACCCAATTTGCATCCCATGAGGTGAAATTGCCGAGGTCTGCGATTTCTTCGAGTGTTTCGAGCGGGAGTTCCTGTGCAATTTCAAAAAGGCGAAGATAGCAGGCGTGTGTGACGAGGGCATCGTCGAGGGCGCGGTGGGTGGCGGGGAGTAGAATGCCGAGTTGTTTGCCGAGTGCGCCGAGATTGTAGCGGGTGGCGGTGGGTAGCAGTACGGAGGCGAGTTCGAGGGTATCAATGGTCTGTTGATATTCGAACATGCCTTTTTTGCGCAGGAAGCCGACATCAAATTTGACATTGTGCCCGAGGATGGGGGCATCTCCAACAAAGGCAGTAAGTTCCTGTGTAATGTCTTGCAGGCGCGGCGCCTGTCGTACCATGGCGTTGTCGATGCCGGTGAGACCGGTGATGAAATCTGGAATTTGCCTGCCGGGGTTAATTAGTGTGTTGAACTCGGCTTCTTTGCGTTTGCCATTAAAACGAACCGCGGCGATCTCGATGATCGCGTCGCGGTTTTCGTCCAAGCCTGTGGTTTCGATGTCTAATGAAACGATGGTGGTCATATTAGAACAAGTGTACCATAGCGAAGATGCCAGTGATAAAGAGTAAAAAAGTTTTAAGTATCGGATGAATTTGGGTTGACCGAATGAAGCGCCAGGTCGGTGAGAATGACTGGTAATATCCACATACTGAATCGGAATACCATGGTTGAATATAAAGCGTGGCGGTTAAGCGCCCAGGTATCTCCCAGTATCGTGGGGATAAAAGTGAAGGAGGCGGAGAGGAAGAGCCAGAGTCCGATCCATGCCCAAAAGGAACTGTTGGCGATCCCTTTTCTGGATACTAAGATCAATCCCATCAAAAGAATGAGGTTTGCTAAAAAGGGTGTGGTGTTTTCGGGGTGTAGGGCATTCCCGATCTCAAATAATATTTGACGAGCCGGGTTTAGTTCTTTGGCGTAGAAGTAGGTTTGACCGATCTCTGTAAATGCAGGGCTGAAATCTGTAAGCAGTTTGATTATTGGGTAGCCTGGGTGAGCGATCATAAACCGTGCAAGGGTGCTGGAGCCTTTGTCCATGATCCATGCTTCAAAGTCAGGGTTGTTTACATCATCCCGACTGGTCACGGCGGGCATTCCCATTTCTTGGAGAATATCGATCCGGTACTGGCTTACGAGTAGGTCATCCCGATACAGGTTTTTTAGCTGCGCCAGAGAGCGTGAACTTTGGCTGGCTGTGTAAAAACCTAAAACAAAAATTATGGCAAGAAAGACCAAAATAGTTACAAGTTGTTTATTTTTTCGGTAAGCGGGCGAGCGGAAAAGAATAACGATCATTCCGGCTGTTGTGAGCGCGGTAAAAAGGTTGGTATCTTTTAGAAACGCCCAAAAGAAGAATGTGATGCTCCATGCCAGCGCCCATTTGGAAATTTTGGCATTTTCATTCTTTTGAAGCATTGTCCCGATTTTTATCATGAAGGCGAGTTGAAGCGCAAAAAGGGAGAATGTCAAAGATTCAGACATTAGAATGCTATCCCAATCCGCCATTTGCGGGGTGTATGCAAATGTGAGAATTAGAATCGTGCTCAAAACTTTAAGCCAGGAGTTGTGGATGGTTTCGGCGATGAACCATGCCAGCAATCCCCATCCTAGAAGCGAAAGGATAAGTTGAACGATGACGATTTTGTCAAAACCGGGCTGGTATGCCCGACTGGTCGTATCAATGGAGCCGTTGACGGCGATCTCGTATCCGGTTTGCGGCTCAAATATTTTGTAAAAAAGATTTGTGGTTAACAGTCTGCGTCCTGTTAAGATTTCAGCGGAAAAAAAAGGAGCCCTCGAAGCTTCTACATAAGTTATTGTGTCGTTCCCGGCGATCGATAGCGAAGGGTTGCCGTAAAATTTGATTCGCAGAATTGAGAAAATCAAGATAATAAAAAACACCGCTATGACCGCCGGGGAAAAAGATGCCAACCCACGGCGTACTGAACGATTTTCGGGCATTATTTAGCTTGGCTCCAATAGGCTATTGATTTGTTGTATTTGCTCACTCGTCAATTTACGGCTCTTTGATTCTTCGCGGATGAACCCTTTGAGTTGCTTTAATTTTACAGCGGGGAAGGGGGCTTCGCCCGCCTCGATCTCGACCTGGTCATGAGTGAACACCAATAGGGCTTTAATTTCGGGGATGGCGTTTTCGTCCATTTTTTTTGCCAAATGCTTTTTTATGGATGCAATTTCTGCGTTTGCCTCAAGGTCTGGGCGTCCGATCCCTTCCTGCCCAAAGATGGTCATGTACGCCTGCATGAACCCGCCGTTGCGAACCTTCCAGCGATTCTTTTCGAAGTATACCGTTCCACCCTGGTGGTAAGGCAAGAGCACCCATACTCCGGCGGGTCCTACCAGTACGTGAGATACGGGTGTTGTATAGTGATAGATACTGAAATCGCTGTGAAGCCCTTTTAAACCGGTGTCGATCTTTTCATCGCGCCTTGGAGATCGCCCCCAGCGATTGCCCATGTACATGCCGATCTGTGTCATGATAAAACCCACCAGCAAACAGACCAGTGATATTGTAAATAATTCTGGTTGGGTAAATGAGATGTACATCCCAATTCCCAACACGGCTAGGGCGGCTAAACTCACCCAGTTTCCGATCTTTCCATTTCGAGCAATTAGTTTTTCGTTTTTAATGATCTTCATTTTATTTCTTCAAACTCTCTTCGATGGCGGTTTTCATTGCGTCCAAGACTTTTACTTCCACGGCTTCTTTTGCCACACGAATGGCATTCTTGATGGCGATGGCATCTGAACGTCCATGACCAATATATACAAGTCCATTTACCCCAAGCATGGGGGCTGCGCCTTGTTCGCTTGGATCCATTAGTTTTTTCAGCGCTCCCAATGCGGGTTTTACCAACAAACCGCCGATTTTAGTGGCAAGGTTTCCGTTCTTAATTGCGGTGCGAACATAATCTACAATAAGTTTACCCACCGCTTCGGCGGTCTTCAGCATGACGTTACCAGTAAACCCATCTGTCACAGCAACATCCACTTTGCCGCCGATGACTTCCTTGCCTTCTACGTTACCTACATAATTTAGATTTGCGGCTTTGAATAAGGGTGTGGCTGCTTTTACCAATTCATTGCCCTTGCCTTCTTCTTCGCCATTTGATACCAACCCAACTTTTGGATTTTTTGCGCCGCGTACTTTTTCAGCGTAAATACTTCCAAGGATGCCGAACTGCAAAAGATTCTCTGGTTTGCAATCGGGGTTTGCTCCAATATCCAGTACTACACACGAGCCGGTGGCGGTAGGGAAGATGGGTGCCAACGCCGGGCGATCTACGCCGCGAATGCGTCCGAGCCGGAAAAGGGCGGTTACCATGCCTGCGCCCGTGTTGCCAGCGGTCATAAAGGCATCAGCTTCTCCGTTCTTTACCAGATCCATGCCGACAGCCATTGAGTTTTTGGAATCTTTGGCACGTGCTTTCAATACCAGAGCCTCGCCCTTGTCATCCATGGTTAACATTTCGGGGGCATGAACAACGCGAATATTCAACCCCTGGGTATTTTGTGCTGCAAGAACTGGTTGAATTTTATTTTCATCACCAACGAGAATGATCTCCACTCCATATTCGCGTGCAGCCTGTACAGCTCCTTCAACATCTGGAACAGGGTGTTCGTCGCTTCCCATTGCATCAACTACGATTCGAGCCATATTAATTCTCCTATGTAAGAATGCTTGACAGAAAAGGCAAGCCGATTATAATACTGACCTGCGCGCTGGTGCTGGAACTGGCAGACAGGCACGTTTGAGGGGCGTGTGGCGCAAGCCGTGGAGGTTCAAGTCCTCTCCAGCGCACAATTTTAGTGAGGGGTTAGAAAGGAAGTCTTTTCGTGTTGAAAAACTTCAAACATAAAACTCTTGTTTTGCTTTTTTTTGTGAGCATAATAACGGGTTGTTCCCTTCAAGAGGAGCCTCTGCCAGAGGCTTCTTCTGATTCTGCAACTTCCATGTCTAATGCAATTGTCAGCATAACATTTGATGATGGTAATGCTGATAATTATTTGATTCGGCAGGCATTGGCAGATAATAATTTGCACGCGACTTTCTATGTTGTAAGTGGTTTTACCGGTTCTGCCGGATATATGTCCCTGGATGAATTGCAAGGCTTGTATGAAGATGGCAATGAAATTGGCGGGCATACCCTGTCTCACGTCAGCTTGGGAGATGTGCGCGGGACTGACCTGCAAAACGAAGTCTGTCAGGATCGAGCTAATTTGATGGATTTTGGCTTTGAGGTTGTGTCTTTTGCCTACCCATACGGTTACTATGATGAAGAGTCCATGGCGGCTGTGAGGGATTGTGGGTATACCAATGCCCGTATTGTTACGGGCGGTCCGCAGGAATTTCAGTGGGAAAATCCTTATGAATTGAAAGCCATGCCTTATGTGGTTGGGGATACTGATGTGGCAAAGCTTAAGCGATATATTCAGGAAGCCGCCCATGAAGATGCCTGGGCGATTTTAACCTTTCACCATATTTGTGATTATTGCGATAAATTTTCGTTCCGATATGACCAGTTTGTAGAACTTTCGGAATGGCTGGGGGAACAGCAACATTATGGACTTAAAGTGATGACTGTTGGTGAAGTTATCGGTGGGGAGGTGCAACCTGCGGTCTTGCCGTAGATTTTCTTTAATTTATGATCAAACTACAACAGGTGACGGCGCCTTCGGCTTTTGCAAGTTCACTTAAATCCACGGGGGCGATCGAATAGCCTTTTTCTTCAAGGCGTTTGCGGGTTTCAGGGAAAGTTATCGGGTAGATGATTTTTCCATTAATGGGCAAGCAGTTCGCGGCGAAGGGTTCTGAGGCGTGGACTTCGATCAGGTCATATTCTGGGAAGTTTTTTACATCCACCCAATTAGGGTTTATGAGCAAGGTGTTGTCATCCACTTTTGTGACGGCTGTTTTTAGATGCAGGCAGTCTGTCATTTCGACACCCTGTACCGTGTAGCCATATTGGGCGAGCAATTTCGTTAATTGGTCAATGGCGGCTTGGTTGCTGCGAGTGGACATGCCAACGTAGATTTTCTTGCCGAGTACAAGAACATCGCCGCCGTCCACAGTGGCGGGTTCGACAATGTGGACGAGCGGAAGATGCTTTGCAAGGTGGGGGATGATACTTTGCGTTTCTGGTTTGCGCGAATCGGCGCCAGGGCGTGTGATGACTGCCGCTTCGGGTAGGATAAATGCGACATCTTCTACAAAAACGGAATCGGGCAGGTTTTGTTCTTCAGGGAGTTCGATTACATTGCAGCCCAATTCTGTGAGCAGATTAACATAAGTATCATGTTGTTGTCGAGCGATGTTCATATCGATTGGGGTTCTTTCGATATGAGTGATCTCGCATTCGCTAAAACGTGGACTGATCTTGCGTGTGATGGCGACTGTCATGTTGGAAGGTTATGCCTCGCCGGAACGGTAGCGGTCGATCAATGCTTTTGTTCGATCGTCTTTGGGGTTGTTGAATAATTCGGTGGGGGTTGCATCTTCAATAAGCTGACCTTCAGACATGACGAGCACGCGGTCTGCTACTTCGCGGGCAAAGCCCATTTCGTGTGTGACGACGATCATGGTCATACCTTCATTGGCAACTTTTTTCATCACGTTTAGTACTTCGCCAATGAGTTCGGGGTCTAGTGCAGAGGTGGGTTCATCGAAGAGCATGACACGCGGTTCCATCGTTAATGCGCGTGCAATGGCGACGCGTTGTTTTTGCCCGCCGGAGAGACGCATGGGGTATTCATCTTTTTTGAAGAGCATTCCCACGCTATCAAGGTTCTGTTCGGCAAGGGCAATGGCTTTGTCTTTTTCCATACCTTTGACGGTGACAGGTCCTTCGATGACGTTTTCGAGCACGGTCATGTGTGGAAAGAGGTTGAACTCCTGGAAGACCATGCCCGTTTTTAGGCGCACATCATGAATGAGTTGACGGCGTTCCTTGCCTTTTGTATCGGCGGGGACTTTAATACCATCTACTTCGATGATTCCATGTGAGGGTTCTTCAAGAAAGTTGATGCAGCGCAGCAGGGTGCTTTTGCCGGAGCCGCTGCGACCAATGAGGCAAAGGACTTGCCGTTCGGGGACTTCGAGGCTGACGTCTTTGAGAACGTGTAAACGCCCAAAGTATTTGTCAAGGTTTGAGATTTTTACGATTGGCAGGGGCATTTTATTTATCTCCCTTTGAGAGACGGGCTTCTAGCCTGCCCTGAAAGAATGTCAGAACAAGAGTCATTACCCAGTAAAAGACAGCCGCCATGATGAGCGCCTCAAGATTGTTGAACTGCGCTCGTCCTACTTTTGTGGCGCGCCACATCACTTCGTGTACAAAGCCTGTGGCAGAAACGAGGGCTGAATCTTTAGTCATGGAAATGAAGTCATTTCCCATGGGGGGGATGGCGAAGCGCAAGGCTTGAGGCAGAATAACGCGCCTCATGGTTTGCCCGGGGGTCATTCCCAGAGCCATGGCGGCTTCTCTTTGCCCCCTGCCAACTGAGCTTAAGCCCGCGCGAAAGGTTTCGGACATATAAGCGCCGTAATTTAATCCCAATGCCATTACACCTGCCACAATACCCGGAAGGACAATGCCTAACTGGGGTAATGCGAGGAAGAAGAAAAAGATTTGAAGGTAGAGCGGCGTTCCACGGATCAGAGACACATAGAATGTGCTAATGGCGTAGAGCGGAGGGAAGGTCGATAATCTTCCCAGTGCCGCCAGAAGGGCAAGCATCATGGCAAGAAAAATGGAAAGAAATGAGATCAGTAGAGTTTGAGACAAACCTTGGGCAATGAACGACGCATTTTTAACCATGAACTCTGAATCAAGTTGAATGGTTTCAAATGTGAATGAGCCAATTTGTATATTTTTCCCGCTGAATAGAAAAATGAGCAGGAATAATAAAACCGCCCAGGAAATTCCAACATTTATGCGGAATTGCCTCGCTTTTCGTATTTGAGCCTGAAAAAGAAGCTCTACATGTGATGATGGAGCTTTCCCTGTATCTGTGGTGGATGCCATAAAATTGCCTCCGTGCTTGGAGTGGAATTAACAAAAAAGGGAAGCGGGGAAATTCCGCGCTTCCCTTTACGTTTAGTTCTTTTTAGTTGGGAGCGGTGGTGATATCCATTCCGAACCATTTGTTAGAGAGGTCGGAAAGGCGTCCGTCGCTGTGCATGGCAGTGAAGATTTCATCCACCTTGGCGCGCAGGGAGGCGCTGTCAAGGCTGGAGGATTTATCAAAGGATGCAGCCAGGTCTTCAGAGAAGACTGCGCCGTCCAACTTCACAACAGGCATACCTGCGGCGATATTGGCATCCACTACGGTTTCAGAGGTAACGTATGCAACAAAGTCAGTACGACCAGCGGCAATAGACTGGGCACATTCCTGATCTGTTTCGAGCGGAACCACGGTCATGTCAGCGGGAACCTCGGCGTAGATGGAGGCGGCAGGAAGACCAAGACCTTCCATATCGTTATTGAGCCAGGCTTCGTAGGTGGTGGCGGCGCCAGCGCATACTGCCTGACCGGAGAGATCGGCAACAGATGCGATACCAGAGTCAGCAGCAACGGCAATAACGGCAGGGGTGTAGTAGTAAGGCACGCTGAAGTCGAGCACTTCCTGGCGGGCGGTGGTTACGGTCATGGAACCAACGCTCACATCCCATTTGTCAGCCCAGGAACCGGCGGTGATTGCATCCCATGAAGGGGTGGCGAAACAGGTTTCAACACCAAGAGCATCGCCAATGGCAATGGCAACATCCACATCAAAGCCCTGCATTTCAGCAGTGGTGAGGGCATCGGAAGGGCACTTGGTGTCGGAAGGGCGCTTGCCGTCGGTGTTCAAGAAGGACTGGGGTTCGTAGTTCGGATCTGTGGAAACGAGGATATAACCACGTTCGTTAATAGCTCCGAGCAGGTCAGACGCAGTTGATGCGCTGCTGCCACCGCAAGCGGTGAGGACGAGGGATGCCAGCACGAGAAGACTGGCAAGGGTTAAAAACTTTTTCATTTTTTCTCCTCCAAGAGAAATTGTTTGATGGGCAGTGAGCACTGCCATGAAATGGATTTCATTTCATGCAGTTAAGCATAGACTATTTTTATCAATTGTGCAAGGATATTCCATTAAATTTCATGATGGTAAAATGGCACATCTAAACAAATTCAGGAGCGGTCAATGGCATCTGTTTTTCCAAGTGAAGCATGGCTGAATGAATTGAACGATATTCTTAACTCAGATACTAAATACGCAGATCTTGCACGTGAATGGGAAGGTGACCTCCTTTTTGTGATTCAACCTGCGGGAAACCTCAAAGAACCACTTACATTTTATATTGACTTGTGGCACGGCAAATGCCGTAAAATAGATTACAACCCCGTGCCTGAATCCTATCCAGACCCTGCATTTAAACTGACCGCTTCGTATACTGATATTACAGAAGTATTGACTGGTAAATTAAATCCCATCACTGCCATGATGACGTCTAAACTAAAGGTCAAAGGCAATATGGGGTATATGATGCGAAACGTGCCAATGGTGCTGGATTTTGTGCGTATTGCACATGAGATTACCGGTGAAATTCTGTAGCGGTTAGCTGCCCGCTTTTGCGAGTATCTTTTCAAAACAGATACTGTTTTGCACGCCGGCATATTGCCCATAATTTGAAATAACCTTATATCCGTTCTTTTTATACAAGCGAATCGGTTCCGGCATATTTCTACCCGTTTCAAGGATACACTTGCCGTAGCTCATTTCTTTTGCCCATGTTTCCAGTTCAACAAGAACCTGACTGGCTACCCCTTTTCCGCGATATTCTGGCAGGGTGAACATGCGTTTTATTTCCATGACGCCGGGTTCATATTCTTTGATTGCGCCGCATGCTATGGCTTGCGCAGAAACTTGTGCAAGCACAACATGTTTAATAACCGCAATCTTGTTAAATTGGGAATAAAAAGAATTTTGCTCGCTGTTCTTTCTTGCAAGGTCTTCATCTAAAAGGCGGACGAGATGTACAAAACCAGGGTCTTCGGAGTTTGTGCGAAAAATAGTAAGCATGTGTATTCCTTTGTACAAAAAAGCCTCCTCGGTAGAGAAGGCTTTTTATGCAGAATCAATTGTAAATTAAGAATGAGGCGGGGCTAGAACTCATCATCTTCTTCGAGCCATTCATCGTCATCTTCACCGTCTTCTTCATCTTCCCATTCGTCCAGTTCTTCCTCTTCTTCCCACTCATCTTCAGCGGCAGCTCCTTCGGCGGGGGAATAGGTGACGCAACCGGTGTCAGGGTCAAATTCCACGGCGGCGGCGCCGCACAACCCTTCATCCAGAAACGCACAATCGGTGTAGTGACATTTGATACGGGGCATACTCAAATCCTCCTGCTCTCACTAATCTTGGTTTTGAAATAGGCGTACAACAGCAATGATGAAGACCAACGTCATGGCAACTTGTGAGGTGACGCAGAACGGGCAGATCGCTTTGAGCAAAACCAATTCTACGTATACCAACCAGAGTGTAAACAGAAACCCTGTTAATGCCATGCCAAAGATCATCAGCGTTGCATTATTTTTGAAAGAAATGTTGCGGTTTTCAAACAAGTGAACGGCAAGAATTGCCACATATCCAACAATTCCAAACACAGCAACCGGAATACCGTTGACCTCTGAAAAGACGCTGGCATTGACAGTGGAGCAATCACCAGAGCCGAGGCACATGCCGTCATCTCCACTGAGTTTGTAAATGGTCATATATATGGAGACAGCCAAACCAATGACTGAAAGTACAGTTGAAGCATAAAAGAGCTTTTTATCCATGGTTCCTCAAAGTAATATTGCGTCTACTTCCTCACCAGCAGGCACGCATTTTACACCAGCGGGTATGATTAGTAAAGCATCCGCTTGTACCAGTGAAAGAAGATTGCCCGAGCCTTGATGTCCGGTAAGGGTGGCGAAGTACGCCCCGTTTTCATTGCGGATTTTTGCCCGCAGATAACTTTCCCGTCCGTCTGAATGAAGCTCTGCTTCGGCTCTCACGCGGACCGTTCGCCTGCTCCCGTCCATTTGACCGTTCACTCGCTCAAGCACGGGACGAACGAAAATCTCAAAACCTACAAACGCCGATACAGGGTTGCCCGGCAGCCCAATGAACGGAATGCCGCCATATTTTCCAAATGCCAATGGTTTGCCCGGGCGCATATTGACCTTCCAAAAATCCATCTTGCCATTTGAATCGATGACTTCTTTTATAAAGTCAAATGCGCCGACACTGACCCCGGCGGAAGAGAGAATTAGATCTGCGCTGGCTTCAGCGGCTTTGTTGAGCAGGTGGGTGACAGATTCACGGGTATCTTTTGCCACGCCAAGGCGGATGACCTCTGCCCCTGCGCTTTCAATGGCTGCCGCCAGTGAGTAGGAATTTGCGTCTCGAATCTTGCCGGGCTGAAGTGGTTCGTTTACATCCAGTAATTCATCGCCTGATGAGAGTAAAGCCACCCGCGCCTTTTGGTAAACGGGTACTTCTGCGACGCCTAGAACTGCCAACATGCCCAGGTCTTGCGCTTTGAGCGTTCGACCTTGTTTCAAGATCATTTCTCCAGCGCGGATGTCTGAACCGCTGGTGCGGATGTTTTCGCCTGCTTGCATTTGTTTTGCAAGCGTCACGGTGTTGGGGGCATTTGTTCCAGTGCCGTGGTGTTGTGCGCCGGTATCTTCAACCATGATGACGCTGTCTGCGCCGTGGGGGAGTTGTGCGCCGGTCATAATTCTTGCGGCTTCGCCGGGTTGCAGCGAAACTTTCGGCGTGGTACCGGCTGGGATATCAGCAACCACGTTCAACGTTACAGAAGAGGCGGATGTATCTTCTGCGCGCAGGGCAAAACCATCCACCGCAGAATTATCGAAGGGGGGATGATCTCCATCTGCAAAAATATCTGCGGCAAGGATGCGGTTTCTTGCACTGGCAAGCGGAATGTTTTCAGTTGGGTTTGCGGAAAAATGAGAAAGGATGCGCTCACGCGCTTCGGTTACGGTAAGCATAAAGACGCGGCGATTATACCCCCAAGTTTTTTTCTAGCCGGGGTTTGTTCTTACGGCTTCAAGCACGTTTGGCAGGTTTTCAATGCGGGTGAGGATGCGGCTGAGTTGGGTGAGGTCTTTTACCTCGATGATGAGACGCAGATCAGCATTGCTGCGGTGGACGTTGACTGCAACATTGTTGATGTTGATGTTTTCGTCTGAGAGCAGGTTTGAGATGTCGCTCATTAGCCCGGGTCGGTCGTATGCTTTGATGCGGACCGGGACGGGGAAGGTTTGTTCCACATGCCCCCAGCCTACTTTGAGCAGGCGTTCGCGGTCTCCGATCTGGAGGATGTTGGGGCAGTCTTGCCGGTGGATGGATGCGCCGCGCCCGCGGGTGATGTAGCCCACGATCTGGTCGCCGGGGGCGGGGTTGCAGCATCTTGCCATGGAGGCGAGCATACCTTTTAGCCCAACCACTTCGACTGAGTCGGTAGGCGTTTTGACAGGCTCTGGTGCGTTGGCTTCGAGGATGTCTTTGATCTCTTCGTCTTCAGAGAATTGCTTGATCAGTTTGTTGGTGGAAAGTTCACCCGTGGCAAGGTGGATGAACATGGCGTCGGGGTTTTTGTAACCGAGTTCACGAGCGATCTTTTCGTAGTTGACTTCGCCAATGCCAAGGCGTTGTATTTCACGTTCGAACATGCCGCGCCCGTTGGTAAGGTTTTGCTCATCTTCAAGTACTTTGAACCATACGCGGATCTTGGATTTGGCGCGCTGGGTCTTGACCATGTTGAGGTTGTTGTTCAACCAGTCGCGGCTGGGTCCTCCGCGTTTGGCGGTGAGTATGTCTACGGTGTCGCCGGTTTTGAGCTCGGTATCGAGGGGTACGAGTTTGCCGTTTACGCGTGCGCCTCGGCAACGGTGACCGATATCGGTGTGGACATGGTAGGCGAAATCGAGTGGGGTGGAACCGGCGGGCAGGTCTATCACGTCGCCGCGTGGAGTGAAGATGTAGACGCGATCCTGGAATACATCGGTGCGCATCGATTCGACGAACTCACTTGCATCATTCACGTCGGCGCGCCATTCCATCATTTTCCGCAGGTCTTTGATGCGTTCCTGGAATTGCTCGTCGTGTTTGCCGCCTTCTTTGTACCGCCAGTGGGCGGCAATACCGTATTCGGCGTTGAGGTGCATTTCCATGGTGCGGATCTGAATTTCGAGCGGTCTGCGGTCTTCGTACATGACAGCAGTATGCAGGGATTGGTAGTGGTTGTCTTTGGGGGCGGCGATGTAATCATCGAATTCGTCTGGCACGGGGCGCCATGTGGTGTGGATGACTCCCAGCGCCGCGTAGCAGGATGGGATATCTGGCACGATCAGGCGAACTGCGCGTACATCGTAGAGCATGTTGAAGGACTTGTCCTTCTTTTGCATCTTTTTGTAAATGGAGTAAATGTGTTTTGGGCGTCCGCTTACTTCGGCTTTGATGTTGTTTTTTTCAAGTAACTGAACAAGCTTTGTTTTTATATCTTCAAGCTGCTTTTCGCGGTCGGGGCGGCGTTCCGCCAGTTGTTCTGCAATCTCTTTGTATTTATCGGGGTGAACGTACCTGAAGCTCAGGTCTTCCAATTCCCACTTTAATTGCCAAATGCCGAGCCGGTTTGCCAGCGGGGCAAAAATATCGAGGGTCTCTTGTGCAATGCGTTTACGCTTGTGTTCCGGCATGTAGCCAAGTGTGCGCATGTTATGTAAACGGTCTGCCAGTTTGATGAGCACCACGCTTACATCTTCGCCCATGGCAAGAAAGGTTTTTCGGAGAGTCTCCGAGATCATATCTTCCTTGCGTCCCAGCAGGGCAGGTTGAATAATGGTTTCTTCTTTTTCGTCTTCGCCGGTTTCGGCGTGCTGGTCTCCGCGTGAAACGCGCGGCAGGTGCGCAAGTTTTGTGACTCCATCGACCAGAAGGCGGACGGTATCTCCAAAATCCCTGCGGAGGTCTGCGAGGGTAATGGGGGTATCTTCTACGGTATCGTGTAACAATCCTGCTGCAACCACTTCGGCAGGGACTTTTAATTCAGTAAGTATCTGCGATACGGCAATACAGTGATTGATGTATGGTTCCCCCGAATGGCGTTTTTGTTCGCGGTGTGCTTCTTCGGCTGTGGTGTAGGCGCGCATGACCAACTCTCGATCTGCCGCAGAGTACGTCTCTGGGAGTTGTTCAATAAGTTTGTCGATGGGATTATCAGCCACTGCCTGTTTCATATTATCAATTTTACTACGCCCCGCTTCATACGGGATGGAGGCTTGCCCCTGTTTCGGTACAGTTATCAACACTGAAAAAAAGCGGCGGGAACACTCCCGCCGCTTTGGTGACCTACATCGTTTTTAGCAGCGCCTGCCGGCTGTTCCGCAGACGGTCTGCGATAATTTCGGCGATCCGTTTCATAACGGTGAAGCCGTGCTCAGGGCTTTTTTCAAGCAGCTCTAAAAACGGCTGGGCTGGAATGATGAGCAGGGAAGAATCCTCGTCACTTTCGGCGCTGGATGTGTAATGATGCGGCGCAACCACGCCTGACCAACCAAAACTTTGATAAGGACTGGATACAAAGGATACGGTGATGCTTTCGGGTCGTGAGGTTAGTTTGACGCGCAGCACTACGCTTCCTTTAATTAGAAAATGTAATTTATCGGCTGATTCTCCCTCACGGAAGATAAACTCGCCTTTTGGCACGGCTGTCTCTGTGCTGATGGCAGCTATTTCTGCAAGGAGTGTTTCTGGGAGTCCGGCGAACAGACTGAATTTTGACAGGGTGTCGGTGCTGATCATGAAATGGGTCTCCAATCTTCGAGGGGGGATTAGGTTGAATGGTGGTAAACAGGCTTGAGCGGGGAATGAAGCGCACGAGCCATTTATCTAAGGTTGTTTTTGAGGTCGTCGCGCCAATCCAATGATCCGCCAATGACAATTCCCAGAAGTATAAGCAGAACGAGGATGATCACGCCAGCCCAAATTGCATAGGGTGACGCCCAAACTAAAGGAAGTATGAGAGTGCTGATTATGCCAAGCAGTAAACCATATGCGGGCATGCGGATGGTGTGAGGGAGGTCTTCCCATGCGCCGGAAAGTTTGAATGGCTTTCTCATGCGTCTGGCTTTGGTGGAGATGCCGCGTTGTACGTTGCGCTGCTTTACCAGAGGGTCGCGGTCGGCGATCTGCCTTTCGCGCAGCCTTTTGAGACGATCTTGTTCCCGATCGGACATATCAGCCTCCTTTATGTTTATAATATTCTACAGGAAAAAAGTGGAAATGCCAGTCACGAATAATGTCACCAGATTTTTAGATTCGCGCAAATTGAAATACACCGCGCATGAATTGCCTGCCGAAAAATTGGGGGCAGAAGAGTCGGCTCGTTTGTTGGGTGTGCCGATGGAGCAGGTTTTCAAAACCATTGTTGTGAAGCGTGAAAAGGGTAAGCCAGTGCTTGCCGTGGTTTCGGGCTCACAAGTTGTGGATTTGAAAAAACTCGCTTCTTTTTTAGGGGAAAAGAAAATGTATTTGCCCACAGAGCGCGAAGCCGAGCAGATGACGGGTTTGCAAGCGGGGGGGATTTCTCCTTTGGCGCTGATCAACAAAGGCTTTCAAGTTGTTCTTGATGCGTCTGCACAAAATTTTGTTGAGATCCATATTTCGGGCGGGCAGCGCGGGTTAAATATTCAACTTGCTGTGGAAGATTTGATACGGCTGGTCAATGCAAAAGTTGGGGATGTAAGCAATTAGCCCTTTGATCTTTTGCAAAAGTTCAAAAGCCTAACTAATAGAGACACTTTACATAAATGCTCTTGCCGCCTTGAGGTAGGTAAAAAATTGACTTTTGCAAGAAGTCTAGTGATTTTTCATATTAATCTGTGATTTACGAACGGAAAACAGACCTTTAGGGTTTGGAATGTGTGGTAGAGAAAAAGTGATAAAAATCTCCGTGACTCAGTGCATCCGTGGTCTAAATTATGTTTTAAATCCGCAGCCCTGCCGCTTATGCAAGAGGTCTAATATATAAAAAGCCTTGCTTTTTCATGGAAAATATATTACAAAAGTAATGGGTAGAAATGAGGGACCGTAATTCTTTCAAAAATAATTTTCGCCCAAAACAATTTCAAAGAGGAGATGAAATGCGTAAATCACTATTGTTCGTATCATTGTTGGTTGTAGCGAGTATGCTTCTTGCTGCGTGTGGAGCGCCTGCTGCCAGCGAAGCGCCAGCCGAAGCTGCTGCAACTGAAGCCGCTGCTCCTGCCCCAGCACAGACTGTACTGGAAGTCACTGTGCCTGGTTATGGAGAAACCCTTAAAGCGGTTCAGGAACGCGGTAAGGTCGTCTGCGGCGTTAACGCACAGGTGCCTGGGTTTGGTTTTGTTGATAGCGCTGGAGTTTTCTCTGGCTTCGACGTAGACTTCTGCCGAGCACTTGCTGCAGGCATCTTTGGTGACCCGGATGCAGTTGAATTCCGCGCTCTCACTTCTTCTGAACGCTTTACTGCTTTACAAGCCGGCGAAATTGACGTGCTCAGCCGCAACACTACCTGGACCCTCACCCGCGATACCGAACTGACCGGCAACTTCGTCCACACCATGTTCTATGATGGACAGGGCATGATGGTCGCCGCCGATAGCGGTTTCACCACTCTCAAAGACCTTGAAGGCGGTACGATCTGCGTCCAGACCGGTACTACCACCGAACTCAACCTTGCCGATGTAATGGCAGCCGAAGGCATTTCCTACACTCCTGCCGTCTTTGAAGACAGCAATGCCACCCTCGCCGCCTACGCTGAAGGTCGCTGCGACGCCATCACCACTGACAAATCTGGTTTGGTTTCAAACCGCGCTTCCCTGCCCGATCCCGCCGCCCACGTCATCATGGATGTGACTATGTCCAAGGAACCGCTCGGACCGATGGTGCGCCACGGCGACGACCAGTGGTTCGACATCGTGCAATGGACAGCCTTCGCCCTCTTCACCGCTGAAGAATACGGCATCACAAGCGCCAACGTGGATGACGTAAAAGCCAGCGCCACCGACCCGAACATTATGCGCTTGCTCGGAACCGAACCCGGCATGGGCGCCAAACTTGGGCTGAGCGAAGAATGGGCATACAACATCATCAAACTCGTCGGTAACTACGAAGAACTCTACAACCGCAGCCTCGGACCCGATACCCCAACCTTCATCCCCCGTGGTTTCAACAGCCTGTACACCGACGGTGGCTTACTCTACGCCCCGCCTTTCCGCTAAATCATTATCAAAAGACTTGCGTGTTAATCGGTATTCCCTAATGCCGATTAACATAACCCATGCGTGAGAGAACACACTCTGCATAAGGTTGTGTTATGCGCAGGCTCTAATCAAATTCCATTGAGGGCGGGAGACACTTCCCGCCCTCAATGCCCTTTGGAGGCGGATATGCAACATACCCCGGCTACTAAACGTGCCACCCCCTTTTGGCGAGATGAAAGATTTCTACAACTTCTTGGGCAGGCGCTCTTCCTAATTGCCGTTTTTGGGTTTGCTTGGATCATTATCAACAACATGCGTACAGGGTTGCAAAAACAAGGCATGACCCTGGGCTTCTCCTTCATTTCCGGCATTGCCGGTTTTGATATCGCAGAACTACCCATCGTCTACAGCCGCAGCTCCACCTACTTGCAAGCCTATACAGTGGGTCTTCTCAACACCCTCATCGTCAGCGGCATCGGGATATTCTTCTCTACCATTTTGGGCGTTATCTTGGGCGTGGCGCGTCTTTCCAAAAATTTCCTCATCAACCGCCTTGCCGCTCTTTACCTCGAACTCATGCGCAACATGTCCCTGCTGGTTTTTCTCATCTTCTGGTATCAGGGCTTGTTTCTTAAACTCCCCAAAATCAAGGAAGCAATTATCTGGTTTGACTCAGTTTATTGGACGAATCGCGGAATTGGTATCCCCTGGGGAATTCCAACCGCCTCCTACCCAACCTTTCAACTGTTTCTACTCTCAGGCATTTTCCTGGCTCTAATAGTTTTCTTCTCTTTGCAAGCCTATGCCAAACGAACCGGACGCGCCCCCCTTACATCGCTCTGGTCAGCGCTTGCTTTTACAGTGGTTGCAATAGTGGGTTGGCTTGTCCTCCCGCTCAAACCCCTCGAACTTAGCATCCCCTTTGCAAACGGACTCAACCTTTCTGGCGGCAAAATCTTCTCTCCCGAATTTATGGCGCTCACCTCCGGTCTGGTGCTCTACACCGCCGCCTTTATTGGCGAAGTCGTCCGTTCGGGCATTCTTGCCGTATCGAACGGTCAAGTCGAAGCGGCGCGCGCTCTCGGCTTGAACAGATTTCAAACCCTCAGGCTGGTTGTCTTTCCCCAGGCATTGCGCGTCATCGTCCCTCCATTAACCAGCCAATACCTTAACCTCACTAAAAACTCATCGTTGGCAGTTGCTATCGGCTACCCCGATATGTTCTACGTCTCGAACACCATCATCAACCAAAGCGGGCGCGCTGTGGAAATGATCGCTGTCGTCATGCTAACCTACCTCACTTTCAGCCTTATTACCTCACTCTTTATGAACTGGTACAACGCCAAAATAAAGCTGGTGGAGCGTTAAGATGCAAAATCCTCAAACCGTTCTCCCACCCATCACCGAACGTTCTGGCATTCTGCGCTGGCTGCGTCACAACCTCTTCAACACCTGGTCTGACGCTATCCTAACCGTGATAGCGGCGAGCCTTATCTACTGGCTTACCAAAAATTTGCTCACCTGGGCGGTCACCACCGCCGAGTGGGATGTTGTCGTTGCCAACCTGCGCCTGTTCATGATCGGGCAATTTCCCCTCGAACAAGCAGGTCGCTTATGGGTAGCGCTTGCCTTCCTCGTCTTTCTCACCGGTAATTCACTAGCCATCTGGGATAGGAAATCCTACATCGCTGCCTTCCTGATCCTTGGTTTGCCTGTGTTCCTGATCTTCCTGCCCTTTGCGCCGCAGACGCGTATCTGGCTGGGTGTAATGGCAGCGGCGGGCATTCTCGGCTGGGGCTTGGGGTACACCGCCCCTCAATCTGTAAAAAGAAGCGTGGCAATTGGCTGGCTAATTGCCCTGCCTGTTTTCATTCTACTCACACGCGGATTTACCCCCGCTGTTGCAGATGTTCCCAATACGCCCATCACCATCGTGCCCACCAACCTGTGGGGCGGTCTGTTGCTCACCTTCCTGTTGACAGTGGTTGCGAACATCTTCTCGTTTCCATTGGGATTATTGCTTGCCCTTGGTCGCCGCTCGGAACTACCCATCATCCGTTGGTTCAGCGTTGGTTACATTGAATTGGTTCGCGGCGTACCGCTCATCACCATTTTGTTCATGGCGCAATTGATGCTGCCGCTCTTCCTGCCCAACGGACAGGACATAGACCGTGTACTGCGCGCCATGGTGGGTATGACCCTCTTTAGCGCTGCCTATCTTGCTGAAAACGTTCGCGGCGGTTTGCAAGCCATCCCCAAAGGTCAATTTGAGGCAGCGCACGCCCTTGGGTTGAGTAGTGCAAAAACCATGTACTTCATTATTCTGCCCCAGGCGCTGCGGCTTATCATCCCCATTCTTGTGGGACAATTTATCTCAATGTTCAAAGATACTGCGCTGGTCGCCATCGTCGGATTGTTCGACTTGCTCGGCATCGCGCGCACCGTGTTATCTCAGCCTGAATTTATCGGCTTGCACCGTGAAGTGTACGCTTTCGTATCCCTGTTCTACTGGGGCTTGAGTTACGTCATGTCCTACATCAGCCAGAGACTTGAAACCAGTCTTGGTCTCGGCACTCGCTAAGGAGCTATCGTATGAACGATACCAATCAAATCATCATATCTGCCCGCGATGTACACAAATGGTATGGCAATTTCCATGCTCTCAAAGGCATTAACATGGAAGTAAACAAAGGCGAGGTGATCGTTATTTTTGGTCCTTCCGGTTCGGGTAAATCCACTTTCATCCGCACCATTAACCGATTAGAAGAACACCAGCGCGGCGAAATTCTAGTAGATGGAATTGAACTATCTCATGATGTGCGTAATATCGAAGCCGTGCGGACTGAAACAGGCATGGTTTTCCAGCAGTTCAATCTTTTTCCACACCTGACAGTTATGCAGAACATCACCCTGGCTCCCATTCAGGTACGCAATTGGAGCAAAAAACAAGCCGAAGAAACCGCTATGCAATTGCTGGGACGTGTGGGCATTCCAGATCAGGCGCATAAATTCCCGGGTCAGCTTTCAGGTGGACAGCAGCAGCGTGTTGCCATTGCGCGCGCGCTTGCCATGCAGCCCAAAATCATGCTTTTTGATGAACCCACCTCTGCCCTAGACCCCGAAATGATCAAAGAGGTGCTGGATGTGATGGTGGAGCTTGCTCAATCTGGCATGACCATGCTTGTCGTGACGCATGAAATGGGTTTTGCCCGCGCTGTTGCCGACCGGATGTTCTTCTTTGACCAGGGTCAGATCGTTGAAGGCGGAAAGCCTGATGACGTTTTCAATAATCCAAAAGAAGACCGTACCAAGTTATTCCTCTCGCAAATACTCAGTCATTAAAAACGAGTAATTTGAGCTAAGCCCCAAAGCCAAATAAAATCCCTCCTGCCAGAAGTTGGCGCAGGAGGGATTTTATAAATGCTCGATTGAAATAAACTGTAAAGAAACACTTCGCCCACAAAGTTGCGCGAAGTGTTGACCTGCGCTTCGTGGAAAAAATAACTTGTACATACTCATTGTTTTCTAAATTGCGCCACTAATAGGATACGAAATCTCCAGCCAGTGCGCCATTGACCCAAACCGAATACCTGCCAGGGGAATAAGTGCCCATGAGAATACTGGCTTCAAATTGCTGAAAGACATTGTCACACTGAATATCAGGATTAATGAGGCTGTACACTTCGATAAATACGTTGTACTCCTCGTCCGGCTCGCTGATGTCGATACGCAGTTCGTTGCAAACACTTGGCATACTGCCCACAAAGCGGATGGCGGCACGCGGCGGGGTGAATTCGTATTGCTCCGAAAATACAACGCTGGATATGTTTACAGTGGCGATCTGCCGGCTTACATCCTCTAATTTTGGCTCGAAAGGATTTTCATTTGGGGTAATGCGATAGGGCGGGGCAGCGGTTGGAGTGGGTTCGACTGCGGGAGTAGGCATACACCCCGTAACTAAAATAGTAATCAAGAAAAGGCTTGAGAATCTCATGAAACGGCTCTCCGTTGCTCATAATAACACGGAGCGTTTGCCAGAATCAAAAAATCCACCCAAAGCGGGTGGACTTTTTGATGAAGAATTCTACTTTTTCAGGCTTTCCAACGCGCCTAAAAGATCGGTTGCCGCGTTTAAGATCGGACCTGCATAAGGATCATTGGATATAAAATCTCCCGTCCCAAGCCCGTGATACAAACCGGACGGGGTGGCGATATTGATGAGAATATGATCTGCCTGTTTGGGCGGGTTTGGCAGAACATCCACAAGCACAAGCGGAATGGCATTCACTGCATTTTCACCAGCTTTAAGCATGGCGTCAATTTGTCCATTCAGCGAATCGTTGGGCTTTTCCCATGTCACACCACCGCCAGAGGAATGGAAACTGCGTGCTGAATAGTCTGCATACCCAACCACACCCATTACACCGGTTGAAGTGGCAACTTCCACCATAACGCAGTAAACCCGCTTCGCTGTATCAGGCGCTGGTTGCACTTTCAAAAAGTAGCGCATAAACATCCATGCCTGCATGTAGTGGCGGGTTTCCAGTCCCGGCATGGATAAAATTTGCCGGTAGACCTTTTCAGCTTCTTTAAACTGTTTGTTCTTGAGCTTGCTGCGTGCCTCAATAAACAGCGACCACGGCTGCACGGAGTTATCATCCCCGTTGGGCCACTCGTTTAACTGTGAATTGCCTGCATAAACGCTGCGTAGCGGCGTGGCGGGGTTCTCAACTTTTTGTTCTTTCTTTTTGAATAGATTAAACATAACACTCTCCTCAGTATTGACCTGGAAAGTATATGCAAAGCCCGCACAGGGTAAATAGGACTTTGGGCTAATTCTTGATATTTTTTACTCCCCCTTTAGTCACCCAATGCCTCTTCTACGGCAGAAACAGCATGAATTAATGTGGTTGGGAATAATGGCACACTACTATCGCCATCTTTTACCAGCAGTTCTATTTCAGTGCAGCCTAAAATAATGCCTTCGGCTCCTTGTGCGATCAGGTCTTTTATAATGCGTTTGTATTCTTCACGAGATGAAGCGAGTACCTTCCCTTGCACAAGTTCATCATAAATGACACGGTGTACGATCCCCCGGTCACTTTCTTTTGGAATCACCACATCCAGCCCAAATGAGTCAATCAGCCGTCCTTTGTAAAAATCATGTTCCATTGTGAAGCGCGTCCCCAACAGCCCGATCCGCTTGATGTTCGCAGAGACGATCTTTTTCGCGGTTGCGTCTGCAATATGCAAAAAGGGGATGTTGATGTTGGCAATGATCTGGTCTGCCAGTTTATGCATGGTGTTCGTGCAAAGCACAATAAAATCTGCGCCGCCGCGTTCGAGGTCTTGCGCACATCGAATCAAAATTTGCGCCGCTTCATCCCACTTATTTTCATGCTGTAACTTTTCAATCTCTGCAAAATCCACCGTCAGCATCAGGCTTTTTGCCGAATGCAGCCCGCCCAGCTTTTCCTTTGTCGTCTCATTGATGATGCGGTAATACTCAATGGATGATTCCCAGCTCATTCCGCCAATTAGACCGATGGTTTTCATTTGTGTACTCCTTCAAGGGGTGAATTTTTAAAAACATGCGGCGCGATGACGTACACCCCGCTTCCACTCACAGCGACAGTTGAATCAGCCAGTCGAATTTCTCCTACGCTGATAATTTTTCTCGACCCCGTTTCCGTGATGCGCGCTTCAGCGATCAAAGGCTGTTCCAGCGGAAGCATCTTGTGATAATTAATGTTGATATTGGCAGCCAGCACTTTATACCCTGCCGCCCAAACCACCAATCCCATCACTTCATCCAAAATGGCAGCCGAAGCCCCGCCATGGGCATGACCTGGTGGACCCTGATGCGTTTTATTCAAGGTGAATTCTGATGTGAGAATGCCGTTGTCATCTACGAACATGGTAATGCCGATGCCGTGCGGGTTTTCATCTCCGCATACAAAACACCAGCCGTGATATGGAATTTGTCTTTTCATACCCTCAATTTAACCACAAAGAAGGCAGTAATTTTTATGCTAGAATCCCGCTATGTTAATCCGTGTAAAAATGATCGCCAACTACCGCGACGCACTTCCTCCCGGGCATAAACATGGCGTCATTGAATTGGACGTTCCTGACGGAACAACTGTCTACGATGCGGTTTCGCAGTTTGACATTCCCCTAAATGACGAGAGCGTCATTGTCCTAAACGGACTTACCGTAGAAATGAATACGCCCTTAAAAGAAGGCGATACGGTCACGGCATTTTCCGCCATTGCCGGCGGATAGAATAGAAAATATCTTCAAGGAGATGGATATGTACGGCTGGCATCTAAAAATACTGCGCGTAAACCTCACTACTCGAAACGTCACTACTGAAAATGTAGACCCCAAAATTGCGCGCGATTATCTTGGCGGACGTGGGTGGGCGATCCATTATATGTACAAGGATATGGATCCGACTGTTGAGCCATTATCTCCTGAAAACATGCTCATCTTTGCCACGGGTCCGCTTACGGCAACCCCTGCGCCAACAGGTAATCGTTATATGGTGGTGACCAAATCTCCGCTCACGGGCGCACTGGCACACTCCAATTCTGGCGGCGAATTTCCAACATGGATGAAACGCACCGGCTTCGATATGTTCATCTTTGAAGGAAAAGCCTCAGAGCCAGTATATGTTTTGGTGAATGAGGATCAGGTCGAAGTCCGGTCTGCGGCGCATGTGTGGGGCAAGGACGTGCATGAGACCACCGACATCCTCAAAGCAGAAATATCCGAGGATGCCCGCGTCGCTTGTATTGGACCGGCGGGCGAAAACCTTGCCTTGATGGCAGCGATCATGAACGATAAACATCGTGCCGCCGCTCGCTCTGGTGTGGGCGCAGTGATGGGAAGCAAGAATCTCAAAGCTGTTGTGGCAATGGGGAACAAGAACCCGCCTCTGCATGATGCAGAAGGGATGCGCTCCATCAGCGTGGCAACTTCGAAAAATGTAGGCGCGGATGTAAAGAAAGGCTCGAACATGCGTATTTACGGCACATCGTATGTGCCGCAGGTGACCAATACGCTTGGCATTTTACCCACGCGCAATTTTTTGCAAGGGACGTTTGAACACGTCCATAACGTGGATGGGGACGCGCTCAAAGATAACTATCTAATTCGCCATACCCCATGTTATCGCTGTCCGCTCTCTTGCGGGCGCCTCACCGAAGTGCCAGATGGCCCGTACAAGGGCAAGGGTGAGGGACCCGAATACGAGACGATCTCATCTTTGGGGACGGGCTGTGGTGTGAGCAACCTTGCCGCATTGGTAAAAGCCAATTACCTCTGCAATGAATACGGCATGGATACCATCACGACCGGCATGACCATTGCGGTTGCAATGGAAATGTATGAAAAAGGATATATCTCTGAAGACGTGATCGGAATGCCGCTCAAATTTGGCGATCACGATGCCATGATCGAAATGATCAAATTGATGGCGTATAACAAAGGCTTCGGTCAGGACTTGGCGCAGGGCAGTTACCGCTTGGCGGAAAAATACGGTCACCCCGAACTCGCCGTAACCACCCGCAAACAGGAATTCCCCGGCTATGATCCGCGCGGTTCGCAGGGTATGGGTTTGTTGTACGCAACCTCCAACAAGGGCGCCTCTCACATGGAAGGGGATGTAGCCTACGAAGAAGTCTTTGGTGTGCCTGTGAAGGAAAATCCGCACAGCACCGAAGGCAAGCCGGAACTGGTGAAGCACTTTCAAGATTCGTTTGCGCTCATTGATTCTTCCGGTCTGTGCGTCTTTGTTGCTATTCGCTATGTGTTCGATAAGAACCGCATGATCTGGCCCGAAACTCTCGCATCTATGATGAATTTGACCACCGGCGCGGGATACACCCCCGCTGAAGTGATGAAAGCGGCAGATCGGGTCTACACACTGGAGCGCATGTTCCTCATCAAAGCTGGTTCTGGACCTGAATGGGACGTACTGCCAGACCGCATGACGAAAGAACCCCTGCCCGATGGACCCGCAAAAGGCATGGTGGCAGAACTTGATAAGATGCTGCCCGAGTTCTACGAAAAACGCGGCTGGGATGCGAAGGGATACCCCACCATAGAAAAGTTAATGGAATTGGAATTGCCGACTGGATAGTTTTGTGAGATGCCCAAACCCGAAAGGGACTGGGCATCTCTATTGTTTTTTGGAGGAAAAAATGTCTACTATTGATCAAGCAGTTCAATTGATCCGTCAGGGTAATAAAAAGGAAGCCCAGAAGATATTGCAGGCTGCGATCAAATCAAACCCTAAAGATGTACCAGCCTGGTTTTGGTATGTAGAAACTTGTTCCACTGATAAAGAGCGCATTCAACTTTTGGAAGTTTGCCAGAAGATGAACCCCGGCAATACGCAGGTTGCCCAGGCATTACAAACACTGAAGGGGAAATATAATGTTTCGTCTTCGCAGCCAGCGAAACACATTGCGCCGTTTCAAAGCATAGAGTCTGACTCTGCGTCGTTCACTCAAGCAGACCTACACAGCGAACCGTTTCTCAATTCGTATCCACCTGCGGAACCTGAGTCGTTTCGCGATAACTTATTTTCCGGCGATACGCGTTCTTCATTCGGCTACGAAGAACCGAAACAGCCGGAAAATCCATGGGAAGATTCTTCAGAGTACAAACCCTTCTCCTCTTCCGATCTATCATCTGATCCGTTTCCACAAAATAAGAAGAAAGAAGCGTGGGAGGCGGATTATTCTGATTATGAAGATACCTCCATGCTCTCAAGAAAGCCAAAACCGGTAGTGAAAACCTATTCAACCTTTGATGCCTGGATGACCGTCATGTCTTTTAGCGATATCAAAGCATATGAGGATGTTTTGGATGATCCCGAAGCGGGACTTGGACGGGCTTTTACATGGATTGCGATTGCGGGGGCGGTTAATGCGTTGGTGGTGCCTGCGTTGTTTCTTACCAACCCTCAATATGGGGAGGTATTGCAAATGCCCGAATTCCGCCAACTTTCCCAGTCTTACAACATGAGCGCACTTCTGGTTCTCGTTACAGTGATCATGTTGTTGGTTGCTCCGATCAGCAGCGTGGTTGGGCTGGTGCTCACAGGCGGGCTTCAAAACCTGTTGGCGAGAATGTTTGGCGGCACGGGGAATTTTTCCCGTACCGTTTATGCCATTGCCGCATACCTGGCGCCAACCACAATCGCCATTTCACTTCTAACAATGATCCCCATCGTAGGGCAGTGCCTGTCTGCTCCGTTGGGATTTTATAGCTTGTATATGAATATTCGAGCATTGCGGGCGGCTCATTCCATGTCCACTGGTGCGGCGCTTGGCGCGGTCCTTGCCCCCGGGATTTTGGTTTTCATTTTTGCCTGCCTTTTGATGATGTTCGCAGGCAGCGCCTCTGGATTTGCATCGTAAATTTCAGTATTTTTTTATGAAAGAGGTGGATAAAGAACCGCCTCTTTTCTTTTACCATGACTGATACCCCTGCCAACCTTCTCTGTAAAGCCTGCGGACTATGCTGCTCCGGGCATCTTTTCTCTTGGGTACGATTGAATGCCCCCGAACTCGACCCCGTGGAAAAACTCGGCATAAAAGTGATCCGCAACGATCCCCGTCAGCGCGGATTTTTGCAACCATGCTCCATGTGGCAGAGCACATGCGTTATCTATGCCTCGCCAGATTATCCCCGTAGCTGTAAAAAATTCAATTGCCAGGTTCTACGTCGATTACAAGATGATGATATTTCCTTCCCAGAGGCAATGGCAATGGTCGCAGAAATATTGGAATTGATCCGTGAAATCGAATCAATATTGCCAGGATCGGCGAATGAAAGTTTCCGCGAGCGAATGATCGCACAAAAAGAAAGACTCGAAATTAAACCAGAACTCCTCCCGTATGAGGAGGAGCTTCTAAGCAAAACCCGGAAGTTGTTGGATTGGTACATCTACCGCTTTGGCGTGGATGAGTTTTTGGATTACGAGAATTAAGAATTACTTGATGATCTTTTCCACATCTTCCACTGTTCTAAAATAATTTCGGTACGCAACCGTTTCATTCAACACCCCTCTTAAAGCGATGAACAACTCTGCTTGCAGGTATGGATTTTGCTCCTGCGTTTCTTTGGATAGAAGAACCGCATCATCCTCGATTGAAACGGATAGCTGACCCCCAGCCGCCAGCCACTCCAAGCCGAGTTGAATGGCGCTCTCACGCGCAGCGGATGCCGCAGCCAGTTCGGAGATGGTCGTCTTTCCGCGCCGTTGGTTGAGGACGAATTTACACAAGCCTGCCAAATAGGTCAGGAATTCATCGGGCTTTTGTTCGGAGGGGGCAATGCCAAACACATATACAATTTTTGGTTTGACAATTTCCAACGCTTTGCGCAATTCGGCGGGCGAGGGCGGCGCGGTGTAGATGGTCAGTTCATCAGCTTCGGTCAAGTCGAGGCGGTGGACGCCTGCGGCGCGGTCGGGACCTTCTGCCCAGATTAAGGTTGAAGGTTGCAGGTTTAGCATTGCGTTTTGCAATCTCAAATCTCTGATCTCTAATCTCTGTTCTCGAACTTCAACCGGCTGTTCTTCTGTGACTCGAAATTCTTTGAATTGCAGCGTCACCTGCTTTTGCCCGCGGAAGGTCGTTCCGCGCAGAGTGAAGGCAATGTCGAATTTTGTTTCGGTTGGCGGCAATTCTTCGCCTGCGCCACCCCACCATAAAAAGCTGCCAACCTCGCCGTTCTCATCTTCCACATTCAAGCGGATGTGTTCTTTCGTCTTCCCTATTTCGCGGATAGATTTCAAAGTCACATTACGGGTTGCTAACGTCAATACCGGGTTGCCCGCGCCGAAGGGGGCGAGCAGTTCCAAACTTTCGGCGAGGTCAAGGTTCAGGTCAGAGAGGCCAAGCCAGGCGTCGATCTGAAGCGTGGCTTCTTCTCGTATCAGTTCGCCCAGTTGTTTTTCGATCGCTTTGCCGAGTCCTCTTCTGAATGCGGACAAGTCATCTTTTTTTAACGACATGCCTGCCGCCATGGGGTGACCGCCGAAACCGAGCAGCAAATCTTTTTGGGTGGTGATAGCTTCGGTAATATGCAAGCCTTCGATGGAACGCGCCGAGCCGCGCAGAATACCGTCCTCTGATTCGTTGAAGAGGATGGCGGGTTTGTGATAGCGGTCAACGAGTTTGTTGGCGACGATGCCCACCACACCACCGGGCCAGTTGGGGTGCGAGAGCACGATGACGGGTTGATTGAGCAGGTCGGGGTTTTCTTTGAGTTGGGCTTCTGCCGCATCGGTGACTTGTTTGGTGAGCAGGCGGCGTTGGGCGTTTAGTCCTTCGATCTGGGTGGCGACTACGCGTGCGCGGGCGGGGTCGTTGGTAATGAGTAAATCGACAGCGGGGTTTGCATCGCTGAGACGACCCAGTGCGTTGAGGCGCGGCGCAAAGGTGAAGCCGATGGTTTCTTCGGTGAGTGAATCGAAATTTGCACTTGCCAGTTCTGCCATCACTCGCAAGCCGATGCGGTTTGTATTACGCAGTTGCTCAATGCCTTGCTTGGCAAGCGCACGGGTTTCACTTTGCAGCAAGGCAACATCGGCGATTAAACCCAACGCCACCAAATCCAATAATTCCGCACTCTGCATTCCGCCTTCTGCACTTAAGAGCGCTTCTGCCAATTTATACGCCACGCCCACGCCTGCCAAATTTTTTAGCGGATGATTCTCTGGCAATAATTTTGGGTTGATGATGGCTTTTGCATTCGGCAGTGTTTCGCCAAGGTCGTGATGGTCGGTGACGATGACGGTTAGCCCATGCGAATTGGCGTAGTCAATCGCTTCGTGGGCGGTGATGCCGGTGTCGCAGGTCAGTAAAAGTTTTGCGCCATTATCAATGATCGGTTTAAGTGATTCGATGTGAACGCCGTGGCTTTCTTTTCCGCGCACGGGCACATAGTAGGTCACATTGGCGTTTAGCGCGCGCAGGGTCTGCACCAGCAGGGCGGTGGAGGTTTGACCGTCCACGTCGAAATCGCCCCACACGCAGATTTTATCTCCGTTGCGGATAGCCACCTGGATGGGTTCGGCGGCTTCGGCGATATTTGGGAACTGTGAGGGCGGTGTCTTCTCAGGATAAAGAAACGCCTCTGCCTCGACGGGGGAGCTGATTCCGCGCCGGAGGAGAGTCTGCGCGATGAGGGGGGGCAAGCCCAAGTCATGGAAAGAAGCGGGGATTTCTACGGGGTGAGGGTCGAGCCAAAGAGTCATAATGCGTTGATTTTAATCCATAAAAGTAAATGTACTTTTGGGGGAGAAAAAACACCTTATTTGCCTGTATTCTTTGGTACGATTGCATGGCTGAATTTGACTGGGGTTAATTTTCATTCAAAGGAGGATGAGTTGAAAAAGAGGTCTGGAATTTACATTGTTGGGGGAATTGTGTTGTGTATCGCGCTTTTGTTTTTAGCCTATGTTGGTTTACGCCTGACGCAGGGCGGTGAGCGCCCCGTAGTTTTTATTCAATCTCCATCCAGTAACTTAATTCTTGATTCAGGCGAAGGGTTGGCTGTTGTGGTTTACGCCGAATCAGACGCCGGGCTGGAAAAAATCTCACTGTATGTGGATGGTGAGTTGTATGCTGAAGAAACCGGAGCGAATGAAAATTCGCTAACTGTTGTTTTTCCTTGGTACGCAGAGAAATTGGGTGGGCATACGTTGGAAGTAAAAGCTGTGGATCGCTTCAATCGTCCCAGTGATCCAGTTCAGTTAATGGTAGGGGTGGAGGCTTCCAAGCCAGATACGATGGATTACGAATATGTCCCTACGCCGGAAACAGTAGATGACGGCGGAACTGAAGCAGCTGGTTCCATCGTTCCGGCTGTTAATGGAGATCGCGTAATCGTTTCAGAAGATGGGAGTTTTGGTGTTCCACCGACAGATGAAGAAGTGATGCTTCTGCCTCATGCTGATGATGTGAACCCTTCCATTACTTTGTTCACTGCCGAACCGGGGCGCAATGGGCATCAGGTGCAAATCCGCTATCGCATAGAGGCGGAAGATGATCTTGGTATTGACCGCTTTGAACTTTCGGCATCGAACACGACTACCGGCGAAACTTCTCCTCGAACCACCTTGTGTTTTGGTGAACCTGTATGTGTTGTAGAGGATGTCTATCCGTTTGCGAGTGCCGGTGCCTGGCTGTTTCAGGTACAGGCAATTGATACAAGCGGACAGTCGTCTGTCGTGCAGACAACAGCGGTGGAAATTGTGGAAAACCCGGGTTTTGAGCCTGCTATTGGAATTTTAGACCCGGCGGTGATTGATCGCTTAATAACAAATTGGATGCGGGATGACCGTCCGCGAACAATAACAAACCTTGAGGTTTTTGAACCCATCATAATCGCGGATTTAAGTTTCCCGGCGGGAGCGCTTGAAGACATCCAAATGGAATTAACACCGGGCTACGCTTTAATGGAACCGATCTATGGGTTTCCACCAGGTATGGTGCGTGATGTGGTCCAAGTCCGGTCTGTTATTCCGCCGATTGCAGCTTGGGGCGGGTATGACAATCTTGTTCTTGTTATCAAGGTTGACAGTCAAGACCTTCCCGACAACGAAAGAGGAGAGCGGTTTCCGTTGCGTGGTAACCCCACCACTCTGACTATTACCGATGAGATCATTGCCAACGGCTACGTTTTTGAAACGGCTGTCTGGGCGAGATGCGGCGGTTTGAATTGGGATGTGCATTGGGAATTGTTCTGGAATGGGCAGTTGATCGAGTCGGGACCTATCTTCACTGTCCGCACTGCGCCGTGTCTGCCGCCTCCCAGCGCCGCGCCGATAATCACAAGCTTGCAGGGATATAGCAACTCCGAGATTTGTGGAAACGCTTCTGCCTGCACCGTGCTGACGTGGCAGGCATCAGGTCACCCTGAACCGACCGACCCGACCGTTGAATTACCGATGACCTCCCTCGGTGTCTATCGTTGGGCGCCTGTTGCCATTGGTCGGCTTGATGCTTTGGGTGCCAACCCTGATGATTTTCTAAGGGAAACATTTTGGTATGTAACGAACGATAATGAGTTTACACAGCGAATGCCTTGTGCGCCTCCTGAAACCATCCTGACCTATGCCTTCACCCTAGTCCCCATGACTTATATTGGTCCCGGAGAAAGTATTTATAGCAACGACGGCTCGACGCTTGCCCATATCGAAGCCTGCAAAACTTTACCGTATAACGAGATCGGTGGACTACAGCCGAGGTAGATCATGAAAATAAAAATATTCCACTTTTTTGCACTTTGCGCCTTTTGGCTTGCTGCCTGTAATATCCCCGTGGATATGATGATGGGCGGCGGAGATTCTGCTGCCATTGTTTACCCGGTGGATGGAGCGCAGTTTCAAATTGGCGATGTGGTGGACGTGAAAACCCTGGTGAACTTTTCTGCTGGAGCTTCTTCTGCCATTCTGTTGGTCAATGGTGTTCCGTATCGCGCAGATGATTTCACTCAACCGATTCCTTCAGGATACACCTTCCAACCGTGGACGCCGACCGAAGAAGGAGAATTCAACTTGCAGGTCCGCCTCAGCGGCGCAGACGGGGGATTTGATTCACAAACTGTAACTGTTTTCGTCGGGGCGGCTTCTTCTATTCCCACGCCGATTGAATCTACAGAAGCATCCCCAACAGACATTACCCAAACTGACGAACCTCAAACCTCGGCAACTGCTACTGTAAGCGTAGTTCAGCCAACTGCGACAATTCAGCTAGCGCCTCCCTCCCTAACGCCGACAGTCTTTATCCCACCGACATTAACACCTACGGTTATTGTTCCTGCAAATTCCTCGATTTCCGGCTCGGTGTACCGTGACGAGAATGGGAATGGCAATTTCAATCCGGCGGACGCTCCGTTATCTGGTGTGACGGTCTTCCTGGGAACTGGAGCCTGCCCATCCAGTGGGTTTCAGTCTGCGCAGACCAATGGTGAGGGTAGGTATACCTTCTCTGGTCTATTTGCGGGAACCTACTGCATTACAGTTGATGTTGGTTCGTTACCCAGTATCGGCGGCACATGGCAGGCTAGTTTGCCAAACCCCAAAGAAACATCGGTGGCTGAAAGCGAGAGTAAAGGCGGAATGAATTTCATGTTTCAGCCGATCATTCAGTAGGAGGAAATGCTTGAAGATGTGTGTGGGGATGATGGGGTGAAACAGATTTCAGTTACGAAGGAGGCGGATCATGCATCCGTCTCCTTCTCTGGGAAAAATATTTCTTCGATCTTCATCGCAAACAGATCTGCGATCTTGAATGCCAGTGGCAGGCTTGGGTCGTATTTGCCGGTTTCAATGGCGTTGACGGTTTGGCGCGAGACGCCCAGTTTTTCAGCAAGGTCTGCTTGTGACCAATCCCTTTCAGCGCGCAGAACTTTGAGCCGGTTTTTCATTGGTATTTCCTTGAGAAATATCCGAGGCTGATGCCCCAAAAGGCGACCAGCATGGGGAAGATCAGGAAGGTGGAGAATTTGGGAAAGCCGATATTTTCAAGGAAGCCATAACTGAAGGTGATGAAACCCGTCAGTGCAGCGGAGAAGGAAACTGCATAGAGTTGGATGCGCTGCTGGAGTTCGTCGCTTGCAATGAGCATGCGCATGATGGCAATGATGACGAACCCGGTTGGAATGGCGGGGAGCAGGGTGATGACGACTTGCACGGCTTTCGAGAGTTCGTAGCGTTGCAGGGTGATGATGCTTGACACTAATAAGGCGACATAAGCGATGGATGCAAATGCGAGTTCCTTGCTGTACCGTTTCATAACTTGTTTTTGGTTCATGGTTATTCTCCAGTTTCTTTCTTTGATGTGCAATCGTGGGCTTTGCTCATCACCAGCCCAAACGCAGCACCAATACCGATCCAAACTGCCATCTCTCCTGTTGCCGCGCCGATGGCTGCTCCAATTGCGATGCCAAGTGGAATGGTTATATTTGTGTTCATGATTTTTCCTTTTCGTGTAAAGTTTGCTTGACTTTTTGTAGTGTAAAGAAAACTTTACTTTTTGTCAAGGGTGCTATTTTTTTGCGTTTTGCCAACTATTCGGATTATTTAGACAAAATTGGTGTACTATGATTTTGTTCCTTAGTGTCCATTTATAAGTAAAAGGAGAATGCAAATGCGAAAGGTATTGAAATGGATTGGAATTGTGCTTGGCTCGTTGATTGGTCTGCTGCTTGTTGTGGGAACGGTGATGTTCTTGTTGGGGAATGCCCGCTTCAACAAGACGTATGAATTTCCATCATCAAATATTGTTTTACCCACCGACGAATCCAGCCTGGAACTTGGCAAACACCGTGTGCAATCTTTGTGCGCGGGTTGTCATGGAGAAGATTTGGGCGGCATTGAGAATTGGTTCAACTCGCCGCCGTTGGGCATTGTAGATACTGCCAACCTGACCAGTGGCAAGGGCGGCGTGGGTGCCACTTATACCGACGAAGATTATGTCGGTGCCATCCGTCACGGCATCGACTCGCAGGGGAAGCCGATCTTCATGCCTGCCGTGGTTTCAACGGCGTTTCTGAGCAATGAGGAATTAGGCGCGATCATTGCGTACATTCGCACCCTTCCGCCAGTGGACCGCGAGTTGAAAGGGGAGCGATTGTCGCCTGTGGCGAAAATTATGCTGACGGCAGGCATACTTGGCGATCTGCCTGTTGAATTGGTGAATCATGCCACCGATGTAACTGCGCCGCCAGCAGAAGCGAGTGTTGCGTACGGCGAATACATGGTTAATTCTCATGATTGCCGCATCTGCCACGGACCGAACCTAAACGGCGGTCCCTTTCCCGACCCGACCGTCCCTGTGATTTCCCCGAATATTACACCCGGCGGTGAAGTGGCAGGTTGGACGGAAGAAGAATTTATCAATACGATTCGGACTGGGGTGAAACCTGATGGCTATGGGATGAATCCCTCCCTGATGCCGTGGATGGATTACGCCAAGTTCTACGATCATGAATTGCAGGCGATTTACATGTACCTGACCTCACTGGATGCGCTTCCGCAATATGTAAAGTAAGCCGTAGTGTTGAGGTAAAAAGCAAACCGCCGACCGCAGACGAAAATCCATCGTCTGTGGTCGGCGGTCTGTCGTTATATTGATGTTCTCAATGTTCTGCATCAGCGTTATTTTGAAAGCTGATATACGCCACCAGCCCGAGGATAGTTAATATGATTCCAGCTATGCCCAGCCAGCCGGGCAATGCGGCGCCAAGGAAGAGGATTTCGCCAGCGAGCGAGAAGACCACTTCCAGCGACTGAGTTGAATCGACAGCGGAGACTTCGTAGGGTTTGTGAGCCAGATGGCGGGCGTATAAAAACAACGTGGTGGCAATCACGCCAGAGAGTAATGCAACCAGCGCGGTGCTGATGAACTGGTCTGCGCTGGGAGCGGGGGGAGAGGTAAATAGCAGCAACCCAGCCCAAAAGGGGAGTGAACCGAGAGTCAACAGCAAGACGCGTGCAAAGGCGTTTTCCAAAATCGGATGGGTGATGTGCGGCAGGCGTGGATGATTCCCCTTGCGTGACTCCCAGACGAGTTGATTGCCGATTGGGTAGGCGAATGCCGCGCCGAGGACGGGTAATGCGCTCAATAAAACTTCGCGCAAACTGGTGAGCGCGGCGTGTTCGACATTTACGAAAATCACGCCAATAAAGATGACGCTGGTGAAGATCAATCCGTTACGTGGAACGCTGTGCCCGAACAGCAGCAGCACAATGGGTGTGGCGAGGATGGTGATTTGCCATGTGGTGGCGACCACCCAACCGGCGGCATATTGTGAACTGAACGTGATGAGCGAATAGAAAACGCCAAAGCCAATGCTGCCCGCGGTGACCCAAAACAGCCAGTGTTTTAGAAAAACATCTTTTACATCGGCGAGCGCTTTTTTGCCCTGCGTTGCCAATAGAATGATAACGAGCATGAACAGCATAAAGCCGAAGCGCAGCGAAGATGTCCATGCCCAGTGCCCGCCCTGCAAACTGAGGGCGCGGTTGATGACGAAGGTACTGCTAAAGAATAAGGCGGCAAGGCTGCCGAGTGAGATGAGACGGAGCATGTTTTATCCACGACGAGCACGAAGGTTCACGAAGAAGGACGATGGACGATCAACCACAAACCATGGTCAATCGTCCATCGTCTATTGTCACATTGTTACGCGTTGAAACTTGTTTTTTCTTTCACGGCATTTGGCAGCCCTGGCAGGTGGCTGCGATCTACGAGAAATGTTGAAACTTCGGTTAGCTCTTTGAAAATATAATGCTGACGCAATGCGCCTTCGAGGTAGCCCGCTCCGCTTGTTCCGCCAGTGCCCATGCGCACACCGATCATGCGGCGCGCCATCAGCATGTGCTTGTAGCGGAACTGTGAAAGCATCTCGTCAATATCGATCAAGGTGGAGAGCAGGTCAAACGGCTGCTGAAAAATGGGCAGGTTGCGATACATCATAATAAACAGCACCGCCCGCATCGCGCCGACTGAGAATTCCCCCAAGCCTTCTTGATAAAAAATCTTTTCCAACTCGTCGAATTGACGCAGTTCCACCGAACCCGAAAGACTGTTCTTGTAAATTTGTTTGTACTCGCTCCAGAACTTTTGCTCACCCTCTTCAAGCGGGTGTTTGGATTGGAAATCTCGCCACAGGGCTTCATCGAAAAAGGGAGTTCGTTCTGCCCATTTCATCACCAGCCCTTTGAGGGTCGCCTCAGATTCTACGGTGGAGATTGCATCGTAATCCCGTTGGTTGAATCCACCCGGACGGGTGTTCTTGTAGTAGTTGGCTTTGTGGCGCTGTTCCATCTTCAGTCCCAACTTGGCTTCAATGATGCGGAATTGCAGACTTTGGAATCCTGATGAAGGCACAAGCAGGTCACGAAACTCGAGGAAATCCATCGGTGTCATTGTTTCGAGAATATCCACCTGACGGTTAATGACTTCGAATATCTTCACCACCCGCTTTAGTTTATTGACGGCGATGCTCATCTCTCCGGCATTATCCAGAACGTTATCGGTGTCGAAGATCTCACGCACACGATCCAGTTCGTGAATGACCATCTTGAACCATAGTTCGTAGGCTTGATGGATGATGATGAAAAGAGTCTCATCGGTTTTAAGTCCGCTTTTGGGATGCTGGCTGTTCAGTACTTTATCAAGTTCGAGATAGTCGGTGTAATACAACAGGTCTTTTGATTCACTCATGGGTTCCTCATTTTGGCGGGTGGATTGGCAGATTGTACTCGTTAAGACGATAGACGATGGACTATTGACCGTAACGGGTTGTCCATCGTCTATCGTTTATGGTTTATCGTCTGTTAAAGCGGCTCAAACCGCGCTGTGAAATGTCGCAGAAATTCAGGAGCGTACGTGAATTTGTATCCCTTCACGCTGTTGGCGCGCGCTTTGATGGCGGCGAAGCAGTCTGCTACATAGTCGAGATGACTTTGGGTATACGTCCGGCGCGGAATGGCAAGGCGGAGAAGTTCGAGTGCGGGGTAGTGCCATTTATTATCTTCCGGGTCGAGGCAGGCAAACATCACCGAACCAATTTCTACGCCGCGAATGCCGCCTTCGCGATAGAGTTCCACGGCGAGGGCTTGTGCAGGGAATTCGTAATTGGGGATGTGCGGAAAGATCGCTCCGGCATTGACGTATACGCCATGACCGCCGGTCGGCTGAAGGGTGGGAATCCCAGCCTCGTTCAAGCGTGAGGCGAGGTACGCTGTTTGCCCAAGACGATAGCGTAGATAGTCTTCGTCCAAGCCTTCGTAAAGTCCAACTGCCATGGCATCCAAGTCGCGTCCGGCGAGTCCGCCATAGGTGGGGAAGCCCTCACGCAAGATCAACTCATTCTTCACGTTTTGGAAGAGCGTGTCGTCGTTCATGCAGATCAGCCCGCCGATGTTGACAATGGCGTCCTTCTTGGCAGACATGGTCATGCCGTCGGCTAGGGCATACATTTCACGCGCGATCTCTTTTACTGATTTGTTTTCATAACCGGGTTCGCGCTGTTTGATGAAATAAGCATTCTCAGCATACCGCGCCGAATCGATGAAGAACGGGATGCCGTTCTCGCGGTAGATTTGAGCGACCGCTTTGAGATTTTCCATCGAAACGGGCTGACCGCCTCCGGCATTGTTCGTGACGGTGATCATGCCCAGTGGAATTTGTTCACGCCCATACTTTGCGATGAAGGCTTTGAGCTTGTTGATATCCATGTTGCCCTTGAAGGGATGGCGATTCTCGGGGTCGTGTGCTTCGTCAATGACGAGGTTGGCGGGGCGTCCCTGACGGGCGCGGATGTTGGCATCGGTGGTGTCGAAGTGCATGTTGCTCGGCACCCATTGACTCGGCTTCACCAAACATGCTGCGAGAATGTTCTCGGCGGCTCGTCCCTGATGGGTGGGGGCGAAGTGTTTGAAACCAAACACATCTTCCACTGCGGCTTTGAGGCGCTGGAACGAACGCGCGCCTGCGTAAGACTCGTCGCCGCGCATGATGGCTGCCCATTGCTCGGAGCTCATCGCGCCGGTGCCAGAGTCGGTTAACAAGTCGATGAACATGTCTTCGGCTTTCATCAAAAAGAGGTTGTAGCCTGCTTCTTTGAGCGCCGCTTCGCGTGCTTCACGCGGGATGAGTTGAATCGCTTCGGTCACTTTAATGCGAAACGGTTCGGGGGGATAGGGGGTGGTCATTTGTTCTCCTTAATTTGAGTATGCGTCAAATTTTGGGTAGCGAGCCTGGCGTGTGCCCCTGTGTGTTGCCATTCGGTCTCCAATGACAAAGCGGATTTTACAACCAAAAAATAAAACCCCCGAAGTCTTTAAGATTTCGGGGGTTCAAAAACTTGCAGAAAGGTTTACTTGCTTTCAGTCAAATTCAATATTGCAAAGACCCACGGTCCCCAACCCGAAACCCACATCCCAACAAAGGCATAGCGGATGTAGCGGAAGGTGTAAGGCACAAGCCCGTCGCCTTCGGGGAAAATGGCTTTCAGCCCTGCGTAAAAGATGAGCACCCCAACCAAGCCAACCATGAATCGCACTGCCCGCTTCCAAACCGGACCTGAAGCATCGAACCCGCCCCGAGGTGTGATCCACGCCAGACCACTGCACAGCCCAAATAAAGTCCCTGCCGCGGTCAGTATTCCTTGCATGGAATCATGGAAAGGTTCGGGCAATTCATTGCCGTCACGTGTGGCGTTGGTTACCCATTCAGCGGGGAGCACAAACCCCTGCGAGAGAGCGTTGATCAAAACGCCAATGAGAACCATTACAAAGGTAACGGCAAAAGCCAGACCGATCTGCTTCCACATGCCCATGCCGACGACACGTTCTTTTACGGTGTCCCAATACTGGGTAAACGCCCAAAGGGTTAAGGCGCCTAATATCCAGCCGAACAGAACATCATGCAAGAAATGTACACCGAGGTACATTCTTGAAAAGCCAATGAAAAAGATCAGAAAAATGGCGGAGACCCAAACCCACGGTTTGCGATAGTAATACGCAAGCATTCCCCATAAACCTGTCGCAATTTGTGCATGACCCGATGGAACACCGAAACTGGTTTCAGACGCAAGTCCGCGCACGGCTGTATCCAGCCAATAGGGGCGGGGTCCATGTAGTGCCATTTTGAAGTATTGGTTTAGTCCCGTTCCCGCCAGTAGGATGAACCCGATCTGAATTCCGAGCGATGTATCCACTGCCCAATAGACCAGGGGAAGGAAGAGAAGGAAAAAATCCTCCGAACCGAGGAAGGAGAAGAACTTCATTGGCGCTTCCAGCCATGCGCCTAGGGATTGAACTGCGGTTATGAATGTGATTGGGTCCATGTGTATTCCTTGAAGTGAGATTTTGGGAGTTCTTTACTCTGGTCTTGCATGACTAATTCTTTTCGGAACCTCTCGTAGACACTGGTGTTGATACACTATGTTACACAGATACCATGGATATTATATATCACAGCTTCTTTTGAGTAGATTCATTCATTTTGAAGTGTATAATGTGCGGAATATTCCGTAACACCTCTGCAAGCCAAACCCAACCCAGAAGGATTTGCATGTGACTACCATATTTTTTGCTACTGATGTTCATGGCTCGGATATTTGCTGGAGTAAGTTTCTAAATGCGGGGAAGTTTTATGGCGCCGATCAGTTGATCCTCGGCGGTGATATGACGGGAAAAGCGGTTGTCCCGTTCGTGCATCAGGGGGGCTCCAATTACCGCGTCACTCTCCTTGAGCAGGTTTTTGATGTAACCAATGAAGACGAATTGACGGACTTGAAAAAACGCGTCCGCAGTCGCGGGTATTACCCGTACCTGACCAACCCGGATGAGATCGCCGAGTTGGAGAAAAATCCGCAGCGAGTTAGTGAGATATTCCTGGAAGAAGTGTTGAAGGTTGTTCAGCAGTGGATGGACCTTGCTGAAAAAAAACTCGAAGGCACAGGCATGAAGATCTATTGCTGCCCGGGCAATGATGATATGGATGAGGTTGACGAGATCATTCGGGCGAGCAAAACGGTGGTTCTGGCAGAAGGGGATGTGACCATGCTGAACAGCGGGCATGAAATGATCGCCTCGGGGTGGAGCAACCGAACCCCCTGGGACACGCACCGTGAAGAGGACGAGGATCAGCTCAAAGTCCGGTATGAGGCGATGACATCGCGTTTGCAGAATCCAAAGAATGCCATCTTCAATATCCATGTGCCGCCTTATAAATCCAATCTTGATGAAGCCGCCGAGTTGGATGAAAACCTGCGCCCCAAAATGGCGGGGCAGGCATTGAAACCAGTCGGTTCAACGGCGCTGCGCGAAGCGATTGAAAATGTTCAGCCGTTGTTGGGCTTGCACGGACATATTCACGAAGGACGCGGTGTTTCACGCATTGGAAAGACTCTTTGCATCAACCCGGGCTCCATGTACGAACAAGGCACTTTACTTGGCGCAATTGTACGCCTTGGTAAAAACAAAGTGGAAGATTACGTTCTGACAACAGGTTAGTTATTCATGGGGCGGCATGTATATGCCGCCCCATGGCAATTAAAACCAACAAAGGAGAGTGTTATGAGTGACTTGTTTGTCCGTAAGGCGACCGGTATGGTGCGATCTTGGTCGGTTTTCGACGCGTTTGTATATGCGTTGTTTTCCATCAACTTGATCACCCTCGGTATGTACAGCTTTAGCCAGATGTACTACTTTGAGGGCGGCATGGTAAACGCATTGATCGTCAGCGCGATCTTCATCTTTTTTGAGGTGGTGGTCTACGCTGCATTGATCGCTGTGATGCCGCGCTCAGGCGGTGATTATGTCTGGCAGAGCCGCATTCTCGGCGGAGCGGTGGGGTTCATCCTTGCCGTAACCGGCTGGTGGTTTATTTTGTGGTTGTGGGTGCCGCTGTACGGCGATATGTTCCGCCATATTGTGTTGGTGCCGCTGCTGGGTGTGTTTGGCGCAAAAGATATTGCCCTGTGGTTCGCCGGTACTCAGAACGGCGCTTTCACTGCTTCCATTCTGACCCTGGCGATTGTCAGCCTTTTCATCATGCTTGGAATGAAAACCTATGCCCGTATTCAGAAATTCTCTTTCTATGCCGGTATGCTTGGGCTGTTGATCGTGATCGCCCTGCTCTTGGGCGGTTCCCCTGAAGCATTCAAAGCTGGTTTGGAATCCAACGTCGAATCCATGTTCGGCGCGACGGGCGTCTATGATGCTACGGTGCAAATGGGGACGGATGCAGGGGCAGTCACCCCGTTTGCTGGCGGCTCGCTGGCTGCTGTGTTCCTTGTGATTCCCTACATGGTCTTCTTTAATTTATGGCCCAATTGGGGCGCAACCCTGTATGGCGAAGTGCGCGGCGCAACCGACTTCAAACGCAATATGGCGGGTATGGGCTGGGCGCTCGGCGCGACAACCCTTCTTGCCATTATTTTGCTTTATGCCATCAGCAAGACCGTCGGCTGGGACTTTTATGTTCAGGCTGGTGCGGCTTGGTGGAACTACGCCTGGGGGTACACAGACGTTGCTCCGGCTCTTCCAGTATGGCCTTACCCCGCATTGTTCGCAGCCTTCCTTACAACCAATAAGTTCGTCCAAATCCTTGTGTTGGCGTTGATGAGCTTCTGGTGGTTCGGTTGGTGCGCCACAGTATTCCTTTCATCCACTCGTGTGATCTTTGCCGCCGCTTTCGACCGCCTTCTGCCCGAGTCGGTTGCCAAGCTGGATGAACGCACCGGCACGCCTGTGAATGCCTTGTTGATGATGATCATTCCCTCTGTCGTGGTGGCGTATCTCTTCAATTACAACGTTGCCAATTTCGCTACATTGACACTGTGCTCCACCCTTGTCATTGCGGTGACATTCCTCGGAACGACCATCTCGGCAATTGTTCTGCCATACACCAAGCCAGACCTGTACAATGCTTCTCCAATTGCCAAGTATAAAATTCTTGGTATCCCAATGATCACGGTGGCAGGCGTCATCTTCGGCGGCTTTTTGGTATACCTGCTGTATCAATGGATTATCGATCCGAATGGCTTGTATGGTATTGGCATCAAAAATACCAGTTCAATCTACTATATGCTTGGGAACTATGTACTTGCTGCGGTAATCTATTTCGGGTTCAAGTCCTTCCGCAAGAGCAAGGGCATCGACCTGGATAAAGTCACAGCCGAAATTCCGGTTGAGTAATTGAAATATTCCCAGGTCAGGCGGGTTTCAATGAAGCCCGTCTGACCTGACGATTATCCAGAAGATTTCACCACTGAGAACACGGAGCACACAGAGAAGAATAAAAAGAAACTCTGTGCTCTCAGTGGGCTTCGTGGTGAATTTTTTTGCCGCCCTCTCACACAGAGCAGAAGCAGAAGGGAAATCAGGTAAACTCTACAAATGGAATCGTCACTCGATCTTGTGCAGGAAATGTACCGGCTCATTGAAGCCGCAAATACCAGAAACATTCATTTGCGAGCCATTGGCGGGCTGGCAGTGGAAACCCACAACAAGACCAATCACCCGCTCTTCAAACGTGAATTTGCAGACCTTGATTTTTGCATCCCCTTAAAACAGCGCCGCGCTTTTGAAGCCTTTATGCCAGAAATGGGCTACACCCCGCATAAACAGTTCAATATTCTCAACGGCAACCAACGCCAGATCTATTACCACGAACCAACTGAAATGAAAGTGGATATTTTTGTCGGGAATTTTGAAATGTGCCACAAAATTCCGCTTGAAGAACGCCTTGCCGCCGACCCCATCACCATTCCACTTGCCGAGCTTTTTTTCTCCAAAGCCCAGATCATTGAACTCAACCGAAAAGATGCACTTGACCTCACTTCCATTTTGTTGAACAATCAAACCGGCGAAGGAGATGAAGAGACTATCAACCTAAAGATCGTTGCCCAACTCGGCAGCGCCGATTGGGGCTTGTACAAAACCACATCCATCAACATGGATAAAGTGGAACAAATGCTCAACAACAATGATATGGCTCTCAACAACGAAGAGCGTACGCTCGTCTCGCAGCGCATTAATGAAATTCGCCGCACGTTTTCAGAAATGCCAAAGCCTGTGGCGTGGCAATTGCGCGACCGTGTTGGCACCCGTGTAAAATGGTACATCGAAGTGGAGGAAGTTCAGCGGTGAAAAAGCTACGGATGATTCTTGCTGTGATCGTACTTGCAGTTTCGCTTGCCCTTTTAATTTGGGGATATGCCCCCAACCCGCACGAGATGCGCATTCAGACGATCTCTCCAACCGAGATGCAATTGCCAACGCCTTCTTCGCTTCATCCTGAGCCGGAGGCTGTTTCGTGACCCGAAGCATTTTATTACGCCGAGTTTTTTTTCTCTTTAGCGCGGTAACTTTTGCAATCTTTTTATTAGCCTGCGGTGGAGCGGCAGAATCCTCTGAGCCTACAACCTTGCCAGCCACAGCCATCTCTATACCCGCAACAGCGACAGTAGCGCCCGCCGACTCTGAAACTGCTGAAGTAGACCCCGCCCCAGCCCTACCTGAGTTCCGCAGGTTGACCCTGGATTTCCCAGCAAAAATAAAAGCGGGTTCTGAAAGCGACATTATTCGCCTTACTCTTGCGGTAGATGAACTTGGCAACATTACCCCTACCGCCGAATTTGAAGGCAATGTGACCCAAGGTGAAGTGATCGAAATCCCTAACTTGTATGCCACACATAACGTTGTTGCTGAAGCTGTTTATGATGTAGCCGGGTTGGAAGTAAAACCCACCGGTGCAACCTTTCAGCCTTTGCGGCAGGGTGAGAAGGTTATTTTTCAGTGGAGCATCCGCGCACAAGAGGTGGGGACGTATCGCGGTACGGTCTGGCTGCACCTGGATTTTGAGGACCGTTCCAGCGGAGAGAAAAGCCGAATTCCCGTATCAGCCCAAATTGTCGAGATTGAGGCGGTGGACTTTTTCGGCTTCTCTGTCAATTTTGTGCGCACATCTGGCGTGGTGGGTTCGGTGCTTGGGGGCATCCTTGGTTTTCCCTTCTTAAAAGAAATCGTGTTGTTTCTCTTTGGTGGTAATAAAAGAGACGCAAAGAAAAATACAAAAAATACCCGAAAAAAGTGACAAAAATCACCTTAAAAATAGACACCCAGTAACCAGAGGGGGGTTTGTCCTTTATGGTACAATGCCCACGTTAATACATTTCCCAATGGAGTTTAATAAATGAGTGAGTGGATATATGTTGCTCTTTTCATCGCTGTGGGGTTGATCATTCCCATTGGCGCCATTGCAGCAGGCTTTATTTTAGGTCCCAAGAAACCCAACCCCATTAAGGAAGCCACATACGAATGCGGTGTTGAACCTGTGGGTGAGGCATGGATCCAATTCAAGCCGCAGTATTACATCTTTGCACTTGTGTTCCTTGTGTTCGATGTGGAAGCGGTCTTTCTTTTCCCGTGGGCGGTTAAGCTGGGGCAGTTGGGTTTATATGCTGTGGTTGAAGGCATTATTTTTGTCAGCATTCTTATCATTGGGTTGGTTTATACCTGGCGCAAGGGAATGTTGGAATGGTTGTAGGTACGCACTAAATTGGGAGAGAAGGCTGATGGGAGTTTTCCTTTCAGCCTTTTCTTTGTGTAATAGGAGTGATTTATGAGTTTCTGGAATGACCCCTTGAAAGTCGCAGCAGACTGGTTGGAGGGTGTCTTCATGGGTTGGGGGATGGACTCTGTGTTTGCCCATGTTTTGGTCGCCTTCCTCGGTGTGTTCCTGCTCATCGCGTTGTTGATGGTGCTGGATATTTTCCTTGTTTGGATCGAGCGTAAGGTAGTGGCTCGCTTCCAGGATCGTTTGGGTCCGAATCGTGTAGGTCCGTATGGTTTGATCCAACCTTTTGCAGATATCATCAAGCTCATTATCAAAGAGGATACAACGCCGGGCAATGCAGATAAAGTTGTTTATAACCTTGCCCCGATCCTTTCGATGATGTCTGTGTTGATCCTTTGGGCAATTGTGCCGCTTGCACCGGTGATGCTCGGCACCGACTTGAACGTCGGTGTGCTTTTCCTTATCGCCGCCGGCGCCATTGGCACTCTTTCCATCATCATGGCGGGCTGGTCATCAAACAATAAGTTTGCGCTCATCGGCGGTTTTCGTCAGGTGGCGGTGATGGTTTCGTTTGAAGTGCCGATGTTGACCATGCTCCTCATTCCGGTGATCTTCTCCGGTTCGATGAACATGAATGCCATCATTCAAGATCAGGATATTTGGTATTTCCTTATTTCGCCGCTTGGCGCATTGATCTTCCTGATCGCCGCGATCGCAGAACTGGGTCGCGCGCCGTTCGATCTTGCCGAGGGCGAATCGGAACTGGTCTCTGGTTTCAACATTGAATATTCCGGCATGAAGTTCGGTATGTTCTATGCGGGCGAACTTTTGCACGCTTTTACCTTTGGCGGCTTTTGGTCGATCTTGTTCTTTGGCGGTTATCGTTTCTTTGGTTTGGAACAGGTTAGCCCCTTCCTTGCCATCCTCATTTTGATCATCAAAGCGATGCTCGGATACTGGGTCATCATGTGGGTCAAGTACACCATGATGCGTATTCGTATTGACCAGATGCTTTCCTTTAACTGGAAATTCCTCACCCCGTTGTCTTTTGTCCTGCTTTTGGTAACGGCATTGATGAACGCGCTCCTCGCCTCCGCTCCAACTTGGCTCTACATCGTGGGCATGATCCTTGCGAATGTGGTCACTGGTTGGGCAGCGTTGGAAATAGCCCGTTCTGCCACCCGCCAGGAACGTGAACGTGTGGAGGGTCCCAAACAGGCGGCGGAAGTTTCGCACTAATCGGGAGAATGTGACATGACAGGTGCTCAAATTATCTTTATAGTGGTTGCACTTTACACCCTTGGCTCTGCGCTAATGGTGGTGACAACCCGTAACCTCATCCATGCTGCTTTGTGGCTTGTTTCTACATTGTTCGGTGTGGCTGTGACGTACGCACTCATGAATGCGAACTTCATTGCCGTGGTTCAGGTGGTGGTGTATATCGGCGCAATCGCCATCCTTTTCATTTTTGCTGTGATGCTCACCCGCAAAGATATGCGCGACTCAGGTCCGCAGATGAATAAGAACTGGTGGCTGGGTGCGTTGGTGGCTGTGCTTGTATTCGCGGGGCTGGCTTTTATGCTTTCAGGGTGGAGCGGCTTCTCGAAGGTGGCAGCAGACCTCCCGTCTGGTTTTGATTCGGTCAGTCTGTTGGGTGAAGCGTTGGTTTCTCCGCAGGCATACGTCTTGCCGTTCGAAGTGGCGTCTGTGCTTCTTCTGGCAGCATTGGTCGGCGCGGTGTATGTCGCGTTTAATAGGAAATAGGAGGCGCATAAACTATGGTTCCTCTTTCATGGTATCTCACTCTCGCGGCGGCGTTGTTCAGCATTGGCTTGTTCGGTGTGCTGGTGCGGCGCAATGCGGTTGCGATCCTTCTCGGTGTTGAGTTGATGCTCAACGCTGTGAATATTAACCTCGTGGCGTTCTGGCGTTACAGCGACGCGCTCACTTCGATGGGCGGGCAGGTTTTTGCCATTATCGTGTTTGCTGTTGCTGCCGCCGAGGTGTCGGTTGGTTTGGCTTTGGTCATTTCTGCGTATCGCCGCCGCAATACGGTGATCGCAGATGAACTTGATATGTTGAAGTGGTAGGGAATTTATGTCTACTGAATTGATTATCTGGTTGCTTCCCCTTCCGCCTGCGCTGGCATTTTTTCTAATTGTCCTGTTCACGAACAAAAGCAAGGCGTTGAGCCACACCATTGCGGTGGGCGCCGCCTTTCTTTCGTGGCTGGGTGCAATGGTCGTGTTTTTCCGTGCTGTGGGTGTGGAACATCTTGTTGAACATCCGTTTGCATCTTCGATCAACTGGCTGCCTACAGGTGAGACGTATTTGAAGATCGGTGTACTCATTGACCCGCTCTCTGCAACTGTGCTTTTCTTTGTTGCATGGACGGTGTTGATGATCTTCCTGTACAGCGTTGGGTATCACAATTTTGGTCAGCCTGCTGGCGACCATGACCATGCCGGTCTTCCGCCTCACGGCGCAACCGTTCACGGTCACACTGTGCCTTCTGTGGAGCCAATGTATTCGCGCTTCTTCGCTTTCATTGGTTTATTCGCATTTGGCATGTTCACCCTGGTGGTATCAGACAATGTACTGACCATGTTTGTCGGCTGGGAGATCATGGGCTTGTGTTCATACCTGCTCATCGGTTTCTGGTACGGCAAAGAATCTGCGCGTAATGCAGCGATCAAAGCCTTTATGACCACCCGGGTTGGCGATGTGTTCATGCTTTTGGGCATTGCCTTCCTCTATAGTGTGACAGGGTCACTCTCTTTCCACGATATTTTCCGCGAAGAAGTCCTTCATGCACTCGCTTCAGTTCCTTCGGGTGTGTTTGGTCTTTCTGCCGCAGGTTTGATCGGTCTCCTGCTTTTCATCGGCACTGTTGGTAAGTCGGCGCAGTTCCCGCTGCACGTTTGGCTGCCCGATGCGATGGAAGGTCCAACCCCGGTCAGCGCGATGATCCATGCGGCGACGATGGTCTCCGCCGGTGTGTATGCGGTCATCCGCATGTTCCCGATCATCAGTCTTGATGAAAAGACCATGACCATTGTGGCGTTCATTGGCGCATTCACGGCTCTTTTTGCCGCGACCATTGCAGTGGCACAAAACGACATCAAGCGTGTGCTGGCATACTCAACCATTTCTCAATTGGGCTTCATGATCGCCGCGCTTGGTATCCATGCGTATGTGGCTGCCACATTCCACTTGGTAACTCACGCTTTCTTCAAGGCGTTGCTCTTCCTTGGTTCTGGCTCCGTCATTCACGGCATGGAACATGGAGTTTTACACACGGGTAATCACAAAGTAGACCCGCAAGATATGTTCAACATGGGCGGTCTGAAAGATAAGATGCCCAAAACCTTCTGGACCTTCCTCATCGGCGGTTTTGCGCTCTCTGGCTTCCCGCTTGTGACGGCGGGCTTCTGGTCCAAAGATGAAATCCTTGCCGATGCCTGGGCGCACGGACACACGGCTGTGTTCTTCACCCTTGCGATTGCAGCCTTCCTGACCGCGTTCTATACCATGCGCCAGATCACATTGACCTTCTTCGGCGAACCTCGTACAGAAGAAGCCAGACATGCTCACGAAACCCCGTGGACAATGACAACCCCGCTGATCGTACTCTCAGTCTTTGCTGTTGGTTTTGGCTGGGTGGGTATGCCGCACTGGATCACCGGCGGGTTGGTTGAAAATTGGTTCCATCACTTTGTTGGTTCCATGCTGCATGAGCATTCTGAAGAATTGGCATTCAATATCGTCCCACTGGCAACCTCGTTAATCGTTGCCCTCGGCGGCTTGGCTGCTGGTTACTTTGTTTACCGCAACGTGGACTCCCCCGAACAGGACAAACTCCAGATCCCTGTTCTCAAGAACAAATGGTATGTGGATGAACTCTATAACATAATCTTCATCAAACCTGCCGTATGGTTCTCTGAAGTCTTTGTTTCCAAGTGGATGGATAAAGGCTTCATCGATGGAATCCTCCACATCTTTGGACCCACTACCGGCGGAATCGGAAGCGCGATCCGCAATTACTTCGACCTGCCCATCATCAATCAACTTCTCGGCGACGGTTCTGCCGAAGTGACTTGGTGGTTTGGTAAAAATCTTCGCCCCATTCAAACGGGACGCATTCAGCAGTACCTTATTCTCTCGCTCATCCTGCTCTTTGTGGTTGGCGGGCTGCTGTACTTCCTGTTGATGGCATAGGAGCATATGATGGAATATTTCAATACACATCTCCTTAGCCTGATCCTTTTCACACCCGCTATTGCGGCATTGATCATGCTCTTTTTGCCGAGCAACAACCAGCTTCAACGATGGTTCGCTTTCAGCGCCAGCCTGATCCCCTTCATCATGACTCTCGTGCTTTGGAACCAGTTCGACCCAAATACAGCGGGTTTCCAGTTTGAAGAAAAATACGCCTGGTACGAAGCAATCCACTCCTCCTTCCACGTCGGCGTGGACGGCATTTCACTCTCAATGGTTTTGCTCACCACCTTCCTGACCCCGCTTGCCATTCTTGCATCCTTTAGCGTAAGCGACCGCGTCAAGCCATACATGATGCTCTTCCTCTTCCTTGAGACAGGCATGCTCGGCGTCTTCATGGCGCTAGATCTGCTGATCTTCTTCGTCTTCTGGGAAATCGGCTTGGTTCCCATGTACTTCCTCATTAACCAATGGGGGAGCGCAAACCGAAACTATGCTTCACTTAAGTTCATGATCTACACCATGGGCGGATCACTCGGCTTGCTGCTCGCGGTGCAATTACTCGGCGTTCTTTTTGGGACCTTCGATCTGGTTGCCCTCTACCAGCAGTGGAATTCGCTGTCAGCGGATACCATCCTCCTTGGTATGCCAATCCATACCGTAAAGACCATTGCATTCTGGGCATTTGCCATCGCTTTTGCCGTGAAGGTTCCGCTGTGGCCCTTCCACACCTGGCTGCCCGATGCTCACACCGAAGCCCCAACCGCTGGCTCCATGATCCTCGCAGGTGTTCTGCTCAAACTGGGCGCCTACGGCTTCATTCGCCTCGTCCTGCCGCTTTATCCGGTTGAAGCGAAGATATTCGCTGGCGCGCTGGCTGTCCTTGCTGTTGGCGCCATCGTATTTGGCGCATTCGGTTCCTTTGGTCAGACAGATTTCAAACGCCTCGTGGCGTACTCCTCTGTCAACCACATGGGTTTTGTGGTGCTTGGCATCGCCGCGGCTGGACTTGCCGCTGGTACACCCGACGCACACATTGCCATGAGCGGCGCGGTCTTGCAGATGTTCAATCACGGTTTATCTGCGGCGGGAATGTTCTTCCTCGTTGGTGTGATCTACGAACGCACCCACACCCGCAACCTGGATGATTTTGGCGGCTTGTTCCCGCTGGTTCCTGTCTATGGCGGCATTTTGATCTTCACCTCCATGGCTTCGCTTGGGCTGCCCGGCTTGAACGGCTTTGTTTCTGAGTTCATGATCGTGCGGGGCTCGTATCAACCGCTGACGATCTACACTGCCATTTCCATGCTCGGTTTGCTGTTCACAGGCGCGTACATCCTCAAGGGTGTCAAGAAAGTTTTGCATGGACCCATGAACGAGCACTGGGCTCACGGCGAACATAAACTGACCGAGATCAACCTGCGTGAGATTCTCGTGATGGCTCCGCTGATGGCGCTGATGCTCTTCACAGGCGTCTGGCCCATGTGGATCCTCGATATCATCAACAAAGCCGTCACGGCTCTGTTCTAAGAGGTGGATGATGAATTTTCCCATCTTAAGTGTTATTACCTTCCTTCCGTTCGTTGCGGGCGTCCTCATCTTATTGATGCCCGCCAACCGGAAGAATGAAATCCGCGCGGTAGCCCTTGCCGCCGCAGTGATGGACTTGCTGCTCACCGGCTGGGTGTACGCGCAATATTTGGTAAATGATTTGCAGGGATACCAGTTCATTGAAAAATACACCTGGTTAAGCATCCCGCCGATCAATATTGACCTTCACTTTGGCGTAGACGGTATGAGCGCCCCCCTGGTGCTGCTCACAGGCGTCGTTATGTTCACTGGTGTGCTGATCTCCTGGGGCAATGATGACCCGCATGTAATGGCAGGCATTCAAGACCGCCCGCGTGAATTCTTCGCCTTCCTCTTTCTTCTGGCTGGCGGCGTGCTTGGCGTATTTGTCTCGCTCGACCTGTTCATGCTGTTCTTCTTTTACGAGATCGCGGTATTCCCCATGTACTTGCTCATTGCCATTTGGGGCTGGGTAAAGACCCGTGAATACGCCGCCATGAAGTTGACCCTCTACCTGTTCGTCGGTTCCGTGGTCGCCCTGGTCGGCGTCCTCGCCATGTACTGGACGCAATACCAGAACACCGGCATCCTATCTTTCAACATGCTTGAAATGGAAAACGCAGGTTTCTCAACCGCTTTCCAAAACCTCTGGTTCCTGCCGGTCTTCCTGGGCTTTGCAGTGCTTGGCGGTATTTGGCCCTTCCACAACTGGTCGCCAGATGGTCACGTTGCGGCACCGACCGCGGTTTCCATGTTCCACGCAGGTGTATTGATGAAACTCGGCGCATTCGCCGCCTTGCGCGTTGGCGTCATGCTCCTGCCCGAAGGCGCCCACACATGGTCTTGGCTCATCATGACCTTTGCCGGTGTTGCCGTTGTGTACGGCGCATTCATCGCCTTTGTTCAAACCGACATGAAATACATGATCGGCTTTTCCTCGGTTTCTCACATGGGTTTGGTGGTGCTCGGCATCTCCACACTCAATGAAACCGGCATCCTTGGTGCGGGCGTTCAAATGGTCTCACACGGCATCATGACGGCGCTCTTCTTTGCTGTAACCGGCATGATCTACGACCGCGCTCACACCCGCATGATCCCCGAACTCGGCGGCATCGCCAAAGTAATGCCCTTTGCCACCATCGGCTTCATCATCGGCGGGTTGGTCTCCATGGGTATGCCCGGCTTCTCAGGCTTCGTCGCAGAATTCCCGATTTTTATGGGTGTCTGGCGTGAACAGTGGCTGGTGGCAGTTATCGCAAGCATCTCCATCGTCATCACCGCAGCCTATATCATGATGAACATCCGCAAAGTATTCTTCTCGCCCATGCCTGAAAAACTCGAAGGGCATATCAGCGATGTCACCGTGTTAGACAAAGTGGCAATCACCACGCTCAGCCTGTTGATGATCGTCATCGGCATGTTCCCCGCAGTTATTGTGCCGATGGTGGAAACAGGCGTGAAATACATAATGAACCTATTGGGAGGTGCATAATGTTTACAAGTATGACTTTCGCCTCCATACTTCCCGAGATCCTGATCCTAACCATTGGGCTTTTAGTCCTCATCTTTGAGCCGTTCTGGAAAGAAGATCAAAAGCGCAATGCTGGCTGGCTCACCGCTGGCGGTTTGCTCATTGCCATGTTGCTGAGTATGCTGTTCGGACGCCCGGGCGAACCGACAGAAGTCCTTGGCGGCATGATCCGCTTTGACTGGTTCGGCTTCTTCCTCAAAATGTTGTTCATGTTCGCTGCTGCCGCAACCGCCTTGCTTTTGATGGATCACGAGCAGGTTGGCAAGCGTGGCGAAGCGTATGTGATGCTTCTCGCCGCTCTCATTGGCATGAACCTGATGGCATCTTCTGCTGACCTTGTGATGCTTTATCTCTCCATTGAAACTGCATCCATCCCGATGTACATTCTCGCCGGTTTTCTGGTGGGTGACGAACGTTCCACGGAAGCGGGGTTCAAGTACTTCCTCTACGGCACGCTTGCCTCAACTGTAATGTTGTACGGTTTCAGTCTGGTTTTCGGCTTCTCTGGCTCGACCAATCTGTATGAAATTGCATCCGCCTTGACGGCTGGCTCTATTTCACCTTTGCTTGCCTTTGGGGTCGTCTCTCTGATCGTTGTGGGCTTGGGCTTCAAAGTCTCCATTGTCCCCTTCCATTTCTGGGCGCCAGATGTCTATCAAGGCGCACCCACGCCGGTTGCGGGCTATCTTTCCACCGCTTCAAAAGCGGCTGGTTTTGCGGTTATCCTGCGCCTGTTCTTTATTGCCTTCCCTGAATTCACCAGCACTTGGACAATGATCCTTGCAGTGCTTGCTGCCATTTCCATGACCGTTGGCAACTTGCTGGCGCTGCCCCAAACAAATATCAAACGCCTGTTGGCGTACTCGTCCATTTCACATGCTGGTTACGCACTGATCGGCGCTGTGGCGTTTAGTCAATTTGGTGCGGCGAGCGTGGTCTTCTATATGGCTGCATACATCGCTACAAACCTGCTCGCCTTCGGTCTTGTGATGGCGTTCAGTCGTATTACTGGTTTGGAAGAAGTCACAGACTATGCAGGTTTGAGTCGCCGTAACCCGTTGATGGGTTTAATGATGTTGGCTGCATTCCTTTCTCTGGCTGGTATGCCTCCTTTCGGTGGTTTCGTGGCAAAGGTTTTCGTCTTTGCTGCGGGCGTGCAGGCGAATTACACATGGTTGGTTATTGTGGGTATCATCAACTCGATCATCGGCGTGTATTACTACCTGAATGTGTTGAAGTATGTTTACCTCTACCGCTTACCGGGTGAAGATGAAGAGAATCATCCAATTCCGTTAACACAGTCGTATACGATCGCTTTGGTGGTTCTGGTCATTGGAGTGATCCTGCTGGGAACGGTATTCGGTCCGTTCTTTAATTGGTCTGACGCGGGAGCGTTGAACCTTTTCTAATTAACTTGCTTAGACCGCGGGTAACGTGAGTTGTCCGCGGTCTTTTGCGGGTAGGCAAAGGCTTGAAGCGCAAAAACAGTACCGAGGTAGGGGGGAGGCGTCTAGTCTCATTTCGGTTTGACGCTCTTAGCCCTGTCAGTTATAATCGTGCGACATGACACAATCGGAACAAGATCAGAAGCGAAATAAGATGGTGCAAACCTTGCTTATTGTGATTATCGGGCAGGTGGGGTGTATTACCCTTGCTGTCATTTTGGCTTCCGTTTTTGGGGGGTTGTGGCTTGATAATCAATTCGGCACGAAACCCACCTTCACGTTGGTGTTTTTGTTTGCTGGTATACCCATTTCGGTCTTCCTAATGCTGACGCTTTCTAGACGAGCACTGGCTAAGCTAAAGGAAAAATACGAGACCGAAAATTCTAATACTTCTGCATAGGAGGCCGGGCTTGGAAACCCAAAAACGTACCCCCTGGCGGCGCTGGATCGTATTGATCTTGATGATTGCGGGCTTTATTCTGGGAGGGATTTATGCCCCCGTTCAGCCTGAGATCGTCGTTGCCGCTGAAAAGTTGATCGAGGAGCCCATCGTCGAGAATTTCCTTGGTGGACCCCTCTATTTGGTTAATACGCTTCCCACACTGGCAGTGACACTTGTTCTGCTGATCTTGGTTGCGTTTGCCACAAACCGCTCCATTAAAAAGAGCGCGCAGTCTGACTTGGTGCCGCAGGGCATTGGTAATTTGATGGAAGCCCTGGTTGAGATGCTGTACAACCTCACCGAAGGTTCTGCTGGTAAATACGCCCGTATGATTTTCCCCTGGTTTGCAACCATTATGATCTATGTTTTGTTTGCGAACCTGCTCAAGCTGATTCCTGGCTTCGAGTCGATTGGTGTGTTGCACCCTCATGGCGACCATGCGGAACATCTTCACAGCGGCTGGTATTTGTACAATGCCGAAATGAGCCATGACTATGTACTGGCGCCATTCTTCCGTGGTATTTCTGTGGATTTGAACTTCACCGCTGCTCTTGCCATTATTTCTGTGGTGATGATCCAGGTGATCGGTTTCCGCGCACAGGGGCTTGGTTATTTGAGCAAGTTCTTCAATACCCGCCGTATGTTCAAGGTGCCTTTCTTCGGCGCCATGGACTTTTTGGTCGGTTTGCTGGAACTGATCTCCGAGCTTTCGAAAATCCTTTCGTTCGCTTTCCGTTTGTTCGGTAATATGTTCGCAGGTATCGTGTTGGTTGCAATTGTGGCAGGTTTGTTGGGTAAAATCTCCATTCTGCCCGCAATGATCATGATGTTCGAATTGTTTGTCGGTATCATTCAGGCGTTCGTGTTCGGTATGTTGACCATGGTGTTTATGGCACAAGCCACCCAGGGTCACGGTGATGAACACGCTGAACACTAAAATCAAAATTATAAAAATAATTAGGAAACCCCTAAGGAGGCTTGTAACATGGATGGAACTTCTTTAATTGATGCTATGCGCTTGGTTGGTGCTGGCTTGGCGATGATCGGCGCTGCTGGCGCTGGTATTGGTATTGGTCTTAGCGTGCAGGGCGCTCTTGGCGGTATGGCTCGCAACCCGGATACCTATGGTAACCTGCTGACGAACATGATCCTTGGCATCGCATTCTCCGAAGCGATCGCGATTTACTGTCTGGTGATCGCGTTCCTCATGCTCTTCAAAGTTGTGTAATCAAGGAGCATTGAAACATGGAAGCATTAGGTATTAATCTTGGTCTACTCATTGTCCAGATCATTGCGTTCAGCATTGTTTTTCTCACCTTGAACGCATGGGTTTACAAACCCATGTTGGACATGATGGACTCTCGCAAAAAGAAAATTTCCCAGGGTTTGGAAGATGCCCGTGTAGCCTCTGAAGCCCGCGCCAACGCTGAAAAAGATGCAGCCAAGATCATTGCAGATGCTCAGGCTGAAGCTGGCAAGGTTGTTCGCGAAGCCACCGAACGCGCTGAAGTAGCCGCCAAGGATGTACGCTCTGCGGCTGAAGGTGAAGCTGCCAAGGCTCGTGATGCTGCTCTTGCTGAAACTGAACTCGAACGCGGTCGCATCCTTGGTGATCTCCGCGGTCAGGTTGCAGCCCTGGCCATTGCTGCCGCTAACAAGTTGGTGGGCGAAGCTCTGGACGAAAAGAAACAGCACGCTTTGCTTGATGAATTCTTTTCTGGCGTAAAGTCTGGCAAGGTGGTTGTGGTGGGTGAAGAACTCAAGGGTGAAACTGCTGTGGTGACCAGTGCTCTTCCTCTTTCCAAGGATGAAGAAGCTGCTGTGAAGAAGAGTGTTTCTGCCAAGGATTTCTCTTTCAAAGTAGACCCTGCCATTCTTGGCGGTCTGGTCATCAAAGTTGACGAGAAGGTGCTCGACGCTTCCGTCGCTGGCAGACTCGAAGGTATTCGCTCTGCACTTAAGTAAGATGGAATGATACGAAAAAGGCTTTGGTAAAATTACCAAAGCCTTTTTTTGTTTAATTCAATGGAGTAAATAACAACCATGCTGCTCAAAGAACTATTTGTCGATTTTCCACTTTTCTCCCCTGAAAATATTCCGGATGTTGAAATAAATAACATCGTTATTGACAGCCGCGCAATCAAGCAGGGAGACCTGTTCGTCGCCATGCAAGGTAGGGACTTGGATGGACATGCTTACATACAAAAGGCGATCGATAATGGGGCGGCTGCAATTATTGGGGATAAAGATTTGGATGGTTTGGCTGTTCCGTACGTAAAATTGGAAAATACGCGTCATGCTTTAACCTGGCTTGCTGCTGCGTTTCATGGCTTTCCTGCCCGTAAGTTGACCGTCATCGGCGTAACAGGCACAGATGGCAAAACCACCACCAGTAATCTTCTTTACAAGATTCTGGTTCAGGCGGGTATCAAAGCGGGGATGATCTCAACCGTCAATGCGGTAATTGGCAACGAAATTCTTGATACTGGCTTTCACGTCACCACACCCGATGCACACGACGTACAACGATACCTTGCAAGGATGGTTTCGTCAGGGTTGACACATGTCGTTTTAGAGACCACGTCTCATGGTTGGTCTCAGCATCGTGTAGACGCATGTGAATTTGATATTGCAGTTGTTACCAACATCACGCATGAGCACATGGACGAACATGGCGGCTATGAAAATTACCGCGCCGCAAAAGCGAGGCTGTTTGAAAGCCTTGAGTGGACGCGTACCAAACCTCAAGGGAATCCGCGTTTGGGTGTAATCAATTTTGATGATAAAAAATCTTTTGAATTTCTGGATAAATTTATTAAAACAAACAAGATCAATTATGGGCTTGGGGAGGGAAGTGATGTCCGTGGAATGAATATAGACTATAGCCCTTCGGGTATTAAATTTACAGCCGTTTCCAGGAATTTTCGTGTAGCTGTGAGCAGCAACTTGGTTGGGTCGTATAACGTTTCGAATTGCCTGGCGGCTTTGAGCGCCGCAGTTCATGGGCTGGGAATTAATCCACAGGTGGCGGCACAGGGACTAGCCTCACTTGAAGGAATTCCCGGGCGAATGGAACGGATAGACATGGGGCAGAACTTTACCGCTATTGTTGATTTTGCTCATACCCCCAACGCCCTGAAATCAGCTTTGGAGGCGGGTAGAACAATGACGCAGGGACGGGTTCTCTGTGTGTTTGGTTCAGCGGGACTGCGCGATAAGGAAAAGCGCCGTATGATGGCAGAAACTTCTGCCGAGTTGGCAGATATAACTGTGCTGACTGCCGAAGATCCGCGCATAGAATCGTTGGATGGAATACTTGAAGAGATGGCAGCGGGGGCAATATCCAAAAATGGGCGTGAGGGAGAGACATTTTGGCGTGTGCCCGATCGTGGCGAAGCCATTAAGTTTGCACTTCGTCTGGCAAAAGAAGGCGATATTGTCCTTTCTTGTGGTAAAGGGCATGAACAATCCATGTGCTTTGGAAAGACGGAGTTCTTATGGGACGATCGAATTGCAATGCGTGCTGCACTTGCTGAATTCCTTGGCGTAGCGGGTCCGAAAATGCCATACCTGCCATCGCAAGATAAACCAGAGAAAGAGTGGCTAAAGGGATGATCCACTATCTTTTACGTGAGCAAATTATCCCTCGCAGTTTGGATGAAGTGTGGGCTTTTTTCTGCGCCCCTGCAAATCTAAACGTTATCACTCCGCCAGATATGAATTTTGAGATCATTAAGGGCGGTGACTCTGAAATGTATGAAGGACAAATGATCGAGTATCGGGTGGAGTTTGTGCGTGGGCTTCGCTCTCTTTGGCTTACGGAGATCACCCATGTTCGCGAAAACGCATTTTTTGTAGACGAGCAGCGTGTGGGTCCCTACAGGTTTTGGCATCATGAACATAAATTTGAATCTGTTCATGATGGAGTGAAAATGACCGATTTGGTGACCTATGTAATGCCGTTTGGTATTCTTGGCGATATGGTTCATGCCGCCTGGGTTGGGCGAAGATTGCAATATATTTTTGATTTTCGATATGAAAAGATAGATCAACTTTTTGGGAGCGCATCATGACAGAATGGATAAAACGGATCACTTTGCAGGGAAATTATGTCCGCCTTGAGCCAATGGGTGAACAGCACATTGCCGGGTTGACAGAAATAGGAATGGGACAGGATTTCTGGAACTTCATGCTTTATGGTGAAATTAATACCGAAGCTGATATGCGTAATTGGGTTTCGGATATTTTGGAGCGGGAGAAAAAGGGGGGCGACCTGCCTTTTGTGGTCATTCATTTGGAATCTGGCAGGGTGGCAGGGGCAACACGGTATTTGAATATAATGCCAAACGATCGTGGTTTGGAAGTTGGCGGAACCTGGTACGGAACTGATTTTCAGCGTACGGCTGTGAACACTGAATGTAAATACTTGTTATTAACACATGCCTTCGAGGTTTTGAAAGCCATCCGTGTTCAGATCAAAACGGATTTGTTGAATGTTCGTTCACAAGCTGCCATTGAACGCATTGGCGCTGTAAAGGAAGGTGTCCTTCGAAACCATATGGTCGCTCCGGGCGGGCGCATACGACATTCGGTTTATTATTCGATAATAGATTCTGAATGGGCAACAGTAAAAACAAATTTGGAAAATATGCTTGAAAAATACAAGAAATGATTTCCTGCCAGATAAAACCAGTGTTGAGTCAATGGGGTTGCATTGGGAGTAAATCGTTTTTTATCGTGAAGTCAAGTGAATGCCTGCTATCATGCAGCGTACCGATCCGCCTGCCAGTTCAATGGTAGGAATGTGTAATGGCAGTAATTTCGCGCTTTTTTCAATTACCTTAATTTGGTCTTTGGTAAGCGCTTTTGCCGCCCGTTCTGAGAGTGCCAGCACCCGATATTTTGTTCCGGTTAATTCAAGGGCGTTGCCTGCGTATTCATTGACTTGTTCCCGGCTCAGATTGATGACCATCCGTCCGCTGGCTGTGAGGCGGTCTTCGATCTCCTGGCGACGGGCTGAATTGGCGACAACGTCGAGACAAATGATTGCGTACTCTGTGGCGATGCTCATAATAACATTGGTATGATAGATCGGTCTGCCGTTGTGGTCGGTGGTGTCGAAAGCCATCGGCTCATACCCAAATGTGGTGCAGAAGCGCTCCAGAATGATCGGGTCGGCGCGATTGGAACGCCCTACATAGGCAACCCGCTCAAGGTGATCAAATACCATGGCTCCTGTTCCTTCAAGAAACAGGTTGTCGTATTCCAAGCCAGAATAATCCACCACTTCCTGCACACGATAGACAGACTTAAGCATTTCGATCACATCATGACGGCGTTCCCGCCTGCGGCTTGGGGCGTACATGGGGTAGAGCGCTACACGCCCGCCGTGGTGAGTGGAAAACCAGTTATTAGGAAATACTGAGTCGGGAGTTTCGCGATCTCCGTAATCTTCAAAAACATGGATATTCACGCCTTCATTTGTCAGGTTTTCAACAGCCTTGTCAAATTCATTGAGTGCCTGCGCCGAAATTACATCTGGCAACAGGTCTGTATGAACGGATTGAAAAGCATTATCTGCCGCAGTTTCAATGTTTGACGTGAAGCGGTGCGGGCGGATCATAATACCGGCTGTGGGGGACTGGACATGTTGGTAGTTCATGAAAGCTCCATGAGTTAATGTGTTTTGCGATTGTAACAAAAAAATACATCTATATAAACACATAGGTCACGCACGAAGCGTGACCTACAATAGGGTTCCTCAAAATAAAGGTGAGCGTATTACAACTCGCTTATTTCAACAAATTTAAGGTTTGGGTTCTTCTCGGAATAATATTTGAGCAGGAACGGGGTTTGAAAGAGCATTGCCCAGGCATTGTTCGAATCGCGGGCGAGGATGGCATCGCCGCGATTGGCGAGATTTTCAATGTCACTGTCTTCGCCGATAACCCATCGTAAATGAGAGTGATTTAAACGCTCTAATTCTGTCTTGACGTTATATTCCGATTCGAGGCGGGCTTGCACGACATCGAACTGCAATTGCCCCACTACGGCGAGGATCGGTTCGCGTTTGAAGGCGTTTACGTTGTAAAGGATCTGGACCGCGCCTTCGCTTTCAAGTTGACCAAGACCTTTGGCAAACTGCTTCTGCTTGCTTACATCCACATTTCTCAGCAGGGCAAAATGCTCGGGTTGAAACCGAGGGATCGGCGCGAATTGAACCGCTTTTCCGGTGCAGAGGGTATCTCCGATGGAGAATATCCCATTGTTGGGTAATCCCAATACATCCCCGGGGTAGGCTTCCTCAATGATCTCGCGCTCGTTGGCAAAGGCTTTGTATGGGCGGAGTAGTTTGAGCATCTTGCCGCTCGGGGTGTGGAGCAGATCCATGCCGCGTTCAAACTTGCCCGAGCAAATGCGCAGGAAGGCGACGCTGTCGCGGTGCTTGGGGTTCATATTGGCTTGAATTTTGAAAATGAAGCCTGTGAATTCCGCATCTTCCGGCGTGACCAGTCCTGTATCGGTTGCGTACGGCTGCGGAGGCGGTGCGAACTGAATGAATGAATCAAGGAACATGCGCACGCCAAAATTGGTGAGAGCGCTTCCAAAGAAGACCGGCGTTTGTTTTTCTCTCAAAACGGCTTCGTGGTTGAATGTGCCGCCTGCTTCGTCTAGTAATTCGATGCTTTCTTTGAGGTGCGCTGTTTTCTCAGCCGAGAGCAAACCTTGCTTTTCCAGGTCGTCCACTCGAACAAAAACTTCAGGCGCGATTTTTTCGTTGCGTTCGGTTCGTTCATACAGATAAACGCCGTCATCTGCGCGGTCGTACACACCGACAAATTGTGGTCCGTCGCCGATGGGCCAGTTCATGGGAACCGGTTCCATGCCAAGGACTTTACGAATTTCATCCAGCAGATCCAGCGGGTCACGGGCGGGGCGATCCATTTTATTGATGAATGTGAAGATAGGGATACCACGCTTGCGGCAGACTTCAAAGAGCTTCAAGGTTTGCGGTTCGATACCTTTGGCTCCATCAATGACCATCACGGCGCAATCCACAGCAGAGAGGGTGCGGTAGGTATCTTCGGAGAAATCTTGATGCCCGGGGGTGTCGAGCAGGTTGATGATATGCCCTTTGTACGGAAATTGCAGCACAGTGGAGGTGATGGAAATTCCGCGTTCGCGTTCCATCTCCATCCAGTCTGAGGTAGTGGCGCGTTGATTTTTTCTCGCGCGCACGTTCCCTGCCAATTCGATCGCATTCCCGTAGAGTAGGAGTTTTTCTGTGAGGGTTGTTTTACCTGCATCGGGATGTGAGATTACCGCAAAGGTTCGGCGTGCCGTGATGGGAGATTTGGGTTCAGTAAATGGTTCGTTTGACATAATTCACTTGAGGCTTTTTGGGCTTGGTTCCAAAAGAGCAATAATTGCGACAAAAAGACTTCCGAAGTCGGTCTGACTTCGGAAGTCGGGTTTCTTCACTTATCGGCGATCACGTCCGCCGCGTCCGCCGCCACCTCGGCGGTCACCGCCGCCGCGTGGACCACCACGTCCGCCGCCATTTCGACCCCCGCCGCCCTTATCCTTTTCGCGGGCTTCTTCAAGGGTCCAGCCTTCGAGTACGGCTTGGCGCGAGAGGCGGACTTTGCCGTTCGCGTCCACGTCAGTGACCATTACGGTGAGTTCGTCGCCCATGGCGCAAACATCTTCAACCTTTTCTACGCGTTCACTATCAAGCTGGGAGATATGAACGAGTCCGTCCACTCCGGGCATGATATTGATGAAAGCACCAAATGCTTCAATGCGCACGACCTTGCCGGTGTAGATATTACCCGGTACAGCAGATTCGCCCAAGCCTTCAATGCGTTCCTGAGCAATCTTTGCGCCCACGCCATCGGTTGAAGCAATGTACACAGTACCGTCTTCTTCAATGTCGATCTTGACGCCGGTTTCTTCCTGTAAGGCACGGATGTTCTTACCGCCGGGTCCAATGAGTGCGCCGATCTTATCCACAGGAATTTTGACGGTGATAATGCGGGGAGCGTGCGGTTTGAGTTCCTTGCGCGGTTCGGCAATGGCAGCCAGCATCTTATCCATAATGGACATGCGTGCGCCGCGAGCCTGCTCAAGCGCTTCTTTCATCATCTGGGTGCTTAAGCCGCTAATCTTGATATCCATTTGAAGGGCAGTGATGCCCGCAGCAGTACCCGCAACCTTGAAATCCATATCGCCAAGGTGATCTTCGGTTCCTTGAATGTCGGTCAAAATCTGATAGCGACCAGACTCATCAGTGATGAGACCCATGGCTACGCCAGATACAGGAGCCTTGATCGGCACGCCTGCATCCATCAGCGCCATGGTCGAACCGCAGACCGAACCCATCGAGGTGGAACCATTGGAGGAAAGCGCCTCAGACACTACACGGATGGTGTAGGGGAAAGTTTCTTCGGTTGGGATGACCGGCTCAAGAGCACGTTCAGCCAACGCACCATGACCCACTTCGCGGCGGCTCTGTCCACGCAGGGGCTTGACCTCACCGGTGGAGAAAGGCGGGAAGTTGTAGTGGTGCATGTAGCGTTTGGAATTGTTCGGGGAGAGGTTATCCAACTCCTGCGCTTCACCGAGAGTGCCGAGGGTGGCAAAGGAAAGGATTTGGGTTTCGCCACGGGTGAATAGACCTGTTCCATGCGCGCGGGGCGAAACATTTACATCGCACCAGATCGGGCGGATGTCGGTTGGAGTACGCCCATCGGGGCGTTTGCCCATGCTCAAAATGCGCTCACGCACCACAGCCTGTTCAGCCATATTGAAGGCTTCTTTGAAGTCGGCGCTGCTCATGTAATTGGCAGGGTCGCCGCCTTCCGGTACAGTTACAAACTCGCCCTTGGCTGCTTCTTTGATCTCGTCCATGCCGCCATAGAATTCGACTTTGGAGAGCGGCTTGTCGAGTAATTCATTCATCGCACCACTGACCTTATCAAAAACCTTTTTGCGAATATCTTCGCTGGGCAGGTAAAGGGTGACCTCGCGCTTGGGCTTGCCAATTTCGGCAGCCATTTGTAATTGCAGGTCAATGATCGGTTGAATGGACTGGTGACCCAGTTCAAGCGCGGCGACCATTACATCTTCAGGGATTTCATTCGCGCCGCATTCCACCATGAGGATGGCATCCTTCGTACCAGCAATGCGCAGGTCGAGGTCAGAGGCATCTATTTCGGCATAGGTTGGGTTGATGACAAACTCACCGTTCACACGTCCCACACGGACGGCGCCCACGGGTCCACCCCAGGGAATGTCTGAGATCATGATCGCGGTTGAAGCGGCGTTGATGGCAAGAATATCCAACGGGTTGATCCCGTCGGATGAGAAAGAATACATAATGACTTGCACTTCATTGCGCATTCCATCCTGAAAGAGCGGGCGCAGGGGGCGGTCGGTCAACCTTGCAGTGAGAATCGACTCAGTAGAGGCGCGACCCTCTCTTCGGAAGAAAGAGCCGGGAATTTTTCCTCCAGCATATAGTCTTTCTTCGTATTCCACGCTAAGGGGGAAGAAGTCGATCCCATCACGCACCCCGCCCATGGTGGCAGAGGCGAACACAATCGCATCGTCAATTCCAAGCGTTAAGGCTCCGCCTGCCTGTCCGGCTAAGCGACCTGTTTCGATGGTGACTGTCTTGTTTCCAACGACAGTTGAAAAACGTTTACCTTCGAAGTTCATATTTAATTGTCTCCTAAAATCATCTGGGCGAAACACCATCGCCCCTGAAAACTCCGCCTCGGGGTCAGGGACTGAAGAGTGGGAACAACCGAGTTGTTCGCGCTATTCAATACCTGACGGCGGGTTAATAAAGACCCTAAAGGTCTATAAAAGACCTTTAGGGTCTAACTTTCTTACTTACGGCGCAGGCTCAAACGGTCGGTCACACTAATGTACGCCTGATAGTTCTTTTGGCGCAAGTAGGTGAGCAAGCGGCGGCGCTGACCGACTAACTTGAGCAAACCACGGCGGCAAGATTGATCTTGCTTGTTGTTGCGCAGGTGCTCGGTTAGCTGGTTGATGCGGTTGGTAAGGATGGCAACCTGAACTTCAGGCGAGCCGGTGTCCTTATCGTGGCGGTGAAAATCTTCAATCGCCTTTGTCTTTACTTCCTTTGCGAGGGGCATGACGTATGCTTCTCCTTTCTCAAAAATCTTTGCAGGTCTCCATGCCGAAAGCGTTTGTACCGTCGGTAGGACCAGTCACGGGGGAGGATTATACCAGAGAATCCCCTTTGCCCCCCTCCGCCGAGAACGGCGGCAGTGAGCCTATTTTCAACGCCCGCTCATGCTCCTCAAAATGACCGGCTACATATAGAAAAAGACGCTCGACGCTGACCTCCCCTTTGAGATCTGAGACATAATCCAACGGATAAATAGCTATTTTGCCCAAATCTTCCTCCCGCGTCCGCCTCAATCTGGACTTTATGGCTGCGTGCGCCTTCCCGTAAGCCTTGAGTAAACCCTGACGGCTGATCCGTTTGCTCTGCCCACGCCCAAACCAGGCATTGACCGAGTTAAAGAGACTGGACGGGAAATGCCGCATGAGAAAGTTGTATAGCCCATTGAAGTGGATCGTCATCCAAACTTCCAATGCCAATGCTCTCGGACCCAGTGTGATGTGAAAGAGGATGTCTCCTACCGTCCATGCAGGGTTATCGGTAGGGAGGGGGTAGTTTTCTTCAGGTATGGAATTTGCCAGTTTGATGAAGCGGCTGTGGGTTTCTTCCAGTTGTTTTTCAATTTCCAGTTTATTCATATGAATTTCCATCTTGCAATCGAATTTTTGCTGTGATAAACTTTGCTCATTCAATTCTAAACTGAAAGGAGGTACTTTGAATGTCAATCGTTATTGTTGAACTAATTAATTATTGCGTACCTCCCAGTGGATGCTTCAGGTAAATTTCCTTGCAAGTATTTCCGCAGGTGCGCAGATGCCCTGCGGTTTTTTTATACCCATAGGGCGGACTATTGGTATCAAACTAACTTAAACTAACGTGAATAATGGATAATATTTTTTGACCACAGATAAACAGGATTAGAGACTGTTTTAGAACAAATCCATTTTCTAAATCTGTGCGAATCTGCGTTCATCTGTGGTGAATTTCGACAAGATTTCTTATCCATTACTGACGTTAAACCAATTAAATCAGGAGTAGTTCATGACCTCTGTCATTTCGATCTCGAATCTGGCAAAACATTATCAAGTGCCTGAGCGTGAAGCAGGTTTGGCTGCTGCCGCAAAGGGATTGTTCAAACGCACGTATAAGACCGTCAAAGCAGTGGATGGCATCTCATTTGAAATTCAACCTGGTGAGGTGGTTGGGTTTCTTGGTCCGAACGGCGCTGGCAAGACCACCACGCTCAAAATGCTTAGTGGGCTTTTACACCCGACAGAAGGTGAACTCTCTGTGCTGGGTTATCAACCCGCAAAGCGCAACCATGATTATCTGCGCCGGATCACACTGGTGATGGGAAATCGCAATCAACTTTCATGGGATCTGCCCGCTCTGGATTCGTTTGATTTGCAGCGTGCCATCTATGGCATCCCAATGGATGAATTCAAGCGTACCCGAGATGAGTTCATTGAGCTGCTTGACCTGAAAGATCTTGTGCAGAAACCTGTGCGCAACCTGTCCCTGGGTGAACGCATGAAGATGGAAATTGTCGGCGCGTTGCTGCATAAGCCGAAGATCCTCTTTCTCGATGAGCCGACCCTCGGGTTGGATGTGACCATGCAAAAACGCATCCGCTCGTTTATTGCGGAATATAACAAGCGTTACGATGCGACGGTTCTGCTCACCAGTCACTACATGGCAGATGTGGAAGCTCTGTGCAAACGGGTAATCGTTATTCATCATGGGCAATTGTTATTTGATGGCAATCTCTCTTCTTTGAAAGAAAAGTTCTCCGCTTTCAAAACAATTTCCTTTGATATTGACAACCCCACGCAGGACTTTAGTCAATTTGGTGATGTGATCGCCATGGATGGTTTGCATGTGACGCTGCGCGTTCCAAAAGAAAAAACCTCTGCGGTCACTACCCAGTTGCTAAGCCAGCTGGCTGTGGATGATCTGACGGTCGAATCCACGCCGATCGAAGATGTGATCGAATCGGTCTTTTCGGTCAAAAAAGAGGCAATGGAATGAGACGTTATATCGACTTTTACATTACCTCGATGAAGATGGCTGTCATTGAGCAGTGGCAGTACCCCGTTGCGAACTATTTTTACATGATCGGCATGATCGCCGAGCCGGTTATTTATATGGTGGTTTGGTCTGCTGTGGCAACCCAACAGGGAGGTGAAGTGGGCGGGTATACCCCCGGGGCATTCGCTGCGTACTACATCGTCTGGACGCTCGTCCGCAGTATGAACGTGGTCTTCACGCCCTACGGGTGGGAATGGCGCATTCGGCAGGGACAACTGTCGATGAGTTTGATGCGCCCAATTCATCCGCTTCACAATGATGTCGCATTTTTCGCAGGCTGGAAGGTGGTCGTCATCACCTTGTGGATTCCGCTTGCTCTGGCGCTCTCCCTGTTCTTCAAGCCAGACCTGCACCCGACCCTGCTCGATGGCATTGTGTTTTTCTTTGCGATCTGGTTTGCCTATCTGATCCGTACCATGACCCTTTCCCTGCTTGGCATGGTGACATTCTGGACGACACGCGTCAGTGCCTTGTTTGAGTTGTACTTTGCCGCCGAGTTGGTTCTTTCGGGGCGGTTGGTTCCGCTCTCCCTCATGCCAGAATGGGTACAAAGGCTGGCATGGTTCTTCCCATTTCGGTGGGCGTTTGGGTATCCCATCGAAGCGCTGATCGGAAATATGCCAGTCCGCGATCTGTTGATCGGTTTGGGGATGCAAGTTGCATGGATCATCTTCGGTGCTGCGGCAGTGAGCCTGGTTTGGAAAGTTGCCATTCGCCGCTTCTCTGCGGTTGGAGGTTGATATGACCGGAATTAAACTGGCATTTAATTATTTGCGTATCGGTATTATGAACGAGTTTCAATACCGCGCCAATCTTTATATTCAAATTCTTCAAACATTTATTGCGTTGGGAACTGGGTTGATCGGCTTGAATTTAGTCTTTGCCCAAACCTCTCAACTGGGCGGCTGGGGCAAAGCTGACCTGCTCGCTGTAATGGGCGTTTTTACGATGACGGGCGGCTTCATCCGTGCCGCCATTCAACCCAATATGGAACGCCTCATGGAGGAGATACGTGAAGGGACGCTCGATTACGCCCTCACCAAACCCGCCGATTCTCAACTGCTGGTCAGTGTGCGAGAGTTCCGTCTCTGGCAACTGGTAGATGTATTGACCGGCGCGATCGTAGTGATCATTGCCCTTGTTCAATTGAATTGGCTAATGGATATCTGGTCTGTGCTTGGCTTCTTTTCGGCATTGGTTATGGGCGGACTCATGGTGTACTGCTTCTGGCTCATCATTACATCCACTGCTTTTTGGTTCGTACGTGTGCATGAAATTGCCAACCTTTTTGAAGGCTTATATGCTGCCGGTCGCTGGCCCGTGGATATTTACCCCAACTGGCTGCGTTACGGGCTGACCTTTTTGGTCCCTGTGGCATTTGCCGTCACTGTCCCCGCCTCTGCCATTACCGGTCGGCTCACCTTTGAAACCTGGCTCGGGGCTCTGGCATTGACTGTGACCCTTTTTATCATTGCCCGAACTATTTGGCTAATCGGCGTAAAAAACTATTCCGGGGCTTCGGCGTAAAAAAAGAGGCGGTTGCCCGATATTGGCAACCGCCTCTTTCAATTCCATGATCCAAAATCACGAAAAAAGATTTCATAGTATTATAGCGGGATGAAGTATACGATGCGAGCAAGAAACTTATTGATATTGTGGATGCTATTTATTACAGCCTGTTCGGCTGGGTTCGGCGCACCAAAAGAAACACCCACCCCGGTTGATTCGCCGACGACTTCCCCAACACCTACTGAGACACAAACTCCGCTCCCAACAGCTACAGCAACGGTCATCCGCCTGCCCACGCAGGATTTTAACAAACCCACCTTCACGCCATTTGTCCTGGAGGTTGACGGTAATACCGTAACGCCCATGCCATCGCCCACATCATCCAAACCGGGGGTGGGTTTCTTTTCGCTTACTTATTCGCCCAAAAAAATATACTGGGGCGCTTGTAAACCGAATTCGGTCACTATTTCCACCACCGTAGATGATCCCGACGAAGTTTTTAGTGTCCTCCTTTTTTATCGTGTAAAGGATTATGAAGAAGAAGATTACACCCCCTGGAATACTGGCATTGTCATGCTTGATCGTGGACAGGGTGAATTTACCCATACCATGGTCGGCAGTGAAGTAGATGGACATAACCACTACCTCAAATCATGGGTATACTTTCAGTTGATTGCCACCAATATTGAAGGAGAGGAAGTGGGGCGCACTCGTCTTTATGACAAGGCGTTTGAAATGTACCCATGCCCATGCCTGACCCCGCAAAAAGGCTGCCCGCCAAGCGCTCCAAGACCGACCATTACTCCTACAGCTACATCTAAAAAAAATAATTCTGAAGAAGAGCAACCATGAAAAGAAAACTGCCCCTGATTATTTTCTTTGTGTTATTCCTGCCCGCCTGTGCCTTGGGTCCTTCTTTATCCCCCGCTACGCCAACAGCGACCGAGGCGCCAACCAATATCCCAACCGAAACAAATACACTCACGCCCGAGCCCTCCAAGACACCTGTATTACCAACAAAAACCTTTACCCTCACTCCTACTTTGATTGGCTATAAAACTGCCACGCCTTCCCCGTTGGTAACAGAAACTCCAAGTGGGTTGGGTTTCGCCCCAAATACACTGCTACCTCCAGTTCAAATGGAGGGATTTTCCTATGTAAATACTTCGTTACAGGAAATATACAAGGCAAAGCGAGGCTGTGAACCTTTTGTTACTCGAGTTAACGTTCAAGTAACAAAACCCGATCAAGTAAAGTATGTACTGCTCTTTATACGCTTTAAGAGTTTTCAAACAGACCGCGAAAGTCGGTGGACACAAATAAAAATGACCAATGTTGGAGGCGGCAGGTTCATCCACGACCTTTCCACAGACCAAATGTTGGAAGATGAGTTTTTTGAAAGCTCATGGCTGGAGTATCAGATCGTATCCACATTGGAAGATGGAACCAAACTTGGTGGAACGGATATTTTCTCCGAACGCCTTAAAATGCTTGGGTGCAGACCCGGCGGCGAACCTTACACTCCCTGATGAATTTCCCTGCTGATTTTATTCGCTTTTTAAAAGCTGCTTCGCGGATCGCCGTGCTGACCGGCGCTGGTGTTTCGCAAGAAAGCGGGCTTCGCACCTTCCGCGACGCTCAAACCGGACTTTGGGCACAATACAAACCAGAAGATCTTGCCTCACCCGAAGCCTTTGCCCGCGACCCCAAACTCGTGTGGGATTGGTATGCCTGGCGGCGGGAAGCCATGAAAGGCGTGCGCCCAAACCCCGGGCACTATGCTTTGGTGGAACTGGAAAAAAAGATTCCCCAATTTACGCTGATCACCCAAAACGTGGATGGATTGCATCGCTTTGCAGGCAGCCAGAACGTGCTCGAACTGCACGGAAACATACAGAAAGTCCGATGTGCAGATTGCGGAACGTTTACGGAAGAGTGGGGGGATGATTCGGAAACAGTTCCAACCTGTGAAAAATGCGGCGGGCTTCTCCGCCCGGATGTGGTCTGGTTTGGCGAAGCGCTTCCACGGGCAGAACTTGAAGCCGCCGTAAATGCTTCACGCGCTTGTCAGGTTTATTTTTCCATTGGCACATCAGGCTTGGTGCAGCCCGCCGCTTCTCTTGCTCATGCGGCACGCAATAATGGTTCGGTTGTGGTTGAGATCAATGCCGAGCCGACACCCCTCACTCCCAAAGTAGATTTTGCCTTTCACGGAAAATCCGGCGAGATTTTGCCTGATTTGCTCAAGGCGGTTTGGGGAGATTGAAGGTTTCCTGGATCAAAATCGTGAGCCTGCATTTCTTGCTCTTTTTTATGGGGCTTGAATAATAAAATTATCGAATTCGAAGGTGTTGTGCAAGTCTGCGTGATACAGCCCGATACCATACCCAAAACCGCCATTCTTAATTTCGTTATCTGTCAGTTCGTAAACATATTGATCGTTGATCAGGAATACAAAGAACGAACCTTTGCCGATCACTGTGAGACGGTTGCTTTCCTGGGGCAAAATGGCTTTGGATTTTTGCGAATCGACAAATCTTGTAAATTGGTCACCGTAATTTTTATCGATAAGGAAAGATTCGCCGTAGATGCCAAAAGAGTAGTAATTATCAAATGAAGCATCTCTGAAAACGATCCCATACACGGGTTTGTAGGTTCCGCTTGTTAACTTGACATCCGCAGAGACGCGGAAGTTTTTTGTGCTTGGGGCTGTTGTTGGATTCAGGCGGACGAATATTCTGTCTTTTGTACTTACTTCCCATTTATATTTTCCGTCTTCGATCTCAAGGTTGCTGTCCATTTGTTCAACGGAGGCTTCACCGTAATGCCAGCCATTCACATTTGCGTCTGAGTCAAAAGGTTCTTCAAATATTATTTTCCAATCCGACGAATCGTCAATTAAATCTTGAGCTTCGCGGCTGGGTACGGGCGTATCGTTCTCTGCTGCTTGTGTAGGCATTTCGTTTGCAGTTTGTTTTGGCTGTAATACCGTAATTACGCCAAAGACGCAGTAGAAGATCAATCCGATTCCGATGAATGCCAATATGACGATGGGTAATTTCGATTTAGTCTGCGGGGGTGCTTCCAGGTTTTCGGTCATGTATACCTCCGAGGTAAGGATGGGTTACGCCTGCCAGTCACTGAGCTTTTCACCAAGTTTGGCGATACGCTCCCGTAAGAGGACTGCGCCTACCCCAAGCAGAAGTAATAAGATGCCCGTGCAGCCAATGACGAAGATCGCGCCGATATCTTTCAACGCGCTGTACACAACCGTAATTACTCCTAAAACCACAAAACCGATCGGGAAGAAGGTAAGGCTGCGAGAGCGGATGATAATTCCGTAGACGAGTACTACCAGGGATTGAGCAAACAGCAGGAAGAAATAGCCAAGACTGTCTTTGCTGATCATTTCAATATACGTTGTTCCCAGTAATACAAATTGCGAGATCATGCCCATGATGAATGTGCCGGTCTTGCTTTCTGCACGGGTGAGCAGATAATGTTGGATCAAGCCGAAAAGCGCCGCGCCCATGGAGAAGAACTGCGGTTCATCCACATTCAACTCGGCGAGGATGATGAAATATGCCAGCAGGTATAAGCCATTGGCAGGGAATGCCAGCCAGGCATTGCGCTTTGAGAACGCCTCAAACGCCCATAAGGTAGCCGCGATTGCCACCGGTATGGATGCATCTACGCCGCCGAGAATGGGCGCTGCCATGGAGACAAGCACACCGATACCAAGCCCGCTATAGAGGAGCGGTTTGTCCCAACCGTTGGCACGATTTGCCCAGCGTAAGACCGTCCCTGCGGCGTAATATAGCATTGCGATCACAATGACCGGGTGGATCCATTTTGTGATTTCAAAGGCGCGGAACAGGAATACGGCGAAAAGTGGCAGGGTCAGGGTAAAGGTGTAGAACAAATTGGGTTGGCGATAGAGCAGGCTCACGGTTAGGAAGAGAAGCGTGTAAATTCCGAAGATCGCGGCTGCCATGCCTGCATCCCGTTGATTGAATAGGGAGATGTAGTTTATGGCGGCAAGCAATCCACCAATGGCTCGAACCGCATACCGCAGCGGACGTGGGTTGCTGAAGGTGAGGTGGGCGAGCAGGTCGGCGAGAATCCATACCAGTGAGTGTGCCAGCAGATGATAGACGGAGCGGGTTACGTGGAAGTCTTTCAAAATGAGGTAAACACCGATTGAGAATAAGATGGGTGCGCCCGCCTCGAACCAGCCATTCTTGCGAAGATACATTTCGGCAATGAAGAGCGTGCCAAGAACAAGGGTATACCAGCCGCCTGTTTCGGTGGTGTTGATAAGGACGGTGAATGAGATGATTGCGGCAAGCGCCATGCCGCTGTTGCGGAACATAGTGCCCCATGTGTCGGTATGGCGGAGGAATATGCCCGCCAGGTAATAGAAGATCGCCAGAGCGGTGAGTACAGGCAGCCATGCGTTGCTGATGACTACGCTTACTTGCAGGGCATCGAGCATGTAGACGAGAGTCAGCGATAAGTAGGCTGCGGGGAGGTAGGCAACGTGGGCGTTTTTCCATGCAAGTGCATACGCCGTGAAAAAGATTGTGAGAATGGCAAAGCAAACAGCAATGTGAGCTTCTTCATTTTGGGCGAGCAGAGCAAATGAAAGATAGAGGGTGAACAATGCGCCAAATATCCGCAGCGGCAGCCTCCATTGCGGGCTGTGTGACCAGTCTTTCTTTAGGAACAGGTCTGGTAAAAGGAGGGCTATTGCAAGAATTGCAACCTGATAACCGGTGAATACATCATAGGCTTTGATGGATTCCAACTGAAAGAAAGCAAAATGCGCAATGATGAAGTTGAACAGGGCAAGAACCCATAACCACCAACGGGTATTTAAAATATGCAGCGTTGTGAAAAGAAGAGCGCTTCCAAAGGCAAGGATAAGACCAAGCCAGGTTTCATGCGAAAAGCCGAACACGACCCCCAAGGCAAACCCCGGTAGAGATGCCAATAGCAGAGGCAGCGCGTATTTTTTTAATCTTTCAAATCTTGAAACTGGTTCGCTAATGCTTGCAAGGATGAACCCCCAGATAAATAATGTAATTGCCGAACCGAGGTCTTTCAATTGAAAGCCTGTGTTCACAAACCAGGGCAGGGGAATTAAAGCGGCGGCGGTGAGCCAGGGGAAAATAACAAATGGATAAAGGGTATTTGAAAGAAGGTAAAAGCCCGCCCCGAAAATCCATGCGGCGCCATGCGCCAGATTCCATAGTGGTTGATTTAAACTCGTAATAAAGTTATCTGTGCCAAAGATACTTAGCGAAGCGACCATGTTTATGGCTTGCAATACCTGCGCGGCAAGAAAAAGCGGCAGGGCAAATCTTTCATCTTTCCATTTTTTGAGCAATTGGGTTCCGCCCAATCCGGCAAGCGCTGTCAACCCAAGGAAGACGGTGTGAAGGACAGGTTCAGCATCGAAGGTGTTGCCCAACCGAAGTGCGGCAAATACTAACGCGCCAAATGATGTAACTGAAAACAATTGTGATTCATACAGCCATGTGCTGCCGCCCCAAACCGCAGCCATGAAAAGAAAAACAAAAGTCCAATATAAATGGGAGAATGTCTGGGTTAGGTTGAAAGAGGCACGCAGCGTTTCTTCGATGCTGTTGGCGGTGATCACCAGTAGAAAAGAGAAGACGATAAAGAGGGCAAAACTCGGCTGGGGTAGTCTTTTTTTAATGCCGATGGCAAGCCCGCCGAAGATCAATGTTCCGATGATAAGGATCGGCAGGCGCAGTTCTGGCACAGCGGCGCCTAAAATGGCGGCGGCAGCGATGACGAAGAATGCGCCGAGATAAAGATAGACTTTGATGCTGGCTTCGCTTGTGAGTGTTTGCAGAAGCGAAGGGCGCGGCTCCTGCGGGACCTGTGGGTTGGGTGCGGCGACAGGGGCGGGAGTCTCCACTTTGGGCGTGGATTCGGCTTGGGTGATTTCTACAGGCTTGGGCGGGGTCTGAGGCGCAATGTCGAAATCATAGCGGCGGCGGATCACATCTGCGTTATGTTTTGCGAGCAGGTTGTGCTTTGTCCATTCCTCTATCTCTTGAAGGAGGGTGTTTCTTATGCTGCGACCGAGTTTGTTTGCATGAATTCTTTGCTGAACGGCGCGGTTGGGAGCGGAATTAAGCAGGTTAAATGCGTTTTTGCGGATGTCGTGATGTTGACTCTGGATCGCAAGTATTTCCAATTGCCGTCGAATCGCTTCGCTGCTGTAGCTAAGTGAGCTTAACTCTTCGATGGCAGATAGTATTGCGGCGTCATCTTCGCTTTGCAATTGTTCATGTAGATTGTTTAAAATATCTTTCGGTTCGAGTTGATTTGATGTGTTCATTAATAAACTCCAAATAACAGCCTGAATTACTATCCTGTCAATGATATCTTATTTGGTGTGCGAGGAGAAATTCTCCTCGCACACCTTTATGGATTATTGTTCAAGGAAATAAGAATCGCCCATGGGTATCAGGATATCTGTATATGTGTCGTACACGTCATTTTGCGAATAGATGACGATAAGGATGAGTTTATTTGCCACCCGGGTATCGAGCAGGGTGATTCCCGAGATGTCAATTGTCTCTGATGACCAACTGTAAATATAGGTGCCTTCGCCAGCGGTAAAGTTTTCGACCTCGCTGGTAACAAAATCACTTGCGTTTGTGGTGTTTTCCAGGTAGGTAAGCGACAGATCGAAGGCGAAATTTTTACCAATATCCCCAACTAACTTTACAGTTGGAATGGATAACATGTTTACCCCGGCTTTGTTATCTGGCGCGGCGAAGTATGCAATATTTTGGGTTGTGTCTGTATCGTAAGACCAGTGCCAGGGTACGTTGAGCGAGGCAGGTACATCGTCTGCCGTGTAAGACCATGTCCATTCGTACATTGGGAAACCGGATGCGATCTTAGAATTTATGTTGATGGTCTGTGTAAAGGAGTTGAACATGACCCAATAAAAATTAGTGGGGTCAGGGTTGATGACATTTATGTCACCGTAAACTTCTGTGATGTAGATGACATTCCCAATTTGCTGGTAGATGGTATTGACGTAGAACTCGATCCCTTCGAGGATGTAGCTCTTTTCGATAAAGTAAAGATTGATGGCGGGGTTGCTTCCGCTGTTGATTTCGTTATATTGCTCCTGATAGGTATACAGCAGTTCGCCGTTGATCCGAAACTGTTCAAAGGCGGCGCTATCCAGTTCGTATCCTGTATTAATGGCTGTGAATGTGTAAACAACGTTGCCATTCGGCTCTGCCATGTTTACATAGTAGTCATCGCTTGTAATTTCCCAGCCTTCCATGGGGTAAAAGGAGACAAACCCGTTGGGGTGGGTGTAAAGTTCGTTGGATAATTTCAAATTTCCGATACTTGCCACGATGGTCTCGCCATTTGCTGCACGTGGACCCTCTGGTGTGGGGGTTTGGGTTGGCGGCGGGGTGGGCGTGAAGGTAGAGGTTGGCTGCGGGGTGGGCGTAGCGACCAAACCTGATACTGATGAACAAGCAAGGCTTAGGATCACGAGGGAAGATAAAAGAATTAAAGTGGTGGTTGTTCTGGTGCGCATGAGGTTCTCCTATTTTGATTGGTAAAAGTCTAGTCAATAATCACTTCGATTAGCGGGGCGGTGTCGAAGCCGAAAAGGTAGGTGGCTGGTTTTGCACCATCGGTTGCCCAAATACCACGGATGTATACAACTTCACTGAAATTAATATCTTCCATTACATCTTCTGGGTATATAAACAGTGTGGCAGGGTCGAATTTCTCCTCCTTGTTTTGCGGAGAGTAACTTCCGCCGAAATTTGGATACCAAGCTTTGTTATCCGGGGTAATGATATATATGTTTTCCCACGGAATTGTTAGTGGACTACCCGGCTGTAGGTTTTTGATCTGGACTCCGATATCGAGGAACTTTCCGCCGTACAGGGGGGTATACTCAAAACCTCCCGAAAAGACTTTAGAAAAATAAGCAGCATAGAGAACTTTTACTTCATATTGAGCATTGATGGCAGGTAAATCCATAGGAATGGCTGTCGCTGTAGCGGGGATGGGGGTTCTGGTTGGGCGCGGTGTATTTGTTGGCTTTGTTGTTGCTGTAGCCGTGGGTAATGGATTGGGTATGTTGGTGGCGGTGTAAATTAGCTCTGGTGCGGCAGTTGGGGCAGGCGACAGTCCTGCACACGCGAGACTGATGGTTGTAAACATAGCGATCAAAAATGGGATGGGTGAGCGTTTAATATTCATGCGATTCTCCTTTGGTTATATTTATTGGTCGATTGGTGATATAGAAATATAGGTTCCGCCAACGCCATCTGGTGTAAATGTGATGCTGTAAAGGTGAGATTCTCCGCAGGCGTTGACCTGCCACATTTCAATCCATGAACTGTCTTCAGATTGTTCGGGGCGGGTCATCGTATTGCCGATGAACAGGGTCACATCGGTGCAGCCGCTTTGTGCTTGTTCATATTGAGTGATGAGTTGCAGGGTGTCTGCCTTAAGTTGTTCATCTGCAATGCCTTCGTATGAAACGGTGGATTGCCCAATATTTGCAATGGCTGGCAGGACAAGAAATGCCCCTGCTGCCAGGCAGATGCAAAGCAGCGCAATCGCGCAGCCTGCGGCGAAGAATATCCATGTTTTACTTTTTGTAGTTTGTTGGGGGGCAGGTAATTCTAAATCCATTTTTTTCTCCTTTTGACGTTTTAGCTATTATGGGGCGGTTTTGAGTAAAAAACTGACAAAAACTGTCAGACTACACGTTTCCATTTATGCCGTGGTCAACAATGAGATCGCAAGGATGCATATAAACGCCCAATACAGCGCCACCCATGCCAAAAACAAACCAATGGCTTCATCCTGGTTGTTTTGCCTCGTCGATGGTTTGCTTTTTGATTTTTTCTTGTTGAATTTCACAAGTTCATTATTCCCCCGGGCGTGCAGAAAAACTGTCAAAAACTGTTAATGTCCCGCCGTTTTTCTGTGTTCTTCAAGCCAGCGTGCCACACCGCGCACAGCCTGCCGTCTGGTGCGGTGGAATGTCCCTTCGGAGACGTACAGCCTTGCTGTTACCTCTCGGTTGGGTACGTTTTTTATGTACGCGTCGTGCAGGATGACGTAGTTGTACCACTCCCGTGGGAGGGGTTCCGGCGGACGGTCGCCTTCAGGACGCAAGGATTCCACGGCGTCTCGCAGCGCCTTTTGTAATTGTTTGCCGCGTTCTATATGAGGTAGTTCAGGGGCGGCGAAGTTGCTTGCCAGCGGAGATTGCCCCAGGTACAGCGTATCTGCAAAATGACGCAGGGCATCTTCCACTGATTTGAGAAGCTCCGAACTGATGTTAGTCGAAAGACTTTCTGCAACACGGGTAACAGCAGATTGCATAACTTGTTTTTGCAAGTTGTTTATGGAGATCAATGTGCCGATCTGTTCGGAAAACTCGTCCAGTAATTCCAACTCGCCGCTGGAATATTTGAGTTTGACATTTGAGTCTCCGATCCCTACCAGCGCCACTGGCTGCATCCCTTCAAATACTTGTGCAAGCCATACCAGCCCTTCATAGGGTTCTTCCAAGTGGATAACCCCTTCGTTCTCCGTCAGGGTGTCTGGAAAGACACTTTCAAGAGGAAGGGATTTGCAAGCCGCTGTGACAACCCATTTTCCGTCCTCGTGGGTGGCGATCATGCCGGAAGAGGCGTTCAATGTTTTGAGAAACAGAATCAGTTCACGGTCCAGAAGGAGGCGTATGGCATTGTTTTCAAGAGGCAGGCTTTGCGTAGTCCTGCGCCGCAGACGTTTTTCTTCCTGTCTTCTCCAACGCTCCACGGCTTCACGCCCAATGTCGTACAAGGAATGGGTGGCAATGACCAATGCGGCGATATTTCCAAGCCTGCTGGCAGGAGTGCCTGTTGCCGCTGCAATGGTCAGGTAGAGTATTGTGATAATGGACAAGCCCAAAAAAGCGACCGGGAAATCCTGCCAGATGGTGCGCTGTTCGACGAGGCTTTGATGCCGTGCTACGGAAATGCCTAAAAGAAAAATCCCGCCAAATACGAATCCGTCTTCGATGATGCGCGGCATATGCAAGGGGAGCAGCAAGGTAAGAATCCCGTATGCAAGGGCAAGCACTAAAAACCAGGAGGCGGCGAATAGATATTTCCCTTCCTCGGTGATATGGATGCGGCGGCGGGTGAAAAGGTTAAAAAGAATTCCTGCGGAAGTGAATAATTGCGTAATGCCATATAGAACGGTGGTTTCATTCCATTCAAAGTGCATGGTGCGGAGCATATCCTCTTGACCACGGAGAAACCCTTTGCCGAAAAATATCAGTGTTAACACTGATAGGGCTGCAAGTGTGTACAAAACAACCTGAATGGATTTTGCTCTTTTTTGTTCGTCCGCGCCAAGCAATGCGTGAGTGACGCTATACCAACAGGTAAGCGCAATCACAAGCAGCGCGGCGCGCAGGTTGGCGCTGCTTGTGAACGGAACAAAATAATGATTGTACGTATCGAGGAAGAAGATGCCGGTCGCGAACAACGCCAGCGAAGCCAGCAAGGTGATGCGGTTGGGGAACCCGCGCGCAAATAGATAAAATGCCATCCATAATGCGGCTGACATGGCGATTAAGTTGAGCGCATGTGTAAATTGTGCAAGCATAACCCGATTGGTCTATATTTTACCGTCGAACGGCACAACTGGGCGTGATATTAACTTGTGAAGATGCGATACTCCCACGGCTTCAATTCTAATTGTGTGGTTTCAGATAACTCCACTCCTTCGCCGCTTGTGAAACTGGTGTAGGACCCATGAAAGAGATGGTCTTCAAACGCCACACGTTGCGGCATGGGTGAAAAATTGAACACTGCAAAAACCTTGTCCTGCTCGTTCTGGCGCACAAAACTGAACACCTTTTCAGGCACAGAGTTGGGCACATGCACCATGCGTGTACCCCATTTGGCGTTCCACAGCGTGGAGTTTTTCTTTTTTAACGCGATCAATTTTTTGTAGAAGGCATTGATTGGATGTTCCTTCCACTGGATCGGGTCTTTCTCGAAGAACTCGAGGCGCTTCTCTTCCCCCGCCTCCTGACCGTTGTAGATCAGCGGCATTCCTTCGCTGACAAAGGTCAGTGCGATCACAGCGTCTCGCGCTGCGCCAAATTGCTCGTTCATTGTGCCATCCCACGAATTTTTATCGTGATTGCTGGTGAATAGCATCCGCATAATGTCAAAGGGATAGGCTTTCTCGTTCCACGAGTAATACACGTGCAGAAGGGAAACACTGCCGCCGTGCGCAATATTTACCATTGTGTCGTACCAACTCCACGAATAGGTCATATCGAAGGCTTCTTCGTGCAAGTCACGCGACTCCCATTCGGCGAGCATGAACACGGGTTTGATCTCGTCCAACTCCTTGCGGACGGTATTCCAAAAGTCGGTGGGGACGAAGCCTGCCACATCACAGCGGAATCCATCTACGCCCACATCGCGCACCCAGTATTTCATCGCTTCGGTCATATACTCACGGACTTCCACTTTGGAATAATCGAGGTCAATAATGTCAGACCAGTCCCACCATGGCGTGGGGTGAAAGTCACCTTTCCAATTGCGCGTGTACCAGTCGGGGTGCGCCGAGGCGAGGACACTATCCCAGGCGGTATGATTCGGCACCCAGTCCAAGATGACGCGAAAACCGTGCGCATGTGCAGCTTGCAAAAAATGTTTAAAGTCAGACAGCGTGCCAAACTCAGAATTCACGCTGTAAAAATCTTTCACAGCATATGGACTGCCAAGTGTGCCTTTGCGGTTCTTCTGCCCAATCTCATGAATGGGCATCAGCCACAAAATATCCACGCCGAGGTCTTTCAGGCGAGGCAAGTGACTCTCGGCAGCCTTGAACGTCCCTTCAGGCGTGAACTGGCGTGTGTTGATCTGGTAGATCACTGCATCTTTGCTCCACTCAGGGTGGGTGAGGCGTACGGCTGGTTTGGGTGTGTATTTGCTCATGGTATGCCTTTCAAAAAAATAACCACAGATGAACCCAGATAAACACGGATAGTGATCTATCCCTTTCATCTGAGTTTATCTGTGGTGAATACTTTTACGCGATTCTTACTTGATGACAACCCCGCTTCGCGCTGGAATTGTGACTTGCTCGCCATTTATGACCGGATTCCCAAAAAGGGCTTTTGCCTTCTTCCCGATCGGCAATGGGACGGTACGTTCTTCATCTGCCACATTGATCGCCATCACGATCTCTTCGCCATTGTGGATGCGTCCGTACGCCATCACTTCATTTGCAGAATACATCCGTTTGTAATCACCGTGACGCAGGGTTTCGTATTTGTGGCGCAATGCCGTCAGCGACTTGACATAGGCATGAAGGTCTTTATCCCACTTGCTTTCATCCCAAGGGAAAGATTTTCGGCAGTCCGGGTCATGTGCGCCGTCCACGCCGACTTCATTGCCGTAGTAAATGCAGGGTGCGCCAGGGTAAGTGAACAGGAAAAACATTGCCATTTTCAAAGCAGATTTATCACCATGCACACAGGAAAGATAGCGGGGCGTGTCGTGGCTGTCGAGCAGGTTCAACTGAGAAAAAATAATATCGCGCTTGTACAAGCCGAGGTTATGGTCGATGCGGTTGGCAAATTCATGCGCATCAATACTGTGATGGATGCCGTTGTAGTTGCCCTGCTGGTGCAGAATTCCCAAATCCAGCTTTTTGCCAAAAAATGCCAGGCAGGGTTTGGTCACTTCGTAATTCATCACCGCGTCGTACTGGTCGCCTTGCAGCCAGCGTTGCGCCTCATGCCAGATTTCGCCAACGATGTACGCATCCGGGTTGACCGCGCGGACACGGCTGCGGAATTCCTGCCAGAACGAGTCGTCATCGATCTCGGTCGGAACATCCAAACGCCAACCATCAATGCCGAGGCGAACCCAATGCTCGGCGACCCCAAATAAAAATTCGCGCACGGCAGGCGTGTTCACATTGAACTTTGGCAGGGCGGGCAAATTCCACCAACCACGGTAGCCAATGGCGGTTAGGCTGTCTTCATTTTGCAAAAGTTTCTGTTCGTGCGGGGTGGGGTAGGCGCCCCAGTGTTTATGTCCGTTTAGGCGTTCCTGGTCAAAGTAGAACCAATCTTTGTAGGGCGAACTGGCGCCATTTTCAAGCACATGGTGAAACTGCCAAAACCCGCGTGAAGCGTGGTTGAAGACCCCGTCCAGCACAAGGCGGATGCCCATGCTGTGCGCTTTCTCCAAAAGATATTCAAACGCCTTGTTGCCGCCAAGGAGTTCATCCACGGCGTAGTAATCAAAGGTGTGATAGCGATGGTTGCTGGCTGAAGCAAAGATCGGGTTGAGGTACAGCGCATTCACGCCGAGGTCTTTTAAATAATCTAGTTTTTCGGCAACGCCATATAAATCGCCGCCTTTGAAACTGTGCGGGGTGGGTGCAGAATCCCAATCTTCGAACTGGAACTTGCCATTCATTTTTTCACTGCGCGCAAAACGGTCGGGAAAGATCTGGTAAAAGACGGCGTCTTGAACCCATGCAGGAGCGGTTGTCATTGAAATACCTCTGAGTTGAATTTTAGAGCAGGCACAATTCTACCTGACTTGAACTACGAAAATAAAAATGCCAGCGGTGTATCTACCCGAGCCTGCCACGCCGCTTCGTTGTGGTCAGCGCCCTCAAATTTAAGGGTGATCCAATTTTTATCCGCTTCATACCCTTTGGCAAGCAGATGCTCGTTGAACCTCAGTTGAAACGGCTCGTAGGGGGCATCCACCCCTTGAGTGCCGTAATCAAAATACAGCCTGTGGCTGGCAGGGTCGGGCAGGCGTTTTGCCAACTCTTCTACAATGGCAAACTCACCCGCCGACCAATGTGTAGAAACACAACCCGCGCCGCCAAACACATCGGGGTACTGGCAAATGGCATACAGTGAGATCAACCCGCCCATGCTTGACCCCATTACAAACGTATGCTGCTTATCTGTAAAAGTGGAATACGTTTTATCAATGAACGGTTTTACTTCTTCTACGACATACCGCAAATACAGATCAGAGATCGCGTCGCCGCCCATCCGTTCCCGTAGGGCACCACGGATACCATCAAAAGATTTAGCCTCGAACGGCTGCTGCGGCATATACTCGCGCCAGCGTATCTCGCCGTGGTTCCATACGCCGACCACAATGACATCTTTACCAAGCCGCTCCACTGCCTGATCTATGCGCCAGCTTACACCGCCGATGGAAGAGATCGCTTCAACGATGTTTTGCCCATCGTGCATGTACAAAACAGAATAGCGCTTCTCTTCCGAATAATCTTCAGGCAGCCACACATCTACATTGCGGGCTTTCACAAATTGAGACAGCAGTGATTCGTGCCGATGCAGGATCATTGGATCAAAACCCCGCCGTACGCAGGAAGTGAAACCCGCTTCAAACTTCCATTTGGCTTGACTTTGCACTCAGGGCTGGTGCCAACCTGTAAGTCTGCTTCTCCGATTTCAAGGTCAATTTCAACGGCATTGGCAGAGGTGTTCAATACGCACACCACACTCTCGTTTTTGTATTTGCGGCGATATGCCAATACTTCATCATTGACAAAGACCGTTTCACGCGCGCCTTCTCTCAAAGACGCTTTCCCCTTTCTAAAAGCGATCAACTCGCGATAGAACTGGAACAGGTCTTTATCCTGCGCCTCATCCCAAAGCATGGGCATTCGCCCTTCTTCGTGGATGGCGCGTCCGTTCTGCATCATATCGCGCGGCTGTGAAAGCCCGACCTCGGTGCCATAGTAAATGACCGGCGCACCCGTCAGCGAGAATTGGCAAAGGGCGGCGAGTTTCAATTTGCGGGTATCGCCTTGGGCAACCCATAAAAAGCGATTCATATCGTGATTGTCAAGAAATGACGGACGGGAGAACGAAGCGGGGAAGTAGGCTTCGTGCCGGTTAAGAAAATCGGCGAACATGCGGGCATTCCATTTGCCAAAAGCAAAGGTGTTACGCAGTGCTTCAAGCAGCATGAAGTCGAGCGAACCATCCATGCCGCCTTCAAATGTGACCTGTGAATCAGGCGGGTCTACCGCTTCACCAAACGTCCAAGATTGCGCCTTGGCAGTGCGGGTGGCTTTGCGGAAGTCGGCGTAGAAATCGGGGGTCGGACCAATGCAATAATCCACGCGGAAGCCATCCACGCCAAAATCGAGCCAGTATTTGGCGGCTTCGGTCACATGCTCACGGGCAGGGGCGTAACGCAGGTTGATCTGCGGTAGGGTTTTCACGCCAAAAAAGGTTTTGTATTTATTTGGGTGTTCTTCAAAGGTGTACCACTTTACAAAAGGACTGTTCTTATCGGCGCACGCTTCGAGAAAATTGGGGTGCTGGTTCGACCAGTGATTTGGCACAAAATCCATGAGGATGCGCATTCCGTGTGCATGGGCTTGTTCGATGAGTTCCTTGAAATCTTCCTTTGTGCCAAGGCGCGGGTTGATATCGTAGAAACTGGTGGCATCATACCCGTGATAGCTGGGGCTGGGGAAAACAGGCGTGAGCCATAAGCAGTTGACGCCCAGTTCTGAAAGATAATCTAATTTATAGGTGATACCCCGCAATGTGCCATTGCATTTGAGCGAGGGCTTTTTTTCTATTTTCGGAAAACTCGGATCGCCGCAAAAGAAACGGTCTGCAAAGATTTGGTAAATGATCGCTTCTTTCGTCCATTCGGGGGCGGGGTCGTTATCTACATAGTAGGCGTAGTAGCTGCCGTCATCGGCAATGGTTTCCGCGTTGTCGCCGCCTGCCGCCACACGGTAGCGGACGATTCTACCGGCTTCTTGTGCAGGGATTTCTCCTTGAAAAGTTTTGACGTAACCCCACATAAATGTTTCCCATTGCGAAGAAACGAAATTTAGTGGTGTCGCATAGCCATTAGATGCAACTCCGTTTATGCCTTCGGGGTCGCTGCCATCATTTGTCCAGTACACCCAGGCGCGGGTGTGTGGGTGAGAAGGTCCCAGTGTGAGAAAGATCTGGGTGGGCTGCCCAGGCTGAGGGTCCCGTGGGAGGCGGTTGTGGTTGTGCGTCACACCGCCGAATACCTTGCGAAGGTGGTTGAGGCGGGATTCTTCGGTTGCAAGAGTTCCAAAAATAAAATCTTCCATGAGTTGTTTATTCCCTTATTTTGTAAGTTGAATAATGTATGTGCTGTACGGCGGAAGTTCAGCCATGGGGATGTAATTATCGAAACCGCCTTTGGTGTTGGCTGGCAGGTTGGGGAATGCAGTTTCATCCAACAGGGAGGTGAGGGTGTACTCACCGGAGAGCGGACCGACAGAAAGATCGAGGTTGAAGTCTGTGATGGGTTTGTCGTCGATATTGATGAGGATGAGAAGCGTTTCACTTTCGCTGGCACGGATGTACGCCACGACCTTCTTTGAATTTGATTCGGCGACATAGGTTTTGCCTACTCTCAAAGCTGGGTGAGCGTTGCGAAGTTGGATCAAGGTGCGGTAATGTTCAAATAAAGAATCAGGTTTGCCTTCTTGCGCGGCGACATTGACGATGGGGTAATCGCTGTTGACGGGCTCCCAGGGCGTGCCGGTGGTGAAACCTGCGCCTTTTTCGCTTGTCCATTGCATGGGCGTGCGGATCAGTTCGTCGGGTTTGGGTCCGCTCATGCCGATCTCTTCGCCGTAGTAAATGAATGGAATGCCCGGCGCGGTCATGAGTACAGAAGCCGCTACCTTGTTGCGGTCAATTTGGTCTGCGCCGAATTGATTCATGATGCGGGGCATATCGTGGTTGGTGATGAAGTTGGAGTTATCCATTTCTGGGAAGTCGCGCACGGTGGTTTGCAATGTAAAACGCAGGGTGCTGTTGTTGCTTTCGTTGAGCGATTTTACAAGCGCGAATGCGAGGTCAAAGTTGAAGGCGGAGGTTAGTTCTGTGTTGGTGTTGATGTAAGGTTTGACGTTGTTGTTATCCGTCCACACTTCGCCCACGGTAAACGCCTGTGGGTTGATCTCTCGGTAGTACGTTCCCCATTCATCCAAAAATGCGTGGGTGGCTTTCGAATCTTGCAGTTGGGTATCTTCGGCTAAATAGCGAATGGCATCCAGGCGGAAACCGTCTATGCCGACATCTTGCAGCCAGAAGGCGGTGATCTTTTTCGCTTCTTCACGGACGGCGGGGGTATCGTAATTCAGGTCTGGCATACCTTCCCAAAAGATGGCGTAATAGTATTTTCCGTTCGAGGCTTTGTACCATGCCTGGGAGCCCCAGGGTCCTTGTGTGTTGGGGTCGCTGTCACTCCATTTGTACCAGTCGTAATATTCACTGCCGGGTTCAAGCGCTTTCTGGAACCAGGGGTTTTTGCTTGAGGTGTGGTTCAGCACAAGGTCAATGATGATCTTAATATCACGCTTGTGAGCTTCTGCCAAAAGATTCTTGAAATCGTCCATGGTGCCGTACTGCGGGTTGACGGCGTAGTAATCGGTGACATCGTACCCATGATAAGAGGGGGATGGGTTGATGGGCATTAACCAAATGCCGCGAATGCCAAGGTCTTGCAGGTAGTCAAGTTTGGCGGTGATGCCGTTGAAATCGCCGATGCCGTCACCGTCGCTGTCGTTGAAAGAGCGCACGAATATTTCGTAAAAAACAACATCATTCCACCACGGGAAGCCCTCAGTGCCTTCGGGTTCAGGCGTGGCAGTGGGGGGGATTTCCGTCGGCGCTTGGGTGGCGGGTGTAGTACACGCGGCGAGGATGGCAACGAGCAAAATTAAATACAAGAACTTGTTTTTCATTTTTTCTCCACGGGAGATTATGGTTCAGATTGAACAGAAGCAGATGAGTTGGGATCGGCAATGTTGCCGCCAACCGGCAACCCGCTGGGTACAGATGCAGGGATGATGTGACTCAAGTCTTTTGCGCTGGGTGAGGTGAGCGCTTTCAAAAACGCCATGAGGGCGTTCATTTCGGCATCGGTCAGTTTTACCCCGTCGCTGGGGTTGGATGGAGTGTACCAGCGCAGAATGGACGCGAGTACATCAGGGTCGTCTTGACAGCTTTCTGCAAGCAAAATGCTTAGCTGGCTGGGGTCGTAATATTGCAGGCTGGCGGCAGGGTTAAAGTGATGACGTACTGTCTCTTCGAGGGTGGTGAATGCGCCGTTGTGCATCCAGGGTCCGGTCAATTCCACGTTGCGCAGTGGGGGCGTGCGGAAGGCATAACGGTCGCAGTCGTTGCCGGTTTCACGGGCGCGCCCAAGGTCAAAGGGCTGTTCACGTCCCTTGCCGTCTCCAATTTGCGGTACGGCGATGTTGTAAAAATTTTGGTCGGTGAGTAAACCGCTGGAATGGCAGGAGGAACACCCCGCTTCACCGTAGAACAAGATGGCGCCTTGTTTTTCTTCTGCATTCAACGCGTTCGTTTCACCGTTTATATAGCGGTCATACGGACTGTCTTCAAATGTGAATGCTGTAATTTCGTAAGCCGCCATTGCATTTGCAGCGTGTTGAAAACCAAGTTCGTTTACCGGCACATCCGGGTAGGCGGCACGGAAGAGATTTACATATTCAGGAATTTCCAGAACACGCACCATAAGCCCGTCCCATATCGGCTGGGAGCGGTAATCTACAATATCAGCTAATTCGTTGTGGTTTCCAAAAATATCCACTTCGCCGCGATAGCCGCGCATTTCATCACGTGAGGTGACGGGGAACATGGCTTGGGCAGCCAGCGCACTGTCGAGTCCGCTGGGGATGCGGTTACTGCTTGGGGTTTCGATCCAGTTATCGGCGCGGTGTGAGACGCGCCCATCCCAAAAGAAAGTTGTCCATTCGGTGTATCCCAAATTGTAAAGCGGGGTGGCGTTGCGTGGAACAAATTCGCGGATCGTTCCGGTTTGGCGCTCGTCTCCCAACCCAAACCCATTGGTGCCGATGGAGACCGAAAGATTATCGCCGGTGCCCAGGTTTGGATGATGACAGGTGGCGCAAGCCGTATCGCGGTTGCCGCTGAGGATGGGATCCCAAAACAACGCTTCACCTAACGTGACCAGGGCTGGGTCTGCCGCCTGTGGGCTGGTCGGCGGCTGAACGCTTGCCCGCGACATCAAGTACGCAAGTTGAACATCCTCATCTTTTGAATAGGCGCGCAGGTCAGGTTTGAGAGTTTGAAGATAAGCGCTGAAAGAGGGTTGCTTCGCTTTCGCGGCTTGATTGGTTTGGAGAGGCTCAAGCGATGTTTCACCATTCAAGGGGTAAACCAGTTTGTAGCGTTGATCTGCTTGAATGTTTTTGAAGACTTGTTCGGTGCCGTCATTCCAGCGAATGCGAATATCGGCGCTTTGTTCTTCTCCCATCCCAAAATTTAACTCAAGCGCGTTGCCCGACATCACACTTGAGCCGTTGATAACTTCCTGCATTTGGGTTCCGTTTTTTGTGGTGAGGTACACCCGCGCACCGACCGCATCCCTGTTTATGGGTCCCGCGCCTTCCAGTTCGATGGAAAGCCAATGGTTATGGCTGTTTTGCGACTGTTGGTTTTGGTACAACCTGTAGCCTTCATCGAGATTACCGACGATAAGATCAACCCAGCCGTCATGGTTGTAATCTGCGTACGCCACGCCAATACTCATACGGACATCGGTCGCTTCGTTGTGGCAGGCAACGGATGTGAATGTGCCGTCTGCATTGTTGTGAAAAAGTTGATTGGAGCCAGTATCTTTGTGGTCGGCTGTGTCGGCTACGGCAACGTAAAGATCACGCCAGCCGTCATTGTCGTAATCCAGAAATACGCTTCCCCATGTGATGCCATTGGAGATTTGTACTCCGGCTGTTTCGGCAACTTCCTTAAAAGTGTTGTCGCCCTGGTTTTGCAGTAATTCCATTGGACCAACGTTGGAGTAGTAGAAATCCTGAAAGCCGTCGTTGTTGTAATCACCGACCGCCAGCCCCATGCCGAAGAGGCGGGAGTCTGCGCCGGCTTCTTTGGCGATCTGAGTGAAGCACCAGCCGTTACAACCTGCGCCGTCATTGCGAAAGAGTTTGTTGCCGGTAGCGTTCACAAATTCGTCATTGACGAGGTAGATGTCGGCATCACCGTCATTGTCAATATCAGTGAAAGAGGCGACAAACCCGGCGCCATTGGTGGCTCCCATCAAATAATCAGAAACATCGCTGAATGTGCCATCGCCATTGTTTTGGTAAAGTTGATCCGGCTCGGCATCCATGGGGCGTCCGCACTTGGGGTAGCACGCCCAATTGGCAATGTACAGGTCTAAAAAACCATCGTTGTTGAAATCACCCCATGAGGCGGTTTTGCTGTTGTATTCTCCCGCCAGCCCTGCCTGTCTGCTGACATCCACAAAGCCTTGCCCATTCTCGTTGCGGAATAGGTGATCTGCGCCCCAGGTGACAACGATGAGGTCTTTCCAGCCGTCGTTGTCATAGTCTGCGAAGGACGCGCCTTGTGAATAGGCGTTGAAGAGTTCAACCTGTTTTGAAAACGGAGAAACGCTGAATGTGCCGTCGCCGTTGTTGAGATAGAGGGTGTTTTTTGCAATGGGGTCGGTTACATAAAGATCGACCCAGCCATCGTTGTTATAGTCACCCCATGCCTGTCCGGTTGTCATTTCAATGCCAGCGACGCGGTTATTGACTATTCCGGCAGGATGGCTGACATCCGTGAACACTGGCGCTTCGGTTGTGTTTGTGGAAATAAAATGGCGATAGCCCTGAAACAGAATCAGGGCTATCGAAATGAGAGCGAGAAACGTCCCAACGAGCAGACGGCGCATAAAACTATTCTTTAACCGCCCCTGTGGTCAACCCGCCTGCGATCTGGTCTTGCAGGGCGAGGTAGATGATCATAATTGGGAGCGCGCCAAGGAGTGCGCCTGCGGCAAAGACGCCCCATTTTTGGTCAAATTGTCCGGCGGTGAAGAGCTGCAATCCCACCATCACGGTGTAATTATCTGCATCGGTGAGTAGAATGCGCGCGAGTAGGAAGTCACCATAGGTGCCGATGAATGAAAGAATACCGATGACGATCAAAATCGGACGGAGGAGGGGGAGGAGCAAGTTCCAGAAAATTTGGAAGTGAGAGGCGCCGTCTACCATGCCAGATTCGTCAATGGCACGGGGAATGGTGTCTAAATAGCCTTTCATCAGCCAGATGTTGATGCCCATCGAGCCGCCCAGATAGACGAGAATCAAACCGGCGTGGGTATTCAACCCGATGGCGGGGATGATCTCGCCCGCCTGAAAGATCAAGACATAGATCGCAACCAAAGCCAATAAGTTGGGGAATACTTGCAGAAGGAGGATGGTTTTCAGCATGGTAACGCGACCGGCGAAGCGCATACGTGAAAATGCGTAGGCAGCCATGGTGGTGATACTTAGGCTGAGAATGGTTGAAATTCCAGAAACTTTTACCGAGTTGAACACCCAGCGCTTAAAATCAAGCCCGGCAAATTTATAATCAGGGTCAAGCCCAAACAAACGGACATAATTTTGGAAACCGGCTTTTGCAGGGATCAAGGTTTGTGTAGCCAGTGACTGCGAACTATCCAGTGATGCTGAAACGATCCACAACACTGGAAAAACGGCAAAAAAGATCAGAAATACTGCGACGATCAACCGAAGCGTAACACTGAGCTGCTTTTGGAATTTTTGCGATGAACGCAGGCGTTCGTAGTTTTGAGAGAAATTAGACATTTTCGCTTACCTCCTCCCACATATTGGTGAAGCGGTATTGTAGAAGGGTGATGGAGCCGACGATAAAGAACACAATGATCGAAATGGCAGATGCCAAACCATATTGAACACCACGCCCGCCGCTTTCAAACGCCAGTTTGTAAACATAACTAATGAGGATGTCAGTATGACCTGCCTGTGTAGCCGCGCCAACAATGGGAGGTCCACCTTGAATGAAGAGGTAGATCAGGTTGAAATTGTTGAAGTTGTACACGTAGGAAGCGATCAGGAGTGGACCGACTGCGACCAATAATAACGGCAGGGTGATTTTTTGGAAGCGCTGCCAGGGTGTCGCGCCGTCGATCATTGCGGCTTCGTAAATATCAGAAGGAATGGATTGCAAAGCACCGCTGGTAATGAGCATGAAGTAGGGATACCCGAGCCAGAAATTTACGATCAAGATGGCAACCTGCGCCCAGAACGGTTCAACCGTCCAGGGGGGAGCCCACCCGAACAAGGCTTCGAGGTAGCGGTTGATAATTCCAAATTCAGAGTTCAATAGACCGCGCCACATGATGATGCTGATGAGACCGGGAACGGTGTAGGGAATCAATAGCAGGGAACGGATCAATTTTTTGAGCGGGAAGTCCTTATCATTGAACATGATGGCAATTGCCAGCCCAAGTGCAAAGGTGGAAAGCACGCTAACGGTCGGGAAGATAAAGTTCCACGTCATGATCTGAACCAGCGGACCTCGTAAAGCCGGGCTGGTTGCAAAATCCTGGAAGTTCTTGAGCCCGATCACTGCTCGGAAACCGGGTTTAATGGTCTTGCCAAATTGCGAGGTAAAGGTTCCGTCTTTGTTTTCGTAAACGTCGCCATTGGACTGATCCGTGATCGTATCGGTTTCGGGATCGTACTTGTAGAGAATCTCCAATTCAGCGGCTTCATTTTGGGTGCGAATCTGAACCGCTTGTTCACCTTCCAGACCAAACCTAATATTTGGCAGGTTTTTATCGGTTGCCGCCACGAGTGCGTTGATGCGCGTGTACCCGTCGATGCTGGTTGGAATTCCACTACTGTCTGCTTCGCCGATCCCTGGCTCACCGGGTTGGGCAGGGATGATCGATTCGCCGGGTTTGGCTAAAAAGCTTTCATTTTCTGCATTTACCAGCCAAAGGGCATAATCACCACTGTCCGATTTAAAAGCGGTCCATTTATAGGATTTTCCTGCTTCTGGCAGGTAGGTTGTTTTTTCAATTAAGGGGATCGCTTGTTCCTTGGTGAGCAAATGCCCATCCCCGTAGTTCGTAAAAGCAACATAGATGGTGAATAGCATGGGGTAGATGGTGAACAAAACCAAAAAACTCAACCCGATAGCCATCCACCTAAAAGGGTATGCCCTTGGATGAAGAAAGATCACATTGAGCATGAGGGTGATAACAGCCAATACACCCACCATTTGAGTAAAGCCTTTGGATACTGCGTTTTGAATGAACCAGATCGCGCCGGCATCCAGAACCAATATCAAAATGAAACGTGATAATTTTGAAAAGAATGATTCTTCTCCCATACCGGTTTGTTTCTTTTTAGAGCTTTTATTCATATCAAGGCACTCCTTGACGCTTTTGTGAAAAATACTTGGGATAATTACAATGAAGGCTGAGGGACTTGCATCCCTCAGCCTTCTTTTCGTACTTAGCTGAATTACTTAACGGTCGCTGTGACCAATTTGGTGGCAGGATCGTAAACGAATTCGATGGTGCCGTCAGCGGGGACGTTGATGGCGTAGTTAGGACCATCCTGAGCGCCGTCTGAACCGTAGTTGGTGGTCCAGGAGCCGTCGAGGGCGATCTTGAATTCATAGTCACCAGCGGTGATGTTGAACGGACCGCTGATGTACAGACCGTCTTCACCCATGGTCATGGCGGTGGCGGCACATTCGGGCTGCCAATCGCCGGGGCATCCAGCCTGAGCCTGGTAGGAACCAGGAACGTTGACCATGCCGGTGAGCGGGTTGGCGATAAGAGCGCGGATCTTGGCAGCGGCATCGCCCATGGCAGCAGGAGCATCCTGCTTGGCGTCGCGGGCAATCACCACACCATCGTTCCAGGAACCCCAAACGGAGCCCATGGCAGCAATGGCAGGCATCATGTTGGCGTTTTCGCCAGCAACAGCCATGGCGGCGAGGTCGGCATCGTTGACCTTGGCGAGAGCGGGCAAGTAGGCAGGCGGGCGCTGACCAGCTTCGTAGAGCTTGAGCTGGGTGTCTTCATTCGCAACAAATTCGTTGAGGAATGCCTGAGCAAGAAGGACGTTCTCGCTCTGAGCATTGATGAACAAGCCCTGAGTACCAGCGAACGGAACGCCGCCGCCAGGGAAGCTGGTGATGGCGTAAGGAACGCCAGATTCGCGGATGCGATCCAAAGCCCAAGGACCAGCCATGATGAACGGAGCCTTGCCGGTTTCGAAGAGAGCGTGGTTGTTCGCCCAATCCCAATCAGCAGGGAAGTTGCCGTTGGCAACGTTATCAGCAAGGAACTGAACGCCGGCGATCATGCCTTCGCTGTCTACACCGAGGTCTTCGGGGTTCCAGTCGCCATTATCCAATTTGCCGAAGATATAGCCGCCGAAAGCGGTATAGATCGGGTACACATCGTATGTGGTGCCGGTGATCGCCATCACATACTCAACCTTGCCTTCAGCCTTGAGGGCTTCACCCATGGAAATAACTTCTTCCCAAGTGGCAGGAGGAGTCGGGACCAGATCGGTGTTGTAGAAGAAGCCCATATTTTCGGTGGCGTACGGCATACAGTACAGGGTTCCATCGAAGGTACAAGCGGCGAGAGCGTTGGGGTCGAAATCAGCAGCCTTGTCGCCGAGGTCAACCGGGGCGAGCAAAGCGTCAGAAACAAGGGTTCCAGCCTGATCGTGAGCGATCACGATGATGTCGGGACCTTCGCCATTGGGGGCGGCGACTTTGAAGTCGTCACGGATGGCGGATTTCACTTCAACGACCAATTCAATGTTGTAAGCAGCCAACACATCGTCAGCGAGGTCCTGGAATACAGGAGCCTTGGTGTCATCTGCCCAAATGGTCAGAGAGCCAGCCGGTTCGGCAGGAGCTTCTTCAGTGGCGGGAGCTTCGGTTGCAGCTTCTTCAGCGGGGGCTTCCGTAGCGGGGGCTTCTTCAGCCGGAGCGCCACAGGCAGCAAGAGCCATGGAGGCGATCACCAGCAGGCTCAACAAAACGAGCAAATTCTTCTTCATTCTCTAGTTCTCCTTGAAAATATTTGTGAAAATAGTGTTTTTGAGAGATGCGTTAAATAATTTACTCTGGTGATCACCTCCTTTCAAGTGATTATCGAACAGCTTCTTCGGTATCCGCATCAAAAATGTGGAATCTATCCATATCGAAGATAACCTGCATTTCGTCACCCACACGTTTCTTCGAGCGGGGGTCAACGCGGGCAATAAACGTATTTTTACCGCTGACGAGGTAGAGGAATGTTTCATTACCCATCAATTCGGTTACATCCACCTTGGCGGTGACTTTCTCGCCATGGATGTTCACTGGAGCAAATTCAGGATCGTGAATATTTTCAGGACGGATGCCAAAAACAACCTTTTTGCCGTCCATGTTCTTATACGGAGCCGCAAATGCATCGGGGACTTGAACCTGGAAGGTTTCCATATCCACACTTACTTTGCCGCCGCTCACAACCACTTTGCCGGGGAAGAAGTTCATGGAAGGTGAGCCGATAAAACCAGCAACGAACAGATTGGCAGGGCTATCGTACAGCACCTGCGGAGTATCCAACTGCTGAAGAATACCCTTGTTCATCACCGCAATACGGGTTGCCATGGTCATGGCTTCGGTTTGATCGTGAGTCACATAAATGAAAGTGGTTTGCAGGCGTTGGTGCAGTTTGCTGATCTCGGCGCGCATTTGAACGCGGAGTTTTGCATCAAGGTTGGAGAGCGGCTCATCGAAGAGGAATACTTTCGGCTCGCGTACGATGGCGCGTCCGACCGCTACACGCTGGCGTTGTCCGCCGGAAAGTTGGCGGGGCTTGCGTTCTAGCAGATGGGTGATATCCAAAATCGCGGCGGCTTCATCTACGCGGCGTTTGATCTCTTCCTTTGGGGTTTTTCGAAGTTTCAAACCAAATGCCATGTTATCGTACACCGACATGTGCGGATACAAAGCATATGATTGGAACACCATGGCAATATCGCGGTCTTTCGGTGCCACATCATTCACCACGCGCTCACCGATCTGAATATCACCAGAAGTGATTTCTTCTAACCCAGCCAACATGCGGAGCGCTGTTGTCTTACCGCAGCCAGAAGGTCCAACCAAAACGAGAAACTCTTTATCCTCAACCGAAAAGTTGAGGTTCTTGATGACTTCAACATCACCAAAACTTTTTACAACATTATTGTACGTAACACTTGCCATGGGAAAATCCTCCAGTCCGAAAAATATGGTGATTTGATTATAACCAACAAAGGTATATTCAACCTATCTTTTAAAGCATTAGTTTTGTTGCCTCGCACAACAAAACTAATGCAATCTATTCCTATTGGTCAGAAAATGGTTCCGAACGCAACTGTAGGGTGTTTTAGACGGGTGGATTAATTCGCGTAAAGTCAGTTTTTAAGGCGTATGGGAGCTGCTTCTCTGGCGGAGGATAACAGCCCAAGGATTGCTGCGATATTTCCACGACTGTCCGATAGGGAAATTCTTGGGGCTGAATTTTTTAGCGCCGCATCGCAAAGGTCTTCCACTTCTCCCAAATAAAGTTCCCCGCCTTTTATCTTGATGGTTTCAAGGTCTTCACCCTTTGCAAGGTAAATTTCATTTTTGAGACCCGGCTTAAATGGCACAGGAATTTGAATGCTTCCCTCTGTTCCCACAAGCTCCATAAATGAACGGAATGGGGATTTGAACCCGCAATCAAATTGAGCGTGGATGTCATTCCCGAACTTCATTTGCCCATAAAAAGACTCGTCGCTTCCACCCGGACCGGTAACCTGCCAGCCAAAAACCTCAGCCGGTTCCTCCCCGACGATCATCCGCGCAAATGATATGGGGTAACAGCCCACGTCCCATAAACTGCCGCCGCCGTACTCTTTCACGAAACGATAATTTCCCTCTCGTGCCAGCGTAAAAGTGAATGCGCCCTTTATTAACTGAAGCTGACCGATCTTGCCCGCATCGACCAGTTCTTTTATTTTTAGGGTTTGTGCATGATGACGGTACATAAATGCTTCTACCGCTATTTTGCCGGTCTCGCGGGAAGTGGAAATGATCTCGTCCACTTCTTGCAGAGTGAGGGCAAGCGGTTTTTCACATAGCACATGCTTACCCGCTCTCATCGCCTTAACTGTCCATTCGGCGTGGAGGTGATTGGGTAATGAGTTGTACACTACGTCGATCTCGGGGTCGGCGAGCATGGCTTCGTAACTGCCGTATGCGCGGGGGATGTTCCATTCGCGGGAGTAGGCATCAGCGGAGGATTGGCTCCGAGATGCAATACCCAATAAGCGGGTCCGTTTTGAGGCGCGCAGGGGTTTGATCAACGCGCGGTTGATCTTTGCTGTGGAGAGTAATCCCCAGTTAAGGATTTTGTCCATTTTTATTCCTTGGGGCAGGCTGTGTGGGTTTTATGGTGAGATCGGATGCGAGAGAATATCATCTGCAACGATGGAGACGGCGCCAATTAAACTGGCGTCGGGTCCAAATGGAGATAGGGTAATTTCCACTTTTTTATTAACTTCGGAAAATACATGGTTTTCAACTGTTTCTTTAATGGCAGGGAGTAGATATTCTCCTGCCATGCTGAGGGGTCCGCCAAGAATTACTTTTTCGGGATTAAAGATGTTGATGAGACCTGCAAAGCCCTGCCCCATGGCAGACCCGGCTTCACTAAATGAATCCAGCGCTTCTTTATCCCCGGCATCGGCTGCCTGTTTTATGAGTGCGATGTTCAGTGGGGAGTTTTGTTCTGCCATTAGTTGGGGAATAATGCTGCTTCGTTTTACTTCCAGGCGGGCTTGTACCCGTTGGATGATCGAGTATTGGTTGGCATAGGTTTCCCAACACCCGCGATTGCCGCAATGACATACGTTTTGTGAGGGTTCTGCCATGATGGGGGAATGCCCGATCTCACCGGCAAACCCATGTGTACCCCTGTAAAGGTTGCCGTTCAAAAATAGCCCGCCGCCAATGCCAACCCCGGCGAATACAAAAATAAAATTCTGGCTTTGTCTGGCGGTGCCGAATAAATGTTCTGCAACGGCGGCTGCGTTTGCATCATTTTCAACAAATACTTTTAGTTTAGTGCTTTCGGAGAAAATACTTACAAGCGGAACGTTGTGCCAGTGCAGGTTTGGGGCGAAGATCAACGTGCCTTTTTTTGTGTCTACTGTGCCGGGTGTGGTTATGCCAAGCCCAAGTATTTTGGAATTCTTCTTTTTTCCTGCGGCGGCAGCTTCTTTTACAATGAGCAGGGTTTTATCTATTGTTTTTTTCTGGCCATCTGATGGGTCTGTCTCTTCACGTTTGCGCCAAAGGATCTTGCCCAGCAGGTCGGTGATGGCTACAGAGATAAAATCGACGCCCAATTCAACGCCAATGATCGAACCGATCTGCGAATTTATTTCCAGTAATGTGGCTGGACGCCCTGTGCCGCCAAGGTTGATTCCGGTTTCATGCACAAGCCCTATTGCGATCAATTCATCCACCAAACTTGAAACTGTGGATTTGTTTAGCCCAGTGATCACAGCGATTTGTGCGCGTGATAGCGGCGATTGATTGTGGATCAACCGCAGAACCAGTGAGAGGTTTGTTTCGCGTACAAATGCTTGGTCAGCCGTGGGTTTGGAATTCATGGGATTTAGTATGCCGGAGCAACAAACAAATTATAGTAGATTGGGGGCAAATGTCAAATTGGGGTCTTTAATGATGAAAGGCGGCCGCCTTTTTAGACGACCGCCTTTTCTTTGTAATGATCTAACTTACTTTACTTTCAAGGCATCCCAGCCTGCGTATTTGGCTGTGTCGCCTAATTCCGCTTCGATACGAAGCAGTTGATTGTATTTGGCAACCCGGTCTGAGCGGGCGGGGGCGCCGGTTTTGATCTGACCGGCATTGAGAGCTACAGCGAGGTCTGCAATGGTGGCATCTTCTGTTTCGCCGGAGCGATGTGAGGATATGGCACGCCAACCCGCACGTTGACACAGGTCAACAGCTTCGATGGTTTCAGTCAATGAGCCGATCTGATTGACCTTTACCAAAAGCGCATTGGCTGCATTTTCCTTAATGGCGCGGCGGACGCGCTCAGGGTTGGTCACAAGCAGGTCATCGCCTACGACCTGGCATTTATCGCCAATGCTTTTCACAAGCGCCTTCCAGGCATCCCAGTCATCTTGTGCAAGTCCATCTTCAATGGATACGATGGGATAATCCTTGACCCACTTTGCCCAGAATTCAACCATCTGCTCACCGGTGAGTTCTTTGCCTTCTTTGCGAAGGTTATATTTTTTGGTCTTTTCATCATAGAGTTCAGAGGCGGCGGGGTCAAGCGCAATGGCAACCTGTTCACCACGCCCCGCCTTGAAACCAGCTTTTTCAATTGCGGCAAGGATGAGTTCCAGCGCTTCGTTGTTCGCCTTAAGTGCAGGGGCATAACCGCCTTCGTCACCTACGAGTGCGCCGTAGCCCTTTTCTTTTAATACAGATTTGAGCGCGTGGTAAATTTCAGCTCCCCAACGCAATCCTTCGGCGAACGTGGGGGCGCCGAACGGCATAACCATGAATTCCTGCATATCGGTGCTCTGCCAGCCCGTATGCGCGCCGCCGTTCATGATGTTCATCATAGGCACGGGCAGAACGTGGGCATACACGCCGCCAAGATAACGATACAAAGGCATACCAAAGGAATTGGCTGCTGCCTTCGCTACTGCAAGACTTACGCCAAGGATTGCATTTGCACCCAACTTGGATTTGTTGTGGGTTCCGTCCATTGCCAGCATTTCGGCATCAATACCTCTCTGGTCTGAGGCATCCCAGCCGAAGAGCGCTTCTGCAATCACGCCATTAACATTCGCAACCGCGTTTGCCACGCCCTTGCCCAAATAACGCTTTTTGTCGCCATCACGCATTTCCAGGGCTTCGTGTTCGCCTGTGGAGGCGCCACTGGGAACAGCAGCGCGTCCCCAGGAACCGTCCATCAATAGAACTTCCACCTCAACGGTGGGGTTTCCGCGAGAATCAAGAACTTCCAACGCAGAGATGCTTTCAATTGTTGTATCCATTTATTTTGCTCCTTAAAAGAAGGCGACGATTTTTGCCCGAATGTGTTAAAACCTCGAAACAAGCCGCCCCTGATTTTTAATTTCGACCAAGTATAATCCCAAACTACGGGAGAAAAAATTGACAGAAACCCCATTTCTTGACCCGCGCGATAAATTGTATTTTGCCTACCGAACCACATGGTTTCGACGTTTTGTGATCTTTGTGCTTGGCTCAGTTTTTAAACTGATCATGAAACTTGAAGTGAAAAATATCGAAAACCTGCCGACAGATGGGGCAGTTGTAATGACCGCCAACCATGTAACCAATTTCGATGTAATCCCCATGCAGTTGAGTCTTCCACGTCCCATCTTTTTTATGGGCAAAGCCAGCCTGTTCAAAATGCCCATCTTTGAAGCCGCCATCCGTAACCTTGGTGCGTTTCCCGTTTATCGCGGCGAGAAAGATGAATGGGCGCTTCGACACGCTGCGCGTGTTTTGGAACATGGGCAGATGTTGGGGATGTTCCCCGAAGGAACCCGCTCGAAAGGAAAGGGACTCAGCGTTGCCAAAACCGGCTCCGCGCGCCTCGCACTGGACGCAGGCTGTCCCATCGTCCCCCTGGCAGTGATCGGCACTGACGGTTTTTTTAAACGCTTTCCGTATCGCACGCATGTAACCATAAAAATACTACCGCCTATTCTCCCCAAACCCAATGAAACCCCGCTCGCCCTCATGGACCGTGTTATGTTTGCCCTTGCCGCTGAACTCCCTGAAGATATGCGTGGCGTGTATGGCAATATTCCAAAGGGCTTTGAACAGCCCGGGAATCATTAATAACCAAACTGGGTATAATCTCAAAAACATAAAATCGGAGAATACATCATGACACAATCGAATACGGCAGGGAAACAAAAAAATAATTCGGTTGCAGGAAAGTTGATCCCGTTCCTTTCTTACTCCAAACGCAACAGAGAAAAAGTTCTCGAATTTGCTGTAAAACTTAAAGCCTCAAATTGGATCGACCCCTGGTTCGACGAAGAGGATATTTTACCGGGGCAGGTTTGGGAAAGCAGTGTGATCCATGGCGTACGAAATTCCCACGCAGTCATCATCTTCCTTTCCACAGAAGCACTCGTCTCGGAGGGATTTTTCCACAAAGAAATTCGTCTTGCGCTTGATACCGCGGCGGAAAAGCCGGAAGGTACTATTTTTATTATTCCCATTCGCCTTGATGATTGTCAGGTTCCAGATATGTTGAACAAATATCAATACGTGGATTATTTTGGCAGTATAGAGCAAAAAGAGAAAGTGTATTCCAACTTGATTCTTTCGTTGAAACTACGCGCCGCACACCTTGGAATTAAGGTGTAAATTTAAAAATCAGCTCCGTTCACTGGTTGAAACTACGAGAAAGGTTATTTCAATAATGAGTAAGAATAAAATTGTTTTATTGGTTGTGCTAACGGCTCTTTTTTTGGTTTCCTGCGGTGAAAATGAAACTGCCACTCCTGAAGTTTCTGGAACAGGCGCGGTTGAAACATTAGTGGCATCTTTCTTTGGCACACAGACAGCCATGTACACCCCACCACCCACGAACACAAATACCCCGCTCCCAACGGATACTTTTTTACCCACCCCAACCGTACTCCTGAATACTCCATTGCCACCCGCAACCTGGACCCCTGTAATCATTTACGCCAGCGCCACAGCCAATATTGCATTAATACCTTCTGTAACGGGAACTCCTCCCACCGCCACATCCGATACTGGCGTACTGGGATTTGGCTGTAACAACCTTGCCATTGTACGCGATGTTAATTACCCAAGCGGAACGACAGTCAAAGCAGGTGACGTTATCACCAAAACATGGAAGGTTCAAAACACCGGCTCCTGTGATTGGCAGTACAACTATGGTTTGGTGATCGTCAGTGACGATTTCTTCCGTTCAACATGGAGCCGGACGGGTAAAGTGGTGGCGCCGGGAAGCTGGTCTGAACTTTCTGTAATTCTCGAAATACCCAACCATGATGGAACCTTTACGGGTTCCTGGCGGCTTGCCGATGCTGGCGGGAACCCCTTTGGAGCAACATTGACCGTTTCTCTTGTTTCTGTAGAATAATTTTCCTTTCAGCAAAAAAACGCCCTCCAAACCGGAGGGCGTTTTTTTATAAAACTACTTCTTTTTTACCTTTTTTTCTTTTGCGGCTTTTAACAACCCCACAAAAAGCGGATGTGGATTCATAGGGCGCGAAAGAAACTCAGGATGGAATTGACTCGCTACCATGTAAGGATGATCTTTTAATTCGACAATTTCCACCAAACGCCCATCTGGCGAAAGACCTGAGAACACCATACCATGTTTCTCAAATTGCTCACGGTAGGCATTGTTAAACTCCCAGCGATGACGGTGCCGCTCGTCCACTTGCTCAACGCTATAAGCGTTGGCAGCCTTCGTCCCCGGTTGGAGCAGGCACGGGTACAGTCCGAGGCGCATGGTTCCACCCATATCGGTGATGGAACGCTGGTCAATCATCAAGTCAATGACCGGGTGCGGGGAACTGCGGTCAAATTCTGAAGAATTGGCATCTTCGAGTTCGAGAACATCGCGGGCGAATTCAATACACATCACCTGCATCCCAAGGCACAAACCAAGGTAGGGAATTTTATTTTCACGGGCAAACCGCGCTGAAAGGATCTTACCTTCCACGCCGCGTGAACCAAACCCGCCAGGTACAAGAACTGCATCCGCCTTTTTTACAATGTCCCAGCCTTTGTCTTTCTCAAGGTCTGCTGAATGTACCCAACTGATCTCCACTTCAACACCGTTGGCAATCGCGGCATGTTTCAATGCCTCACGAACAGACATGTACGCATCCTGCAATTCCACATATTTGCCGACCAATGCCACGTTTACAGTGGGTTTATCTTTTTTGACATCGCTCACCAGTTTTTTCCACGGGGTCATATTGGGTTTGCTGGTTGCTTTCAGGTCGAGCTTTTTGAGGATCAATTCACCAACACCAAGTTCCTCCAGCAGCAGTGGAACCTCGTAAAGAACACTGGCGGTTTTCATGGGAATGACGGCTTCTTTTTCCACATCACAGAAGAGGGCGATCTTGTCGCACAACCCTCGGTCAACATCTTCATCGGCGCGGGCAATAATGACATTGGGTGAAATACCTATCGAGCGCAGCGCCGCCACCGAGTGCTGCGTTGGCTTGGTTTTGATCTCACCGGTTGCGCCAATGGTGGGCAGCCATGTTACATGGACAAAGAGGCAGTTCTCACGTCCCACCTCATTCCTCAACTGGCGCAACGCCTCAAGAAATGGTTGCGACTCAATATCGCCAACCGTGCCGCCGACTTCAAGGATCATGATCTCAGCCTGGGTCTCTTTGGCTGCCAGTGCAATACGATGTTTGATCTCATTGGTGATGTGTGGAATAACCTGAATCGTCCCGCCCAGAAAATCACCTCGGCGTTCCTTTGCAATGGTCTCAGCGTAGACCTGCCCTGTAGTGAAATTGCTGACCCGGCTCAGGCGAATATCAATAAACCGTTCGTAGTGCCCAAGATCAAGGTCGGTTTCTGCGCCGTCATCAAGAACATACACTTCACCGTGTTGATAAGGCGACATCGTCCCCGGGTCTACATTAATGTACGGGTCCAGTTTTTGAACAGCTACTTTGAATCCCCGTTCCTTTAAAAGCAGACCGGTTGCAGCAGCGGTGACACCCTTGCCTACAGATGAAACCACACCGCCCGTAAAAAATAAGTATTTTGTTGCCATCCTTGCTTCTCCTTAATTCACCCCGCTCCCTTTCGGTATGGGGCAGGGGTGAGGGTAATATACAAAGAGAATGGGGAGGGCGTGATGCCCTCCCCATTCGGGGTTGCGTTATTTTAGAGGAAAGAAATGTTTCCGTTTCATCCGACCAGTTTTGCCAGGTCTTCAGCGGCGCGTCTCATTTCGAGGAAGATCATACCGAGCTTGCCTTCCTGACGAGACATGGCAGTCAACACGGCTTCATCGCCAATGGCGGTGAGAATGATCGAACCTTTATCCCCTTTGATATAAACCTGCTCCAACCCGCCGCGTCCCAGTTCACCTGAAATGCGTTCGCCAAGGCTCAACATTGCCGCAGACATCGCCGAGACACGGTCTTCTTCCACGCCCTGCTGAAGAGCAGAGGCCATAATAAGCCCGTCCACCGACACAACAGCCGAGGCTTCGATGTCAGGTGCGGCGGCTTGCATATTGCGAAGTCGTTCCACAAGTTGTTCAGCGCGGGATGTTGCCATAAACAAGTCTCCTAAAAGTATTTTAGACGGCTAGAGTTTACCAGAAAAAACACTAATCGAGAATTGCCCCCGCATTTCATTCTTTTTCAAATACACCTGTAATGCTCCCTGTTTCAATAAAATTTGACCCCGCCTTTCCTTCATGTTAAACTTACCGATTGCCATGTTCAGCTTATTTCTATTCTTCTCTGCTTTTTTTCAAAATTCCCCGCTCGCCATTACCAGCCCTCAACCTGGCGAGATCATAAGAGGAATGATTGAGATTCAAGGCTCAATGGATATCCCAAACTTTGAATCTGGCGAATTGGCATTCACTTTTGACGCAGGCGCCTCAGACCCCGCCGCCAACTGGTTCCTCATCCAAACCTTTCCTCAGCCGATACTAAACTCTTCACTTGCTGCCTGGGATACCACCACCCTCACAGATGGCGATTACACCCTTCGACTGAGAGTTACCTTGCAGGACGACTCTATTCAGGAAGTATTTGTTACCGGATTGAAGGTGCGCAATGATATTGCCATCCCTACAGATACAGCCGCCCCGACCCTGGCAGATTTCAACTTCCAATTTTCGGGAGGAACACCCGATATCCGCCTTCAACCGACGGCAACGCTTGTTTCTGTTCGCCCCACTTCTACACCTCTTCCACCCAACCCGGCTACAGTGAATACTACGTCCATTGTAAAGATCTTCTGGCAAAGCGCGCTTGTTGCTGTTGTCGTTTTTGCTTTTTTTGCCCTTGTTTTGCGTTTACGCAAAAATAACTGATATACGGAATTCCCCATGTCTCAAGAAATTTACCTCATTGTTGGTCTCGGCAACCCGGGACGCGAGTACAAAGAAACCCGCCACAACGTCGGCTTTATGTTTATTGACCATCTGGCAGAGAAAATCGGTGCACGCGGGATGAAGGTGCAATCGAAAGCCATCGTTACCTCGGGGTTGCACGAAGAGCGCAAACTGATTCTTGCCAAACCTCAAACCTTCATGAATCTTTCGGGGCAATCGGTACAGGGACTTTTGCATTTTTACAAAATCCCGTACACACACTTGCTGGTTGCTCATGACGATCTGGATATTCCCTACGGCGCAATTCGCATTCGTCCCACAGGCGGACCGGGCGGTCAGCGCGGCATGGCGAACACCATCGAACTGCTTGGCACAAAGGATTTTCCGCGTTTGCGGCTCGGCATTGGACGTCCCCCCGGGCGTATGGACGCCAAAGATTACGTCCTTCAGGATTTTTCAAAAGAAGAACAAAAATTTATGCCCGAATTTCTCACCCGTGCTTCAGATGCCGCGCTTGAATTTGTGATGCAAGGTTTAAATTCCGCCATGAATAAATACAACGGTTCCTCGTAGGGACAGGGCTTGCCCCTGTCCAGCTTGCCCATTGGGCATTGAAATGAACCAAGACAACCGTGAAGACCACCTCCACAAAATATGCAATCACTATTAAATCATCTTCGAAATCTACCGCCATACAAGCAACTTTTGACCAGCCTTGCTGAACGAAAACCAATCAGCGGACTGGGGTTGCCGCGTTCTGCGCGTTTGCCCCTGCTTGCCGCCCTTCATGCCGATGTGAACCAGCCTGTTTTGTTGATCACAGACCGCGCCGACCACGCCCTGGCAATGTTCGACGAATTGGGATTCTGGCTTAAATCGCCGCGCTATCTGTTTGCGGAACCGAACCCGCTGTTTTATGAAGAAGCCGCCTGGGGAGTTACCACCCGCCGTGAGCGGTTGCAAACACTTACGGCGCTTTCCGCATACCATTTACCATTTACCAAAAAACCCGAAACCCCACCAATTATTGTTGCCTCTGTGCGTTCGCTAATGACGCGCACCCTGCCACGGCGGGATTTTCTCAAAGCGTGTAAAAAACTCACAGTCAACCAGACCAGCCAACCCGATAGTCTGATGCGCGAGTGGGCGAGGATCGGTTACCAGCGTGTGAACACCGTTCTGGAGCCGGGTCAATTTTCCGGGCGGGGCGGCATCCTCGATGTGTGGGCGCCGACCGAATTGAATCCGGTGCGGTTGGATTTTTTTGGCGACGAGATCGAAACCATCCGCAGTTTTGACCCCGCCACGCAGCGCACACTTGAAACGCGCGAGACGGTTTTGATCACTCCTTCACGTGAATATTTGGCAGATACAACCGAAACAGAAACTGCGCTTTCTGAGTTTCATATTCCGTTGCTGCATCAACAGCCCGCCTCTTTGTTGGATTATCTGCCGCAGAAGACCTTGATTTTGATGGATGACATCAGTCTGATCGATGTGATGGCAAACGAAGTGGAAGAACAAGCTGTAAAGTTTCGCGGCGAGAGTATCAAAGAGGGAACTCTTTCTGAAAGTTTTCCAGTGCCATATGTGCCGTGGTCTGAACTGAATGATGAGATTGGCGAGTTCGCTCACCTGGAGTTGGGTCATTCTACGCAGGCAGATGATTTGGACGCGCTCGTTAATTACCTTGGACACGATGAACGCTTTGGCGGGCGGCTCAAACCGTTCATTGATTACCTTGCGCCCATTGTGGATGGCGGCGAGCAGGTTCTTATTGTTTCGCGTCAGGCACAACGTTTGCGTGAACTGTGGTTCGAACACTACCCGGATTCTGAACATATAAATCTTGAGTTTATAGAAGCCTCTCTGTCTGAAGGGTTTACTCTAAAAGACAAGTCTTTACTTTCTATCCATCTCATCACCGACTCCGAGGTCTTTGGTTGGGAGCGTCCGCAGCCACGCACGCGCCAAAAACAAACTGCGGATACGCCCGAGTCTTTGTACGCCGATCTGCAGGCGGGTGATTACGTTGTGCATGTAGATCATGGAATCGGTCGCTTTGGCGGGCTTATTCAACGCCAATTGGACGGACATGAACGCGAGTTTCTGTCCGTTGAATATGAACGCGGCGGGATTCTTTACGTTCCTGTACATCAGGCAGACCGGCTCACGCGCTACGTTGGCGCGGATGGCGGCAAGCCTTCGCTTGATGTGTTGGGCGGGCAGGTGTGGACAGAGACAAAAGAAAAGGTAAAAGAGGCGGTTCAGAAAGTTGCCGAAGATTTGCTCGATCTGTATGCGCGCAGGCAGGTTGTGGAAGGATATGCTTTTTCAGAAGATACGCAATGGCAGAAGGAGCTCGAAGATAGCTTTCCCTACGTAGAAACCGAAGACCAGAAACGCGCCATTGTGGATATTAAACGCGACATGGAACGCGCACGCCCAATGGATCGACTTTTGTGCGGCGATGTGGGCTATGGCAAAACGGAAGTTGCCCTGCGCGCCGCCTTCAAGGCTGTGATGAGCGGCAGGCAGGTTGCGGTTCTAGTGCCGACCACGGTGCTGGCTCAGCAACATTTTGAAACCTTTTCCCAACGTCTGGCTGCTTTCCCCGTCAAAGTAGAAATGCTTTCGCGTTTTCGAACGCCCCGCGAACAGACTGAGATTCTGCATCAACTTTCAGTAGGTGATGTAGATATCATCATCGGTACGCACCGCCTCATCTCATCGGATGTCGTTTTCAAAGATTTGGGTTTGGTGGTCATTGATGAAGAACAGCGCTTCGGTGTGACGCACAAGGAACACCTCAAAAAACTACGCACAGAGGTGGATGTGCTCACGCTTACCGCTACGCCGATTCCGCGCACGCTTTATATGGCTCTGACGGGCGTCCGCGATATTTCCAACCTCAACACCCCGCCAGAAGAGCGCCTGCCCATCATCACCCATGTGGGTCCATACTCTCCGCGCCTTGTGCGCCAGGCGATCTTGCGTGAGTTGGAACGCGGCGGGCAGATATTTTTCGTCCACAACCGCGTGCAGACAATTGATGCAATGAAAGCACACCTTGAAAAACTCGTCCCTGAAGCGCGGGTGGATATTGGTCACGGGCAGATGCACGAAACACAGCTTTCGGCAGTGATGCGCCGTTTTAGCAATGCCGAGATCGATATTTTGCTTTCAACCACCATTATCGAATCAGGTTTGGATATCCCCAACGCCAACACGTTGATTGTAGATCGTGCCGATACCTTTGGTCTTGCGCAACTCTATCAATTGCGCGGGCGGGTGGGGCGCGGCGCCATGCGGGCGTATGCGTACTTCTTCCGCCACAACAAACTATCGCCGACCATCGACGGTCAGCAGCGGCTTGAAGTGATCGCCGAGAATACTCAGCTTGGGGCGGGATACTCCATTGCCATGCGCGATCTGGAAATTCGCGGTGCAGGCGAATTGCTGGGTACGCGTCAGCATGGGTTTATTCAGTCAGTTGGTTTTCACCTTTACACAAGAATGCTGGCAGATGCGGTAAGACGTTTACGGAGAATTGCCACTGAAGTATATAAAGTTGAAGACAGTAAACTCGACAGCGCTTTCTCAACCTTTAATTTACCGCTTTCCATCCCCGTCAACGTAGACCTGCCCCTTGCAGTTGGAATTCCCGCCCATTACATTTCAGATCAAGACCTGCGGCTGCGCTTGTATCGCCGCATTGCAGACCTGCGTGATGAAACCGAATTGGACGCGCTCGGCTCAGAATTCCGCGACCGTTTTGGTCAACTGCCTGAGATGGTTCAAAACCTGTTCTATCAAATGCGCGTGAAACTTCGTGCCGAAAAACTTGGGCTGGCTTCGGTGGGTTGGGAATCGGGGCAGATTCTGCTCAAGTACCCGCAACCCGCCGACGGGTCCGAAGCGAAGCGGATGCCTGATTTACCGAATGGCGTGAGAGGCGGCAAAGGTCAATACTGGGTGACTCTCACAAAGGAAGAAATCTGGACGGCAAAACTTTTGGATATCCTCTCGCAAATCGCCTCCCTCTAACATTTATGCTTGATCCGGTTTTCTGACAAAGAATCGCCCCGTGAGTTTTTCGCGGGGCGATTGTATTATTCGAATAATCCACAACCCATGTCTTCACTCAGGCTTCGAAGGGTTGCGACTTTATCTGATGATTTCGGCGCCGACTGATTAAGCCGCTCCAGCGCATCACACAGACTCGGCTCAAGCGCCTCAGAAACACGGTTGGCAAATTTGGTCATCTCTTTGACCTTTTCCCAGTTGCCGGTATGACCATAACCTTCAATAAACGGGATGTACTCAAATCCATTATCAGGTCGCTCGCCAATGGTTTGCGCCTCCTCCCATAAACGGACAACTTCATCCCACTCACCGAATTGACGGGCAAGGTCGGCTTTTTGGAAATAGTAGCACCAGGTTTTGGTATTTGTGAACCCATATATTTCTTCTGGAGGAGTTGGTTCTGTCTCAACCTGTTGGATGAGATAAATATTTGAGCCTGCCGCGAGTTTGCGCATGTCTGCGCTGACAAGTCGCAGGTTTGCATCTTGTGGCTGCAAAACCCATAAACAACGCTGCATTTCAGGATTGAAATCGAGCAGAAGCATTTGCTGGCTATTGCCTGTAAATTCCATGCTTAGTTTGCCATATTCCAAGGGGACGCCTTGTAAAAGGTCGTCCACATTGGGATTTGTATAGTAGAACGGAAAATACCAATATGGCGGGGTATTGCCGAAATCTTTCATTTGATATGCCGTATTGATGGAGAACGAAACCGCATACTCGCCCATCACACCCATCACTTCCTGGTCCGTTAGAAGGGCTGTGCCCGGCGTAATGGATGGCGCGCGCCAGATTAACTGTTGAATAAAACGTTCCTGTTTTTCCCACGAATATTGATACTCTTTGGCATTATCAAGGTGAAAGTTCAACGCAAGCCCGATCAGCGCTGCAAGCAGAAGGTTTTTCCGGTTTTGGTCGGTCACAAAATGGTCAACGAGTAGAAAGGTCAGCAGCGCCGCGCCAAAAACGGCGGGAAGTCCGAAGCGTGATGCCGAGAATAGGTTTGAACTTTCGACGATTGAGCGCCCGATGATCCAGATGGGCAATCCGCTGGTTAGTAAGGCGGTGACAGAAAGGATGATGGAATTTTTCTTCCACTCTGCGTTTTCGATTTCTTTTTCATTTTTAAGATCGAGCCTGGAAAAATAAAAGTAAACAACCCCGAACCCGATTGCCGAGACTACCAGCCTGAATTGTGCGTACACGGTATCGAACCGGAACAGCGAGGCGTTGGTTGCTTTTTGCCAGCCGAGCGTCAATACAGAGATAGTATCGGTGATAAATGCAGTAATGAGAAACGAGATCGCCTTGAACGGTGCGCTCAACAACATCTCCAGGATCACTGGCTCGTTTCGTGTCACTCCTTCGGGGTTTTGGAAGACGGCAATTCTCCAGTAAAAAAATACGCCTAAAACAAACAAGTAGGGCAGCCAGTTAAGAATAACCCGTGAAAATTTTTGAAAAGGTCGATTTTCATTACGCGAGAGGAGCGACCATAAAATAACAATACGGATGAGTTCAAGACCGGCAAAGTATTCGCTTGTAAAAAGATGAAGCGCAACCAATGCCATTGCCGCCATCACTGCCGCCCATTTTTGCGGTGCGGGATATTCCGTGCTTTTTACCATGAGCAGCATGGACAGGTTGTACGCGATCAACCCCACCCAGAGATGGGTGTACCCGATTGGCGAGGAATGCAGCATAAAGAACGGGTATACAGCGAAGAGCACCGCGATGTGTGCGATCTTCCGTCCCTGTTCTTTCCATAACGCTTTCAAGAACAGCCAGTATGTCCATGCAGCGGTAAAGACCAGAACATACGTGAAACCATGCCATGCAAATGGCTCACTTCCCAACAGGCGAAACCCCAGCATGTATAACCAGCCTGCGTTCGGACGGCTGTCATACGTAAGCATTTCCTGAAGGCTTTCAATACCCAGTGATCTGGCATAAAAAACATAATGCCAGTCATCCATATAAAAACCAAGGCTGGGAATGATTAGCCCAAAACCAAGAAGTGTGATGATGAAAATGACAACTGGAATGGATTTTTCGGAAAATGTAAGTTGTTGAAAGAAGGCTTTGACTTTTTGCATATTCTGCGGGATTATACCCCTGCCTCTCCCGCTTCTACTGTGACCTTTGCCTGCTTCTCTTCCATTGAGTTTTCCCACACCTTGACCTTGTTGGAGTAAAATAGAACACTCGTTCACTCAAAAGAAAAGACGAACCCCATGGAATTTAAACTAAAAGCTCCCTTTCAACCAATGGGCGACCAGCCCGAAGCCATCCGCGGACTTGTGGATGGTGTGAGTCGTGGTCTCAAACACCAGGTATTGCTTGGCGCAACGGGGACAGGTAAAACGTTTACGATTGCATCCGTCATCCAGCAATTGCAGAAACCGGCGCTCATTATGGCGCACAACAAAACGCTGGCGGCGCAATTGTATGCCGAGTTTAAGGAATTTTTCCCCGAGAATGCTGTTTCGTATTTCGTCTCGTATTACGATTACTACCAGCCCGAAGCCTATGTACCCCGGCATGACTTGTTCATTGAAAAGGAAACACAGATCAATGAAGAGATCGAACGATTGCGGCTCGCGGCAACAACTTCGCTTATCTCGCGGCGTGATGTCATCATCATTGCTTCGGTGTCTTGCATTTATGGTTTGGGTTCGCCCGAAGAATTTGGCAAAGGTACCGTGACGCTCAAAGTGGGCGAAATCTACCGCCGCAATGCCTTGCTGCGTCAGTTGATCGAAAGCCAGTACCAGCGCAACGATATGGAACTTCGCCCGGGTACCTTCCGCGTGCGCGGTGACACCCTGGAAATTATCCCTGCATACGAAGACAAGAAGGGTTTCAAAATCACTTTCTTCGGCGATGAAGTGGAACGTATCATGCAGTTTAGCCCGCTGACGGGTGAGATATACGACGAACCGCAGGAAGTTTCCATTTATCCTGCCAAGCAATTCCTCACCGATCAGGAACGCCTCAAAGACTCCATCAAGAATATCGAAGCAGAGTTGGAAGAGCGGCTTGCTTTGTACAAGAGTGAAGGTAAGTTTCTTGAAGCGCAGCGTATTGAACAGCGCACCCGTTATGATCTGGAAATGCTCAAAGAAGTGGGGTATTGCTCTGGTATCGAAAATTATTCCCGCCATCTGGATGGACGCCCCGCGGGTTCACACCCGTGGACGATGATCGACTTTTTGCCGAGTGATTATCTCCTGGTTCTTGATGAAAGCCATATGACCGTGCCGCAGATTCGCGGTATGTACAATGGAGATCGCGCCCGTAAAGAGACATTGGTCGAATACGGTTTCCGCCTGCCTTCAGCTATGGATAACCGTCCGCTTAAGTTTGATGAATTTGAGAACGTGATGGGTTCGACCATTTACACGTCTGCGACGCCTGCTGAGTATGAGATGAAACATGCCGAGCAGGTGGTGGAGCAGATCATCCGCCCCACGGGGTTGATCGACCCGGAAGTTGTGGTGAGACCGGTCAAGGGGCAGGTGGACGACTTGGTCGGAGAGATCAAGCAGCGGGTAGAAAGAGGCGAGCGCATCCTCGTCACCACACTTACCAAACGCATGGCAGAAGACCTGACAAAGTACATGAAAGAGTTGGGCATCAAGGTCAATTACCTGCACTCGGAAGTGGAAACCTTGGAGCGCGTGAGCATTTTGCGTGACTTGCGCCTCGGTAATTTTGACGTATTGGTGGGTATCAACTTGCTGCGTGAAGGCTTGGACTTGCCCGAAGTTTCACTGGTGGCAATTTTGGATGCGGATAAGGAAGGCTTTTTACGCTCGGATACGGCGTTGATCCAGACCATTGGGCGTGCGGCACGTAACGTGAATGGGCGCGTCATCATGTATGCCGACAAGATGACCGACTCGATGAAGCGTGCCATTGACGAAACCAATCGCCGCCGCGCCAAGCAGGTGAAGTACAACGAAGAAAAGGGTATCGTGCCGTTTAGCATCACCAAGGCGATCCATGATCTGACGGAGGAGATGTCTGCCAAGGCAGTCGGTGAGATGAAGGGTGAATACAAGGTGAAAGGCAAAGGCGAGATGCCGCGTAACGAGCTGCGTCAGATCATGCACGAGATGGAGAAGCAGATGAAAGATGCTGCGAAGAATCTTGAGTTTGAGAAGGCGGCAGCCATGCGCGATGAACTGTACGAGTTGAAGAGTTTACTGGCAGAAGATGAAAGCCTGAAGCCGTGGGAGCGTATAAAGCTTTTGTCTGGTGAAGAGGAATAGAAAAAACTCCTGCAAACGCAGGAGTTTTTTTCTGTGTGCCTATGGTTTAGGGCGATGGTGAATGCAGGGGTAAAGTTCTCCGTCCACTCGCATGATGTGGTTTACGATCCAATCTGTAATTTCCTGATGGATCTTTAATGCCATATCGTTGGAGCCGCCTGCATCGTGAAATCTTTTGTGATATCTATCGAATTTTTCAACAAAAGCGGCGTGAGCATTCTTATTCATTTCTGCTGCAGGACATTGATATTTTTCAAAACATTCTTCTTCACGGTCAAAATGCCATCCAGCATAAAAACGCATCCTGCCAAGAATTCGGGCAATTGCCTCTGTTCCATGCCCATCCAGAATAGCTGTCCCTAAACTATTCAAGGTTTCGACAAGGTATTTGTGTTGTTCGTCCACAGATGAATCGCCTGTGCTGAGGGCTTCATCCCATTCGAGGATCTTTGGAGTGTACAAGTTGGCTGCCTTTTATTTTTTGAATATGGCTAAGAATTTGATTGTAAATCTTTTGAAAACAAATTCCTGCAAAAGCCGCCGGGAGCGAAAGTTTGTAAAATCTATTTCGACCGACTACATAAGCTAATTATATACACATTAAAGATTGAAAAATGATTACATTATTGCAATTTTTGAAAATAGGGATGATTATCATTATTCGGTAAATTGGCTGGATTAAAAAGAAGTCCTCGGATTCTTATCCGAGGACTTCTTTTGTGAATTTATTTCTTTTTCTTGGCGGTCTTTTTTACCGCTTTCTTTACAACTTTCTTTGTCACCTTTTTGGCTGCAACTTTCTTCTTTGCTGGAGCCGCTTTGGCAACTTTTACGGAGGTGTGGATCTGCTCATGCATATAAAGCGGAAGGTAATAGTGACCGCCAGCGTTTTTGCCGCTGGAGCCGGAGCCCTTCCAACCGCCAAACGGTTGGAAGCCGGGCCAAGCGCCAGTGGATGCGCCCTGTGGACGGTTGGCGTAGGTAACGCCTGCTTCGATGTTATCGAAGAACCATTCAGTTTCCTTGGCATTGCCATAGAAACCGGCGGTAAGACCGTAGTTCACATCGTTGGCGATTGCCATGGCTTCATCAAGGTTGCTGACCTTGCCAATGGTGGTAATGGGCAGGAACATTTCATGCTTCCACAAGCGATGACTGAAAGGCAGGTCGATAACGAAGGTGCTTTCGCAGAAATAACCTTTTCCATAATCGCCGTCCGTGCGGACGTTGCCGCCGGTGAGGAACTTGCCGCCGCCTTGGGCGATTTCAGCCGTAAAGTCTTTGAAATCCTGATATGAACCCTTGTTTACTACAGGTCCGTTGTAGGTGGCGCGGTCAGTCGGGTCGCCAAGGGCGAGTTTATCGGTCAGTGCCTTGAGGCGGGCAACGAGTTCATCGTAAACCGGTTCTTCCACCAACACGCGTGAGGCGGCAGAACATTTCTGTCCTTGCAAGCCGAATGCCGAGCGGATGATACCAATGGCAGCGGTTTCAAGGTCTGCATTGCGAGAGACGATGACCGGATTCTTACCGCCGAGCTCCAGGATCATCGGGCGGACGTAATCACGGTTGGCGTAATCACGGTACATTTTCATGCCCACATCAAAAGAGCCGGTAAAGGTCACACCGTCAATATCTGGGTTATCAACCAACGCCTGACCCAAGGTCGAGCCGGGTCCGGTCACAAAATTCACCACGCCGTCAGGGATGCCCGCATCGCGGAAACAATCCACCAGCAAACGCACAATGAAGGCGGTATCGGTGGCGGGTTTGATCACCAGTGTATTCCCCGTAACAAGCGCCGCGCCCGAAGGACCACCTGTCAATGCATGGGGGAAGTTGAAAGGTGAAACCACCAGCCAAACCCCATAAGGACGCAGGACAGAAGTATTGCGGGCATCGTAACCCACCAGCGGGTCGCGTCCCATTTCGGCAATGAAGCCGTTGTTCTTTTCCATTTGATAACAGGAGTAATAAATAAGGTCGGCGGTTTCCTGCACATCGCCCAAAGACTCCATGCGGTTCTTGCCGACTTCCATTGCCATGGCGGCGCCCAGTTCAAAAATGCGTTTTTCGATCAACGAAGCTGCCTTGCGAAGCAATTGCACGCGCTTCTTCCAGGGAGTGCGGCTCCACATGGGAAAAGCCTTGCGCGCCGCATCCACTGCCATTTTGGCGTGGCTGGCATTGCCTTTTTGCATTTTTGCCAGAACCCAATCCGAATTGATGGGGGAGCGGTCTTCAAATTTCTCATCGGCAAAAACTTCTTTGCCGTCGATGAACATGCCGTATTCCTTGCCCATGTTCGCCTTGAGGTTCGCCACCGCTTTGTCGAAGCCTTTGTGAAGGGTTTCGGGCGGGTTGAACATGGTTGCGTACGTTAACTTGAAAGCCATAGGAGTTCTCCTTGATCTAGTTTCGTGGTTATTTAGTTTGGTAGTTAAGTAGTTTGGTAGCAACTACTTAACTATCTAACTACCTAACTATCCAACTAACCAAAGTATAGCAGGGGAGTGAACCACAGTCAAAGTCAAGTAGCTTGATTTTTATATGACGTCTTTCACCTTAGAAAATAGCGAGAATTTTGTAAGATGCCGCGCAGATTAGGTATCATTAACCCCATAAAAGGAGAACAAATTTAATGAAACCTCGCTTCCTTCTCTGGACAATGGGGCTGGTTGTGGCGCTTCTGGCAGTTGCCTGCGCCCCAGCCGCTCCCACCGAGTCCGCGCCCGTAGCAGAACCACCCGTCAGCGTGGATTCTGCCCCGGCAACAGAGGCAGCCGCCCCTGAGTCCGAGCCGACGGCTATCGCTTTGAGCGATGCGCCCGTTGAGCTTCCATCTTATTTGCCGCGCGGTGATGCCCTCGAAGCCACCGACCCCGCCACGGTTGCGCTTGCTTCTGGCGGTTTACAGTTGGTGGAATTCTTCCGCTTTACCTGAAGTGTCTGCCGCGCCATGGCGCCCATGGTTCATGGGCTCGAAGCAGAATATTATGGCAAGGTCAAGTTTAGTTTTCTTGATGCCGACGACCCGAACACCCAATCTTTTCAACGTACACTTGGTTTTGTGTACCAGCCCGAGTTTTATTTGCTGGATGCAGATGGGAATGTTCTGAAGAAGCTGGTGGGTTTTATCAGCGAGGATGATTTTAGAAATTTGTTCAACTCGTATTTGCAATAAAATAAAAAGCCGCGAATGAAAATTCGCGGCTTTTTTGTTGTGCATTATTTAGGAATTCTTATCGTATGCTTTTGCGTCTGCAATTGCCTTGTTCACGTTGACGAATGGCAGGATGATCAGACCGACAATGAAGAAGAAGATGAGGGAGAGAATGCCCACGCGCAGGTTGTTGAACATTTGGTTTGCCAAACCGAACACCAGCGGTCCGATCCATGAAGTTCCGCGTTCGCTGATTTCGTAGAAAGCGAAGAACTCTGCTTCCTTGCCGTTGGGGATCATCTGCGCAAACAAACTGCGGCTGATGGCTTGCGAACCGCCCATCACCAAAGCAATGAAAATACCAAGGACGAAGAATTCAGCGGTGACGTTTTCGCCTTTCAAGCCGCCATACGCATAAATGACCACACCTGCCCAAATGACGAGACTGACAATGACCGATTGTTTGGCGCCGATCCAACCTGCCAGCTTGCCCCAGAACAATGCGCCGAAGAACGCCATGAATTGGATCATCAAAATAACGGCGGTGAGAGTGGTTTGGTCCTGCTCCAGCCCACCTTGAATTAATGGCGCGGCGGCGAAGGTCGCTGCTACTGCGATCACGGTTTGAATACCATCGTTGTATAAAAAGTAGGCAAGCAGGAACTTCATGGTTTCAGGGAAGTGTTTTACTTCGCGGAATGTCTTTTTGAGCTGCTTAAAGCCGATGCTTGCGTAGTTTTCGCCAGCGGGCAGGGCGTGGTTTGCATGGCGGGAGCGCAGGCGGTTCCATGTAAAGAAGGAGAACCCAAGCCACCAAATACCGGCAGAAGCAAGGTTGATGCGCACAGCAAGGTCACTGGGTACTCCAATATTTTCGCTGAAAATAAAGAACGCCAGGTTCAGGGCAAGCAAGATGCCGCCGCCCATGTATCCCATTGCCCAGCCGTACGATGAAACACGGTCACGTTCTTCTTCGCTGGCAATATCTGGCAGGTAGGCGTTGTAGAAAACAATGGCGGCGCCAAAAGCAAGGTTTGCCACGATGAATAACACCCCACCCAACCACCACAGCGAGCCAGTGAGCAGGAACATCAAAATGGTGGCAATGGCACCGATGGTCGCAAAGATCCGCATCATGGTTTTGCGCAAGTGAGAATAATCTGCAATGGCGCCAAGAATAGGGAGGAAGAGAACCTGCATCCCAACAGAGAACGAAATACAGTATGGCAAAAATGAATCTGGCGCAATGGGAATGCCAAGGAATGAAACGGTGCTGCTTCCTGCGGCTTCAGCGGCGGCGCGCGCCAAACTTGCTACATAGGGTCCTAAAAATACAGTCCCCACCGTGGTGCTAAATGCAGAATTCGCCCAGTCGTACATTGCCCAGCCGAAAATCTCTTTACGATCATTGACAATAGCTTCTGTTGCCATGCTCTCTCCTTGTTTTCGATTTATGAACCCTTCAAATTATATAGCACAAACCTGATTGATACGGCTGTAAGAACACCGTTTGGATGATCTGGTTTTCCTCGAATTTGCGTACGTTTGGGCTTTTTCCTTTGTGGTCGAATAGAGGTTCCCCGTTAAAAACGATAAATCCATTTTTTCGTTAACTCCATAGTTGTATTTTGCAAATATGTAAGACAGTTGCCGGTTGTATAATAAATGGATTGACTGACCTCACGCGAATTGATCTGCCTGAAACACCCTGCAATTCTGCTCAGGGCGGTGGTCGGAGCACAGGTGCGCAAGCCGATTAATTAATCCATGTACCATTGGAGTTTGCAATGACACAAACACAGAAAATCTACGAAAATCCCGTTGAAATCCTTCAAAACTTAATTCGCTTCAATACCACAAATCCGCCTGGGCACGAAGCAGCGTGTATCAATTATGTGCGCGGTTTGCTGGATGATGCCGGTATCGAATCGAGTCTGCTTGCCATAGACCCCGAAAGACCGAATCTGATCGCAAGATTACCCGGTGAAGGCAAAGCGCCGCCCCTTTTGCTGTACGGGCATGTAGATGTAGTAACCACAGAAAACCAACCTTGGCAGCAGCCTCCCTTTGAGGGCAAACTGATTGATGGTTATGTCTGGGGACGCGGTGCGTTAGATATGAAAGGTGGCGTTGCCATGATGGTAGCGGCTTTCCTGCGTGCCAACGCCGAGGGATTGCGTCCGCCTGGTGATATTGTGCTTGCCATTGTCAGCGATGAAGAAGCGGGCGGTGATTACGGTGCAAAATTCCTTGTAGAACAGCACCCGGAATTATTCAAGGATATTAAACATGCCATCGGTGAGTTTGGCGGTTTTACCCTGACGATCGGCGGGAAGCGTTTTTACCCCATCATGATCTCGGAGAAGCAAGTCTGCTGGATGAAAGCCACCGTGCGCGGCGAGGGCGGACACGGCTCCATGCCGGTCAAGGGTGGGGTGATGGCAAAGTTATCACGTCTCTTAAAGGCATTGGACGAGAACGACCTGCCTGTTCATGTAACCCCGCCTGCAAAAATGATGGTAGACGCCATGGCTTCGGCATTGGGAGGTGTTCAGGGCTTTATCCTTGGGCAGTTAACCAACCCAGCCATGACGAATTTTGTACTTAAGTTGCTTGGTGATCGCGCCAGAACTTTTTATCCGCTTTTTCGTAATACAGTAAGCCCAACCATTTTGTATGGCAGCACTAAGATTAATGTCATCCCCACCGAGGCTTCGGTCGAGTTGGATGGGCGTTTACTGCCCGGGCAGACTCCGGAAGATATGCTCCGTGAACTTCGCGCCATTGTAGATGATGACGTGCAGTTGGAAGTTCTGCAATTTGACCCGGGACCTGCTGAACCGGATATGGCACTCTTTAATAAACTTGCCGAAATTTTAAAAGAGGCTGATCCCGAAGGCATCCCCGTGCCGCTTATTCTGAGTGGTGTGACGGATGGACGCTTCTTTTCGCAGATCGGCATTCAAACCTATGGTTACCTGCCCATGACCCTCCCTGAAGATTTTAATTTTGCGAATGTCATTCACTCTGCCGATGAAAGAGTTCCTGCGGCGGCAATTGAGTTTGGTGCTGAGGTAATTTATAAAGCATTGAGCAGGTTTGGATAATCAACAATAAAAAGAGCGACGGCGAATTCCGTCGCTTTTTTTATTTACCATTTGCAATTTTGGATTGTGCTTACTCCGGCTGATTTTCCCACGCGTTTATACATGGTCACGTTTGTGAAAGGTTCACCAAGAATGCCGTCATGAATTGCCCATGAACGTTTACGAACGCTTTCGGCTGCTTCGGGTTTGCGAAAGATATTTGTCCCATCGAGCTTGAGCCGCAAATCACCTTCAGGTTCGAAACCTGCGTGAATGCTTTCCATCAAACGTTTGCCAACCTGGTATGAAAATCCATACCGCTCAAAGATGACCGCATTGTGATAATACAAAGGCTCGACAAAGTACATATCATGCCCCAGCGCGGCGATGAAACCTTCGAATGCTTCAATAGCCTGACCCAACATCCGCAGCCCGCCTCGTACCTGACCCGGAGCCAGCCCAGCCTCACAAGCCTTTGCTTCCGCCTCGACATTGCGCTTCAAAATGCCAAACTTGGTGGGCGTGCCGTCTGGCATCCTGTCTACGTCATAGCGCGGAGAATCCGGGTCATTAAGAATGTAAAGCAGAACGTGGATCTGTCCGTTCATGGTGTCTGTCAGGTGAGCATACAGAATTGGGTCGGGAAAATCCACCTTGTGAAAGAGGCGCATTTGCACATCGGTGGAACCAGAATCGAAATTGAATTGCAACAGGTTATATCCCGAAGCGGATGTCAGCGGGGGAAGATTGTATTTTTCCAGCAGAACTTGCGGAATGTATTTGGAATAGATCGCCCGCTTTTCAGGTTCAGGTAATAAATTGATTCCGCCAATGGTTGAAGGAGGCATTGAAAACTCTTTCTTCTCTCTTCTTTCCTCAAAACGGAAAGCAAGAAAGAGGTTAACGAACTCTCATGGCACGTTCTTTGTCACGCGCTTCATCACGTTTTGCGATGGTGGCTCGTTTGTCGTAGGCTTTTTTACCTTTTGCGAGTGCCACTTCCAGCTTCGCGCGTCCATCCTTGAGGTAGACCTTGGTCGGTACGATGGTCATTCCCTTGATGCGGACGTTGTTCCATAGTTCGCGTATTTCCTTTTTATGCAAAAGGAGTTTGCGTTTGCGGCGCGGGTCGTGGTTGAAGTGTTTGCCTGCCTGTTCGTAGGGGGCAATATGTGCTTCAAGCAACCAGGCTTCTTTGCCGAGTTCCACATCTACATAGGCTTCTTGAATGCTGATCTGCCCGGCGCGGATGGATTTGATCTCAGAGCCTTTTAGCTCAATACCTGCTTCGAATCTCTCAAGCAGGGTGTATTCAAAACCGGCTTTACGGTTGGTGGCGATGATCTTAATATTGTCTGTCACGGGATGATTTTAGCATGAATGGGATATGGAACGGTTTTGCTTTAACCCCATTTGAGCAGGTATATACCTGCCAACAGGCGCGCCATACCAAATGCAAGCAAGGCGCTTACAAGCCCGATTTGATCTGCGATCACAGGTCCGAGCAGGGAAGCAAGCAGGACAGCTAAGTTGAAGATAATGGTATACCATGCCAAATGCGGCGGTCGGTCATGTGGGGGGATGTTTTCGAGCATGTAGTTGGCGTACGACCCATTGACCAGCGCGAACAGAAATCCGCCGAGAAAAGAGAGACCGTAGAACTGCCATACATTTTCGGCAAATGCCAGCATGATGGGGTAGCTTGCCATGCCTGCTACCCCCAACCCTGTGACCATTTTATTGCCAAGGCGGTGAACTACCCGCCTGAGTTGAGTGGAGGCAAGCAGTACCGAAAGATAATAGAGGGCGGTACCTATTCCGAGGTGGGTGTCGTTCAAGTGAAGGACACGCACATTGAAGATCGGGTAAAGCGGGTTGGATAGGTAGTGTGCAAAGTGAAAGAAGAAAAGCGCGAGAAGCACTTTTTTAAAGCTCGTATTCCAGATATCCAAACGCATGGCGGCGGCAATGCCACGGGGGGCTGAAGGTCTGGGGTCAGAGACAGGGATCGGCGGGGCTTGAGGCGCGATTTCCTCCATCAATGGTTTGATGTGATACAGATGGAAGCTGCTGATGGCGCTGCCGATGGCACCCAACGCAAAGACAAGTTGGTACCCTTCGGTAAAGGGGGTGTTATCCAAGATGATGCCGGTGATGAGCGAAGTGAGCATGTAGGCAATGGCGAAGGTGATGTTACGAGTGCCTGCCACACGAGCGCGGTATTGCACGGGTACGGCTTCTGCGAAGAGTGCGTTAAAACCCACACCCAGGGGAGTGAGCGGAATTGCCATAAGAAGGGTTAGGACAATAAGCGCGGAAATCTGCCCTTGTTCATTGAATATCCACGGAAGGGGGATCCAAAGAAAATAGCCAAGGCGGAACAAGACCGATGACCAAAATACAGCCTTGTTGGTGTTGCGTTTGCTGACCCAATGCCCGGCAGGGATGGCAAGAAATAAATTTACAACGGAAGAGGTGGCGGTTAGTAAGCCAATTTGAAGACTGCTTGCACCAAGACGGGTTGCGTAAACGTTAAGAAAGTTGATCGCGGTTCCACTTAATACACCAAACCAGGCAATATCAAGATAGAGGTTTATGAAGTTGGAGCGGTATTTTTCGGGAATATCGGATTGTTTGAAAATATTAAAACGCATGTACTGAATTATACACAGCACATGCGTTTATATGTTTTGGCTGGGAATGGCTTGCTTCTCAGAGGGTTCTGTTACACCCCGAACTTGTGGGCAAGTTCTTCGTTGGAGGGTTCTACAAGCATGGACCCATCTGGGAAGATGATGGTGGGGATGATGCGTTTACCGTTGTTCTTTTGTTTTACGAGTTCTTCAGCTTCAGGGTTTTCATCGGTATTGATCCAGGTGAATTCGATCTTGTGGTCGTTGAAGAATTTTTTTGCGCGGCGGCAATCTCCGCACCAGTCGGCGCCGTAAACGGTGATGTTGTTATTTTCTGTCATTTTTTTCTCCGATAGAAAGTAAGTTTGAATGTACTGCGCGTATTGTCGCGGTGACTGTGAAGATTATTACCTTTTTTAAATTCATTTCGAATTAAGTAACTAATTACACGGTAGGGGCGACCCGTCAGGGTTTAAGCATATGCCAGTCTTCAAGAAAGGGTCGCTGCCTGTGACAATTAAGTAATGGGTCGTAAATCTTTTATGCAGATGTAGGTGTCTTGAAACCCAGCAGGCGTAATCCGTTCAAGACTACCAGTACGGTGCTGCCTTCGTGCCCTACCACGCCAAGCGGAAGAGGAAGGTTCGCGCCGAATGCCCCAACCACAAGCATGACGATGACCGCAAGAGCGAAGATGATGTTTTGCCAGACAACTTTGCGCGCCTGCCGTGCCAGCCCGATGGCGAATGGAATTTTATGCAGGTCATCTGACATGAGAACCATGTCTGCGGTTTCGATGGCAACGTCCGTTCCGGCAGCGCCCATGGCAATGCCAATATCGGCGGTGGCAAGAGAGGGGGCGTCGTTTACGCCGTCGCCAACCATGGCGGTGGGACCGTATTTCTGCTGGAGGGTTTTCAGCACGGTCACTTTGTCTTGGGGCAGTAAATCTGCATGGAATTCATCTACACCGGCGCGGGCGGCGATCTTGGCGGCGACTTTGGCGTTATCGCCGGTGAGCATGACAACATGTTCGATCCCGGCGGCTTTGAGCGCTTTGATCATGTCCATGGCATCTTCACGCAGGGTGTCTGCCACGCCGAGAATGCCGAGGAATTTTTTCTGTTTGGTTTCGTAGGCAAACATGGCGGTCTGACCTTCGTCCTGCATTTCGCTTGCTTTGCTCAAAATATCGGCTGGGATTTCAACGCCGCGTTCGACAAACATGCGTTCATTACCAACCCAAAGATGACTGTTTTCCACTACACCTTCCACGCCTTGCCCGGGGATGGCACGAAAGTCGATGGACGGGGGCAGGTTCAATTTCCGGTCTTGAGCCGCTTTTACGATGGCTTTTGCCAGAGGGTGCTCGGAACGCGCTTCCAATGCGGCGACGAGGCGGAGCATGTCATCTTCTTTGGTGTCTCCAAATGTATGAATGGTATTGAGGGCAGGTTTGCCGACGGTGAGTGTGCCGGTCTTGTCGAAAGCGAGGACTTTGAGTGTGGCAGTTTTTTCGAGGTGGACGCCACCTTTGAAGAGGATGCCGTTCCGCGCGCCGTTGGCAATGGCGGAGAGAATGCTTGCCGGAGTGGAGATGACTAACGCGCAAGGCGAAGCAACTACTAGCCATGTCATGGCACGGTAGAAGGTGGGTTGGAATTCGTTGCCCAGTGCAAGCCAGGGGATGAAGACAAGCAGTACCGCCGCCGCAAGGACAAAGATGGCATAGTACTGTTCAAAAGTATCGAGCATTTGCTGGGTGTTGGCTTTGGTCGATTGGGCATCTTCGACCATTTTTACGATGCGTGCGAGGGTGGTGTCTTTGGCAAGGCGGGTGACGCGCATTTCAAGCGAACCGGTACCATTGACCGTGCCAGCAAAGACAAGATCATGTTCCTGTTTGTGAACTGGCATGGATTCGCCTGTGATGGTGGCTTGGTCTACATCTGATTCGCCGGAGAGCACTTCGCCATCAATGGGGAAGCGTTCGCCCGGGCGCACGATCACTTCGTCGCCGAGGGTGAGTTCTTCGATGGGTACAGAAACCCAGTTGCCGTTACGGCGCACGGTGGCTTGTGCGGGGCGCAGGTCTAGCAGTTTTTCAATGGCTTTGCGGCTGCGATCCATGGCGAAGGTTTGCAAGGTGTTCGAGAGAGAGAAGAGGAAGAGTAATATTGCGCCTTCTGCGGGTTGACCGATCACTGCCGCACCAAGTGCAGCGAGGATCATGAGCAGGTCTACGTTGAGGGTCTTTTCTTTGAGCGCCTCGTAACTAGCCACCAAGCCGAACCAGCCGCCTGTGGCATACGAAACCACATAAAGCCCGATGACCAGTGCAGGATTCCACCCCAAACCAGCGCCGATGAATGCGATGAGGGCGCTGATGGCATTGATGACCGTAAATGCCACCTCAATGGTTTCGATGGAAATACTGCTTTTCTTTTCTCCCGTTTTTGAAGTCTCCAGAAAAGATGCTGCTACTTCTTCGTTGTCGCTTGTTCCCAAGCGTGGAGAATTTAATTTCACTTCGAGGCTGTTCTTACGAAAAGTGGCGGTCTGCGCATTGGCTGCAATTTCATATTGTTGAATAAGGTTTGCCGCATATTCACCGGCACAATCAGCGCAGGCTTGTTCACCGCGTTCGCGTCTGGCGGCACACTGCGCCACCCGCATGGATGCTTCGCGCCCGGCGTGATTGACAACTTCCAATGCGCGTTCACTGCTGATCAAGCGCGGGTCAAAAACAGCTTTTAAATTGCCATTGGTATAGTCATAGTCAACTTCCTGAATGCCTGCATATCCGCGCAGGGTATCAGAGAATATCTGGGTACAGCGTTCTTCGGGGTTGGGTAGATTTGAGTTCATTAATTCCTCGTAATTTCTATTTGTTTTTTCTGACATTCGGGGCACAGCCCGTAATAGAGCACACGCGCACCAAGCAATTTGTAGCCCGATGCCGCAGTAATTTCTGCATCCAAATGAGTAACATGTTCACTGGGAATATCAATAATGCGTGAGCAAGAAATGCACGCCAAATTCACATGCGGCTCGGTATCTGCATCGTAGTGAACCGTATCATCCCCGGCGTGCCCCAACACATTGACCGCGCCAAGGGTTACCAGCGCATCCAACGTGTTGTACACCGTAGCCAGACTAAGCGATGAAAAGCGCGGCTTAAGTTCTTCATAGATCATGGCTGCGGTAGGATGCTCGTGGCTGTTCGCCAGCAATTCGCAGATCGCCACCCGTTGCGGGGTAACGCGCATACCGGCTTTTTGTAGGGAAGTGGTTAAAGTGGAGGGATTTGACATAGTTGCTCTTATTTAGAATGAATACAAATTTAGAATAATTATAAATAAAAGCCTTTTTTTGTCAAGCAACTCAAGGTTGTGTTTGAATACTTTTTAGATATACTCACTTCAATGGAACCTAAAATTCGCTTGCAAATGATCGGGCAATTGCAGATCGAGGTGAATGGTCGCCCGGCTGAATTCAAACGCCGAAAATCAGAAGCATTGGTCGCGTACCTTGCCTTGCATGAAGGTTCTATTCTGCGTGAAAGAATTGCAACCGCATTTTGGGGAAATTCTTCAGACGAAAATGCCCGCCGCACCCTGCGCGTCATTTTGACGGATATTCGCAAAACGCTGGGTGAAGATTCTGTGATCGGCGATCGCGATACCCTTGCCCTCCATTTGGATATTTTGCAAGAAGCCGATGCCCGCAAATTTAAAGCGCTTCTTTCTGACCCCGCAACTGCCTCAACCCCCGATCTTTTAGCTTCACTGGAGCTTTATCGCGGCGACCTGCTGGACGGCATAAATGAAGACTGGGTTTTGCCTCTGCGCGAGTCTTTCCGTGCAAGCGTACTTGCGGCGCTCGCAACACTAGCCGACCGCGCCCGAACCGAAGGGCAATACGCCCAATCGGTTGGGTACGCCGAACGCATACTTCATATTGACCCGTTCAACGAAACCGGTTTGCAGCACTTGTTATTTTCATTGGCGGCACAAGGCGAACGAGACCGCGCACTTTCTCGCTTTAATGAATTTGAAAAACAAGGTGTCGAACCTTCCAAAGAAACCCTGGCGCTTGTAGAGCAAATTCGCAAACAGGCGGTATCTAGTGCGGCACGTTCGAACAACTTGCCGCGTCCATTAACCAGCTTTATCGGCAGGGAAGATGAACTCAATGAGGTCGAAACCCTGCTTGCCAAACACCGCCTGGTAACCCTGTTGGGCGCAGGCGGAAGCGGCAAGACGCGTCTTTCCATTCAAGCAGCAGATGAGGTCACTCATGAATACTCCCAGGTGTGGTGGGTAGACCTTTCGCCTTTGCATGAACCGGCGCTCGTACCCCAGACCATTGCCAAGGCGCTGGGAGTGCGTGAACAGGTGGGGAAACCACATATTCGATCCATTACTGAATATATTGGGGAACAGAAAATTCTCATTATTCTGGATAACTGCGAGCAAGTCTTAAGCGCCTGCTCGCAAAGCGTCAATGCGCTGCTTTCCGAATGCTCGCAACTTGGTGTATTAGCGACAAGCCGCGAACCCCTGGGTGTAGATGGAGAGGTTGAGTGGCTTGTCCCTGTTTTTCCCCTGCCAGATACAGGGATGAACGCCAAATCTCTCAATCGAAATGAGGCAGTGCGGCTTTTCCTTGAACGTGGACGAAGTACGAACCCAAGTTTTGAGTTAACCGAAGGAAATGCCAGCTATATTGTAGATATCTGCCGTAGGCTGGATGGGATTCCGCTTGCGCTGGAATTGGCGGCAACACTCCTGCGCTCCATGCCTGTGGAAGATGTTTCAAAACGCATAGAAAGACAATTTGATACCCTGCATTTAAACGACGATGCTCGCCCCCCGCGCCAGCAAACTTTGCACGCGCTGATCGATTGGAGTTATAAACTTCTAACTCCTGCCGAGCAGATCTTCTTTCGCCGTTTGGGTGTATTTGCTGGTGGGTGGTCTTTTGAGGCTGCGATGGCAGTTGCGGGCGGGTACGAAAGCGACGATCTACATGCAGGGCAGGTGGGTAAGGATCAATTGAAGCCGCTGCCGATCAGTGTGAAAGACATTGTTTATAGTTTGATGGATTCGCTCAAGCGCCGCTCTTTAATTTCAGTTACGCACACCGGCGGCATAACACGCTACCGTATGCTTGAAACCCTGCGTGAATTTGCCCTGGAACGCTGCAAAGAGAACAATGAATTAGAGGTACTTAATTCCCGGCATATCAAAGTGCTTTTGGGCTTTGCCGTAGAAATAGATAATCAACTTTCGTGGGGTACAGCCAATCAGGCAGATCTGTTGCAGCAGTTTGACCCTGAATTGGATAATGTGCGGGCGGCATTTACATGGGCGTTGCAAGGGTTTGATATGGAAAATGGCATGATGTTGGGCGCTTCTGTTCAACGCTATTACTCCGCCCGCCAGATGTACTCAGAAATTCGCGATTGGCTGGATCGGTTCTACCACCATCGGAATGCGCAAACTCCTACAAAAGCGCGTGCCCATCTGCTTGTGCAGTATGCACTCTGCTTGCGGAATGACCCGCAAAAACGGTTTACGCCTGCCATCACCCGCGAAGCCGTGAATATATTCAGCTCCTTCAATGATGCCGAGGGAATCGCCCTTGCCAACTTTGCCGAAGGTGAAACCCTGCATAATTACAACGAATTCGAATTTACAGAACAGCCTCTTTTGGATTCCCTTGCTTATTTTCGGGTGAATTCTAAAAATATTCAGGTTGCTACAGCGGTCTTGACCGCGCTGGCACGTATTGAAACCACCAGACGAAATTTCAAGAAAGCATACGATTATCTCCACGAGTCTCTAAAAATTGCGGAGAACAGCCAGGCAGACATGGCAAAAGGCTGGAACCTGCTTACTTTGGGAGATGTTGCATTTCAAATGAACGACCTGGAACTTGCCGCGCAACACTACAAACGTTCGCTGGAGTATTACCTTCCATTGAAACGCTTTGCAAATTCTGCTTACTTGCAAGAGGCGCTGGCTGCCGTCTATTTTGCGCAGAAGGATTTTGAAAACGCCCAAACATGGGCGGAAGCAAGTATCGCTTCGTATGACGCCTATGGCGGAGAAGGAACCCTGGGGCGGGTTTACAAAGCCGCTGCGGCGCAAGCCTTGGGAGACCTTGATACAGCCCGCCACTGGTTATTGCGCGCCCTGGAAAGCGGTATGCCGTTGGAGCAATTCAGCGCCCAGTTTACATTGCGTCTGGCAGATTACGCCTTCGCTCGAAATTTAATGCCCGAAGCGCTTACTTTATATGCCTATACTCTTCGTCTCATGCAGGATGCCAGAGTGATCTTTTTTCCGCCCGAGCAGAAAGAGGCAGAAGAAGGGGTAGGTAAATTGCGCATAGTCGTACCTCAAGGCGAGTACCAAACCTTGATGGACCGAGCCGCTTCAATCACGTTTGATGCGGCTGTCGGGTTGGTTTTCCCTCCGCAGTAAAAATATCGGTTCTTCAGGGGCAAGTGGGGTGAAACCCTGTATTTATTTTCTAAAGACGTACAACCAACTACTTAAGGGGTCGGTCAAAATAAACTAGACATCGTGAAGAAAGACTTTATCCACGAAGTACACAAAGCACACGAAGTTTTGGCCTGTGCTTCGTGAAAATTCGTGTACTTCGTGGAAAAGACAGACTTGTACGTATTCATTGTTTTCTAAATTATTATGACCAATTACTTGGAAACGGCAAAAAGACCTTCCTCCCGAAAAGGAAGGTCTTTTTGTTGTAGCGGTTATGTAACGCTGGTTCTGTACAATTTGAATCACTCTTATGGAAACTTTAACTTTATCGACGGTCAATATTGTTTTAATGCGAATGATGAATGAAGCTCTTTTTGCAGATGCTGTGTTTGAAGACCCAGACCTGGCGTTGAGCGAATATAACCTGGCGGCAGATATGGCAGCCCGCTTCAAGTTGATTTCTCGCGCTGCGTTTATCTCTATGACGCTGGATGAGCGCAAAGCATTTGCATCGTGGGTGGTCTGCCCCGAAGGGACGAAGAATCCCCTGGAAGAGAGTGCGACCTGGTTGAACAAGATTAATTCGCTGCCTATTCAAAGAATTGAGGACAATAATGAAGCAAAAAGAATTTGATCTACTGGAGAAAAAAATATTATCAGATAAAGATTTTGTAAAAAGCCTGATGGAAAACCCGGAGCAGGCATTAGATCGGGAGGGCATTCGACTAACCATGGAGGTTTTGGAAGCAATAAAAGGTGTGGATGGGGCTGCTTTTGAAAAACTCATTGCCGCATCGCAGCCTGTAAACTCAAGGAATTGATCGAAAGGATGTGTATTATATAATTGCCAAATGAAAAAATTGGCAAAACACTTCCTGCTCGACCCAAAAATAACATTTCTAAATCACGGCTCTTTCGGAGCCACCCCAAAACCGGTCTTCAAAGAATATCAGCGTTGGCAGCGCGAATTGGAGCGTCAGCCGGTTCAATTCCTTGGCGTGCGTTACCCACACCTGATGCGCACCGCGCGTGAGGCATTGGGCGCTTACCTTGGTACGAGCGCGCAAAACCTCATCTACACCCAAAATGTGACCATCTCTCTAAATATTGTGGCGCGTTCACTTGAACTCGGCGCAGGGGATGAAGTGCTCGCCTCGAACCATGAATACGGCGCACTCGACCGCACCTGGCGTTTTCTCTCCACCGAAAAAGGTTTCACCTACCGCAACCAACCGGTAGACCTGACCTCACACGAGGCTTTTATCGAATCGTTCTGGCAGGGCGTTACCGAGAAAACCCGCGTCATTTTTCTCAGCCACATCACCTCGCCCACGGCAACGATCTTTCCCGTCAAAGAAATCATTCAACGCGCAAAGGCAAAAGGAATTCTCACCGTCATCGACGGCGCCCATGTGGCGGGACAGATTCCGCTTAACCTCGACGAACTGGGCGCAGATTTTTACGGCGGCAACCTTCACAAATGGCTGTGTGCCCCAAAGGGTGCAGGCTTTTTGTATGCTCATCCCGAAAAACAACACCTGCTCAAACCGCTTGTCGTTTCCTGGGGGTACGAAGCCATCACCCCCGGCGACTCAACGTTCATTGACCATCACGAATGGTGGGGCACACGGGATGTTGCCGCATTTCTCACCGTCCCGAAGGCAATTCAATTTCAACAGGAACAAGCCTGGGATGAAGTCCGAGCCGCCTCTCATCAACTGGCAGTAGAAACGTGGACAAGGCTCCATGATCTCACAGGACTCCCCCCGCTTCATCCCGACCCTGATGCTTGGTTCGCCCAAATGATCGTTGCCACACTGCCAGCGGATACTGACCTCCCCGCGCTTAAGGCGCGCCTACTCAACGAATTCAATATTGAAATTCCCGTCATTGAGTGGAATGAGTGGAAATTAATCCGCCTCTCGGTGCAGGGATATAATTCCCGCAAGGATATGGATCGTCTGTTGAAAGCGTTGAAAAAAATATTGAAATGAAAAAAATACTCGTACTACCTTTTGCGCTGGCGTTGGCGCTTTTATGGCTTACTCCAAAAAATGCCCATGCCGCGCCCGCGCGTGTGGCGATCACCACACCTTCTCAACTGGTGGAGGTGGTGAATAATTTGCGCATCGCAAATGGACTGGCTCCGCTGGTTATGCACTCCATTTTGATGCAGACCGCGCAATCACAAGCCGATTACATGGCGGCAACCGGCATCGTAACCCACTCCCGTCCAAGCGGAACCTACACCCAGCAATTGCTCAACCTGGGTTTCCCCCTTGCAGGTGACCTTTCTCTGGGTGGTTTTCGCTCAGAGAATATTCTCAACACCTACGGTCCGCTCGATTGGAACGGTGTGCCCGCTGCTTGGGCAGACGCCCAGCACATGAACACCATGCTTTCAGGGAATTTCTCGCACATCGGCGCAGGTGTTTCGCAATCGGGTGATTCGTATTATTACGCGGTGGATACCGCCGCAGTCACCAGTTCTGGTCAGCAGCAAGAAGCCGCCTCATCTGTCCTTACCAGCGTTCCATCAAGTGGCGATGCGGGGATCAGTCAATTCATGGTTCCTGTCACTTTGAATACGCCCAACCCTGAAGGCAATGTATTTCACAAGGTGCAATATGGGCAGTCATTATGGAGTATTGCCATTGAATATGGCACGACTATCAAGAATATCCAAGCCTTGAACAACCTCGGCGAAGATTCAACCGTATATCAAGGGCAGGAACTTCTGGTAATGACCGGTGCGACTCAATCGGCTTTGCCAACGGTAGAGGCAACATTAACATTGCCCGTCACCGAAACGTTGATGCCAACTGTTGCTGTGGTAGAAACCATTGTCCCAACTCAACCCACTCAAACGATTGCGCCTATAGAAGAAGAAAAAACATCTTCGAAATCGACTTCTTCCCGCCTGCTGGTTGTGATATTGATTGTCGCCGCTTTTGTAGGGGCGGGGATGGCGGTTTGGCTCATTCGTGACCCGGGGAATTAATTTATAAAAAGTACGAAAATTCCAGCTTATCGTATCTATTTATTTGAAAGACATCGAAAGGTAATAAACTGAATGGAAATATCATTGGCGTTGGGTGGTGGAGGCGCAAAGGGCAATGCCCACATTGGCGTACTTCGCCGCCTTGAAAAAGAAGGATACAAGATCCGCTCGGTTGCCGGAACAAGTTTTGGCGGCTTGGTTGCGATTTTGTACTCAATTGGTTATTCACCCAGGGAGATTCAAGCGATTTTTGAATCAGTGGATCAGAAAGCGCTTTATGGGCGGACCCCGCAGGATGGACCCTCTCTGCTTGGGCTGGCGGGCGTCCGCCAATTATTGGATAAAGTGGTGGGTACAAAAACCTTTGCCGAAACCCGCATTCCCTGTGCGGTGACTGCCGTGGATATTAACAGCGGCGGCGAAGTCATTCTCAACAAAGGCAGTTTGAAAGATGCCGTCCTTGCCACCATTGCCTTGCCGGGCATTTTTCCGGTTCAGACCATCAATGATTGGAATTTGATGGATGGCGGCGTATTAAATCCCGTCCCTGTTACAGTGGCACGAATGCTCTCACCAAACCTCCCTGTAGTAGCCGTGGTCTTGAATGACCCGATTGATAAGCCGCTTCAAACATATAACCTGCCTATTCCGAGTATCGTCCCGCGTACCATTGCTGAAAGCCTGCAACGGGTTTCTCTGGCGCAATCGTTGGATATCTTCCTGCGCTCGGTGGATGCTTCCAGCCGGTATGTGGCGCATCTGCGCTTGTTGGTGGATAAACCCGAAATCCTCGTCCGCCCGGATGTGCATCATATTAATTTGTTGGATCGTGTGACGGTGGAAGAGATCGCTCAATTGGGTGAGCAGGCATTGGAAGAAGTCTTACCCGAACTCAAACGCAAAACTTCATGGGCTGCCAATCTCAACCGTCGTGTTTTAGGAGCCATTAAATGACCCGTGATCTTCGCAAATACATGCGTGATACAAATATTCAGATCGCTGTTGGCGCGGTTCTGCTGCTTTTTATTGTCGGTCTTGGGCTGATCTGGTGGATCTATGGCTTTGGCGCGGCGGTATCTGGTTTGCTTTGCATCCTTGGTATGTTCTTGCCCATCGGCTTGGTCTTTGGCATTATCTTTGGAATGGATTGGATCGTAAAACGTGCAAACTCAGACGACAACGGAAACGATTGAATTTAACGGCTGGACGCTGCGTGTCCGCCCGGCTCAAACCCCAAACCCGAAGCTGCTGCTCATGGTCCACGGCTTGACCGGCGACGAGAACTCGATGTGGGTCTTTGCCCGCCGCTTTTCGCCAGAGTATTACATCATCGCTCCGCGCGCGCCGCACCCTGCCAACCCGCAGGGCTTTTCCTGGCGACCCAATCCGCTGACGATTGAAGAGGCGCAGTTAAATGTGCATAAGCGCCCCGGCTTGGATGCTCTTCAGCCATCGGCTGAGGCGTTGATAAAAGTTTGGGATGAGTACGCCGCTTCAATTAAGATTGAGGCGCAGCAATTCGATGCGATTGGATTCAGTCAGGGCGGGGCAATGGTCAATGTGCTGGGGATGTTGTATCCGCAGCGTGTTCAAAAAATGGGAGTGTTGGCGGGCTTTGCTCCCTCTGGTTTGGAGGCATATATCCAAAACCGTGTTTTGACCGGCAAGCATGTTTTTGTGGCGCATGGTACGCAGGACAAAATGGTTCCGGTGGATCGCGCACGTGCTTCGATGGGGCTGCTGGAGCAGGCTGGGGCTTCGATCACATATTGCGAGGACGAGGTGGGGCACAAGTTGAGTGCGAATTGCCTGAAGGCGTTGGAAGATTATCTTACGATTTAATCTCCCTCTCACCGTGCAGTTGACGCTGTTTTTATTTGCAGGTATGCTTATCTTTATAAACTTTTGTAGTAATTCCTTTGTAGGTCACGCTTACAACGTGACCGTCACGCTATAAGCGTGACCTACTTTTTAACTCAGGTGAAAAAATGAGAAAATATCTTTCGCGGCGCGATTTTATAAAACTGGCAGGGTTGGGGGTGGGCGCCATGGCTTTCCGCCCATTGTCTCGTCCGCTTACTGCATTTGAGATTGACTATCGCTGGGACATTTTCAGTCAGCCCAAACGCCTGCCGCAGTTCCCTGGCAGTGAAATTATTGGGCGCGTCTGTGAGCCAGATGTGGATATTCGCAGTTCGCCTACGAATAATACGATTTACAACAATTCAGTTGGCAGGCTGGCTGCCGATACATTGGTGGAATGGAATCGTGAAGTGGTTGGTGAAGTGCTTTATGGTTTGCAGAACCAAAAATATGTAGAAACTCCCAATGGATATGTTTATGGTTCCATTGTGCAGCCGACCCGCAATTTGCCCAATACACCCGTGACTGAACTCCCCAATGGGCAGGGTTTTTGGGCGGAAGTGACCGTGCCGTATATTGATATTGCCCACGAAGGGGTTGTTGCCTCGCCGTGGCTGCAAGACCATATTAGTTATAACTTCCCGCCGCGCCTGTATTATGGGCAGGTGGTCTGGATCGATCAGGTTCGTACGAATAACGGCTTCCCTGAGTATCGCTGGAATGAAGGCGCCAGTGGACATGGGTATGGCTACGGCGATTACGGCGAATTTTTCTGGGGAGATGGCGCGGGCTTCAAAATTCTCACCGATGCTGATGTCGCCCCGATCAGCCCGGATGTTGACCCGAACGAAAAGACCATCTCCATTGATCTGGATTATCAAACTCTCACCTGCTTCGAAGGTGGACGTGAAGTTTATTATTGTCAAATTTCATCCGGCAAACGTTACGACCCCGTTACCGGTGAAGTGGTGGATACATTTGCAACGCCCGCGGGAACTTTGATGACCTATTGGAAGATCATCTCAAAGAATATGACGGCTGGTAATGAAGGTTCCGGATATTCCACACCGGCTGTGCCGTGGTGTACTTTTATTGCTTCGGGCGGGGTGGCTATTCATGGCGCTTTTTGGCACAATGCTTTTGGTGAACGAAAGTCTCACGGCTGTGTCAATGTAAAAAATGAAGATGCTAAGTGGATCTTCCGCTGGACCAGCCCATACGTTTCCCTTGTTACCAGCGAAGAACGCCGCGAATTACCCGACCACGGCACGATCATCAATTCGTACGAAACTGTATTCTAAAAGGAATCATCATGGATATTTCCAACATTACCGTCTGGCTTGCCTTTCTTGCGGGTTTGGCATCCTTCCTTTCGCCTTGTGTATTCTCGCTTGTTCCCGCGTATGTTGGGTATTTGGGCGGCATTGCAGCGGGGAACACCGCTCCCGGCGAAAAACCGAGCCGTTGGGTTACCTTCTCACATGGGCTTGCTTTTGTGCTCGGCTTTAGCGTTGTGTTCGTTCTGCTGGGTGTAGCGGCTTCTTTTGCGGGCGGCTTGCTTTACGACCTGCGTTACTGGCTGGCTAAAATTGGCGGCGCGGTCGTTATCGTTTTTGGTTTGCACATGATCGGGGTATTCCACATCCCCTTCCTTGCCTACGATACCCGTGTGCAAAAAGCCCCCGATGCAAAACTCGGCTATCTCTCCTCTGCCATGATGGGCGTCTTCTTCTCGGCGGGCTGGTCTCCCTGTGTCGGTCCCGTGCTCGGCGCGATTTTGACCCTCGCCATCAATGGCGGCTCGATCTCTCAGGGCGCGGCGCTTCTGTCCTTCTATTCGGCTGGGCTCGCCATCCCATTCCTGCTTGCTGCTCTCGGCATTGGCTGGGTCACGACCATTCTTCGAAAGTACAACAAGACCATGCGCTACGTGGAAATTGCAATGGGTGTGATCCTGGTTATTATCGGTTTTATGCTGTTCGCGGGCACTTTTGAGACCATTGCCCAGCAAGGACAGTTTTTCTTCATTGATTTCGGTTTGTAAAACAAAAAATAATCATAATCCCGCAGGCTGAAAAAAATTCCCTGCGGGATTATTGTTTCATACGGGAGATGTTTATGCTTAATGTAACTATTTTTACGAAAAAGAATTGCAAGTTGTGCGATGAAGTAAAAGCCGACCTGAAAGACCTGCAAACACAACATCCGCACCGGTTGGCAGAAATAGATATTGAATCTGATTCCGCCCTCTACGAAAAATACAAGGAGATCATCCCCGTTGTAGAAATAGGTCCCTACACGCTGCAAGCGCCCATCTCCCGCCAAAAATTACAGATCACGCTCGGAGCCGCCTCCGACCGAAAAACCCAACTCGAAACCCTCGACGACCCTATTTACAACTATAAAATGAAAAAAAGTAAAACCCTCACACGCGGCGATAGAATTTCTTTCTGGATCGCCAAACGCTACCTGCTTCTCTTGAATCTATTCATGCTTTTTTATGCCGGTCTGCCCCTGCTCGCGCCGACATTTATGTACATAGGCTGGGAAACCCCCGCCAACATCATTTATCGGGTTTACAAACCGCTCTGTCACCAATTCGGTTTTCGCTCCTTCTTTCTTTTTGGCGAACAACCCTTTTACCCGGCGGCAGAAGCCCAAATGGAAGGCTACAAAACTTTTGAAGAAGCCACAGGCATTGTTAACGTCAGTGACCCATACAGCATGAGCCGCTTCGATGCACGGAATTATATTGGCGATGCAACCGTTGGTTACAAGACCGCCCTATGCGAAAGAGACCTTGCGATCTACTTCGCAATTTTCATCTTCGGTATTATTTATAGCGTAACCGGACGCAAACTTAAATCATTGCCCTGGCTGCTTTGGCTGCTGCTCGCCATTGCCCCCGTTGGGTTGGATGGCTTCTCCCAACTCTTCAGCCAATTTAATTGGGACTGGCTCTCAAGCATCCTGCCGTACCGCGAAAGCACCCCCTACCTGCGTGTGCTTACCGGCGCATTCTTCGGATTCTTTACTGCCTGGTTTGCTTACCCCAACATCGAAGAATCCATGAACGACACCCGCCAGTATTACATCAAAAAATCAGCGGTCATTGAGGTCTCCGAGTAATGTCATTTACAGAAAAAGACGGGCTGCGCTTTTACCAGTTCGATATCTTCCCTAAAAATATTCTCAATGCTGTCTTAACCCGTCGGGGTGGCATAAGCCCTGCCCCGTGGACTTCGTTGAATTTGAGCATTTCGGTTGGGGATGATCCCGCCCGCGTGGCAGCGAATCGGATGAAGGTGTTCAATGTGCTTGGACGCGACCCCGCCTCTTTACATGACGTATGGCTGGTCCACGGCACAGATATTATCTACGCTGATAATCCACGCCCATTAAACGAAGAAGTGCAAAAAGCCGACATCATCTTTACCGACAACCCTGAAGTGACCCTCTTCATGCGCTTCGCAGATTGCGTTCCCCTGTTATTTCACGATCCAAAAAAACATGTGATCGGTATTTCGCACGCCGGATGGATGGGAACCGTGAAAGGCGTGGCAGAAGTTTCGATCAAAGCGATGCAGGAACGCTATGGTTCGAATCCCAGTGATGTGATCGCTGGGATCGGTCCTTCCATTAGTGTAGGACAATACGAGGTGGGCGAAGAGGTGGCAGCCCAATTCCGCGCAAAGTATGGCAAAGATACCGACCAGGTGATTCAAGTTCGAGAAGGCAAAATATACCTCGACCTGTGGACTGCAAACGCACTGCAATTGCGAAGCATGGGCGTGGAGCAAATTCAGATCTCCGGCTTGTGTACAGCCAGTCATTTGGACGACTGGTATTCGCACCGAGCCGAAAAAGGCAAGACCGGTCGGTTTGGAACGTTGCTGGCGATGGTGTAGGTATTTTTTCGGGGCTGAAAAGCTATCCGCTTTGATAAGCTCAAATTGCTGAATCAGGTTGAAGGTCAATGAAGAGGCGGGGTAAAATTTGGATATGAGCGAATTGATAAAATCCATCCGTGAACGATATTTGAGGGCGCTGGATCGAATTGCATCCTCCGCTAAAAAAGCGGGGCGCACTCCTGAGGCGGTGAAATTGGTTGTTGTAACCAAGGCGCAGCCCGTGGAGGTGGTGCAGGCGGTAATTGATGCGGGGGCGGTTCTCCTTGGTGAGAATTATGCCGAAGAGGGTGTTACGAAAATCCAATCTTTGCAATATGGTTCTGCGGTAGAATGGCACATGATCGGGCATGTGCAGAGCCGAAAGGCGGCGCTCGTAGCTGCGAACTTTAACTTTATGCATTCATTAGACAGCCTGAAACTCGCCAAACGGCTCGACCGTTTTTGTGCAGAAGCTGGCAACGTGTTGCCTGTGCTGCTTGAGTTCAACGTGGGCGGCGAGGAAAGCAAAGGCGGCTGGGAAGCCTCAGATGAAACGAGTTGGCAGAGTTTACCTGAGGAAGTTGCACAAATTCTGGCTTTGCCAAATTTGCAGGTACGCGGAGTCATGTCTATGCCGCCATTGGGTGAGAGTGCTGAATCTTCCCGTCCTTACTTTCAAAAGGCGTATCGTTTACAGCAATTTTTGAAAGGGCAGTTCCCGCAAGCGGATTTTTCGGAGCTTTCGATGGGGACGAGTTCAGATTATCAGGTGGCGGTTGAAGAGGGCGCAACATTTGTACGTGTGGGTACGGAGATCGTTGGTTCAAGATCGTATCAATAACCTGGAGCATCCATGAGTAGTAACGCAGTTATTTCACTTTTTGTTCTTTTGCTTGAGTTCTTTACGTGGGTGGTTGTGGCAAATTCGATTCTATCTTTCTTTTTGCCGCCGTTTCATCCGGTGCGCGAAGCGCTTGAGCGTATTGTGGGTCCGTTTTTAAACCCAATCCGCAGTACGATGCCGTCTGCGGGTGGTTTGGACTTTAGTCCTTTGATCTTGATCCTGCTGATTCAGTTTGTTTCCATTCTTTTACGATCTCTATAGTGAGGTGAAAAATGTCCAGAGAATATGTTTTGCATGATGGTAAACGCGGCTCTGCTTTAGCGGTGCGGGTTACCCCCCGCGCAAGCCGGAATGAGATTGCCGGAGTATTGAATGACGGAACGATCAAGGTGCATCTTTCGGGCGAGGTAACGGAAGATAAGTTGAATGCTGAATTGGTCGCTTTTATTGCAGAGGTTCTTGGTGTGCCCCGAACCCGCGTAGATGTAGTGGCAGGTGAAGCGGGCAGGGATAAATTACTCTCTATCCTTGATATGGATGTTGCGACTGCTCATCAACGCATTGTGGCATATATGGATTAAAAAAAATCTTTTTAAAGCCGAACCCTGATAGAGCATAAAACGGAATTCTTTGCTCCGTTTTATGCTCTATTTATTTTTTATGGTTGTGTGCCATTCGCATACAACCGGCTGTAAACGGCGTATATCTCGTAAATGCCTCGAATGTAGTTGCGTGTCTCTTCAAAGCGAACACTTTCGAGAAAGAGGTCTGGGTCGTTATTTGCAAGTTCCTGCCAGGCAAGGGCATTGCCGGGTCCGCCGTTGTAGGCGGCGAGGGTTGCGTAAAGGTCGCCGTTCAGCAGGCTGCGGTTTTTAGCCAGGTAGTATGTTCCAAACATGACGCTAACGTAAGGACGGTAGAGGTCTTCTTCGGTATAGTTGGGTGGTTTTCCCAACTCAGAAGCAAGTTGCTGCCCTGTGGGTGCGATGACCTGCATTAATCCATGCGCACCGGCATTGGAGCGAACAAATCCTTCAAAAAGGCTTTCCTGCCGTATGACGCTGTAAATGAATAAAGGATCAAATTCTCTGGCTTGTGCATTTGGGATGATCAGGTCTGAATAATACAATCCATACCGTACGCGGCTAAAGTAAGCCGGAGCCATCATGGATTCTGTGTGCTCGTCCAGTCCGGCAATCGTCAATACCTGACGGGCGGCAAATATCGCGGAGCGATACATGCCGAGGTCGAGCAAATAATTTGCCAACCGAAAACTATTTACAGCATCGCCATTGGTTTCCAACTCCAACCGCAAGTTTTCAAATTCAAGGCGGGCGTTGTCAAACTCACCCAGTTGTAAAAATTCATTCCCGCGAATGATGCGCGGGTCAGAGGCAAGTTTTCCCAAATTAGCAAGGTTTACATCATCGCTAAGATTGAAGGTCAGGCGCATCCACACTTCGGCATCCACACGGTCTTTTGCGGGGTCAAAAGACAGGTTTGTAGATGCAGCCGGTGTAAATGGGGCTTTTCCCTGAAGCAGTTCGCGCGCACGTTCGCTGTAATAACTGCCGGGTGCAAGGTTTTGCCCTTCGCGCCAGGCATCTTCAGCAGAATTTTGCTGCCCCAGAGCTTGATAGGCTTTGCCGATCCATAACAACGCGCGGCTCTTGTCTTCTCCATTGACGGAAAGCGCGAGACTTCGCTTGAAATAATCCAATGCGGGTTGTAAGTTGCCTCGGCGGTATTCCACAATACCGGAAAGAAACCCTGCGTAAGATGAACTTTGTGAGCCCGGGTACTCCAACATCACGCGCCCCCACGTCTCAATGGCTTTATCATATTGGGCATCGCGTTCGTAAATGCGTGCCGCACTCATTAAGTATTCAGAGGCTTGCGATGCGTTCGGGGAAAGGCTTACAAACTTCAATAAAGTTTCAGCGGCTTTGCTGTAATCGTTCTTTTGCGCCCATTCAAGAAAAGCCTTTTCACCCCAGGCGTCGCTCCAGCGGGTATGTGCAGAATAATTTGAAATAAAAATTTCATAGTCTGCGATGGCTTCATCATAAAAACCGAGGCTGCTTTTGCTTAGCGCGCGATAGTAATAAGCTGTGCCATCGTGGTCTATAGGGTTGCTTTGCAGGTAGCGGTCAAAGGCGGCAATGCCGACAGCATATTGCCCGGCGAAATAATCCACCAATCCACGATCCAATTCACTGACGGTTCCGCCTGCATCAAGCAGAGCGACCAGACTAAGATATGAATAATAAGACAGGGGATAATGTTCAATGGAATAGCGAAACCGCTCCACCGCCTCGGCATTTTGACCTTGAGCCTGATTCGCAAGCCCAGCCTCATACAACGCCTGAGCCTTTATGTAATCGCTGGAAGCTCGCCCAATGATGCCATCATATAGCTCGATGGCGGTTTCGTAGTTGCCGAGTTTTGCCTGAGTGGCGGCTACTTTTAAATCGAGGATGGTGTCGTCGCCTAGCGCATCTGCCTGAATGGCTGCGGTGTAGGCGGTTAGCGCGGCTGTATCGATATTCGCGTTGTAGAGAGCATCTCCGCGTAGTTCTTGAACATGCGCATCTAACAAACCGGGGCGCAGATTGAGGTAGTTTTGCCACGAGTCTGCTGCGGCGGCGTAATTCTCCAGTTTGTAATATACAAAGCCTTGAAGATAATACGCCTGCCCATATTGCGGCGCTTGTGGGTATTCGGTAATGATGGTTTGCAGGGCTGCAAGGGTTTCGTTATATCGACGCCCCGCGTAATAGATTCTTGCTTCGCCCCAGAAGGCAGAGGCGCGCACGAACGGGTCGGGGGAGTCTTGCAGGGCAATTTCATAATGAAGCAGCGCTGTTTCGTAGTCGCCGTTGAAGAATGCCTTGTCGCCCTCGCTCACACGGGCAGCGATTTGGGGAGTGGGGGTAATGCTTGGTGTGGCAGTTGCTGCGGGCGTGGCTGTCAGGCTGGGAGTAACCGTCCAACCGGGTGGGATGGCAGGAAGATTTTTTAGTGTGGAGCAGGCAATCAGGGAAACGGAAATCAAAAGTCCGAGTAGGAGGCGGGTGGTCTTCATCCTGTTTTTATACTGGTAAACAGAATCAGCGTCAAGCGAGGTTTGAGCCGGTTCTCATAAAATCTGAAATGTTGTGTGAGTGAGTTGGATGCACTATAATCCTTTTTGCACGTTATCCCATGCCTTGTCGCGGTGTCACGCCGATGCAAGGCTATAAAAATGTCAATTAAGGAGAAATATGAACACACACTACAAAATCCATCGTTTGGCTCGGTTGATTTTGTCGAGCGTGCTGTTGATCGTTCTGACAGCCTGCGCCGCGAAAAGCGAGCCCACTGCTTCGGAAGAGCTCGTTACGTCCAGCGGGTTTGTTTGTCCCCTGCCCAACCCGCCGATTGAATTTGAAAGCAAAAAGATAAATATCTTTACATGGACGGAATATGTGCCCGCGGATATTTTTGATTGTTTCGGGCTGGTCTACGGCGTGGAAGTGAATGTCGATTATTTTTCGTCTAACGAAGAGTTGTATTCAAAGGTTTCATTGGGCGCCGATGTAAACCCTTATGATGTCATTCACCCCAGTGACTATATGATCGGGGTCTTGATCCGTGAAGGCTTGCTGCAAGAGTTGGACATGACCCGCCTGCCAAATGAAGTCAATTTGGATTCCAATCTAACTGCTGCGTATGGCGATGCAAATAATTATATTGTTCCGTACCAAATGGGTACGCAAGCGATCATCTACAATACCGAAACTGTCAGTACGCCACCGACCTCTTGGGCAGATCTGTGGAGCCCCGAATATGAAGGTCGCATTGTAGCTGTGGATGACAGCCGCGTAGTGATCGGGGCAGCTTTATTGACACTGGGCTATGACGTGAACGATACAGACCCGGCTCATTTGGCAGAAGCCAAAGAAAAGTTACTGGAGTTGATGCCGAACATCCGCGTTTTCGATAGCGATAGTCCAAAAACTCCGCTTGTGGCAGGAGATGTAGACCTGGGCATTGTTTGGAATGGTGAAGCCTTTCTAACCCAAAGTGAAGATCCGCGCTTTGAGTATGTCTTCCCGGAAGAAGGCTCGATCATCTTCTACGATGGTATGGGAATCTCTCCGACCGCAGCTCATAGTGATGCTGCCTACGCCTGGTTCAATTACTTATTGCAGGGCGATACCAACTGGCTGACGCTGGTGGACTATCCCTACACCAACCCGAACAAAGCCGCCCTCGAATTTGCAAAGATCAATCATCCCGATGTATATGAGCCGTATTTCGCCTCTCCTATCACCAACACCCCGGCAGAAGAATTTGCTAAAGGGCACGAAGTGATCGACCTTGGTGCTGCCTTGTCTTTGTACGACGAGTTATGGACTGAGATCAAGCAATAAAACTCTGCGCAGGTTGTAAAAAAAGCGAGTTTGAAAACTTTACAACCTGCGCACGCCATGATAAACTCGCGTCGTTAGCATCCCAAGCGCACTCGTAAGAGTGCGCCTTTTTCTGCGAGTTATACATGGATATTTTACTCACTGGTTCTGTTGCGTATGATTACTTGATGACCTTCCCCGGTCATTTCAAGGAACAAATTCTCCCTGAGCGTTTGGAGTCGATCAGCCTCTCATTTCTTGTAGATGGCATGTCGAAACAGCGCGGCGGTATCGCGCCAAATATTGCTTACACCATGGCGCTGCTCGGACACAAGCCGCGCGTGATGGCGACTGTCGGCGAAGATTTTGGCGACTATCGTCAATGGCTGGATGCGAAGGGCGTGGATACATCTTTGATGCAGGTTGTTCCCGGGGTTTTCACCGCCTCGTTCTTTGCGACAACAGATAAGATTTCGGCTCAGATCGCTTCTTTTTATCCAGGTGCGATGGCACACTCTGCTACACAATCTCTCAAGGATTTAGAGAAGAAGCCTGACCTCGTCATTGTCTCTCCCAGTTCGCCGGATGCGATGATGAAATTCCCGGCAGAATGCCGCGAGTTGGGTATTCCCTACCTGTATGACCCCAGCCAACAGGTATTACGTTTGGAAGGTGAAGAACTCGCACGTGACATGGAAGGCGCCACCTTCCTCTTTTGTAATGATTATGAGTTTGGTCTGATCTCCAAGAAAACCGGTTGGAGTTTGGATCAAATTCTCAGCCATGTAAAGGTTTTGGTCATTACCCGCGGCAAAGACGGCGCCGATCTGTACTCAGACGGAAATGCTGTTCACATCCCTACCGTACCTGAAGAAGAGGTTGTTGACCCAACCGGTGTTGGCGATGCCTTCCGAGGCGGGTTTTTAGCCGGTTATTCACACGGTTTCGATTGGAAGTTGTGCGGTGAGATCGGCTCACTTTCGGCAGTATACTGTCTCGAACAGCGTGGCACTCAGAACCATTCGTATACCCGTGAAAATTTTGTTCAGCGTTTTCGCAATCATTTTGATGATGGCGGAAAATTGGATGCGTTGTTGAAGTAATAATTTTGTACATTGGTAAATTTACCGATGTGTCTAACCAAGAAAAATAAGGAGAAATAAATGAACAATTACGATATTAAGGATATTCAACTGGCAGAAGGCGGACGCCGCCGTATTGATTGGGCGGAACGCGAGATGCCCGTACTTCGTTCCATCCGCGAGCGCTTTAAGAAGGAAAAACCTCTCAAGGGCATGCGCCTTTCCTGCTGTTTGCACGTCACCACCGAAACTGCGAACCTGATGATTACCCTTCAGGAAGGTGGTGCGGATATTGTTCTCACCGCTTCCAACCCGCTCTCCACCCAGGATGACGTTGCTGCCGCTTTGGTGAACAATTACGAAATCCCTGTTTTCGCTGTCAAAGGCGAAGACAAAGTCACTTACTTTAAACATATCCGCGCCGCACTTGAACACAACCCCCATATGACCCAGGATGATGGCGCCGATCTCGTTTCGTCCCTGTTCTTTATCGAAATGGGACGCTTCGAAAAACTTGAGCCTTCCCTTGCTGCCTGGGCACAAAGCCTGAGCGAAGCCGAACGCAAGCAGATGCTTGCCAACGTCATTGGCGGTACCGAAGAGACCACCACTGGCGTCATCCGCCTCAAGGCGATGGAAGCAGACAAAGTGCTCAAATTCCCGGTCATCGCCGTGAACGATGCACTCACCAAGCACATGTTCGATAACCGCTACGGCACCGGTCAATCCACCGTGGACGGTATCATCCGTGCTACAAACGTCTTGTTGGCTGGCAAGAATTTCGTCGTTGCTGGCTATGGCTGGTGTGGGCGTGGTCTTGCTTTGCGCGCACGCGGCATGGGCGCTCAGGTCATTGTGACCGAAATCGACCCGATGAAGGCGCTCGAAGCGGTGATGGATGGCTATCAGGTCATGCCGATGGTCGAAGCCGCCAAGATCGGCGACATCTTCTGCACCGTCACCGGCGACTTGAACGTGCTTGACAAGCATCACTTTGAAGTGATGAAAGACGGCGCTTTGGTTGCCAACTCTGGTCACTTCAATGTGGAAATCAACATCCCTTCACTGGCTGCTATGAGCGTTGGCGAACCCAACCTCGTCCGCCCGTTCGTCGATCAGTACACCACCAAAGATGGTCGCAAGATCAACATCCTCGGCGAAGGTCGCCTCATCAACCTCGCTTCGGCTGAAGGTCATCCTGCTTCCGTGATGGATATGTCCTTCGCGAACCAGGCACTCTCTGCCGAATACATGGCAAAGAATGCTGATAAGCTGGAAAAGAAGGTCTACTCTGTTCCGACCGAGATCGACAACGAAATCGCCCGCCTCAAGCTCGAAGCCATGGGCGTCAAGATCGACATCCTTACCCCCGAGCAGCATCACTACCTCAACTCTTGGGAAGAGGGAACCTAAGTCAATTTTTGATTGACGATTGGTGATTTACGATTAAAGTCCCGCGAAAAATTCGCGGGACTTTTTTATTCCATAATGCCATGTTTTATCAGTGTTTCTAAATACACAGCTTGTTTCTTGCCGCTAAGTTTTGCCAAACGCGGTGGCTCAAAGAGAAGCTGTTTTATTTTCCGTAACGGATAAACCAAACACTCCGTTTCTTCTTTCAAGTCTTCAAGCACCACCAAACATACCCAGGCATCCGGCGTATCTAAAATTGGGTCACGGCGTTCAGGAGAGTCTTGAAATGTCCACGAAAGCCCATAGCGATTGGCAGCGGATCGACGCTGGGTTTTGACTGCTACATCCAACCCGTTGATTTTCAAGTCCGCTGCCCAGGATTTACGCCGCGCCTCATACACGCCGTAGTCTGGTCCTTCCACCTGGCATTCCCTGCTCTGAAAGAGGATCCGCACCGCCTCTTCGCCAAGTTTGGAGACAAAATGATCATCTTGAATTTTTGTTTTTGCTGATTGATTGCTGTCGCTATAGTTGACAGTATTGGTTACTGCTTGCGCAAATTTCGCTGCATTACTCCTCGCCTCATCAGGGATAAGGATAGCTTGTGGAGTTTGAAAAGTAGGCATGGTGTATGGATTATACAAAACAAACGTTCCGCAAAGTGCATCTTGCAGAACGTTTGTTTATTGATTATGGAAAAGTTTTACGGACAGCCCTTGGCTACACTTACTTTTGCGGCTTTCCCAGCACCGTTGAAGGCTTCCACTTCAAATTTGGAGGCGATTCCGGGTAGGAATGGACCGCCCGGAGCGATGGCTACAATGTATGAGTTGCTATTCGCTGGAATACTGGCGACCAGCGTATTGTTGATATAAATATTAAAGCCATCCTCATTGTTAGACTTATCTTCCCACTTCAAGGTTCCTGAATGAATTGCGTTGGGACATGCCATATCCATGGTGACGTTGGTGACAGGCGCCGGAGCCGACGGTGTGGCGGTGGCAGTTGCTGTGGGCGTTGGTGAAGGTGTGGGGGTGGGCGGAACGGGGTATTCTGGCAGGTTGGAGGTGTTGCCGCTCACAGTAGCATATTCGCCCCAAAGCCAGCAAGTGCCAGAACCGTTTATGCGTTTGATAACCCAATAGTTGGGAACACCGGAATTTTTACCAACAACCTCTGCGGTTTGTCCAATAAGCAACGAGTCAACCAGGTCGTAGACCACACCAGGACCGACACGGCAATTTGTGTTTGTGCTGACTGATACCTGCGGCACAGAAGGGGTTGAGGTGGCTCCGGGCGTGGGGGTAAATTCAGGGGTGGCAGTTTCTTGCGGTGACGTGTTGCCAGTCGTTGCCTGGGCAGCCTGATTTGCAAGCGCAGTGATCGTCAATTCAAGATCGGGTTCTTCGGTTTCGGGCGGGGCGCCGCCGGGCAGGTTGCACGCAAAAATTACGACAATTGCCACAAGATACATAAATAAAAACTTTTTTCTCTTTAACATAATACTCTCTCCTTGTTCTCTAAATTATTATGACATAAGTTTAGGGTGTTAATAGCTTGTTTGAGAGGGACGTTGGTACTATTTTGTGATGCAGAGCTGGTGCCATTCTTCAATGGATAATGTTTCTGCGCGGCGCATGGGGTCTATATTTGCAGTATTGAGCAGGGTTTCGGCATCGGCGGGTTTGATGTGCAGACCAGAGGAGAGCGAGTTTCGCAGGGTCTTCCGTTTTTGGCTGAAACCCGCTTTAATAAATTTGAAGAAAATTGGCAGCATTTCGGCGGGGATGAGCGGCTGCGGGTGGATGTCGATGCGCAAGATGGCAGAATCGACATTGGGGATGGGGTGGAATGCTCCGGCGGGAATCTTCGCTGCGAGGCGCGGCTCACCGTACACTTGAACGCTCAACGCCAGCAGACTCATATCGCCGGGTTTGGCGCAGATGCGTTCAGCCACTTCTTTTTGGATGGTCAGTACAATGCGGCGCGGCTTGGGCTCGCTTTCGAGCAGGTGGCGGATGATGGCGGAGGTGATGTTGTACGGGATGTTCGCTGCGACAATGTAATTGGGCTGGTCTACAAGATCGGCAATGGATAGCTCAAGAATGTCGCCGTGGGTGACGGTCACATTCGGATGAGGCGTAAGAACCGTTTTGAGAGGGGCGAGCAGGTCACGGTCCAGTTCGACCGCTGCAACCTTTCGGGCAGAGACAGCCAAATAGCGGGTGAGACTGCCAAGACCGGGACCAATTTCGAGGACGCAGTCATCCGCTTGAATTTCGGCAGCGTTGGCAATTTTTTCAAGGGCAAAGGGATCTTGCAAAAAATTTTGCCCGAGGCGTTTATCGGCGTGTAGACCGTAACGTTTGAGTACGGCAACTGCATTGAGTGGGGGGATGGAGGAATAGTTCATTCGCAAATAATGGGAGCGTCTTCATCGCTGGCGGCTGAAGACGAATCGACGGCGGAGGGGACGGGCCAGGTACCGGCTTGAAAGCGGGTGACGAAATCGGTGAGGATGTCAAAATCGGCATCGACCACGGAGATGCGTTTTTCAAAGACGGGGTCGTACACGCGGGTTTGTTCGAAGAGGTCGCTGGGGAAGGCGGCGAGCATAATATCTTCGGGCGAAACTTGTGGCGCAAGACAGGAGAGTTGCGCGATCTCTTCGGGGGTCAGGTCGGTGATGATGCTGCCTCGAAAGGTTTCGATCATGGCTGGGATTTGAGTGACGATCTGCGGGCTGGTGAGTTTTTTACGGATCGCGCACAACACAAGGTTTTGATTATCGGCGCGCTTGAATATCCCTTCGGAGCGGTTGCGGGCAAGTTTTAATGCCTGTGCGCCGTTAAGGGTGTGCGTGCCGACTGATAGACTGGCTTGTTCTGCAACCTCATCGTTGGGGATGTTTACTTCGATGCCGCCCATGGCGTTGATGATCTTTTCGAACGTCCGCATGTTGACGGTGACGTAGTGGTCGATTTTAGCGCCGAAGTTCAGGTTGAGAGTGAGCGCGGTGAGACCAGACCCTTGTGAGGGATCATCCCAGTATAGAAAAACAGGCTGTCCGTAAAGATAAGCCTGGTTGAGCTTTTCGTGATCTTGTCCGTTGAGGTTATCGGCGATGTGTGGAATTTCCACCCACAAGTCACGTGGAAACTCAAGAGCGCTCACGGTTTGCTTTGAGAAGTCGATCCGCACAAGTCGGATGGCATCGCCGAGACCGTAGTTGTAGGTATCGGCACGGGCATCGGCGCCAATGACGAGCAGATTCATCACGCCGGTTCTGCCGCACTGCGGACCAGACGGGGTGGCAGGGACGGAGGTTCGTGTGGGGATGGATGGGTCTATCGTGCTGGTTTGGGTAATGGGACCCGCCGTCCATGTAGCTGGCATTTCTTGAGGCGGCATGAAGGGCAGGGAAGGTCCGAGCGGGGTTTGCGCCAGCCGCGTGAGCGTGGTGTACACGTAGTAGCCCAAGCCAACGACCAGTGCAAGCGTAACGATAGAAAGAATAGTGATAATGTTTTTTTGGTTTCGTGTCATGTTGTTATTTGAAAAAATATGGAATTTCTGCCGGAGCAGGCTCAAGAAAATAGACCGTTACCCAGCCGGATAAACCGCCGATGTTATTGTCGTCGTAGCCGAGGTCAATCCATTGATAGCGAGGGACGCCAAAAGCGGTTTCAATGATCGGCCCGCCGCCGGTATCGCCAATGGTGGCGACACCATAACCGGGTATGTACACACGCATCCCACCGAGGTAGGAATAATACGAATAATCGACTGCAACGATACCATATCCTGCGCGTGCGCCGCTGGCAGTTCCGTAGGAACATCCGCCTGTGCCGGAATTGCAGGGAGAGTACCACGAGGCATACATCTCTGTGGCGTACCAATATTGATAGGGCGCGCTCCCGCCAACTTCTGAAAGCGTGATCTTTGTGCCATAGGCAATGATCTGCGCAACCGGTTCTTTGATGATGGTTTTTTCTTCTTCTATGCGGCTTACCTCCACGCCATTTTCAAAACGGATACGCGTCCGCACCATCTCTGCTCCGTTCTCGCCGTTCTGCAAAATCTCCTGCTCGCCAAACGCAACATCGGCTGATTCTCTTTCTTCCACAGAGAAGGGGATGGATTGAACTTCCACTAAAGTGGATTCGCTGACGCGGGTAACTTGAATCTGCCCATCGGCAGGGATCGGCTCATTCTCTGACGGAAGGCTGGTATCTAAACCCATGAGCGGAATCTCCGCCTCAGCCAATGCTTCGCCAACCGTCTGCGCAGTGGATTGAATGGTGATGACCGAGCCGCCGTTGTTCACGGTCAAGGTTTGGGCGGCGATCAGGGTGATGGTCATAGAATCAGTGACCGGCGCAGAAAGAGGCGGGCGTACTTCGTCATGTGTTCCAATGGGAATGTTGTTTTCGTTCAATACATCTCCCACGGTTGCAGCAGAGGTTTGAATGGTTTGCCGTCCTTGCGGTGTGATGAGCGTGATGCTGACCGTGTTTAATGCAGCAGGAGGGCTGGCGGGTGTAGGCTGGCATGAAGAAAGGAAAAATGCGGCGATTACCAGCAGGTAAAGAAATTTCATGGGCGTAATTATATATTACCGTAGGTATAAACGCTCTTTGTTACTAAATTTCGGATACAATTTCGCGCATGGATATTCTTACCAGTACGTCCAACCCTTTCATTAAGCATGTGCGCGCTTTGCGCCAAAAGAAAGCCCGCAATGAATTTGGTGTCTTCCTTGTTGAAGGCATTACGCATGTGGGCGAGGCGCTCGAAGCGGGCTGGGACGTGGAGTCCGTTTTGTATGCGCCTGACCTGTTGACAAGCGCTTTTGCCAAAGATTTGCTGGAACGTGCAATTCAAAAGTCTGTTCGGGTTCAGCCTGTATCGGTTTCGGTGATGGAAGCGCTTGCAGATAAGGAAAATCCGCAAGGGATTTTGGCAGTGGTGAAACAGAAGCAATCTGGCTTCGATGACTTGAAATCTGCAAAATGTCTGGTGGCATTGGTCATGCCGCAAGACCCGGGCAACCTGGGTACGATCTTGCGCACGATGGATGCCGTGGACGCAGATGGGCTTTTTATTTTAGATGGCGGCGTGGAGTTGTATCATCCCACCGTGATCCGTGCCAGCATGGGAACATTGTTCTGGAAACCGGTGGTGCAGGCTTCATTTGATGAGTTTGTAAAGTGGGCGCGGAAAAATAACTTGCAAATGATAGGTACATCTGCCAAGGCAGATACGGACTATCAGAAACTTGTGCCGCAATCTCCATGGGTATTGGTGTTGGGCACAGAGCAAAAAGGCTTGACCCCAGAGCAAACCGCTGCCTGCAATGTGACCATTTCCCTGCCCATGCGCGGACGGGTCAGTTCGTTGAATCTCTCTGTAGCAGCGAGTGTGCTGCTGTATCAGTTCACAGGGAAAAAATGATTAAAACAAAAAGACAGCCGCCTCGCAGACGGCTGTCTTTTTGTATCTTTTTTGAAGCAGAATTTTTTACAAATAATACGTCATTCGTTGAAGGTGGGTTGACGGGTCAATATATTGCACCTTCACATTATTCGGCACGTTCAGGCTGATGGGCGCGTAGTTCAAAATGGCGCGCACTCCTGCTTGCATAAGTTGGTCTGCCACGGCTTGCGCAGCAGAGGCGGGCACCGAAAGCATGGCAATTTTTACATCGAGGCTTTTTATACGATTGACCATCGTTTCAGAATCTTCAATCGTAAACTGACCGATCTTTTGACCAACCTTGGATTTGTCGTTGTCAAAGATGGCGACAATGCTAAACCCCCGATCTGAGAAGCCCTGATAATTTGCCACGGCATGACCCATATCGCCCGCGCCGACAATGACCATATCCCAAATGCGGTCTACTTTCAGAATCTCGCGTAACTGTTTGATGAGATATTCAATGGAATAGCCCGTGCCTTGTTTGCCAAATTCACCAAACTGCGAAATATCTTTGCGGATCTGAGCTGCCGAAATTCCAACACGCTCGCCTAACTCTTGTGATGAGGTTGTCTTTAAACCCATATCTTGCATGTGCTGCAAAGCCCGCAGGTAAACTGGCAAACGTCCAATAATAATATCGGGGATTTTATTCGCGTTCATGTGCCCTCGCAAAAACCTGGAATAACCAACTATACCAAAATTCCTTATTTTGTACAATTCGGTACAAGTGCTTCACAAACGGATGAAGAACCCGCCTCAGGCGTAGACCCAAGCTGGGGTGCCCGACCAAGCCTTTCTCAAGGCTGAGGCGAAAAAAGAGCGCGAGGGTCTCTCTCGCTCTTTTTATCCGATTAACTTTCGTGGGTGGGTTTTACCTGATCGCTCGTCCACGCTTGAATTTTTTCACTGGTCGGTGCGCCTTTGCGTCCGATGACCTTGTACACATTCACCGGTTTGGTCTTGCCTTTTACCGTGACCGAATCTGCGAGTTCTGTCTCAAATTCATCTTTCACTGCTTGATAGGTGCTTTCGCTGATGAGGATGGGCCACGCATAGGCCTTGGTGAGGTCTTGCAGGCGAGCAGCGAGGTTGGCGTTATCGCCGATGACGGTGTAGTTGATGCGCTGCTCTGAACCGAGCATCCCTACAAAAACTTCGCCGGTGTTCACGCCTACACCCATTTCGATCTGGCTAGGGCGTCCTTCTTTTGCCCATTTCTCTTTAAGTTCTGTCAGGGCTTTGCGCATATCCAGCGAGGCGTCTAATGCGCGGATGGCGTGGTCTTTGAATGGCACAGGTTCGCCAAAGAAGGCAACGATGGCATCGCCTTCGTATTTGTCTACGGTGCCGCCGTGTTTGTGAATGACTTGCGACATGGCTTCGAGGTAGGGATTGAGCAGGGCAACCACGCCTTCGGGCGTGAGCTTTTCTGAGAGGGTGGTAAACCCGCGAATGTCGGTGAAGATGATGGTGAGTTCGGCGCGTTTGTTGAGTGTGTTCAGGTCTTGCGTTTGCATGATCTGGTTCACCATTTCGGGTGAAATGAAACGGCTGAATAACCCGCGCACGCGGCGTTTTTCCTGTTCCTGCGTCACGGCTTGTTCAAGGGTTGGCAATATCACACCAAGGAAGAGCATGAGCATGGGCGCTATGGTTGGAAGTACATAGCGCTGATTTGAGAACAAAATGAACGCAGTTGCCAAATATGCCAAAAGGCTTATGCCCAGCAATGTAACGATAAGTGAAGGGCGCTTTATTTGGGTGATGGCATATGCAATACCCGCTGCAAAAAGAATAATAAGCAGCGCCAGCCAAGGCGGCGCGTAATTCATGAATTTACCGTTCAGGATCGTATCTATGGTGTTGGCAACGATTTCCACGCCGGGGGTGGCTTGGGTGGCAGAGAAAGGCGTGGGGTAAATATCCTGCAATGCAATGGAGGTCGCACCGATCAACACGATCTTGCCGCGAAAGGCATCTGGGTTTTGTTCGAGGGTGATGCCGTCGTGTACGTCAGAAGCCGAATAGGTAGGGTAGGTTCCGGCTGGACCGGCATAATAGATCGGGAGCAGTGTGCCTTGCAGTGGAATTTCCTGACCGTTAAACATAACCGGCGAATTGCTGAAATCTACAGGCTCTGCTCCAATGTAGAGTCTGGCGATCTCAAATGCCCAGTGTGAATATAAATCTCCTTGAAAGGTGTTGTACGCATATACATTGCGGACGATGGCATCTTCGTCACGTTTCACTTCTGTGCTGCCGATACCTTCAAACGTGTCTTTGTAGGCATCCATGGGTAGAGAAATACTTTCAGATGCGAAACCCTGCCCGTCTGTTTTGCTGATCTGTAAAACGGTGACGGCGGCTAGGCTTTCACTGAGCGACCTGGCAAGAAACGCATCATTCTCAGGTTGAGTGGCATCGGGTTCTGTCAGGTATAAATCCACGCCGACGACCTTGCCGCCGCCTTTGTTGATCTGCTCCACGATCTCAGCATGGTACGAGCGGGGCCAGGGCCAGCGCAAACCCGTCCACTGAAAGGAGGCATCATCAATCGCTACGATGACGATTTCGCCAGAGACCTCTTCCACGCCGCGCAGGCGCACAAAGGAATCCCGCATGGCGTATTCCATGCGTTCAATGGGAGTTGTCATATTGGGGAATAAGCCCCAAACCTGTAAGGCAAGCAGAAGTACGGACGTTCCGGCAATGAGGATTATGCTTAGGTTTATGGGTTTACTGTTTTTCTGCACGAATTACCTCCTCAAAAGCTTATAGTCCAGGACAGAATTCCATAATGTACATATAGTCATAACAACCGCTGCTGGGGTTGGGGTCACAGGGATCGCAAGATGACGCTGATGGTTCTTCTTGAATGTCATTTGGGTCTTGTGTGGGCGGAATCTTTTGAGTGGGATCCGCTTTCGGCTTGGTAAATGTTGCCGGAGCGCTGGTGCAGATTTCGGCTCCGTCTGAGCCGTAGGCTGTCACTGTCCATTCGTAGACGCCGCCATTGGGAAGAACTTCGATGTAGAACGACGTGTTATTTGTTCGGGTTTCAATTCTGGCGCGGCTGCCATCGGCGTTGATGAAAGTGATTACATAAACGCTGGCGCCGGATGTTTCAGTCCATGCGAAATTGACTTGCCCATTCTGTCCAAAACCAGACCCGCTGGCAGGTGACTCGATCTGAGAACATGCGCCGCCAGTTCCACCTGCTGAGTCGGCGGGTTCTGTGGCTGCCTCCGTTGGCACTTCGGTAGGTTCTTCTGTGGGCTCTTCGGTAGAGGCGAGGGCAGTGAGTGCGGCAAAACCTTGTTCAACAAGTTGTTTTGCTTCAGGATTGTTGTTCAGCCAGTCTTCAAATTCCTCGGGAGACATTTCTCCCAACACAGGCGCACCCCATTCACCGGTGTTGGGGTCTTGAACGAAGGTCAACATAAAGCCTTCGGGAATGACGATCTCTTCACCGTTATTCCCTGCCAGAGAGCAATTCCCTTCAAGGCAGGTGATGACGATCTGCCCATCCACTACTTGCACGCTCAGGTAAGAGCCTTTTACCGAAGCCACGCCGGAAGGTGTTTCTACATCTGCCTGACCTCCATTGAGAATGACAAATACCTTCCCCGCTTCAAGCGCAATTTTAGTGAATAATCCACCTTCAACTTCTTCATTGGAAGTAAGAGTGAAAAGCGAAGAAGGCGCCACGCGGATGATCGTCCCTGAAGAAAGGTCGAGGCGGGCGCGCCCGTCTGCGCCGGTGCGAACTTGTCCGTTTACATTCAAAACCAGGTTGGTTTCAGCTTGCGAAAAATCAGCCTGCTCCGCCTGCTTAAGTTCAACCGTGCCGGTCAATTCGCTTAATGTTGCAGTCAACAAGGTGGATTCTGATTTTTCACCCTGACATGCTGCCAGTACAACGATGGCTGTGATAATGGCTAAAAGATGATATGCCGTCTTTTTCATTTTGCTCTCCGTTTCAAGGTCGTTATGGAAATACGCTTTCCAGTTTTATTTGATACTTGGTATGGGTGAATTCGCTCGAAAGCGATGTGGAAATTTTAAGCAGATATGCCTGCCCGGGTACAAGCGGGATGGTATTTGTTGTATTGCATTCGCTCAAAAGAATTTCCAAGGTTTTATCTGGTTTAATTAATTCTACATGCGGTGAGCCTGTGCTGCATAAAATTTGAATTACAGCCTCTTTGCTGTTGCCAGAGAAACCGAGCCAGTCTTCTGTGTCGCCAGCGGGTGCAGAAACATCTCCATGGAAAAGCACTTTGCCGATATTTTCACCCAGTGTAAAAACAGCAAGAGGGGCATTTTGAGAGTCATGATCCAATTGGGTAATTTGTAAAGGGGATGAAACCTCTGCTTGTGGTGTAACTTCAGAGGGTTCGCTTACCTGCGGGTCAGCATTGACGACGGGGATTGCCTCTACATTTTCAACTTGTAAAAACTCTGCTGCGATCCATCCTGTCCCATCTTGATATTCCACCTGAAACCACCCGCCAGATGAATCTCTACCTGTAACTGGCACCACATCATTTTGATTGAGCAGCCCGAGCGAATCAAAATTTGTGCCTGGTCCACTGCGGATGTTCACCCCCCTCAAAACCACGCCTCTAAAACCAAACCCGTTAACTGCTTCTGCTCCCAAAACTGGAATCTCCGCTGTGGCATCGTCTGCAAGCACATAATCGGCGCGCACCCAGCCGGTACTGCCATTGAAGGTCACCTGCACCCAAAGTCCGCTGGCGTCTTTGCCTGTGATCAGAATATTGCTGAAAGCAGGGATCGTCCCAAGCGAAGGGCTGGCAGTGGATGTACCCTGCCGCAAGTTGACCTCTGTGGTTGTCCGCCCGGTGATGGGGGCGGTGGTTGGCGCTGCCGTTGGCGGCAGGGGTGTGTGGGTGGCAAAAGGTGTTGCGGTAGGCGGCAGGGTGGCGGTTACAAACTCTGGCAGGGTCGTGTTGGGTGTGGCGGTTTCCACTCCACACCCGGCAAGAATCAATGACGAGATGATTAAAAGGAAGTTTGTTTTTGAATGCACTTGACAATTGTATCCAGAAAATTGGTTGTATTTATAATGGATAAAGTGTCTAAACAAAAAAACATCCGCTATCAAAGCGGATGTCTGGCACCCCCGCGCAGACTCGAACTGCGCTCTTCGGCTCCGGAGGCCGACACTCTGTCCACTGAGCTACGGGGGCGAGCAGAGCGGATTTTACCATAGGCGTAGAAAAGGGCTGATGGTGAGCCATCAGCCCTAATTAAGAAAGAGACGCGCGGCGTTATGCTTTTGCCCGTGGCGCCAGGCTGGTGATGTTGGCTCGCAGCTTTTCGATGATGGCAGCGTTGCCGCGTTCATCCCCGAATTTTTTATATTGTTCTTTTTTGTGGGCGAGCTCGCCAAGGTATTGATAGAAGTGGTTGGTGGCGCGGTATGTTCCGCTGCTTAAGGCTGCCATGCGTGCGCCAAATTGGAAGAAAGAAACAGCGGTTTTGTATTGTGATTGTGAGATCACGCCGTTTTGCACTTCTTCTATAAGGTGAATTTTGAGAAGTTTTTGCTCACGGAAGACCAGCCAGAAAATAAAGCCAAGGAAGATAAACCAGCCGGACCACTCAAGCAAAATTACAAATATGATGCTGCCCAGCCCGCTGGCAAACGTGACGGCTGTGTTGTGAAAAGAATGTGCGAACACTGCCAGAAAATATCCAATGACCGGCGCGATCAGTTTGATGAGGATGTTGCGGTTTGTGCGGGCGATGGCAAAGCCCAGCCCTGTGAATGCGGTGTAAAAGGGATGTCCCCATGCAAAGACTCCCACACGCAGGGCGAAGTTTGTGAACATGCCGCCCCAACCTGCCGCATCGTATTGACCCAGGAAGTAGAAGACATTTTCGGTGGCGGCGAAGCCCAACCCGGCAATCCCGCCATAGATGACACCGTCCAGCACCGAGTCAAATTCTTTGCGGAACATGAGGAAGACCATGAGGACGGCAAGCCCTTTCATGAATTCTTCAACAAGCGGGGCTGTGATGGAGCCTCCTGCGATATCTTCGAGATAGGCATCGTTCAACACAAAACTGAACCCGACTTCGAAAATGGTGGCAACGATCAGTGTGCCAATGATGGCGACAAAACCGCCCCAAAAAAATGTGGCGAATAAAAGCCAGCGCGGTTCTTTTTCGTATCTATCCAGCCAGTAGATGAACCACGAAAAGAAAAAGGCGGGTATGAACGCCATTGGGATTGCAGCAAGAACTGCCATGAAAACATCCTCCTGTAAATTGGGTTAAAAGACTTTCCTATTGTACAGATGATGCGAAAAAAATCAATAGAACCATGGGGGGTATCCTATTTGAGGATAATTGCCAAAAGTGGAATGTTTGGAAGGCGATTAATAAAAACACAGGTCTGCAAAAGCAGACCTGTTGAAAATTATTCTTTGAAGATCAATCGTGTGCGTTCAACCCGGGCGGTTTCTGGTTCTATGCCTAATACATGGAGAAGTTCGTCGGGGCGTCCGGTTGCGCCTTCGCGGGCAGCGAGGGTCATTTTGAGCCATGCCCTGCCATCCGATTGAGTGATGACGCTCATCATCTCGATGAGCGGGCGCAGGTCGTAGGCTTTGCCGCGCCGTTCTCGCATGATGCTTTCGGCGTTCATGGTCTCTTCCACCCGCCGCTTTAACTCTGTTGCTTCAATGGGTTCTGTCAAATGGACATCGTACGCCGCCGAAAGCACCAGGGTTTGCAGGGCGGGGAGGCGTTCTTCCACTTCTATTACTTCAGTGACTTTGATATCTGGCGGCAGGTTGTCTTTGAGGCGGGTTTGAATTTCTTCGGGGGCAAGTGTTTCGTTCAGGCGCATATCCAGCACTTCGGCACGGGAGGAAAAACCCAATGGCAGGGCGGCGGCGAGGCTGATCTTGGGCTGGGGGTGAAATCCCTGGGAATAGGAAAGCGGCAACTCGGCGCGGCGGATGGCTCGTTCCCATAGTCGGTGCAGGTCGAGGTGACCGATATAGCGTAGCGCGCCTTGTTTGGTGAAGGTGATTCGGGTTCGCATATTATTTTGATTCAGATGTGAATTCCTTGAGCCAGCGGCGGATCAAGGAAGCGGCTCGACGGTAAGGTCGGTAGGTGTGTTCTGCCACCCGATGACTTAAGTCGTGGTCGAGAAATTGATGAAAGGTGAGTTGTTCGATCAATTCCAAAATACTGGCATACACTGCCAGTTCTTCAGAAACGATCTCGTCAAAATCGATGGTTTTGTACGTGTCAAGAATTAGAGGGTGTACTTTATCTTTTTCAAAAAGAGGTGACTCGAAGTCGGGATACCCGTACTCTCTTTGGAAGTTTTCAAACAGGGTGAATGAAGCAGCGGGTGAGTATTTTTCACCATGGGCGATCTCGCTCATGCGGTCTGCTATAAATTGTTCATGAGCAAGTACTTCTGCCAGCAGGTCTTTCACGGTTAATGCTCCGCTGACACCGCGCAAAGTTAACCGGCGCGCAAAACCAACACGGTTTAAGAGCAGTTCAAACTGGTCGCGTTCCTTTTGTAAGCGCTCAAGAAGGATGGTTTTGTTCATGGGGTCAGTCGCCGACCACGGGGAGTTTCACGTCCACTTTGCGGGCGGGAGATTTCACATCGGGACATTTCCAACCTTCACCGGGGTTTTCGCGGCGCAGGTTGGAGAAAGTGGGGAGAATGCCGCAGGCGAAGCAATTCAACCGGCAGTCCACGCGGATCTGCCCTTCGAGTGACATGCGGAAATCCTGAAAGAGGAAGTTCTTGCGCACGGCGGCTGTGATGTGTTCCCACGGGAAGACCTCATCTGTACGGCGAGGGCGGCTGGTGTAGAACGTGTAATCAAGGTTATGGTCATTGAACGCTTCAGACCATATTTCGAACTTGCGTCCCTCTTCCCAGGCGTCAAATTTCGCGCCGCGCTTCCATGCGCTGTAGATCACTTCTGCCATGCGGCGGTCGCCTCGTGAGAGCCAGGCTTCTACAAAGGTATCGTCGGGCTTGGTCCAACTAAGTTTGATGTTCCTGTCTTTGAATAATTCGCGTTTGAGCAAGGCTTGCTTTTCGAGAATGCTGTCGCGCGTATCGCATGGAACCCACTGGAAGGGAGTTTGCGGCTTGGGCACAAAGGTACTTACGCCGGCATGTAATTTCACTTTCCAACCCGCCACCTTACGCCCCTCGGCAAGGACGCGCTTGCATAGGTCTGCGATGGCTTGCACATCCTCAAGCGTTTCGCTGGGATGACCGATCATAAAATATAGTTTGATCGTTGTCCAACCTCGGGCGTAAATTTCGCGGGTGGTGTTGATGATATCTTCATCAGGAATGAATTTGTTGATGATGCGGCGCATCCGTTCGCTGGCGGCTTCGGGGGCAAGGGTGAACCCGCCGGAGCGGTGCTGTTTCAGCATTTCCATCAGGTCAATGGATACAGATTCGATGCGAAGAGATGGCAGTGAGACGGTGAGCTTGCGTCCTTCAAAACGCTTGCTGATGGCGCTTACCAGATCTTTGATGTAGGTGTAATCTGAAGAGGAAAGCGACATGAGCGCCAGTTCTTCAAAACCGGTAGAGCGAACCGCAGCATCGGCGGCATCGACAACCTCTTCCACGCTTCTTTCGCGGACGGGGCGGGTGATCATCCCTGCCTGGCAGAATCTACACCCACGGGTGCATCCACGCATGATCTCAACCGAGACGCGGTTGTGTACCACGCCGATATTCGGCACAATGAACTTGGTGGGCGGCGGCGGCAGTTTTGCGACGATCCGCTTGTTGATTACTCTGGGAGCCTCTGCTATGGTCGGTTCGATGGCTTCCACGGTGCCGTCTTCCATGTAGGTGGTTTCGTAGAAGCGGGGAACGTACACACCGGGGATGTTTAGAAATTCACGCAAGCGTTCTTCACGGGGTTTGCCCTCTGTTTTTTGCAGCGAGTTGATAATATCGTGAATGACTTCTTCGCCTTCGCCGACCACAAAGGCGTCAATGAAGGCGTGCATGGGTTCAGGGTTGTTGGTGGAATGTCCGCCTGCAATGATGATGGGGTGGCTTTCGTCACGTTCCAGTGCGCGGACGGGGATGTCTGCAAGGTCCAGGATGTTGAGGGCGTTAGTGTAGAGCGTCTCGTAGGGTAGGGAAAAGCCAATGAGGTCGAACCCGGCTAAAGGTCGTTTTGATTCGAGCGCGTATAGCGGAATTCCGTGTTCGCGCATTAATGCTTCCATGTCAAACCATGGTGAATAGGCGCGTTCGGCAAGCGCATCTTCCCGCTGATTGACTTGATCGTACAGAATTTTCAAGCCGACGTTCGAAACGCCGATATCGTATACATCGGGGAAAATAAATGCAACGCGGGTTTTGGCGGTATCCCAATCTTTCAAGGTGGAGTTTAACTCGCCGCCGACGTACCGTCCGGGTTTTTCAACCTTTAAAAGAATTCGGTCAAGTTTTGATTCGATCTGTTCTGGCGTAAACATGCGCCGATTATACCTGATAAGAAATGTCCAATTGCAAAGGGATAAAAACGGATAAAGTGCCCGTATTTGACACACTTTTCAGTTTTGAAAAGGGTATTTTTTATTAACTAGCCCCTACGGGTCAACATGGATCTATGAGCCTGGCAATAGAATGAAGAAAGTAAATAAAGGAGTTCCAATGCGAAAAATAATCATCTTACCCCTCGTCTTAATACTAACGGCATGTAGCGGTTCTCAGCCTGTTGTTCAGGAACCTTTGCCAACACCAATTGTGCAAACTGTAGTTGTAATAGCAACCACACAAGTATCTCCGCCAACAGAAGCGCCTTCTGCCACCCCTGCGCCAACCAATACTGAAGCGCCCCAACCAACGCCAATTCCCCCAACGGTCGTTCAGCCTACCGTTGAAGCGAACAGCGATCTGACCCAGGTTTTTGTAGATAATATTCTTGGAAAGGGCGTCTTTGCTGATATTGTTTTTTCAAGTGACAGGCTCACCCTAAACTGTTACCCGCGTGACATGACCATCACCATGCGGGCAATTCACCCTGATGTAACACGTGCAGAAATGTTCTACCGAATGGTGGAAGTTCCTGAATATTTCCGTTACTCCGATTGGTATTTGATTGGGAATATGGATTCGGATGGGGCTGGGAATTTTTCCATCACCTTAAGTGGCACTGATTTAAGCCCCGATTGGCGTTCGATGGAAAAAGCAGTGATCGAGTTTCAGTTTGCTGGCGTGAATAAAGGCGGCGGCGTGGTAGACCGAACCCAAAAGATCGAAAAGATGGTCACATATTACAAAGAGTGCCCATAATTAAAAAATAGACCTCTTGGATAAGTGATTTGGATTCCTGAAGTTCTACTTCAGGTAACGTTGCCGAAAGTAGAACTTTCGGAATCCTTTTACAAGAGGTCTAATAAAAAGGAGGCTGGTGTTTTTGACCAGCCTCCTTTTTATTTATACTATTCGATATTGACCACTGGCTTGCTCATGCGTTCCCGACCCCATAACCAGAGAGCGCCCAACCCAAAGAACATGATGAGCATTGCAAAAAGCCAGCCCACGCCCGGCAGGTTGACAAGCAACCCCACAAGTGCCACTCCGAGCAGCATGGGCCAGAACTTGTGCTCAGCCAATGCCGGGTTGAAGCGACCTAAAATCCATTTACCGCCCATCCACGCCGTGAGAATTTGCGCGCCAAAACCTGTAAAGAGTGCAAAGCCAAGGATCAGCGCGAAGATGGCAAAGATGCCGATAAAGATGATTGTGGCGGTTACCCCGCCAAGTGAGATCACACCAAAAATGATGCCAGCCACGACCATGGTGACGACGATCACCAACAGGGCAAAGAAGAAGGCAGCATAGGCAACAATACCCCAACCAAAACTTGGGACGGGTTGCTCCTGAAGTTTTTCAGCAAGCCCTTTTAAGAATGCCGGAGCAAGCCAGGCAAGCAATAAACCAAATATGGCAAGGGTGGCAATACTGCGGAAAAGGTTTAACACCCAGTTTGTGACGAGTTCGCCGGTGCTAGGTGGAGCAGGTGTGAACTCATCCACCACAGGCTCGTTTCGGGTGATCTTCCCTGTAACGCTTTCAGCAGGAATGTCACTATCCACAGTTTGAGTATAGGTCAGGCTTCCGCCAATTTTGGCTTGATCGCCAATGGTTAAACCCGAAGCAACACTCGGAATATCAACTTGGGTATCGCCTACGTACATGGCAGGTGAGGGGCTGCCTTCTTTCTGCCCTTCGCCAAGTTCTGCCAAAACATCGCCGCCAACCGTCCCTTGAATTTCAAGCCCGCCTGCGGCAACTTGCACATCGTCGCCAACCGACCCTGCCAAAAGCGCCTGCGCTCCGGCGTACACTAAATCGCCGCCCACTTCACTTCCGTTTTTGGCTTCAAGGCTGGCGCTGGCGCCAATTGCATCACTGCCGATTACAGCCGCCTCGCCAAATTGGAGCGCGGCTCCGGCAATGCGTACATCATCTTTTACAGTGCCGTTGACGACAATCGTATTGCCAGCGGCGATCAAGTCGCCTTCTACCGTTCCGTTAATGCGGATGTAATTGGCAAAAACGATCAAATCGCCTTTTACCGTGCCCTCAAGAGTGAACTCCTCGGCGGTCACATACAGGTCGTCATTGATCACTTCATTGCTTTCGATCACAACCGTGTCTCCGCCGCGCCCGTCAAACGCCAATGCCGGTGAAACAAAGGTCATAGAAAGCATGGCAGCGAGAATAAAAAGTGCAATATATTTTTGAATGGTTTTCATGAATTCTCCTTCGTAAATCTTCCTGATGAAGACTTACGGCATTTAACAGAAATGGTTGCGCAAACTACCCCCCTTCGCCTCATACCTACTTTGGGGTTGATCCTAACCATTTACCTTTTCCCCGCGTAGAGTTTCCCTCATTTACAGACGCAATTCTCTTAAATTGGCAATATCACCAAAATACCACTTCATTAATTGAATGAACCAATAACAATAATATTCAGGATTTCGGTCAATTTCCACCTTGATCTCATCCAAACTCATAAACATGACGTCGGCAATTTCTACAGGGTCAAATTGCACAGACTTTCCACTCAACCTGCCTTCATAGATGATGCTGATCTCATTGTCATTGACGCCATATTCCATTTGGATTTTTCCGCGCAAGGTAAGGTCAATGCCTGCCACGCCCATTTCCTCTTGTAACCCACGAACAGCAGCCTCCAGATAACTTTCCCCCGCTTTTACATGCTCCGATACTGAACAATCCAGCAGGGACGGGGAGTTCTTTCGATCGGCGCTGCGTTTTTGGATCAACATGTCACCCTGCTCATTAAATAGAAAGACATGCACACCTCGGTGCCATAATCCCTGTGTATGAACTGCCGAACGCATCGCCTGTGCGGTCACTTCATCGTTGTCGTTCACAACATCCAATAATTCGTCTGCCATGTTGCCAATTCTACCTTTGATAATAAAAAGCCCCCGGACTCAAACCCAGAGGCTTCAATTTCTAACCAAACAATTCCATCAATTGCTTAACGTGAACGATACCGTCGAAACCTTTGATATCACCTTTGCGCATCTCAGCCTTTTCACCGTCTGGGTCACCAAGACAGGAAACGATCACATCGCCTGCACTGACATCTTCTCTTTCAGTGTAGTGATTGGTGGTGACGATCACATTCGCGCCCGCAGACTTTGCAGCGGTGAGTCCGTTCTTGGAATCTTCCACAACCATTACTTCATCGGGCTTCAAACCAAGTTTTTCAAGCGCGAGGTTGTAGATGGCTGGATCGGGTTTTTTCTTTTCAACCACATCGCCAGCCAGAACCACTTCAAACTTGATGTCTTTGAGCGGACCTTCGGTGATGGCTTTTGCCGCCTGTTCATTAGATGTGGTGCAGATGGCGAGCTTGAGACCTGCTTCCATCGCCTCTTTCATGAAGCGATGAATACCCGGGCGCAGGGGCAGTTTACCTGTCTCGATCAACTCCACGAAGAGCGCGGTTTTGCGCTTGTGCATTTCCTTTACCAGCGCGTCGATCTCTTCTTCGGTCATTGGCTTCGAAAAACCCTTGGTCTGCCAATGCTTTTTCATGCGTTCCTTGCCACCGCCGACTTGCAGGAGCTCGTGGTAATACTCGATATCCCATTCGTCGGTGAAGCCAAATTCTTTGAAGGTCATATTAAAGGACACGCGATGACCGTCACGTTCGGTATCGATGATGACGCCATCCTGGTCGAAGAAGACTGCTTTAATTTTGGACATAGTTGCCTCCCCGTCATTGCGAGGGTGCTCTTGTTCTTAGCCCGACATGTGCCACAAAGTGGTAAGCAATCTCATGACCTAATCATTAGATTGCTTCGTCGGGAAGAGCACTCTCCTCACAATGACGAATTATTACTTTTTCATCCCAAAGAATTCCAACACGGTATTAACGAATAGCTCGTTCTCTTCCTTGGAACCAATCGTCACGCGGAACCAGCCATCGGAGCCGTATTTCTTGCTTTCGCCGCGCAGAATAATGCCCTTGGTCTCTGCATAGGCGAGCACTTCCTTGCCGGTCTTTCCGGTTTCGCCACAGTCGAAGAGAATGTAATTGGACTTGGACTGCATGACATAAAAGCCAGGGATGACGCTCAAGGCTTCACTGATGTAATCCACGGCGTCGTTGTTGTATTTGACGCGTTCTGCCAGACCTTCGGTATCTTCAAAGGCTGCCAGCGCCGCCCACATGGGAATGGTACCCACGTTCCAGGGGAGGAGTGAGCCTGCTACTTGCTTGAGGGTGTCTTCGTGGGCAATGGTGTATCCAAAGCGCATACCTGCCAAGCCATAGGCTTTGGAAAGGGTGCGGGTGATGAATACATTCTTGTACTTTTTGATCAGTTCCACCTGCGACATGCCCAAGCCAGCATATTCAATGTAGGCTTCATCCACCACCATTGGAATGCCCAATTTGGCGAACGGCTCGAAATGCTGAGGATCCATGAAGTTGCCGCTGGGGTTGTTGGGGTTCGGGATGACGATGATCTTGGTCTTATCGGTGACGGCTTTCATCAAACCATCAGGGTCAAATTTCAATTTGTGATCTTCATACAGCATGGGCACATCGACCATTTTTGCGCCAAGTAATTTTCCGCGCAAGCCGTAAATGCCGAAGCAGGGCGTATGCTGAATGACTTCATCACCCGGTTCGATGAACATGCGGAAGATGTTATCGTACACTTCGCTGGAGCCGTTGCCGATCATCACGTTCTGCGGACCCGCCACGCCGTTGATCTCGGCGATCTTGCTGCGGACGATGAGTCCCTGATCTGGGTAGCGGTTGGTCATTTTGGCATATTTGAACATCGCTTCCAACACCTTGTCGGAAGGCGGCAGCGGATTTTCGTTGGACATCATGCGGTGCAGTTCAGGTTTGCGCCATGCCAATTCAATATGATCCGAGATGTACATCGGAATGCCCTTAACCCACGGGGCGTAGTATTCTTCAATTTGCTTCATTTGTATTTTCTCCTTGTGTTATGTAAATAGGTAAACATGTACTTGTTTACCTATTTACTTGTGTACCAATCTCTAGTCTCTCGTTCCTAATGTCCAACTTACGCCTTGCCGTTACAACCCAGCTTATCCATCCAATGCATGACAGCTTTACGGGTTGCGTCGCGGACGAAGACATCCAACTTGCCGGGGTCGTATTCATCGCGGTGGGTGCTGAGATATTCCCATTTGGCGTCGAGCAGGGTGTGCTTGAGTTCGGTTGAGACGTTGAACTTGGCGCCGCCAGCCGCCACTAATTTGGCAACATAGTCATCGGGTAAACCGGTGCCGCCGTGAACAACAAGCGGAGTTTTGACGCCGTTGCCGTTCAACATTTTGTGAATGACTGCCATGCGTTCAAAATCGATCTTGGGATTCTTGGTCTTGTACACGCCGTGAGCCGTGCCGATGGCGGGGGCGAAGATATCCACACCGGTGCGTTCGACGAATTCAACCGACTGTTCGGGGTTGGCGAGTTGCGCTTCGTCTTCCGCGACTTTGATCTGGTCTTCCACGCCGCCTACGGTTCCGAGTTCACCCTCAACTGAAATACCGCCAATGGCGTGGCAGTAATCCACGATTTCCTTCGTCTGGCGGATGTTCTCTTCGTACGGCTGTTTGGACGCATCAATCATAATATTGGTGTAGCCAGCGTCGGCGCATTTTTTGCAGTAGTCCATGCTGGTGCTATGGTCGAGGTGCAGGCAGACCGGCACAGGCGCAGATTCAGCCAAGGTGCGGTAGATCGCCACCATCATATTGGTGCCGAGAAACTGCGACGGCTTTACAGAGGTCTGCACGATGACGGGGGCTTTCTTTTCGATTGCCGCGTCGATCACGGCTTCAAATTGCAGCAGGTCAGTCACGTTGAACGCGCCAACAGACCAGCCTTCTTTTGAAGCGGCGATCATGATTTCTTTTGCATTTACGATAGACATTTGGTGCTCCTTATTTGGTTATCTTTTTCAACAGATTTCTTTATTACGAATGAAGAATGCAGAATGATGAATGCGGAATATTCATCATTCTGCATTCTGACTTCTTCATTTTCTTTTCTTTGCTACATCCTTCAACCACTGCTCCCAGCGGTAATCGGTAACGTGCATACGGTAACGACCTAACCAAAGGTCGGCGTACCCTTGAAAATCCTCTTCAAGTTTGGAAAGTACAGTTTGGGCGGTTCCCCACATGGCTTCATGCAATTCAGACATTGCCCACATAATTTTCAGGCGGGCATAGTGCTTTGAGGTCATTTTTCCAAAGTACGAGGTTAGTAAGATGCGAATTTGTTCTTCATTCAGGCGGTGGTGATGGGCAAAATTCCCAAGGTCAAAGAAAATATCACCCATGCCTGCGTATTCCCAATCTAACAAGCGAATCTCGCCAATATCACCCGCAACTTCTTCTTCCAGCCAGTTGAGATTGAGCAGGTCGTTGTGGCAGGGAGTGGGTTTATATGGGTCTTTCAACAGCGCCTTTTCTGCCTCGCGCATTTTCTTTTGAATGAAATCCCAATCAGTTGGGAACTTTGCGCCCTTGCCTTTGGCAACTTTTTTTAGCATTTCTACTCGACGAAACACATTGAATTCACCCTTGAGCTTTGGCGCATTGCGGTGGAAGAGGCGCAGTTTTTCCGCTACACGGGTCAGGTAATCCGGCTTTACAATGTCTTCCGGCATGATGCGCTTGCCATTTACAAAACGCGTGACGATATAGCCTTCAGGTTCGATGAAGTACATAATTTCAGGCGCAATGCCCAACTCGCCAGCGGCTTTGTTGGCGGCGTGTTCAACATCACGTTTGATACCCAGTAAATCCGTGCCTTCGCCAGCGAGGCGAATAACATACGCACGACCATCCGCTTCGATCTTGAAATTCAAGTTGGTAATGCCGCCACTGAGCGGGATCTTCTTGACATTCTTTGAGTCTGCCAAAAACGGCACCTTGGCGATGGCTTTATCGATAGCAAGTACATTCATTGGATATTGTTCCTTCATTCATTTGGCGAAAGAATTTTTTGCGGATTAAGAACCCGTTTCCATCTTAACTGAAATCTGCTTCTGCTTTCTCGAGCCTTTTCTACACTTTGACATGTCATACTCAGCGAAGCATCTCTACGATTGTCTAGAGACCCTTACCGCATTGCGTCCACAACACGGTGTAAGTGTCGCTGCTGTTCAGCATGACATCACGCCTTAATCCGTTCGTTCTTCGCGTCCCACAAAACATTCACCGTCACTTCCGCGCCGACTTGTTCACCGAAGCATTCGATTTCAAGCTTAGTGCCAGGCTTGGAATACTCCAACGGCAAATAGGCATACGCAATGGATTTCGCAACCGAGTAGCCAAATCCACCTGAGGCGACCCAGCCGATAATTTTGCCGTCCACGCGGATCGGTTCCTTGCCCATCACAATCGTGCGGTCGTCGGCAAGAGTCATCGTGCAGAGTTTGGATTTAACACCTTCTGCCTTTTGCTTGACCAAGGCTTCCTTACCGATGAAGTTCTTTTTATCCAACTTCACGGCAAAACCCAGACCCGCTTCGTAGGGGGTGTAGTCGGGAGTAATCTCGCCGCTCCAGTAGCGATAGGCTTTTTCGAGGCGCAGGGACTCGATGGCTTTGTAACCAGCTGCCACTATACCTTCACCCTGACCCGCTTCCCAGAGCGTATCCCACAAGCGCAGACCGTATTCCATCGGGCAGTAGAATTCCCAGCCGAGTTCGCCCACATAGGTCACACGTGCGGCGCGGACGGGTACATCGCCCACGTTGATATTTTTCGCGGTCATGTACGGGAAGCTCGCGTTGGAAACATCATCCGTGGTGACTTTCTCAAGGATGGCACGCGCTTTGGGTCCCCACATGCCGATACAGGCGTAGTTCGAGCCGACGTCTTCAATCGTGACCGAGCCGTCTTCGGGCATTTGCAGCGAGAGCCAAGACATATCATGTTGACCGAACGCCGTACCCGTCACAATGAAGAAGCGATCTTCCGCGAGGCGGGTGACGGTGAAGTCACATTCGATGCCGCCGCGTTTGTTGAGCGCTTGGGTATAAACAAGGTTGCCCACAGGCACATCAATTTGATTGGCGCAAACATAATTGAGGAAGTTCAACGCGCCGGGTCCGCGCACTTCGAATTTGTTGAACGAAGTTTCATCGAACAGACCGGCATTTTCACGAGTCATCAAATGTTCATGACCGATGGCGCGACTCCAATTGTGGCGCATCCAACCGCGCGGTTCGTGCCCGTGTGTGGCAAGTTCTTCATATTTACGGAACCAGTTCGGGCGTTCCCAACCCATCTTCTCGCCAAAAGTGCAATTCAAGTCACGCAGGCGGAAGTACGTGGGGGAGACGCGCACATTGCGTTTGGAGAGTCTTTCTTCGGCGGGGTAGTGAATGTCGTAATATTGGGTGTAGGTTTCAAATGTGCGGGCGCGGGTATATTCGAGGCTGTTGTAGCTCGGACCAAAGCGGCGCACATCCAAACGCCAAACGTCCCATTCGGGCGAGCCGTCTACGATCCATTCAGCCATTACCTTGCCAATACCGCCCGCACCAGCCAGTCCATGCGCACAGAAGGCACACGCCACCCAAAAGCCTTTGACGGAGGTCGGACCGAGCAGGAATTCACCATCGGGCGTGAAGCCTTCGGGACCGTTGAGTAGCAATTTCACGGGGGCACTTTCCACGGCAGGCACGCGGCGGATGGAGTTTTCCATCAATGGGGTGAAGCGTTCCCAATCGGGTTCGAGTAATTTGAATTTGAAATCGCGCGGAATACCGTTCATACCAAACGTAGCGGGTTGACGTTCATAACCGCCGGTGACGAGTCCGCCGACTTCTTCGCGGTAATACACGAGCAAATCAGGGTCGCGCAGGTTGGGGAATTTATTGGTCACGCCTTTGATGGGTTCGGTGAGGATGTACAAATGCGCCATCGGGATGACCGGCAGATTCAAGCCGACCATTTTGCCAACTTCGCGTCCCCACATGCCCGAAGCGTTAACCACGACCTCGGTCTTGATCGTGCCTTTGTCAGTCACCACTTCGGTCACGCGCCCGTTGACCACGTTGATCTTCTCAACATTGGTATAGAAGAAGAAACGTGCGCCGCGATTCTTCGCGCCGATGGCGAGAGCATTGGTGAGACCTGTCGGGTCGATGGAACCGTCATTCGGGGTATAAGCTGCGCCAACCACGCCGGTGATGTCCATGAGCGGGAACATGTCTTGCGCTTCTTTGGGGGAGATCAACTCCATAGGCACGCCGAAGGAGCGGGCTAATCCCACGAGGCGTTTGGTCTCTTCCATGCGCTCATGCGACGAAGCCAAACGAATCCCGCCGACTTCACGCCATGAAGTGTCTTGTCCCGTTTCGGCTTTGAGGCTGCGATACAGGTCGGTGCTGTAGTGCATCATGCGAGTCAGGTTTGCGTCGGAACGCATCTGCCCGACGAGACCTGCCGAATGCCAGGTGGAGCCGGAGGTCAACTCGTGGCGTTCAAGGACGACAACATCCTTCCAGCCGAGTTTGGTGAGGTGATAGGCGATACTGCTTCCGCCCACGCCGCCGCCGATGATGACGACCTGGGCTTGTGTTGGGAATTCAGACATGTGTGTCTCCTGGAAACTATGTTCACCACAAAGTATCACAAAGGGACACGAAGGTTTTTAAGAACTTCCTTTGTGACACTTTGTCTCCTTTGTGGTTAAGTATTTATTTTTGCCAAATCGAATCAGGTCTTGCCATTTCTGCCACGATATCAAATGTGGAAATTGCCCCGAGCGGGAAGGAGTCTGGGTCTTCTTTATCCACCACCACCAGACGATGATGGTGATTTTGAATGAGCATATCCGCGGCTTCGCGCAGGCTGGCATTAATATCAATGGTAAGGGCGGGGTGCATCAGGTCACGGACGGTTAGGTTTTCGTCCACGCCATTTTGAATTAGTTTCATCAAGTCATGTCCGCTGACGACTCCAATTACCTTGCCGTTCAAATCCACGACCAAGACCGAGCGCCAACCGGAGGATGTCATTGCATAGGCTGCCGAAAGAACAGGAGTCTTGCCGCGGCAAACGAGAATGGCATGTGACATCACGTCACCGACTTTCTCACGTTTGGACTTGATCCGATCAACCAAACTGGCAACAAAATCAGAAAGAGAGATCGTGCCAACCGGCTTTTCATTCTCCAAAACTAAAAACCGCCCAACTCTTTTCTGCATGAAAAGATCGGCGGCTTCTGTCAGCGGGGTGGTGGCTGGGATGGAATCCACAGGCTTGGTCATAATGTCTGAGGCGGTTAATGTCCGCATGGTGTTGAGGCTTTCAGGGTCAGAGGAAAGCCATTCGCCAGCCATCAAGTCGAAGTCTGAAATGACTCCGACAATGCGACCATCACGATCTGTCACGAACAAGGCATGCACTTGATGTTGGTCGAGCAAAGTTGCAACTTGACCCAATGTGGCATCGGGTTTACAGGTGATAATGCCTTTGTGCATAAGGTCTTTGACAAGTGTTGTCATGAAGTCTCCAAAAAAGAAGACCCGACAGGTTGTTCATCAATTGTGCTGTCAGGTCTATGTTGCAAATCCATTATAAGCAAAAATTCAAAAACTTGCAAATTCCTTCAGATTCTTATATAATCCGTCAGATGGGTAAACCCCTCATTCCCGCCCAACGCAGAGAAAAGATTCAAGAGTATCTTGGCATCCATCAGATCGCGCGTACTGCCGACCTGATGGATCTGCTTGATGCCTCTGAAGCTACAGTTCGACGCGACTTGGAATGGCTTGAACAAAAAGGCATTCTTGAACGCACGCATGGGGGCGCGGTCTTAAATCAACGTGTGATTTTTGAGCAGGAATATCAATTGCGCCTCAAGAATTATCCCGATGAAAAGAAACAGATCGGTGAATTTGCAGCAACCCTCATTGAAGAGGGTGATATCGTTTTTATTAACAGCGGCACGACGGCAACGCAAGTATTACAGCATGTGCCAAGAAATCCGCGTATTACGGTTTTTACGAACAACGTCAGCGCTTTGGTAGATATCGGCGACCCGGGCTTTTCTCTCAATTTGACCGGAGGTGAATTCCAGGCTCGTTCCAACTCTCTTTCCGGTCGCTTCGCACTGGACAATTTGAATCTGGTCTTTGCCAACAAAGCAATCCTCGGCGTTGACGGAATCTCCCTAAAGCACGGGCTGACGGTTCCCACCAACCCCGAAGCGGAAGTAGTCCGCAAGATGATCGAACGCACCAAGGGACAGGTCATCATCGTTTCGGACCATAGCAAGTGGGGTGCGGTTTCGAACTTTCATGTGGCAAGCATTGAAGCCATGGATAAATTGGTAACCGATACGAGTTTTAGCAAACAAGCCAAGAAAGAACTGGCAGACTACTCAATCGAAGTTTTTCTCGTGAACAATAGCAAGGTATAAATAAGGCACGTTTAAGATGTTCTGATTCTTAAACGTGTTTTCTTTTTTCAACACAATTAAACTACGGAGTTGATGAATGAAATCACACGCAGAGATCGTGGTCATTGGTGGGGGAATTTATGGGGCACAGGTTGCGTATCACCTTGCCAAGAACGGACGCAAGGATGTTGTTATTGTAGAAAAAGGGGAGATCGCCAGCGGTGAGTCTTCACATGCGGCGGGATTGGTGACTCAGTTCGCTACCTCGCAAGCCATGCTGCGCTTCCGCATGTATAGTGTGCAGTTGTATAAGGAACTGGGTCTCTTCGATACGGTGGGTAGTTTGCGTGTGGCTTCGAGCAAGGAGCAGTTGCTTGAAATGGAACGCAGCGTGAGCCGAGCCAAGGCGTTGGGACTGGATTGTGAAGTCATTTCGCCTGAAGAATCAAAGAAATACATGCCGCAAATTTCGGATAAGGAATTGTATGGCGGCATTTATCTGCCTGGTGATGGTCAGCTTGATCCGTATACGGCAACTACGTCTATGGCGCGCTTTGCCAAAGAACTCGGCGTGGAAATTTACACCAACACCCGCGTGACCGGAATTAAAGTGTCAGCGAAGGGAGAGGTTGAGGCGGTTGTAACAGACAAAGGCGAGATCCGATGCGAGATCATCGTTAACGCGGCAGGCATGTGGGCGCCGCGTATCGCTGCCATGGCGGGTCTGCATGTGCCAACTACTCCTGTAGACCATCAACATATTGCTTTGCGAGCCGTGCCTGGGCATGAGTTTAACGATCAAACGCCGTGTCTGCGTGACCCGGATAATTTGGTTTATATGCGTCAGGAAAAAGGCGGATTGGTGATCGGTGGTTATGAGCCGAAACCCTTGCCGCGCTGGATTGATGGTACGCCGTGGGAACATGGCAGCAGAAGTTTCCCCGGTGATATGGATCAATTTGAAATGCTGCTCGAAGGTGCGATTCGCCGTCTTCCATTTTTGGATCAGGCGGGCATTATCACGTTGGTGCGTCACCCGGGCGCATACACACCTGATTGCCAGCCCTTGCTTGGACCGATGCCTGGCGTGAAGGGTTTTTGGATGATGGCAGGCATGTCGCTCAATGGCTATGGCGGCGCGGGCGGTATGGGCAAACTGATGGCGGAGTGGATCATCGATGGCGAAGCGCCGATGGATGTGTACGGCTATCGCGCCACTCGCTTTGGAAATTATTATTCCGATTTCAAATATGCCGCCGAGCGCACGATGGAAAGCGTAAAGTATTACTACCGTTTGCGCTTTCCGCATGATGAGCATGAAGAGGCTCGTCCGCATCGAACCAGCCCGGTGCATTTTCGTTTGATGGAAAACGGCGCGGTCTTTGGTGAGAAGTTTGGCTGGGAGCGCGTGAACTACTTTGACCCGGGCAAGGACTGGCGGCGCATGGGCGAAGACCAACGTCAGTGGGGGTGGTCGAAGCCTCCGTTCTTTGAACGAATGCGCCAGGAAGCGACAGCCGTGCGTGAACGCGTGGCGTTGTTTGATTTGACATCCTTTGGCAAGATCGAAGTGAAGGGTGCAGGAGCGTTGCCTTTGTTGCAACGACTGACTTCCAGCAACATAGATAAGCCGGTTGGCAGCGCCATCTACACCCAGTTTTTGAATAAAAATGGCGGTATCGAATCAGACTTGACTGTGACGCGTTTGGGCGAAGATCATTTTTGGGTGATCACGGGGTCAGGTTTTATTGCCAATGATCATGCCCGAATTTTGATGAATGTGGATGAAGAAGACGGTGAAGTTTCCATTCGGGATATTACGATGGAATATGCCTGTCTCGCCTTGTGGGGACCGAAAGCCCGTGAGGTTTTAAAGAAGATCACCAGTAGTGATGTCTCTAATGAAGCACATCCATATTTGAACACCAAGCCCATCATCATCAACGGCGTGAAGGTTCTGGCACAGCGCGTCAGTTATGCCGGTGAATTGGGCTGGGAGTTGTACATTCCCAACAATCGCGCCACCATGGTGTGGGATATGCTGATCGAAGCGGGCAAAGAATTTGGCATGGAACTCGGCGGGTACAAGGCGCTTGATCCACTGCGTTTGGAAAAAGGCTTCAAATATTTCACCACCGATATTACGCCAACGACCACTCCGTATGAAGCCGGTCTCGGTTTCTGTGTGGATTTGGAAAAAGGTGACTTCATTGGGCGCGATGCCTTGGTGAAGCAAAAAGCCGAAGGTCTGACTCGCAAACTCTGCACGTTGACCCTGAATGGTATCGAAGAATTCGTGCAAATTTATGGTGGCGAGGCGGTCTATCATGGTGATACACTGGTTACCCGTGTGCGCAGTGGCGGTTACGGTTTTACTGTGAAGAAAAATATCCTGTATGCCTATCTGCCGATTGAATTGGCAGTCAAAGGTAATCGCTTCATGATTGAGCTGATTGAAGGCAATCTCGAAGCGGAAGTGACTGCGAATGTGCTGTACGATCCGAAAAGTGAGAAACTGAAATCCTAGACCATGGACCATTGACGATGGACGATCATTGTCCGTGGTCGATGGTCTATCGTCAATCGTCAAAAAATGGCAAAGAAAAAACTTCCCCTTCCCGCTTATGTTGGTTTTGGTATGTTGACGCCGGTGTACATCATGTCACTTGATCAACTGCCCAAGTTGAACACAGGCGCAATCGTGCATCAGGTCAGTGACTATGTATATGATGATTCTGCCATCATTGCCTGTAACTTGAGTCAGTGGGGCGTGCCCTCAGCAATGATCGGCACAGCCGTTGGCAAGGATTTATTAGGCAGGTTCGTTTCAGATAAACTGAAAGAATTAGGTGTTCAAGGTGAAGTTCGAGTAACAGATAAATATAAAACCCCATTGGAAGTGAACGTATCTGATAAGAAAGGCGCGCGCACCTATTTTTGGCAGCGTTCGGAAGAGATTTTGAGTACCTTGGATACGGCAGATCTTTCGCTGATCAAAACCTCCAAGCTGTTATATGTGGATTGGTACGATGGCGAACGCATTACCCGTGCAATGGAAGAAGCAAAGAAATACAACGTGCCCGTCTTCCTCAATTTTGAACATGGGCACATGCATCCTGATTTACTTAAAAAATATGCGGGTTTGGTTACTGTTTGCCAGGCAGTGACCGATGCCGCACAGATTGGCAAGAAGCAAGCCATGTTGGGAACTGCGCGGAAACTGATCAAAGCTGGAATTCAAACTGCCATCATCACCATGGCGAGTCAGGGATGTTTGGTTGTGCAGGGTAATGAAATTGTCCGCGCATACGCGCCGAAAGTGCGTGCAGTAGATGCTTCGGGAGCTGGCGCAACATTCTCTTCGGGCTACATTTACGGTTACCTGCAAGGCTGGAACATGGAACAGACCGTCCGTTTTGCGATTGCAGCGGCTTCGCTAAAAGTGACGCGCTCGGGACTGGAGATGTTCCCCGTGCAGGAAATTCAGGGGTTGGCGCATACCGTCCGTATTGAACGAATGGTCTATCGCGATAACCAATTCCATGCCATTAGTAAAATGCTGAAACTCCCACCGCTGAAGCCCATCGCGGATAATGCGCTTGTAAAAAGCAGCCAGAAATTGGCTGAAAAGATCATGCCCAAGAAAAAAGTCGAGCGCGGCAAGATCAAACGCTCACTGGTTGAATAAATTTAATAAGGATGTGAATCATGTCATTTGCTGCTTTACTTACACAGGAACAGGTCGAGAGAATTCACGATGCTGCATTGGAAATTTTGGAAGATGTAGGTTTAAAGGTTCGATATGGACCGGCGCGCGAACTCTTTAAGAAACACGGCTGTAGTGTGGAAGAAGAGCGAGTCAGGTTTTCGCGTGCGGTGGTTGAGAAGTACCGCAAGATGGTTTCGCCGTCTTTTACCTTTCACGCACGCGACCCGAAATTTGATAAAACCATCCCACAGGATAGTCCGGTCATTGTTACAGCGAGTTCAGCGCCCGATATCATCGACCCAGTGACCGGCGTGGAAAGACGCGCCGAATCAAAAGATATCGCCCGAATTGCCCACCTCATCAACGAACTGCCCGGGTACGACGTCTTCTCCATTTCCACTTTGGCAGATGACGCGCCCGCGGATCAATTCACTGTATCGCGCTTGTATCCGTCCATCAAGTATTGCCTTAAACCGATCCGTGTCACCACAACTGATATGAAAGACACCCGCAGTGTGATGGAGATGGCGTACATTGTTGCGGGTGGAAAGGATGCGTATATGGAGCGTCCCTTCCTTACGCATCATTACTGTCCCGTGGTTTCGCCGCTTACCATGGATAATCTTTCCACTGAGAACGTGATGTATTTTGCCGAACAGGGTTTGCCTGTGTACCCAACCATTGTGCCCAATGCTGGTTTAACTTCTCCCATGTCTATGGCGGGGACGTTGGCGCAGGGGAATGCTGAATTCCTATCTGCATTGATCTTGATGCAAATGGTTAAGGAAGGTACCCCAACGATCTATGCCACCCTTGGCACAGTTGCAGATATGCGTTCAGGGGCATATACCTCCGGTGCCATTGAGTGCGGTATGTTGCACATGGCGTTTGCACAAATGGCGCGTTTTTATAATGTGCCTGCGGGCGGCTACGTTGGTTTGACAAATTCCAAACTGAATGACATGCAGGCTGGGTATGAGACGGGCATGTCTGGTATTGCGGGCGTCCTCGGCGGTATGGATATGTTCAACATCGGCGGTTTGATCGACGCGCTTAAGACGTTTGATTTTGCCAAGGCTGTCGCGGATGATGAAATGGCGCAAATGATGAAACGCATGAAGCGCGGGATCAGTTTCAATGAAGACGACCTCGGTCTGGGTATCATCAAGCAAGTAGGACCTGGCGGTTCTTTCATTACAGCCAAACATACAACCAGCCGCATGAAGACCGAAGCCGTGATGACCAAAATTGCAGACCGTGATGCCCGTTCTATTTGGGAGAAGAAGGGCGCAACAGATACCCATGCCAAAGCGATGAAAAAAGCCAGAGAAGTCATGACGTCCAATACCTCGCCGCTTATTGCGCCTGAAGTGGACGCAAAAATTCGAGAAGCGTTCCCTGGTCTGGTTGCGGGTGTACTTGAGCCGATCGAATAAGGAATAAGAAAATGTTCAGATTTTTTAAACGCAGGGAAGATAAGTTTCAAAGACTAATAGAACAACAGGCTGAAATATCCTTTGAAGGTATGCGTCTGTTGATTAAATATCTTGAAACAAGCAACCCGGATATAGCAGAAGAACTTTCACTTAAAGAAAAAGAAGCGGATGAAGTCCGCCGTATTCTCATCGATGAATTGAACCGCACATTTGTAACTCCCTTTGACAGGGAAGACATCTTTTCGCTTTCCCGTTCCATTGATGATGTGATCGATTACGCTGATACCACCGTGGTGGAGATGGTCATCCTCAATGTGAAGCCCACCCAATACATGCAGCGAATTGCATCTCTCTTGAAAGATGCCGCCTATGAAATATGGCAGGGTGTACTGCGTTTACCCAAAAACCCCAATGTTGCGCTTGACCATGCCCAGCGCGCCAAGGCTTTGGAGAATCGTGTGGAAGGCGTATACCGCGAGGCTGTTGCTGATCTGTTTAGCGGACCTGAAGATGTGCATCATGTTGTAGAGATGTTGAAAATGCGTGAGGTTTATCGCCATCTTTCCAATGCGGCAGATCGCGGTGACGAGGCGGCGAATATCATTGCAGATATTGTTGTAAAAAGAACATAAACGAATGTTAATATCTTCTTCACTGTTATTGGTTATATTTCTGGCCTTGATATTTGAATTTATTAACGGAATGAGAGATTCGAGCAATATTGTTGCCACAATGATCTCGTCCCGCGCTTTTAACCCGCAAACGGCGCTAGGCTTGACGGCGGTTGCCGAATTTGCAGGTCCGCTTCTTTTTGGTGTAACCGTTGCAAAGACCATTGGAAGCGACATTGTCTCTGCCAGTATCATTTCATTGCAGGCGCTTACAGCAGGTTTGATCGGCGCCATTATCTGGAATCTCATTACCTGGTATTTAGGGATTCCGAGCAGTTCCTCTCATGCCCTCATTGGTGGATTGATCGGTGCGGCTGTGATCTCCTCTGGCTGGGATGCTGTGAAATTTGATGGAATTGTCAAAGTATTAATGGCTTTGTTTATTTCACCCGTCATTGGCTTTGTATCAGGCTTTATCTTACTGAAGATCGTTTACCTGTTGTCTTTCAATGCAACACCTCATATCAATCAGTTTTTTAAGCGCAGTCAGTTCTTTACAGCGGTTGCCCTGGCTTTTAGTCATGGAACCAACGATGCACAAAAGACAATCGGTATTATTACCTTGAGTTTAATTATTGGCGGGCAGTTGAGCGGATTTAACGTCCCCTTTTGGGTTGTCTTACTCAGCGCAGGTACAATGGCAGCAGGAACCGCGTTGGGAGGTTGGCGATTAATCCGCACATTGGGTGGTAAGTTTTACAAGATACGTCCGGTGCATGGATTTGCAAGCCAGTTGACATCTGGAATTGTGATTCTTGGTGCATCGGCACTTGGAATGCCGGTCAGCACAACACAGGTTGTCAGTTCCTCCATTATTGGCGTGGGCGCTTCGGAACGATTTGGCAAGGTTCGCTGGGGCGTGGCAGTCGATATCTTAACCGCATGGGTTATCACCATACCGGTCAGCGCCTTATTTTCTGCAGGGATCTATTATTCGATTGAGTTATTTAAACCATCCCTGTGATTTTTCTGGTCACTCATTCAGGGTCAATTTAATCTTGTTTGACTTTGAATATTGATAATGCTACAATTCTTGAAATGTGTAATTAAGATAGGAGGTGCCTTCACGTAAAATGATTTAGGTGTTTTCGTTCGATCAATCCATAAAAAATCAAGGAGAAAGAGATGCGTACGAAGAATTTTGCTTATCATTTGCTTGCCCTGTTCGTGATCGCCGCAACCTTGCTGGCTGCCTGTGGTGGTGGCGCAGCGGAAGTTCCTGCCACCGAAGCACCTGCCGAAGCCCCTGCTGCCGAAGTTGATTGGAGCACCGTTGCTTCTGCTGCCGATGGCGGCGGTATGGACGCCCTGATCGCTGCCGCTCAGGCAGAAGGTACTCTGAATGTGATTGCTCTTCCTGAAGATTGGTGTAACTATGGTGAGATGATTACCACCTTCAGCAATAAGTATGGCATCACTGTTAACTCTATTACACCTGATGCTGGCTCCGCCGACGAAATTCAGGCGATCATTGACAACAAGGAAAATCCAGGTCCACAGTCTCCCGATGTTATCGATGTGGGTCCTGCTTTCGGACCGCTTGCCAAGGAACAGGGCTTGCTCGCTCCCTACAAAGTTGAAACTTGGGATACCCTCGACGGCGTCAAGGATGATGGTGGTTATTTCTACACCGATTACAACGGCGTGATGGTCTTTGAAGTGAACCTGGATGTGGTCACCGATGTCCCACAGGATTGGGCTGACCTGCTCGACCCCAAATACAAGGGACAGGTCGCTCTCGCTGGTGATCCTCGTGCCTCCAACCAGGCTGCCCAGACCGTATACGCTGCGGCTCTTGCCAACGGCGGCTCCTTGGATGACATCCAGCCCGGTCTCGACTTCTTCAAGCAGTTGAATGAATCTGGCAACCTCCTGCCCCTCATTGCTAATACCGGTACAATCGGTAAGGGCGAAACCCCCATCACCTTCCAGTGGAACTACCTGGCTCTTGCGAACAATGACTCCTTTGCTGGCAATCCCCCGCTTGAGATCGTCTACCCCTCTTCTGTAAACTGGGGCGGTTTCTATCTTCAAGGTGTGAGCGCCTACGCTCCCCAGCCCGCTGCTGCCCGTCTCTGGCAGGAATTCCTGTATTCGGATGAAGGTCAATTGATCTGGATGAAGGGCTACTGCGCCCCCGCCCGCCTCGCCGACATGCTCGAACGCGGCGTTGTTCCGGAAGACCTTGCTGCCAAGATGCCCGATCCTGCGATTCTCGCCAGCTCCGTCGTTCCCAGCGGTGACCAGCTCAGCGCTGCCCGCGAACTGATCAAGAATGAATGGGATAACGTCGTCGGTCTCGACATTAAGTAAAACCGTCATCCCAGCAATATCCAAAAACGTGACCCGGCTTTTGCCGGGTCACGTTTAAAGGAGAATGCTCATGAGTCAAATGTTCGCAACCCGCCAGCGAAAATTATGGCGTGAATATCCCCTGTGGAATTGGGTGGGGTTGTTTCCCTTTTTCATTTTTATTGTTTTCTTCCTCGTATTTCCCTCGCTTCGCCTTTTTACAGGCGCTTTTACCAATCAAGAAGGCGGGCTCACTTTGGATAACCTCAAGGTCTTTGAGAATCCGAATGTTCTAAAAGCCTACATAATGAGTCTGCAAGTTAGCGCCATTACAGCCTTTGTTGGCGGCTTTTTTGGCTTTTTAGTTGCCTATTCGATTACGCAAGGAGGCGCTCCACGCTGGATGCGTAACGTCATCTCCACTTTTTCTGGATTGGCCGCGAATTTTGGAGGCGTACCCCTTGCCTTTTCCTTCATCGCTACAATTGGACAAACCGGCATCATAACCGCCATGCTTAAAAAGGCGTGTTTCAATCTCGAAAACTACGGGGCGCTCGCCCAGTTTCTGGCTTCTGGCGGCGTCAATGTATCCGACATCACCAATGTTTGCCCACTCAACCCATACACGTATGGGTTTTCTCTTTATAGCCTTTCCGGGTTGGTGCTGGCATATACCTACTTCCAGTTCCCATTAATGATCCTGACCATCACTCCCGCGCTCGAAGGATTGAAAAAGGAATGGTACGAAGCCTCCACCAACCTCGGCGCTACACCTGCCAAATACTGGCGTGATGTTGCCCTACCAGTATTGATGCCGTCCATTTTAGGCGCATCCCTTTTGTTATTTGGAAACGCATTTGGCGCATATGCCACCGCCCGCGCCCTTACCGGCGGCAGCATCCCGCTGGTCTCCATTTATATTGGGCAGCAAATTCGCGGCGATGTGCTTGGAAATCCCAACGAAGGGTACGCGCTTGCATTTGGCATGGTCGCAATTATGACTCTCACCATTGTTGCATACTCACTTCTGCAGCGCAGAGCCACACGATGGATGAAATCATGAGCAGAAAACGAACCAGCTTCTTCACAATCTTTTGGGGCATCCTTGCCCTTTTGTATTTCTTCCTGCCGATCTATGGAACACTCGACTTTTCCCTGCGCATGGAGCGCGGCATCCTCGGTTTCAAGGCATACAAAATCATATTTGCCGACCCACGGTTCTGGGAGGGTTTTCGCTACTCTGTTACCATGGCGGTTATCACAATTATCGTTAGTGCAGCCATATTTGTACCAACCATATATTGGATGTACCTGAAGGTTCCACAGGCACGCCCCATTATGGAGATCATCACCATTCTGCCGTTCGTTATTCCTGGCATCATTCTGGTCTTTGGTCTCATTCGTACGTTCTCACGCCCACCCTTGCAATTGACCACGTCTACCTTCAAAACGGATATTCTCATGATCGCGGGTTACGTCATTATTTCGATGCCGTATATGTTCCGTGCTGTAGATGTTGGAATGCGTTCCATCGACGTGCGCACCCTGACAGAAGCGGCTCAAAGCCTTGGTTCAAACTGGTTCCACGTCCTGGCAGATGTCATCATCCCAAACCTGCGCCTCGCCATCCTGGGCGGGTCACTCATCTGTTTCGCAACGGTAATGGGTGAGCTCATTCTCGCAGATTTTCTCGTCCGCCCGGCACTCGGACCGTATATGGTACGCCTTGGGCTCACCAAAGCCTACGAACCGGCAGCCCTCGCCATCATCAGCTATTCATTGACCTGGTTCAGCCTCGGGCTGCTCCAATTTTTCAGCAGCCGCAGTGAACGCCAGAAACAACAAGTGATCACTACATAGGAAAAACAGACATGACCCACCTTGAACTTACTCACATTCACAAATCCTTTGGCGCTTCGGTTGCCGTGGAGGATTTCAACCTCACTGTGAAACAGGGCGAATTTGTCTCCTTCCTTGGACCCAGCGGCTGTGGAAAAACGACCACCTTACGCATGGTAGCAGGCTTCGAGTTACCTACCTCTGGCAATGTTACATTGAATGGCAAAGACCTGACCTATGTTCCCCCCAATAAGCGTAACGTGGGCATGGTCTTTCAGTCATATGCATTATTCCCCAATATGACCGTTGCCCAGAATGTCGGCTATGGCTTGAAGATCGCCGGAAAATCCAAAAATGAGATCGAAGAACGGGTTCGAGAAATGCTCTCCCTGATCCAGATGGATAAATTCTACTCCCGCTACCCGTACCAGCTTTCGGGTGGACAACAACAGCGTGTAGCGCTTGCTCGCGCATTGGCGATCCAGCCGGAATTATTACTTTTGGACGAACCCCTTTCTGCATTAGACGCAAAAATTCGCTTTGAGCTTCGTCAGGAGATTCGCCGTATTCAGCAGAAGTTGGGTATTACAACCATCTATGTTACCCATGATCAAGAAGAGGCTCTCTCGCTCTCGGACCGTATAGTGGTGATGAGCCAGGGCAAAATAGAGCAAGTTGGCAACCCCTTCGAGATCTACAACTTCCCACAAACACGCTTTGTTGCAAAATTTGTCGGTTCCTTAAATACAGTTACCGCCACTGTTGTTGACCCCGCAAAAGGTATTGCAAGCTTTGACGGGATTAATTTGGAAATTGCCCAAGGGTTAAATGGGAAAAATAAAGGCGAAGAAGTAACCATAGCCATTCGCCCCGAACGCTTTAACTTCCTGGCAGAACAGCGCAAAGAAAATGTGTTTGACTGCACCATTGAAAATATCACATTTCTTGGGTCTGTTGTTCGAGTTCAAATGAAAATTGGGAATAGCATTTTCAATATGGACACCTTCAACCGCCCTTCACTGAAACTTCCAAATATTGGCGGCAAAGAACAGGTGACTTGTTCCAATAAAGCTGTATTGGTACTGGCGGGATAGTTTTATTTTCATCAACATCGGGAGCCTTCGGGCTTCCGATGTTTTATTTTGTGAGGATGCCATGATAAAAAAAGCGATTCTTGTCCTTTCAGACGCTTTGCGCTACGATGTGGCAAAGGCAAATATGGGATATCTCGGGCACATGGTGGAGTATAAAAAAGCCAGCCTGTACAAGATTGTTGGCGAATTACCAAGCATGTCCCGCCCCATGTATGAAGCCATTCACACAGGCGTACCTTCCAGTGAAAATGGGGTGGTTGCTAATTCTATTGTGCGGCTTTCCAATCAACCCAATATTTTCAGGTCTGCACGAGAAGCGGGGAAGGTAACCGCCGCTGCCGCCTACTACTGGTACTCCGAGCTGTACAACCGCGCCCCTTATGACCCCATTGACGACAGGGAAGTAAATGACAAGAAACTGAATATTCAGCATGGACGTTTTTACACACAAGATGAGTACCCTGATACTGAATTATTCAATACTGCGGCGTATCTCGTCCGCAAATATTCGCCAGACTATCTTTTATTGCATCCAATGGGTATGGATTATCATGGCGAGACCTATGGTTCAGACACGAAAGAATATCGTAATCATGCCATTTATCAAGACGCAAAACTCGCGCCGCTTCTTGTCGAGTGGCGCGAGCGTGGGTATACAATTTTCGTAACAGGCGATCACGGCATTAATGCCGATGGGGGGCATGGCGGCACCACGCCCGAGCAAAGAGAAGTTCCCTTTTTTGTGATCCAGCCCAATGGGATGGGAAGAGGCGAGACGGGGGAATTTATCTCACACTTGCAAATTGCACCAACGGTTTTGAGTGTGCTGGGTGTCCCTATCCCAAAAACGATGATACATAAACCGTTAATTTTTCAATGAATTCAGGATAATCCCTCGGTCAGTGCTTTAACCAGTTCGCGGTTGAAGTCGGGAATATCCGCTACCACCCGACCCCAAACCTGGTTGCCTTCGCGGAAGGCGGCTTCATCTGCCCAGACCCCGCCCACGTTTTCAAGATCATCCTTGATGCCGGTCGAACCGGTGACGCGCTGACCTTTTTTGATAATGCCCGCCGAGACGGCAATCGAGCCGCCATGACAGATTACGCCGATGATCTTGCCTGCATCGTTCATCTCTTTTACCAAGTTTTTTACCACAGCATACCTGCGGATTTTATCGGGCGCCCAGCCGCCGGGCAGAATGAGCGCAAAGAGTTCACTGGCTTTGAGGTCTTCGATCTTTGCATCGGGAGTGATGACCAGACCATTCTTGCCGTGTATGGGTTTGAGGTCCAGCGCGGCTGAAAGGACGGTTGCGCCTTCTTCTTGCAAGCGCATGACCGGGACATGGTATTCAAGGTCTTCAACGCCTTCCGCGATCAGCGTGGCAATTATTTTATTTTTGAGCAACATATAAATACCTCTTGATTTTTTGGTCTAGAACGGACCCAATTGGATTGCCACGGCGATTCCTAAAAATGCAATGGTTGCAAGGATCACCCAAAGCCAGAGTTTGGCGGTCCATTGCAGCCATTTGGGGTAGCTGACAACGGTGAGCCCAAGGCTGATAAGCAAGACCGGGTTGGTGGGATAGGCAAGGTTGGAAAATCCATCCCCAAAGATGTAGGCAAGCACAGCGGTTTGACGGGTGACGCCGATCAGGTCTGCGAGCGGAAGGACAATGGGCATGATCAAGAATGCCTTGGCGGAGCCTGACGCAACAAAAAATTCAATACCAAGTGCAAGCCCATAAATGACGAGCGCTGCGGGAAACCCGCCAAGTTGTTGAAAAGGTTCAGCGGCAGCATGAAGAATGGTATCGGTGACATGACCGCTGTCAATAATGTAGCGGATACTCGCAGCCATAAGGATGAGCGGAACAGAAGGAGCTAACCCGCCCCAGCCTTCAATCAACCCCTGCCAGACCTTTTTTCCGCCTGCGCCAGAAATGAAGCCTGCGCCCAATCCGCCGATTAGATAAAGGATGCCGACAATAGGAAGCGCATAATCTGAGATGGCTGGAACGAATGGACCTGAGAGCATGGTAAGGAGGATAAGAATAAGAAAGATGCCAAAGAATGCCATGGCACGATTTTGTTTGGGGTCTTCTTTTGTGAAGGAATCGACAGAATTACTACGCTGGTATTTTTCCCGCTCGGCAGAATCTTCGCCGTGGACAAGCGAGGCTTCGGGATTTTTATCGATCTTGCGGGCATACGCAGTAAGAAACCACATGAAAATGAAGTAGATCACGATAAAGACGATGGCTCGAAACCACGCGCCCGAAAAGAGCGGCAAGTCGGCAATTTGCTGTGAAACACCGACCGTGTACGGGTTTGAAATGGCGGCAGAGAAACCCATATTGGTCGCGAGGATGGACATTCCCAACCCGACAAGCGCATCCCAACCGAGGGAATACGAGAGGGCGATCATTACGGGGACAAGCAGCACAACTTCTTCGAACGAACCCAGCAGAGACCCAAGGGACATAAAAGCAAGAGGAACGATCCAAAGCAATATATATTTGCGGTTGCGGAACTGGCGCACGATGCGCCCAATGAACGCTTTGAGTGTGCCGGTTTTATCCATCACGGCAAAAGCGCCGCCTGCGAAAAAGAGGACAACGATGATGACAATGACGGTCAAGCCGGTGGAACTTCCAAGTACCTCGAACGGTGCAAGGAACCAGCGCCAAACGGGGTAATCGGGTTTTTCTATAAATTGAAATGAATTGGGGTCAATGCTTTGACGTCCATCCACTTCAAGATATGTGTACTGTCCCGAAGGGACGATAACCGTCAGTATCCCTGAGGTCATCATCAATACGAACAGAATGATGAGTGATTGAATGAACGCTCGTTTGCCGATCTGTGCTCCAGCTTTTTGTTCCATGCTTTCTCTCCTGATGGAATATTTTTTCACTAAAAATTTATTTAAATAGAGCTTCGAACTGACTGCCGCTTTTTATTAGATCTTCACGTTCCTGTTCAGTGATGGCTGCCAGGTTATCGCAGGCTTTGATGACCATTGGCAAAATGTGGATATCTCCAGCCGTACAAACCCCGGTAACATCGTAGGAGAGCGCAAAATTGATCCCGCGTTGAATTTCATCCATCTTATCAAAAGGTTCGTACCAGGTTGTGGCAGTTTTAGGCTTGTCTCCCCACGGTCCTTTTGTAATGGATTTAATAATCATGGTGCCGACATCTTTCGCTTTGCAAACAGAGATTAACTCTTCGGCAGCGGCGCGGAATTCTGGCATCGCCATTTGAACGAAATTCAAGGGGAAGAGTACCGAGTCAAAGTCAAAACGGCGCAAGGCTTCGAGGTAGATTTTTGGCGCATCCACACCATGCCCTGTAATGCCAATGTATTGGGTGAGCCCTTGTTCACGGGCTTTTACCATGGTCTCCATGGCGCCGCCTTTGGCAAAGAGCGCATCAAGCTCATCAAATGTGGTGACGGCATGGCATTGATACAGGTCGAAAGAAGCGGTGTTTAAGCGCTCAAGTGATTCGTGCAGTTCGCGCCATGCGCCCTCTTTGCTGCGTTCCATGGTCTTACAGCCGAGGAAAAAACGCTCTCGCTCGGTCTTCATCCACGGACCCACACGCAATTCTGCCTGTCCGTAAGATGGCGCGATATCAATGTGATTGATGCCCGCCTCGATCACCATCTCCATAACACGGTCGGCTTCTTTTTGTTCTATTTCCCAAAAGGCGGCGGCTCCAAAAATGGCGACAGTGCTTTGATGTCCAGTCCGTCCGAATCGTCTTTTTTCCATTGTTTACTCTCCAATGATCTTTATCAGCACGCGTTTTCTTCTTCTGCCATCGAACTCGCCATAGAAGATCTGCTCCCATGTGCCAAAATCAAGCTGCCCATTTGTAACAGCAACCACTACTTCGCGTCCCATTATCTGCCGTTTCATGTGAGCATCGGCATTATCTTCACCTGTGTCGTTGTGGCGGTAACTATGAACCGGTTCATGCGGGGCAAGTCTTTCCAGCCATTTTTCATAGTCCTGATGCAGCCCGCTTTCATCGTCGTTGATGAAGACCGAAGCAGTGATGTGCATGGCATTGCATAAGAGCAAGCCTTCTTTGATCCCGCTTTCGCGCAGGGCTTCTTCCACTTGCGGTGTGATGTTGATAAATCCGCGCCGCGCGGGGATGTTAAACCAAAGTTCTTTGCGGTAAGATTTCATTCCAATCCTCTGTAATACTCAAACCACTTTTCATCCAGTGGCTGCCACTCATCACTTTGCTCGGCGCGTTCATCCCAATTTTCCTTGCCGCTCCATTCTTCGATCTTGATCGCATAGACCGAGGTTGCGCGTAATTCTTTTTCCGTGATCTCGCGGTATTCCTGCCCGGGTTTCAGGGTTGGAAAGTACTTACTGATGAGACCGTACAAGAGACGCTTTGCCTCTTCTGGATCGTTTACTACCCGCGCCGTGCCAAATGCAATAACGCTTTTATATTGGAGTGAAAATTCCAACGCCACATTGGATGGAAGCAATTGACCAAGTTCGCTCGCCTCAAAACTGACTTTGGGGTTGTGCTCAAGATTTGAGCGGATTCTCCCTGCAAGATTTGAGTGAAAGACGATCTGGTGATTGGCTTCGTCGTACCAGAAGGTGCTGGTGTTGATGAAAGGCTGTCCATCCACCGAGGTGGCGATGCGTCCGATTTTGGCTGTTTTGATATACGCCTTTATCCAACCCTCATCTTTTGTGAGATGTGGGCGGCGTTGAAACGCCGTAGGGCTCTGACCGATATATTCTCTTGGCATGTGATTACTCCTTGGAGTTTAATTTACGAACATAGTGGAACCATAGAGTGATCCCGCTGAAAAATGTTCCCCCCGATACCACTACCCAAATTAACCAACTCGGTTCGTTTGAGAAAAAAGATAGCAGAAAGTACAACCCTGCACCCGCAGTGAGCGAACTAAGCAGGATCACTTCCGTAGCGGTTAAGTTGGATATACTGCCTGGCTTATTGCTTGCAGGGGCGTTGGCGGCTCTCCACAAAAAAGCATCTTTGATTTCAGGATGATTCTTAATATAGAACTCTTTGATTTTGTTCATGGCTTTTACAGATTCGAGCCATGCATGACGTAATCGGGCAAGTTGGCTCAGGGTTAGCGCACCCATTAAGGTTAATACAAGAAAAAGAATGGAAAAAGCGAGAGAAACGGCTTTTGTGTCAATTTCCATTTGAGTACCGGCAATGGCAGCTACCAATGAACCCGTGGAGACCAGAAAGAAAGAGGTGTACCTTGAACGGTCTTCGTTGGCTTGAAATGCGGTTTGGGTAATGTAATTAAACTCATTTTGCAGCATTTGATCGATGTCTAGTTTTGTTTTCTTTTTGGTTCTATCAGGCATAAGATATCCTTTTGAAGTGAGCTAATTAATTACCTTACGCATCTGCCCTGAGTGCAATCGAATGGCGTTTTAGGCAGATAGATTAATTCGCGTAAGGTCAGTTAATTATTACATAAAAAAAGCGGATGCAAAAATTGCATCCGCTTTTTGGGTATGTTTTCCTACAGTTTTATTGCCCATTCGCCCTGGCGCATCACCGGTTCCCGGGTTCCGTCTTTGGCAATGCCGTCAATATCCATTTGCGGCGAACCGATCATAAAATCTACATGGTTGAGGCTCACGTTGCCTCCAGCGGCGATAAATTCCTCGTCGTTCAACTCCGTCCCTCCGGCGAGAGTGAAGCGGTAGGCGCGTCCAATGGCAATATGGCAGGAGGCATTCTCATCAAATAAAGTGTTGTAGAAGAGATGTCCGCGTTTGCCAATGGGTGAGGAGGCGGGCACAAGGGCAAGTTCGCCCAGGCGTGCCGACCCTTCATCTGTATCCACCAATTTTTGCAGGGCGGCTTCTCCCTGTTTTGCAGTGACTTTTACAATGCGCCCATTTTCAAAAGTGACTTGGAAATCGTTGATGAGTGTACCGCCGTAAGAAAGCGGGAAGGTCGCCGAAATTAAACCGTCTGCGCGGTTGCGGTCTGGCAGGGTAAACACTTCTTCGGTAGGCATATTGGCGGTAAAGGCTATGCCATTTTGCGCCATGCTTTGGGCGCTGATCCACAAATGTCCGCTGGGTAGCCCGACGGTGAAATCGGTGCCAGGTCCTTTATAGTGAAGTGCAGTGTATTGTTTGGATTGTAAATAAAGTGCGCGCTCGCGCAGGGTTGCAATGTGCTTGTTCCACGCTTCAACAGGGTCGGGTTGATCAATGCGGGTGGTTTCAAAGATCGCCTGCCAGAGTTTATCTACAGCTTTGTCTACCGGGAGTTCGGGGAAAATCTTTTGTGCCCAGGCATCGCCTGCGGCTGCAATCACGCACCAGTTGATGGCGTTTGTGCTTACTTTCTCGCTGACGGGTCCCCAGTTTTCAAGGTGTGCCCGTTGCATCTGCCCAACAACTTCGGGGTCCAGCCCGCCGAGTAGGTCGGGGTTTGCACCTGCAATGGAAAGCAGGGCGTCGCCGTTATCCACCATTTCTTTGAGCGCAGAGATCTGCCATTTGGGATAAATATCAAACGTGCCTTTTGGGGCGTGCTGGGCGCGGATGCGGAGCATTTCTTCATCTGCAAAAATGGCTTCCACGTATTTTGCCCCTGCGGCATAGGCAGCCTTGGAAATTTCACGAACCAAGGGTGCAAACTGGTGCGGGACGCCGCGTGTGCCGCCTGACGAAATGATCAGGCGCTGCCCGGCGCGAATGTTCAAACCTACCTTCACAATAGCTTCAGCATATTTTGCCAACAAGTCTTGATGTGTTTTTTCGGTCATTGTTCCTCTTGTGAGAAGTAAAGAATACCCCTAGTATAGCATGGGGCATGAGTCGCCATGGTTTATCTTTACTGCAATTGCAATCCTTTATGAGTGACAAAAAACGGTTCGATGGGTATATACTTGTAATATTACAGCCACGGAGGAATTTATGCTGGTGATTGAAAAAGTGGATACGGGGAATGCAAAACAAGTGCGCCGTTTTGTTAAATTACCTTTTCGCCTCTATGCGGATTGTCCACAGTGGGTGCCGCCCCTCGATGTGGATGCCTACAATCAGTTAAACCGCAAAAAACATCCTTTCCATGAGCATTCGGACGTGGACTTTTTCCTTGCTGTACGTGACGGAAAGGACGTGGGGCGAATTGCCGCAATAGAGAATAAACTCTACAATAAATACCATAATAAACGAACCGCAAATTTTTATTTGTTCGATTGCGAAAACGATGCCGAATCTGCCAAATTATTGTTTGAAACGGTTGAAAACTGGGCGAAAATCCGCGGGTTGGATTTGTTGATGGGTCCCAAAGGATTTGGTCCGTTGGATGGCTACGGTATATTGGTGATGGGGCAGGAGCACCGTCAGACGATGACTATGCTCAATTACAACCACGCCTACTACCAGTCATTGATCGAGGCGCAGGGCTTTACAAAAGAAGTGGAGTTTGTGTCCTGTTACCTTCCGGCGGATAAATTTGATATCCCTGAACGAGTTAAACGGATCACAGAACGGGTAATGCAGCGTGGGCATCTTGAGATCAAAACGTTCAAGAATAAAAAAGAATTGATCACATGGGCTGATAAGATCGGCACAGCGTATAACGATGCGTTTGTAAATAATTGGGAATATTACCCACTTACCCAAAGAGAGATCGATTTTGTGGTCGAAAACATTATGACCATTGCCGACCATCGCTTAATCAAGATTATTATTCACGAAGAGAAGGTGGTTGGATTTTTGTTCGCATTTCATGATGTATCCGCTGCCATGCAACGCGCAAAGGGAAAGTTATTCCCATTTGGGCTGCTTGATATTCTGATGGAAATACGCCACACAAATACGGTGTCAGTGAACGGCATGGGAATTCTGCCGGAATTTCAGGGGCATGGCGGGAATGCGCTTTTATACTACGCCATGGGAAACACGCTGCTTGAATTTAAGCAATTTGCTCATGTAGAGATGACACAGGTTGCTGAAACCACCGAGCAAATGCGCGCAGACCTGAAGAATCTCAACGGTGTGGAGTATAAGAACCATCGAGTGTATCGGAAGTCGTTGGCGTAATTGGTTTGCGTTATGTTAACCGCAAAAAAAGAGACCTCGCGAGGTCTCTTTTTTCATTTCGTTATATTTATTCGCCTTCGTACAAGTAACCGGTCCCGCGCACACTGACAACTTTCTCCGAAAGCGAGGGGAAGGCTTCCAGTTTGTGGCGCAGGCGGCTGACGAGCGGACGCAGAATTTCGGGGGCTTCACGGGCAGAGGTATCGTACCCCTGTACCAGCAGAACAAGATCTCGGTGTGAGAAAACTTTGCCTTCATTTTCCATTAATACTTTTAAGAGGCGCCCTTCGGCTGGGGTGAGATGTTCGATCTTATTTTTATGTTTGATCTGGCGGCGCGAGAGGTCTACAGATGTACCATCTTTGAGTGTGTACACTTCTTGAGTAGACTCTACCCCGTTTGGTGAAGCACTGGTCACAGATCGGTTTCGGCGCTCCAGACCTTTCTTTACGCTGGCGAGTACTTGTGCAGGAGATGCGGGCTTTAGCAGATAATCATGCACGCGCAGGCGAAGGGCTTGGATGGCGGTTTCGATGGAGCCGTGTGCAGTGAGCAGGATAATCTCGGTATCTGGGGATGATTGGTTGACGACCTGGATGACTTCAAGCCCATCCATGCCGGGCATTTTCAGGTCTACGACCATCAAGTCTACGGCGTGTGTGCGGACGTGTTCCACGGCAGCCTGTCCATTGGGGGCGGAAACGACAAGATACCCTTCCAGTTTCAGAATATCAGTGAGGGATTGCCGGGCTACAGGTTCATCATCAACGACAAGAATGTTCGACTTCATTGTTTACCTCCGGTTGGCAGTAGGATTCTAAAACACGCGCCAGGAGCACGATCTGGTAGAAGCTCCAGCGAGCCCCCATGCGCTGTAATTATATTGTAACTTACGGTCAACCCCAACCCTGTACCCCCGTCTTTGGTACTAAAGAAGGGTTCAAAAATATTCGCCTGTTCTTTGTTCGAGATGCCTTTTCCGCTGTCTTGAAATAGGAGTTCGATATGATCTTCCCATGTGCGGGCGGTGATGCGCAGTTCTCCGCCTTCGGGCAGCATGGCATCGGCGGCATTGAGAATGAGGTTGATAAAAACCTGTTGAATTTGACTCCCCACGGCAGTGATGAGTGGCAGGTCTTCACGAATATCTTTGACGATGGTGACCTTTGCTTCAGCCATTTGTTTGTACATTAAGCTTAAGACATATTCCAAAAGATCCACGATGTTAACCTGTGTTTGGGTGGAAGCATTGGGACGGTAGAAATCCAACATGCGGCGGGATGTTTCCATTAGCCGTTCGAGTTCGGAGCGGGCAAGGTCGAAGTATTCTTTGCGTTTTTCTTCGGGCAGGTCTTCGCGTCCTGCCAGGTGCAGGCAGTTTTGTACGCCTTGCAGGGGGTTGTTTAGTTCATGTGCAATGGATGCGCTCAAGCGCCCGACAGCCGCCATCTTTTCGGCTTGAATGAGTGCCTTTTGCGAATTTTCGATCTGGCGGATGTATTCCAATTGTTTGGCGTACAGGCGCGAGTTTTCCAGCGCGGTGGCTGATTGTCCCGCCAGAATTTGGAACATTTCAAGGTCTGATTCGCGGAAAGTGGGGTCTTCGACTGTGCGCGCGGCGTAGAATACGGTGCTCAGGCTTGGGTGGTGAACTGGCACGAGAATCGCTGAACCAAGTTCAAGGTCAGTGAGAAGCGATTTGAGAGAGGCTTCGCCGGGTCCGGTGGCGTTGATCAATATTGGGGAATCTGAGTTTCCGGCGTGGGAGATCAAATCCAATAATGTTTTTGATTCGGGTGTGTTTTTGCTGGCAATGCGTGAGAATTCACTGCCATCTTTTTGCTTTTGATAACAGGCAGTTTGCGAACAATTTAATTGATTGGTGACGGCTTTGATAATAAGGTCGAGCAGCGGCGCGCGGCGGACTTCGGAGACCAGCGCTTCGGTGACGGTGAATAGCGGGCGGAGTGTTTGCGTGCGTGCGGCATCGCGTTTTTTTTGGTTGTCGGTAAAGGCAAGTTTGACCGCATCGACGAGTTCGGAGCTTTGCTTGAATGGCTTGAGGATCAGACCATCCACACCCTGCCGCAGCGCCTGGATCGCTGTATCCACGGTGCCGTGCCCGGTCATAATAAGGATGGCGGCATCGGGCTGCCAGCGTTGAATGTGTTGGATGACTTCAAATCCGTCCACTTCAGGCATACGAATATCAACCAGTAACAGGTCGATTGGGTTGTCTTCAAAATACACCATTGCCTTGCGCGGGTTGGTTTCAGTAACAGCACGATACCCGGCGCGTGAAAGCACGCGCTCGCATAAGAGGGCGATTCCGGGTTCGTCATCTACAATATAAATAAGAGGTGCTTCCATGGTTTCTTTTTTCTCCCGCCTGCCTTATAAGGGCAGCCATACTTCAAAAGCCGAGCCTTTGTTTGATTGGCTGATCACTTCGATCACGCCGCCGTGGTCGGCTACGATACCATAGGTGACGGAAAGACCGAGTCCGGTGCCGCCGCGTCCGCTTTTGGTGGTGAAGAATGGCTCGAATATCTTTTCTTGATCTTCGGGTGTGATGCCGATGCCTGTATCTCGAACAGACATGATGAGCCATTTGCGGTTTTCACGGAATCCCGAGAAGGTTCTGACGTGCATTTCTCCGCCGTTTGGCATGGCTTGCAAGCCGTTGTGAATGAGGTTGAGGAGAACTTGTTTCATTTGGTTGGAATCGATGGTGACCCAGGGGAGTGAGGAGTCCAGGTCGAGGATGAGCGCCACGTTATTGGTCTGGATCAGGTGACGGGTGAGTGCGATGACATCGTTCACCACTTCGTTTAGATCTGCGCTGGCGCGGATGCGCTCACCCTGCCGCGCAAAGTCGAGCAGTCGTCGTACCACCGAGCTTGCCCGCCGCGCTTCTTGCATGACCATGAGCAGTTCCTTCCGGTGGGGCGAATCGTGGGGGAGGTCTTCATAAACTAATTCTGAAAAACCAGTGACGGTGGTAAGCGGGTTGTTCAATTCATGGGCTACGCCTGCCGCCATTTCGCCAACTGCGGCGAGTTTTGCCGCCTGCAATAGGCGGTTCTCTGCGGCTTGCTGGGCATCCATGCGTTCTTTTAATTCGATCTCGGTCATTTGCAGTTGATGGACAGTCTCTTGCAGTTGTTGGTATTGATTCGCGCTGGATACCACCGAGGCAAGGATGCCAGCCAGCGCCTCGAGCGCGGTCAGGTCGTTGTGTGAAAAGGCGTTGACTTCCCGGCTTTCCACATCGATAATGCCGAGAACTTGCCCGCTATCTTTAATGGCAACGCACAATTCAGAGCGTGCCTCCCACCCGTGGATCGGTTTGTACAGACCGCTCTTCGAGGTATCGTGCAGTAGAACGCTCTCGCCCTGAAGGGAGACATGCCCCGTGACCCCATCCAGGCGGATAATATCGGTAATACCAAGCAATTGCTGGAACGCTTGCGCTTGTGTGCCGCCCAGTCCTTGAATGGAATATTCATCGCGTCCGTCTTTTAAAAGGATGACGGCGAGTTCGTATTTGAAGTATTGCGCAACCAATTCGGCGGCAATGGACGCGACTTCTTTTTTATCCGTCAGCCCGATCACCTGTTGAACCATTTCGTGGATCAACCCCAAACTTCTTGCCCTGCCTTCTGCTTCCTCACGCAGGCGGGTGTACTCGATCAGCCCTGCCAGGTGACTGGCAATCACCACCATAAGGTGTTCGTCGTATTGGTTGAACGCCTCGGCGTGTGAATTTTCGAGCACGAGTACGCCGGTTGCCTGTCCACGGTAGCGCAATGGAACGATCAACTCAGAGCGCGCGCCTTCGTGAATGCCCACAAAACCCTCACGGGATGAATCTGAAATACGGCGAACACGACCTTCTTTTAATAATGCTTTCACCGGGTGTTCTGCTGCTGCCACGTTTAGAACATTTAGTTTGCCTTCAAGTGAGCGGTAGTCACGCAGAATGCGCCCATCACTGGAGGAGAGAAAGAGGGCAATAAACTCGGTGTTGAATGCGCGGGAAAGCAAGCCGAACATGCGGCGGGCAATTTGATCGAGGTTTTGTGCAGCAGAAACGGTAAGCACAAAATCGTTGAGCAAACCCAGCCGGCGCAGGTGCGAAGACATTTCTGAAAAGGTAACAACAATATCCACAGTTTGTGGGACACTGGCAGCCAGCTCACGCAAAACACCACGCTCTGAATTGGCAAATTCTTTTTTGCGCCACATTGCAATGACGGCGATCAGGCGTTGCCCCACCACCAGGGGCAGGCATATCCATGAGCCGGTATTTGGTTTTAAGGTGACAAAGGGAAGCTGCTCAAAATTTGGCTGTCCGTGAGTGAGCAGCACATCGGACAAAGACCGGTTCACACGCCGGAAGATCGGGTTCTCGTCCATCAACAGAGATGCCCCCCGGGCATTGGTGGCATTCCATTCTGCCTGAATATCCAGCGCATCGCCGCGCCGAATCGCCAGCCATGCACCATCGCAGGGAACAGCCTGCACAAAATTGCTTAACACCTTTTCAAGGGCATCGGGCAAACTGAAAGCCAGCCCCGATTGAAAATCTGGCAGTAGGGACGGCTGCCCTTTTGAGTTGTAACTTCCAGCAAGCAAAGAAGCCGCTAATTTCCATATTTTTTGAGCGGCAGTTGGCTGGTCTTCTGCACCGACGAGAATTAACCTGGATGTGCCAGCAATGGGAAAGGCATGAAACCTGCCTCCCTTTAAATTCCCGCTTTCAGGCATGTTCGCCGCCCGCGAGTGACCGCCACTCAACGCGCCGCACAGCCAGGCATCGGTGGAGGTTTCACCCATGATGCCTGTCAGTTCATTTTGAGCAGATTTATTCAGATGATAAGAAGCCCGAACAAGCCAAACGCCCCCAACTCGTTCTGCTAAAACAGCCCAAACCGCACCAGTTAATTGAGCGGCATCTTTCAATTGGGTGTCGATGTTGGTTTCCGTCTGCATGGTGAAATTTTGTAAATTATACATTAGGCGAAAAAAATAACCCGCAGATATCCATGCAAAAGCCTTGCAATGATGTTTGGGAGAATCTACAACATTTGATTGCCCCCAAACTCCAAATGGTAAAATAGCGCCCTATGAAAAATGAAGTGATCGTCATCGGTGGCGGACTTTCTGGAAGTGAAGCCGCCTGGCAGCTTGCCCAGCAAAATATTCAAGTAAAACTCTACGAAATGCGCCCGGTTCAACCCACCGGCGCACATGTAACCGAAGACTTGGCAGAACTCGTCTGCTCCAATTCGCTCGGCTCCAACCAGCCAGACCGTGCCTCCGGCGTGCTAAAAAATGAACTGCGCCGATTCAACTCCCTGCTCGTGGAATGCGCCGAAGAAACTGCCATCCCCGCTGGAGCCGCCCTGGCAGTAGACCGCGAAGGCTTTGCCCGCCGCGTGACAGAACGAATTTCGGCACACCCAAACATCGAACTAATTCGTGAAGAGGTAAAAGAAATCCCCTCTACGCCCGTCATCCTCGCCAGCGGACCGCTCACCTCAGACAGCCTCTCAAAAAGCATCGCCGCCCTGAGCGGAGATGAACACCTCTTTTTCTTCGATGCCATTTCGCCCATCGTCCGCGCCGAAAGCATCAACATGGATATTGCCTTCCGCGCCTCACGCTACGACAAAAGCGAACAAGAAGAAGGCGACTACATCAACTGCCCATTTACCAAAGATGAATACTACGCCTTTCTCAACGAACTCCGCACCGCTGAACGAATTGAACTGCATTCCTTTGAAGAATCGATCAAGACCGGCGTAAAAGCAGGACAGTTCTTTGAAGGCTGCCTGCCAGTCGAGATCATCGCCGAGCGCGGCGACGAATCCCTTGCCTATGGACCCATGCGCCCCGTCGGCTTGCGCGACCCGCGCACCGGGCACCGTCCACACGCCGTGGCACAACTAAGGCAGGATAACCTCGCCGGAAGTTTATACAATATTGTCGGCTTTCAAACCAACCTCAAATTTCCAGAACAACGCCGCGTACTGCGCATGATTCCCGGGCTTGAAAACGCCGAATTTGAACGCTACGGACAAATGCACCGCAACACCTTTGTGGCATCCCCAAAACTTTTACGCCCCACCTTGCAGCACATCGAACGTGACGACCTTTTTCTCGCAGGGCAGATCACCGGCGTAGAAGGCTACATGGGCAACATTGCCACCGGTCTGCTGGCGGGCATCAACATGGCACGGCTCATCCAAAACAAAGAACCGTTCACGCTCCCGCAAGAAACCATGCTGGGCGCACTTTGCCATTACATCACCCACGCCAGCCTGAAAGACTTCCAACCTATGAAAGCAAACTTTGGCATCTTTCAGCCCATTGACCTTGGAAAAAAAGTGAGCAAACGCGATAAAGGGCAAGCCTACGCAGACCGCGCCATGCAATCGCTTGAAACATACCTCAAAGAACATTCCTGATGAAAAGACGCAGCGTACTCATTTATTGGACGTTGATCTCCAGCCTGCTGATCCTTGTGGGCGGATGGTACCTCGCCTCTTTCCTGACGTTTGGGCTTGACTCTGAACCCCAAAACGAATTCAACGCCGAACGCGCCTACGCAGACGTAATAACTCAGGTGAATATGGGACCCCGCACTCCCGGGTCGCAGGGACATGCCGCCATCCGCGCATGGATGCGCGCAGAATTGGAAACCGCTGGGTGGGTTGTGGAAATTCACGAAACCGAACGAATGGGACAACCCATTTACAACCTCATCGCCAAACGGAACGACCAAGCCCCGCAAGTAATTCTCGGCGCACACTACGACACCCGCTTCTTTGCCGATAACGACCCCGAAGAGAGCAAACGCAACCAACCTGTCCCGGGCGCAAATGACGGCGCCTCTGGCGTAGCCGTATTGCTGGAACTCGCCCGAACCCTCCCGCAGGAAATTCCACCCACCTGGCTGGTCTTCTTCGACGCCGAAGACAACGGACGCATCGAAGGCTGGGATTGGATATTAGGCTCAAGCGCATTTGTGCAGGAAATCTCACTCAACCCGCAAGCCGTGGTGATCGTGGATATGATCGGCGATGCCGATTTGAACATCCATTACGAAATGAATTCCAACGTAGAAATTCGACACGAAATTTGGGATGCCGCCGCCAGCCTTGGGTATGGCGATGTTTTCATCCCTGAAGAAAAGTACAGCATGTTGGATGACCACACTCCCTTCCTCGCGAAGAACATTCCCGCCGTAGACCTGATCGATTTTGACTACCCTTACTGGCACACCACCCAGGACACCCCCGATAAAGTTGCGCCCGAAAGTCTCAAAGCCGTCGGTGATACGCTCTGGCATTGGCTGGTGGCATTGCACGAAAACTAACATGGTCAAAAGTATGAACTGGTCGTACACTTAAGCCAATGGCAGTTCAAACATCGTTGCAACAGTTACGACATATCTGGGTGGAAACCATCTCCCAAGAACTCTCAACCGGAGAGGGAGTTCGCGCCGGGTTCGCAGAAGAATTACAGCGTTTTTACACCCTGCTTGAACAATCCATTGTGACGGGGGATACCGCCTGGCTGGATAAACTCCTCTACGAATGGGGGCATTCTTCCACAGAAACCAACCTGGAAGAGGCAGATTACCACGCCTCCTTCGTCATCAACCGCATGATCTCGCTGACAATCAATATTGCCAGCAAAAACCTTGAAGGCACCGAAGCCCTCGAATTTCTAGCTTATGTGATTCCGATACTTGCGCATAGTCTTAGTGTGGTCATCCGCTATGAAATGGAAACTCGCGTGGCACACATCTCCAAAGAATTGGGAGACGTCCAAGAGAAGCTGCAAACGCTGGATCGGAACAAATCCAAATTTATTTCTGTGGCGGCGCATGAGCTCAAAACCCCCCTGACCTTGATCGAGGGGTATACATCCATGATGATAGACCTTGGGCAGGAATCTGAACAGGCGCTGATGAAAAACTACCTCAAAGGAGTAAATACCGGCATTCTGCGCCTGCGCGATATCATTGACGACATGATCGATGTATCGCTTATTGACAACAACCTGCTCACGCTCAATGTGCAGCCCATGTGGCTCATCCACATGCTGAGTTTGATCCGCAACGAATTCAAAAAGCCCACCCAGGAACGGAAGCAAACCCTTCAGGTGCGTGACTTCCCCGGCAGCGAAATGTTGATCTACGGAGACTCAGAACGCCTCTATCAGGCGATTTCAAACGTGGTGATGAATGCCATTAAATACACCCCCGATAAAGGTTCCATTACCGTCGATGGACGCTTACTTCCTGGCTTTATCGAAGTGACGGTCAAAGACTCAGGCATTGGCATCTCGCCGGAAAACCAATCTGTGATCTTTGATAAATTTGGTCAACTCGGGCGCACAGACTTGCACTCCAGCGGCAAGACCAAATTCAAAGGCGGCGGACCCGGCTTGGGTCTCTCCATCACCCGTGGCATTATTGAAGCGCATGGCGGTACCATCTGGGTCGAATCAGAAGGCTATGACGAAGTAAAATTATCCGGCTCCACCTTTCACATCCTTTTACCCACCCGCACCGAGGCGAACAACCCCGTGATGCTGAAATTTTTTGGAAACCCCGAACAGCAAAAAACAGAAACGGAAACAAGTGGCAAAGAAAATACCCCAACCAACGACTCTCCCGCGTGAACGCGCCTTTTTAGTCGGCGTGGATCTGCACGAAAAAAAACAAATCCTCTCTCTTGAAGACTCTCTTGCTGAATTAGCCCTGCTGGCAGATACAGCCGGTGTAGACGTGGTCGGCGAGCTAACCCAGCGGCTCAGTCGTCCGCATGTTGAAACCTACATCGGTCCCGGCAAAGTGGAAGAATTAAAAGCCCTCGCCGAAGAAATGCTCGCCGAAGTCGTCATCTTTGATGACGAACTTTTGCCCCGCCACCAGCGCGAGTTGGAAAAGGCTCTCGGCAAAAATATTCGCGTCATCGACCGCACCGCCCTCATCCTTGATATTTTCGCCCAGCACGCCCACACCAAAGAGGGGATGCTGCAAGTGGAACTTGCCCAGTACGAATATAACCTTCCGCGCCTCACCCGCGCCTGGACTCACCTTGAGCGGCAGGCAGGCGGCGGCGGTGGGCGCTCTGGTTCCACCGGCGGCGTTGGCTTGCGTGGACCCGGCGAAACCCAACTCGAAGTAGACCGCCGCGCCATTCGCAGGCGCATTACTCACATCAAAGCCGACCTTGAAAAAGTGGAAGCCTATCGTCACCGCCATCGCGCACAGCGGAAACGTTCACGCATCCCCACCGTTGCCCTGGTGGGATACACCAACGCAGGTAAATCTACGCTGTTAAACCGCCTTGCCAAAGCAGACGTGTATGCCGCTGATCAATTATTTGCCACACTCGACCCAACCACGCGCCGTGTGCCACTCCCCGGTGATAACACCGCTCTTTTTACCGACACCGTGGGCTTCATTCAAAAACTGCCCACCACCCTTATTGCCGCATTCCACGCAACCCTTGAAGAGATCGCCGAAGCCGACCTATTACTGCACCTTGTGGATATTTCTCACCCCAACGCCCTCGGGCAGTACCAAGCCGTGCTGGAAACCCTGGAAGAGATCGAAGCGAATCATATCCCCATGATTACCGCCTTGAACAAGGCAGATCAACTAAAAGACCCCGAAAAAGCCAACAAGGTATTGGAAGATTTCCCAAAATCGGTTGCCATCTCTGCCCTGAAAGGCAATGGAATTAGCGACCTGCTCCGGCTTGTGCAGGCAGAACTCTTTGAAGCCTTCGACCCGATTGCCGTGCGTCTTCCATATAAAGAAGGCGCACTCATCTCACTCTTCCACGAACTTGGGCAGGTCGATATCGTAGAACATGAACGCGGCGGCGTGATCATTCACGGCAGCCTGCCCGGTAGATTACTGGCACAATTTTCCTCATGGAAACTCACCAATACAAAGACAGAAGAAGGCGCTGAGCTGGAGGACGAATGATCTCGAAATTACTTGATTTCCTTTCCAATTATCTCGCCCACAGAAAAGGACTTCTCCCCATCATCGGTTTGGCGCTGTTGGTCGTCAACCTGCTCCTGCAATTTATTGTCCCCGGCAGTTTTATCGCTACAACAAATTTGTTTCTGCACATTGGTCTCTTTATTGCCATTTTAGGATTGATGCTCGCCTGGGCGTTATAACTTTACACACTGCCTAAACAGGTTATGCCAGCCACGCTCCCGAACAAAACACAGCTCAACTCATACCGAATTGAAGAATTCATCAGCGCCACCCCGCTCGGTGAGTTGTACCGCGCTATTGACGAGAGAAGCAACAAACCCCTCGCGCTCACCCTGCTTCACAAATCCATTGCCGAGAATGGCGAAGCCCTCAAAGAACTCGAAGCAAACACGGCGCGGCTTCAAGCCATTGCCCATCCAAATCTCAATAAATATATGGGGCTGGGGAAAAGCCCTGCTCATATCTTTCTACTGGAAGAATGGGTGGACGGACCTTCTCTAAAACAAATTGCCGAGCGCGGCAGGTTCAATGCTGAAGAAGCTCTTTTCTTTGCAAAAAGCATTTGCACAGCACTCGAAGCCCTGCACAAAAATTCTCTGTTGCACCTCAACCTCGCGCCTGAACTCATCCGCATCAACAAACGAGGCGAAGTGATTCTCTGCGGCATAGCTGGAGCCAAACCCGCCAACAAAACCAGCAAAGTCCGCCTTGGCAAATTCAAACCCACCTACCTTTCCCCCGAACAAATCCGCGAAGAACCGCTAACCCCCGCCGCAGATATTTATGGGCTGGCGGTCATCCTCTACGAACTCACCACCGGCTGTTGGATCAACGGCAAGACCACACCCCGCACCCTCGATCTGATCCGTAAAACGCACCTCAACGAAACCCCGCCCGCCCCCGCCTCTCTCAACCGCAGCCTGCCCGATAATTTCTCACGCATGATCTTGTGGGCACTACGCAAAGACCCTCAAGACCGCCTGAAAAATACGACTGAACTGCTATCATCCCTTGCCCTCGCTGCACAAATTTCATTGGATAAAGTTCCGCCTCGCGCCAAGCCGGAAGTTGCCCCTGTTACCTCGAACATTCTCTCAAGCTGGAACTTTCTCCCCGAGCCCGTATTAACCTCCGTCAGTGCAGATGCCGCCCCGCTGGAAGAACGCCTCGCTTCGATAGCAGGACCAAAAGCAAAATCTGCGCCGGGCAGAAACCGCGCCATTCCGATTGCGATTTTTATTTTGCTGGCAATATTTGCCGCTTTCCTGTTCTTTGTCCAACCGGCTGAAGAAGTAACCCTGCCTACACCCATCGTCTTTACACCCTTCGCCGCAGATGTTACCCCCGTGCCGAGCATCACCCCCACCATTCGACCCACCTCCACCAGCGGCGGGCGGATCGTTTTCACCTGCACACGCGGAGACTATAACCAGCTTTGCCTTGTCAACCGCGATGGCAGCGGGCTTGTGCAGCTCACCGATATGGATGCCAGTAATTACTATCCGGTTTTCACGCCAGATAATAGCTCGATCCTTTTTGCATCCAACCGCAACGGACCTTTTGACCTGTTCCTACTAAATTTTGATAAGCGGGATGTTTTTCAAGTAACGCTCAATGTTGGCAATGTTATTGCGCCGGAATATTCATTTGACGGGCGCTTCATTGTTTTTGCAAATCGCGTGGGCGAAAACCCCACCTCGGTTTGGATGGTGAACGCAGATGGCTTGAATCCGCGTTTGGTGTATACAGGCGCCGGGGATATTGTCTCTGTGGCATGGTCGCCGCAGGGTGACCGCATTGCCTATGCCATGAATACAGGCACACCTCAGGAATATGAGATATTTACAATGGATGCAAACGGGCGCAACCATATCAAGATCTCGCAAAACCTGCAAGGCGTGGGCGGCAGTGTAGACTGGTCGCCGGATGGAACTTCGCTTTTGGTGTACGCGGGTCCGTTTGGCGATAAGGACATTTTTGAGATCGATGTCAATACGGGCGAATATAAACAATTGACGGACGGCGGGAATAACGCGGGCGGGTCTTACTCTCCAAACGGTGAATTTATTGTCTTCAATTCCTTGCGGAATAATGACCAGGCAGACCTCTATATTATGGAACGCGATGGCACGGGGTTGCGGCAGATCACCAATCACCCAGAGCCTGATTGGGGTGCAAGGTGGGGCGATTAGGGGTCATATCAAAAATATTTGGGCGAAGATCAGCCGAATGGTTAGAATCAGTTTTGGGCGGGGAATGAGGCGTGAACTTGCTTTTCATCCGCTGTAACATTTTTGCAGTGGGTAAGTTTGCATAATATCGTTTATGAACTGCAACTCCCCGTACAATCACGAATCGTTAACGGAATCAAAATAATTTACTCGACTAAAAACCTTTACATGCAGGGGGTTTGATGTATTATTGAATTTATCAATGGCGTTTTTCGCGGCTCGTCCACCGCGGGAGGCGCTGTTAATCTTTAATCCATGAAACGAAAGGTAATTATATGAATGTCCAAGCAACCGAGTTCCTATCTGTCTTCTAAGTTGGAGGGTCGCCTGAAAGCCGATAAAAGCGGAAATAGCATTTACGCCATAGAACCCATTAATAAAGGCGAGTTGATTGCTGTTTTCGGCGGCGTTGTGTATGAATGGGAGACCTTTATCCACCTGCCCGAAATTGAGCGTATGTTGTGCCTCCAGGTTGAAGATCGTCATTTTCTGGTGCCGCGCCCAATTGGTGAGGGAGATTATGTCAATCACTCGTGCAACCCGAACGCAGGTCTTTCGGGCCAGATTGGGCTTGTTGCCATGCGCGACATCCAGATCGGCGAGGAAGTTTGTTTTGACTATGCCATGTGCGATACCATGCCTTATGATGAGTTTGAGTGCTTGTGCGGTGCGCCGCACTGCCGAGGCAAGGTGGGCGGAAACGATTGGATGCGCCCTGAATTACAGAAGCGTTATGCCGGTTTTTTTGCCCCGCATGTGCAGCGCAAGATCGATGCACAAAAAGCCGAGCGCCGCGCTTTTGAACGTGCAATGCGTAATGCAAAAACTGGCGCACACGCCAAGCCTGTTGTGGCAACGATGTATAAGTAGTTTGAGAGATCAAAAATCCGAGGTTTTTAAAACCTCGGATTTTTTTATTACCACACAAGTGGTATCAGCCGGAACTTGACCTTCTGCTTATATTCTTTGTAGCCGGGTAAATCCTGTTCCAGGGCAATTTCTTCATCCTTAATACGGGCGGCAATGAGCGGAATAACCGGCAAGGCGGGGATGATCGCCCACCATGAACCCAGCACAATTGGTGAGACAAGAAAGAGCACGACCACGCCTACATACATGGGGTGGCGCACTATGCCGTACACATCGGTGTCGATCACTTTTTGCCCTTGTGCTACTTCTACTACCCGCGAGAGATAGCTGTTCACTTGCATGGTGCGAAAGACAAGCATGTAACTGAAAAACATGACCATTGCCGCGAGAATGGAAACCCAAGCAGGCATGATAGACCAGCCATAGCGGATATCAAAACCGGGGAATAGAAAAGCAATAATGAACGATAAACCGAAAAGCAGGATAATTCCCCTTTGTTTTTTGCGTTCTTCACGCATGTGTGTGCGGCGTTCCAGCAGGGCAGGGTCGTGTTTCAGGAAGTAAATCATTACAAAGAACATGGGCAAGATCAATACGGCAATATACAGCCAGCCCTGCCAGTAAAACCATGTGCCAGCGGGAAGGAAGAAGAGTAAAGCGAACATAAGAATACCGCCGAAGAGGCGGGCTAGCAGGTTGAGTAAGAGCGTTGAGCGTGTCATGGTAAATCTTCTTTCGGTAAAACGATTATCTGTTTTTTTAGAATAAATATCAAACCAGAACATCTACTGGCAAGTAAAGGCTCCTGTGGGCGGGCTTATGGCAATATCCCAATTCTTTTGAAACTCCTGAATATACAAGGCGGCGATTTCGGGGTTGTCAATAATTATTACATTCTCTTCATTGTTTTCATCTGCATTGGCGGAGAAATTCAAAGAGCCGGTGACTACGATGCTGTCGTCTATGATGATCACCTTGTCGTGTAGAAAACTGGAGTTGCCATCCTGTCTTACCGATAACCCTGCGCACCACAAGGTTTTTAATTGAGAGTAAGTGTAATTACTCCCAAATGTTTCAAATAAACCTTGCACATCCACGCCTGCCTGGGCGCGCGCGATCATGGCTTGAGCCATTGAACTTTCTGTGAAGCTAAACGATAAAAAACGAATGCTGGTTTGCGCGTCGTTCAATAGGGCAACCAGATTACTTACTGCCCCGTCTTCGGGAGAAAAAATAACTTGAACGGGGGTTCCGTTTAAGATTGCCCATTGGTTATTCATGGTGGAGGGAGCGCGTCTGCCAAATTGCCCTGCCCAAAATTCCTCCCATTCACGTTCGTAAATTTCCGCAATTTCCGGTGAGCGAATCACGATCACATTATTATTTTGCGTGTAAATTCCATTGACAGTGATGTTCGTTGAGCCTGTCCATGTTATTTGACGGTCGAATATCCAGAATTTGTTGTGCATTAATGCAGTTCGCGCATCATCCCGGACTTCGATCCCGCCAGCCATCAGACGGGTGAACTGCCCCCGATTTTCGTTGCCATCTATATCCAACCCGTTTTCGTCATCGGTGACCCAGCGTACATCTACGCCGCGAGCTTTGGCTGCGATCAAGGCATCTGCCACACGCGGAAGGTTGAATTCAAATGAGGCGATGTGAATGCTTGTCTGGGCATTGTTGATGAATTGAATTAGCTTTTCTTCAATGGAACCTGCAGGATTATTGGGGTCGTTAATGATCCATGGGTCTGTAAAGTAGACTTCCCACCAGGAATTTGTGGGAATTGGCGCTTCTGTGAAGATTACGGGTTGTTCAAATGTTGGAACTTCGGTTTCAGGAAGAATGATCTGCGGTGTTTCTGTCACTGGGATGATGAAGGGCGCGGGGGTCTCGCTTGCGTAAAATGGGATTTGCGTTACAGGCAGGTAGGCAGGTTCGGTATCCAACGGAGTACAAGAAACAAGAAAAGCAAGGGCAAGGGTGAATACAGCGATCTTTTTCATTGAGAGGTCACATCCGTAAATAAAATGACAGCCGCCTTATTGTAATGGAAAGCGGCTGTCTTTTGATTGGGCTTGCTTTTAATACTGCGGAATGTATCTGCTTGTTTTACTCCAACGCTGAAAAGTCTTGAGGATTGCCCAGCGGAAAGTTGGAGGCATCTGATGCAATGCGTTTAACCAGTCCGCCAAGTACTGTGCCGGTTCCGGCTTCTACAAAAGTATTAATACCCATGCCGCTCATGGCTTTGATGCTGTCCGTCCATTTGACGCGGGATTGCATTTGCGCTTTGATGTCATTGCGGGCGTCTTCGGCAGTTTTTAGAAGCGAAGCATGGACATTGCCAACTACCGGAATTTTCGGGTCGATCATGGCGGCGGAGTCTACGGCTTGATTCCATTCCTCTTGAATGGATGCCATTAGGGGGGAGTGTGCAGCAATGGAAACGGCAAGCGGTAAAGCGCGTTTTGCGCCAGCGGCTTTTGCGCCCGCCATGGCGCGTTCTACGGCGGCTTTAGCGCCAGAAATGACAACCTGCCCGGGGCAATTATCATTGGCAACTTGAACGATTTCGCCTGTTGCGCTGGCTTCGGCACAGACTTTGTCGAGGGTGGGGATATCCACGCCCAGGATGGCTGCCATGCCGCCGGGAGCGATTTCGCCAGCGCGCTTCATTAACTCGCCGCGTTTTCGAACAAGGCGCAAGCCATCTTCAAATGAGAGCGCACCAGCAGCAGCCAGAGCCGATAACTCGCCAAGAGAATGCCCGGCAACAGCAGCAGGCACATAGTCAGGGTGGAGGCGGGTAAAGGTTCGGTAGGAGGCGATTGAATGAAGGAAGAGTGCCGGCTGGGTATTGACCGTATCATTTAAGTCGGTGTCTGGTCCATTCCACATAATTTCAGAAAGGGCGAAGCCAAGGATTGCATCTGCTTTGGCGTAGGTTTCACGGGCAATAGCCTGTTCTTCAGTAAGGGCTTTGCCCATGCCAACGGTTTGCGAGCCTTGCCCCGGGAAAATAAAAGCAGTGGCAATTGGATTTAATTTCATGAAGTTCTCCTCAATTTCTTTACAATTTTCTTAGTCTGACCGATTAAACACAGTATTCCTCACTTGGTCACGATGGATTGGGAGTAAAATTTATCATTACATCACAGCAATGACGTTTTTTTCGTTTCTAAAAGATTACAAACTGAATTGAGGAATAAATCATGCCCGAAGTTTTTGTTTCGTACTCGCGTCGCAATAAGGCTTTTACTGAAAAATTTGTAAAAGAGCTTGGAACCCAGGGGTACTCGGATGAAGATATTTGGATCGATTGGCAGGATATTCCACCTTCTTCAAAGTGGGAGGAGGAAATTCGCAAGGGGATCGAAAACTCAAATGCTGTGGTTTTTATTCTCAGTCCTGATTGGGTCATCTCAAATGAGTGCGCCAAGGAACTACAAATTGCGGTTGAATATAAAAAACGACTTTTCCCTATTATTCATCAAAATATTGATCCCAATAAGACTCCGGCAGATCTTGCTTCATTAAATTGGATCTTCTTCCGTGAGGAGGATAATTTTGATGGGGCAATGCAAAAGCTGCTTAGCGCCGTCAATACAGACCTCGATTGGGTGAAGTTTCATACGGTGCTTTTGAGGCGTGCAAATGAATGGCTGGGGCGTGAAAAAGACGCCAGTTTTTTATTAAGAGGCAGTGAGTTAAGAGATGCTGAATTATGGCTCTCAAAATCTTCTGAAGATAAAAGCCCCCAGCCGACGGCAAGTCAAAAGGAATATATCTTTGCCAGCGGGCAGGATGAAAGCAAACGCCAGCGAAACAGGTTGATAGGGGTTAGCCTTGCTCTTGTTGTATCAGTGCTTTTGGCGATCTCTGCGATCATCGCGGGTATACAGGCAATGAAAGAAAGCCAGCAGGCGCTTGCCAGCCGATTGGCGGCCCAATCCATCACTTATTTGGATACACAACCTGCGTTATCGCTGCTTCTCAGCCTTGAATCGAACTATATCAATGACACGCTTGGCGAAGCCGATTCGGAAGAATTTGGCAGCCTTGTAACAAGTATGAATAGCATTTCACGGCTGGAAACGTATTTGCGCGGGCATGATGGAGATGTACGCGCTTCGGCATTTAGCCCTGATGGGAACTGGTTGGCCACAACGGGGAATGCTTCCAATAACGAGGGTTATGTTCTTTTGTGGGATATGAGTGTGGACTATGAACCCAAGCCTTTTCAAAAATTCATTGGCGGAAGCAGCCGCTTGCTTGGCGTAGACTTTAATGCAGATAGCACCCGTTTTGCGGCGGCTGGGGATGAGAAGACAATTTTTATTTTTGAGACCAGTCATTGTTGTTCCCCGATCAAACAATGGGAAGTGGACGAGCGTGTCCGCGCTTTATCGTATGTTCAAATTGGAGGCAAGGAATATATTGCGGTTGCAGGCGGGCAGGAGATCACTTTTTGGGATGCTTCCACCGGCAGGCAGAATCACCGTTATACCTTGTCTCTTCCTGTTGAAGATGGATCTATTCGCTTACTAAGCCTTGCTTATTCTGCCAGGAAGAATTTAATTGCTGCCGGGAGTGATGATGGCAATATTACTGTTTGGAATTTAAAAAGCGGTGAAGTTAAGTTCCACGTTTGCGGTTTTAACGACCCGCTCTATAAAGATACGCAGCCTTGTATCGTATCGGGTGAAGGGCTTACCGATATTCGCGGACTGACCTTTAATGCGGATGGAACCTTGCTTGCATCAGGCGGTTCAGATCAATACGTCTGGTTGTGGGATACAGCCACAGGAGAACTTCTCGCACGGTCTGTAGATGGAAAAGAAGGCGGACATATCAATGTAGTTTCCGATGTGGCGTTCAATAAAGCCACTGGTGAGATCGTTTCGGTAAGTTGGGATAACACGGTGAAGTTATGGAAACCTTTGAAGGAGGATGGCATTTGGTCCATTCAACTTGTGGACACACTTGCCGGGCATGCCAATTCCATTTGGACTTCGTCCATCAGCCCGGATGGGACATGGCTTGCAACTGGCAGTTCAGATAAAACCGTGATCCTATGGGATATGGATCAAGTCAGCCAGATTGGTGATACGGTCGCTTATATGGCTGGTGATGTTTGGGCGTTGGCGGTTTCACCAGATTACAAGCTGTTCTCCGCCGGAGATTTGAATGGGAACATTCGTACCTGGCAATTCGATGGCAGTACTTTAAGTAACCCAAGAACCATTGTTCATTCGGGAGGCGTACTTTCTCTTGCTTATAGCCATAATGGAGAATGGCTCGCCTCTTCTGGGTACACCGATAATGCCATTCGTATATGGGACGCGAAGACAGGCGAGGAACTTTGGAGTATCGAGAATGCTCACGATAACGAAATTTGGTCCATTGCCTTCAGCCCGGATGATCGTTTGATCGCCTCTGCGAGTTTTGACCAAACTGTAAAGATCTGGGATACCGAGACAAAGTCTATGGTTGGCGTGGCGCTTAACCATGAAGTTGAAGTTTACAACGTGATATTTGCAAACCAAGGGAAGGAAGTACTTGTTGCGGGGTATTCGCCCAATATTTTGCGCTGGGATATTACAGGACTTACTGCAGAAACAGTGCCGACAGCGGTTTCTGGTCACGCAGCGGCTGTCAACTTGCTGGCTTCCAATTCCAAATATCCCAACTTGTTCGCATCTACCAGCGATGATAAAACGATATTACTTTGGAATGTAGATAACGAAGAACACACACCGCCTGTACTAGGTATGAATGAAAGCATGGAGGCAGTTGCCTTCCGCCCAGGTGGTGACTGGATGGCAAGCGCAACCAACAACAATACTGTAGTGCTCTGGCAGCTCGATGCCGAACGCTGCTCTAAAAACTGGAACGCAGAGACCTGCCAACCGCAATGGATTGGCGCTCCGTTAACCGGCAGCGAAAGCGCGGTGGACAATGTGGTTTTCCTCTCTGATTCAAAGCTTGTTTCTTCAAGCTCAAACGGGCAGATCATTTTATGGAACCTGGATAAGACGGTCTGGTACGATCAAGCCTGTCGTGTAGTCAACCGTACTCTTACCGACACTGAATATAGTCAACACATTGAGGGGAAGATCAATAGAACTCTGCTTGGCGCACTAAAATGGATCAACAATAATTTTAGGAATACCCCGGACCAAGTTGTGCCTGAGTGCGTGAGGAGTAAATAACCTTTTACGGTGTTAAAAACAAACAGGTCGTGTTGTTCACGACCTGTTTGTTTTTTATTCGCTGGATTTCTTTTCTTTTTTAACCTGGATAACTTCGCGTCCCTTGAAGTAACCGCAGTTCGGGCAAACGAGGTGCGGGAGGCGCTTGTTACCGCAGTTGGAACAAGTGACGATGTTCGCAGCCGTCAAAGCGTCCTGCGAGCGGCGGCGGTCACGGCGTCCCTTTGAGTGTTTGCGCTTGGGATGTGGGGTCATGAAACGTTCTCCTTTATACATACATCAGACGGGCAAGCTGCCCGTCTGGATTGGTTTTTTATACGAAGCCCGCTGATTATATATGGGGGTAGCGGTGACGTCAAGGCGAATTCGATGTAAAATCGGCGTATGGAAATTCAGATCGCTGTAGCCAAAATCAACAAATACGCGGTTTCTGAGAGCGGAGATACGCTTGAAGTGATCGAAAGACCCACTGGCGGGCTTTCTGTTGTCCTTGCCGACGGGCAAACCAGCGGACGCGGCGCTAAAGCCGTCTCTATGATGGTGGTTCGCAAAGTGATCAGCCTCATTGCAGAGGGCGTCCGCGACGGTGCCGCCGCCCGTGCCGCCTCAGATGCACTCTTTGCCGAACGCGCCGGAAAAGTAACCTGCACCCTCAATATCGCTTCGGTGGATATGCTTAGCAAAACCATCGTACTCGCCCGCAACAACCCCGCCACTATGTACATTTGCCGGGGTGAAAAGATCGAAGAACATGCCGAAGAAAGCGTTTCACTTGGCACTTCCCGCAATGTGCGTCCGGTTATCACTGAACTGACCATTGAAGCGGGGCTCACCATTGTGATTTTTTCAGATGGAATCAGCCATGCAGGTAAACGGCGTGGAACCCCCATGGAAATTCGCCAGATCATCCAATCGGTACTTGAAGAGCAAGACCCCGCTCCGCAGCAGCTTGCCGATACCCTCCTCAACGAAGCCGTTCGTTTAGATGATAACCGACCCGCAGATGACATCAGCGTGCTTGTCCTGCGCGTTTCACCCCGCATCGGCGATGATGTCCGCCGAATGAACGTCCGCCTGCCTATCAATGCGTAGAAAAAAAAGCGCCATTAAAAACAATCGTATGCGGCAAATTCAAGCGGCGCTGCGCGATACGAACATCCTGCTAAGAGAATTTCGCGCACCGCTTTTTTGGTTTTCTTTTGCCATTCTTGGCGGAGGATTTTTATACGAGTACCTTGCAAGGCAATACAACGAACCAATCGGAAGTTTAATAGAGGCGATCTACATCGTCTTAACGATCACATTTCTTCAACCGCCCAACCGTGATTTTCCAAGTCACCTATTTCTTCAATTATTTCACTTCATCATGCCTGTCATTGGGTTGATCGTTCTAGCGCAAGGGCTGGCAGATTTTGGCAGTTTGTTCTTCAATCGAAAATCTCGTAACAAGGAATGGGAAATGGCAGTAGCATCTACATTGCAAAACCATGTTGTACTTGTTGGCTTGGGACACCTTGGCTATCGGGTGGCGTTAAAACTCCACGAAATAGGCGAACCGCTGGCTGTGATCGAATTCAACACAGATGCAGATGCGGTGACCATCATCAAAAAGATCGGCGTTCCTGTTATTCATGATGATGCAACCCGCCCAACCATCCTCGAATCTGCAAATATAAAAAAAGCCCGCGCCATTGTCCTCGCAACCCAAAACGACGCATTGAATTTACAGGTTGCGCTCAAGGCACGCACGCTCAACCCTGATATTCAAGTGGTGATCCGCATCTTCGATGACGATTTTGCCCATGCCCTTCACGACCAATTCGGTTTTATTGCATTAAGCGCCACCGAAATGGCAGCGCCGGTCTTTGCCGCCGCCGCTTCCGGGTCGGATATAACCCACCCCATTTCGGTTGAAGGACAGTTGCTTAGCCTTGCACGTTTAACCATCTCGGCAAATGCGCCTTTTTCAAATAAAACCGTCGGGTATCTTGAAGATAATTATCATCTCAGCATTGTTCTTCATCGACGAGATGGAAGCTCTGAAATGCACCCAAAGGATGTTACGCCTTTACAGAAAGGCGATGTGATCGCCATCCTCGGCGGACCTGAACAATTAAATCGCATCCTCCAAGACAATGGCTGATACCACTGCGTTACCTTTGGTTGGGGTTGTCGGTCCGTGCGGGGCGGGAAAATCCACACTGATTCGCGGGTTGGAAGGTCGCGGCTATCGTTGCAAGCATATTGCGCAGGAACACTCCTTTGCCCAGCAAATGTGGAAGATCATCGCAAAACCCGAAGTTCTCATCTACCTCGAATGCAATTTTGAAAACTCCACCAGCCGCCGAAAATTAAACTGGCAGCCCGCCGACCACGAAGAGCAGCTTCGCCGCCTTGCTCACGCCCGCGCAAATGCCGATATTATTATTGATACAAACACGTTGAACGAGGCGGGAGTCCTCGCCCAAGCCTTAAACGACTTGAACAGCCTTGCCTGACCCCAAGCCTTGCCCCGCTTCAGTGTGGATTTAGGCTTGATCTGTCCGCCCAAGCCTTTCACAAGTCTGATGCGATTCTTCCAGCAATCCCCAATTTTTTTTATCGGGAGTATAATGTCGTCCGCGCCAGCCATAGGCTGGCATTTTCGTGGATGGAGATATTTATCGCATGATACGCAATTTACCCAATCGCATCGCCTTTGTTGTGTTGATTCTTGCCGCCTCGCTGTGGATCAGTTTTACCAGCGAAATCAAGATTCTCAACCCGGTAGGCGGAGAAACCCTTTTTGAACGCAATGTTGAACCACGCCTCGGTTTGGATTTACAGGGCGGCTTGCAAGTTTTGCTTGAAGCCGATATTCCTGAAGACCAGACCGTTAGCGCCGAAGCCATGGAGATCGCACGCAGCATTGTGCAGCAGCGCACCGATGCTCTTGGCGTGAATGAAAACCTGATCCAACTTGCTGGTGACCGCCGCATCGTAGGCGAATTCCCCGGGCTGGCTGATTCTGATGCCGTGTTGGCGATCATTCAACAGACTGGCTTGTTGGAATTTGTAGATACGGGCGACACTGGACTTGATGAAGGAACTGTGATCACAACCGATTACAGCCCCACAGGTGTGCCGGTCGTTCCTGCCGAAGGTGAGATTCTTTACCATACCATTATGACAGGCTCCGAGCTTGCCAGTGTAACTGTGGGACCAGACCAACTCGGCAGAAATTACATCATCAATTTCGTCTTGAAATCCAACGGCGCAGATATTTTTGCAGAACACACTGCGGCGAATACTGGTAAGTTCCTGACCATTGTGTTGGATAAACGGGTGATCTCTTCTCCCGTGATCCAAGATGCCATTATAGGCGGGCAGGGTTCCATTAGCGGCAGTTTTACTGCTGAATCGGCGAATGCTTTTGCTGTGCAACTGCGCTACGGTTCGCTGCCTGTTCCTTTGAAGGTTGTTGAAACCCGTATCATTGGACCAACCCTTGGCGCAGACTCTTTGAATAAGAGTTTGGTGGCGGGTTTGATCGGTATGGCGATTGTGGCTTTGTTCATGATCATTTATTACCGTATGCCGGGGATTGCAGCGGTGTTATCCATTTTGATCTATGCCATCATTGCGTTTGCCGTGTTCAAGTGGTTCCACTTTACATTGACCTTGCCGGGTATTGCAGGCTTCCTCCTCAGTACCGGCTCTGCGTTGGATGCGAACATCCTGATCTTCGAACGCATCAAAGAAGAATTACGAAACGGGCGCAGCCTGGTGCAGGCTCTCGACCTCGGTTGGACGCGCGCGTGGTCTTCCATCCGCGATTCAAACCTTTCTGCCATTATCACGGCGGTAATTCTGTTCTGGTTTGGCTCCTCTTTTGGCGCGACCATCGTAAAGGGTTTTTCACTTACGCTTGCTCTTGGTGTGGGTATTTCGCTTTTCACCGCCATCTATGTGACCCGCACCCTTTTGGCGATCTTAATAAACGGCTTCAAGCCCAAGAATCACGAACTGTGGTTTGGGCTTTAGCAGCCTTCAAGGATTTACGTTATGAATATTCTTGGTAAACGATATTACTTTTTTGTATTCTCCCTGTTTTTGATCGTTCCGGGGTTGATTCTTCTTGGTGTGAAGGGTCTGCCCCTCTCCATCGATTTCACGGGCGGCACACTTCTCGAAGTCAGCTTTGCTGATGGAAAAACGCCGGATACGGATACAGTCATTTCCATTTATGAAAACGCGGAGATCAGCGATGCACAGGTGACCACCACAGAAAATGGGTCTCTTGTTATTCGTTCCTCTTTCCTTACGAACGAGTCTCGTGATGCGGTTTTGAGCGCCATGCGGGATGCAACCGGCTCTGAAGTCAGTGTGATCAAATTTGATAGTGTAGGTCCGAGCATTGGCAAGCAGGTTGCACAACGTGCAGCGGTGGCAGTGGCGGTTTCTTCGATTTTGGTGGTGCTTTTCATCATCTGGTCGTTCCGGCGGGTGGAAAACGCCTTCCGTTACGGCATTTGTGCCATTCTTGCCATGATTCACGATATTGCCATCATCTTTAGTATTACAGGGATCGGGGCATTCTTTTTCGGCTGGGAAGTGGACTCTCTCTTCCTTACCGCGCTTCTCACCGTGATCGGTTTCTCAATGCAGGATACCATCGTGGTATTCGACCGCATCCGCGAGAATTCAACCCTGCTTCGCCGCGTGGAATATGAAACGCTTGTGAATCACTCCATTGTGCAAACCTTGCAGCGCTCCATCAATACCCAGTTGATGACTGTGGAATTCCTTTTGCTGGCGCTTGCCATGTTTGGCGGCATCACCCTGCGCGAATTTGCCATTGTTTTGCTTGTGGGTCTCTTGAGCGGAACATACTCTTCCATTTTTGTCGCTGCTCCCATTCTTGTATTGTGGGAAAAACGCGAGTGGACAACCTGGTTTCGCAAGAGTGCAAACGCATAAGATCGTTTAGACAAAGGCAGCCATGTACGCGATGGCTGCCTTTTTTGTTTTAGAGGCGGTGGTCGTGTTCCGTTGGATTTTGATTGCATCCCTTTTTTTGATAACTTCGTGTTCGGTACATCAAAATACCGAATCAGAACCGACTTTTCCAGAAACCACAGGGAATGAAAAACACCGGCTCAAGCCGGATATGTCCTGGCAAATTCAATACGCAGGTGATTTGGATACGTCATTGGACGTGGGGGGTTACAACCTTGATCTCTTTGAGGCAGATATCCACACAATTCAAGAACTAAAGCAAAGGGGTGTTTTTGTGATGTGCTATTTCAGCGCAGGTTCCCTTGAAGACTGGCGACCAGATGCGCGGGATTTCCCGCAGGAAGTTTTGGGGCAACCCATGGAAGGTTGGGAGGGCGAAACATGGTTGGATATTCGTCAGATATCGCTTCTTCAACCGATCATGAACAACCGCCTGGATATGGCTGTTTCGAAAGGCTGTGATGGTGTTGACCCGGATAATGTCAATGGATTTGAGAATAAAACCGGTTTTCCTTTATCTTACGAAGACCAGTCGGCTTTCAATATAGCTCTTGCGGATGCTGCTCATGAACGCGGGTTGACAATCGGCTTGAAAAATGACCTAAATCAGATCAAAGACCTTTTGCCATATTTTGACTGGATTCTCAATGAAGAATGTTTTTCGTATAACGAATGTGATCTGCTCCTGCCGTTCGTTGCAGCGGGAAAGCCAGTTTTTGTAATAGAATATGAACTTTCTCCGCAGGAATTTTGTGAGCGGGCGAATGAGATGAACTTCAATGCTTTGCACAAAAACTGGGACTTGGACGCCTATCGCGTCTCATGCAGGTGAATTCAATGCTTTTCTTACGCGCTTTTATCATTGGTATATCCATCGCTGCGCCGGTTGGACCGATCGGCGTACTTTGTATTCGCCGCACACTGGCAAATGGCAGGCTGGCAGGGTTTGTTTCTGGCATGGGTGCAGCCAGCGCCGATATGGTCTATGGAGCGATCGCCGCTTTCGGGCTGACCACTCTCTCTGGCTTACTGGTTGAAAATGCCTTTTGGCTCAGGCTGATTGGTGGTATATTTTTGGTTTATTTGGGGGTAAAAACTTTTCTTGAAAAACCCTCTGATAAACCAGCAGAAGTCAGTGATGGGGGGATGGGTAGAATGTTCCTTTCTACATTCCTTCTAACCATTACCAACCCCATGACCATTCTCTCTTTTGCTGCCATCTTTGCCGGAGCCATGCTTGGGCAAACCACTGGCTCTCCCTTGGTGATGGTGGCGGGTGTCTTTACCGGCTCTGCTGCCTGGTGGCTTACCTTAAGCTTTGGTGTAGGTGTTCTTCGAGACCGATTGACGCAAGTTCACATGGCATGGATCAACCGCATCTCAGGCATTGTTATTACTGTATTTGGGTTGTATGCCCTGACGGGGATACTCTAAAAAAGAATCGTGTGCATGCTCTACAACTCCACCGCATCATGCATATCGGGATAATGAACCCGATCCATGCCTTGTTCTTTGAGCAGGGCAGTCAGAGTCATCGCTTGCTTTTCTTCGCCATGAACAAGGAATATATCCTTTACGCTGTCTTTTACATTGGTTGCATATTTCACCAATAAATCCTGTCCAGCATGACCAGATAACCCGCCAATGGTGGCTACTTCACATTTACGCTTGTATGTTTCACCAAATATCCGAACCTCGGGTTCTCTATCTGCAAGGCGTCTGCCGAGTGTGTGCGGCGCCTGCCATGAAACGATGCAAATCGTATTGCGCGGATTTTCCACATTGTTGCGAATATGATGGACGATGCGACCAGTTTCCGCCATACCCGAAGCAGATATGATAACCATTGGGTCGGTTCGCTCGTTCAACGCCTTTGATTCGTCCACTGAACGGATGTAGTGCAGCATATTGAAATCCAAAGCAGGGTGACGCGATTCGCGGACAAACTCCCTTGTTTCATCATCAAAGCACTCCAAATGGTTCTTGAAAATATCCGAAGCCTTCACAGCCAGTGGGCTATCCACATAAACTGGCACGCGCGGCACGTCTCCGTTGTACATCATCTCATTTAAGTTGTAAACGATCTCCTGTGTGCGCCCAACTGCAAAAGCAGGTACGATCACTTTGCCGCCGCGCTCCACGGTTCGTTTCACTACATCTCTAAATTCAGTAAACGCCAGTTCTGGGTCACTGTGACTTTTATCGCCATACGTGCTTTCCATGATCATATAATCTGCATGAGATGGCAGAATTGGATCGCGCAAAAGAGGAAGTTTGTATCGCCCGATATCTCCCGAAAACCAAAGATGTATTTTCTTGCCTTTCTCTTCGATCTCCAACGAAACACTGGCAGAACCAAGAATATGACCTGCTTCATAAAACCGTGCCACAACACCAGGTATCGGCTCAAAGGCTTCTTCATACCCTCTGCTTGCGAACATTTTGCCAACTCGTTCAGCATCCTGCTCAGTGTAAATCGGTTCCACCGGCGGCTGACCATGACGAGCGCGTTTCTTGTTTACAAATTCTGCATCCGATTCTTGGATTCGCCCCGAATCCGCGAGCATGGTACTGGCAATATCCTTTGTCGCACCAGTTGCATAAATAGGTCTCTCAAACCCATGCTTTACTAAATTGGGCAAGTTCCCCGAATGATCTATATGAGCATGAGAAAGAATTACCGCATCCACCGTGCGAGGGTCAAACTTAAAGTTCAAATTGCGTTCATAAGATTCTGCCCGCCTCCCCTGATATAAACCGCAATCTAATAAAAGTTTTTTCCCGTTGATTTCCAGCAAATGCTGGCTGCCTGTCACTGTGTGTGCAGCGCCGTGAAAATTAATTCGCATGCTTCACTCCCAATATCTTTAATATCTGCCCTCCATATTTATCAAAGCGGGTGGGGGCGTATTTCATAAGAGACTTTAACTCTTCCATATTACTTGGCGGGGTTTCAGACAAGATCGAAAGAAAAGGCTTGGGAAGAATAATATCTGACTCTACCTTCAGCGTCAGTCCGACTTTTTTTCTCCACACCTTGAGTTTTTCCAACCGCCGTAAAACCGCATCATCCTTCGGAGGAAACTGTTTACGCTCTACAAGCGGTGCGCCAAGCCCATGCCTGACTGCACTTAAAACCGCATTCCCCCAGATCCGTATCTGCTTTTCAGAAAGACCGGCAGCAGAAAGATCTACCTTGGCTTCCGGTGGATTTTTCGCCAGTGCAATGAGTACACTGTCCATCATCACTTTATAAGGCGGACGATCCAACCGCTCGGCTTCTTTATCCCGCCACTGACAAAGGTGCGCCACCACGGTCAACTCGCGCAGCGACAAGTCTTTCCGTCCTGCAAATCGATCCCAGGAAGAGCCGTTCGATCTCCCTTTGGTGTCTTCCAAGTGACATGCACGCTCAAAATCTTCGTGGGCAAGATCGAGACGTTCTTTTTCCCGCAATTCTTTTTCTAATTCGTCACGCAAGGCGAATAAATAATGGGTATCGAAGCGGGCATAATGCACTTGTTCCTTTGTTAATGGGCGTGCCCCCCAATCCGCTTTTTGATGCCGTTTATCCATTACTACATTGAATTTATCACCCAATAATTTATCCAAACCAACCGCTGGGTAGCCCAATACCCTTGCTGCGTGCATGGTATCGAATAGATTGGCGAATGAAAAGCCGAAATCCCTGCGCAGACAGATTAGATCATATTCTGCGGCATGAAAGACCTTTTCGATTTTTGGGTCGGCAAAAATAGGGGCAAGCATGGTAAGGTCACTCAACGCGAGCGGGTCAACAAGGTAATCCGCTTTGGGCGATGTGAATTGAATAAGACATACTTTTTCGCGAAACGCATGCAGACTGTTCGATTCAGTATCTACTGCGATACGTGGTTGCGAAGCAAGGTCTTGAATCAGTTGTTCAAGTTTCTCGGTTGTGTTAACCCAAATGGGCGGCGGCAAAACGTCAGACATATTTTGTGATTATAAACCCTATATAAATCTATGGTACAGCGAGGTGGCTTGCGTTATGGTTTCAAATTTAAACTTGAGAGCAGGCGGTCGTACCCCAGCTGTAGGTAATAAGACAAGATGAGGATGATAACTGAAGCCAGGGTTGCACGAAAGATGATCATGTCGTGCCATGATACTTGTTGCATGTAAAACCTTGCTCCTTCCCAAATTGGGCGGTGTAATAAGTAAGCGATATACGATGCGGTAGAGAGAAAACCCCATAGTTTCCAGTTCCCAATTGGAGTTCTAAATATCGAGAGCCATAGCAATACCCAAGTCAGAATGAAAAGATCTACACCTAAAATGTAAAGGATATTGGGCGCTTTGAATTCAGCTGCCAGTACAACCCAAAGAGATGCTACTCCAAATGCAGCCAGCACCGATTTAGACAGGAAAGAAATAGAGAATAGATATGTTCGTATGGTTTCAAAACGAAAAAAGAATATTCCAGATACAAAAATAAAAAAATACACAAAAAATCGAGGGTCAAATAATCCTGTTGCGCGATGCAGGAAATATAATGCCAGGCATGAAATTGCTGAACCTAATGCCAATTGGGTATTTGTTCTTAATTTCCACACCAGAATGCCAAACACCAAATAAAAAACGACCAGCAAACTTATGTACCATAATGTCAGCAATTGCTTGACATACACTGGCGAGAAAATGATCTGTAAATTTAAGATGTAGACAAAAAGGTCTCGTTTTCGCAGGAAATAAGACAATGTGAACAGCCACAAGGAAATCCAATAAGGCGGAAATATTCGCAAAAAGCGCGATTGAAAAAAACTTAATATTCCACCCTTATTTTTCTGCCACGACATATCAAAAAAATAACCGGCTAAAAAGAAAAAGGAACCAAGGAGTAACTCTTTTACATAAGGCGATGATTCTGCGATGCTGTATCCGAAAAATGGCAGGCTAAGTATGCCGGAATGCAATATTAAAAGAAGCACAATACTCAATCCGCGCAATGCCTCGAACTCAGCCAGCCAGCCTTGTTTCTTCATAAAATTTTCTCCATCACAATGGCGTTTTCGCCATCGTTGTAATACGCATTCCATGTATCTATTATTTGGTATCTCTCGCGTTCATATAACCTGATCGCCCCATGATTGGACGCTCTCACAGTCAACCTTGAACGAGGGACACCCATCTGCGCCTCGCATGAATGCAGCAGGGATGTTCCTATGCCGCGCCGCCGAAAGCGTGGATCCACCGCAATGGTGGCGATCCAGCCCCATCCGTCGCGTGGACGCGGATCTCCGGCGACAAATCCAGCCATTTCCCCGTCTAATACTGCTTTCAAGCGTATCACCCCTCCGAATGTCAAAACCGCAACAAGGTCAATTAAAGGCCAGGCATCACGGTCGAAACTTTCGTGCTCCAGTTTGTGCAGGGCTTTCAAATCAAATAAATTGGCAGAAGTGATTTCCATCAGGCAGATTGTATCAATAAAAAAAGATGGAAGGCGCAACTTGCACCTTCCATCTTTTGCAATAGGGAAGTTATCCCTTTTCTTTGCCAAGGAAATTATCGAGCATACTTGTAAATTCCATTGGGAAGATATATTTTGTAGATGGGCTTGAACCAATGGATTTGAGCGTCTCGAAATATTGCAGGGTCATGGTCTTCTGGTCAACCGATTTGGCTGAATTGAAGATGGCATCGAGCGCCTTTGCAAAGCCTTGCGCTTTTAATTCTTGAGCCTGTTGCTGACCTTCGGCTTCAAGGATCGCGGATTGTTTCTGCCCTTCAGCGCGCAGAATGGCGGCTTGCTTTTCACCTTCTGCCACATTTACTGCCGCTTCACGTGTACCCGTGGATTCTGTTACCACGGCGCGGCGGATGCGCTCAGCAGACATCTGACGATTCATTGCGTCTTGTACATCGCGCGGCGGAATGATCTCGCGAATCTCAACGTTGGTCACTTTAACACCCCAGCGTTCAGTTACTTCATCGAGGCGGGTGCGAAGCATGTTATTAATATGTTCGCGCTGCGAAAGTACATCATCCAGTGGAATACCGCCGATTACAGCACGAAGAGTTGTTGCCGCAATACCCGCAGCCGCCGATTCAAAATTGGTTACCTGAAGTACAGACTGGCTGGGTTCAAGAACCTTAAAGTACCAAAGAAAGTCAATTGAAATTGGGGCATTATCCTTGGTAATTGAGGTTTGTTGCGGTACTTCGCGTACCTGCTCACGAAGGTCTACGCGTACAGGACGATCCACGCCGGGGATCAGGAATACAATACCAGGCCCCTGCGGTTTACCCATCACACGTCCGAGACGAAATACGACCAAACGCTGATACTCCGGCACGATCCGAATTGCGTTGAACAGCAAGATGACGATTGCAATTAGAACGAACCCAAAAACGCAAAATAAACTACCACCTAGTGCATCCATTTAGCTAACTCCTTTTATTGGTTTTTCTCAACAATTAACATAAATCCTTCGCGTCCGACTACACGGACAGAACTTCCCGAAGGAACATTCACTTCACTGCGTGCCGACCATAATTCCCCTTCAACCTGTACCGAACCTTCCTTGAAAACATCCGAAAATGCAATTCCAACCGCGCCGACAAGCGCATCGAGATCATGGGTTGGTCTACTGGTAACCACAGTAATAAATTGACGTAAAACCGCCCACATCACAACCGAAACCAGCACAGACATGAACAAGGCAAGAATAGGGCTTACCGAAATTAAACTACCTTCTGGGGCAAAAAGGAACACTGACCCAGCCACAAGAAAAAGAATATTCAAACCTAAATAGACCGACCATTTTGACGGAGTTCGTACAGCCAGAACAAATGGCGGCACACTCAATGCCAGCAAAACCAATGCCCACCAGTGAATGGAAAGGGTGTAAGCGGCATACCCTGCGAAGATCAAACAAAACAGAGAAACCACCTCGCCAACCCCCGTACCCGGCGTCGAAGCCGAAAAGAACGCCAACACCACGCCGGTCAAAAGAATTACATAAGCAAAATTCGGGTTGATTAGAATATCCATGGCTTCCTCTCATTGATTATACAACAACAGCATTACTCTTCTTATACGATCTGCGCAACACTTCGTTGCATCCACAAAACGAGTCGGCTGTATAATGTAGCTCATATTTTTTTGCAGGAGTAAAAGTGAAATTTAATAAAGTTTGCGTAATCGGTCTGGGTTACATTGGACTTCCCACTGCTGCCACCTTTGCCATGCATGGTATCGAAGTGCTCGGCGTGGATATAAGCCCCAACATCATCGAAACCTTAAACAGGGGTGAGATTCACATCCACGAGCCTGGCTTGCCCGAGATATTTTCCGATGCCATAAAAAGCGGTAAATTCAAAGCAGCCCTCAAACCCGAACAAGCCGATGCCTTCATCATTGCTGTTCCGACCCCTTTCAAGCATGATGAAACCGGCGAATACCATGGAACTGCATACAAGCTGGCAGATATGAACGCAGTCACCTCAGCCGCCGAATCGATTGTCCCGCACCTGAAAAAAGGAAATGTCGTCATCCTCGAATCGACATCGCCGCCTCGCACGACGTTAGACCTGGTTGCCCCCATTTTAGAGAAATCTACACTGAAAGCGGGAATCGACTTCCACCTATGCTATTCCCCAGAGCGTGTTCTGCCCGGGCAGATATTACGCGAACTGATCGAAAACTCGCGTGTGATCGGCGGCGTGACGCCTGAATCGGCACAGGCTGGCGCAGACCTTTATGCAACCTTTGTCAAAGGGCAGATCATCCAAACCGATGCGACAACAGCCGAGATGGTCAAACTCATGGAAAACACATACCGTGACGTGAATATTGCCATCGCCAACGAATTCTCGCGTCTCGCCGATAAATTTGGAGTGGATGTTTGGGAAGCCATCCCCATTGCCAACCTGCACCCACGGGTAAAAATTCTCAGCCCCGGACCAGGTGTAGGCGGGCATTGCATCAGCGTTGACCCGTGGTTCTTCGTAGAAGCCGCCCCTGAACTCACGCCACTGATCTATAACACCCGCCAAGTGAACGACTCTCAGCCGCAATTTGTTGTCGATGTTGTTAAACGTGCCCTCGGCAAACTTAAAGGAAAAAAGATCGCTGCCTTGGGCTTGGCATACAAACCAGATGTAGATGACCTGCGCGAAAGCCCTGCTGTGGAAGTGGTACACCTCCTTCAAAAGAAAGATGCCGAAGTATTGGCTTGCGAACCGTTTAAACCCGACGCAAACCTTCCTGGTATTACCATCGCTCCCACTTTAGACGAATCTATACATGATGTGGATGCAATCCTCCTCCTTGTTCGGCATTCAGAGTTTATAAAACTTGACCCCAATCATGTTGCAAAACAAACAAAAGCCCGTATCGTTATAGATACGGTCAATGGCTGGGACTCAACAGACTGGACAAAGGTCGGTTTTCATTTTGTCAAATTAGGTTCAGGCAAAACCGCTTAAAACATTAATTCTCATAAGACCTTTTGCAGCATTCTGATCCGTCCACAAGTGGTTGGTGCGAATAATACATCGCGTCACATAAGGCAATGAAGAACGTTGCAAAAAAGAAAAAAATAAGACAGTTTTTTTGTTGGTTTTCATGTATCTCAACATGATAAAGCCAGCACGTCCACACTAATGATTGAAAGTTTATGAAAATGCCTATGAAAATACTTACGGTTTTTGGAACCAGACCCGAAGCGGTGAAAATGGCGCCGGTTGTTCGGCAGCTTGCAGCCACATCTGGGGTGGAGGCGCGGGTTTGTGTCACAGCCCAGCACCGCCAAATGCTGGATCAGGTATTGCGCCTGTTTAAAATTCAACCAGATTATGACCTAAACCTGATGCGAGACGGGCAGACCTTGCCGCAATTAAGTGCCGATATTTTTACCCACCTCGACCCCGTTCTCGAAGATTTCAAGCCCGATTGGGTGCTTGCACAAGGCGATACAACCACTGTAGCGATCACATCCCTTTTGTGCTATTACCGCCGCATAAAATTTGGACACGTGGAAGCAGGCTTGCGCACCCATGATAAGTGGGCGCCTTTCCCCGAAGAAGTGAACCGCCGTATTGCCGGAGTTGTGGCAGATTTACATTTTGCCCCCACCGACTGGTCTAAAGAAAATCTCCTGCGCGAAGGCGTAGACGAAAAAATCATCAAAGTTACCGGCAACACAGTCATTGATGCGCTGCAATTCGTAGCGAAACAGAATGAGCCAAATGATGTAAAAGAACTGCTTTCGAAATTGGAAATCGAAAAAGACAAGCGCAAATTGATCCTTGTCACGGCGCATCGCCGTGAAAATTTTGGCAAGCCCATGGAAAATATCTGCAAGGCTTTATTTGATCTTTCCAGGCGCGGCGACGTGGAGATTGTGTATCCCGTTCACTTAAACCCCAATGTTCAAGAACCGGTGAACAGGCTGTTGAAAGATGTTAAACACATCACGCTTTTGCCCCCTCTCGACTATCTGCCACTTGTACACCTGATGAAACATGCTCATCTCATACTCACAGATTCAGGTGGAATTCAGGAAGAAGCCCCTGCCTTTGGAATTCCCACCCTTGTGTTAAGAGATGTCACGGAACGCCCTGAAGGTGTAACAGCAGGAACTCTCAAACTGGTTGGGACGGAAACTTCGAACATCATAAATGAAGCAAATTTATTATTAGATAACCCAGATAATTACAATGCCATGGCGGGGGCTTCAAACCCCTACGGAGATGGTCAGGCGGCAATAAAAATCGCTCACGCCCTCGTTGAGTAGGGGAAACATGTATTTTCCTATCAAGATAGTTGGTTGTAATGTACGGGAACTGGTTTCTGTGTATAATGAAATCAGGTCAAGTGTCATGAAGAAACTCACTATATACCTCACACTTCTAATCATTGTTTCGGCAGGGTGGATACCTGTTAATGCCCAAGGCGTTACAGACACTGAATATTTCAGCCAGACTGGGCATAATATTTCAGGAGATTTCCTCTCGTTTTACAAGAACACCTCCACAGCAGAACTCGTATTTGGCTACCCTATTACCGAGCAATTTACAAATAAAGACGGTAAAACAGTGCAGTACTTTCAGCGCGCAAGAATGGAACTGGATGCCAGCCAGCCTGAAGGGCAGCGCGTATCATTAACCCAATTGGGGCGTGAGATGTACGCTTCTACTGGTGAGTTAAACGTCGGTAATGCGTTTGCCTGCCGAAAATACGATGAAACCGGTTTCTCCGTCTGCTTTTCATTCCTTGAATATTTAGATGCCAATGGCGGCGTTTTACAATTTGGATACCCCATTTCAGGTTTCGAATATCACGAAAATAAGATCGTACAATATTTTGAAAAAGCAAGGCTTGAATGGCAGCCCTGGCGCGCCGATGGCTACCGGGTGGTGATTTCAGACCTTGGTCGTGCCTACTTTGACAAACTGGGCGAAGACCCCGCCTTGCTTGCGCCTGTGAGCCCGATAGACAATGCCCCCCGCGTGGTAACAGACTTGCATGTGCGTGCCTTTGTTTGGAAGGCGGTTACCCTCGCAAACGATAACCAGATCTTTTATATCATCGTACAAGATCAAAACCTGCAACCTGTACCCAATGTCTCTTGTGTTACCGAGGTTAACTGGCCCAATGGAGCAAAAGACTCCACTGCCATTTCGAGTGACGAAAACGGCGTAGGCATTGTTTCTCTGGCGTTTTATAACCAACCGTATGGCAGCCTCATTTATACCGAGATCACATGCGAATATAACGGGCTGAAATCCAGTACGATCACATCATTTAGAATTTGGTACTAAATAAAAAACTCCCGTTTACGGGAGTTTTTTATTTAGTAAACCATTTGTGAAAGTCTTGAAAATTTTTGTCCACCCTGGATTCTTGAATTAGAACTTCAAGAATCCAAATTATTATGCAAGCGGTCTGCTACATCAACTCTTTCAAATGGAAGACGGGACCATCCTTGCAAATCTGTTTCCACTCATTCTTTAGACTCAAAGCACACGTCCCGCATTCAGCGATTCCGCCGCATGGCATGGGAGCGCGAAGAAGTACTTGCGCCTCTCGCTGTGACCGTACTTGCTCCATCCCTTCCAGCTTTTCTTTTAACTGAAAGATATTTTCCCTATTTATATCAATGGCAGTGTAATCTGACCATTGATATGCGTCTGTAAACCCCTTTAAAGGCTGAATTTCGACCACTTCTGGTAAGTTTTCCATCCGCTCATCACAGACTAGGGTTACTTCGGCAAATTGTTTCAGAGCGTGTCCGATCAACCCAAGCAGGCGGAAGGGCAGGGTGTCGAAGGCGATTAAAGTGATTTTACGCGCCGAGGCAGGGATGGAAAATCCGCGCCCGATGGGACCGCGCAAGTGCAGGGTATCGCCGGGTTTCCAAAGTGATTGTATCTCTGGCGCGGAGCGGAATCCGTTTTGGGGGTGGACAACGCTTGAGAAAAGAGGAACAGGCACGGGGGAGTCTGAGCCGTGGGCGTGGGCGAGCAGGTATTGCCCTGGGGCGGGGATCATCTCTGGGGGGCAGGTAATGCGGGCGGAGCCATCCAAAAATATTTCTTCAAGTTTGCCTGTGGCGTTTTTCATTTGAAAAATCTTAACATGCTTCAAGCGCCTCGGCAAGAAGGTTATAATCTTTGAAATTGGAGGAACCATGAACATTGCAAGCGCTATTCAAACCATTGGAAGTTTCGCCTGGATCGCTTTTATTGGGTTGCTGATCCTGATGGCGGTACGAGCGAGCCGCAACCAACCGGTAAAAGGGATTACCACTGGCGTGATCTCTGCGGCGGTTGCTGCAATTTTGTTAACTACGATAGGCGCAGGGTTGGTATTTATTCAACCAGAGCAGCGCGGTATTGTGGTTTCGGCATTTGCTGCCAAGGGGTATCGCGAACAGTCTCTACAGCCTGGTTTGCGATGGATCATTCCGTTTGCCGAGCAGGTGACGCTCTACCCGATCTCGCGTCAAACGTACACCATGTCTGCTGCGACCAACGAAGGGCAGCTCACGGGTGACGACTCTATTCGTGCGCGAACAAAAGATGGGCAGGAAGTTTATATTGATGCCTCGGTGGTGTACCAGATTAACCCTGAAAGCATTATCGAGCTGCACATCAACTGGCAAAACCGGTATCAGGATGAACTTGTTCGCCCTGCGTCTCGAAATACCATTCGTGATGCGGTATCGCAATACGGTGTGGAAGAAATTGTGAGCACCAAGCGCGCTGAAATGGAAGCATTGGTAAATGAACAACTGGCTGCCAAGCTCGCGCAGAACGACCTTGTGCTGATCGACTTTTTGTTACGCGATATTCATTTCAGTGATGAATATGCTGCCGCAGTGGAACAAAAGCAGATCGCCGAGCAGCAAGCCCAGCAGGCAGCTTTTGTTGTTGAGCAAAAGCGGCAGGAAGCTGAACAAGCCCGTCAGGTGGCGCAAGGTCAGGCGGATGCGGCAGTGATTGCTTCACAAGGTGCGGCTGAAGCGCGGCTGATCGAAGCGAATGCAGAATCAGAAGCAAACCGTTTGTTGTCTGAGTCTCTTACGCCGGAACTAATTCAGTATCAATATATTCTGAACCTTTCGCCAAACGTTCAGGCCATCTTTATCCCCAGCGACCAGCAATTCATTCTGCCGCTGCCCGATACAACCACAACTCCGTAATTTTTAGCAGGGCTGACAGGCGTTGAGCCTGTCAGCCCTTACTTGATATCTTATGCCTATTCCAACTTCTGGTCGAGAAATTCGTCTCACTTCGTTATCCGCTTGCGCGGGCTGAGCATCCAAACTAAGCGCAGATGCGCTGGCGCAGGTTCTGCGCCCATTGAAGAACATTTATAACCCTGCCGACTACCCGGACCTGCTCGTTGGGCTTGACTCCCCGGATGATGCGGCTGTTTGGCGTTTAAGTGATGAACAAGCCATTGTAGCCACCACTGATTTTTTTACGCCGGTAGTGGATACTCCTTACGAATATGGCGCGATTGCCGCCGCGAACAGCCTTTCAGATGTATACGCCATGGGTGGTAAGCCTTTTCTGGCGTTGAATGTGGCTGCCCTGCCAGACCATATTTCAGCGGAAGTCTCAAGTGAAATTTTGAGGGGCGGCGCAGAAAAAGCGCGAGAAGCCGGTGTGGTGATCGCTGGCGGGCATACGGTACGAGATAAAGAACCCAAATACGGGCTTGTTGCAATTGGTTTTGTAAACCCAAAACAGTTGATCAATAAAAGCGGCTTAAGAGACGGTGATCTGCTTGTGCTCACCAAGCCGCTTGGCATGGGTGTAACCACAACGGCGATAAAGCAGGAAAAGGCTCAAGAACCGCATATGCAAGAAGCCATTGATTGGATGTCGCGCCTGAATAAGACCGCCGGTCAACTTGCGGTTGAGTTTGGAGTGCGCGGCGGAACAGACATTACAGGCTTTGGTTTTCTTGGTCATGCAAGCGAAATGGCAGAAGCCTCAGGGGTAGCATTAAGCATTAATTATTCAGCCATTCCTCTACTTAACGGTGCACGAAAATATGCAGAAATGGGTATTTTCCCTGGCGGCGCGTTTGATAACAAAGGTCACTTTGAAAAAACGGTCAATTTTGTAGATTTGGATGAACCTGCCCAAATGTTGCTTTTCGACCCGCAAACCAGCGGTGGGCTGCTCTTTGGGTTGGCGCAGGAAAAAATGAACGAGTTTACGCGCCGTGCCGCTGAGCTAGAACAATCTTTCGCTGTAGTGGGGAGCGTTCACACAGGGGTTGGGATCAAGGTGCAATAGAGTATGTTTCGCATTGGAATTATCGAACTTGGTGTTACCTGTGCCTTGATTTCCCTGGCTATCATCATCCCGCTTGTCATTACCCGTGGATACGCACGCTTAAACAAGCGCTTGAAGAGCCTGGAGAACAAAACGGAAAAAAAGAAGTAACTTTCAGGTACAATAAGGAACATAATTTTTTGTACGCAACATCATGCTTGAACCCTCTTTAGACCCAGACGCAAATCCCTTCTTCCATGTTGTCATTAAAACAGGCAGTATTTTTTCACGCGCCGCAAGGCGCGGTCATTTGGGTTTAAGAGGAAAATTAAATTGAGTAAAACAAGGAAAACATGAGTATAGGAAGTGAAATTGCAACCATTTTTGCGCTGATTCTCATCAATGGACTGCTTTCCGTATCTGAGGCGGCGCTGGTGGCATCACGCAAGGCACGTTTACAACAAAAAGCAAACGATGGGAACAAAGCGTCAGCGCTGGCAATTCAGTTGATCGACAATCCAAATATATTTTTATCGGCTGTTCAGATCGGAATTACGTTGATCGGCGTTTTTTCAGGCGCGGTTGGCGGTGCAACGATTGCAGGTCAACTGGGCGATGCGCTAAAGAATGTTCCATATATCGGTGTGTACAGCGAATCGATTTCTCTCACATTGGTGGTGCTTACCATCACCGTTCTGACCATCTGGTTGGGTGAACTGGTTCCAAAACGAATAGGCATTAACAGCCCTGAGCGGATTGCACAGATCGTCTCAGGTCCAATGTTTTTGATCTCAAAAATTTTCTCCCCGTTTATTGCGCTGATGAGCAATGCTACAAATTTTGTGTTGCGTATTTTGGGAGTCAATCCCACGACCGAGCCGCCCATCACTGAAGAAGAGTTGCAGCTTTTGATCGATCAGGGTACGCAGGCGGGTGTATTTGAAGAATCTGAGCAAGATATGGTTGAAGGTGTCTTTAGCCTGGGTGACCAACGCGTTTATTCGCTTATGACCCCTCGTACCGAGGTGGTCTGGCTGGATGTTACCGATACCGTTGAAGATGTCCTTGAAAAAATCGCATCCTGCTCGTATTCACGTTTTCCCGTAAGGGAAGATTCACTTGAGTCGATTGTTGGAATTGTTAAGTCAAGAGACCTGCTCGTCACCGCGCTTTCAGGAAAAGAACTGCAACTTAAGGAACTGGTCAAACCAGCGATTTATGTTCCTGAAACGATGCTGGCTTCACGCGCACTGGAAATACTGAAAGAAAAAAACACCGAACTGCTGCTTGTAGTGGATGAATTCGGCGGGATGCAGGGGCTGCTTACCATCAACGATATTCTCGAAGAAATTGTCGGAGAGATGGAAGGTGAAGAACCGCAAGCGACCCAACGGCAGGATGGCTCGTGGCTGCTCGATGGTATGTTGGAAGTGGACGAATTCAAAGAAATTTTTGAAGTAAGTGAACTGCCCCATGAAAATGAATACGAAACCCTAAGTGGATTTGTTATGACATCACTTGGACGAATGCCTCAAACAACTGACCATTTCGAATGGAACAACCTCCGTTTTGAAGTGATGGATATGGACGGCAGGCGTGTGGACAAAGTGTTGGTGACAGCTAAAAACAAAACCGGCACTGATTAAATTATTTTGTAATTAGAAAATCCAACTGATGCGCAATGTAGGTCAAATAACCCTGTTGAATTTGAGCGCGCCTTTTTTCAAGCCAGGTTGCAAATTCTGTTTTATCCAACTCTGGGCTACTGCTTAAAGACTCTTCGAAAAAATGCAAAATGAAGTGTAGAAAGTATTCCTCATCCTGTGGATACTTTCCCTTTATGCCATATACAACCCAATCTGATGACCCCGCGGCAAGTATGTTTGCGCCAGCGGTTTGAATGTGGGCGAATAAATTTCGCCCACATTTGCTATCGCCGCCGGTTGGGCGCTCTTCCATGGTAAGGTGGTAAAGCGCCTCGATCTTTTCATCCAATTCTTTATTGATCAGCGGCTCAAGCGAGGTCACACCATCAAAATTCAATGTGAGCCATGCCAGTGAGCTCGTCAGCGTGAGCAGGTTGCTCAAACTTTCTGGCATGGGCAGCAGGTCTAAAAATGCGTGGGCAATGAGAAGATCAGCGGGTGCTTTATTTTTTTGGATGAAATCGAAAACGTCTGCACACTCCAGGCGGATCTGGACATCCCGAACATCATCGAACACCCGAAGTTGATTCTTTTCGCTTCTTTCTACGCTCAAGCCTGATCCCTGCGCCCATTGGGGAATCCACGCTGCGGCATATTCAATGTTCTCTGCCATTTCATCTACAAGGATATATTCTGCCTTGCGCAATACGTCCCATTGAATAAGACGTTTGACCATGGTGCCAATCCCGCCGCCAACCTCGATGATGCGTAAAGGTCTCTCCGGCAGGGATGATCGCAGCGCCTGAAAAACATCCTTGTTCAAGGCGCGGTCATCCACACTTTGTTTTGAAAGCAAATAACGCGGAAAAGAAAGTTCGTTATTCATAAACAGCAGAAAGTCCTTCTCCTTGTGGAGATGTTCGAATTAAATTTTGCATCCGTTGAATTACAACCGCATGGATGGCTGCCGCATCGGTCGAACCTACTTCTTCCAGTGTGATCGGTTTTGCAAAGCGGACGCGGGCTGTGGTGGGGCGTTTATCATTGGCGACCATTGCCAGCAATTGCAGGGCGGCAGCAAGTTTTTCTCGCTCAAATTGGCTGCGTTTTAGCCGCGTCAGCGGATGGCGGGCAGCGCCCTCCCAGATGACTCCGCTTACGAGGGTCGGGACAATCACCGCGTCCCGTGCGAAGCGCAAAAAGACGCCTGCTGAATCAGTCCACTCCTTGAGCGAATCCAATGCGCCATCGTAAACATCCGGGTCTGGTTCAATTTTTCCGGCGGGGAAGGTAAGCGCCGCGCCGCCATTTTTTAAGTGTGCTGAAACCTGCCGTACGGCGTTTACACGTTTGGCGGGATCATCATCAATGAAAAAAAGCTGACGGGTTGTATTTTCAAGCGCTTCAAGAAATGGGCGCTGCATGGCAATGACTTTCAGGTCTGGGCGGTTGATGGCGGCAAAAAGCGCAAAGGTATCTGCCATGCCCGGATGGTTGGAAAGGAAAAGGATGGGGCGATTGACGGGGAGATGCTCACGCCCATAAACCTGCACATTGCGGAGGTAGGCGCTACGCAATATGGTTCGAGCAGCTTCGGCGAGGTTTGTTCTGCCAACATTTTGATCAAAATTGAGTATTTGCCCGGCAAATTTTTGTGCCGGATTCTTAAATAGCCTGCGCAGCCCAAATGCCAGCGGAGGAATGTTCTGCCAGCCAAATGAATTGACCAGGTCATCGAGATTGATACGGGTAAGAGTTTGAAGTTTTAATTTCATTCCGGCTCAATTGAAAAATGGAGGGGGTATCCCGCTTCGGTTGCGGCTTGGTGGGCGCGGCTTACGCGTTTTTCTGCTTCTGGTTTGGGCAGGCTTTGCACGTATGCCAAGCCTTTGACGTGTGCGGCGAGCATGATCTCTGCTGCGCGGTCGTTGCCGAGGAAGAATAGCTGTTTGAGTACTTCAACAACAAAATCCATCGGCGTTATATCATCGTTGTGAATGATGACCGAGTGCATTGGCTCAAGATTGGCTTCAAGTTCTTCAATGATCTGAATTTCTGGGACGGCTTGTAACTTGTTTTTCACTTTCTACTTTCCGATCTTTTCTATTGTTTCCATTTCATCCGGCGATAATTCAACCCTGACTGCTTCTAAATTCTCGCGGATGTGAACCGGATTAAATGACATGGGAATGGTGATGACGCGCGGTTGGTTGGTGATCCACGCGAGAGCAATTTGGAAGATCGTGGCATGGTGTGCCTTTGCAATGGCTTCAAGCGTTTTGTTTGCGCGGAGGTTGCCTTCTTCTACCGGGGAATAGGCGGTGAATAAAATATTATTTTTCTGGCAATATTCGAGTACGCCGTTTTTAGCGTACGAGCGGTCTGAAATGCTAAACGGGACTTGGTTTGTGGCAATGGGGGTTTCTGATAGTGCCTGTGCCTTTTTGAGTAGGGGCAGGTCAAAATTACTGACGCCGAGGTGTTTTACTTTGCCATCGCGGATAAGCTTATTCAGTGCTTTGAACGTATCTTCATATTTCACGCCCGCGCTGGGCCAGTGGATGAGGTATAGGTCAATGTAATCTGTTTGGAGGCGGCTTAATGAACGCTCGCAGGCTTTCAGCACATCGTCGTATCTCAAATGGCTGGGTGTAACTTTGGATGTGATAAAGACCTCTTCACGTGGTTTTCCTGATTCTCGTACAGCCTGACCCACCAATTCTTCACAATGCCCGTTGGCGTACATTTCGGCAGTATCAAAGTGAGTGTAGCCCAGTTCCAATGCAGAGCGGAGTGCGGCGAGAGATTTTTTATCAACAAGCGGATTGGGGTGGCTGTTTCCGCCGATCTTCCATGTGCCGAATCCGATTTTTGGGAGAGATAAAGTGGGTGTGGTTTCGTATTTCATTTGAATTTTCCTATCCCACCATTCTAACAAAAAGCCCGCTTCCATTCCTGAAAACGGGCTTTTATTTTGCTTCTTGTCTTTTTCTACGCTGGGACCTTATCCCACTCTTTTTGCGCGTGTTCGAGTCCGCGTTTGAGCGCTTCAAAGTTTTTGGGCAGCAAATGTTTATGGCGGGCGGGCAGGTGACCTTCGAGCGCCTTTTCTACATCCTCCAGTTTGACCTCTGGTAAGGCGCTAAGCAGCGCACCGACAGCGACCATATTGGTCAATTTTCGGTCGCCGATCTCTTCTGCGATCTCGTTGCACGGAACGAAGATGACGTGAATATCGTCACGACGCTGCGAATGATCTACCATGGATTTGTTCACGATGAGCGTTCCACCCTTTGCAAGCGTGGATTCGTACTTATCGAACGAGGGTAGGTTGAGTGCAATTGCCAGCGGCGGATTTTTAACCAGCGGTGAGCCGATCTCGTGATCTGCGATAACCACGGTGCAATTTGCCGTACCGCCGCGCATTTCAGGACCATAGGAAGGAATCCAGGTAACGTCTTTGCCGTTGTCCATGGCGGCATAGGCAAGCACCTGCCCGGCAAAGAGAACGCCTTGTCCGCCGAACCCTGCGATGATGATTTCTTTTTGCATAATTCTTCTCCTGTCATTGTGAGGAGGGCGTTTTTCCCGACGAAGCGATCTCGTGATTGATGATTGAGATTGCTTCGGGCAAAGAACAAGAACGCCCACGCAATGACATTAAATTTTTATCTGCTTGATCGCATCACTGATCTTGTAATCGCCCAACGGGTAGGCGGGAAGCATACTTTCTTCCACGAACTTCAGCGAATTAACAGGTGTCATGCCCCAGTTGGTAGGGCAGGTGGAGAGTAGTTCCACCATCGAAAAGCCCAATCCGCGCACCTGAGTTTCAAATGCGATGCGGATGGCTTTCTTTGCAAGGCGGATATTCTTCGGGTCGTGAAGTGAGCGGCGCACGCAGTAGCCAACTCCTTCAAGGGTTGAGAGCATTTCAGATACCTTGATCGGGTAGCCCTGAACTTCCACGTCACGACCAGCAGGCGATGAAGTTGTCTTCATGCCGGGCAGGGTGGTCGGAGCCATCTGTCCGCCGGTCATTCCATAATTGGCATTGTTGATGAAGATCACCGTGATATTTTCGCCGCGTGCCGCCGCATGGACGATCTCACCCATGCCAATGGATGCGAGGTCGCCGTCGCCTTGATATGTGAATACCACACGGTCAGGCAGAACACGTTTTACACCGGTTGCCATGGCGGGGGCGCGTCCGTGCGGGGCTTCGACAAAGTCAGTATCAAAATAGTTGTAGGCGAAGACCGAACACCCCACTGGCGCCACGCCAATGGTCTTGTGGATCAAATCCATTTCTTCGAGAACTTCTGCCACCAATCGATGCGCCACGCCATGCGTACAGCCCGGGCAGTAGTGGGTGGGAATATCATTGAGTCCTTCGGGTCTTTCGTAAACCAAATTGTTAGTTGCCATATTTTTCTCATTTCCGTCATTGCGAGATTGCTTCGTCGCGAAGAGCAAGAACGCTCCTCGCAATGACGAGCTACGCGGTCATCCTTGTCAGCCAGGCTTCTCTTGGGTCGGTCTGAACCGTCAAAGGTCCAGCGGCGAGGCGGTGAATTTCATCCAGAATTTCATCATAGAACGGAACCACACCGCCGGGTCTTCCGTAAAATTCCACGGGCACGCGTCCGCGAACGGTGAGCAGCACATCATCAAGCATTTGCCCCGTATTCATTTCTGTGACGAGGAACGCCTCAGTCTGCGGGATGAGTTGCTCAAGCGCTGCATACGGAAACGGGCTGACGGTGATCGGTCTTAAAAGCCCAACCTTGATGCCCTGCGCGCGCGCCTCACGAACAGCCGAAAGCGCAACCCGCCCTGCTGTGCCAAAGCCAACTACTACAAATTTTGCGTCATCGAGGAAGTATTCCTTGTAGCGTACTTCATTGGCTTTTACATCTTCCCAGCGTTTGAGCATACGCAGGTTGGTTTTTTCTTCATCGTACGGGTCAATATAAATGGACGAGAGCACACGGCGTTCACGGTTCATTGCGCCGTTGGTCGCCCAGTCAAAATCTTTGCGTTTGAGTTCCATCATGGCGGGCATTTCGGCGGGTTCCATCATCTGTCCTACAGAACCATCGAGGATCATCATGGCGATCATGCGGTATTTTTCGGCTAGGTCAAACGATAAACTCATCAGGTCGATGGATTCCTGTACCGATGCTGGGGCAAGTACAATGCGGGGATAGTCGCCATGTCCGCCGCCACGCACTGCCTGGTTGTAGTCGCTTTGAGCGGGGGCAATATTGCCCAAACCTGGTCCGCCGCGCATTACGTTCACTAGAACAGCGGGAATCTCTGTCCCAGCGATGTAGGATAAGCCTTCTAACATCAGGCTCATACCCGGTGAAGAAGACGATGACATGACGCGTACGCCGGTACACGCAGCGCCATACACCATGTTGATCGCACCGAGTTCTGATTCGGCTTGCACAAAGGCACGTCCGAGTTCAGGCATACGGCGCGATAGATATTCGAGTACTTCGGTTTGCGGAGTGATCGGGTAGCCAAAGTACGCTTCCAACCCCGCACGTACTGCGGCTTCTGCTATGGCTTCATTACCTTTCCATAATTCTTTTGGCATTCGTTTCTCCGTAGGGATAACCCTCGCGGTTATCCAGACTTGTGTTTATCCAGACTTGCGGCTACCCAGATTGGACAGGGGCAAGCCCTGTCCCTACCTTGGTGATTTCACGATAGACGGTTATTGCCGCATCAGGACAGACAACCGCGCAAATAGCACACCCCGTGCATCCGTCCTTGAACGTGTGCGCGGGGTGGTATCCCTTCGGGGTGAGGTGCGTCATATCCAGTTCCATCACTTCTTGTGGACATGCGCTTATGCAAAGTTCACAACCTTTGCAATAGGTATCGCTGACTTCGATCCAACCTTTTGCTGCCATCACAGCTCCTTTATTGAGAAGTTAGACATAATTAGGCGACTTTCGTTGCCATGTCTATTATGTCGTTTTCGGAAATAGGAGAGTAGTGACAGGCGTCATATACAGGGTGTACAAAGGTCATTGCTTTTTTTTGATATAAGAACTTACCTTATGCGATTATCTCTACTGTGTAACATCAAATAAAAATAGGAAAAAAGAGGGAATTTTCAATGTATTTAAAAACCATATAATCCGACAAAAAAATGGAGAATATTTTATGGATATGTTGAAAGAATTTTTACTCGCAATGGATACGACCATTCCAATCATGCTTATTGTTGCCGGGTTCATTGTATATGAGGTCTATTCAGGAGAAGTACCCGTTCGTTGGTTTGGGGCAATCCACCGCGATTCGCGCCCGTTTTTTTATTGGGTGTCTATTTTGTTTCATCTTGCCATTTTAGGTGCCATTATCTATGCCTATATGGATGGCTTTCGAATGCCCGTCTCTGAATTTTTTGAATAAGACTTGATTGATGCCGACCTGCAAACAGCGATGGATAACCTCCATCGCTGTTTGTTTTATGGGTGGTAGAATCTACATATAAATTACTGGAGGATTTCATGGCAGATGTCGTGATCGTTGATGCAATTCGTACGCCGATTGGCGCATTGGGCGGAACTCTTTCCTCGGTTCGTCCCGATGACATGGCGGCGCATGTCATTAAGTCTATTGTAGAGCGTAATCAAATTGACCCGATGCTTATCGAAGAAGTTTTCATGGGCTGTGCCAATCAAGCTGGGGAAGATAATCGCAATGTGGCACGCATGGCGGCGCTGCTTGCAGGTTTGCCCGTGGAAGTGGGCGGCGTGACTGTGAACCGTTTATGTGCTTCAGGTCTCAATGCCATCAACATGGCAGCACGCGCCATCAAAGCAGGGGAAGGGGATGTGTACATCGCGGGCGGAGTTGAATCCATGAGCCGAGCACCCTATTCGCTTCCGAAAGCTGAGGCGGGGTTTTCCTTCGGCAATCTCACTGCGTATGACACTGCACTCGGCTGGCGTTATCCAAACTCTAAAATGAAAACCATGCACGGCACGGATTCAATGGGTGAGACCGCCGAGAATATCGCTGCCGAACGTCCACACATCAACCGCGAGAAACAGGACGCTTTCGCTGCGCGTAGCCACTCTTTGGCAATTGCTGCCATTGACTCAGGACGCTTCAAGCAGGAAATTGTGCCGGTCACCATCCCTCAGAAAAAAGGCGACCCGAAAGTTGTAGACACGGATGAACGTCCGCGCCGCGATACGACGGTGGAAAGCCTTGCCAAACTCAAAGCCGCTTTTCGTGATGGGGGAACTGTGACGGCGGGAAATTCGTCGGGGTTAAATGATGGCGCTTCGGCGTTATTGTTGATGAGTGAAGAAAAGGCTAAAGCTCTTAATCTCAAACCGCTTGCCCGCATTGTGACCTCCGCTTCTGCGGGCGTGCCTCCGCGCATCATGGGCATCGGTCCTGTTCCTGCTACGAAGAAAGCATTGGAACGTGCTGGTTTGAAAATACACGATGTCGGTCTAGTGGAATTGAATGAAGCTTTTGCAATTCAGTCGCTGGCAGTGATCGAAGACCTTGGCATTGACCCCGAACGAGTCAACGTCAATGGCGGCGCGATTGCCATTGGCCACCCGCTTGGTTGTTCGGGCGCTCGCCTCGTGACCACGTTGGTGCATGAGATGAAGAATCGCGGCAACGTCAAATACGGCGTGGCAACCCTTTGTGTGGGTGTGGGGCAGGGTGAAGCAACCGTGGTCGAGTATTTGGGATAGCTGGTTTAAATCGAAGGAGAATCATGAAAAAACTTCTCTACTTTATTGTTTTAGGGAGTCTACTTTCTGCATGTGGTCCGCAGGTGACTGAAAACCCGATTGAATCCGAAGGGCTCTTCACTCCAACTGCCGAAGCGACCAACGCACCTGAAGAGGCGGCTGCCCAGCTCGCATCTGAGGAGGCTTTACCCGCAATTGCCGAAGCCCCAATTGTAGAATCGCCCGTCATTCTGAACATCGAAATGATGGATGAAGCCAACGGCTGGGCGCTTACCGAGCAGAATCTCATCCGCACCGACGATGGCGGCGTGACCTGGTACGACGTTACCCCGCAAGATTTACGCGAAGTTGGATATTTTGTTTACTTTAATTTTCTTGATACCAACCATGCCTGGATGCAACTGCCAGATATGAACAACCTGCCAAACGGTGGCACGCTCTATAGAACCTCTGACGGCGGTTTAACATGGGAGGCATTTGCCACCCCTTTTAGTGATGGACTATTCCATTTTATTGATGAACAGAACGGCTGGATGATGGCAAACCTTGGCGCTGGCGCCGGCTCGAACGCCGTCTCCATTTTCAAGACTAGGGATGGCGGTGAAACTTGGGAACGCACATACACAAATGATCCCAACCTTGAAGGCGCAGAAAATACCCTTCCTCTCAGCGGCATCAAATATTTCATCGTCCCGCTCGATGTAGACACCGCATGGATCGGTGGTGTGGTGTACGCTCCCGGTGAAACCTACCTTTTCCGTACCGATAACTCCGGCGCCACATGGTCCAACATCAACCTGGTCCTGCCGGAAAATGTAACCAATAGCGACATTAGCATGTTGGGTATTGTGTTCGTTTCCCAAAGTGACGGGTTGCTTGCTTTAAGAATCACATCCGATACCCCAAAAACCATTGTGTATCGCACAGCCAATGGCGGGAACACATGGGAGCAATTGCCCATTGAGTTTGACGGATACGGGCAGCTTTCAACGCCTTCAGATACCGAAATGGTATTTTATATGGATAGTCTGTTTTACGTCACAGATGATGCAGGCGCAACCATTCAAGAAGTGACTCCGGATGTTCTTTTTGGCGACACTATCATTGACATGAACTTTGTCAACGCCCGGGTTGGCTGGGTGGTCACAGAAGATGACAATGGACGCTCGCTCTTCCGAACTGAAGATGGCGGCGCGACATGGACTCAGCAACTGCCTTAAACGCTTCTTTCCAAGCCGCAAATTGTTCCTGTTTCCCGAACATTGCCCAAACTGGAAGTAACTCGCACGTTACCCTATTACTGTACACCACCCCAAAGGAGAGAGATTTATGAATAACCTCGTTCGAGATTGGATGTCCAGCCCTGTTGTGGTTGTAGACCCCGATTCAAGCGTATCTCATGCCATGACACTCATGCGTCGCCGAAACATCCACAGCGTAGTGGTGGATATAAGCCAGAAGAATCCGGCGTATGGCATTGTAACCACCACCGATATCCGCGATAAGATCGTGGCGGCAGGACGTAACCCCGCAGAGATCACCGTACGCGAGATCATGTCGGGACCCATCGTTACCGGACGCGCCGAATGGACTCTCGCAGAATGCTCGCGCCTGATGCAGGAACGGAAGATCCGCCACCTGCCAATTGCAGATGAACACGGCACACTGACCGGCTTGATCTCTTCAACCGATATTTTTATGGCAGTGGAAGAACAAGGCTGGATCGAAGGCTAACTTCAAAAACAGCCCCGTCAACGGGGCTGTTTTTGCATCAGTATATTGATATTGCACTGCGGACAATGTAATATTTTTCATCCTGCGTCTTTGATGTAAAATTAACCCATGACACGCCAAAAATACTACGTTGTTTGGAAGGGACGCAAAACCGGCATCTTCACCACCTGGGCAGAATGTGAAAAACAGGTAAAGGGATTTGTGGGTGCGCAGTACAAGTCGTTTGCGACCAGCGCCCAGGCAGAAGCCGCATACCTTGCAAACTACGAAGACTATATCGGCAAGGTCTCCACGAGTGGAATGTGGAAAGAGGCAAGCGTCAAACCACTGCTCCCATCCATTTGTGTAGATGCGGCTTGCAGCGGCTCTCCCGGCAAGCTCGAATATCGCGGGGTAAATACCGAATCGGGCGAAGAAATATTTCACGCTGGTCCATACGCAGATGGCACGAATAATGTCGGCGAATTCCTTGCCATTGTCCACGCACTGACGTGGCAGGAAAAACACAACCTGCACTTACCTATTTATTCCGATTCTGAAAATGCAATTTTGTGGGTCAATACGGGCGCGTGCCGTACAAAACTGGCTCATACACCAACAAATGCCATCCTCTTTGCCATCATCCACAGCGCTGAAAACTGGCTTTCAGAAAACATCCTGCCGGAAGGCAAAATACTAAAATGGGATACGAACCTGTGGGGTGAAAACCCGGCAGATTTTGGGCGAAAGTAACGGCGGGTAAAATTCCAATGGTGAGAATCAATTCAAATCAAAATCATGAGGCGGATTCGTCGTCATGAAACTTTTAGGCTTTTCCTGGCTGCTGGGTCGCTGGCGCGGTATGGATATCCGTTTTCATATTTCCATGCTGCTTAGCCTTCCTGTTGCCTATTGGCTTTTTAAGCCGCAAGATATTTTTGGCATGGTTGAGGCTGTATTGTGGATGCTGGGGCTGACCACATTTGTCTTTTTGCACGAAGTGGGTCATGCGCTCGCAGCACAACTTGTTGGGGTAAAGGTGCGCGGTATTACACTTTGGCTGCTGGGCGGGTTGACCAACCTTGAACAGAAGCCGGAAAAACCAACCCACACTTTTTTTATTTACGCGGCGGGTCCGCTTGTGAATATGCTGCTGGCGTTTGTGTGTGTGGTTTTATTTATAAGTTCGTCCATGCTCTTTTTGCGCTATTCTGAAATTGCAGGCGTTTTTGTATGGGCGCAGGTTTTCAATCAACTGCTCTTTTCATTTGCAATTTTAAATACTGTATTGGTGGTATTTAACCTTGTGCCTGTATACCCGCTGGACGGCGGTAATCTTTTGCACTCGGTGGCTGAATTTTTATTTGGCAAGCTGAACGCTGACCGCATCACCATCTTTGTTGGTGTGCCTTTTCTAGGCTTGTTAATTCTATTGGCAGTTTTTACCCGCGATTTTGTGCTGTTATTCTTTTGTGTTTTGATGGCGCTCTCTATTGCGAGCCTCAACCGCAGCCTTCTTAAAAAAATAAATCTTGGGCTTGCATATTATTTTAAACGTCCGGCATATTATTATTTAACCGGCGATTATGACCGCGCCGCGCAGCTATACACCGAAGAGATAGAAAAACAACCCGATGCCGCTGTAAATTATTTGACCCGTGCCGGTTGTTATTTGGCTGCCAGCCAAACTGCGCGCGCCCTTGCTGATGTTGAACGGGTGCTGCGCATGGAACCCAATAATTTGTTCGCGCTTGAATTGCGCGGCGAGTTATATTTAATGGAAAAGAATTTAGATGCAGCCCTTGCCATCTTTGAGCAAACGCGCTCCCTTAACCCGGGCTGGGCGGTCTCGTATTTTGATATCGGCTCGATCTACATGGAACGCGGCGATTTGCAAACTGCGCTGGAAAACTTTAACAAGGCAGTTTCGTTGCAGCCGCGTATGCCGTTGTTTTATGTGATCCGTTCCATTGCGCATTTCAAGTTGGGCGATCTATCTTCTGCTCATGCCGATCAGGATATGGCAGTGGGGCTTTCTGCTTCCGACGCCCTTGTGATGGTGGACGTAAATTTAATAGTCTACGAAGGTGAATTGGATTGGGCGAAGGATTACTACAACCGCATCCTGGATAAGAATCCGCGAAATGCCCTCGCGCTTCAAGGACTAGCCGAAGCCTGCCTCGTCAACCAGGCATTCGACGAAGCCGTTGCCTTGTTCACCCGCGCTCTTGCGTTGAATCCCAAAGAAGCAAGAATCTTACTCGGGCGCGGAAAGGCTTTTTTTGCCCTGCAAAAAATGGGGGAGGCGAAAGCTGATTTTGAACAGGTTTTGACTGCAACTGAAAAACTTCATTTGCACAGGCTGGCAAATGATGCGTTGAAAAAGATTTTAACCGGAGGAATGAATGAAAACAGCTTTATTGGTGATTGATATTCAAAAAGATTATTTCCCCGGCGGGAAGTTCCCGCTGGTGGAACCGCTTGCTGCTGCAAAGAAAGCTTATCAATTATTGCAATGTTTTCGAGAGCATGGCGGGCACCATATTCATATTCAGCATATCTCCCTGAAGCCTGATGCGGCGTTTTTTGTGCGAGGCAGCGAAGGTTCTGATATTCACGATGCCGCCGCTCATTTTGAAGGCGAGCCGATTGTGTACAAGCATTATCCTAACTCGTTCAGGGAAACGAACTTGTTGGAGATGCTCAATGAGTGGGAGGTGGAGCGTGTTGTGGTGACGGGGATGATGACGCACATGTGTGTGGATGCCACCGTCCGCGCGGCGGCTGATTTTGGTTTTCAGGTTTGGGTGGCGGCGGATGCTTGCGCCACACGCGATCTGGAATATGATGGCACGCTCGTCCCTGCGGAGCATGTCCACAAGGCGTTTTTGGCGGCGTTCAAATCGTATGGTCAGGTGATGACTTCGGAGCAGGTGATCGCAAGACTCGCCTCAGAGCAGGCTGAGGCTGGTTAAACAGAATCAGGCTTCGGTTAAGAAAGAAGCGGGCGGCTGTCATTTTTTATGGCAGCCGCCTTTTCAATCAAAGATTTTTTCCCACGGTTGAGTTTGGTCAAATTCTTTTCCGAAGACGGAGAAATATAATCCGTTTGCTTCATTTGAATAGCCGCCGACGGTGGCTATTTTTGCGCCCATCGTTTTTAGCCGTTTTAGCCCTTCGGTGAGGATGGCTTTGCCAAGCCCATGTCTTTGGTGTTTGGGCACGGTGGCGACTGGTTCAAAGTAGGCTGTACGGGTTACGTCATCGAACCAGATTGTACAGAAGGATGCGATGGAGCCGTCACTAGCGATGGCAATGAGATCGAGGTCGCGGCGGTAGAGCGGCGCAGATTGGATGTGCTGATACCAGGTGGGGTCGTCGCGGTTCTCTCGTGCGAAGTTGATATCATCATTGTGAAAGCCAAGCCCTGAGGCGTAACAACGTTCGAGTAATTCAAGTCCATGCCCAAGCGCGCGGATGGTGTAGCCCGCGGGCATTTCAACTTCCTGGATATCGTTGGCAAGCGGAAAGAAGTGGATGGTCTCGTTTGTTTCGGGTCGGTCTACTTTTTGATAGCCGCGCTGTTTGAGAATTTCGTGCCGCATGGCTTCTTTTGAATCGGAAAAGACTAGAACGCGCATTTTGCCTTCGCGGTTGGGGTGCTTGAAATGCTCTTCGGCGGTGACGATCATCTCTTCTACGAGTTCGGGGGTGCGATATTTTGGGTGGATTTGAAGATAGGCTTGCCCTTTCCCTTCGGGATTGAGGATGGCGGCGACCTCTCTTGTTTCAGTTTCCCAAAAGAAGATTGATTCTTCCAGTGTCATTTTTTCGAGATCGGGTTGAATAAACCACCACCAATAGTCCAGGCGGGCAACGTGCCAACTGTATTGATGCAGGTTGTTCAGCAGCATAACCTCGCGCAGGAATTGGCGTATTCGCCAGTAATCTTCAGTGCTTTTATAGGGACGTTTAATGAGTTTCATCGTTACTCCTTGAGTAGCACAATGAACGATTTGTAATCGTGGATTTTTTCGAAGCCTGCTTTGAGTGCGGTTTTTGCAGACACTTCGTTGCGTTTGAAACAGTGCCAGCCGACTTCGGTGATGCCGTGTGAAAATGCGTGTTCGAGCAATGCAAGCGTGAGCGCTGTGCCAATTCCGCGTTGACGGTAATCACTTGTGGTTTCGATGCCGATCTCACAGCGACCGTCTGCGTTGTATTCGGAGAGACACCAGCCTGCGAGTTCGTTGTTGTAAATGGCACATACGCCGAAGCTTTGGGCAAGAAAATCTTCCACGCTGGGGCGCTCGGAAGTCATCTCTTCTTTGAGGGCGTCGAGATGCACCAGTTCGGGCGTTGCCAGAAGGTCGGCATCTACTGTTTTGAGTTGAAAACCTTCGGGCAGGTGGTCTTGCCATTTGTGTTTCAATTTTTTGCAGGCGTAGTATTCACGGTTGGCGTGAATGGTTTCTTTGCTCGCAAGAATAGCCCCAACTCTTCTTTCCCATGCAGGCGAATCATAATAAAGCGCAAAGCCTTCGTGTCCAGCCGCGATCTCACGCGGATAAATTACGTTCGTAAATAATTTTTGAATACCAATATTGAAGCTGTCAATTTCACAGTCACCGGCAAGAATATATCTGTGACCCGCCTGTGCAAATAAGGCATTGGGTTGTTCGGTGTTGTTTACAAAGATGGTGGCAGGCGTTTTCTCTGAAAGGATGGAACGTCCTATCAGGTGAAAGTCCATGCCTTGCAAGAGAGGACGGATCTTTTCGTAGTTGGCGGGCTTTAATGCGGTCATGGCTGCACCTCTATTTTTTGCATCTGGTCATGGTCGGGTAGTTCTGTTTCGAGGTTTCGAATATGCGGGGCGAAGATGAAGGTGAGGATGGCAACTGCCATGTAGGCGATACCTGTGAGGATGTATTGCAGAGCCATGCCGGAGCCCGGCGTACTGCCAACCAGCCAACTGAAAGTCTGCGAGAGCCATGTATTTGCCTGCATGGCAGGTTCTGTGACGTAATCTGCAAGCGCCCCAGCCAGAATGGGCGTGATGGGCAGCACAGATAGCGCGATCACACGTCGGGCTGAGAAGACCCGTCCCTGCACATCGGGCGCGACCTTTGCCTGCCAGATGGATTGACTGGCGCCATTGGTAAAGATGGGGAAGATACCGCCGATCACCACGGCAACGATCCACACGGGCAGGCTGCGCCCCAAGCCGAACAAGATCAAAAGGAAGAACCCGGTCAGCGCTTCGCCGAGGAAAATGCTGTTCGTCCGCTTTTTGAAGCCGCCCCATAACCCGACGAGCAATCCCCCGATCACAGCGCCAATGGCATTTGCTGAGGTAACGAAACCCAGGATTTCACTGCTTTGATTTGTGCGCTCCAAAAGGAACGGAGAAAAGAGCGAGCCAGAAAGCCCGATGATGAAATTGAGGGTCACAAAAAATAGAAGCAAGCCAAGCAAGCCCCGGCGGGCGAAAATATATTTAAAACCGTACAGTGCTTCTTGAAGCATACCGCCCTTGCCCGCCTGTCCTTCCACTGTTTTTTCTGGTTGGGGGATGAAAACGATGCTCAATGATAAGACTGCAAGAAAAAATGTTACAACATCAATGGTGAGGATGCCGGTGAGTTGGATGATGGGCATGAGAATTCCTGCCAGCAGCGGAGCCAGAACCGCGGGAACAGACTCGACCAGCGACATCATCCCATCGGCGCGGCTGTATTGCTCCTTGGGGATCATGGTGCTGATGGCTGCCGAGTAGGCGGGCCATTGAAATGTATTCCCCAAGCCGTTTACGAATGCAGCGGCGTAGAGATGCCAAATTTCCAACATGCCCAGCAGGTGCAATGTCAAAATTCCGCCGGTTGCCAAAATGGCAGCCAGGTCGCTAATCATCATCATAAGTTTGCGATTGTGCCTGTCTACCAACACGCCAGCGACTGGCGCAAAGAATACAAATGGAATGGTGAAAGCGGTGCTGATAATTCCCAACGCAGTGGCGCTGCCGGTTTCCTGGTATGCCCAAATGGTGAGCGCGAACTGCGTCATGCTGGAGGCGAGGACGGAGATCAATTGCCCCGCCCAAACGATGGTGAATCCGGTCATGCCGGAGGCGGCTTTTTCGTTGTTTGCGTTCATGCTTTTATTGTATGTCCTGTGTTATTTTTTGCTGAAGAGTAAAGACATTGCGTAGACCGACGCGTTTAGTCTTGGTCTGCAATAAGCTCGTTCTTTGGCGCCGCTTTCGAAGTTGGTTTAAGTATTTTTAGTGCAATAATAATGCCGCTGGTTGTAGATTGCAGGAGTGTGGAAACGATGATGGTTAGATCGTGTTGAAGCAGCCCATAAAAAAACCAAACCAAACCGGCAGATAAGGTCAGAATCCATGTGCCCATTGATAAGCCCGATAGATTTTCTTCCCTGTACGCAACCCGTATCTGAGGCACGTTTGATATTAAAGCGCTAATAGAGAGCAGTAATCCCAAGCCGATCTTTCCAAAGAAAATAGTTGCCAGGGTTAGGGCAACAAGCCATATGGGGGCAATTCTAAATTCTCTAGCGCTCCTGCCAAGACGCAAGGCGACAATAGTGATGACGAAAAATAAACTTGCCATGAACCCGGAGGCAAGCGCCACAAAAGGTTGGTGCGTTATCAGTCCGTATGTCATCCAGCCCAGGCTGACGACACAGGTCGTACCAGAGGTATCCACTGACACACCGTAAGATTTGCGGGCACGAATTAGCCGCGCCAGTTGCGGCGCGGCGCGAATAAGATCAAGTAGGGTTCCGAAGATGCCAAGTGCGGAGGGAATATCCATGTTTATCCTTGCTGAAAATATTGATTTTAAGATTATAAGATATTCTCTTTTTTTAGGATTGGTGTCTTTTGCATAAAGAACGCCGAACGCACAAAGAGGCAAAAATATCCCTGTGCATTCGGCATTTATTTTTTTGATGAACCCCATTTTTTATACGGGCAGCTGCTTTATGTTCTAAACAAGGTCGCTCAGTAATTCCATGGGTACGACCGCCGCACCCACAATACCCGGGCCTGTGTGGACGCCCAATACCGGTGAAATACGCTGTACTTCAATTTTTGCGATGTTTAGCTTCTGCTTGAACTCTTCGGTGAGGATATCTGCTTTTTCGGCGAAACGTCCATGCAGTACGGTGACCCAAAGCGGGGCGTTGCCGTATTTTTCCGCCACATGATCTGCGATCAATGCGATGGATTTGCCGATGGAGCGGCCTTTGGCAACTGTGCTGTACTTGCCATCCGAATCCACGCGGATGACGGGCTTAAGATTGAGCAGCGCGCCTGCCATGGCTTGCACACGTCCAATGCGCCCGCCGCGCGCAAGATACTCCAGGGTATCAAGGGTGTAGATCACTTCAGTCTTCTCGCGGATTTTTGTCAAGCGTTCGTGGATTTTATCCATAGCCCAGCCTGCTTTATCTGCCAGAGCCGCCGCCATCACTTGAAAACGCTCTCCACCAGACAATGTAAGCGTATCCCAAAAGTGGACATTTGCCTCCTCTTTGACCTGTTCGCCGCCATCACGAGCGGAGTTGATGGTGCCGCTCAAGCCGGAAGAAATATGCACAGAGAGAATATTTTTCTCCGCTTGCGCCAGTTTTCGGTACAACTCTGCAAAAATACCGCTCGAAGGCTGTGCCGTGGTCGGAATTTTTGGGCGCATTGCTTCCAATCGGTTGTAGAACTCATCGGCTGAAATATCGGCTGAATTTACTTCGCCTTCGGGGAATTGAATGAACAATGGGGCTTGAATGATCCCCAAGTCTCTCAATTCTTCATTAGACATATCTGCGGCACAATCGGTTACGATTTTCATGGTTACCTCTTTTGGTTTTATTATTGACGGGGGAGACCCCTTTTATCTTTTCAACATACTATTGACCAGCATGTTTGTGCTGTCTCTTGCAACTTTTTCCCACTTTGCGCCTTTGGGATCAAGCAGGCTTTGCAGTAACATTCCCATGGCTGTAGACATGATCATGCGCGATGTTAATTCAGGGTCAACTTCAACGAACGACCCTTCATCCACACCTTTTTTGATGAGGTCGGTGAAATATTTGTGATAGCGGCGGTAGGGTTTTACGCTTGCCTGCCAGATTTTTTCATCTCGGCTGGCTTGCAGCCAAAACTCAAGGAACATGGGCAAGCCTTCATTGGCAGAAGCGAAAATATAGGGGAACGCTTCGGTGATCTGCATGAAGGTTTCAGGGACGGTTTTATCTTTTGAGGCTTCGATGGCATTGTCGATCGTTTGAAGCCATCCATCCAATAGGGCGAGAAACAGGTCTTGCTTGCTCTTAAAGTGATGATAAAACGCGCCTTTACTAATGCCCGCATCGGCGCAGATATCATCCACGCTGGCGGCGTTAAAGCCATGCATGGAGAATAATTTGATGGCAGAGGCAAGTATCTTTGAGCGTGTTTCTTCACTGCGTTGTTGCATGGTTTCCTCCAGCCGGCAATGGGAATAAATAAAACCGACCAGTCGGTTTGTTTTTACCTCTGTAACTTTGCACTGTCAAGATTGGGGTGGTAATAAAATAGGTCACGTTTTAAACGTGACCTATGTACAACAAGTCTTGCCTGAGGTTTTCGTTCTTACATTGGTTTGTATGCGGTGATCTTTGCGCTATAAACCGCTTTGTACACTTCTTCGCGCGGGTACTGATTTACATCCAGAGCCATTTCTGCGAGAGCGGCGTCAACAGTTTCCTTGTCAAAGAATACGGGGTTGACAGAAATATTTGTGAAGCCCACTTCTTCCATCATGGTGATGTATTCCTTTGCGTTTACTGCACCAGCAACACAGCCAGCCCAGGCGCTCAGGCTCTGTCTTACTGGTTCAGGCAGGGGACCATCTGTGACGATATCTGAAACTGCCAGTTTTCCGCCGGGGGCAAGCACACGGAATGCCTCCTTGAACACTTTCACTTTGTCAGGTGAAAGGTTGATGACGCAATTTGAGATGATGACATTTACCGTGCCGCTTTCAACGGGGAGATCTTCAAGATAACCCTGCCGAAATTCGACGTTGCTTGCGTTGACTCGTTTTGCATTTGCTTGAGCGCGTTCGATCATTTCTGGAGTCATATCCACGCCGATCACGCGCCCTTCGGGACCGACCTTTTGGGCTGCCAGTAGACAGTCTAACCCTGCGCCGGAGCCAAGATCGAGGACGGTTTCGCCGGGTTGTAACGCCGCGAGAGTAATGGGGTCGCCGCAGCCATAGCTGGTGCTGGATACATCAGTTGGAAGAGTGGCAAGCAACTCTACAGGGTAGAGTTTGCTTTCGGTGGAGCAGCAGTCTGAAGGTCCGCAACAAGAGGCGCTGCTTTTGATCCGTTCTGCGTAATGTTCGCGCACGGTTTCATGGATCGAAGTAGTTGAAGTCATTAAGTTCTCCTTGTATAGAAGTTTGTCTATGTAATTTGGTAAAAATAACGGGACTCCGCCTAGGATGGAATCCCGCGATTAACTTTGCAGGGTTTCTTTTACAGTGAGGGTGGTTTCGCTTTCGGGTGCAAACTTGAGCATAATCTGTCCGCAACAGACGGCGATGTGATTTTGATTGAGGGTGTAAAAAGTTTGTTTGCCTTCTTCGCGGATGTTCACCAGACCAGCATCGCGCAAAATAGCGAGATGGTGTGAGATGGTGGGCTGGGAATAACCGATCTTTGCGACAATGTCGCTCACTGAAAGTTCGCAGCAACAGCAGGCGCTCATAATGCGCTGACGGGTTTCATCGGCAATGGCTTTGGCAAAGAGAACGGGGTCGAATTTCATACTCTTATTATATAGACGTTTGTCTATTTGTCAAGAGCTGAAAAACTATTCCATCTCTCTCAACTTCACATATACGGCTTCCATTACGCCGCCTGCAATGGCGAGGGCTTTATCTGAAACGAACTTCACCATATTCGGGTCGTTGCGTGAATCAACATCGCCGATCTTCATGCCTTCGGTGATCTCCACCTTTGGGTGAATCAAACCGCGCAGAACGCCATCGAAGGGAGCGATTATTGGAGTGTCGTTCACTGTGGCTATGGTTTCGCCTTCTTTGCATAATTCGCCAATTGATTTTAGCGGGGTGAGCGTCCCTGCCATGGGTGATCGCAACACACGGCGTTTATCTCCATCGGGCTGGCGGCTATCCGATGCGGTTTGCCCTTCCCAATAGACCCTGCCGAGATTGTGTCCACGCATGGTTTCGATCACAGCGTGGCAATCCTCTCCGGCTGTAAACCCAGGTCCAAGTCCGATGTGAAGCGCGACATTAACCGGCAGCGGCTCAGGCTGCGATTTGGTCAAACGTGCATCGATCACAAAGGTCGAAGTTGGGCTCGTCAAAAATTGATTGTTGAGGATATTGGCGTTGGCGTCGATGAGGATCGGAATTTCACCCGCCTCTAACGTGACCTGGAACTGGTCGCCCGAAACAAGGCGGGATGTTACGCCTTCAACGGTTTGCGCCCCTTCATACACCGCTTCTGAAAATGAAACGGTACGCCGAACCGAAAGTGGAGCGCTGAGTTCCAGAATGGCAACTTGAAAGCCGACACGATGCAAGCGAAGAGCCACGCCAGAGGCGAGATCGCCCCCGCCGCGAATAAGAATTAATGGATTCATGTATTGTCCTGAGAAATGGATTGAGCGTGTTCTTGAAATAGCAGTCCAAACGAATATGTGGTGATGTAGATAAAGGCGAACAGGGCGGAAAATACGCTGATAAAGATAATGGACTGCATACTGGGATGCGAGGCGTAGTATAACATCTCGCGCATGCGTTCAAATGGATGCAGGATTACATCCCATGAGTTCCACCGTAAAAAGCGACCGATGTAAATACCTACGCCACAAAGAGCGCTGACGATTAATACGAATAACCAGCCCGCAATGCGCCCAAACGATCTTCGCACGATGTCATGCATGATGAATAGGGAGAATACACCGAGTAGAACCCCCGTCCATGCGAACCAATTGATAAGCAAAGTATCGTACCAAAGCGGAACATCTTTGATCTGATGTCTCAAGTGAAAGAGGTCGGTGAGAATATAAGGCGCATTTGGGAAGAATAGCAGCCAGAGAATTGTAGCCAGCGGAAGGGTCAAGGCAACATAGCGGCGCTGACGAGAAAAGCTCGAAGCGATGTAGGACATTCCCAATGGCAGCCATGCAAGAAAAAGATTCCATATAAGAAATGCGAAATCCAAGGTTCCGCTTATTTTTACGCGAACCTGAAATAGGATAACGGATACGAAGCTGGCTCCAGCCAGCAGCCCGATAATGGTAAGGCGAAAACGAAATGGTTTTACCTGGTTTCCATAAAATTGCCTCAACTGTTCGATCATGACTGCCTCCAAAATTTTTCTTGTCATTGTAAGTATGAATACTTGCAAACCCTTCCAAAGACTGGCAGATTTATCGAAGTGAAATGGCAGGCTGAGCGGGCGCTGCTTGTTCTGATATGCCGCCCGCACGGGTTGTTTGTTCTTGCAACATGTGACTGAAAGAATACAACAAGAGGAAGATGAAAAGGAAAAAGAAAGTATAGGCAACTGAGAAGACAGCAAGCCGCCTGCTCGGGTCAATTACGACGCCAAGGATTTCTATTGCGGTTTCGGTTGGGTTTTGCAGAATATCCCACGAATTCAAGCGTACAAAGCGCCCAAGGTAAATACCAAAACTGCTCAAGCCGGAAATAACGAGGACAAAAACCCAACCTAGCCAGCGATTAAATGTGCGCGAGATAATATCCTGCATCAGGTAGAGCGAGATCACGCCCAGCAGGGTTCCAGTCCATGAACACCAAACGACGATGATCACGTCGTACCAAAGCGGGGCTTCATGTCCGGTTCCACGGGCAAGGTCTTGCAGGTCGGTGAGCATGTAGGGGGCATTGGGGAAGAAAAGCAGCCATAACATGGCAATGAATGGGATGGCAAGGTAAACCCAAACGCGCTTCCGCGAAAGGGCATGGGCAAAGTAGGCAAGGATGAAGGGAATCCACGCGAGGAAAAGATTCCAGATCAGCCCCGTATGGCGGGATGAATCGGTGTATACCACGCGTGCGCCAACAAGGGCAATGCACGCCGCGCACGCCAGGTTCAATAAGACAAAAACAGCAATGTTGTGCCGGTTGCGGTATACAAAGTTTTTGATGCGATTCATGTTATAGCTTCTTTCTGGTAAACAGGATGAAATCGAGATCGCCCGGAGAGGAACCGAGCTCGGTGAGGATGGCGGCAGCTTCACTGCGGTGCTGCATCCCATGGTTGACTACATGTGCCATGGATTCCCACAAGATATTTTCGTATTTGGCGCCTTCTGTACTGGCGTAATAAAATGGCGCGTTGAGCCTTTCTTCGCTCAAATTGCCAACAAACTGCATTAATTTTCCTTCCTCTTCCGACCAGCGCAGGCGCAGGGATTCGAAAGTGGGGAAGTCGTCTGGTTTGATGCGGGTGGCGGGTGATTCGCCGTTCCAGCGTTTGTGCCATATCCATTCTGCAAACAGAATATGCGTCAGCACGCCGCGCAGGTAGCGATGCGGATGTTCAGACGGTGCAAGAAATTGCTCTAGGCTGAGTTTGGCGGTTGCATCGAGAATGCGCCTGTTCGACCATTGGTTGTAACCGTATAGCGTTTGGATGTAGGAAATGTTCATGTTTCTCCTTGCGGCTTGTGTGTAAAAGAAAATCCCCCGTAACATTTTGTTTACGAGGGAGCTAGCGCTTCAAAAATTCTAACAGAATTTCGTTTACTTCGCTTGCGCGTTCATAGTGAGGAATGTGCCCGCAGTGTTCAAATGGATAAAACTCCGCATGGGGTATGGCTGCACAGATCGCTTCGCTATGCTCGAAAGGAACGGTTGCGTCCTGTCTGCCCCAAAATAAAAGCGTTGGTTTGTTCAGCCTTCCAACGCGCTTATAAGTTTCAATGAACGAATCCAGCATACCGTTTCGCATGGTGGATAGGATGGCGCGTTTAAAACCCTGGTATTTCATCTGGATGCTGTATTTCTTCTGGAATTGTTCAACCAATTCAGGTGTGAACAAGTCTGCAGCAATGCCTTTGACCATGCTCCCGCTTCCGAATAGACCGATAGCCAGTTCGCCAACCCCGGGCATTCTCACCGCCTTGAGAAAGGGCGAAAGCGTAACCGCTTGTGCGCCAGATGGGTCAATCAGGATATATCTGGAAATGTACTCTGGGTATGCATCTATGAAAGAAGCAGTGACCACGCCTCCCATGGAAAGTCCCACGAGGTTGATGTTTTCGTACTTCAGCGCATCCAATAGTTCTTTGAGCTGCTTTACGAAGAATGCCGCATTGTATTTTGCTTTGGGACGGTCTGAAAACCCGCGCCCGATCAGGTCGTATCGTAATACGCGGAATCCCTGTTTGCTCAAAAACTCAAAGGTTGGGTCGTAGATGAAGTACGGGACGGAAAATCCATGCACAAGGACGATAGGCTTTCCGTTTGGATCACCGCCTTCTTCGTAATGCGTCACGCCACTGGGGAGCTGTATGAATGAGCCCGGCAAACCTTTGCGTGTTTCTTCGTTCAGAGGGGTGGTTTCGTCAAGGTATGGGAAGGGCATTTGTGTAATCCTAAAAAATAAGGCGGGTAATAAACCCGCCTTGAAAGTGTTTTTATTTCTCTAATAAGCCTAAAACTGCGGGCAGTAATTGTTTCTTCCTTGAAACTACGCCGCGTGCCTCGCGTGTTCCATCTGGCAGGGGCGGGTAGGGCAGGTCGCTGAGAATGGGAGGCGGCTCAGAAGTGATCAGCAATCGGCTGGTTCCGCGTACCACATCTGTAACGAGCAGCATGGCAAAATCCAAGCCGCGTTTGTCTTTGAGTTCATCAAGGGCTTGGGTAAGAGGCGCAAGGTGTTCTGAAAGCTGCATGATGTCGGTCACTTCGGCTTGCGCCACAGCGAACTTGAAGCCGCCGCCTTCGAACGGTTTGATGTCTGTGCTGACCACTTCTTCTGGCTTGCGGTTGGAGAGTCCGGCTCCGGCGCTAAGTACTGCCTTGCCATACGAATCAATGGTTTCGCCTTTGAGCGGACTTCCACCCACAAAAGCCCAGCGGGCTAATCTTTCGGCGGCGGTTTTATCGCGTGCTGTCGTGGTGGGAGAGGTCAGGATGAGCGTATCAGATAAAAGTCCGGCAAGAAGCGCTCCTGCAATGGTGGGTGGCGCAGATAGCCCCGCTTCGGCGGTTTGTTCAGTGACAAGGGTCGAAGTCGAGCCGACTACATCCACTGTGAAGCGGATGGGTTGGTGTGTGTATGGGTTGCCGAGGCGGTGGTGGTCGAGTATTTCAAGCAGTTCGGCTTCATCCAATGCGGCAATGGATTGGCGCGGTTCGTTGTGGTCTACCAGAATCACTTTGATGCGGGGCGGTTTGAGAATATTGCGCTGGCGTGCAATACCAAGGTATAAACCGTTTTCATCCACAACCCAGTAGTCATCGATCTCGGCTCGCAGGATGCGATTCAATGCATCGCGGATGTGAGCATTTGCTTGAAATTTTGGGATGGTGGTGTCTGCGGCGGTGCTGCATTCCACTGACATCATCTCACGCACTGTTGCATCGCCCGGGCGGGGTCCAAGTACGTCGCTAAAGTACTTAAAGAGGCTCATGCCGCTGATGAGCCCGAAAGGTGTTCCGTCTTCGTTGACGACGGGGGCAAGCCCGCCTGTGCGGCTGGCGAGTGTCCAGGCGTGCCCAAGCTGCGCATCTGGACGAATGGTATCAAGCCGGTTCATAACCGAGTCGAATCGGGGGGAGGCATCGGTAAGCAGGTAGGGCGCTTCAAGCCCAAGTGTTTTGAGTACCCATGAGGTTTGCGCATTTAGCGCTCCGGCGCGTGCAGCAATTGTGTTGACGTTATCTCTTTCACGTAATAGCCAGGCATAGCCCATTGCTGAGGCAATGGAGTCTGTATCGGGGTTAATATGTCCTACAACGTAAGTTTGATCTTGCATTCTCGTAACTCTATCCTTTATTTTGGGCTTGAGACTGTATATCTTAACTCTGATTATATCTCCCCTTTTTCGACCATGGCGAGGAAGGTTTTTAAAATATAGGGGTCGAAATGTTTGCCGGTTTGCTCCTTGAAGTATTCAATGATCTGTTCACGCGGCCATGCCTTATTATAGGGACGGTCAAAACTCAGGGCGTCCCAAACATCTGCCACGGCGAAAATACGGGCAGAAACTGGAATATCGTTTCCTTTTAGTTTTCGTGGATACCCCGTACCATCCCATTTTTCATGGTGACAATATGGTATTTCAATAGCTTTGCTCAGGAATGGTATTTTTGAAAGGAGTTTGTATGCAGTTTCAGGGTGCTGCTCAATAATTAAACGTTCTTCAGGGGTAAGTTTGCCTGCCTTATGAAGGATTTCATCTGGAATGCTGATCTTGCCAATGTCGTGCAAGATTGAGCCTCTGCGGATATCTTCCAATTCTTGCTTATTGATCCCGACTTTTTGGGCAACCTTTAATGCCATTTCTGTTACACGGCGTGAATGCCCTTCGGTTTCTTTGTCTCGTAATTCGAGCGCCCGCGCCAGTCCTTCCAAGGTCACTTCATAGGCTTCAGCCAGTTCACGTGTACGGGCGTGTACCCGACTTTCAAGTTCTGAATTTAATTTTCGGAGAGCGCCTTCCAATTCTTTCATTGCAGTGATATCGTGGCAAATGTAGATGCGTCCGATCATTTTGCTGTTTGTGTCATGTATCGGCCAGACGGTCATTTCGTAAAAAATTTCTTTGTTGCCGATCTTAAAGCTGGTTTCAGCTCGCGCGTAGGATACATTGACATACATTTTGATGGGGATGGGCGAATCGGTAAAAACATCTGCTGCGGTCTCGCCAATAACCTCTTTGGAACTCTTGTCCAGCAATGCAAGCATAGATGTATTGATATCGATGACCCTGTTATGTTTATCCAGAATGACCACGGGGTCTACGATGGCTTCGAATACCCTGTCGCGCCCAACGGGCGCAACATCAAAAGTGCGGTAACGGAATAACCCCCATGCTGTGAGAAGACTGCCAATGAAAAAAGTTAACGGTGCGGGGTCGCGCTCAGTGCTGATCTGTATATTTAGTATTGCCAAGCCTGAGCCGAGTGCAGGGAATGCCAGCCCGAGTATGATCATCCAGACTTGTTTACGATAAAACCCGTGAGGACGAACGATCTTGATCGCCAGGAGGGAGAATGACCATAGGGTCACCAAAAAACTGTAAAATGCAAAAACACTTACAGTCGGTGTTATATCATATGTCAACTCGCTAAAAGGATGGGGCGGCAACAACCGGACGTTTTGATAAATTAAATGATGAAGAGGGTCGGTAAGGATCAGTGCGATAAAGACCAGCGGAATGATAAATGAGGCGGCGAAGATTTTTTTATAACTGGGTAATTTGTATTCTGTGTACTGGATAATAAATACCGGGATTGTAATGAGAACAATAACGGTGCATATCCATTCAAGTTTATCCCACAATATCTTGGTTTGAATATCTTTGCTAAGCATCTCAAAAATAAAGCCGGTAACCCAGAGTGCCTGAGCTGTTAGGTAAATGAAAAAAGTCAAAGCGCCTTTTGCCTGTCTTTTCCCCCAAACAAAAAACATTATCACCAGTCCCATGCTGAGTGATAAAGAATAGAAGATAAAATGTGATACTTCGAGCTTTGTCATGAAGAATGCGTGTCTTTGATGAATTATATCGCTCGTTAGCTGAAAAAAGACAGGACGCGGTGCATTAAGTCCGCATCCTGTCTTAACTTGTTCTTGTATTTATTACTGAGTCTTGATCGCCTTCCAGACCCTCTCTGGCGTGGTTGGGTTCACATCCACATTGACGCCGATGGCATCCAAAATGGCATTTCCAACAGCAGGGGCAACCCCGTCCATTGGGATTTCAGCCACCGCTTTCACGCCGAATGGATGGCTCGGCTCAAAGGTCTCGACAAAGATGGTTTCCATCTCTGGCATTTCATCAGCGCGGAAGATGTGATAGCGATCCAAGTCGCGCTCGTAAGCGACACCCTTCTCATCGTAGCGCATTTCTTCGTTGATGGCGTACCCCAACGCCTGCATCATGCCGCCTTCGATTTGCCCCGAAGCCGTGAGCGGGTTGATGATGACGCCTGAATCAACTGCCATCACCAACTTATCCACCGTTACCTGACCGGTCTCTGTATCCACCGTCACCTCGGCGAACTGAGCCGCAAATGGCGGAGGCGACACCGGCGAAACATAACTCGCCACACCCATGATCTGCTCTTGATTTGCCTTGTGCAATGCGTGAAGTGCTATTTCTGCGAACGGCACAGAACGTCCATCGGGCGCAATGGCTTTTCGATCTGCAAGGCGAATATTCACGGCATCCACTTCTGGCAACTCCAACATCATCGTAGCGCGGACTTTGATCCGCTCGGCTACGATCTGAGCCGCTTTCACAGCCGCCGTGCCAGAGATATAGGTAGTTGAACTCGCATATGCACCTACATCGAACGGAGTGAAATCGGTATCAGATGAATAGGTAATCATATCTTCGATGGGAACACCCAATACTTCCGCCGCCATCTGTGCGAGGACGGTATCGGAGCCGGTGCCCAAGTCTGTTGCGCCAACGAGTAGATTAAACGAACCATCGTCATTCATTTTGATGGACGCGCCGCCCATATCAAGATAAGGAATGGCAGTTCCTTGCATGACCATTGCCACGCCAATACCGCGTTTCAGGTTCTTCCCTGAAACTGAATTCTGCCACTCTGTATTTCCAAACTTCTGATCCCAGCCAATTGCTGCCTTGCCTTGTGCCACGCATTGCTCCAGCCCAACGGTATGGATGATCTCTGGGCGTGGCTCGCGTCCTTCGTTCCAAGCTGTAGAGAAGGGATGATATTCGCCGGGGTGAATGGCATTCTTCAAGCGGAATTCAATGGGGTCAAAGCCCATGGCTCGCGCAATTTTTTCCAAGTGACGGTCGAGGGGCCAGTAGCCTTGCGGAACACCATAACCACGGAAGGCACCAGCCGGAGGTGTATTGGTATACACCACATCGGCATAGAAGCGAATGTTCGGCGCTTTGCGATATTCGCCATCCCCGACATACAACGCCATGGATTTGTGTCCCGTGTTGCCGGTTACGGTCAGCGCGTGACAGCCATATGCGCCAGTATCTGACAGAGCATACATGGAATTGGCAGTGATAGTGCCATCTTTCTTTACGCCAGTTTTCATGCGCACACGCATGGGATGGCGAGAACGTGCTGCAATGAATTCCTCTTCGCGGGTGTATTCGTAGATCACTGGGCGTTTGGTGGCAATCGTCAAATGCGCGGCGACATCTTCCATCAATACTTCCTGCTTGCCGCCAAACCCGCCACCAATGCGCGGCTTGATGACGCGAATGCGTTTGACGGGTACACCCAAAACGGGCGCCATCATGCGGCGCACATGGAACGGCACCTGTGTAGAGGTACGAATTACGAGGCGGTCATCTTCATCCCAATAGGTGACGCATACATGCGGTTCAATATGCCCATGTTGAACCTTGGGCACTTCATATTCGGCTTCAAAGATTTCGTCGGCTTCGGCGAACCCTTTTTCCACATCGCCAATATCAATGCGAATGTGCGCCGCAAGATTTTTATCGGCATTGGAATCTGCAAAGTTGACATATTCCGGCTCATCGTGAATTTTGATCGCGTCGGGTTTCATCGACTCACGTGAGTCAATGATGGCAGGCAGAATTTCATATTCAACATCGATCAGCGCCAGAGCCTGCTCTGCAATTTCGGCGGTCTCAGCCGCAACGAATGCTACACGGTCGCCCACGAAACGGACTTTGTGATCGAGTGAGAAGGTATCCAATGGACCGGGGATCGGGTCTGACTGTCCGGCGGTGGAGTAGACCACCCGTGGCAGGTCTTTCCAAGTTAATACACAAACAACACCCTTCAATGCCAGTGCTTTGCTTGCGTCAATATTTTTGATTCGTGCGTGGGCGTGGGGGGAATGCAGCACTTTGGCGTGTAACATGCCGCGCATGTCCATGTCGGCGGCGAAGGCGGGCTTGCCTTGCACCAACTTGATCGCGTCCACTTTCTTTTCGGGCTTGCCCACGGTTTGCCATTTCTCAGTTTCCGGCGTAGCCACAACTTTGGGTCGGGTGAGCACGGCTGAGGTTGAGGGAGAAGCGGAAGAGTCACTGGAAGGAGAATCCGTTTTCGGTGTGCCGAAATCCCAATTGACTGCGGTCACATCAAAGGGTTCATCTCCACGTAAAACTGCCGCGGCTTTTAGCACGGCTTGCACAGGTTTGAGGTAGCCGGTGCAGCGACACAACACGCCCGAGATGGCTTCGCGGACTTCGGCTTCACTGGGGTTCGGATTTTTCTCCAGCAAACTTTTTGCAGCGAGGATCTGCGCAGGGGTGCAGTAGCCGCATTGGATCGCGCCAGATTCAACAAAAGCCTTTTGCAGCGGATGAAGACCATCGGTCTTTCTCCAGCCGAGGTCTGGGTGCTCGCCCAAGGCTTCGATCGTCGCCACGGCATGACCCTCCGCCTGCGCCGCCAGCATCGACCCCGCGTTGACCGGTTTGCCGTCCAGCAGAACCGTATCCGCGCCGGTGAGACCTTGCTCATCACCGAACTTCACGCCGTGAAAACCCAGTCCGCGCAAGGCAGCGAGCAGGGTGGTGGATGCAGGTGCATCGATGATTTGTTCAATTCCGTTGATCTTAAGTGTGATGTTCATTGGGGCTCCTTGTAGAACAAGTCTATAGACTTGTTCTACATCAGATTTGGATTGATGTAAGTATACGTCCAGTCTTGCCATTTCTCAACAACCCCAGCCTTGACCGGGTTATTGGCAATATAGTCAAGAATTCTTATAAATTCCTTTTCGTCCCTCACCACATGATCGTAACTTTCATGCTGCCAGAACGCGCCTTTTCGTCCTAATAGTTTTGCGCAGGCGTATCCTGTTCGTCCTTTAAGAAGGTGCATGGCGTGGCTTAGAGATGTGTAATGCTTCCCATTGATAGGCGTCTTTGGTCTCGGTATACCTTGTTGGTCGATAAGCAAATGGCAATGGTTGAGCATAATACAGTAGGCATGTAAATTGTACTGTTCAGGGTGTAGGGCGTGAAGTTCTTGTTGAACAACTTCTGCAAATTGAGTCTCTGCCAACCAGCGCGGACTTTCCTTGTTCTTTTCAAGTAAAAAATCAAAGCGTGCAAAATGACGCTTTTGTGTTTTGTAGAGTTCTTCGTGTAATTCAGTTCCCGAAAATTTTACTGCAAGAATTCTCTTTTCTTTTTCATAGTCTTCTTTTAATTTCTTCCAAACTTCCACTGGCAGGCTGCCAGCAAGCCGAAATGTAATAAAGTATGTGGCATTTGGCAGATGATAGTGCGGAAGGTTTCGCTGAAAGAATTCAGTCATGTGAAATGTTCGTAGAACAAGTCTATAGACTTGTTCTACTACGCCACCTTCATCACCTTCAACCCAGCCTTCGACCCCTCCAACGCGGACTGTGCTCCCACTACCACAACTGCATCCGATTGCGCCACTTTCTCCAAAGCTTCGCCGAATGCAATGAAATCTTCGCCGTTGGTGGAGAGCACTTGATCACGATATTTCTGGCGGATTTCATCGGTGCGCCCGGTGATGTATCTCATCATCGAGGTGTAGCCCTTCGCGTCGGGCAGTTGATACGAGTCCAAATCGCCGATGGCGGAGATGATGGACTTCTTTAGTTCGTTGTCGTTCAGGCGTGAGGCGTCGATGTTTTTCAAGAACGTGGCGGCGCTGTCGTAATTGGCAATGGTGTTATCCACATTCGGGTCGCGGTAAGAAAGGTAGGTGAAGACACCGGTTGCATCATCGAACTGGGCAAATGCGCCATACGCACCGCCTTGCACACGGATCTTTTCCCACAAGTGAGTCATGCCGAGATAGCCAACAACGACAGAAGAAGAACCATCCAATTCATAGCCATGGTCATACAAGTTCGCGCCCTTCGCCACGTAGTTGACTTGCGCGGGAATTGCCAAGCCTTCTTTTTGAGTTGCAGGTTCAAAGTTGAATGGCTTAATTTCAGCTTCCTTTACTGGCATGGCAAAGATGAAATTTTCCAAATGCGGTTGGAAAGTTTTCCAGTTGTGCGCATCAAGCGTCACGTTGCAGAGCAGGGTCTTGCTGTTGATGAGCGTCTCGCGGATGGTCTCCAACTTATTCAGCACGTTCGCCCATTTTTTATCGATCTCGGTCGCGAGTTCGCGTAGTGCAAACAGATAACCAATGCCCTTGGTCTGGTCATTGATGTAGCCCGTGCCGCCAAACTGCGAGCGCAGGCGCATGTTCGCAAAGCGGTGTCCCGCGGGCGCCAAGCCAGATTCCAAGCCCGCTTTCTCTTCCATCACAATTTGCTTAAGGCGTTCTTTGTTATCGAACTTTGCGGTCAGGAGGACATCCCGCAGGATGCTCAACATCTCATTGGCTTGACTCATCGTAGACTTGCCGCGGATGGTGAGATAGGCGCGGCTCTCTCTTGACCCTTGCAGGGTTGCTGTGACCGACGAGCCGTAGATTCCGCCTGTGCTTTTCCCGATCCGCTGCGACAGTTTGATATAGTCTTCGGTTTCGGTGCCCACCTCGAACAGTGCGCGGGCGAAGACTTCCGTCAGCGGCAGGAGTTCCTGCGGCATCGCGCGCATGTCAAAGGCAAGGTCAAGATAGACAATGCCGTTGGTGAAGATGTCGTGATACAAGACCTTTGAGTCTTGCACTTGAATTTCTTCAATTGGAATTGTGCGGGCTTGCTTATCCAAATCTTCCAAATCTAATACCGGGAGTTTGGCAACGTCTTCGGGGTTGTCGGGCGTCTCCTGGCGGATTTTCAATTTCTCGGTATTCTCAATGTGCTTGCGGATGTCCTCGTCGCTCATGGTCTTTCTGGCAGAATCCAGCCTGAGCGTTTCCTCCGCTTCAAGGCGCTGAGCCAACTCAACGTCAGGCGTGAGGCGAATGACCGTGCGGTGGACGTTATCCAGCAGGTGAGTCTGAATCATCTTTTCAAAATAGCGTGCGTCGGCGGCGAGTCGATTCTTGATCTCGGCGAGCGGGGCTTCGAAGGCGAGGGATTTGAAGGCGTCGTCATCGTAGAGCCAGGTGGAGAGGGCGCGCAGCATGATGGCGATGCCGCGTGGGAAGCCGCCGGTGTTGTTTTCGCGCATGGAGAATTCGAGCGTGTTGATGGATGCGGCGATGGTGTCGGGGTCGATGCCTTCGTTGACGAGTTTTTGCAGGGTGTCGAAGATGAGCGTTTCGATCTTTTTGGCGCTGCGGGCTTTGGTGCCTTTGAGACCAGTGGAGAAGATCATCTCGCGCAGGTCGCTTTCGAGACCGAGACCTGCGAGGTCTTCACCCAAGCCAGAGTCGGTGAGCGCTTTATATAGTGGGGAGGCGGGTGTGCCGATGAGCGCGTGTGTGAGGATGCGGAAACTCATCGCCTGCACGGGGTCGGAGGCGTCGGGCAGTTTCCAGTTGACGGTGAGGAAATGTTTTTTGTCGAGGTCTTCGCCTTCGGTGGCGAGGTAGGGGAAATCGAGTTTCTTCGGTTTCTTGAACGGCTTGGCAAGCGGCACCGCCGATTTGACCTTCTTCTTTTTGAACGGCTTGAGATACCCGTCCATCAGTTTGAGGCGTGTGTCGGGGTCGTCGTTGCCGTAGAAGAAAATGAACGAGTTGGATGGATGGTAATACGTTTCCCAAAATGCGAAGAAGTTTTCGTAGGTGAGGTTTGTGATTTCTGCCGGGTCGCCGCCAGAGTCCACGCCGTAGATGTGCTTGGGGAACAGCGACTCGATGATGACCTTGGCGAGGTAATTATCGGGCGAGGAATACGCGCCTTTCATTTCGTTGAAGACCACGCCTTTATACGTCAGCGGCGCGGACGGGTCTTCGATCTCGTAGTGCCAGCCTTCCTGCATGAGAGTCTGTTCGCTGAGGATGGGATTGAAGACCGCGTCAATGTACACGTCGATAAGGTTGTAGAAATCTTTTTCGTTTTGGCTGGCAACCGGATAACAAGTTTTATCGGGGAAAGTGAAGGCGTTGACGAATGTCGCCAGTGAGCCTTTGAGCAATTCCACAAACGGTTCTTTGACCGGGTATTTTTCCGAGCCGTTCAAAACGGAGTGTTCGAGGATGTGCGCCACACCGGTCGAGTCCTTGGGCGTGGTGCGGAAGTTGATACTGAATACTTTGTTCTCGTCGTCGTTGATGACCGAGAGCAGGCGCGCGCCGGTACGTTTGTGTTCCCATAGTTGCACCAACGAGTTGATCTCGGGGATTTGTTGTTCTTTGATGAGGGTAAATGATTTGGTCATAGGTTCCTTTGGGTTACAAGTTACAGGTTTAAGGTTGAAGGTTCTTAACTTGCAACTTTCAACCTGTACCCTTCAACTTTTTCCTGTATTTTTCTCGCAGTTCATTGATCGGCTTAAGTTTACCGCGTTCTGTGTAAAGCCACATTTCCCAGCCGTTGGCGGGCGCGTTGCTTAGTTCTCTTGCAACCATGTGAATTGAGCCGGTGAGTTTTCCGCATTTGATATATCCATTGGCGAGGATGGTCGCTTCGCGTTTGCCTTTGGCGTATTGGAGTTTTTGCCCGGGTTTGAGATAGCCATTCTCCACCAGCGCTCCGAACGGGACCCGTTCCTGGTTGCGCTTTTCGGGCAGGTCCAACGCCTCAGCTGGTGCGGACTTGATCGCGTCGATCCGTTTTTGCGCGGCTTTGATGTATTTCTTCTCGCGCTCAATGCCAATGAAGTTACGTCCAAGTTTTTTGGCGACGGCGCCGGTCGTGCCGCTGCCGAAGAAGGGATCGAGCACCACGTCACCGGGGTTGGTCGTGGATAGGATGACTCGGTATAAGAGTGCTTCCGGTTTCTGGGTAGGATGAGTCTTCGTCCCGTTGGTTTTGAGGCGTTCTTTTCCCGTCGCGATTGGAATGACCCAATCACTGCGCATTTGCAGGTCATCGTTCAGGGCTTTCATCGCCTTATGGTTGAAGGTGTATTTCGCGCCCTGTTCTTTTTGCGCCCAGAGTAAAGTCTCATGCGCATTGGTGAAACGCACGCCGCGGAAGTTCGGCATGGGGTTGGTCTTGAGCCAGACCACGTCGTTGAGAATCCAATAGCCCAGATCTTGCATCACCGTGCCGACACGGTAAATGTTGTGATACGAGCCGATGACCCAAATGGTGCCCGTATCTTTCAATACTCGCTTCGCTGCGCGTAGCCAATTAGAGGCGAATTCGTCATATTTGGAGAAACTGGAAAACTTGTCCCAGTTATCATCCACTGCATCCACTTTGCTGAGGTTGGGGCGGTAGAGATCGTTTTGCAGTTGCAGGTTATACGGCGGGTCGGCAAAGATCAAGTCCACCGATTTTTCTGGCAGGGAGTTGAGCACGTCTATGCAGTTGCCTTGCAGGATGTGGTTGAGGGGGAGGGTCATTGAAGCCAGCCCTGTTCGATGATTTTGACTTGCTCAATGAAAAAGGTTTTGACGGTTTGCCAATCTGTTTCTGTCAAGAGTACGGGGTTTGTTTCTTCTTCGGCATTGTCAAAGAATACCAGCCGCTTTGCAACTTGAACTTCAAAATCTCTAACAGAAGGATATTTTTTTGTTGATAGGGCAAACAGTTTTTTTAGGCTGATTTGTTGGCAAATAAAATACAAATCATAAAAGTCTTTTCGAGAGGCACGTCCTAGCAAAGCATCGAACTTCATAAGAGCAATATCTTCAATGCTTGCAAGTCGTATATTTTCCACCTCCTCAAGCGGAGAAACCAGAGCATATCCATATCCATAAAACCCAACACGGACTCCGTTAACAAGATATACAAGGTTACCCCAAGAAGAGTCTGCCAGGTTGAATTGAAAAGAGCCAAGTTCCTTTTCGATAATATTTCGAATGGATGGAATATCTTCGGTTGCTGAAAATAAATCAAGATCAACAGATAGACGATGACCAATTTGAAGGGAAAGCGCCGTTCCACCAGCAAGATAAAAATTGGAAGCAAGGCTGGAACGCATGAAACCTTCCAGTACATCCCGCATGGAATTGGATATGGTATTCCAAAATAGTTGTTTCATGAATGAATATCCAGCACAACTTCCCAGAACTTTCGATGGGGCTGAGGGAGTTTATCCTTTCCAAATTTCCTGACCCATGCCGAAATCCGATCTTGAGTGTATACCCCAAATAGCCATCTGATTTCCGCTCGATCTCCAAACTGTAAGACCCTCTCAATAACGGTGTGAGAGTCTTTTTCAGGATTGAGTTTCGAGAAATCGTATTCCTGAAAAAATGGTGCCAATGAAGTCGGTATATTATTCACAGCCCAAATTATACCCGTCACCGACTCCATTACACATCCCCTTTAATCGGCTACAATTCGCGCTCATGAAATCATCCCTGAGGTTTTTGCATGGCGTTAATTAGTTTTCAGGAAGTCCGTATTGGCTTTGGCGGGCATCCTTTATTGGACAACGTTAGCTTTCAGGTCGAGCGCGGAGAGCGCGTCGGCTTGTTGGGGCGCAATGGCATGGGCAAGTCCACGCTGTTGAAAATGCTCAATGGCGATGTCGAGCCACATGATGGCGTGATTGCCCGCCAGCAGAACGTCCGCGCGGCGTATCTTCCGCAGGAGGTGCCGCAAGACCTGCACGGGCGCATCGCGGACATCATCGCTTCGGGTCTCATCGATACCGACTTTGCCGACGACGAACATCATTGGAAGCGCGACAACCAAGTGCAGAAAACCATCTCATTGATGGAACTCGACGGCGATGCTCGCTTTGAAACCCTTTCAGCGGGGATGAAGCGCCGCGTCATTCTTGCCCGCGGCTTGGTCTGCAACCCAGACCTTCTCCTTCTCGACGAACCCACCAACCACCTCGACATCCAAGCCATTGACTGGCTCGAAGACTTCCTCAAACGCTGGGGCGGGACATTGGTCTTCGTGACGCATGACCGCGTCTTTTTACAGAAACTCACCACACGCATCATCGAACTCGACCGAGGCAGTGTCTACGATTGGGCGTGTGATTATCCGACCTTCCTCGAACGCAAAGAAGCCATGCTCGAAGCCGAGCAAACGCAGAATGCGCTCTTCGATAAAAAACTCGCGCAAGAAGAACAGTGGATTCGCAAAGGCATTGAAGCCCGTCGTACTCGCAACGAAGGACGTGTGCTGGCGTTGAAAAAATTACGTCAACAGCGTTCCGAGCGGCGTGATCTGCTTGGTAAAGTGAAAATGCAGATCGGCACCGAGAAGCGTTCGGGTAGGTTGGTGATCGAAACTGAAAACATCAGTTATGCCTATGGCGAGAAGACCATCATCTGCAACTTCACCACCACCATCCAGCGCGGCGACAAGATCGGCATCGTCGGCGCGAACGGTTCGGGCAAAACGACCTTGCTCAAATTGCTGATGGGGCAACTCCAACCGCAGACGGGTGAAGTCCGTCACGGCACGAATCTCGACATCGTGTACTTCGACCAACTCCGCACCCAACTTGATGAATCCAAATCCGTGCTCGATAACGTTGGGCAGGGACGTGATACCGTCACGATCAACGGACGCACGCGCAACCTGATGGGCTATCTCGAAGATTTCCTCTTCACCCGCGACCGTGTCCGTGCGCCGATCACGGCGCTTTCGGGCGGCGAGCGCAACCGCCTTCTGCTCGCGCGTCTCTTCGCCATGCCCGCCAACCTGCTCATCCTCGACGAACCCACCAACGACCTCGACATCGAAACGCTCGAAATCCTCGAAGACTTGCTGCTTGATTACGAAGGCACACTCCTGCTCGTCAGCCACGACCGCGCCTTTCTCAACAACATCGTCACCAGCACGTTGATTTTGGATGGCTCTGGCGACGTGAAAGAATTCATCGGCGGATACGAAGACTGGAAAAAACAACTGGATGAAAACCCCGCCTCAAAAACTACAACGAAGCCTGCTCAAACAACCCAAACAGAATCCAAGTCTGAAAGCAAGCCCGCCATCCGTAAGTTAAGCTACAACGAGAAACGCGAACTTGAAGAACTGCCACAGCGTATAGAAAAGCTCGAAGAAGAACAGAGACAACTCACCCTTAAGATGGAAGCGCCCTCCTTTTATCAACAGGAAGGCGCAATCATCACTCAAGCCGTCGAACGCTTGGATCAAATCCACAAAGAACTCGCGCAGGCGTATGAGCGCTGGGGTGAATTGGACGGGTTAACCCAGACTTAAGTAAACCGTGTTGCTGCGGCTACTGTACCCTGCCCAGATAGATTTTTCATTTACTTTATATTCTTCCAGCATTACGGATCGGTCATTTTCGATGGTGACGGATTTCCCCTTGGGCAAATTGACAACGGTCACTTGTTCGTCGTTGGCAACTCCGGTGAGTGCAAAATTTTCAACTACTCTTTGCAAGATGGTTTTCTCTTCCGATTGCATGATGTTTTCCTTATGCCACATATTTGGATAGTAACTTTTGCAGTTTGTCTTCCGCATCGAGCGGGGTGATCGAAAAAACAAAGCTCCACTCGCTGATCAATGTTTTTTGTGCGCGTCGCAGGATGTCCCGGTCGTATTCGCTCCATGTACGTTGTTTGCGAATGGCAGATAGATCGCGGATAATCTTGCATAAGGTTTCGGCTGAACCATCTTTGATCAGTTCAGTTAGATGTTGAGTGCGCTGGCGTCGGTCGCTGGGTAGGGTTTCAGGGGGGGTGGTGAGTGTATTTAACATATTGCTGAAATCCGTCTGACTTGATGGCTTGCGTAATCGTTTGCCTAAATTTTCGTCTGTGGGAACCCAAACGGTGAGATCGCCGATTCGAATTTGATAGTAAAGAACGTTTTGCTCTATAAAAGAACGTGTTTCAATGGCTGTTATCTGTCCCAACCCATGTGCATAATGGACAACCCAATCGCCCGATTGAAATTCCATACTAGTCTCCTTTGTAATTTATGGGAAAAGAAAAGCGCCAGTCCGACAAAAGGACTGGCGCTTGAACACGGTCAATCTGTTATGTAAGGATTGTAACACCAATACCAAGGGCTTTATTAGTACAGGTCTTCTTCATCTTCCAATGCGGGCGGTGGGGATCCGAGATCGTAACTCCATATTCCACTTTCTTTCATGGCTAAAGCAACATCGTATGGCGTCGGCTTGAATTTGTAATTTTGTTTTTCCACAAATTCAAGGATGAGTTTGTGCGGGGGACGTTCCACCTTGAAACTCTTTTGAACATGGTTGAGAAAATATTTTGCGCTTTCGTTTGAAATTTCAAAGATGCGCGCGATTTCTTCGAAGGCTTTTATTTTTTCTTTGGTCATCAGTTCTCTACTTTTGTGATCACAATGCCGCCAAAACGATGTTCATTGGCGTGGCACATAATTCCACTAATATAACAATCATGGCTATTATATTCTTCGCCGGTATCGGCGTATTTGGCTTCGTATCCGCCGGAAATGGATTGGTTATAGAAATTTAGTTTTCTGCCGTCTTCTGATCGGGCAAGTTTGGCGCACTCGACGCAAACGTAATTGGGGTAACGTTGCGAGGGTTGCACTTCTTGCTGGCAGATGGGACAGGTTTGCATGGTTATGCGAGTGAATCCAGTGCGCGTTTTGCGAGGACGGCGGCGACATCTATGCGGTATTCAGAAGATGCCCACTCATCTACTGCTTCGTGGTAGGCGTTTTTTGCGGCTTCTTCGATGCCGTCGGCTTCGGTTCCGTCCATTGCCAACAGCGGAGTTTTGCCGTAGCCGCAAAGTGTGAGGCGTACCCGACCGGAATTCCATTGTGCCAATGCGGCGCCGACGATGGGTTTGTCAGAGGGAGTTTTGGAGACGAATTGAAAGGCGGTTTTGGTGTTGAGCGGAATGGAGACGGAGGTGATGAGTCCGCTGGGACGGGTGAGGATATATTCGCCAATATTCGATATTCGAGATTCAGAGGTCGAGTATCGAATATCGAGTTTCGCGTCCATGGCTAATAGCATTGCGGCGAATGGAGAGCGACCATCGGAAGAGACAATTGCTCCGGCGACTGTGGCTGTGTTGCGGATGTTGAGTGGAGCTTCGAGTTTGAGTGCGATTTTGAGCGCTGCGGGGGGGGCTTCTGCTTCGAGCAAAGATTGCAGGGTGCAAGTTGCGCCGATCTGCAGTTCATTGCCGTTGACGCGGAGCGAATCCAAGCCGAGGCGTTGGAGATCTACCACGGCAAGAGGATCCGTTGTCGGCTTGGAGAGAAGCGTGCCGCCTCCAAGTGGGACGGTGTTGGGTTGATCCAATAATTTCAATGCTTCGTCAAGGTTTTGGGGTCTGTGATAGGTTGAGATCATGAGATTTTGCCTCCGTGGTGATTATATCCTTACGGGGATGGAAGTGTAACTTTGAAGCGTACTGCGAGCAAGCGCATGGTGAATGTGGTTAGTGCGCCGATTAGGGATGCGGGCAGGGTGTTTATGGCGGGGATGGCATTAATGAGAACGAATAGGGAGGTTCCAATTAATGAGCAGGTTGCGTAGAGTTCGGTGCTTTGACCAAATACGCTGGGGATGCGGTTGCTTAGTACATCGCGCAAGACGCCGCCAAAGATGCCGGTGATGACACCCATGAGAATGGCGACAATTGGGGCAATATCGCGTTGTAGGGCGTAGGTGGCTCCAAGAATGCTGAAGATGCCCAGTCCGATTGCATCTGCAAAGATGAGCAGACGGTTTGAAAAAGATTGCAGACGATAAAAAGTAATGACTGCAATAACAAAGGTTGTGATGGTGAGACCCGGGTCGATGACCCAAAAGACCGGTGTGCGCCCAAGCAGAAGGTCTCGCATGGTGCCGCCGCCAAAGGCGGTGACGAATGCGATGGTGGTTGCGCCGACAATGTCCATTTGGTGCTTGCGGGCTTCCAGTGCGCCAGAGATGGCGGAAGCGGCAACTGCAATGTAGGTGAAGAGCGGGAGGATTTGTTCCATGGTATTGCAGGTTAATCCGGGTAGACCTTCCAGCCGAGTTCTTCCAGTTGACTCATATCAAACTGGTCTGTTGGTACGTTAATGTGCATTCCCGTTCCTTCGGCGAGCAGTTCGCTGGTTTCCGCATCGTGGATTCCGCCCCAGGCTTTGGCAATGCGCCCTTTATTTTCGATGACCTTGCCAATAATTTTCAAAGGCTTGCCAATGGGAACGTTCTTGCGATATTTGATCTCCAACTTGCCGGTGAACATAAAACGCGGGTTTGCCGGGTCATTACCCATGTATGCCCTGCCAGAAACCTCGTCAATGATCGCGGCGACAATGCCGCCGTGAAGGACGCCCGGGTACCCCTCAAAATGTTCTGGGGCGATATATTCGGTTTCAACTACTCCGGGTTCGGTTTCGTAAAAGTGCAGGTGTAACCCTACCGGGTTTTCCACGCCGCAAATAAAGCAATGACGTGAGTTGGGTTGTTTTATTCTGCTCATTATTTCTCAGCCCAGTGGATGGCTATGGTGCCGAACATTTTTCGTTTGAAGTTCACTTTTTTAAAGCCAACTGCCGCCATGCGTGCAGCGAGTTCTTCTGCCCTTAGAAAATTTTCGGTCGTATCGGGCAGGTATTCGTAGGCATCCCGTTCGCCGGAGAGCATTCCGCCAATGGCGGGAATGATGACATGCATGTGGAACTTTATAAATGGAGAAAGCAGGTTTTTCTTTGGGCGGGTGGTGTCGAGAATGACGATGCGACCGCCGGGCTTGAGCGTGCGGAATTGTTCTTGTAAAGCCTGCTGAATATCCGTCACATTGCGCATCAAAAAGCCGGAGACGATTGCGTCAAATACCCTGTCTTTGAACGGCAGCTTTAGGGCATCTGCTGTGGAGAATTTCAGGTCGCCATTCTTTTTGCCCACACGCATCATCTCAAGTGTGAAATCAGATGCAATTACCTTGACCTGCGGGAAAAGCCCCTCGGCTTCTCGTGCAAGATCGCCTGTACCTGTGCCAAGGTCCAACAGGGAGGCGTTGTTTGTTAGTTTTGCCAGTGCGATCACTTCCTTGCGCCAGCGGATATCCATGCCGCCGGTCATCAGCCGATTCATGAGGTCGTAGCGGTGCGCGATTTTGGTGAACATGGATTGGACATATTGGGCACGTTCCTGCCCGGTAAGTTGTGTCATGGTTTCTCCTAAGCGCCGAATTATACACAGAAGTATTTTTACGCAAGGTATAATCGCGAAATGCAAAAATCATCCCATCCATTATCTCGTGAAAGCCGTCTGGCTATGGATCAAGCCAGGCGTATTGCAAATGATAACAAACAGCCGTCCATAAATTCGCTGATGATTTTACTTGCGCTGCTGCAAATAAAGAACTCGCGGGTGCAGCATGTTTTACAAACCCTTAACGTACGAGTGGATAATTTAGCCTCGCGGCTTGTGGCAACGATTAAACTCGAATCTAAAGAAAATACACAGAATCAGGAATCAGCCGACGTAACAGCAGAAAGCACGTCGGTTCTTGCTGCTGCATTTGCCGAAATGCAATCGGCGAATCGCACTTCAGTGGATGAACTCGATCTATTACTTGGAATGCTCGAACAGCCGGAAAGTAAAGCTGGGAACATTCTCTTTCAATATCAAATAACCGCAGAGGCTGTTCGCGGACGGGTGGACGCGGCTAGAAAGACACCCGTCACAAACAACTCATTTGTAAATGAAAAAGGCTTTTTGAAAAGAGCCTTTCGCAATGGGATCAGCCCGATCTTTATTAGTTTGATTCTATTCACCATTGCAATGGCGGCATTCTTGTGGCTGGGGATCGGCAACAACCCCCGGGTGTTTATGATCGCTTTTATCATGGGCGGGTGGATCGTTTCAGTCGCACTGCACGAATTCGGTCATGCGCTCGCCGCATTTTGGGGCGGTGATGAGAGCGTGGAAGAAAAGGGATACCTTACGCTCAACCCGCTCAAGTACTCAAATCCTTTTTTGAGCATCATTTTGCCGGTTTTATTTTTACTCATGGGCGGCATTGGTTTTCCTGGCGGCGCGGTTTATATCAATATTTATGCATTACGAAAGCCGACCTATCGAAGCCTGGTTTCCATGGCAGGTCCGCTTGCAAATTTAATAATTGCCATCCTGCTTATTGCCCCATTTAAGTACTTCCCCTTTTATCTTGTTTTTAGCTTCACCTCGGAAAGTTTCTTGAAAGCAATTGCATTCCTGGCGTTTTTGCAAATCACCGCCATTACGATAAACCTGTTGCCCATTCCCGGGTTGGATGGCTTTGGCATTCTTGAACCCTATCTGCCGCCTGAACTTGTGGGCTTTGCGCAATCCGTCCGTCCTTTTGGCTTCATGATCTTGTATCTTTTAGTATTCGTTGATTCCCCGATCTCCGATATGTTTTGGTCAAGTATCTGGACGATCACATCCTTCCTCGCCCCCGACCTGGTGTATTACGCCAACGAAGGCTTGAGACTTTTCTTGAACTTATAGCGAATTTATTATGAATAACAAAATAAACATTTATCAGATCTGGTGGCTTGCCATTCGTCCTCGAACATTGCCTGCGGCAGCCTCGGGTGTGGCAATGGGTTGCGCGTTGGCATGGCTCGACGGCTCGTTTCAAACCCTGCCCGCACTGGCAGCATTGATGGTGGCGTTGCTTTTACAAATTGCAAGCAATGTGGCAAATGATGTCTTTGATTTTGAGCGCGGTGCAGATACCCCCGAACGATTGGGTCCCGTGCGTGTCACCCAAGCGGGGATGTTGACCCCGACTCAGGTCAAACGCGGACTGGCTGTCATCCTCGCTTTGGCGATTCTGCTTGGCTTATACCTCGCCTCGCTTCGCGGCTGGACCGTGATCTGGCTCGGCTCTGCTGCCATTCTCTCCGCTGTAGCCTATACCGGCGGACCTTTTCCGCTAGGCTATCATGGTTTGGGTGATGTATTCGTCTTTCTCTTCTTCGGTCTCGCCGCCGTGGCAGGGACGTATTTCGTGCAGGTTGGTTCGGTCAGTGCTGCCGCTTGGTGGATGTCTGTGCCGATTGGTTTCATCGTAACTGCCATTCTGGTGGTTAATAATTTGCGCGATCTGGAAAGTGACCGCAAAGCGGGCAAGCACACCCTGGCAGTTCGGATGGGTGAGAATGCCACCAAAGCCGAATATGCCATCTTGATGGCAATCGCCTATTTGCTTGTGCCTGCATTAATTTGGCTCAATATGATTCCCGTTGGTGGGATGTTGGCATGGCTTTCACTTCCGCTTGCCATTCGCACCTTGCGAGTTGTCTTTACTCAAAAAGGCAGCTCGCTTAACGCCGCACTTGCAGGCACAGGTCAAACCGCGTTTTTGTTTAGCATTTCGTTTTGGCTTGGCTTGCTTTTGCGCTTCTAACCATCTAACTATCCAACTACTCAACTATCAAACTAACTCACAAACTTCCATGTACACCACTTCCGCTCCAACCAATCCACACTGAAATACATGCCCAGCCCCAATAGGCTCATGGCGATCACCCCCGCATACATGGATGGATAATCCAGCAATGTGCTGCCGCGATAATAGATGTAATACCCTAGCCCGTATTTGGTTGCCGAAAGTTCAGTGATATACAGCACCGCTACCGCCGTGCCAATGGATTGTCTCAATGCCGTCAAAATTGCGGGCAAACTGGCGGGCAGGTACACAAAGCGAAAGAGCGCCCGTCTACCCGCGCCGAGGCTTTGCAGACTTTGAATCAACTGCGGAGCAATTCCACTGGCTTGGTCGCGTACCAGCACCACGATCTGAAAAAATAAAATCAAGAACATGATCATGATCTTGGACGTATCGCCAATGCCGAGGAACAGTATCACTACGGGCACAAAAACCACTTTAGGGATCGGGTACAGCAAATAAATGATGGGGGAGAAAATGCGATTCAAGCGCTTCGAACCGCCAATGACCAAACCCGCCGGAGCCGCCACCAACACCGAGAGCAACATCCCCGCCGTAACCCGCCACAGACTGACTGCGAAATGCGTGAACAATCCGTTTTGCAGTTCGTTGAAGAAGACCACTAACACCGTCAGCGGAGTGGGCAAAATGGACATAGAAACGATCATCGCAGTGATCTGCCAGATCACAAAGATCGCTGCCGCCGCAAAGAGAACGTCACGCCGTTTCATGGGGCATTCCTCTTTTGCATTTCACCCCAGAGCGTTTCGCACAAGGCGTGGAATTCAGCGCTGTTGCGTGAACCCGCGTTGGGATTTTCAAATATCCGTGCCGTAGAATTTGGAGCCGTATCAAGCAGCAGAATCTTCTTGCCAAGCATGGCGGCTTCTTCAATGGCGTGGGTGACGATAATCAGCGTAATATTTTGCTCTTCGCACAGTGAGAGCGTCAGGTTTTGCAGGTTTTCTCGGGTAATCGCATCCAGCGAAGAAAAAGGCTCGTCCATCAGAAGCAGGTCGGGTTCGAGTGCGAGCGTCCGCGCAATGGCGGTGCGCTGACGTTGCCCACCCGAAAGTTGCGCGGGGAATTTGTCAACCACTTCGCTTAACCCAAGGCGTTGAATCCAGCTCTCAACATTATCTTTGGGGATGAAATCATCCGGCGTGTGCTTGCCGTCTGCGCCATAAAATTTGCGAACGTTTACACCCAGCGCCACATTCTCGCGCACAGTAGACCACGGCAGCAAGCCGTAATCTTGGAGAATCAACCCGCTATGCGGGCGTGGACGAAGAATCTTCTCCCCATGAATAGTCACTTCGCCAGAGGTCGGGAATTTCAAGCCCGCCAGCAAATATAACAACGTGGTCTTGCCGCAGCCCGAAGGACCCAGAATCGCCCACGTCTCGCCGCGGGAGATGTGGAGAGAGATATTTCTAAACAACTCAGGGGTGTTTGGATAGCCAAAACTCAAGTTGTTAATATTAATCATCTGAACTTTCAAAGATCAAGTTAATGAAATAATCCCTGCTGCCGGAGAGACCATCGTTTGAAATGATTTGACCTTCTTCCACGTCTTTTGAACTCAATCCAAATTTCCCAGCGCTCAACCCTTCAATGCTTGTTCCTTCTGAATTGAAGGGAATTGCGCCAGTATCGGCAAGCTGCCAATGAGCAAAAACATCCCCTTTTTCTACAGGCAGCGCTTTTTCAAACATAATGGTCGAAGTCTCTGCCGTGATGGAAAAAGCATCGTTTTCGTGGATGTCCATTCGGTGTGAAACTTTCCACCCGCCTTGTATGGGGCGCAGGATTAGGAGACTGAAATCTTCTGCTTGCATATCTTTGTCATTTTGTAGAATCAACCCAGAGATGTTGCCATCGGCAGGCATGGGATATTTATGCACAAAGAGGTGCTTTGGGGCGGAATCATCGCCGCCTGTATAAACTGCTGTTTGGTCTGTTAAGTTGAAGCCGATAAGAAATTTTGTTTTCTGCGGCGCTCCTGCTCCACTGACGCCGGTGATCTGGTTGCAGCTTAGAGAAATTGCAAGGAACACGATTACGAATCCAATATAGTTTTTCATGCGGCGCCTGAATATTGTCAGATGGCAGCGTGAACTGCAATTTTGCAGTTCACGCTGATTATATAGATATATTTTCTTGCAGGTCAATTACGGCAAAAGCGAACCATTGACCGAATCCGCGTAACTCACATCTACGGTTAGAATGCCCTTTTCTTTGAGCCAAGCCAAGCCATCATTCCATTCTTCTTCAGTAGGTACGGCTTGATCGGGGAACGGTGGAATTTCAAACGTTTCAAGCAAAGGCGGCGGGACGAGACCCTTGTCACTCAACAGGGTGGTGTATTGGGTTGCATCCAGATTGATGAGGTCGGCGGCTTCTTCAATGGCGGCAAGAAATGCCTTCACTGCGGCGGGGTTGCTGTCAATCACATCCTTGCGGAATGAGTAAATGCTAAAACCGTATTCGGGGTGCAAAGAATCATCCAGCACATTTACCGCGCCCTGACTTACTGCCAACGAAGCCAATGGGTCAGGCAACACACCGGCAGAGAGTTCACCAGAACCGAGCAACGCCATTCGGTCAGGAATCTTCGGCACGGCAATGGTCTTGATCTCATCGGCAGTCAGCCCTTCGGCTTGCAGAAGTCGTTCGGTCACATATTCGATCACCGTTCCTTGCGAAACACCGATCTCAACGCCCTTCAAACCTTGCGCGTCGGTGATTCCACTCTTGCTCGAAGCAAGGATGAAGAAATGTCCGTAGCCTTCCACGGGGCGCAAGGCATAACGAACAGCTTGCATTTGCACAGTCTCTTTGTTGAAGAGCATCACCGACAGCGTCTCGTTTATGGTTCCATCTGCCTGACCGGCTGCGAGCAACTGGTCGCGTTCTGGCGCAGAAGCAACCGGCACGAATTCAACGGTCACACCGTATTTGGCAAACAGACCTTCGGCTTCGGCAACATACATGGGAAGTGTGTCGATGATGGGGAGCACGGCGATCTTGAGTGAGCCAACATTTGCGGATTCAACTACCGCTTCAGTCTGGACTTCGGTGACTGATTCAGTTTCTGTAGCCTCCTCTACGGGAACAGCGGGAGCACAGGCGGCAAGTGCAAGACTCGCAACTACGACGAGAAAGAACAGTGAACGTGCAATTCGCATGAAATATTTCTCCTTTGATTTGAAAAGCAGACAGGAAGCGTTGAGATTACTTCCCACTTTCTAAAATTTTTTCTTCAGGTACTCCGATGGAGCGTGCCAAAAATTTCCTCAACTCTGGTAATGATTCTTCTAGCGTGGGGGTACCGGTGTAAATCCAATGAGTGACGACCTCATTCAATGCGCCAACCCAGGCGCGGGCGGCGAGATCCGTTTTCAGCGGAGGAATGCTTCCTTCCGCCACCGCAGCTTCAAGTCTGGTTTGAACGAGGCGCGTCAAACGGTTATTGATGGCGCGGCGGCGTTCCTCAAACACGGCGCCTAATCCTACGGCTTGAACAAGCGCGATCTTCGCCAATCCGCGATACTGGCTGAACAGGCCAAGGCTCACGCGCAAAGCGGTATCCATTTGTTGCAAGCCGTGGCTTTCGCTTTGCATGGCTTCGCTGACCTTGCTTTCGAGCAGGTCGGCAAAGGTATCGCTCAGAGCGATAAAGATTTCCTGCTTGCTGGGGAAGTAGAAGTAGAACGCGCCCTTCGAGGTCTGCGCCTCGCCAACGATGTCATCGACTTTGGTGTCGTGATAGCCCTTGGTGGCGAAGACCTTCACAGCCGCTTCAAGAATGCGGGTGCGGGTTTCTTGCGTGGATTCTGGGTCGTTTTTGCTCATATTTTATAGACTGACCAGTCAGTTTATGGTGAGCGAAGGATAGCATGAGCAAAAAACACGGGCAAGGTGACGAAGCTCACCATTGCCGATGTGAATCCTCCCTTTTATTAACTTGTAGGTCAGGCTTTTAGCCTGACTATTTTGAAGATAGAGGGCAGGTTGAAAACCTGCCCTACAAATTGGATCAAAAATCCCCGCCATGATGACGGGGATTTCGCTTATTTGAATTTACGCTTGCGCGAATGTATCGATCAGCAGTTTGAAATTGCCGCCCACAGGGTAGAGAATGGGGCAGGTACAGCCGCGCTTCTTGTATTCTTCCACTTTGGCTTTGGCTTCGGTGGGAGTGCCAGAGGCGGTGATCTTTAGCACCAGCTCATCGGGCACGAGGTCTTTGGCTTTCATTACCTGTTCCTTGGTAGCGGGCCAACCGAGGATGGATTGAATTTGATGAACCACATCATCCGAAACGTTCGAAGCCTTGGCGATGTGCGGCTGCTGGGCGATGTATTGGCATAACAGCATCTTGCTATAGTCGATGGCTTTGTCGTGGTCTTCATCCACCGAGCAGACGATCAACTGCGGGCGGTCAAAATCTGCCATCTTGCGACCCGATTTATCCAATCCGCTTTGCAGCAATTCCATAGCCTTGTCATTGTATTCGGGTGCTACGCAGTAATTGAGTACAGCGCCATCTGCCACTTCGCCGGTTAATTCCATCATCTTATCGCCGGTGGCGCCGATCATGATGGGAATGTTGCGCGGTTCACGGCGACCATAAACCACATCCAACTCAATATCTTTTACATGGATGAACTCGCCATCAAAAGTGACACGTTCAAGGTTGAGCAGTTTGCGCATGACCTGCACCGTTTCTTTCATGGCGGTCAATGGCTTTTTGCGGTCGATGCCGACATTGGCGGCTAGCGGGTCCCACCAGGCGCCAAGACCACAGATGACACGATTGGGGGCGAGGTCGTCTAGGGTGAGAAAAGTTGCTGCAAGTAAACCGATGTTGCGCGTCCAGTTGTTGATGACGCCTGAACCAACCTTGATCTTGTTGGTCACAGCAGCATAACCTGCCATTGGCACAATGGCATCACGCACGAGGCGGCTTTCTGCCTGCCACACGGCTTCAAAGCCTTTCTCTTCGGCATACTTTGCATAGTCCAATCCGTCGCGCAGGTCGTGAGAGTCCTGCAAGTAAAGTGCAACGCGCTCTTTGCTCATGGCATTCTCCTTAGGATTTGATTGAATTGTCCGGTTGGTTTATTTTCAATTGTCTGACAACCATAAAGATTTTGCCACAGGTTGCGCAAACTTCATAGGGTTTGCAAACCTGTGGCAAAAGAATGTCTATACTTTTTGCGATTCCATTTTGCGGATCAACTCCAAATCTTCCGGGTCGTCCAAATCCAGCCCCAGGGATGGGAGTTCAACAACTTCCAACCGTGCGCCAGATTGAATGGCTCGGTCGCAGTGCCTTTGGAATGAGCCTTCGCCGAAATCGAATTCGATCTGTCCGGCAGGAACCATAAGCAGGGCATTAGTCCCTTTGTGATGTCTGTCTGGCGCAATCACCACCACAGGCGGTTTGGATGCGCGGTCTATCAGAGTGAGAACATCATCCGTACTTAAAAGAGGGAGGTCTACCGGCAAAACCAAAACCCCATGTGAAGAATGTACTTGCGCAACAACCGATGCGCGTGTGAGCGCTGTATTCAAATGCGGCTGACCATCTTCCTGCACGGTTTTTGCGCCGTGATTGCGGGCAATGGTCAATGCCTGCGAGTCGCGGCTCACCACCAAAACCTTATCCAACTCTTTCAGGTTGGTAAGCGTTTTCAGGGTGCGTTCCAGTAATTCCTGATTTAGTAAAGCACGTTCATCTTCACTCAAAGTTCCAGCCAGACGAGATTTGCCCCGGCGCAACGGTTTGACAGGTACGATTGCCCAAAGTGACATTATTGTAAACTCCGAATAAAGTGTAGCACGTCATTTGCGAGCCGTGCGCGGTCCGTTGGCTGTTTCATAAGTGTGTCAGTTGCCAGCGTTTTTATGTTCAATTGGCTTATCGATTTTTCCAAATTCAGGTCTTCGTTATCTAACACAAATCCGCTTAAGATGTTGCGGTAATGCTTCGCAACTGCAAAGGCAGAAGGCTCAATGCCCAATTCACGAAACATTTTTGCCGCCGGTCCCTTCACGGTCTTTCCTCCGATGATGGGTGAGATCGCCACAACAGGTTTGGTAATTGTTTTGACGACTTTAAGGATGGGGTCAATGCTAACCCACGGATTTGATGGACAGAATATTACTGCATCCGCCGCTTCGAGCGCCTCGATCACGCCGGGGGCTGCTTCAGCGATTTCGGCTCCGTCAAATCTGAAACTTTTCACCACAGGCTCGCAATGCCTGTGAACAAAATATTCCTGAAATTCCAACTCGCCTTCGTCAGTATTTACCATCGTCCGAACCGGAGCATTGGACATGGGCAGAACTTTGGGTTTGATGCCCCAAGCCTCGCAAAATTCTTGAGTGACCTGCGATAAGGTCTTCCCTTCTTTAAGTCGTCTGGTTCGTTCGATATGGGTTCCGAAATCTTTATCGCCCAGGCGAAACCAGGCCGGACCGCCGAGTTTTTCAATATTTGAGATCGTGTTCCACGTTTCGTCCATGCGCCCCCAGCCTGTTTCGGGGTTTGCAAGTTCTGCCAACGTGTAGCAGACGGTATCCAGATCGGGCGAAATGAAAAGCCCCAAATGTTCAAAATCATCGCCTGTATTGACAATGACGGTTAGGTCTTCCGGCGGGAGGATTTGGGCAAGTCCGTGGGCGAACTTTGCGCCGCCGACCCCGCCTGCGAATGCTGTTATTTTCAATGTGTTTGCCTGCCTACTTAATAAATTTGGTTACTTCTTCGATTGGTTTTCGTTCACGGAGGCTTGGTTGGTTTTCTGGGTATCCCAACAGGAACATGGCTTGCGGCTCCCATGTCTGCGGAATTTCCAAAGCATTCTGAACTGTTTCCTGTGCAAAAATGGGACTGCAAACCCAAACCCCGCCAAGCCCCTCGGCGTGTGCTGCCAGTAGTAATTGCATTCCCGCATTTGCCGTAGATTGGGTGGCAATGATGTATTCCGCTTTTTTTCGGCGTGTATCGGGGTATTCGTCCATTTCAGACATATCTACACAGAGGATGATAACCACTGGCGCACCGGTCATGCGTTCGTGTGAGCGCTTGAGCTTTTTTTGTATGTCTTCCGGGGAGAGTTTGTCTTTTTCAAGGTCGCGTTGAAATTCGGCGGACATCCGCTGCGAAAGGCGGGATTTGGCATCTGGGTTTGAGATGATGACAAAGCGCCACGGCTGGCGGTTGTGCGCCGATGGTGCAAATGCGGCAGTGTGGATCAAGGTTTGGATGACAGAATCCGGCACGGGGTCTGGTTTGAAGCGGCGAATGGAACGACGAGTCCGCAGGAAGGTGTGAAGGTCAGTTGTGCGCGTCAAAGGATGTGGGTTGTATTTTGAATATGATCCGTCTTTGACCTTCGCGATATGTCCACGGTTTGCCATCGTAACGGCGTGAGAGCATGTCAATATGTTCATCCCCGCCGTCTGTTGTGTGAGCGATGACCTTGCCGCGTATGCCGATATAACGATAGGGGTCTTTTGGGTCTTGAATGACCATGGCAACTTCGGGTTGCCTCTTCATGTTGCGGTCTTTGAGGCGTCCCTCATTTGTGTTGATCAGGATATTTTCGCCGTCGTGATCGAACCAAACAGGTGTGACTTGCGGCTGTCCATTTTTATTTACCGTTGCAAGAAAAAGAAAGGCTTTGGTTTCGGGGTCGAACAGATCGAGAAATTCTTGTGGAAAGGGCATGGATGAGACTCCAGTTTTTTATACTTCCCCTTTATATCAAATCAGCATAAGATTCCCGTTAGACGATTATCCGACGATTGACCTACCGGAACATGTCCATATCTTTTGGGCGAATGAGGTCTTTGAGTGCGCCTTCGCCCAGCGGGTAGGGAAACCCGCGCACATGCACAACGGGTGTGCCTTCGGCGGCTTGTCCCATGACGAGTGAGGCGGCGGCGGCGAGTTCGTCTGCGACGCCGACGATGGTGGCTTTGAGGGTGTAGCTGAAGAGGTCTTGCCAGCCGCGTTCATCCATGATGGCGGGAATTCCGCTCAAGCCGATGCAAACGCCGACTGTTCCGTTTCGCCAGGCGCGCCCATGCGAATCGATAATCATGACTCCCAGGGTCTTGCCAGTTCGTTTTTTGATTTCGTCTCGCAGATGTTGTGCAGATCGGTCTGGGTCTTCGGGCAGGAGCAGAACGTAATCTTCGTTCTGTTTTCCTTCTCCCACTACATTGGAATGGTCGATGCCTGCGTTGGCACATACGAAACCAAGTTTGTGCTCCACAACGATCACGCCTTTTCGGGTTCGCAGAATTTCGTTGCTTTCTTGAAGAATTAGTTCGACTAGACGCGGGTCTTTTTCGAGAAGTGGAGCAAGTTCTGTAGCTTGTTCCGAAGCCGTAACACTGGCAAGGTTAACCATGCGTCCTTCGGACTTGCTGACGATTTTTTGAGCAAGCACGAGAATGTCGTTGTCTTGCAGCTCTGTGCCGTGAAGTGAATTAAGAATAATATCCGCCAGGTCGTCGCCTTGGCGGATAAGTGGAATATGTTGAAGAGGGGTGAGAGTGAGAGGCATGTTCCGTTTTACGGAATACGTGTTATTTTGAAACACCCGTGATCTTGATACCCGCGTGAGTGGAACCGTATTTTTTATTAATACCGATCAGTACGCTGGTCATCCCTTCGATCACCACTGAATTTTCAAGCGGACCTGCGTCCCAACCTTGCAGACCTGCCGCTTCCACGAGTTTGATCACATTGGCGCGCGCATCTTTGCTGGTTCCGGTAACGAGAACGTCACATTCTGCGCCTTCTTCACCAAGCAGATGTTCATGAGAAATATTTTGGAAGGCGGCGCAAATTTGCACGCCTTCGCCCAGAACTTCGCGCGCTTCTTGTGCGGCGGAACCAGCAGCGGGCATTTGCACGGTTGAAACTTTTGGAGGAACAAGCGGCACGGTCACATCGACCAGGGTTTTTCCCTGCAACAAATCTTTGACAGACTCAAGCGTGGAGCGATGTGCGGAATATGGAACAGTGAGCACAACAATATTCGCCTCTTGCGCCGCTTTGAGGTTGTCCATTCCAACGACAGAGACTCCATCTCCGAGCATTTCACTCACTTCTTTTGCTGCCGCTACGGCTTTATCTTCGGTTCGCGAGCCGATGAGTACGTGATAGCCAGCCTTCGCCCAGCGATAGGCGAGTCCTTTGCCTTCTTTGCCTGTGCCGCCAAGGACGGCAATGGATAAGAGAATGGAATCGTTTTCCATATTGATATCTCCGTTGGTTGTTAGGATAGTTTATTGACTTCTTCGGTATATTTTTCCCAAATGCGCGGGGCAATTTCCCTTGCACGGGCAGCGATTTCGGCTTCGTTGAGGGTGAGCAGTTCGCGGTCTTTCATTAAGAATTTCCCTGCGACCATGGTGCTGGCGACCATGCTTTGCTGGAAACCAAAGATGATATGCCAGGGCAGGTTGCCGTCTGTGAGTTCGGTGTAGGGGTGGTACTCTACAAAAATAAGGTCGGCAGCCGCACCGGGGACGATTTGACCGATGGGTTCGTTGGGGAAGTAGGTTTGTGCAAGAGCGGTGTTGTTGTAGATCGCCATTTGCTGTACGTCGTACCCGCCCATACGGCGTGGGTCGCGGTGTTCGGCTTTGTGCAGCAGGTAGGCGGCTTTCCAATCGTCCCACATGGAGTTGGTGAAGCCGTCATTGCCGAGGCAGACTTTCACGCCCATTCGCAGCATGGATTCGATCTGGGCAGTGCCTACGCCGTTGTTCATGTTCGAGCGCGGCTGGTGGGTAAGCCAGGTTTGGTTCTCGGCAAGAATATCCATTTCGCGGGCATCAAAGTGGATGCCGTGTGCGGTGATGGTTTTCGGTCCAAGAATGCCGTGTTTGTGTAACCGGTCAATGACGCGCATACCGGATTTTTGCAGGCTGTCGTATTCGTCTGATTCGTGTTCGGCAGTGTGGACGTGGAATCCGGCTCCTTCGGGGATGGAGGCAGCACAAGCTTGCAAGGTTCCGCCAGAAAGTGTCAGACTGGCATGAAGCCCAAAAGCAGCACCCAGCCTTGGGTGAGGGTTTGAGGCGAGGCGTTTTATGAAGCGTACGTTTTCCTCTATCCCTGCATTTGCTTTAACACTGCCGTCACGGTCGGTTACTTCGTAGCATAAAACGGCGCGGAGCCCACTTTTATCTACAGCATCGGCGATCACATCCAATGAACCTTCAATGGCATTGGGTGAGGCGTGGTGGTCGAAGAGGGTGGTGGTTCCGTGCTTGATGGCATCTACCAGACAGACCAGCGCAGAGTAGCGCACGCCTTCGGGGTCGAGTGCGCGGTCGAGGGGCCACCATAGTTTTTTTAGGATTTCGGGAAAATCTTTTGGCGCAGCGCCTGGAATTGCCATGCCGCGTGCAAAGGCGCCATAGAAATGAGTATGAGCACAAATGCCGCCGGGCATTACATATTGACCGTTCACGTCGGTGGCTTTTGCTTTGGGGTATTTTGCGATTAGGGAACGTGTGCTGCCAATATCTTTGATCTTGCCGCCTTCGATGTAGATGGCGTGGTTGGTGAGAATGCGGTTTGGGGCTTCCCATGTGATGATGTTTGCATTTGTGATGAGCATATTTTTATCCTAGTCCATATTCGCTTGGGTCGGGTAATTTGACTCCCGCAACGCCAAGTTCCCAGAGAATGTAGTAGGCAGATTCGCGTACTTCGGGGTCGTCTTTGTACATGGCTTCGTACATGCCTTTGAGCACAATATCTTGCGGCGTTTGTTTGAGGAATTGCAGCGCTGCCATGCGGATTTCGATGTCTTCGTCTTTTAATGCGAGCAGGAGAATATCTGTAGCGGGAATGCCGGGGGAGATGCCCACGCCTTTCTTTGCGGCAAATTCGATCAGCCATGGGGTTTCGTGCGGGGCGGGGTGTTTCATGGGTACGTAGGCTTCGCTCTGGGTTTTCATATCCAGCACTTCGGTGGCAGCGTTGCGGACAACCCATTGGTCGTCTTCGATCTGAATTTGTTTGAGCAGGTCAACTGCCCATTCCTCGCGGACACGTCCCAACCCATATACGGTGGCGCGGCGCAGAAGAATGTCGTTGATCGTCACGCCGTCCTTAAGCATAGAGTGCCCTTCGTTCGGGTCGTTTGCAAGGGCTTCGGCAGCAGCACGGCGGATGTCTTCCTCTCCGCTGAGTAGGGCATTGGCGGCGATCTCAAGCGCTTCGTTCGTGTTGATGGCTGCAAGCGCCATGCAGGCGGCTCGTTTAACAGAGAGGCTGGGGGCGTTTAGCGCACCTTCCAGTAGTTTTAGTGATTTTGCATCTCGTACAGCGCCCATGCCCAAAATGGCGATGTGGACAAGTTCAAATGAGCTGGACGCGGCAAATTGGCGGAATAATGCGGCAGCATTTGTGTCGCGGCTGTACACAAAAGCAGCCATGGCTTGTGCCCGTAAACCTAAAGGAATGCCCTCGGTTTGCATGATGGCAGCCAGTGTGCCAAGCATTTTGCCGCGCCAGGGTGCGTTTTTGGGAGCATCTTTCAACCACCGAGCTGCGGCGAGAAGTGGACGGTGCATGGGCAGGCGTGAATATTCAAGCAGGGTTTGCACCAGATTGCTGGCATCGCCCAGTGCTGCAAGGTAACGCATGGCAAGATATTTACCAGACCAGTCTGGTTGGTTGATGAGGGTTTCATCAAGGTTGTAGGTGGTTAGCGCGTTTCCGGCGAGGTATCCGGCAAAGACTGAGTGTGCGAAGCGCATATGGTCTCTGCTGTGAGCGATCAGCAGTCCGCTGGTTATCATTTTGTCGAGTAATGCCGATTTGGGTGTGGCGAGTTTTTCTGTTTTCTTGACTTTGTACGGCTGTGTTTTTTCTTCCTGATACTGGGGAGGGGGCGATCCTTCTTCTTGATCTTGAGCGGTTTCGCCTTCCAGAACTTCTTCTGTCACCTCAAAGGATTTGACCCACTCTCGCGCCTTGCGTGCATCAAAGACGGGCGTGGTGTTGACCGTAACCTGCATGGCGAGCGTTTCCAGTGCGGCGAGGGGGGTGTTGGGCGGCGCCAATCTGCGTATGTGAGTGGCGATTGCTTCCAGTGTTCGTGGTCCCAGGCTATCGCCGGCGTAGGCGCCCCAAACTTTGAGTGTCAACTCAAGGGGAGATAAATTTTGGGTGTCGGAGCCAAGCCAGATGTTAAGAAGGAGCGGGTCTATTTGTTCTGGTCCGGTTTGTGCCCAGGATTCGAGTGCGACGGTGCGCGACCATAATTCGCCCCATTGTTCTACAAATTGGTTATTGTTGGCTTCTGTCCATGTGCAAAGGGCAAGGGGTGTGAATCCGAGTGGAATGAGACCATCGAGGTATTCAGGTGTGCCGGTGGTGATGATGCGTGTTTTTGGATGTGCTTTTAGTACCAATTTGAAGAAATCGGCAACCAGTTTTTGTTGTTCGGGGGTAATCTCATCGTACCCGTCTATTAGCATTAAGGCATTGCCTGATTTGAAAGCCCCATTAACAAGTGCGGGTATTTTTCCAAGATCAAAGATCGGTGCGTACTCTGATGCGGCTTCAATGATGATCTGGAGGAAGTTTTTGGGGTCGTTTACCGGTAGGTTTAGATCTGCCACGTGGAAGTGAAAGGGGACAAAATCTTTTAGTACGCCGAGTTTTTCGCTGCGGTTGGCGGCGAGGCTGGCAAGGTGAGCGAGGGCAACGGTTTTGCCTGTGCCCGGTTGACCAATGAGGACGATGTTTGTGTTTCCACCGAGCGCTTGTGAGAGGGTGAGTGTGTGCGGTTGGTAGATGGCGGCGATTTCGGGCCAGGTTGGTAGGTAGGGCAGGGTTTGGGTGACGATATCTTCAAAGCGGGTAGAGCCGCCGGGTTCTACGGGGGCGGGCGGGGTGATGATCTTGGGTTCTTGCAGAATCTCATCCAGTGCAAAAAGCTGGGCGGCTAAGTGCATTCCTTGTGCTCGTCTCAAGGTAAGGCGGCGGTGATTTTCTTCAATGGAACTGGTTTTGCGGGTTTTCGCAAGTTCGCGCTGTTCCTTTAGCCCGTCGCGCATTTCCGCGATCATGGGACGGGCGCGTCCTACCAGGAACCAGATGACGGTGGCTGATGCGAAACCGGCGAGAAATGAGATGGGGTCAATGAGATTTAGAAGGAACATGGTGTTTTAGTTTGCAAATAGAATGCGTCCGCAAGATGGGCAGTAGGCTAGTTTGATCTGTGAACGTGCGTTTTGTTGCAGTGCGGCGGTTAGGTTGGTTCCGCAAGCAGCACAGGCATCATCGTCTGTTTCGGCGACGGCGACACCGCGTTTTTGTTTTCGGAGGTCTTCGTAAATTTCCAGCAGAGCGCTGTCAACGGGAGTTCGGGCGGCTTGTCTTTCCTGGGCGAGGCTTTCCATTTGACTGGTAAGCTGTTTTTTTTCTTCGAGCAGGGTTTTGTTTTCGTTGCCTGCCTGTTCTTGCACGTTATTCAATTCTTTTTCAGCTTTTTCTTTTTCTGCTTCGGCGCTTTCGGCAGAGAGCATGGCTTCAAGTTCGCGTTCTTCAAGAGTGACCAGGTGTTTTTTTAGAGAAGAGGCTTCCAGTTGCAGGTCTTGCAGTTCTTTTGGGCTGCGTACATTGCCGCTGTATAGATTTGATTCGGTCTGCTCTATTTTAATTTTTAGGTCATTGGCTTCGGCTTCGGCATTTTTTACCTGCCGCATTGCCAGGTGGTTGTTGCTGTCTGCCTGCTCGAATTGTGTCAACGCGTCTTTTACCTTTTTGTCATTATCCAATGTCTTTTGAATAACGTTCAACCGCGCTTTTACGCGGTCGATCTGGCTGTCGATCTGTTGAAGGCGGAATAATCCGAGCGAGGCGCTCATAACCGAATTATATACGAAAGGAGTGAAAATCCCTGTCTTCTTTTAAAAAACGGGGCAAAAGTCACTGACTGGTAATGTTGAAGAAATTGTAGGTTGCCTGGGTAAGCTTTACGACAAGGGGGTTGGTGATATCCCAAATATTTTGAACAGGGTGATAGGTGTAAATTGAAAGGACGTAATTGCCGCCGGGTGAGTAGACAATTCCCACGTCGCTGATGTCGTGCATAACACCATCACGGGAGAGAACAAAGCCATGTTTGTGAGGTACAAGGGTGCCATCTGGAACGCCGCCTTGAATAAGGGCGCCAAATTTGTCCAATGCGAGGAAGTCAATGATGGTTCGACAGGTTTCCGGGGTGACACGCCCTGGAAACGCGGCGGCAAGCGCTCCGCCGCCGGTCTGTTCGCATTGATAAATATCAGCCATCAGGATGCCCATTTCAGATGCGGTAGTTTGCGAGTAGGGGTCTGGATCGGTGTAGACATCTGCACGAGAGTTACCCGGGGTTATGCGTCCGGGAATGAGGTTGGGCGCGCCGAGGAAGAACATGCCACTGATGTAGGTGCTTTGCAATCCGATGGCTTCCATATCCCTTGTAACGATGATCGGTCCGTTATTGGAGTCAATGCGCTCAATGATAAGGTCTGTGGCAGAGTTATCTGAAATGCGAAAGACGCGCGAGATCACTTCGGTGGTCTCTGCATCAAGGGTTGTCCCACGATTGATCATGAAGGATGTGAGGATCGGGAGTTTGATTGTGCTGGAGGCGGTAAAGGCTACATCCGGTTCGGGGTTGATCTCCTGCTTGTTATTCATTACAAAATGGATTTCCTGTCCGGTTTGCAGATCCATCATGTAAAAGCCGATCATGCCGTCAAAATCTGAGGTGGAAATGATCTGTTTGAGCAGAATTTCGAGGTTGTCGGGTGTTGGGCGGGCGGATGTGGTTGTAATGGCTGAAAAGGCAACGGATCGGTCTGAGGGGGAACGTAGGGCATTGTTGACAATAAGCACTGCGCGGTCAAGATCAAGAGTTTGCCCGGGCGCTCCGGGAAGGAAGGATGCACTACCCGGCACGGGCTGTGCAGGTGTGGGCGGAAGGTCGTATCTTGAGGCGATCTCGTTTTGAAGGTATTCGCGTAATCGATCTTCTGAAATATTCGCGCTGAGAGGAATTTGAGATTCAGCGGGGGGGCGGCTCCAGAGGTAATCCCAGAACCCTCCCCAGAAAGAGCCGCCTGTACGTGTCAGGTCGGCGGCGGCGAGCATCGTTTCCACATCGATTGTGAAGCCGACTGTGCCAGGGTCAATATTGAAGACAGCGTTATTGTAGTGGACCTCAATGGGCGAGTTGTACACTTGTAATAAACGTTGTGAGGCTTCGGCGGGTGAAAGTCCGCCGACTGGAATTCCGGCGATGGTCATGCCTTCCGGGTATCCTGTGCGTTGGCGACTGTATGAGATAAGCGAGGTGATTGTCAGTACGAACGCCCCGATAAGAAATAAAATGGAAACACCCCGAAGGATGGTGTTGGTGTTGCGGTTTCTCACGTTAAGCTCTGCCTCCAGAGAAATGATTCATGCTAATTTTTTTGCCCATAAGTGAAGTGCGGACAAAAGTCATAAAAAAAGTATAACATACCGATTTAGCCTGCCTGTGCTAGAATAAGCACGCTTTAATATCAAAAACCAATAAAGGATGGATATGCTTCGCTCATTTTTCATCTACCTGTCCAAAGCCGAGTGGGCTCAAAAAATAATCACCGGCTGGAGTTTTTCCTGGCGGATCGCCTCGCGTTTTGTTGCGGGAACCACTCTGAAAGATGCCCTGCAAGTTGTGCGAGACCTGAATGCCAAGGGGATTAATGCCACTTTAGACCACCTGGGGGAACATACGAATACACCGGAAGAAGCCCAACAAGCGGCGGAAGATATTTATTCCACGTTGGATGCCATTGGAGCAGAGCCGGAACTGCGCAGCAATGTTTCCATTAAATTAACACAGATCGGCATGGGGCTGGATGAAAGCCTGTGCGCTGAAACATTAGCGCGTATCCTTTCTCGTGCCCGCTCAGCAAAAACCTATGTCCGCGTGGATATGGAAGACACCCCTTACACAGACAAGACCATCAATTTGCACTATGCCATGCGGGAAAAGGATTACAAGAATCATGGTTTGGTGATTCAGGCATACCTGTACCGCACCGAAGCAGATGTGCGTAGATTGCTTCAAGATGGTATTGCGCTGCGCAATGTGAAGGGCGCCTACAACGAACCACCTGATAAAGCCTTCCCTCAAAAAGCGGACGTGGACGCGAATTTTGACCTGCTTACCAAGATCATGCTTGATGCGTCACTCGAACAAAATTCCGCGTTGAGTGAAGATGGCAGAATTCCACCGCTTGCGGCAATTGCCACACACGATGAACGACGAATTGCTTTTGCAAAAAGTTATGCCGAAAAAATAGGGTTGCCAAAGACCGGTTTCGAATTTCAAATGTTATATGGAATCCGCAGAGATTTGCAAGAAGCGCTTGTCAAGGACGGCTACTCTGTGCGGATTTACGTCCCCTTTGGAACCCATTGGTATCCATACTTTATGCGCAGGTTGGCAGAACGACCCGCCAACGTCTGGTTCTTTATTGTAAATTTCTTCAGAGGATAAATAAAAATTCACTGCTGCACATTTTCTTCTTGAAGACAGCTTTTTGGAATTTGAAATGTACGGTAGAGGGAATAAAAAGGACTGTGGGTTTTCCGCAGTCCTTTTTTGCTGTTATTTTGTAAATTGCTTTTGCCACTCAAAGAGTTTGTTCAACGCTTCGATCGGGGAGAGAGAATTGACATCTATTTCTTTTAGCTCCGCTAATAGCGGATTTGTCTCAGGGAAGAGCGCTACTTGCTGCGCTGCTTGCGGGTTGATCTTGACCCCGCGCGCCGCTGATTTTTCCAACTCCAGCATGATCTCATTGGCACGTCCAATGACAGGTGCGGGCAAGCCAGCCAACTGCGCCACATGAATACCATATGAACGATCTGCGCCACCACTGATGATCTTGTGCAGAAATACCACTTTGCCATCTGCTTCACTGACAGCCACATTGTAATTTCGAACGCCGGGTAAAAGCTCCGCGAGTTGGGTTAGTTCGTGGTAGTGTGTAGCGAATAAAGTTTTTGCGCGAAGCTGCGGGTGATTATGGATGTATTCAATAATGCCCCATGCAATGGATAAGCCGTCGTACGTTGAAGTGCCGCGCCCGATTTCGTCAAGGATGAGCAGGCTTCTTGAAGTGGCGTGGTGCAAAATATTCGCCGCCTCCACCATCTCCACCATAAACGTGGATTGACCCGCGTGAATTTCATCCTGTGCGCCGATGCGGGTGAAGATGCGATCTACCAACCCGATTTTTGCCGAAGTTGCCGGAACAAATGAGCCCATCTGCGCCATCAGTACGATCAAAGCCGTCTGCCGCAAATACGTTGATTTACCGCTCATGTTTGGACCTGTGATGACCCGTACGATTTCGCCTTTTTCAAAGATGATGTCGTTCGGAATATAACGATCTGACTTCAGCAATTGCTCAACGACCGGATGCCGTCCCTCGTTGATCTCAAGCTCGCTTCCTTCATGGACCTCGGGCTTGGTGTACCCATTCAAGGCGGATACTTCGCCCAAGGCGGATAGCACATCCAACTCTGCAATGGCGCGTGCCGTTGCAAGAATTTTGTTCGCAGACTTTGCCAACTCCGCGCAGACTTCCTTAAACAGGCGTGTCTCGATTTCTTTGATACGTTCTTCCGCATTCAAGACCAGAGTTTCATATTCTTTCATCTCTGGTGTGATAAACCGTTCGGCGTTGACCAGCGTTTGTTTGCGAATGTAATGTTCCGGGGCTTTATCTGCTGCGCCGCGTGAGATTTCAATGTAATAGCCGAAAACTTTGTTGTAACCGACCTTAAGGGTCTTAATGCCAGTCTTTTCACGCTCCACTGCTTCCAGGTTTGCGATCCATTCACGAGCGTGTTTGGAGGCGTCTATCACGCCATCGAGTTCTGCTGAATACCCAATGCGGATCACGCCGGTGTGTTGCAGGGTGGCAGGCGGGTCATCATCCAATGCGTTTTGAAGCAGAGATAGGGCTTGCCTCTGTCCAAGATGCTCTTCCTCATACCCAAGAATTTGCCATAATTGGGCATCTGAAAGAGATGCCCCTACGTTTGGCAATTGTGCAAACGTCGCCCGCATTGCCACCAGATCCCTTGGCTGCGCCTGCCCGGCGACGACACGGTTGATCAGGCGCTCCAAGTCTGCAATGGGTTTTAGTGACTCGCGCAACTCTGCCCGTACCATGCCGTTTTTAACGAAATACCCCACGCCATTTTGGCGTTTGGTAATTCGTTCTACATTCAATAGCGGCTGGCTGACCCATTGGTGGATCATACGTTTGCCCATTGGGGTAATCGTTGCGTCAAGTGTGCCGAGCAGCGAGCCTTTGCGGTCTCCACGCAGCGTTTCATCCAGCTCAAGGTTGCGGCGGGTGGAAGCATCGAGGGTCATGAATTCATTCAGGCTGTAGGAGCGAAGAGAATTCAACAGAATGAGCGCCTCGGGTTGGGTTTCTTTGAGGTATTGAATGATCGCCCCAGCCGCGCGGACGGAAAGACTGTTTGCTTTCAATCCAAACCCATCCAATGTTGAAGATTTGAACTGAGTTAATAATGTCTCATTACATTTGCCAGGCTCAAACTTCCATGCAGCGATGGGAGTGTTGTGACCGATGATTCCATCGGGCAGTTTTTGATTATCGGGGTATAAAATTTCAGCGGGGTGAAGGCGGGTCAATTCGGCGCGCAGGGCTTCAAGTGGAAGTTCGGTGACGGCGAATTCTCCAGTGGTGACGTCGGTATAAGAAACAGAAGCAGTTGTTCCGTTGGAAGAGGCGGAAGAGTCCATGATCACAGAGACCAGATAATTGTTCGCGTCGCCCGGTAGGAGACCCGGTTCTGTCACCGTCCCCGGAGTTACCACACGCACCACTTTGCGTTCGACGAGTCCCTTGGCGGGCACTTCCCCGATCTGTTCGGCAATGGCTACGTGATAGCCTTTTTCGATCAGGCGCGAAAGATAATTTTCAACGGCATGGTAGGGAATCCCTGCAAGCGGCACACGCACCCCGCCGCCGACCGGGCGGGAAGTGAGAACAATATCCAATTCACGCGCAGTGATCTCGGCATCTTCATCAAAGGTTTCGTAAAAATCGCCAAGCCTGAAAAAGACAATGGCATCGGGGTGTTGTTTTTTTGTTTCAAGATACTGTCTGCGGACAGGGGTGACATCATCATTTGACATTTCCCGATTTTACTATACCGTGCTCGGTTGAAAATTCCGCTTTTTAGTAGACAGCAGAAAATGTAATTATTAACCGTGAGGGTTCTATAAGAAGAGTTGGACTATAATTTGCGAGATATTCTTTTCTAGGAGACTTCAATGTATAAACTCGTTTTAGTCCGTCATGGTCAGAGCGCGTGGAATTTGGAAAACCGCTTTACCGGCTGGACGGATGTTGATCTGACCGAACTCGGAAAAGCCGAAGCGGCTGAGGCTGGAAAACTTTTGAAAGAGGCAGGGTTTGATTTTGATATTGCTTACACATCGGTGCTAAAACGCGCCATCAAAACCCTCGGCGTAATTCAGGATGTGATGAATCTCGACTGGCTGCCCGTGGTTCGCGCCTGGCAATTGAATGAACGTCATTACGGCGCTTTGCAAGGTTTGAATAAAGCCGAAACCGCACAGGAGTATGGCGAAGATCAGGTGAAGATTTGGCGTCGTTCCTATGATGTGCCGCCCCCTGCACTGGAATTGACCGATGAACGCCACCCGAAATTTGACCGCCGCTACGCTTCATTGACTCCCGAGCAGCAGCCCGCCACCGAATCGCTTAAGATTACGCTGGATCGTGTTCTGCCCTACTGGACAAGCACCCTTGCGCCGGAGATCAGATCTGGCAAACAGGTGTTGATTGTTGCACACGGAAATTCCATCCGCGCATTGGTGAAATATCTTGATAATGTTTCTGAGGCGGATATTGTTGAGTTGAACATTCCCACTGGTTTGCCATTGGTGTACGAGTTGGATGAAAATTTAAAGCCGATCAAGAATTACTACCTTGGTGACCCTGAAGAAGCTGCAAAGAAAGCAGCCGCTGTGGCAAATCAAGGTAAAGTAAAATAATTTTTTATAAGATGAAGTAAGGAGTAAAAATGTATATTGACCCCAGTTCTGGCGGCGTTCTGTTTCAGGCTCTTGCTGTTGTGTTCGCCCTATTTTCAGGGACGATTCTCGCGTTTTCAGGAAAGATCCGCGCCGGTTTGGCGAAACTCCGCCGTCGTAATGAAGAAACGGAAGAGCAAGACGAAACAAAGGAATAAGACCCGTTCGATTTTTCGGTTTTATTTTTGGAATTCTGCCGCTGTACATTCCCTTCGTAAAGAAAGCTTAAATATCTTGCTGATCATTCGGTGAACACAGATCTTTAGGTCTTGGAATGTACGGTAGAGGCTTTGGAATAGGGAGTTAGGCAGGCAGTGCGCTGGATTTGCGAAAGGTTTTCTTTCAGCGCACTGCACTTCATTGGTTAGTGGAACTAAATGTATAAATTAAGCAATTACTATAAAACGCAAGATGTATGGACTTTGTTCCTGATCTCGGCATTTCCCTTGCACGTGTGGACGTTGCTGCTCGGCTTTCAAGACATATCATGGCTGGCGGAGAGAACAAATTTTTTTGACGCCCTAAGTGTTATTTCTTACGGTTTGGTCTTTGCTTTATTTGAGAGCCTGCTTCTGCTTGTGGTGGTTTTGCTGTTGGGGTTATTGATCTCAACAAAATGGGGCAGGTCCTTACGGGTTGGTATGTTGGGGATGATGGTTACTTGTTTGTCGTTAATTTCCATGATTTCCCAACTTTATTATTTGATGGGCTGGTCTTTTTCCGAGCAGGTCATTGAGTTTTTGACCCAAACAAATCATCCATTGTGGTGGGTGTATGGGGTTTCATTGGCTGCTATTTTTGTCTTGTTTGCCCCTTCGGTATACATCTTGTTCTCCAAAAAACTTCTTTCAATTTGGGAAGCAATTGCAGACCGATTGTCATTATTAATGATTATGTATCTCCTTTTTGACCTTTTTGCCGTGTGTATCGTCATTTATAGAAATGTTTCAGGTGCTTAGATGAGTTCTGGTTTTAACAGGCGCGATTTTTTGAAGTTTTCTGTTATGTTCCCAGTTGGAGTGGCGGCTTCTAATCTGGCAAAGTTTTTCCGTGCAAGGCAAAGCGGCAAAAAAAATGTAATTATTGTTGTTTTTGATGCTTTTACCGCCCATAATATGTCTTTATATGGTTACGCGAGGGAAACCACTCCAAATATAAACAAGCTGGCAGATCGGGCTATTGTTTATCATAATCATTACGCTGGCAGCAACTTTACCTCGCCAGGTACTGCTTCCTTATTGACCGGAACCCTCCCTTGGACACACAGAGCGATGCAGCCGAACAGCAGGGTTGTTGAAAAATATTTTGATAAATCCATATTTAATGTTTTTAATGATTTTCACAGGATGGCGTATTCACATAATGAATGGGTAAATACGCATTTTGAGACCTTTAAAAAAGATATTGATGAATGGATTCCCAGGCTTCAATTGTGTAATCAATCATTATCTGATTCGGTCATTGAAAATCTGTTTGGTAACGACAGGGATATTTCATCCGTTGCGTGGGTGAGGAATGCCGAGATCTCTGGAGGTGGAGGGTATGCATATTCGCTTTATCTCTCAAGGATCATCTCGTACTTTGAAGAAAAGGTTTATGCAAAATATCTATCCAGGTTCCCTAAAGGAATTCCAACCTCAGGCACAGACAATGGGTTTTTGCTTGAAGATGCCATTGACTGGGTTGGGGAAAGATTAATATCTTTAGATGAACCAATATTTGGGTATTTCCACTTTTTGCCTCCGCATTCCCCCTATCGCCCGCCTTCAGAATTCTTTGAGCTTTTTTCAAAAGATGGATACACTCCGCCGTTCAAACCACGGGATATCTTTGCAGACAAAAAAGAGCACAACACAGAAAGACTAAGGGAATATTACGACGAATTCATCCTCTACGTCGATCAGCAATTTGGGCGGTTTTACGAAATGTTGGAGCGATCAGGGGTTCTGAATGACACGTTGTTGATTCTAACGTCTGATCATGGTGAAGCCTTTGAGCGCGGCGTGGTAGGGCATGATACAAGCGCATTGTACGATCCCTTGCTCAAGGTCCCTTTGCTGATTTTTGAACCGGGTAGAAATGAGCGCATGGATATCTATGAGCAGACCAGCGCATTGGATTTAATGCCCACGCTGGCGTATTTATCGAATAAAGAAACCCCTTCATGGTCAGAAGGAGAAATTCTCCCCCCATTCCGTGAAAGCGAAAACAGCAGACGTGGGGTGTACGCTGTCCGTTCTTATGGGGCAGAGGCAAATAAGAATATGCAGGAAGGTTCAGTTGTTTTACTGAGACACCCTTACAAATTGCATTACTATTACGGCTATTCCGAACTTAATGGCAGCGAAAAAATTTTGTTGTTCAACCTGGAAACCGACCCTGAAGAAATGAAAAACCTTGCCAGTTTAGAACCTGAAATCACAAACAATATGCTTGATGAATTAAAAGATTCATTGAAAAAAGCAAACTCTCCATACTTGTAAAGGGTAAAGAAAGAGATACTTGTGTTTATATGAGAAGTGTACTAATTGGTTTTGACTCATTTGACCCGACTATTTATGAAGCACTTGCCGCTCAGGGGAAAATGCCTAATCTCTCGGCGCTTGCTGGTGAGACTGGCTATTCCCGTTTGAAAGTTTCTGCACCGCCTCAAACCGAAGTTTCATGGACGAGCATTGCCACCGGCGCCGACCCTGGCACTCACGGCATTTTTGATTTTGTACACCGAGACCCTTCCAGTTATCTTCCTTATGTATCTATTTTGCCCACCAAAATAAGCGCTGTTGGCGAGCAGTTTATTCCGCCGTACACCGCGAAAACCATGTTTTCAGAAGCGGCGGATATGGGCTTTCCAGCAACGGCATTGTGGTGGCCCGCCCTTTTCCCTGCGCAGCTTGAAGTTCCCATTTCAACCATTCCCGGGCTGGGAACTCCCGATGTAAGAGGGCAGTTGGGCGTGGGGACGTTTGCCACGACTGACCCTCAAGAGAAAAAGGATAAGACCCGGGTTTCTCTCCTTACAAAACTTGGCGAAGGGAAATACTCCGGCTTTCTCGAAGGTCCTATGACCAAGACCGGCAAAGAGATACATCCAGCCAGGCTTGAATTCACACTCGATGTTCTAGACGATGATCAGGCTGTTTTACGAGTCGGCTCTATCGAATTGCCCTTGAAGCGTGATTTCTGGAGTTCGATCTTTGAGGTCAAATTCAAGCTTGGGATTTTCTTCAGTGTAACAGCCATCACACAAGCCATACTCACACAGACCAAAGGGAAGATCGGGCTGTACTTTTTGCCATTGCAGATTCATCCGCTTCATTCAACATGGCATTATGGAGCGCCCAAATCATTCCTCAAAGAGACTTGGAATCAGGCGGGACCGTTCCTTACACTCGGTTGGCCGCAGGATACAACCGCCCTGGAAGAAGGCTGTATCACAGACGAACAATTTATTGCCCTATGTGAAAATATTTTTGAATCACGCAAACGCGTGTTTTATCACCAACTTTCCAAATTTAAAGAAGGTGTGCTGGCAGGGATATTCGACAGCCTCGACCGTGTTCAACACATGTTCCTGCGTGGACGCGAAGATCTCGCTCAGGGTTGGTATCTTAAGTTGGATCAATTTGTTGGCGAGGCTCGCAATAAAATAGATGCCCTTGGCGGAAAGCATCGCCTGCTGGTTATGTCCGATCATGGGTTTTCACTATATAAACATAAAGTCCATTTGAACCGTTGGCTTTCTGAAAATGGATATTTGAAATTCAAAGACGGCGGTTCGGATATATCCAAAGTGGATTGGTCGCAAACATCTGCGTATGCATTGGGCTTGAATAGCATTTACCTCAATGTAAAAGGACGTGAAGGGCAAGGTTCACTTAATCCCGATCAGATCGAGCCTTTGCTGGCGGAATTAAAAACAAAATTGATGCAGCTCAAGAGTGAAGATGGTGAACAGGCTGTTTCAAATGTTCTGATGAAACACCAAGCATTTTCGGGACCTTATTTACGGCTCGGACCCGACCTTGTGGTTGGGTATGCACCCAATTTTAGAGCCTCCGCTGAAACTGGGCTTGGCAAAGCGCCAGACCCCGTCATCGAAGCGAATCACGATCACTGGGGTGCCGATCACTGCATTGACGCTGATGCAGTTCCCGGCGTCTTGTTTGCGAACCGCGATGTTGCCAACATTCCCGAAGTTTCATTTAGAGACATCCCATTTTTGATGATCAACAAACACCTCGACCAATCTCATCTTAAACCGCCTTCCGAACAAGGCAGGCAGGGACAAGGCAATATCGAAGAACGATTGAAGGGATTGGGTTATTTGTAATATGTTTAAAAAACTTTTCTCGAGAGAAAAAAGTAATAAACCTAAACAAAAAGTCGTTGTGGTCTCGGGGCTTCCGCGCTCCGGCACATCCATGATGATGAAAATGCTTGCAGAGGGCGGGCTTTCCATTGTTACTGACAGTGAACGTGAAGCGGATGAAGATAATCCCAACGGTTATTTTGAGATCGAGTTGAGCAAAAAGCTCAAAGACGGCGTAGTGGACTGGATCTATGATGCCCCGGGTAAGGTTGTCAAAGTGATTTCTTATCTTTTGGAATTCCTGCCTGCCGACCTGACCTATGACATTATTTTCATGGATCGTGAAATCCCTGAAATTCTCGCATCGCAAAAAAAGATGCTTGAAAGACGCAATGAGGTTTCAACCGTTTCAGACGAAGAAATGACGCAGCAGTTTCAAGTTCATTTGAAAGCTGTTAAGTACTGGGTGGCGCGCCAACCCAACATGCGCGTCTTATTTGTAAAATACGATCAGGTGGTTTCAAACCCCGCAAAATTAGCAGCCGCACTTGTTGACTTCCTTGAAAAGCCATTGAACACCGAAGCCATGAAAGCTGTTCCCAGTCAGTCACTATATCGAAATAGAGTATAGGAGTTTGCCATGTCCCTTACATCTCGTGAACGTGTACTAGCCACCATCAACCATGAAGTGCCAGACCGTGTGCCGATTGTGATCGGCGCAAGTAATGCCACCGGCATTAACATGGTTGCCTATCGCAGGTTGAAAAAACTTCTTGGCGTCGAATCTCCAGATCGATATATTTATGATTTTCCAGAGCTTGGCGCATCACTGGTGGATGAAGAGGTTCTTGAACGTCTCCACGCCGATGTTCGCGGCGTTTGGGATCGCGAACCGCAGCACATCCTTGAAAAGAATGCAAAGCGTGAAAAAGACTCCATGTATTACAACTCCTGGGGCTCAGGGGTTGTAAAAGCTGCTGAAGATTCGTGGTTTCCGCATTATCACCCCCTGGCAGAGACTCATTCCATTGAAGACCTCGATAAATACCCGTGGCCCGACATGAATGACCCAACCCGCGTGGCGCACGTCCGCGAACGGGCACGGAAACTTCATGCGGATAATAAATACGCCGTTATGGGTACACCATGGCTGGCGTTTCCTGTTGAGCGCGCCTATGAAATGCAACGCATGGATCACTTCTATTACAACCTCGGCAGACATCCCGATTTTGCCGTTGCCCTTCTTCAAAAAACTGCCGAGCTTTGCAAAACCCTCATGGGGCATTTCCTTGATGAGTGTGGCGATGTGATCGACATCATCAAGATTGGTGATGACCTTGGTATGAAAACCAGCCTCATGCTTTCGCCGAAGATGTACCGCAAACTTGTCAAACCCATTCATGACGATTATCTATCTTTCATCAAGTCTCGTACAAAGGCGAAAATCTTCTTTCACACCGATGGCGATGTGTGGGACTTGTTGCCAGATTTTATCGAAATGGGTGTTGATATTCTCAACCCCATCCAATCGTCTGCTGGAAAAATGTCTAACCTCGAAGAACTCAAAAAACAATACGGCAAACAGCTTGTCTTCTGCGGCGCCATTGATACTTCAAACACCCTGCCCTTTGGCACACCCGATGATGTTCGCGCAGAAGTGAAGCGCAACATCGGCATTCTTGGAGATGGAGGCGGCTACATGGTCGCCGCTGTCCATACCGTGATGGCAGATGTTTCTCCTGAAAATATCCTTGCCATGGTGGATGCGGTTGAAGAATTCGGCTACTATAAAAAATAGACATGGGAAATGAACCTAACTCAAGACTTTACCCATGACCTGAAAAAACGCTTCACAGGCGACCTTCGGCTTGATTCTGCTTCCAAAATTTTATATTCTACTGATGCCTCTGCCTACCAAATAGAGCCGCTGGGGGTTGCCTTCCCTAAAACCCAGGATGACTTGCAGGCGGTTGTAGAACTTGCCGCGAAATACAAAATCCCCATCCTCCCGCGTGGATCTGGTTCGTCCCTCGCCGGGCAAGCCATTGGCGAAGCACTAATACTCGATTGCTCCCGACACCTCAATAAGATCGTAGAGATTGACCCTGAAACCCATTCCGCAATAGTGGAGCCTGGCGTTGTTTTGGCGAATCTCAACCGCGCCGCCGCCCAATACGGGCTGACTTTCGGTCCCGACCCGGCTTCGGCAGAACGGGCAACCTTAGGCGGCGTGATCAGCAACAATGCCACCGGCGCCCATTCCATTCTGTACGGCATGAGCGCAGACCATTTGCTCGAAGCGGAAGTTTTACTGAGTGATGGTAGTGTGGTGAGATTTGACGATTCGATACCCAGTACCCGAATTTCGAATACCCGATTATCGAACATTGTTTCAACCGTTCAAGAAATTAGACAAAACTATTCTGACGCCATCAAACAAAATCACCCCAAATCATGGCGTAACTCAGCGGGATACCGCCTCAACTACCTCTTGCCATGGAGTCCATCCGCCCCATCTCAATGGATAGGTGATACGTACCCCGCAAACCTGAAACCCAATACCTGGAACATGGCGCACCTCTTGGCTGGCAGTGAGGGGACGCTCGCCGTCATTCGTACTCTGAAGGTCAATCTCGTCCCCAAACCCAAACACACCATTCTTGGCATTCTTTCTTATCGCTCCATTGCCGAGGCTTGTGACGATGTTCCGCGCCTGCTTGAGATGAACCCGAGTGCAGTGGAGTTGATTCCGCAGTTGATTTTGCGTAACGCGCGTAGCATCCCCGCGTATGCAAGGCAAATGGGATGGGTGGTTGGTGATCCGGCGGCAGTGTTGGTAGTGGAATTTAGCAGCGATCAACCCTCAGCGTTGAAAGAGGCGGTTCGTCATCTTGGTGAGGTCTTAACCATTGCCGAATCGCCTGAAGACCAGGCGCGTATTTGGAACATCCGCAAAGTGGGGTTGGGAATTTTGGACTCGCGCCCGCAGTCTGCGCGACCAATTGCATTTATTGAAGATTGCGCCATTCCAGTTGAAAGGCTTGGTGATTTTGTCCGTGAAGTGGAGCGGATATTGGATGCGCACGGCACCTTTGGCGGCATTTATGCCCACGCCTCAGCCGGATGTTTGCACATCCGCCCGGTATTAGATCTTCAGCAAGGCGCAGGTGTGCAAAATATGCGCAGTATCGTTGAGCAGGTTTTTGCGTTGACCATGTCTCTAGGTGGCGCGATGAGTAGTGAGCACGGCGATGGCATTGCCCGTGGCGAATTTATCGAACGGACGTATGGGCGCGAAATGACCGATGCCATGCGTATGCTAAAACGCGCTGCCGACCCCGATAACCTTTTGAATCCCAAAAAATTATTCGATGCGCTGCCAATGGATACAAACCTGCGGTATGGAGAGACGTACAAAACGCAGACATGGAACCCCGTTTTATCCTTTGAGTATGAGCGCGGTTTTGCGGGCGCAATTGAAGCGTGCAATGGGCAGGGAGTATGTCGAAAGTCTACCGGGGTAATGTGCCCGTCATTTCAAGCGACGCGGGAGGAGGGGAATTCGACGCGAGGCAGGGCAAATCTTTTGCGGGCGTTAATCTCTTTGCCAATTGTTCAAAACGCAAATCGTAAACCTGAGATCGAAGAAGCTGCTTTTTCTGCCCTTGATCTCTGCCTCGCCTGTAAAGGCTGCACCTCTGAGTGCCCCAGCGGTGTGGATATGCCGAAGTTGAAATACGAATTCATGAACCAATATTACAAAACGCACCGCCGCCCTTTAAAAGATTACCTGTTTGGGTATTTTCATGTGGCGGCGAAAGTGCTTAATCCGTTCGCTTCGGCGGTAAATGTTTTCATGAAAATGAACTGGTCAAAGAAGATCATTGCACAGACGCTCGGCATTACAGAGCAAAGACCATTTCCATTGTTTAAACATAGGTCACGTTTCAAGCATGATCACGTACACAATAAAAACCTCATCTTCCTATCAGATGTCTTCTCACATTATATCGAGCCAGAGGTGGAAGACGCCGCAGTTGAAATATTGAATAGACTTGGGTACAACGTGCATCTGTTGCCGGTCATTGGGGCAGGCGCTTCGTTGCTTTCAAAAGGCTTTTTGAATTCGGCGCGCAGACACGCGGAAAAAGTTCTCAGCGAAGTTCAACGCTTGGATGGCGGGGCAGGCTGGGGCGTGGTTGGATGCGAACCGCCCGAAGTTTATTGCCTCAAGCATGAATATGCATCCCTTTTGCCGGAGCGCCGCGATGAGATTCGATCTCTTTCTAACCGCGTCTGGCTTGTGGATGAATTTGTAGTGCGGATCCTCAATTCTGACGAGCAGATCTTGAAGCAGTTACTTATTTCAAATGAACGTGAACGTCTCACTCTTCATCCGCATTGCCACCACCGCGCAGAAGCTCCCGCTGCCGACGGTTTGCCCTCCGGCGTTTCTGCCACTGTGACAATGCTGAACATGTTTGGTTTTGATGTGGATGTGATCGACGCGGGCTGCTGTGGCATGGCAGGGACATTTGGCTTCGATGCCGACCATTATGAATTATCCATGCAAGTGGGCGAATTGGGTGTTTTGCCAAAGATCAGAGAATTGGAAGTTGGGAATCGGGAGTTGGTCTCAAGCGGGGCTGCCTGCCGAATGCAGATAAAACATGGCGCAGGGGTGGATGCGAAACATCCCTTGTTGCAAGTGCGGAATGTGCTGCGAACAAAAAAACTTGACCGATAAATGGTCAAGTTTTTTGTTTGGGCTTTACATGCCCAAGTATTTCATTGTTTCATAGACCACCAGGGCAGGCCAGAAAATCCCTTTGAGTAGACCCAAAAGCCCCATCCCAAATGAAGTGGCTGTGCTCAAATAGTAGTACCACGCACCAAATATACCCAAACCGTAAACTGCGCTTGAGCCGCCGCGCGTAACGATCTTTGTTTTGCGTGGCTTTCCTTCTTTTGCTTCAACGTCTGTAGACATGCTCTTTTCCTTTGAAATTATTCGTTGGGGATGATGATCAATGCGATCAAGTAGATCAAAACACCAGGTACCCCGCCCGGAATAAAAGCAATGAACATGGCGAGACGAAACCAAAATGGGCTGATTCCGAAAAATTCACCAAGTCCACCGCATACACCGGCGATGATGCGGTCATGTCTTGATCTGCGTAAAGAAACTCGTTGAGCGTTCATTTTTTTCTCCTTGTATAAACCAATATACGCAGGTATCCTAAAAAGGGTTTCATTGAAATATTCGTAACGGGTATAATGCGCGGCTGTTTAAGCAGTAAAGGAACTCATTATGAACTTATCTTTCAATTACGAACTTGTTGGCTACGCAGCATCCATTCTGGTTGCTATCTCTTTGATGATGAAATCGCTGGTGCGCCTGCGGACGGTTAATCTGATCGGGGCAATCGTATTCATTGTGTATGGTTTGCTGATCCATGCACTCCCGATCGTATTTCTCAATACACTCACGCTCAGCGTCAATGCCTATAATCTGTGGCGAATGTGGCGCCAAAAAGATTACTTCACTCTTATGGAAATTCGTGCTGAGAGCACCTACCTCAAACGGTTTCTCGATTTTTACAGCAAGGAAATTTTGGAATTCATTCCCACATATTTGTTCAAACCGAAACCAGATCAATTGGTACTTTTTGTTCTTCGTAACATGCTCCCTGTAGGCGTGCTTATTGTCAAACCCGACGGAGAGGCGGCGCATATTTTTCTGGATTTTGTCATCCCCGGCTATCGTGATTTTCATGCAGGGAGATTCCTCTTCGATGCCAGCGCCGACTTTTTTAGACAAAGAGGCATTACGCACCTGGTCACCGATTCAGGGAATCGGCGCCATGAAACCTACCTCAAACGCATGGGATTTTTAAAAATAAACGACCAGTACGAATTGAAACTTCCACAAAAAATTTTCAGCGAGAAAATATAGTTCCATGCCCAGACCGGCTTATGCAACTTTTATACTGATTTTATTTTTGACAGCCTGCCAGCAGGAAGTTCCTTCAGATGCCGTCCTGCCAGCCGTAACTTCTGTGTATCCGACAAACACGCCTCTGACCACGCCTGTGCCTGCTGTGCCAACCTCGCTTTTCCCTGCACCGACAACTCTCCCCGAAGGCGCGGTCAACATCATCACCATCGGCGATGACTTAACTCAAGGGGAGGGCGACACCGTTGGGCGCGGTTACCCGGGGCGCTTGATCCAACTTGTTGCCCAGATTAGCCCCGGCTCTACCATTGCCAACTTCGGGCGAACCGGCTGGACATCGGATGATGTGATTCAAGGCAGGGATGTGTTTGCAAGCCAATTAATGCGCGCCGTGAATGAGGTGGAATCTGTTACTGCGCAAGACCGTTCGGCTGTGGTATTGGTTTGGGTGGGCGGTAACGACCTCTGGGAACTGTACTCCGGCATAGCCGAAATTGCCCCTGAAACTGAAAAACAGGATGCTCTACGTTTCGAAGGAAATCTCAATGTGATTTTATATGAACTCCGCAAAGCGGGTGCAGAAGTTGTCGTTGCAAAATTGGACGATCAATCCAAACGTCCCGCACGGACACGCCACGAGGCATATCCTGATATCACCACCTTGGAACTTAAACGCATGTCAGTACAGTTAAACCGATATAACGAAATCATTGTCAATGCAGCAGTAGAAAATAATGCACTAATCGTGGATTTTTACGGCTCTGATATTTTTACGCAACCTGAAACCCTCTCGCCAGATGGCTATCACCCCAATTCAGAAGGATACGAAAAAATTTACAAAGAATGGTACAAGGTGTTGTTAAAAATTCTCCCTTGAGATATCTTCTCTTTTTTCTGGTTACTTACCGCTCAGGGCATACGCCGCGACGCTAAATGCAATAGCAACATTTAATGAACGTTTTTGCCCAAGCATGGGAATAGCATAAACCTCATCTGCAAGCGACAGAAGGTCGGGGTCTATGCCTGTAACTTCACTTCCCAACAGTAGAACCGATTTTTCAACTTTTATGTTTTTTACCTTGCGAAGGTCTTTTGCGTTTCCGTCTTCTTCAAGGGCAATAATACGCCAGCCCTCATTCTTCAGCCCAAGAACCAATTTCACTGCATCTTTATGGCTCGACCAGGGAATATAATCCTCTGCGCCAAGAGATGTTTTACCCACAGCTTCAACATCTGGTGTGGGGGTGATTCCGCACAGGTAGATGTGGTCATACCCAAACCCATCTGCACTGCGAAATATTGAACCAACATTCCACGCCGAGCGGATATTGTCCAGCAAGACGGCACGAAATTCACTTTTTGAGGCGGGGCTTTTTTTGAACGCTCTTTCTTCTTCACGGATAACCTTGCTGGTAATTACCTGTGTTTCCCCAAGGCAATGCGGGCAACGTGTTCCAAAAGAATGCCCTTGCTGAAGCGGGTAGCGTAATTGGCAGGAACTACATTGCCTGATATTGAATAGTAGAGACATTTACGGCTGCGTACTTGGATTAAGAATACTAAAGTAAGTGAACTCAGCCGTGACTATCTTGTCGTGAGAGTTCTGACCCGCAAAGAGTCCTGCTTTCTTTGGCGACCAACTCAAAGGCTCGGAATATATTCGAAACCAGGCGGTTCCAGTTGGATTGGCAAAGACTCCCAGTGAACCGTCTTTTACTTCCATGCGGATCAAAAGATTGTTGGACGGTAATGGCGACATGTATATTGGCTGTGTCAACTTGTTGTCTTCATAGCGGAATATATAAAAACCTTCGTTTATGCAACCGATTTCTTCAACGCAATTGCCAATACCTGCTATAACAAAATTTGAATCAGATTCGTACAGTACCATTCCCGCAAATATGTCAGGATCCCAGGCGTAGAATTTGACGCCCGTTTCAAATGAAAAATCGCTTGTAGGAACATCTGTGAGTAACAGGTTTTTTGCATTTCCCAGTTGAATGTAACCGTACTCAGCTTGTAATTGTAAAGACCCGGGTATGGCGTTAAGATTCCACGCGTTTTGGTTTTCGTTCGTCCACTGCCACTCAGGGGCAAGTTTCCCGTCAAAATCATCTCGAAAAAATGCGGTTTCTATACTTGCGGCTTCTGGGGTAATGCTTGTTGGCGAAGCTTCTGGAGAAAGTTCTGGAGTGGGGGGTGTAGGTGAATTGTTTAGGGGGACTTGTGGTTTAAAAGAATTTTTCGGGGTGCAAGCAACAAGAATAAATACATATAATAAGAAGGTTATTTTTTTCATGCGAACTCCAAATGCTATTTTATAATACTTTTTGGAAAAACACTTGGAATGGCTTATGCGTATTATCCTTTTCAACAAACCTTACGGCGTGCTCTCGCAATTTACAGATGAGGGAACAGGACACCCAACGCTCAGAGAGTACATCAACATCCCCAATGTCTATGCCGCCGGACGGCTTGACCGTGACAGTGAAGGTTTGCTTTTGCTTACCGATGATGGCTCACTCATCAAACGTCTCACTGACCCAGATCATCATATTGAAAAGACCTACCTTGTGATGGTGGAAGGCGACCCAACTCCTGGGAAGTTACAGCACCTTTCAAGCGGAATTCAGATCAAGGGACATTTCACCCGTCCGGCTTCTTTTCGCCTCATTCCTGACCCACAGTTGCCTGAGCGACCCAAACCCGTCACTCCGCATGGACCGACCTCGTGGCTGGAGGTGAAACTACGTGAGGGGAAGAAACGTCAGATCCGCCATATGACCGCGGCAGTTGGGTTGTTTACTTTGCGAATCTATCGCATAGCCATTGGTAGCCTCGGAATTGAAAACCTGAATATTGGAAAATGGCGTGACCTAACCCAAAGCGAGCTGCGCCTCCTGCGCTGACTTTTTCATTGTTCCATCCTTTGGCATCAACCCCGCTTCTTTCACAATACGCGGTACGATCTCTTCCCAGCCAACCGCCATGATATGAACGCCATGTACGCCTTGTTTGGTTTTTATCTTTTCAATCAATTCCAAAGCAATTTTAAAACCCTCTTCCTGCTCATTTCCCTTTTCTTGCGCCGCTTCCATCCTCTTCATTATTGTTTCTGGTATGAAAACACCGGGGATTTTTGCGTTCATGTACGCGGCAGTCTTGTAATTCTTTAGCGGGGTAATGCCAATGAGAATATGCACTTTATCAAGGATGTTTCTTTTAGCGATCTCGTTCAACCATTCGTCCAGCGCATCTGCATCAAATACAACATTTGTTTGGAAGAACTGCGCCCCCACATTAACCTTCTTTTGCTCGCGCAATGCTTGAAACTTCATATTCGAAGCAAAGGGTGAAGCCGCCGCGCCAAGGAAATATTTTGGCGCGGTTTTGATCTCGCGCCCATCAAGATATTTTCCTTCATCGCGCATACGGCGCAAAACCCAAAGCATCTGGATCGAATCGAGATCGACAATATCCATTCGCCCGTTGGGTCCGGGTCCCAGTACCATGCTATCCCCCGTCAGGCAGAGGATGTTACGTACACCCAATGCCGAAGCGCCCATCACATTCGATTGCAACCCTACGCGGGTATTTTCACGCCCTGTAATTTGCAAGACCGGCTCCGCCCCAAGTTCCAAAGCGATCTGACTGCACGCCACCGACGACATGCGCGGAATTGCAGAGGCGCTGTCTGTGAAGTTGAGCGCCGAAACATACGGCTTGAGCATTTCTATATTTTTTCGTAATTTATCGGTGTTTATGGATAGGGGAGGTGTGACCTCTGCTGCTACAACAAACTCACCGGCTTTAAGTCTGCGCTCCAACTCAGAGACGGGTTCGGTATATGCAGGCGGATGATATTCAGAATCGCCCTGCCACCACTCGGGCTGGCGCACAGGTCTAAAGATGGAATCAAAGGTTTGAGAAACTGCATCAGGCTTCCCCGAAGAAAGAGCCGAAAGGATTTCCTTTGCCCCAACTTTTCCGGCTTGGGCTGCAACGTCACTCCACGAATCGGTGCCCGCCTTTTTCCAATCCATTGGAGGCAGCACTTCGAGCAGCAAGGCTTCGCGCCCAAGTTTGAAAGACCGCTCATAAATTTTGTACCAAATACAAGGGCGGCTTTCGTCCACATAACAACGCTCTGGGGTCGAGCCGCCGCATGGACCGTTCCGCAATCCCTTGGGGCATTCCATGGGGCAAATGAGCGCGGTTTCTTGCAAGAGGCAATTGCCGCACATGCGGCATCCGAACAGGGGACCTTTGATGGCGCGTTCAATACTTGCCAATGCGCGTTTTTTAAACGGCTGGCGCTTGAAGGGCATGAAAGGTGGTTGATACCTTCGGGCTGGGGTAAAACCAGACATGGACTGCCTCCTAGGGGATTATATATTATATATAATTTTACTCCCGTCATTTCATTTTTGGGAAGGATGCAGAAAGCCGTGCTGGGTATAATTTTTGACATGGCTAAAAAATATTATGGGTACGTTGTTGTTGCGCTTCTTGTTTTGACCTTGAGTTGGCTGCCATCCATTGGGGCGGGTGCGCAGCCGGGGGTTTTTGTTCCGGTTCGCGGCGTTGCTGAGTTGATCGGCAAGGTGAATGACTTGCGTAGTGCGCAGGGCTTGGCGCCTTATGTTCAAAATAGCATTCTTACTTCTGTAGCTCAAAGCCATGCAGTTTATGTTTCCAGTACGGGCGTTTTGACTCATTTTGACCAGCAAGGCAAGCGACCCTATGAACGCGCGTTGGATGCAGGTTATTTGCTTGCTGGTAATCTTTCTACGGGCGGTCTTTTGACCCAGGTGATCTACTCTGGCAAGGGAGTTTCAGACGCTGATGTAATAACTGCATGGCAATCGACTCCGGCAGATTCGAGTGTGTTGCTTTCACCAGATTATCAGGATGTAGGGGTAGGGATTGCGGCTGCGGATGGCATTACTTATTTTGTTTTGATCGCGGCATCCCAAACCGGTGACTTGACAACCTCCACTCCTTTTTCAAGGACGGGCACGCCGACATTACTAGCCGGAAATGGTTTGCCCAATACGCCTTTGCCAAGCGGCGAGGTGTATCACACTGTCCAAAAAGATGAAGCGCTGTGGAGTATTGCCCTTGCGTACGGTTCAACGATCGCCGAATTGAAACTGATCAATCACCTCGCTTCGGATGAAATATTTGAAGGACAAAAGCTCTTGATCCGCAGTGCCAATACAGTTACGCCAACCTTTACCGAAGTGCCAGTTACCGCCACCCTCGGGCTTTCAACATCGACTCCAACCCTGCCTGTAACACCTACGAACACAAATACTCCAACCCCGCTTCCCACGCCGCCATCTTCCATGCAGAACGGGGAAAAGGTTGTGGGTGGTATTGTGTTGGCAGCGTTGGTGCTTGCCGGTTTATTTTCTTTTCTCAGTAAACGTAAGCCAAATTCAGCGGATTAAAATCACACGGTTTGCATTACAAAATAGCTGGCGAATGTGAGTGTGTGTCGATATACTTGTATTGTGAAATAAATCACAAACAAGGATGAGATCCTATGACAGAGATTCGAATTGATTCTTTATTGCCTGCCGAAATGGCGACACGGGCTGAATACCTTGGGGTTCGCAAGGCAGAAATGCCGGCATTCACCATGTTCATGCTTGCGGTGCTTGCGGGCGCATTTATTTCTCTTGGAGCGATCTTTTCCACAACCGTTGCGGCTGGGGGGATGACCGTTACTGCGGTGGACGGAACCGTTGTTTACACTTCAGGTTTGCCGTATGGTGTGACAAGGCTTTTGACCGGGTTGGTTTTCTGCCTGGGTCTTATTCTTGTTGTGGTTGGCGGGGCAGAACTTTTTACAGGCAACAACCTGATCGTGATGGCATGGGCAAGTGGGAAAGTGACAACCCGTGGATTGCTGCGAAACTGGGGTATTGTGTATGTGGGGAATTTTGTCGGCTCGATCGGTACGGTCATTTTGACATTTTTTTCGAAACAATATACTTTTGGTGGTGATGCTGTTGGAATTACCGCCTTGAGAATTGCGGCAGGGAAGTGTGAATTTACTTTTGTGCAGGCAATGGCGTTGGGTATTCTTTGTAATGCGCTGGTTTGTTTGGCGGTCTGGCTTACGTTCAGCGCCCGTACAACTTTGGATAAGATCGTTGCCATTATCTTTCCGATCACTGCTTTTGTAGCGGCAGGGTTTGAGCATAGTATTGCCAATATGTATTTTGTCCCATACGGGCTGCTGATCAAGGGGTTTGACCCCGCATTTATTGAAAAGGTGGGAGGAAAGGTTGCCAACCTCGATTCACTGACCTGGGAGGCTTTCTTCTTCGGTAATTTGATCCCCGTTACCATAGGCAACATTATTGGCGGGGTGGTACTTGTCGCTGCTATTTACTGGGTAATTTTCCTGCGAGAAAGAAAAGATTTCTAAAAAGGAGAAAACAAGATGAAAGCTTATGTGATGATCAAAATTCGTTCTGGTGAAGTGCAATCGGTTGTGGGGCATCTTCGCAGTATTCACAGCGTCATTGAGGCGCACATGACTTTCGGTCCGTATGATGCGGTGGCAGTGGTGGAAACCGAAGATCTGGCAGCGCTTGGGCGGATCACAGCATTGCAAATTCAACCCATCCCCGGCGTGGAGCAGACGCTCACTTGTCTGGCGGTGGATGTGTGAGGATAGAAAAATTGCTAAACAAAAAGAGCGGATTTTTATTGAAAGTCCGCTCTTTTTGTTTATGGTATGCTTGATATTCCGCTTATGAAAAACCTAATACGTTCTGCCAGTTTTTTGCGCCCTTATGCGTGGCAGGTCTTTGCAAGCCTGCTAATGTTGCTTGCCATTACCGGGTTGAGTCTGATCGTTCCCCGAATCATTCAAACGGTGATCGACGATGGACTTTTGCGCGGCGATACTTCGTACCTTGTCCGCTCTGCGCTTCTTCTGTTTGGACTTGGGCTTGTCTCAGCGCTGCTGGGTTTGGGCAATCGGTATGCCTCAGAGTGGGTAGCCGCACACGTGGGCTATGACTTGCGTAATCGCATGTACGACCACATTCAATATCTGCCGTTCACTTATCATGACCACGCCCAATCGGGTCAGTTGATCTCGCGCTGTATTGAGGATGTCCGCGCCATCGAAAAATTTGCAGGGTCATCCATCCCTGAATTAGTCCGTTTTGTTTTTCTCACCTTGGGTATTTTGGGCGTGATGCTTTCTCAGAATGTTGAACTGGCGTTGATCTCCCTTTTGCCCATGATCCCGCTTGTGGTAATGACCGGCTGGTTTGGCACCAAGATCGGCAAGCTGTTTTTCAATGTAGATCAAGCCGTGGGGGAAGTATCCAACCGCCTGCAAGAGAATGTGACCGGTGTACAGGTTGTCCGCGCTTTTGCGCGGGAGAATTACGAGATTCGACGCTTTGAGACTGCCAATATGGATGTGTTCCGTAAATGGATTCACGTCATTGACGAGTGGGCAAAGATCATGCCTACTACTAACTGGCTCATCACCATCGGCACGATCCTCATCCTTTACTTCGGCGGGCAGATGGTGATTGCAGGCGAACTGACCGTTGGCGCAGTGGTGGCTTTTAATGCCTATCTGTTGATGATGGCAGAACCCGCGCAGGCGTTGACGGGTTTGGTCAACGCAGGCGGCGAAGCCGCGGCAGGCGCTCAACGCGTATTCGAAGTGTTGGATACAGAACCAGGCATAACGTCTAAAAAAGAGGCGGTGACTTTATTCGCTTTGAACGGTGAGGTGGAGTTTCGGAATGTCACGCTTAAGTACCAGGATGAAGATAATCATTCGTTGAGCGGTATTGACGTGATGGTGGGGCAGAACAAGATCGTGGCGCTGATCGGACCGACCGGCTCGGGCAAAACCTCGCTGGTAAATTTGATCCCACGTTTCTACGATGTAACCGAAGGCGCGGTGCTGGTGGATGGATATGATGTGCGTGATGTGGAATTGACCTCGCTGCGCAGGCAGATTGGGATTGTGTTGCAGACATCGCTTTTGTTCTCCGATACCATCCGTGCCAACATTGCCTACGGCAGACCGGATGCGACCGAAGAGGAAATTATTGCAGCCGCAAAAGCCGCACAAGCGCATGAGTTTATTGAAGGTTTCACAAAAGGCTATGATACGATCGTGGGTGAACGCGGCGTGACACTTTCTGGTGGGCAGCGTCAGCGTGTGGCGATTGCGCGTGCCTTGTTGATGAATCCGCGTATTTTGATCCTGGATGATTCGCTTTCCAGTGTAGATACGCAAACCGAGAAATTGATCCAGGCTGCTTTGGATGTTTTGATGGAAGGACGCACTACTTTTGTTATTGCGCATCGCCTTAGCACGGTGCGCCGTGCAGACTTGATCCTTGTGTTAGATAAGGGCTGTATTGTAGAAAAAGGAACTCATGACGAATTGCTAAAAGCGGGCGGTTTATACAAGGAAATTCACGACCTGCAATTGGTACAACGCGAAGATGCCCTGGCGGGTATTCCGCCTATTGTTGGCAGTAAGCCAACGCATGAAAATACCATCTATGCTCCACGCTCGAATGCAGGAGGATAACCTTATGACCAAAATCACTCCTCCCGAATTCATCATCAAGTCTGAAGAGCAACTGGATAAGGGGTATGACCCCAGGGTTGCACAAGGTCTCATGCAATTTCTCAAGCCATACGCCGGGCGGATGGTCTTCGCGCTGGCGTTGATGGTGATCGTCACTGCTGCCGCGGTCTCTGGACCCTACTTTGTGAAACTTGCGATCGACGATGGCATTGCTGCTAAAGATCCCATTGCGCTCCGTACTATTGCCCTTGCGTATCTTGTTGTTTCGATCATTCAACTGGGTTTCAATTATTGGCGGGTGCGGATCATGGCTCGTGTGGGTCAACACATTTTGTATGATGTGCGTACAGCCATGTTCGCCCATTTGCAAAAACTGTCGCTCAGTTTTTACAATCGCTATAGTGTTGGGCGCGTTATTACCCGTGTGATCAATGACGTGGGCACACTGCGTGAATTTATCACGTGGGCTGTGTTGGCAATTGTGCGTAACCTGCTAGGCATCATCGGCACGTTGGCCGCCATGATCGCGTTGAATTTTCAACTGTCAATGCTGACATTTCTTGTATTGCCGATCATGATCTTGGCGACGGTTGCGTTCCGTAAGGTGGCGCGGCAGAATTACCGCAAGGTGCGCGCGGCAGTTTCATGGGGTAATTCTGTCCTGGCAGAAAATGTCAACGGGGTGCGTGTGGTGCAGGCGTTTTCGCGTCAGGGGCATAACTACAACACGTTTAGCGGGTATGTTAATCGTTATTATTTAGAGACCAATCTTGATGCCGTTTGGGTGGCGTCACTCTTCACGCCGGTCATTGACTTGCTTGGCGCGGTGGCAACGGCTTTGGTTGTCTACATCGGTGGGACGGCGGTGTTGGGCGAATCGATCACGGCGGGTGTGCTGATTGCTTTCGTGCTTTACATTGACCGCTTCTTTGAACCGATCCGCGACTTAAGCCGCCGCTTCGATACGCTTCAATCTACAATGGCGGGCGGCGAACGCATTTTGGAATTGCTTAACACGCCGGTCGAAGTTCGGGACGAGGATAATGCTGCTGAAATGCAACCCATTACCGGCGCAGTACGATTCGATCACATCTCCTTTCATTATTCCGATGACCCGACTCTCGTCCTCGATTCGATTCAATTGGATGTAAAGCCTGGCGAGACGGTTGCGCTGGTCGGTGAGACTGGCGCAGGCAAGACGACCATTGTGAAATTACTGGCTCGCTTCCACGACCCGACCTCGGGCGGTGTGTTCATTGACGGTGTGGACTTGCGGACGGTGACTCAAGGCTCGCTGCGCAGACAGATGGGCATGGTGCTGCAAGACCCGTTTCTTTTCAACGGTACGGTGAAGGAAAATATTTTATTCGGGCGTTTGGATGCTAGTGACGAAGATATCTTTGCTGCCGCCAAAGCCGTGGGCGCGCACGACTTTATTATGAATTTGAAGAATGGTTATGAGACTTCGGTGGAAGAAGGCGGTTTGACTCTCAGCGTGGGGCAACGCCAGTTACTTTCTTTTGCGCGGGCGTTGCTGGCGAATCCGCGCATTCTCATCCTTGATGAGGCGACCTCCTCTGTGGATACGCAAACCGAGCATATCATTCAATCTGCTTTGGCAACGTTGCTGAAAGGACGCACGTCCTTTGTGATCGCGCATCGTTTGTCTACCATTACGAATGCCGATAAAATTGTGGTCATTGATGGTGGTACGATCATTGAGCAAGGTAAACATGCCGACCTACTCACCAGGCAGGGACGTTACTACGAGTTGTATAAGACTGGCTTTCAAGATTGAGACCGCTTTTTAAGTACACGGATTTGACGGATCACGCGGTTGAACACGGATTTTCTGAAAATTTTTTCCGTGCAAATCTGTGAAATCCGTGTAATCCGTGTCCAAAATTTTTGATTGCCAACTAAACCATGTAAAAAGGACTACGCATGACCACACCCCAAAATGAATTTCTCTACAACATGTCTGCCCACCTGCGTGATGGGCTTGCTGATGTGCAGAAAAAATTCAACGATGTTTATCGGCTTGAAGAATTGGAAGAAATCGTTGAGATTCCAGACTCTCCATTGGCGCATCTCAACGCTGCCATTATGCCGTTGGTGATTCAAGTAAATGATTTTATGGACTATGCCGAAACCGTGACGGGACGCATGGAGTTGGATTTGCAAGAAGTGGATGTTCATGCCCTCATGGAAGGTGTGTTGATGATGGCAGATCAACTTGCCGAGCATAAAGGCGGCATTGAGATCGAAGAAGATATCCCCGAAGAATTGCCAACCATCGAAGGTGACCCAACTCGCTTATCGCAGGCGTTGCTTAACTACATTCATAATGCCGTCAAGTTCACCGAAAAAGGAACGGTTACGGTTCGGGTGGAAAAAGAAGTGGATCGAATTCTCTTTGAGGTTCACGATACTGGCGTGGGTATCGCCGAAGAAGATCAGGAAAAAGTGTTCGAACCGTTTGAAACCATTCTCGAAGATAAAAAAGACCCACGCCTTGGCTTTGGCTTGGGTCTGAAGATTACCGAACATATCATCGACCTGCACGACGGCGAGACCTGGTTCGAGAGCGAAGCTGGGCGGGGCAGTTCGTTCTTTTTTACTGTGCCACTATGAACCCTGTTTATTTTTTTTGGGGTTGGTTTTCATTTATGTTGTTTGGTAAATTGTATTCGAATTGTCACCATTAAGAGGATGATACTAAATAACATTCCTCCTAATCCAAGAGTAAATAACCAACTACTCGGATTGCTCCAGTCAAAGTTTTGACGGGTAATTGTGATTGCGACCAAAATAAGGAAAATCGAAAAGCCTTGTGATTGGAGGATGATATTCGCAACGCTCCAGCGTGTGTCCGCTGCGATACCCAGCCCGACCAGTGCGGGTAAAGCGAACATTGCGCCCATCACGCGTGCGGTCAGTGGAGTTAATGTCCATGGCCAAAGCGTGATCATAATCGTTGGTTGGGTAAATAGGTAAATACTGAATACCAAGGTAACAGCTCCAAAAGTGCCCATCAACCAACGTGCTGAAGTGGCAAGTACCACATCAAAATGCGGATCGGGCTCCCCGTTATCCTGACCTCGGTTACGAAGCCAGACGAAAAAAACGAGAAACGGCGCTGTGAAGTAAAGTGCTGTCCATGCAATGAAGGAAATATGACCGTGTGTAAAACGGTCCCAATGTAATATGGTCGCTATCCCCAAAAGGGATGCAAACGCTGTGACTGGCAGAAAACCAACTTTCACTTTATGCCATTGTTTACTTTTTAATACACTTGCAAAAAAATAAATACCGCCAGCGTATGCAGACCCCAGCATCATGGCAGACATGGATGGTTGAATTTTCCAGGCAAATAACTGCTCGGTTTTTTCAGGGAAGATGAATAAAATAATGAACGCAACTACAAGAAATGGAATGACCAATGCTGCCAACCAACGCGTTTGTGGGAATATCTGATTGCCGTTGTCTATGTTTTTCATACAAGCCTCCAATAAAGTATTGTGGACAAATAATAAAATTTTACTCTTCCCACACCGAGTGATATGCCCCAATGGATTCAAAATACTTGACCATCTTCTCGTAGAACGGATGCACCGTAATGGTGGCGCTGTCGCCGATGACGATCAGTTTGCGTTTGGCGCGGGTGAGAGCCACGTTCATGCGGCGGGTGTCGGCGAGGAAGCCCACGTCGCCTTCGGGGTTCGAACGCACGAGGCTGACGATGACCACTTCCTTTTCGCGTCCTTGAAATCCGTCCACGCTGTCGATCTCGATGCCGTGATTTAGTTTTTGTCGCAGCAGTTTCACCTGCGCTGAATACGGCGAGATGATAGCGATGTGCTCAGGGGAAACTCCGTGAGTTAACAACTCATCCACTTTCTTCACCACCAACTCCGCCTCAAGCGGATTCATGCGACTCTCGCCATCGGGTTCGGGTTCTTCGTCGTAGCTGGCGCCTGCGGTGTCGATGAAGTGAATGGGATTTACCGTCAGTGGGGATTCGCTCACATGGGGCAGATCAACTAACAGCGCGGTGCGAACCGCTTCGTCCGCTTGTAAAAGCCCATCGTAGAAAATATCCGAAGAGAATTGCATGATGTCTTGATGCATACGGTATTGCACGCTTAGGAGTTTACTCAAACTATCGGGTGCAAAATTTAGGATGCGCTCCATCATGCTGATGTTGAAACCGCCGCGTGCCGCCTCATTCGAAAGCACCGTGGGCGGAAGTTGGCAATGGTCGCCCGCAAGCACAAGCCGCTCGGCATATTGCAATGGAATCCACGCGGCGGGCTCAGTGCTCTGACTGGCTTCGTCCATGATGACCCAATCGAAGCGATTGCCGCGCAGGCGTTCGGGGTCGAGCCCGGTGGCGGTGGCGCACACCACCCGCGCGCCGTTGAGAATGGACGCGACCACCTGCTCTTCGATCTGATTGGCTTCGTTGAGCAACTGCTTCGACTCTTCGCGCAGCGACTGACGATAATTGGGATCTGGCTTGATGCGGAAAAATTTTGAGGCTTGCCTGCGCAGGCTGTGTGCGTTGCGCGTGAGCTTTTGCGCGATTCTTACATCGGGGTGATGTTCCACCAATAGGTCAAGTGTGTGTTCGCGTAATTCCGGTGTGACGCGTGCCGGATGCCCCAACCGAATCGCGTTCTCGCCCGACACGATCAAACGCTCTAATAAATTATCAACCGCGAGGTTGCTCGATGCCACCGCCAGCACACGCCCGCCCGTTTTTGTGATCTGCCGAATCAACTCGACCAGGGTGGTGGTCTTGCCCGTGCCCGGCGGACCGTGAATAATGGCAACATCTTCGGCGCTCAACGCAAACTCAATGGCTTGAATTTGCGAAGCATTTAATTTTTTATTGAACGGCTGAATGGTTTCTATTTTTTGAAAGAGTGGTTTTTGAATCCCGATCAACACATCGCGCAAGGTGGCAAGCCGTGAACTGGTGGCGTGCAGGGCGGCATCCATTGCCTGCCGTTGGCGTGCGCGCGAAATTTCATCGGTGGCGCGGTCAATGCGGAAGGTGGGGCGCTCGCTTTCGGTTTCGATCAGTTGATTGAACGCCACCTGAATGGAATCTTTGCGCACGCTGCTGACAATTCCACGCCAAATATTTTCTTCATTATTGGATGCAGCCCCGCCTCTTTCTTCGGAGACGAGGGCTGGGCTGCCCGCCCCAAGCCTTGTCCACGGCAGGGGCAGGGTTTGATTGCGCTTGCCAAATGTGACCAGGAACCTGCCGCCCAAGCCCGCATCTTCTTCACGGATAACGAGTTGGATGAGGCTATTGCCCGATGCCTCTGCTTCGGCGGGCGTAAGCCGCGTCCGCTCGCGCAGAGACTCTTGCTTCTCTGCCTCGGCTTCAAGGTCTAGGAAGTGGGCAAGTTTGTCGAAGTGAAGTTTGGGTGTGATGCGTTCGGCAGGCATGGCGCTGGTATTTTATCATTTCAGTTTTTTGTATGGTGGGTTTTCAACCTGCATGGTTGCAACAAAGTCAGAAAACTTTTAACACGAATGTCACGAATTTGCGAATAAAACGAATATTTCATGAAAAATTCGCGTCATTCGCCCCATTGGGGTAATTCGCGTTAAGCCTTTTGCATAAACTGACCCGCAATTTATGGCTGGTGCAATGGGCATGTATAATCACCGCCATGAATTCCATCATTTTCCGCGCCCATGCGGTGCAACGAATGTTTGAGCGTGAAGTGTCAGTTACGAAAGTCCGCGAGGCGTTGCAAACAGCAGATGTCATTGAAGATTATTCGTTTGAAACACCCGAACCGAGCCGTTTGCTGTTCGGTCAGCAAGGCAGGCGTCCCTTCCATGTGGTGACCTCTGAGAGTCAGCAGCACATCACCATCATTACCGTCTATTTGCCTTCTCTAGATAAATGGAAGAAAGACCTGCGGAGCCGCCGATGATCTGTACCGTCTGTCGGGAGGCGCACACAACCCAAAGCCTGACATCGATCCAATTCGAGCGCGATGAGTTTCGGGCAATGGTTCATAAGATTCCCGCCTGGGTGTGTCCTGCCTGCGGCGAATCTTATTTGGAAGAAGGCGTTGCCGCCGATGTATTGAAACAAGTACGCGAGGTCATGGCTGAAGGAGAGTTGGACGTGGCGCTGGAGTATCTATGAAAAAGTGGATACCTTCTTTATTGGTAATTTTGTCTGCTTGCACGCCTGCGCCTGCAACACCAACTTCAACCCTGCCGCCACCCGTGGTGACCGTCATTCCTGCTTCAGAAACGCCCACACCTTTACCAACTCTCACACCGACGGCAACGCCCATGCCGCATTTGATGTATCCCTACACCATTGCGGGTCTGCGCGAACGAGACTTTCCCGGTGGCGAGATTCAAATCGGCGCGCGGGTTGCGTTCAATGACCAGTTCAGCACATATCTCATTTCATACCTCTCCGAAGGGCTGACCATCACTGGCGTGCTTAACATCCCAGCCGGGGATGGACCTTTTCCTGTCATCGTCATGAATCACGGCTTTTATCCGCGTAGTGACTATTCTTCCGGTGATGGCTCGCAACGTGCCGCGGAATATCTCACGCAACACGGCTACATCACGATCTCTTCTGATTACCGTACCTGGGGTGCTTCAGACTTTGGCGTTTCATTCTTCCACACCGGCTTGGTCGCAGATGTGATGAACTTGCTGGCTTCGCTTGATTCCATTTTGCAGGCGGATACATCCCGCATTGGCATGTGGGGACATTCGATGGGCGGCGGCATTACAACAAAAATCCTCACGCTTGAGTCGCCTGTCCGCGCGGCGGTGTTGTATGCGCCCAACTCTGCCGACGATGCCGACTTGATCGCGCGTTGGGGCTACGGCTGCATTGGCGATATCGCCGCGGGTGAATTGCTCGAAACCTGCAACTCGGCAGATGTGCTGCCCGAGACGCTCCCAGCGGAGGTGATAGCCGCTTACGTTGAATCCGCTCAAAGTCCAGAAAAGATGCGTGAGATTGCGCCGTACTACCATCTCGATTCGGTCACAGTCCCAGTTCAAATTCATATCGGTTCTGCCGACGGTGATTACATCGGCTCGACCCCGCCCGAATGGTCGTATAAACTTAATCAAGGTCTGCTCGATGCAGGTAAAGATGTGGAGATGTTTGTTTATCAAAACCAACGTCACTCATTTACGGGTGATGCGTGGTTTCAGTTTATGGATCGCGCGATTGCGTTCTTCGATGAGAATTTGAAATGAAAAAAATCTACATACTTCTATTGGCTTTTATGTTGCTTGCTTGCGCATCGCCTACAGCAACACCCACAGCGCAATTGGTTGCCACCATCGTCCCGCCAACTTCAACGCCTACAGAAATTCCCATGCCAACGCCAACCCGCACCACCGAGCAGGCGTTGGCTCCATACACTATTGAAGGGCTGCGTGCGCGGGAATATGAAAGCGGAAAAATAATTCTTGGCGAGCCGGTGTTGGAAACAGATCACTTCACTCGTTATCACATCCAATACCCCAGCGATGGTTTGACGATCACAGGTGTTTTGCAAATTCCAAAAACGGGTGAAGCGCCGTACCCGGTGATCGTGATGAACCACGGCTTTTTCTCCCGCTATGTGTACACCACCGGCGATGGTACCGACCGTGCCGCCGATTTTCTCAACCGGCGCGGTTACCTCACGGTTTCATCAGACTATCGCAGTTGGGGTTTTGCCGAAACCGGCGAGAGTCTTTTTTATTCGGGGCAGGTGATCGATGTGATCAACTTGATCTACGCACTGGATTCCATTCCCGAAGCCGATACGTCTCGCATGGGTATGTGGGGGCACAGCATGGGCGGCGGTATCACTGCAAAAGTCCTCACCATTGTGGACGATAAGATCAAGGCGGCGATTTTGTATTCATCCGTCAGCGCAGATTTTGCAGATGTGATCGGGCGTTGGGGTCCGGGGTGTGTTGGGGATGTGTATGAAGGCGAAGCGACGTTTGGTTGCAATTCGTCCGACATCCTCCCGCTCAACTTGCCAGCCGATCTCACCGCCTCTTACTTCGACGCGACATCGGATCCGGTTATGCTGGAAGCTGTTTCTCCGCTCTATCATTTTGACCTCGTGCAAGCGTCCGTCCAAGTAGTGTACGGCACCGAGGACGGCAAGACCTCCGCAGGCACCCCGCCGGAGTGGTCTAAGAAAATGTATGCGGCTTTTGTAGATGCCGGAGTAGATGCCGAAATCTTTGGCTACCAGGGGGAAGAACATTCTTTTATTGGTGACCCGTGGTTTGTATTCATGGGAAAGACCCAGCTATTTTTCGATAAACATGTAAAAGGACAATAAGGACATCGTGCCCACGCTACAACATCATCGCCATGCTTACTTCATCATCTTTCACCTTCGATAAAAAAACACTGGCTGCATTTTTACTTGTAATTCTATTAGGCGGCTCAAATTCGGTTGCCATTCGTTTCAGCAATCAAGAGTTGGCTCCCTTTTGGGGCGCGTTTGTACGTTTCTTTTTTGCAGGTTCGATTTTCTGGTTAATCTTTTGGGTTCGGCGCATGTCACTCCCCAGGCGGAGTGATGTCGCTGTGATCGCGCTAAACGGATTCCTCTCTACGGGCGTGAGTTTTGCCTTGTTGTATTGGGCGCTGCAAAAGATGCCCGTCAGCCTTGCCACGGTTGTTATTTCCACCAGCCCATTGTTCACTTTGATCTTGGCGGTTTTACATCGGCTTGAGAAGTTTCGTGTGCAAGCCTTGTTTGGCGGGGTAATCGCCATTGCCGGGTTGGCGTTGGTGGTCAATGCCCAGCCTGGTGGACGTGAATTATTGCCCGGCATGATTGGGTTGCTTGTTAGCGCCCTGGTCGCTGCTGAAGGGAACGTCATTTTCAAGATGTATTCGCTCAAAAGTGACCCGGTCATTATCAATGCCATATCCATGACTTCCGGGTCGATTTTTCTTGGGGCGGCTTCATGGTTGGCGCATGAGGCGCACGTCATGCCGTCCACGCCGCAAGTGTGGGGTGCAGTGACATATCTCATCCTCGGCGGTTCGGTTGTTATGTTCTATATGTTCGTGTATGTTCTTTCCCGTTGGAAAGCCTCTTCTGCTTCTTATGCCATTTTATTTTTCCCGCTCATAGCAACATTACTTGCAGCATGGCTGGCAAATGAGGCTGTAAGTATGCCGTTTATCCTTGGGGCAGCCTTGGTCCTGACGGGCGTTTGGGTCGGCGCCTTTTATGGCGATTCTGGGGCTTGACGCTTGTTCTGGCTTGTCATAGAATCCAAGCATCATACTATTCCACGAAAGGAGGCTCGAAAACATGCAAGCTGTCTTGGTTCATAATTTTAAATTGTTCAGCGCGCCTCCGGTAAATGGATTGGCATAAGTATTCTGCCGTATATCATCCAACCGCAGGCTCGCGAGCCTGCGGTTTTTATTTAATCCATTGGAAACTGCAGGTAATTCGTGCCTGTGGTTTTTTGTTAAACAAAAAGGTTTTACAACAATGAGTAAGAATCAACTTTCAGATTATTTTGACGAACTGAACGACGATACCGACACAGAGTCGCCTAGAAAACGCATCACTCAAAAACGCGAATCGAAGAAACGTGAGCAAGAAGCCAAGCTCTTCATCCGTGCGCAGGAAATCGCCAAAGAATTCCAATTCACCTACAAAGCCGCCCGTTTCGAAGAAGCCTGGCTGTTGGATTCACTGACAGAGATTCACGAACACCAATGGATTTCGGACGTGTTACGAAAGGTCAAAGGCGGCAAAGAAGCTTCGGTTTACCTGTGCAAGGCTGGCGCAGAAATGAGTGTACCTTTTGTCGCCGCCAAGATCTACCGTCCGCGATCTCTGCGTAATCTCAAGAATGATGCCCAATATCGTGTGGGGCGCGTGGACCTGGATGCCGACGGTACGGCGTTATGGAAAGAGGCAGATAAAAATGCCATCGCAAAACGTACCAGCTATGGTGAAGAAGTGCGTCACCGTTCGTGGATCGCATACGAATTTAAGACCATGGAAAGACTCTTCGAAGCCGGGGCAGATGTTCCACGTCCTTACGCCATGGAAAAGAACGCCATCGTCATGGACTTTGTAGGTGACGAAAATACTGCCGCCTCGATTCTGAATTCGGTCAACCTGTCTCATACCGAAGCCCGTACCCTGCGTGATCGTGTGCTTCACAACATGGATATCATGCTTGCCAATGAGTGTATTCACGGCGATCTCTCTGCTTATAACATCCTGTACTGGAATGGTGAGATTAAGTTGATCGACTTTCCGCAGATCGTTTTGCCCAGATCCAACCCTACGGCATGGAATATCTTTTTGCGTGATGTTGTGCGGGTATGTGATTATTTTTCTTCACAAGGTGTAAATTGTGACGCATATAAGATCGCCGCAGATTTATGGGCAAAATACGGCTACCGTATCGGTAAGCAGCTAGACCCGAAACACCTCGACCCCGAAAACCCCGAAGACCGCAAGGCATGGGAAAAACGGTAAGCAGACGATAACAAATAACTGATGTTGCGCAGTAGGGGCGACCCCGCCCACATCCATGAAAACTTTCTTTCGCCAGCAAGGGTCGCCCTGCCGCCGGGGATATATGCCCAGTTATGGGTGCTTCGGCGAGAGCGCTTATGTAAGAGTTCCATAGTATTCATGGCTTTCTCAAAGTAGGTTGGCAAAATATTAAACAAAGAGCAAAAGAATTAATGCGAATTACGCCAATGGGGCGAATGACGCAAAAAAACATTTTTTATGCGTCATTCGCCTTTTTTCGCGCTTTTCGCATTAAGGTTTTTAGACTTTGAGAAAGCCATGCTATAGTATTTGCCGCTCACTACCAATGCACTCCCATAAGATAAAATAGTGGCAAAGGAGAAACCATTTATATGAATAACGTTCGCCCGCGATTGACGTTAATGAATGAAGAGCAGGTACAAGAGGCGCACCGCAACGTACTAAAGGTGCTAAGCGAAACCGGCGTACGTGTTGATTCTCCCACCATATTGCAAATGCTTGAGCGGAAACTGGGGCTGAAATCACAAGACCGTATCATTAAATTCCCGCCCGAGATTGTGGAAGAGGCGATCAAATCTGCACCCAAAACGATCGATGTGTATGATCGTCGGGGAGAACACAAACTCAAACTGGGCGAAGACCGTCTGCGCTTTGGGGTGGGCGTGACAGCGTTGTTCTATCAAAACCCTGTAGATGAAACTCTCGATATTTTTAAACGAGAAAACTTCCGTGATCTTGTGCGTCTCGGCTCATCGCTCAAACATTACGATGTGATCTCCACGGTCGGCATTGTGCGCGACGTAAAAGAAGAGCTTGGCGATATGTACGGTTCACTTGAGCATATTTCAAACACCACCAAGCCATTGGTCTTGCTTGTCTCCGATGAAGAGCGTTTTCCTGATGTGCTGGATATGTTCGAGCATTTGAACGGAAAGGAAGTGGGAGACAAGCCTCATGTGATCCCCTACTTCAACCCGGTGAGTCCGCTTGTGATGAACGCAGGAACCGTGGATAAGATGAAAGTCGCCATCGAGCGCGGACTTCCCATCATCTTTTCCAATTACAGCATGGCAGGCGCATCCACACCGCTCACACCGGCAGGCACACTCACGCTGCTTATGGCTGAGTTGCTGGCAGGGTTGGTTATCAGTCAAACCATCAAAAAAGGCGCACCCATTCTACTCGGCATGTTACCTGTTTATTTTGATATGCGTACCATGCTCAACTTCTACGACCCGCAAAGCATCCTGATCAGTGTGGCGTGCTCCGAGATGATGAAGTTCTACGGCATCCCGCATTGTGCCACATCGGGCAGCGGCACCGGCTGGGGCATGGATTTAATTGCCGCAGATACCTATTGGATGAACACCCTCGCGCTTCTTCTCTCTAACGGACACTTGGCTCCGTTCATTGGAGATTCTCTTGGCTCAAAGTCGATCGCACCTACTACTTTCGTCCACGCTCACGAGATCATTGATCAGGCATTGCGCCTCCACAACGGCTTCCAATTGGATGAAACCAATTCTGCGGTGGATGAGATCTTCAAAGTGGGACCCGGCAAGAGCTTTCTCAACCAGCCTTCCACATTGAAGAATTACAAGACCGGCTATTATGTCAGCGGGGTCTATCCGCGCTACAGCATGGAAAAATGGATGGATGCCGGTTCACCCCCTGCGCGTCAGGTTTTACGCGAAAAGACCCAAGACCTCATGTCCGCCGCCAAGGCGCCGGAAGAATATGATGAGTTCATTGCAAAGGGTGAGGCGTTCATCCGCCAGAGATTTCACGATATACTTTAAACAAGAGGTCTTTGTGCGTAAATTATCTTTTCCATTTTTATTGATATTCATCTCGCTTGCTTGCGCCGTTCCTAATGTTTCAACTCCGCAACCCTTACCGACCTTTGACCCGAATTCCATGCAAACAGCCATCGTTGAAACTGCTTTGGCTGCCCAATCTCAAACTGAAGTGAGTTTGCCGACATCTACCATTACACCCACCGTTACACGGACGCCTTCTCACACCCCAACTTCAACCCCAACATTTATTTTTCTACTTCCATCTTTCACGCCCATACCTTCCATTACGCCAACCCCAACGATCACTCTTACAAGTGAACCAAAATTGGATGAAAACGGTGAACCCGAAAAGAAAAAAGGGGACCCTTTTGCAATGACCGGCAAGGAATGGACCTGCTCTGTCTATGGAACTTTTCCCCCACAGAATTATGAATTTAAACCCAAAACAAAGTTCAAAGTGGAATGGAATGTGTTTAACAGCGGGACTAAATCCTGGCCTTATTACGGAATGGACATGGTGTATTCAGGCGGCTTTCGACCTGAAGGGACGAAGGTCAGAGATTTTGTTGTATCGGTTCCATCTGGCGGCAAGATTGGGCTTCAAGCAACCTTTATAACGCCTAAAAATCCAGGCGAATATAGCACATACTTTTTTATAACGGTGGGCAAAACTACTTTTTGCCAGATGAAATATACTTTTTATGTTGTAGAGAAGTAGAATCCATACAGGCAGGTGGACACAATGTGCCTGCTGTTCCGAAAAGAAATGGATTATCTCGATCAAGGTGTATGGATTTTGATTTAGCCGCGATTCAATGTTTGGACTTTCTTTTCTAATCGGTCAATATAAAGTAAAATTTTCATCCTCATGAGTTTTGTAAATCAGAGATGTGCATTGGAAGCATTCATGCGCCAGCAGGTGTATACCCTGAATTGGCGCATGTTGTTTTAAATGCGTGAAAAAAAAGATAGGAGAATAGAGATATGAAACAAAAAGTGCTGTACATTGTGTTGCTTGCTGCTCTTTTGTTGGCGGCGTGTGGAGGAGGTGGATCTGCCGAACAGCCCGTTGTTGTACGTGTAGGGAAAGCGGGCAGCCCGGATACTCTGAACCCCGGAAATGCAATTCTTGCAAATTCGTACACAATTTTTGAACTTGTGTACGATTCAATGTATGAACTTAACCTTGATGGGAGTTTCCGCCTTTCCATTGCCGATAGCGCTGCCGTTTCAGACGATGGCTTGACCTGGACATTCAAGATCAAGGATGGCATTAAGTGGCATGACGGAGAACCCCTTACTGCTGAAGATGTTGCCTGGACCTACAACCTTTATAAAGACACCCCTGAATACCCCTATCTGAATGGTTACTACACCACCTATTTTGATACGATCACCTTTACCGACAATAATGAAGTCATCCTGACACTTAACGAATCCATCCCGAATCTTGAGAGCCAGTTGGTCTTCCTTTACATTCTCCCAAAACACATTTGGGAAAATGTGGACAAACTTGAATACGAAAATACAGAAATGGTCGGCTCTGGTCCATTCAAGATGACAGAATACGCCCAGAATGAGTTTGTACGCTTGAGCGCCAATACCGAATATTTCGGCACTCAGCCCAAGGTCGATGAGGTCATCTTCCAATCGTTTGATAATCAGGACGCACTGGTGCAGGCGATCAAAGCAGGGCAGGTGGATATGATCACCGAAATGCCCAGTACGGCTGCCGCTTCCCTTAAAGAAGAACCAAATGTTGAGCTGGTTGTTGGGGCTCCGCTTTCTCCGTACGTTGCCGATATTATTTTCAACCAGATGGATCCGGAAAACTGCCCGGAAGATGGCGGAATTTGTTCCGGTCACCCGGCTCTTTTGGATAAGAATGTCCGCCTTGCAATGGCACATGCCACCAATAAGCAACAGTTGATCGATGTGGTACTGCTTGGGCTTGGCAAACCCGGTCTTACCCTCATCCCGGATGGACTTGGCGTTTGGTACAACAACTCCATCCAAGATTATGCTTTTGATGTAGACCTTGCCAACCAAACCTTGGATAATGCCGGTTACGTAGATGCAGATGGTGATGGTATTCGTGATATGCCGGACGGTTCCCGCTCGCTGACCTTCCGCATGAATTGGCCCAGCGACAGCATTGAAGCCCCACGTATGGCAGAATTGCTCGGAGAAATGTGGAGCGCCATTGGCATTGCACTTGAACCCAGCGCGGTAGACCCTGATGCCCTGACCGCACAATGCTGCCCCGCCTTCGACTTTGACATTATGATCTGGGGATGGTACTCCGACCCAGACCCAAGTTCCCTGCTTTATGTATATACGACGGATGCCATTCCCTATGGCTCCAGCGAAACTGGCTACTCAAACCCTGCATATGATGAACTGTATGTAAAACAACAAACCGAATTGAACTTTGACGCACGCAAAGATATTGTTTGGGAGATGCAGAAATTAGTTCATGACGATGTTGTCTACATCATTCCGTATTACTCTGCAGCGGTTCAGGCGTATCGTACAGACCGCTTCACCGGTTGGATCACAGACCAAGCCAAGGTTGAGCTTTCTGACGTAACCTCGTTATTGGTCATTGAGCCGGTAAAATAGTGTTGTAACTAATTTTCTGTCCGCAGCCCAAAAAGCTGCGGACAGAAATACCCCCGATCTACAAGAGCTTCCCTTGAACCGTACCCGTATCATTCTCCGAAAATCAGCCTGGGCTATTTTCACGATTTTCATTGTCATTATTTTTAATTTTTTTCTTTTTCGCGTTTTACCCGGTGACCCTGCGCGGGCGGGTATTCGTGACCCACGCCTAAAAAAAGAAGCAATCGAAGCATTGCAGGTCAAATTTGGTTTGGATAAGCCCGTCATCAATTGTTTTGAAACGCTTAACCCGATCAAATTAGGCAGTTGTACTATTGATCCAATGGAGACACAGTTTTTCATCTATGTGGGGAATTTAGTAAAAGGCGAGTTGGGAATTAGTTACCATACCAACCGCCCCGTGGCAGATGTACTGGCAGAAAGGTTGTGGAATACAATTCTGCTTATCGGCGCGGGACAAATTCTTTCAATTCTTTTAGGGGTGGTGCTGGGGATCGTGGCGGCGTGGAAAGCACGTACATCTGTAGACTATGGCGCAGTCACAGCCAGCCTGATTGCCTGGAGTTTGCCCACATTCTGGCTGGGAATCATTTTGCTCTTTTGGGGCAGTACAGTCGGCTTACCGGTGGGTGGTAAGGCTACTCCCGGCATAAGCACGTATCCGCTGATCCAACAATGGGCAGATATTGCCAAACACATGTTCCTGCCAACCCTTACATACACCATCGTATACATGGGCGAGTACACACTCATCATGCGCTCAAGCCTGATCGACGTACTTTCAGAGGACTATATTTTGACAGCAAGGGCAAAGGGCTTAAATTCGGCGCAGATTTTGCGTGACCATGCTTTGAAGAATGCCATGCTGCCATTGGTCACTGTCATTGCAATAAACCTTGGGTTTACGGTGGCAGGTGTAATTCAGATCGAATCGGTTTTTTCATGGCCCGGGTTGGGCAGCGCCATTTTTGAAGCAGTCATCCGCCGTGATTTTCCAATGCTGCAAGGTGCATTTTTACTGATCGCAGTGACGGTAATTCTGGCGAACCTGTTGGCAGACCTGACCTATACATTCTTAGATCCGCGCGTTAATGTGGAGTAGATAACATGCAGACAATCTTGCAATCAGACTCTACTCAGAATGAAACAACAAAACGAACAGAAACGTTCGTTCAGACCTTTTCAAAAAGTCATACCGGCCTTGTTGGTTTTTGGATGCTGGTGATCGTTGTAGTAGCAGCGGTGTTTGCGCCGTGGATCACCCCTTACGAGCAATCATCTTCCGCCTCTGTCGGCGTGGAAGATATTTATCAGCCTCCTTCTGTGCAGCATTGGTTTGGTACCGATGATGCCGGACAGGATGTATTTACCAATTTTATTTTTGGTTCGCGGGTTTCACTCACAGTAGGATTTTTTGCGGCTTTTATTTCGATCATGATCGGCGGAATTTTGGGGCTTGTTGCCGGTTTCTTTGGCGGACGTTGGGAAAATACCCTGATGCGTTTTACCGACATCATGCTTGTTATTCCAGAATTGCCGTTATTAGTGGTGATCGTGGCGCTGACCCAGCCTTCACTGGCAAATATCATTTTAGTGATCGGCTTACTTGGCTGGACAACGACTGCCCGTGTCGTTCGCTCGCAGACATTGGCTGTGAAATCGCGAAAATTCGTGTTGCGCGCACGTGCCATCGGTGCAGATAAACTCCACATTCTCAGAAGGCATATTTTGCCGCTGGTCTTGCCTATACTTGTCATTCAAGCAGTCCTTTCCATCTCACTTGCGATCTTGAACGAAAGTACGTTGTCATTCATCGGTCTGGGTGACCCTGCTGCGCTTTCATGGGGGCAGATGTTGAACTTCGCTTTCGGGCGCGGTGCCATGTCTGCGGGGGCGTGGTGGGCGTTGGTGGTTCCCGGGTTTGGCATTGTGTGGGTTGTGCTTTCGTTGACGTTGCTCGGGCAGGGACTGGAACAGGTTCTAAACCCCCGTTTGGATACACACCATTTAATGCCGGGCAAGCCTGCCATCCAAAAAGAGGCGGGGGCGAAGCCCCATCATCCAGAAGCTGTGCTTGAGGTGCAGAATCTTTCCATCCACTATGTGAATGAGGGAAAGAAACCTGCGCGCGCGGTGGAAAATATCAGCCTGACATTGCGACAGGGTGAGCTTTTAGGTTTGGTTGGTGAAAGTGGATGCGGTAAAACTACGCTCATGCTGGCGTTGTTAAAACTATTGCCTGCGGCGGGGCAAATTGTGAACGGCAATATTTTTTACGATGGAAAAGACCTTGCGGCGATGAATGAAGCAGAACTTAACCAGGTTCGCTGGAGCCGTATTTCGATTGTTTTTCAAGGCGCCATGAATGCACTTAACCCTGTTCGGACGGTGGGCGACCAGATCGCAGAAGCCATTCTTCAGCATGACCCATCTTTTGCCAAAGATAAAATTCCTGCCCGCGTTTCGGAACTGTTGGAACTGGTGGGAATTACATCCGAACAGCGCGACCACTATCCACACCAATACTCCGGCGGGATGCGTCAACGCGCCATGATCGCGATGGCGCTGGCGTGCGAGCCGCAGATCATCATTGCCGATGAACCAACCACCGCGCTGGATGTGATGATCCAGGCGCAGATACTGGAATTACTTGACTCTCTGCGTAAAAAACTTGGGCTATCGGTGATCTTCGTTACGCACGATCTTGGTGTGGTAGCGGAACTGTGCGACCATGTGCTGGTGATGTATGGCGGTGTCACCGCTGAATACGCCGGTGTGGATGTGGTTTACAACGATCCCAAACATCCCTATACCCAGGAACTTTTAAAGGCATTCCCCGACCTGACCAAACCGAAAAAGAAACTTTCATCCATCCCCGGCTATCCTCCAAGGTTGGATAATCTCCCCGCAGGTTGCCGCTTTGCACCGCGCTGCCCCAGAGCGTTTGCGCCATGTCATGTTACCGAACCAAAACTATACACGCTCAAAGATAATCATGCTGTAAGTTGCCATCTCATCGAGGGTGCAAATGCCAACTAAACTCGAAAAAATTCTGGAAGTACATGAGCTGAAAAAATATTTCAACGCGCCGCGTACATCGCTATTCTCACGAGAAGAACTGCATGTCCATGCCGTTGATGGTGTAAACCTAACCTTGCACCGCAGTGAAGTGATTGCCCTTGTAGGCGAAAGTGGGTGCGGAAAGTCGACCCTGGGATTGCTGCTAATGGGTTTGGAAGAGCCGACAGATGGCTCCATTATTTTTGAAGGGCAGGATATTACCCACCTCAACGATCATGAACGCAAAAGCCTGCGCCGCAAGATCCAAATGGTCTTTCAAGACCCGTACGAATCTTTAAACCCCACCCAGACCATCGGCGAGATCATCATCGAACCGCTGATCGTGCATGGCATTGGAATGAATGAACAGGAACGACATGAGCGCGTTGTGAAAGCCATGGAAGATGCCGGTTTGAAACCCGCAGATGTTTACCTGAATCGATATCCGCACGAACTTTCAGGCGGACAGCGCCAACGCGTGGTCATTGCAGCGGCATTGGTGCTTGAGCCGGAAATACTGGTAGCCGATGAACCGGTTTCGATGTTGGATGTATCCATCCGCGCCGAAGTGATCAACCTGCTGGCAGAATTACGCATCACCCGCCAGATTGCCGTCATCTTCATCACGCATGATCTTGGTTCTGTCGGTTTTTTCGCCGACCGTGTCGCCGTCATGTACCTTGGGCGCATTGTTGAAATTGGAACCATGCTTGAAGTGCTCGAAAAACCAAAACACCCCTACACGCGTGCTTTGCTTTCAGTTATCCCCGTTCCCAACCCGCGCCTGCGGCATGAACGCATCATCTTGAAGGGTGAAACACCAAACCCAATCAACATACCAAGCGGCTGCCGCTTTCACCCGCGCTGCCCGATCGCCGTGGATGCTTGCAAACTCAGCGACCCGCCCATGCGTGATTTTTCAAAAATGCACCAATCTGCTTGTCTGCTTGCAGATGATAGCAAGTAAAATAAAAAAATGGATATTACCAGTTTACAAAACCCGCGAGTAAAACATTTTGTAAAACTGCGCGAGGACAAGAAACAAAGACAACGGGATGGTCTGATTCTGGTTGAGGGGTTTGACGAATTAACCCTCGCGCAGGAATGCGGGCTTACGCCCCAAACGCTTCTCACTGCGCCCGAGCTTGCCAGCCGTACCCTGAATTTTCCCAACTCTGAAACCCTCACCGTTTCACGCGCGGTCTTCGAGAAAATTTCCTACCGAGATAACCCCGATGGCTGGATCGGCATTTTCCCTACTCCAAACCGTAATTTACAAGACCTAAACCTTCGCGCGCATCCGCTCATCCTTGTCACCGAATCTGTTGAGAAACCCGGTAACCTCGGCGCCATTCTGCGTACCGCCGATGCCGCAGGGGTAGATGCCGTATTGGTCTGCGATCCGCGTGTAGATGTATGGAATCCCAACGTCATCCGCGCCAGCCGTGGCGCGGTCTTTTCAATGCCCACAGTGGAGGTTAAATCTTCTGAAGCGTTGAACTGGCTCAAAACACGTGGGATGCGCGTGCTTGCCGCAACCCCTTCTGCCGAAACATTGCATACATCTGTCGATATGACGGGTCCGCTTGCCATTGTCGTTGGCACAGAAGATGAAGGGCTAACCGATTTTTGGATGCAAAATGCCGATATTCAGGTACGAATTCCAATGGAGGGGAAAGTCAATTCGCTGAATGTCTCCATCTCTGCTGCTTTGTTGACGTATGAGTCCGTTCGCCAAAGGCAGGAAATAAAAACTTGAGCCATGCACAGGAAAGGTAATTCTCCCAAAAAAGATACCAGCCGTATCTTTGCCGAGATTGGACGAGACCTGGCGTCGATTACAGATGCCAAAGAAGCGGCAAGGACGATCTTAAATGCTGCGGATCAACTGATTGGCTGGGATGCTTCCTACTTAATTCTATATGATCCTGAGATCGGCGGCGTGCCCCGTCCTCTATTGCTGATCGATACGATAGAGGGTGTACATGTTGAGCAGTTCGGCGCCAATCCTTCTGAACCCAGTGAAAACATGCTCAAGGCAATTCGAGATGGGGAATTCATGTCGGTTTATGAAAAATATTTTGAAGTGGATACTCAGTACTCTTTTGGTGACCGCAGTAAACGCACTCTCTCGCAAATGTTCGTGCCAGTACGTACTGTTGCGCGAGTGATCGGGGTAATGTCGATTCAAAGTTATGATTTTGAAGCGTATACCGGGGAACAATTAGGTTCTTTGAAGAACCTTGCAAGTCATTGTGCCGGTGCGCTTGAACGTATTTGGGCACAGGAAGCGCTGGGCGATTTTGTGGAGCGGCTCAAAGTTTTGCACGATGCCGTAAACGCCATCAATACCCACCATGAGGTTGAAAAGGTTTGCCGGGTAGTGTACGAAACAGTAGCTTCAGTTATGTCTTGTAACGATTTTGTGATCGATGGATATAGCAAGAATATGAATTTGATCGAACCGCTCTTTGCCATTGAGCACCCGGGAATACGCGTGTTCACCAATGGATATGTGGCAGATCATGGTTTGGCTGGTGAGGTTGTTCGTACCCGTAAAACCCTGCTTTTTAACAGCAAACAAGAATTAATGGAAAGCGGTATCACATTTGAACCCTACGGTTCGGTGGTTGAAGAGGACCCAACGCAGTCTTGCCTTGCGGTGCCGATGCTGTTGCATGATGATATTTACGGCATGGTCTCTGCGCAATCGTATAAAAAGAACGCCTATAACCGCGATGATCTTTACTTATTGGAGGTTCTTGCTTCTCATGCAGCCATCGCTATTGAGAATGCACGCTTATTCGATTCGATCCAAACCCTGGCAAACACCGATTCGTTGACTGGAATTCTCAACCGCCGCCGCTTCTTTGAACTGGCAGAAGTGGAATATGAAAAAGCAGGCTTGAATTCCATGCCGCTTTCAGTAATTTTGCTGGATGTGGATGATTTTAAATTATTTAACGACAAACATGGGCACAGTGTTGGCGATGCTGTACTCAATACAGTTGCGGAGATATGCAGCGCCCATTTACGAAGTAATGATATTTTTGGGCGTATGGGTGGTGAGGAATTTGCCGTGGTTCTACCCGATGCCATTCTTTCGAATGCACTTGAGGTGGCGGAGCGTTTACGTTATGCCATTGAAAACCTGGAATTCACGCATGATTCAAATCTGCATACAAGAGATGAGCGGCACCTTATCACTGTCAGTGTAGGGGTGGCGGAATACAGCAGTGATTGCACTTCGCTGGATGAGCTATTGGATAGGGCAGACAAAGCCATGTATCAATCTAAAAGCCTGGGGCGAAACCGCGTGCATGTATGGCATGTGGAAAAATAATACATTTGCCTCGCGCGGCTACACCAGCAATACCCCGACTGAAAATAAGAACGAATAAAGCAACAGCACTTGCCCGGCTTGCGGGGTGAGTGGGATGCGCTCTTCAAACGTCTGTGAGCGGATGAGGTGCAAGGCGACGTTAATTCCGTAAGGGATGGAAAGAAATACGAGCAAGATACCCCAGCCAAAAGATCCTTGCAGCCATAACAAAAGCGGGAAGATATAGGCTGCCCCGAATAGGATGCAATATTCCACAAAACTCCATTTGCGACCAATGAGTACGGTAATGGTGATCTCACTCTTTTCTTTGTCGTAATCCATATCGCGGATGTTGTCGATGACGAGGATATTGGTGGTCAGTGCGGCGACTCCCAACCCGGCAAAGAGGACGGGGATGGTGAAGGGTGTAGAACCGAACACAGCGGCTTGCACAAAATAATAACCTGCCAGTGAGACCGGACCAAAGAAGATGAAGAACAGCGGCTCGCCAAGTGCATGGTCACCGAGCGGATATGGTTTGGTGGAATAAGCCAAACTGGCAAAAATGCTCGCAACGCCGATCAGGATCACGGTCCAGCCGCCGAGGCTCGCCAGGTAGAGACCGAAAAGGATCGCGATGAGATAACAGGCTGTGATGGCAGTCCTCAACTCTGAGAGGGTGACCAAACCCTGGCGTAATCCTTGCACGAATTTGGCGTGTTCACGGTCGTTGGGGTGGCGGGTGAGGTTGTTGTAGTTGTCGGTGATGACGCCGCCAAGTTGAATAAGCCAGCCTGCCATAAAGGCGGAAAAAAGGGTGGGCAAGTGAAGTATTTCATTATGATATGCCAGTGCTGCGGCAATGAGCGCGGGTGCAAATGCTGTGGGGAGTGTGTGGCGCGGATACATAAGCATATCCACCCATATTTCACGGCGGGTTACTTTGGCTTGAGTTTGCATGTTGCCCTCCTATTTCATTATAGTATGACTTACGCAAAACTCGCCGTTTATAAACGGAGATAAGCGCAAAAGACAAAAACATGGCTGTAGCAAAGCCTTAAATTCTTAATGCGAAAAGCGCGAAGTAGGCGAATTTCGCCAAAATACTTTTTTATTCGCGTTATTCGCCTCATTTGCGTTAAGATTTTTTGTCTTGTCGAACGACAGCGCATCTTTTACGCATGACTAAAAGGTTTTGCGTAAGTCCTGTATAAGGTCGAATTGATGGCTTAAGATCAAAACAATTTTGAGCCGCCATGCGCATGGTATATAATGACTGTCGTTATGGCTTTTAATATCCTACTGACGATTTTCCTGATCTTTCTAAACGGTTTTTTTGTGGCGGCAGAATTTGCCATAGTAAAGGTTCGAGCTTCTCAATTAGAAGTGAAAGTTCAAGAGGGGAACCCACTTGCAGCACTGGCCAAAACAATTGTCTCCAATTTGGATGGGTATCTGGCAGCGACCCAACTCGGTATTACGTTAGCAAGTTTGGGGCTGGGTTGGATCGGTGAGCCGGTGGTTGCGACGATCCTGATCGGTATCATGCATTCACTCGGGTTCGATCTTGACGAGGAACTGGCTCACAATATTGCCCTTCCCATCGCCTTTACTTTGATCACCATCCTGCACATTGTTTTTGGAGAGCTTGCGCCCAAGTCTGTGGCAATCCAACGTTCTGAGGCAACAACGCTTTTTATTGCATATCCTCTGCAGATCTTTTATGTAGTCTTTCGCCCGTTCATCTGGCTGTTGAATGGAATTGCCACCGCCGTGCTAAAGACAATGGGAATATTACCTGAGCACGGTTCAGAAATTCACAGCAGCGAAGAGCTGCAATACCTCGTGCAGCAAGGCAAAGAGGGCGGCACGGTGAAAGCATCTGACTATGAGATCATTACAAACGCCTTTACCTTCTCAGATCGGATCGTGCGGCAGGTGATGATTCCGCGGTTGCAGGTATTGGCAATTGATGTTGAAACTTTTGATGTGACCGCATTAGAGCATATTATTGGCGAAGGTCATTCGCGGATTCCGTGCTACGAAGATGACCTCGATTCGATCATCGGTGTAGTGTATCTTAAAGATATTCTTTTGAAGATGCGTGGGAATGAACCGATTAACCTTCGGGAATTGATCCGTCCCATGATGTTCGTGCCTATTACCAAACGAATCGGGGCGCTGCTTAAGGAATTTCAGGCGCGGCACCAACAAATGGCGGCAGTGGTGAATGAATATGGCGGCATTGATGGCATTGTGACAATGGAAGATATTTTGGAGGAACTGGTGGGCGAAATTCAAGATGAAACCGACCACGAGATCCCCATTGTGACCCGCAACGAAGATACTAGCTACACCGTCCTTGCCACCAGTCCGTTGGAAGATGTCAACGAATATCTGCCGCGACCCATCCCTGAAAACAATGAGTATGAAACTCTTGCCGGGTACCTCATCCACAAGTTTGGGAGCTTCCCATCCGTTAAAGATAAGATCATTGCAGATGATTACGAATTCACGGTGATGAAGAAAAGTCAGCGTTCCATCATTTTGGTGCAAGTGCTCGATTTGAAAAACTCACCCTAACACGCAAAGCCCTCCGAGAAATTCATTCCCGGAGGGCTTTTTTTCTTCCCGCTTTTTACGCGCTATCTTTAATCGGTAGCTACGGCATCCCGCTTTACCATCACAGAATCGGCAATTACACCTTCCCGCTCGTTGCCTGTTTCTTCATCTGCTACACCGTATTGCACTTCCAACTCATGCCGGAATTGCTGGGTGTATAGGCGGTAGTAATGCCCACGGGCACGCAGGAGTTCGGCGTGTGTGCCTTGTTCAGCAATACGCCCATCTTCGATGACGAGAATGCGGTTTGCGCGGCGAATGGTGCTGAGGCGATGCGCGATCACAAAGGACGTACGTCCCTGCATCAACGCTTCCATGCCTTTTTGGATCAGCGCCTCGGTCAATGTATCCACGCTGGAGGTTGCCTCGTCCATGATGAACAGTTCCGGCTTGGCAAGCACCGCGCGCGCCAACGAGATCAACTGCTTTTGCCCAACAGACAAAAGATTGCCGCCTTCGCCCACATTTTGCTCATACCCCTTTTCTAATGTGCCAATAAAATCGTGCGCGCCTGCCACCTGCGCGGCTTCTTCCACTTCTGCATCTGTTGCGTTTAATTTGCCGTAGCGGATGTTCTCACGCACCGTTCCTGAGAACAGGTGCGGCGTTTGCAGCACAATACCGATCTTGTTGTGGATCGATTCAAGTGTGTACTCGGTGTAGTCTCGCCCATTGATGCGGATGGAGCCATTCTGCGGTTCATAGAAGCGGCACAGTAAATTCACAATGGTAGATTTACCGCCCCCCGTTGGACCAACGAGAGCGATCATCTCCCCGGGTTTGACCTTCAGTGTGAAGTCGGTCAGCACGGGTTTGCGGTCTTCGTAGAAGAAGTCTACATGATCGAATTCGATCTCGCCAAGCAGCGTCTTCGCCTCTATGGCTTCGGTTCGGTTGTGGATCTCGGGTTGGGTGTCTACGAGTTTGAAGATTCTCTCCGCTGAGGCTATGCTGTGCTGCGTCTCGGCGTAGACGCGTGCCAGATCTTGCACGGGCCACATCATAAAAGTCAGGTACGAGACAAAGGCTTGAATCCCGCCGATGGTGATGAAGCCGGTTGAGATTTCCACCCCGCCGTACCAAACAATGGCTCCCAGCGCAAAGGCGGCAATGATCTGCACTGTGGGCAGGAAGAGCGCAGAAAGCCACGCTGCGCGGTAGGACGAGCGGTACATGGTTGTAGTCAAATTTTGAAACTCGATCAGGTTGGCATCTTCACGTCCGAGTGCCTTGACCACACGCACCCCCTGAATATTCTCGTTGTAGGCGCCAGTGATCTTGCTGTTCGTTCGGCGTGTAGTGCGGAATTCAACCAGAATATACTTCTGAAACTTGGTCGCCACCAGGATCATGATTGGGATAATGACCGATACGATCAATGCCAGCCGCCAGTTGATGATCGCCATGAAGGTCAATGAGGTTATGATATTCATCAACGCCCAAACACTGTCTACAATGCCCCATGTTACCAATTCTGAAACGCGCCCTGTGTCCGATGTGACGCGCGCGATCAGGCGTCCCACTGCGTTTTGAGCGTAGTAGGAAAGCGACAGGTCTTGCAAATGATTGAAGAGCAGCTTGCGGAGATCGTATTGCACACGTTCGCCCAGCACACCGGCAAGGTAAATAAATGTGAACACAAATGCCGATTGCAGTAAAAGGAATGTGCCATAGATCCATGCAATATGCGTGATGAATGCCGTATCGTTGAGAGCGATGCCATAGTCCACAATTTGCTTATTTAGGTATGTGAAATACGCATCCAGCGATGAAACCAGACCGATGGTAATAAGAAATCCCAGCACCCACTTCCAATGCGGCTTGAGAATCCCCATGATCCGCTTAAAGACGGGAAAGGTTATTTGTGATGTATGTTCTTCTTCTTCGAGTTCTAATAATTCTTCAGACATGATTTTATTCTCCGTAGGGGCGAGGTCGCCTCGCTTCTACACGTAGTCATTAATTCGTTTTTGCAATTTCCTGTTCTAATTCTTCGTCGATCCGTGTCTGAATGTCATATACCTTGCGGTACATGCCTCCAAATTGGTTGACGAGTTCCTCGTGGTTTCCATTCTGTACTACTTTACCTTTATCAAGCACAAGAATGATGTCGGCTTTCATCACCGATTGAATGCGATGGGCGATGATGAACGTTGTGCGGTTTTCCATCAGGTTATCCAATGCCTGCCGAATAGACGCTTCCGTTTCAGTATCCACTGCCGAGGTGGAGTCATCCAAGATGAGGATCTTCGGGTTCTTGAGGATGGTCCGTGCGATGGTCACGCGCTGTTTTTGCCCGCCGGAGAGCGTCACGCCTTTTTCGCCAACGATGGTGTTGTACCCATCGGGGAAACCGGCAATCACATCGTGTACGGCTGCGGCTTTTGCGGCGGCTTCGATTTCTTCTTGTGTTACCTTGCGCCCTACGCCATACAAAATATTTTCGCGGATAGAACGGCTGAATAGGAACGGTTCCTGCTGTACAATGCCGATCTGTTCGCGCAGGTACTTGCGCGGGTAGTCTTTTAAATTCATTTCATCGAGCAGAATTTCTCCGCCGGTGTAATCGTGAAACCTCGGCAACAGGTTGACCAATGAGGTCTTGCCAGAACCGGTGGAGCCGAGCAACGCGATGGATTGTCCAGGCTTTATATGGAATGACACGTTTTGGATCACGTCATGTGTTCCGTCAGAATACATGAATGATACATTTTTAAATTCGATCTCGCCTCGTGCTGAACCAATGGGTTGGATTTTGCCTTCATCGAGGTCTTCTCGTGCCTGTTTCGTAATGTCCATCAGGCGTTGGTATGAGACCATGCCGGTTGAGGTCTGTACGATCACGCGCCCCAGATTGCGAATGGGAAAGATGAGCCAGACCAACAAGCCCACATATGCGACATAATCGCCGATGGAAATCTCGCCGTTGATCGCCATGAATGCGGCGTAGATGAAACCAAAGAGCATTTGTCCGCCAAGCACAATGTCGGAGAGAGGCCAGAACAGGGAGTGCATCAGGAGCAGGAATTTCCCTTTGACGTATTTCAGCCAGTTATCCTTCTCGAATTTCTCCATTTCGTAGTCCTGGCGGGCAAAGGCTTTTACGACGCGGACGCCCGTCAGGTTTTCTTGCAGGGTGGTGGAGAGCACTGCTTCCTGGGCTTGATAATCTTCGTAGGCTTTGGTTACTTTTTTGAAGAACCAAAGTGAAACCCATAAAATGAGTGGAATGGTTACAACGGAGATTAATCCAAGTTTTACGTTGATGTACAGGATCGCTGCCCAGTTGATAACGAAAAGCAATACGATTCTCCCAACGCCGATGGCTTGCTCTGAAAAGAAGCGTCGTAGCGCATCCACATCTGAGGTGACGCGCTCGATCAAGTCACCAGTGGGGGTGGCGCTGTGATACGAGAAACTCAACCGCTGGATGTGGTCGAATAGGAAGTCGCGTAACCGGCGTGTGATTCCCTCTGCGGTGTAGGCTGCCAGCCGTCCCGAAAGAAACGAGCCGCCACCTTCGATTAGGGCAAGTCCAATAAATCCCAATCCAATGAAGAGGAATGTTTGGGTCATGGAATTGCCGACCATTTTTCCCTGAACAAGAACATCATCTGCAAAGAAACGCAGAAGCAGATAGACCGAGGTTTTTGCCAGCGCCGAAAACGCGAGCGTGATGGTTGCCCCGATGTACGAGAAACGATAATCTGTCATCATACGCCAGAGTCCGCTTAGGCGGTTTTCATGAAGTGCATTGCGAAAGTCAAAATATTGTGAATTGGTGGTTGAGTTGTTCATGCTTGGTGGTGCTCCATTGCTAAAAGAACCGAAAAGATTAAACAAAAAGGCTGCGGCGAGTGCGCCACAGCCCAAGGACAACAAAGGGAACTGAAAGAGACCTAGGGGCGGTCTATAGGCGCACTTTGAGAAGGCAATTTGCCAACTGCATTGAGGTTGAAGAAGATTGTGTAGTTCATCAAGAGTGCGCTCCTTTCTTTTGAATTCAATTTCGCTTGGAGTTTACACCCGCCAATTAGGTTGTGTCAAGCAAAATTAGACCATGCAAAGTTAAAAGGGTATGGCGAGCTTGGTAGGGAGCAGGTCATCTATAAACTTTTAGCGCACCCCAGTTTCGTATATCCGCTTGACTTTTTTGGGGATACTTGGTAATATCGGCGGGCTTTACTAAACGATGCGGGGTGGAGCAGTGGCAGCTCGTCGGGCTCATAACCCGAAGGTCACAGGTTCAAGTCCTGTCCCCGCTACTAAAAACGCTGTGCAATTCATTGCACAGCGTTTTTGTGTATAGAAAAGGGTTTCATTTTGTTTATTAGGCGGCGATATGGTTACGGACATGCGGATAAGGTACTTGAAATAAGGTAACGTTCCCTGTCTTCTTCAACAAGTGCGCGGAAAATCTGACTGCAAGCTTCTTTCATGGTATCTGTGTATTCTGTGTCCCAAATATGGACGGTTTGATCTATACTGCCTGTAAGAATGAAATTCCCATTTGGTGAAAATGTAACGGCTTTTACAGGTGCTGTGTGCAGCGCAAAAATGCGGATGATATCCCCGCTGGTTGCATCCCAAAGGATGGCGGTGGTGTCATCACTGCCAGAGAGTAGGTACTTTCCGTCTGGCGAATACATTACACTCTTTACCTGATTTTCATGTTTTTTCAGCTGAAGAATTTCTTCTCCTGTATCGATCTTCCATACTCGAACTGTGCGGTCATCCGATGCAGAGGCGACATATTTTCCATCGGGCGAGAATGAAACACTTTTAACTTCATCGGTGTGCCCGATGAGTATTTTTAATTCTTCGCCTGTGTCCACATCCCAGATACGTACCGTGTTGTCGTTGCTGGCTGTGGCAATCAGCCTGCCATCGGGTGAGAAGGCGGCGTCTTCAACAGAACTGATGTGCCCTGTAAATTGACGGATTTCTTTGCCCGTGTTTGCGTCCCATAATCGGGCGGTTCGATCTGCGCTGCATGTCAACAAAGTTTTTCCGTCAGGTGAGAATGAGACGCTTGTGATCTCGATGTTGTGACCAGTTAGCCGTAATAGCTCTTTTTGCGTTTCAAAGTCCCATATTATTGCGGTGCCATCCAGGCTTCCTGAGAGAAGGAGTTTTCCATCTGGGGAAACTGCGGTACTGGAAACCCAATTTTTGTGACCTTTTATTACAGCCAACTCCTGTTTTGTTTCGGCGCTCCAAATACGAATAGTGTTATCTTCGCTTCCGGTAACGATAAACTGCCCATTGGGTGAAAATTCCAGAGTGAGCACTCCTCCTGTATGACCTTGAAGGGTATTTGCGCTTTCGTTCGCTACATTCCAGATTCGGGCAGTTGTATCGCGGCTGGCTGTGGCAATTTGGGCTCCATTCGGCGAAAAAACCACTCCACGGATCTGGTCGGTATGCCCGCTAAAGCGGCGTAATTCCACTCCTGTATCGGTGTCCCAGAGTCGGGCTGTCAGATCGGAACTTCCTGTTAATACATAATTCCCATCCGGCGAAAAAGTTACACTGCGTACTCTGTCTGTGTGCCCAACAAATTGGCGTATTAGCAGCCCGGTGGCGGTGCTGAACATTTTTGCGATAGTATCACTGCCGGTTAGAACAAACCTCCCATCGGGGGATATTGCAACACTGGATACGTCTCGCGGGTGTCCAGTAAAAACAAGAATTTCCAAACCTGTAGAAACATCCCAAAGACGGGCGGTTCCATCCACGCCGCCAGTGATAATGTAATTTCCATTCTTTGAGAATGAGGCTGATGTTACCTCGCCATTATGCCCAACAAAGCTGAAAAATTCATTTCCCGAGCTTGTTACCCAAAGGCGTGCAGTTCCATCAGCGCTTGTCGTGAGAATGTATTTTCCGTTCGGAGAAAACTGGACAGAAGTGACCTGACCGGTGTGTCCGGTGATCTGGCGAATTTCTTCGCCTGTTTTTGCGTTCCAAAGGCGGGCGGTTCCATCGTCACTTCCGGTGAGCACATATGTGCCGTCTGGTGAAAATGCTGCGCTTTTTACCTGGTCGGTGTGCCCGATAAATTGAGCAAGTTCCACGCCTGTTTCGGCATCCCATAAACGGGCGGTCATATCGTCACTGCCTGTTAGTAAATTTTTGCCATCTGGTGAATAGGCAATTGCATTAAGTGCATCTGTGTGCCCAGTGAAATTTTGCAGGGTGTATAGATATTCCATGGAGCGTACAAGGCTGTAATCGGCTTGTGAAATGTACCCTGTGCGCAATGCGACCAGGCTGAGAAGCGCGGCTGTTTCCACGTTGCCTGAGGGGTCTTCAAGAATGCTGTTTGCCTCAAGGGATAGACGCAGCTGCTCGGATCGTTTTAGTTCTTCTTCAGCAATGGCTTGCGCGGTTGCTGCTGTGTTTGCATTTTGGACAGCAATGACACGAGCCGCCTCCGCTTCACTCCTGGCGATGTTTGCGTTGCGATACCCGATTGCTGAAACGATGAGAGCAACGACGGTAAAAAGGCTGAATATGACTCCTGCCCCCAAGCTGAAGCGCATTCGGCGTTCTGATTCGCGGCGGCTGGTGTGAATATATTCTGTGTGAAGCGGTAAGGGTTTGGGAGTTGGGATGGAACTACTTTTGGCAAGCCATGTTTCGGCTTCTTCCAGGTTAGCTCTGCTCAGAAGCAGGTCGCGGGAATACCCCGAAGCCTTCCATTCCATTGCGCGATTTAAGATACGGGTATGCTGCCGTACCCAGCCTATATCGGTATTGACCGAGGTGAGCATATCATTGAGGTTGGAGTGGAGTTCCTCATTGGACTGCATGGGGACCCAATTGGCATTCGCGATGGTTTCCGGGAGTTCAGCGCCTTTAGAAATTTCACGGTGCAGAATAGGGATGATGCGTTTGTTGTGCTCTATGGCAGCTACGATCTCACGTTGACAAACCCTTGAATTTACAGAATCAGGCGAGATGATAAAGACGAATGCATCCGCTTTTTTTATACCTTCCAGTATCTCCTCCCACCAGTCTGCTGTAAGTGGAATGTTCTCCCAATCGACCCATACATTGATGCCGGCGGCGCTGACCAGCTTGTGCAGCGATTGAACAAATGCTTTGTCGCGCCGTGAATAGGAGATGAAAATATTGGATTTTCGAAGATCGGAGGCAGTGATGGATATTTGCTCTGCAAATTGCACCCCTGCAACTTTGCGCAAGCGGGCAGATATATCGGCTGTAAGTTTTAATGCCAGTTGTCCGTTTTCTTCGAGTAACTTTTCAAAGTCAGCCCTTTGCAGGGAGAGCAGCTCGCAATTTTGAAGTGCGCGCACGGTGGCAAACCTGGGTTTATTCTCAAGCAGCGACATTTCACCAAAATGCTCACCTACGCCGAGTTTTACGATCACCTGGCGGTTCTCATCGTTTTCATGCCCGCGAAAGATCTCCAACTCGCCTGAAGAAATGATGAATAAAGCGTCGCCTTCATCGCCCTCACGAAAAAGAACTTCACCTTTTTTAAGGGAGCGGGAACGCGACTTGGCGGCTATTTCAACAAGTAAATTTTCGGGTAGTTCTGAAAAGAGCAATACTTTTTTAAGGCTGGCTAGGTTACTTGGTGTCACAGGATTTATTCCTTTTCCCGAAGTATAGCACTTTAGTTGTTATAAAAAAAAGCCCCAAATCGGTGTTTCTCGCTGGTTTGGGGCTTTTTGGTCAATCTACTTCTCCTGTATCATGAACATGATAGGGAACGTTGATGATCACTGTTCCGGCTTGACGTTTCAATTGGGTACGCAATAGCTCGGCGGTGTTGGTGTGTAAGGTTCCTGTGATCCTGCTGTTTGATACAAATTCCGGCACCACGATTGTAATGGTTTCACCGGGTTGCCTCATTTTTGCAATTTCGGCTATGTACCCAAGTAAGGGCTCAAGGAAGAGACGATAGGGCGAATTAAGCATGACTAGGCGGATACCCTCGCCCCATTTTTCCCATTTTTGGCGGACTTTTTCCGCATCTTCCGGCTCAATGGTTACATGAATGGCTGTAATATCATCTGAGATCATACGGGCATAACGGAGCGCCATTAATGTCCCTTGATGGACTCCGCTTACCGGCATGATCACCCTGTGACGCATTGTGTGCGGTGGGATTGCGCCAAAATTATCCAGTGATAATTTTCGGGCGAGTCTGTTGTAGTGTTTGTGAATGAACCAAAATATACTGACCAGAGTTGGGATCAAAATAAGCACGACCCAGGCGCCGTCATGGAATTTCGTAACAGCAAATACCATCATCACGATTGCGGTACATACGGCTCCAAACCCATTGATGACCATCTTTAGCTTCCAGTCCTTGACAAAGCGCAGGGTTGACCCTCGTTCAATTTTTTCTTCATTGGGCTTTAGTTTTCCGATCTTGTTCCAGCGCAGCGCCATGCCTCCCTGTGAAAGACTGAATGACAGGAATACGCCGATGGCGTAAAGCGGGATAAGGCGGGTAACACTTGCCTTGAAAATGATCAAAATGATGGAAGCAACCAGTGAAAGTGCAACAATGCCGCGAGAGTATACAAGACGGCTGCCTCGATAGGTGAGTTGGCGTGGTAAGAATCCATCTTTTGCAACCAATGCGCCAAGGCGCGGAAAATCAGCAAAGGCGGTATTCGCCGCCATAATGAGAATGACCGTGGTTGCACCGATCAACATTAAGTAAAGCGTGCCGCGACCTTCAAATATTGTTCGCGCGAGTTGGGAGATGACAGTTTCGCTTTCGGATGGAATCACTTGAACGTGGTTTGCCAGATAGGAAATCCCTACGAACAGCGAACCGAGGATGAGAGACATCCAGATCAGGGTGATGCCTGCATTTTTACTGCGGGGTTCATTGAATGCTGTGATGCCGTTGGAGATAGCTTCAACGCCGGTTAATGCTGTGGTTCCGCTGGCAAAGGCGTGTAGGATTAGAAATGGCGTAATGCCCGACAGGCTGTGCAGTGTTTCCATTTCCGGCGGGTCGATAACGGTTCCCAGGGTATTTGTGACCAATGAACGTATTAAACCAGTGATAACCGTTGTGAACATCATTGCCACAAAGAAATAGGTGGGGATGGCAAATGCGGTTCCTGATTCTTTCACGCCTCGCAGGTTCATGAGCATAATGAACATGATGAATACGACAGAAAGTATTACGCGGTAATCATATAAAAAAGGGAAAGCCGAGGTGATCTGGGCGACACCAGATGCAATGGAGACAGAGACGGTGAGGATATAGTCTGTCAGCAGCGATGCGCCAGCGATCAACGCTGCAAACTCACCGAGATTATCGCGGGCTACAATGTACGCACCGCCTCCGTCGGGATAGGCATGAATGGTCTGTTCGTAAGAAATGGTGACAATGCCGAGCAGGATGACAATGGCGATTGAAATCGGAAAAACATAACCAAATGCCATGGTTCCTGCTGCGGCAAGGATGACCAGAATTTCCTGCGTGGCGTATGCGGTTGAGGAAAGCGCATCAGAAGCAAAGACTGCCAGCCCAACCAATTTGCCAATGGTCTGGTGTGAGGCATCTGCCGTGGAAAGCGGACGACCGATCAGCCACGAGCGGATGGTGCGCGGCGGTTTGTAATTTGTAGCGCGTTCAATGATGGATGTTTGAGAGTTATCTTTTGGATTGATCATGTTTTATCTTTTTCTAATTAAATAAGTTGTTCCAAAACCAAATAAGCCCACCTTCAAAAGCTAAAGAGGTATACAGGGTAAAGGTTTGGAAAGCGCCGGCTGAGTGTACGAGTTTAACTTGCAGGGTAAAGAAGGCTGCAATAAGACAGAGGGAGCCGCCCCAGGCAAGAAAGCTCGAAACCCATGGCGGATTTTCCTTGGGCGTCCGTAGTGGAATATCTGACAATACATATACGGGGGCATGAAGGTTGGTGGATAAAACTTCGTGTAGAGCCAATCCATTTTTTGGGCTTGTTTGCCCCGAAAAACAAACAAGCACATCCCCCGGGTGCCAATAGGGCTGGACGGCATTAAACCAATTACTGCCGATCTCTACCGCGGTTTCCACATAAAGAGTGGGGTCTTCAAGCAGTGCCAAGAGGGCGATCAGCCTGCGGCGGGTGGCGGGTTCGTGGATCGCATCTGAACTTAAGCCCAGGAGCATGACCCGGCTTTCAAGGTTTTTTGCCACTTCGCGAATCTTTCTGGCTGCAAGGGCAGTATCCGCTTCGAATTCAGGCACAAGGACAATTAAGCGATGGGCAGGCTCGAGGTCTGGTTTTGAGCCGCGGGTCACTTCGTATATCGGGGATAATGCATCAAGTTTTTTCATGTCACCTCATCAGATCGTAAATATCTTATCTATCTGAAATAAAACGGTGACAAAAAAAGGAGGCAAACGCATAAAGAAAAAATAAAAACGCCCTGTTGTGAGGGCGTTGTAAGGAAAGGCGGGCTGCCTGCGGGTTAGTCGGTTGCGATGAAGCGGTAGCCGATGCCAGGTTCGGTGATGATGATCTGCGGATTCTCAGGGTCTGCTTCGAGTTTCTTTCGCAGTTGGCGCATGTACACCCGCAGGTATTCGGTGTGGTCTGCGTCGGCGGGGTCCCAAACATGGGTGAGGATGCTCTGGTGGGTAAGTACGCGTCCGTGATTGACGGCAAGGTACGCAAGTAGTTTGTATTCGGTGGCGGTTAATTTCACTTCTTCTTCCCCGCGTTTAACGCTGTGCCAGGCAAGGTCTATGGACAGCGAACCCGCGTGGATGAGATTGCTTTGTGTTTCGCTTCTGTTGGCAGAGTGACGCAGCGCCACCCGCACACGCGCAAGTAGTTCTTCGATGCCGAATGGCTTGGTTAAGTAATCATCTGCGCCTTTATCCAATGCGCTGACTTTATCCCTTTCGCTGTCTCGTACAGACAGGATGATGATCGGGGTCTGTGTCCATTCGCGGATGCGTGTGCAAACTTCGACGCCGTCCATATCGGGCAGACCGAGGTCGAGGATGATGAGGTCTGGTTTGGATGCGGCGGCGAGGGTTAGTCCTTCTTCGCCGCGGCTGGCGGCGCTGACGTTGAATCCCTTTTCCGTTAATATCGTTCGGATGGCTCGTTGAATTTGAAGCTCGTCGTCGATAACAAGAATATGCGGTGCGTTATTCATTCGTTCTCCGGTTCCATCGGCATTTTGGGCGGCGCTGCGCCCTCCCAAATTAGCGGGAGCGAAAAGTTGAAGGCAAATCCGTTGGGTAGGTTCTCGCCCCACAAGCGCCCGTTGTGCGCTTCGATGATCCCTTTGCAGATCGAAAGACCAAGCCCTGTGCCTGTCACACGGTCGGTTTCGCGCAAGCGGAAGAATTTATCGAAGATTCTTTCCAGGTATTCCTGCGGCACTTGCGGACCCTCGTTGCTGACGATCACTTGCAGGGTGTCTTGCTCTGTAAAAGCGCGAATTTGTATCACCGTTTTTTCGGGCGCGTATTTTACGCTGTTGCTCAACAAGTTTGTGAAGACCTGTTCCATTTGCACATAGTCTACGGGGACAAGTGGTAGATTTTCGGGTACATCCACTTTGATGGCATGGTCGCCGGTGAGGTGTTTCATGCGCGCCAGTACGCTTTCGACGATCTCCGGCAGAATATTCCATTCACGCTTGGGCTTCAACACCCCTGACTCAATGCGAGACATATCGAGCAGGTTGCCGACCAGCATATTCAAGTGATCGGCTTCATCGTCAATTTGAGCGATCAATTCTACGCGGGCGGGGGAGTCCCAACTCACCTCATGGCTGCGCAAGCTCGATGACGCCGCCTTGATGGTGGATAGCGGCGTTCTCAACTCGTGAGAAACAGAAGATAAGATTGCAGATTTCAACCGGTCGCTTTCTTCAAGGACTCGGGCACGGGATTCAGTTTCGGCGAGGCGGGCACGCTCCAATGCCAACGCGCCCTGACTTGCAAATGTTTGTATCAATCGCCTCGCACTGGACGTTAGGGCTGGTTCTGTTTTCCAGAGCCGAATCTCCCCGAGAGTTCCTTGGGCTACCTGCATGGGCAATACCCATTCCGGTTTTCGGTTAAATTTGTCCGCTTCAGGCAGGCGGACTGGTTGAATATCTGAGCCGAAGATGTGAACTTCAATGGCTTCGCCTTGCGAAACATCCTGCACTTGCTTTAGAAGGATCCTTGCTATTGTCTGCCTGTCATGCAAACCGGCAAGAGCCGTGCTTAGTTCATACAACTGGGTGGCTTCCCGTTCGCGCGCGGTGGCAGCCGCCAGGCTTGCCTGCATCCGCCCAACGAGTTGGCTGATGACAATTGCCACCACCAAAAAAATGCCCAAGATCACCACGTCGATGGGGCGGTGGACTGCAAGCCGGTAATATGGCTGGATGAAGAAATAATTAAATGTAAGGAATGTGACAAATGCACTGGTAACACCCGGACCCAACCCCAGAAAGGCGGTAATCACCCCAAGCGGAATCAAATACAAGAGCGCCACAATGGTGGTTTCAAGTGCATCGCGCAGGATAAAAAGCATTGCTGTTACAAGGGCAATAAACCCCAATGCAATGATGTAGCGCGTGGATTGGCGTAGAAAATTAATGCTTTGCATAGGTCGTCCTGATTATATCCCCGTGGTAATAAATA
>JACKAW010000005.1 GCA_020634885.1 Anaerolineales bacterium
GCAAAGAATATTTTGAAAGCAGCTTCAAGGAATTGGAAGCCGTATTCCCGTTTGATTCTTTATGGAGATAGTGTGGGTTGGTCGCTGGATTGGGATATGCGTGAGTTGGCAAATATTTCACGAAGCCTTGGAATTAAGATTACACATCCCTACTGGAAACATGCTGCTTACCCTCAATCTATTTTCTTTGCCAGTCAGTTCTTTTTGACCAATGACGATTGGCTAAACTTGCTTCCAAACCGAATTGGTTTTTCATACTTTCATGGCTTGCCGCAAACGACGGATGAGAATTTTGATGAGGTATATCGTGGGTTGCAAAAGCATCACGGAAAACTTTCCCGTATTCAGGTTTCACATACCGAAATGCGGGATGCTATCCTGCAAACTGGTATTGACCCCGCAAAAGTCTTTATGATCCCGATTGGGATCAATTTAAATTATTTTCCATTTCGAACTGGGCAGGCAAAGCAAGATGCCCGCCGCGAATTGGGTATTCCGCAAACAGCCTTTGTGATCGGCTCGTTTCAAAAAGATGGGGTTGGTTGGGACGAGGGTATGGAGCCGAAACTTATTAAAGGACCCGATGTGTTCGTTGAAACGGTAAAACGCCTGAAAAAAGATATCCCTGAATTATTCGTGCTGCTTTCAGGACCGGCGCGTGGTTTTGTCAAAAAAGGTTTGGATGAAGCGGGGATACCATACCGGCATATTTATTTGAAATCGTATCCAGAGATCGCGAAACTGTTTCAGGCATTGGATTTATATGTTGTCGCGTCACGCCAGGAAGGCGGACCAAAAGCGATTTTGGAAAGCATGGCAAGCGGCGTTCCGCTTGTTACAACCCGTGTGGGTCAGGCAATGGACTTGGTGAAGCATGGCGGAAACGCTTTTATGACCGCAGTAGAAGATGTGGAAGCGCTTGCCTCCTATGCCCTTAAAGTATATTCCTCATCCCAAACTGATCTTCAAATAATATTGGAAGCCGGGCGAAAGACCGCCGAAGCCAATAGTTATCAGAGCCAAATTCCCTTATGGGCTGAATTCATGAAAGGATTTGTAGAATGAGTTCGATTATCCAAAAAACCGCATATTATCTTTTGCCGCGTTCACTGCGGAGGTTTATCGTCAAAGCCATGATCGGTGCGGAGCGATCTGCTGATCCGCGTGAAGCAACAAAATGGCTATTGGGCGTATACGATTACGTGAATTACGAGATCGATGCACAGTGCAAACGCTGGGGCGACGGCGTTCACATCAAACATGAAGTGATGGATGGCATCCACTCATTCTTTTATAACCGCATTGAAAAGAACTCCAGCGTACTCGATCTCGGCTGCGGATATGGGGCATTGGCTCATGCCATTGCTGTTCATTCGGATGCGAAAGTATTGGCGATTGATTTTGATTCAAAACAGATTGAATTTGGCAAACAGCGTTTTTCCCATCCCAATATTCAATTTATTATTGGGGATGTATTTAAAGATATTCCTGAGATCGGCAGTGTGGATGTTGTTATTTTATCCAGCGTCCTCGAGCATTTAAAGAACCGTCCCGAATTTTTGAAAGACTTGACCAGGCGTTTCAACCCAAAGAAGTTCCTCATTCGTGTACCGACTTTTGAACGGCACTTGCAAGCGGCGCTCAAGAAGGAGTTGGGCTTGTTCCCCTATACAGATGACACACACGAACTTGAATATTCCAAAGATATTTTTTATGCTGAAATGAAACAAGCGAGTTTGGAAGTTGAACACTTTGAGATCCGCTGGGCGGATATTTGGGCAGAGTGCGTCCCCGCAAAATAGGCATGGCAGGCAGATTACTCAACACCCTCAAAGGGGCTTTCCCGAAATTCTTTCGGGTTGTTTTTGCGTTACGAGATTGGGTGAAGATGCTGCCCGTTCGTTTCAGAATTTCCATGCTTCAAAAAAACAATGGTGGATTAAGTGTTGCCTACCTTGCCCCGCATTTTCCTGAAAAACCTGCGCGGCGTAATGAATTTGCGCATGGCGGCGCAGTCAAACTAACCTATCTTGCTGAAAACTTTCCGCATCAATTCCCATTTGCGAACTTGCTTTATGCAGTGAGCAGTGTGGCACATCCTTTGCAATTGGAAATTCTTGAAACAGCGAAAAAAAAAGGATTAAAGATCGTTGTGAATCAAAACGGGGTCGCCTTCCCTGCGTGGGATGGTAAAAACTATGAACGCACGAATCATTCCCTGAAAAAACTGATCAGCTTCGCAGACTTCATCCTCTACCAGAGCCAATTTTGCAAAGATAGCGCGGAGCGATACATCTCCCCGCCGGATGTGCCCAACGAGATCATCTACAATCCGGTGGATACCCGCCTCTTCTCACCCGATGCCTGCCCGGCAAAACCTGAGACATTGACCTTACTCTTGGGCGGCAACCAATACGAAAAGTATCGCCTTGAATTGGCGTTGCAAACGCTCAAAGCCTTGCATCGTGATGTGCCAACTGCAAAACTGATCGTCACCGGCAACCTCTGGCTTCCGCGTGGCGAAGCTGAAGCATGGACAAAGCAAACCCTGCGCGATATGAACCTAACCGAACATGTAACCTTTACCGGAACCTACGCCCAAACGGATGCACCCGACTTGTATTCGCAGGCTCATCTTTTGCTGCACACCAAATACGCAGACCCATCACCGGGTTTGGTGTTGGAAGCGCTGGCGTTGGGAATGCCCGTTGTGCATTTGAGTAATGGCGGCGTCCCTGAACTGGTTGGCAACGCAGGGATTGGCGTGCATGTAGAACACGATTGGGATAAGATCAACCTGCCAAACCCGCAAGCGATGGCAGATGCAGTGATGCAGGTCTTTGATCGCCGCGAAGAGTTTTCACAGAAAGCACGCCAGCGAGCAGTGGATTTGTTCTCATTGGAGAAGTTTACAGCGCGGCATAAAGATATTTTTGAAAAGGTATTGGGTGACAGTCACTTGTAAGGTGACTGTCACCTCTTGAAGAATGAAAATCTCCGTTATCATTTGTACCCGCAATCGCTTTGATGATTTCACGAAGACTTTGCCATCCATCGCGGCACAAACCCGTCTGCCAGAGGAATTGATCCTCGTCGATTCGTCGGATGAAAAAGTACTTGAGGCATATCTCACTTCGGCTAAGTTGCCTTTTCCTGTCCGTTATTTTCACACCCAACCCGGACTGACCTTGCAGCGCAATCATGGCATCCGCGAATGTTCTAGTGATTTACTTTTTTTCTTTGACGACGATGTTAACCTGGACAGGAGCTATCTTGCCGAAGTGGAAAAAATCTTTGCAAACGACACCAAATATGAAATTGGTGCAGTTGGTGGAAAGATTGCGAACAATCCACCACAAACTTTGAGCGTGAGATTTGAGATCGCCTTTTTCAGTTTTATCCGCGCATTTTTTGGTGTCGTCGGAACCTATAATGGGAAATTCTATCCCTCCGGTATGCCATCACATCCTCATAAAAATCAGCCAAGCGGATATATCGAATGTCTCTCCGGTTGCTGCATGGCATTTCGACGTGAGGTTTTTGAGAAAGTAAAATTTGACGAAGCCCTTGCCCATTACGGTCTGATGGAAGATGTGGACATTTCCAAGCAGACTCTGGATGCCGGGTATAAAATCTATTATCAAACTTCTGCAACTCTCATTCATAATGCAAGCCCGATGAATCGTCTCAAAATTCAGCAATGGGCAGAGATGAGCGTGGTCAATTATGATTACCTCTTCCGCAAAAGTTGGGCGCGCGAGAAATGGCGTTGGCTGTTTTATTATTGGGCATTGATCGGCTTGTTTGCCGCAAATTTTCACAGCCTCAAAGGTTTGAAAGGGACATTTGCTGGAGTTAAAAAGATATTTACCACAAAGGGTCACAAAGGTACACAAAGGATTTAATTCTCCCTTTGTGACCCTTTGTCTCCTTTGTGGTTGGGAATAATTATGAAACGTGCATTGATCACAGGGATTTCCGGTTTTGTTGGCAAGCACCTTCGCGATGAACTCATCCGCGAAGGCTGGGACGTTTTTGGATTCGACATCCGCCCGGCGGGAGAGAATGTTTTTGTGGGTGATCTCTCTGACCGCGCGGCTCTGACCCGTGCCATAGCGGATTGCCAGCCCGATGCAGTTTTCCACCTTGCGGGCATTATCAAATCAACTGACCCGCAAGCTTATTACACTTCTAATCTCTTTGGCACGTTGAATCTTCTCGACGCGATTTTGCAAATGGAGAAGCGCCCCAAGGTGGTGTTGGCAAGTTCGAGCGCAGTATACGGATTAGCCAAGAGTGCGCAACCCATCACAGAACGCTCACCTTTGCGCCCGGTGACGGAGTACGCCGTCAGCAAGGTGGCGCAGGAGACGGCGGCTCTGCGGTATCATTATGCTTTCGGATTGGACGTCGTCATAGTGCGAATGTTCAACCTGCTCGGACCCGGTCAATCGCCAGATTTGGCTTGCTCGGCGTTTGCGCGTCAGATCGCGTTGGCAGAGATTTCGGAAGAGAATGAAATTGTCACAGGTAATCTTACCGCCAAACGTGACCTTATGGATGTGCGAGATGCGGCGCGTGCTGTTGTGCTGCTTGCAGAAAAAGGCAATGCCGGTCAAACGTATAACGTCTGTTCAGGAAACGCGGTGTCGATTCGGGAATGCTTGAGTGAGATGATGCTTAGGTCGAGGAAGCAGTTATCGGCTAGGGTTGATCCGGCGCGAGTCCAAAAGAACGATGTGCCTGTGCAGGTTGGAAGTTTTCAGAAACTGCACAAGGCTGCGGATTGGAGTCCGCGCATTCCTCTAAATGAATCTTTAGCAGACTTGCTCAACGATTGGCGTGAGCGGGTCAAAGTGGAGTTGAAATGAATTGGAACGGTAAAAAAGTTTTGGTCACCGGCGCTGGCGGATTTATCGCCAGCCATTTGGTGGAACATCTTGTGCGTGAAGGCGCGCAGGTGCGTGGATTTGTGCGGTACAACTCACGCAATGATCTCGGTATGTTGAAATGGCTCGCGCCTGAAATTTTTTCGCAGATTGAGATCATGCAAGGCGACCTGCGCGATAACGAAGCGGTGCGTAATGCGGTGCGCGGCGTGGATACCGTCTTTCATCTTGGCGCGTTGATCGCGATTCCGTATTCGTATGTGAACCCCCGCGAGGTGATCGATGTGAACATTATGGGCACGCTCAATGTTTTGATGGCGGCGCGTGATTTTGGAACCCGGCGCGTGGTACATACGTCCACGAGTGAAGTGTATGGCACGGCGCAATATGTGCCGATCGATGAGAAGCATCCCTTGCAAGGTCAGTCGCCCTACTCTGCCAGCAAGATCGGCGCGGATCGCATCGCCGAAAGTTTTTATCGTTCGTTTGAAACGCCGGTGGTTACGCTGCGTCCGTTCAACACGTTTGGTCCAGGTCAGTCGATGCGTGCGGTCATCCCGACCATCATTGTGCAGGCGCTCACTCGCGATGAAGTCAAACTCGGCAGCCTTGAGCCTTCGCGCGATTTCACCTTTGCAAAAGATACCGCCAACGGTTTTGTGAAAGTCGCTGAAGCCGAAGGCGTGCTCGGTGAAGAGATCAACCTTGGCAACGACAATACCATCCGCATTGGTGACCTTGCTGAAAAGATTTTCAAACTCATTGGCAAGACTCCAAAGATCGTTGCTGACCCGCAGCGCGTGCGACCGGGTAAAAGCGAAGTGATGAAGTTGTGGGCGTCGAACGAAAAAGCCAAGCGCATGATCGGATGGGAACCCCGCATCTCTCTCGACGAAGGCTTGCGTGCCACCATCGAGTGGATCTCCACTCATATCGACCTCTACCGACCCGACCAATACACGGTGTAACATGCGAGCAGTCATCCTTGCTGGCGGCAAAGGCACTCGCCTTGCCCCATACACAACCGTTCTCCCCAAGCCGCTTATGCCCATTGGCGAAATGCCGATCCTTGAGATCGTGATTCGTCAATTGCAGAAAAAAGGCTTTGATGATATCACGCTTGCAACTGGCTATCTCGCGGAATTGCTCATGGCATACTGCGGCGACGGAAGTAAGTTCGACGTGAAGATTGATTACTCTCGCGAAGAACAACCCCTCGGCACGGCGGGACCAATTGCCCTTGTCCCAAACTTGACCGATACCTTCTTGGTCATGAACGGCGATTTGCTCACCACTATCGATTACAGTGCCATGCTCAAATACCACCGTGAACGTGGCGCACTTGCCACGGTGGCTTGCTATCAACGCGATGTAAAAATTGACCTTGGTGTGATCGAAGTAGATAACGATAATTGGATTTCAAACTATATCGAAAAGCCAACTTATCACTATTCTGTCAGCATGGGTATTTATCTCTTCGAGTCGGAGATATTGAACTACATCCCCAAAGGCGAACGGCTGGACTTGCCCGAACTGGTCTTGAAGTTGATGCGTGACGGCAAGAAGGTCAATGTCTTTAATTTCGATGGTTACTGGCTCGACATCGGCAGGCACGATGATTACGAACGTGCCATCGAAGAGTTTGCCAAACATCGTGAAGCATTTTTGCCGGAACTATGATTCTGCTTATTTTTACGAATAACTATCCCTACGATACGGTAGGCGAGCAGACTTTCCTTGGCGGCGAAATCCAAATCCTGCAAAAATATTTTGATCGCATTGTTCTTGTCCCACAGCAGAAGTATGAAAAACTGCTCCCTCTCCCCGATGGTGTGGAAGTAGCGCTTGATTTTGCCGAAAAATTTTCTTTTGCAAAACGTTTCCCTGCATTTTTATATTCTTTTTTTCAGAAGGATGTTTTTGGTGATATTAGGGATCGTTTGCCTGCTTCTCTGTCGGTTGAATATCTAAAAAAGCTTTTCTTTTTTATCTCCGGGGCACGTCAAACCCAGACCTGGTTGAAAGAATGGATGCGAAGAGAAAATGTCCTTCCATCAGATACGGTTTGTTACACCTATTGGTTTATTGACGTCACGATGGGGCTGGGTTGGGCAAAGGTACAAACTCCATCCTTGAAGGTCGTTTCGCGTGCTCACGGTTATGACTTGTATGAGGAACTTTATAAACCTTGGCCATTACGCTCTAAATCTATCTCATTGTTGGATGCCCTTTTTGCTGATTCAGATATTGGTACGAATTATCTTTTAGAAAAATACCCTCAATTTAAAGATAAATATGAAACGGCATTATTAGGTGTACCAGAGCCAGGCGGATTATCGCAGCCCTCGTCTGACGGTGTGTTGCGAATTGTTTCTTGTTCGACCATCAACCCGATAAAACGGATCGATCTATTATTTCAGGGTGTTTTGTCTGCTGCAAAGATGCGAAAAAATCAAAAGATCGAATGGACTCATTTTGGCGGCGGTCAGGAACGACAGGAGTTCATAGACCGGGTCGAAAAAGAATTCCCTCAAAACGCAAAAGGTTTTTTTCCCGGTTATCAGAATCAGCGGCATCTAATTCAAACTTATATTACACATCCTGTGGATGTATTCGTCAATGTCAGTTCCACCGAAGGCACACCCGTTTCCATTATGGAAGCCATTAGTTGCGGAATCCCTGTGACGGCTACAGCCGTGGGCGGGAATGTGGAAATCGTGCAGGAACGAAATGGCTTTTTGTTGGCTGAAAACCCCACCCCCGATGAAATTGCGGAAGCGCTGTTGAGTGTTATGGATACCCGTGAACTCTGGCTGGAGAAACGCAAGGGCAGCCGTGAAGTCTGGCAGGAAAGATATAATGAAACGAAAAATTTTGAGGCGTTTGCCCATAGGCTGGTCGAAATAAGGAAGCGTTGATACGTTATGTGTGGAATTACTGGATTTTGGAATCTCGATGGCAGACCGGTTAACCGTGAAGAGTTGATCCGCTTTACGAATCAACTCGCGCATCGCGGACCCGATGGTTGGGATATCCATGTGGATGAGTCTGCCAACCTCGGCTTTGGTCACCGCCGCCTCGCCATCATTGACTTGAACACCGGCGACCAGCCCATGTCTTACATGGACGGGCGCTATTGGATCGTCTTCAATGGCGAGATCTATAACTTCGTTGAATTGCGCTCAGAACTTGAGGCGCTTGGTTATCAATTTAAAACCGAGTCGGATACGGAGATCGTTCTCGCCGCCTACGATAAATGGGGGGAAGATTGCCTGCTTAAACTTAACGGCATGTGGGGCATGGCGATCTGGGATAGCCATGAACGCAAACTGTTCCTTTCGCGCGACCGCTACGGCGTAAAACCCATGGTCTACTACTTTGACGGTAAACGTTTTGCCTTCGCCTCCGAAATGAAGGCATTCCTTGCGCTTGACGGTTTCAATGCAGAATATTCCCCGTCTGTTTTGGCGAATTCATTGGAGCACCCGGCATGGATGGAAAGCGTTGAAGATTGCTTGTTTCAAGGGCTTAAGCGTGTGTTGGGCGGTTATAGCCTGACTCTTAATGCAAATGGTGATATGAAGGTGCGGCGTTGGTGGAATACCCTCGACCACCTGCCGCAGATCCCGGAAGCTTATGAAGATCAGGTTGCAGAGTATCGGGAACTGTTCCTGGATGCCTGCCGCATTCGTATGCGCAGTGATGTGCCGATTGGCACTGCTCTCAGCGGCGGTTTGGATTCAAGCTCGGTGCTTTCTTCAATGAGTTATATCCGCCGGTCTGGCGATGCGACCATGCGCATGGCGCACGAGTGGCAAAAGGCATTCATCGGCACATACCCCGGCAAGGATATTGACGAACGTCATTATGCTGATGAAGTTATCAAGCACACCAGCGTCCAACCGATCTATTGCGAAATGAATGCAGATATGTACCTCGATCATTTCTATGAAGTGCTTTATCAGTTGGAAGACTTGTCTGATATTCACCTGGGACCATGGTTCGTGCATAAGACCCAACGAGAGAACAATGTAGTCGTGACCATCGACGGTCACGGCGGGGATGAGGCATTGGGCGGTTATACCTGGCATGTCTTCGCTGCGATGCGTGATGCCCGTAAGGATCCCGTTCGCTGGATGAAGTTGGCATACATCCGCGACCAGATGAGTTTGTCGCACTCTTTTGGTTCGTATCTGACAGCGCTCAAGAATTTTGGTAATAAGTTTGTCGGGAAAGAGCCATCCTCGCCCTGGTTGACCGTCCCTGTGGAAAAGATCATCTCGCCGGTGATGCAGATGGATCATCCGCGTTTGCAGGGCAGGGATGAGTTGTTCAAAACACTGTATGCCGATTTTCATTACCAGCATCTGCCGTCTGTACTGCGAAATTTCGACCGCCTTTCCACGGCACATGGTGTGGAAGTCCGCGCACCGTTAATGGATTGGCGGCTCGTGACGTATGCCTTTTCATTGCCGTCTGACCGCAAGATCGGTGCAGGCTACACCAAAAGAATTCTGCGCGATGCCATGAAAGGGATCGTGCCTGAAGCGATCCGTACGCGGACTAAAAAACTCGGCTTCCCGAATTTGAAAGAAAGTTGGGACTCGGCGGAAGGGCGGCGGTTTATTTTGGATTCAATTTCTTCCAGTGATTTTCAATCCTCCCCATTTTGGAATGGCAGTGTCATTCTCAAAGAATTTAAAAATGCCCCGTCTGCAAAGACCAGTCCGGTTATTCATAAAGCATGGCGATATGTTCAGGCTCAGTCCTTGTTGAACATGTTTCGTGAAAAGCAAAATACCTTGCAGCGAGTTTAAATAATGCGTATTGCCTACGTCACCATTCACATTGCGCCGGAGATCATGAAAGGCGGGGTGGGGAAGAAGATCAAGACCCATCTCAAACTCTGGCGCGAGCAGGGGCATGATGTCACGTTGTTTAGTCTGACCCCGGCGGAGATTCCTTTTCCCGAAGAGCGTTTGTTCCTGTTCGATCCGGGTGGCGGCTTGCTCAACCGCGAGATTCGCCGCGCATCCGGTTTGAAGCGGCTGCTTACGGCATTGCGCGAACACCAGCCAGACATCATCTATTTTCGTTTCGGGCTGTACTCCTATCCGCTTCATCGAATTCATAAAATTGCGCCGGTGGTGGTGGATACGAATTCCAACGACGTGGATGAATACCGCAAGAAGGGCGCTTTTTTCTACTGGCTCAATCGCTTCACACGGACCTTTATCTTTGGTCCTGCTTCGGGGGTTGTTTCTCCCTCCCATGAGTTGGTGGACATCCTCGTTCCGAAGCATGATAAGCCTGTCTGTGTGGTTGCCAACGGCGTAGACTTGACCGATGTGGAGATTTTGCCCGCCCCGAAGAATGAACATCCGGTATTGACGTTGGTCGGCACGCCTGGCATGAGCTGGCACGGCGTGGATAAGTTGATCGAGTTCGCAAAACTTTATCCTGAAATTACAGTGAATATTGTGGGCTATGCCCCCAAAGATGTGGATGGCGCTGTGCCGTCCAATGTGAAACTGCATGGCTTTCTGGGACGTGAACAGGTGCAAGCGGTACTGGCAGGCACAGACGTGGCTTGCGGCACGCTTGCCTTCCACCGTAACAAAATGCACGAAGCCTCAGCCTTGAAAGTGCGTGAGGCATTGACCTTCGGCATCCCTGTGCTGATCGCCTTCCGCGATACCGACTTGCATGAGGTGCAGGTGGATACCATCATGAACATCCCAAACACCGAAGATAATGTCATCAGCCATGCCAAAGAGATACGAGACTTTGCCTATGCCATGATGGGCAAACGTGTGGATTTGAATGTGGTCGGTCCCTACCTCGACCAGCGCAAGAAAGAACAAAAGCGGCTCGCATTCTTTCAAGAAGTTCTTGCAAAACAAAAATGAAACCTCTATCCATTGTTTTACTTGGCACTCAAATGGCGGTGGGTGGAGCACAAAAATTATTACTGGAACAGGCATTGTGGTTTCAGTCGCACGGACACAAAGTGACCGTACTCTTTTTCTACGACCGCGATGACCTGCACGAAAAATGGAAACAGACCTACCCCTTTGAAATTACAAACCTCGCAGCCTTCGATAAAAAAGCAGGTGGGTTTCGCAGTCTGCAAAAGTTGATTGGCGGCTTGTTAAGGTTATGGCAGATTCTCAAACGTGGGAATTACGACGCCGTCATCACCTTTACGCACGATAGCAACGTGCTTGGGCTTCCGCTTGCCTGGTTGGCAGGGATACCCGCCCGTGTGGGCACGCATCTTGGTGAGATTCGCGGCATGGCAAAATGGCGCGATGGTCTGCATACCTTTCTGGTCAACAGCGGCGTGATCCAAACGCTGATCGCCTCCTCTGCCCGCACAAGGAACAACGCCATTGAAGTAGGGGTAAAGCCGGAAAAGATCACCACCATTTACAACGCCATCATGCCCTTTGATGTGACTGGTATTGACCGCGCCGCCGCCCGCCAAAAGATTGGGCTGGCTCCCGAAGATGTGTTCTTCGTGGCGGTGGGTCGGCTGGTGTACGAAAAGGGACATGAATTTCTAGTTGAAGCCATGGCAACGGTGGCGGCAGAAGACCCTCGTGCCGTGGCAGGGATTTGTGGAGCGGGTCCATTACATGAGCCATTGCAGGCACAGATCGAAAAACTGGGTTTGCACAAGAATATAAAACTGCTCGGTCAGTGGGATGCCATCCCCGAACTGCTGGCGGCTTCGGATGTCTTTGTTTTACCTTCGCGCTGGGAGGGACTGCCCATGGCGCTGCTCGAAGGCATGATGGCGGGGCTACCCGTCATTGCCACACGAGTGGAAGGCGTGGATGAAGTGGTGCAGCCCGGCGAGCACGGACTATTAGTTGCGCTTGAGTCTCCGCGGGAATTGGCACAGGCTATATTACAATTGCTCCGCTCTCCGCAAGACCGTCCGCGTATGGGGGCGGCGGCAAGAGAGCGGGTTCTAGGTTCGTACACCACAGACCGCATGTGTGAAGCATATTTGCAGGTGATCGGGCAATGCCTGGGCGGGGAGGCAGGTTCGGCAGCGCAAACAGGCAGAGGTTAAAGGATGAAGCGTTCGTCAATCGAGTTTGGAAAGATACTTGCCCTGTCCGCAATCGTTTGGGTTTCCATCGGCGCGGGCATGGAATTTTATAACGTGGCATGGGGAACAGGAAAAGCCATCGGGCAGTTCTCCCCGCGTTGGTTCCTTCTTTTTATTTCGTACTCTTTGTTGATCTCCACCGCCATATCCGGCATTTGGTTGGTGTTGTTCCGCCGCGATCACCTGGACTCGCTCGTTGAAAAGATCATTCCGCTTCGTAATCGCTTCCCTGCCTTAAATTGGCTGATCGCTTTTGCCCTGCTTATTTTTCCGTTTTTATTTTTGCAGCGCACCATGTGGGGAATCGTTTTTCACGGCGTTTACTTCCGCCTGTTTCTGTGGGTATTCACAACCTTTCTTATTTCTTTTTTCTTAACCCGCAGTAACGCGCTTATTGATTGGAAACCTTTCCTCACCACCCTTATCCTTACCGCCAGCATTTTCACCATTGCCATCTCTTTGCAGGATGTTACAAGCTACCCCTTCTCTTTGGGCTGGTCTGAAGGCAACCGCCTGTGGGATTACTCCACCCGTTTTGGGCGCGACCGCTATGGCGTTGGAGAAGACCAGGATATTTATGTCCTGCTCGACACCGGACGGTTGCTCGTGGGCGGCATTCCGTTTCTCATTCCAAACGTCACCATCGAAGTGGTGCGCCTATGGGTGGGGCTTACGCTGATCCTGCCTTATTTTCTGGTTGGGCTTGCCGCTTACATCGTTGCCGAAAAAAATACGCGCATCTGGATGCTCCTGATCTTGTGGGTCTTTCTCTTCCTGCGGCAGGGACCCATTCACACGCCGCTTGTTCTCGCCGCCGCTCTTACCATTTTTGCGTGGCGTAAACCGTTTTGGCTGGCTATTCCCATCGTCATCTATGCCGGACTTTTTGCACAGGCGAGTCGTTTTACATGGCTGTTTGCCCCGGGCTTATGGATCGGTATGCTGGAATTGGCTGGCGCCTCAACCCCCGACGGAAAGCCTGATCGTACCCATTGGGTTCGGGCGATCACCCTGGGTTTGGCTGGCGCATTTGGCGGCTTCCTCTTACCCAAGATCATGCCGCTCATTCGCCTCGCTTTGTCTGCGCTCTCGCCCGCCGAAGCGGCTTCAGCCCCACAAGCTGCCGCACCTATCACCACCATCGATGTCACCGAGCAAATCACCGAAACTGGCTTGACACCCGATTTTGTAGAATACGCCGTCACCGACCAGCAACTGCTTTGGTATCGCCTGCTGCCCAACCCCACCTTCGGACCGGGCATTCTGCTTGGTTTGGTGATCGCTGTTCTGCCGGTATTGTTGTTCCTCTTTTGGCTTTTGGCTTCAAAAAAATGGAAGTTAAATCTCTGGCAAAACCTTGCGGTGTGGGGACCATTGCTGGCATTCCTGGCTGTGGGCTTGGTTGCCAGTACCAAGATCGGCGGCGGCGGCGACCTGCACAACATGGATATGTTCCTGATCGGCTTGGCGTTCACCGTTTTCATCGCATGGATGAATGGCGGCAGGGATGTAGTTCTGAAAAATGAAATGCCCGTTTGGGTTCGAGTTGTCCTCGTGTTGGCGTTGGTCATTCCGGCGTTCGTGCCGTTGATGGAGTTGCGCTCCAACGAGTACGGCAGCGAGATGAAGACCATTTTGCTGCTCACCGACCAGACAGACGCAAAGCCGTTTGATATGCTGCCCAATGATGAAGCTGTGAGCACCGCACTGACCGAAATTCAAGAAGCCGTGGATGAGTTTGAACCGAACGGCGAAGTGCTTTTTATGGATCAGAGGCAGTTGCTGGCATTTGGTGATATTCATGTCTCCCAATTCGTCACCGAGTACGAGAAAAAAGTGCTTATGAACGAAGCGCTTAGTTCCAATTATGAGTACTACTCCAATTTCTACAGGGATATTACCAACCAGCGTTTTTCACTCATCGTTACTGAAATTTTGCGAACTCCGCTCAAAGACAGCGCCTACGAATTCGGCGAGGAAAACAACGCCTGGGTAGATTGGGTATCCATCCCCGTGCTTTGTTATTATCAGGAAATTCAAACGTACAAGGATGTCAATGTGATGCTGCTTGTACCCAAACCCGTGCCGGATGACTGCTCGCAATATATTCCGCCAAGGAAATAAATCACCTCATGAATCTTCGCTACCTCCTCCTTCGACTCTTACGCCACTTCATGCCCGAAGGGCTTGCCCGTTTTCTGCTTAAACGACGCTGGATCATTAAGCCCGGGCTTGAATCCACAGACCCGTTTGCAGCTTCAACCCGCTATGTTGAAACGCTCGCAGAAAAGAACATTTCCATTGACGGAAAGCGCATCCTCGTATTCGGCTATGGCGGGCGCTTCGCCGTCGGCGTAGACCTGCTCAAGCGCGGTGCGGCGCATGTGGTTTTGTGCGATCATTTCGTTCTGCTGGATACAGAACGCAACCGTGAACTGCTTCCAGCGTATGAACGCTACCTGAAAGTGGAGCAGGACGAGGTGAAGCCGCGAGGCGAATTTATCACCTTGTTGCACGGTGATATCCGTGAGGAGTCCATCCAGAAGCAGATATTGCAAGTGGATGTTATTCTCAGTACTTCGGTCTTTGAACATCTGGACGATGTGCCGGGTATTACAACCGCATTGGCAAAACTGACCGCGCCGAGCGGCATCCATTTGCACTTTGTAGACCTGCGTGATCATTACTTCAAATATCCGTTTGAGATGCTTAAATATTCCGAGCCGGTTTGGCGTAACTTTTTAAACCCCACCAGCAACCTGAATCGCTATCGTTTGAACGATTACCGCCGCGAGTTTGAATCGAATTTTGGCGGTGTGGAATTCGATGTGATCGAACATCTGGACGATGAATTCCGCAGGGTTGAACACGTGCTGCGCCCTGAATTCAAAACCGGCGATATCCGTGTGGATGCCGTGACCCTGATAAAAGTTTTTGCGTCTCAGCCCAAACGCTGATGGAAAAAAGTGCAATGCTGAAAAGACGTTTGTTGCTCTTCTATGTTTTGCTGGGGGCGCTTGAAGCCGGATGGGTGATCGCTTCTTTATTGATGATCCCGCCAGACCCCAAAAACGCATTTTTATTCGGCTATTCTCTGCCGCGTCTTACTTTGCTTGGGGCGGCATTCATCTTTTTTGCGCCAATGCTGTTGGCGTCTGTCCGCTTTCTTTTTGCGGCCCAATCGCTTGAGCGTTCGGTTCTGCAAGTGAATGATCGGCTCGCCAAACGTTCCACATCATTTGCGATAAATTTCATATCCGTGACAGCGTTTGTATCAGGCGGCTTGTTCCTGTTGTACCCTTTCGACGCTCAACCTCAATATGCCGCCATTGCAGAACGTGCCCTGCCCATCGTTCAACTTGTCTTTTTGTTCGGTTTGCAAACCCTCCTGGCTCAATTCATATACCGTGGGCAGCGATTGGACTGGGCAACCCTTCGTGAACACAAAAAAGAGATCACCCTCGCAGGGATTGCTTTTGCGGTCATTGCGGCATTTTCTTTCTGGGTATTGTGGTCGCAAGTGGGTATCACCCCGCAAAAGTACGGCTGGCATTCGCCGGGCACGCCGGTGTTGTTTCTTCAAGTCCTGTTTGCGTGGGGGCTTGGTCTTCCCTTCTTGTTGTGGGGCAATCAGATTGAAACGTTTGCAAAGAATGTCGGTGAACGTTTTGGCATCCCCCTTCGGCTTGATGTGTTGCTTTGTGTTGTCATTTGGGTGGCGGCAGCCTTAACCTGGCAACAGGAACCCCTGCTTGACCATAGCTATTTCAACCCTGAGCCTACCCCGCCCAATTTTGAATACTACCCATATTCAGACGCCGCTTTTTACGACGAGGTGTCCCAAAATATTTTGATCGGCGCGCCCGAGAACAACCCCTTTATTTTGCGCCCGCTTTACATTTTCTTTTTGACGTTTTTACACACCGTATCGGGGCAGTCTTATGATCTGATTTTGCTTTTGCAAACGCTCTTTCTTGCATTGGCGCCTGTGCTGGCATACCTGCTTGCTTCCCGCTTCGGCGGACGGATGTCTGGCGTGATGTTGGCAGTTTTGATGATCTTGCGTGAACGGAACTCCATTGCGCTCACCAATATCATCGAAGTCTCGCACTCAAAATTGATCCTGGCAGATATGCCGATGATGTTCCTTGTTCTGCTGGCGGTATTTCTTTTTGTCAACTGGCTGCGCTCGCCCGACCGCCCGGGCTATTTTGGCATTCTCGCGGGCGCAGGCTTGGGTCTGGCGATCCTCATCCGCAGTCAGGCGCTTTTACTCATCCCTGTATTTGTGCTCGTCATCTTTTTAACCGACTCCAAAAGGTTTTTGTATTTCATTCGTAAATCGCTCCTGTTTGGGGTGGGGCTGGCTATCGTTGTCGCCCCGTGGGTGCTGCGCAACCATAGTGTTACCGGTCGTTGGGGCGTGGAAAATTCCGAGTTTTATGTTTCCACTCTTGCCAGCGGCTACGTCTCAGATGCCGACCTTGAAATTCGCCCGGGTGAAACTGAAGATATCTACTACGCACGCATTCAATCGCTGATCGTTCAATTCATCCTTGAAAACCCTGATGAACTCGCCCGTGTGTATGGTTCATATTTCATCCACAACGAGATCATCTCCTTGTTATATCTTCCCTTGTCTGTTCAACTCTATGATCTGCGGACATATGTCAAAACATTTCATTTGTGGGGAACCCCCGTTTTTTCATTGGACCCTGTTTCCAGCGTTTTGTTTATCGCCGCACTGCTTATCATTGCGCTTGGCTTGGGGCGTTCTCTTCGTAAATTTGGCTGGTTGGGGATCCTGCCGCTATTGGCACACCTCGGCTATAACTTTAGTGTAGTGGTTGGGCGTATTTCCGGCTGGCGTTTCATGCTGCCCGTCGATTGGGTGATTCTGTTTTACTATGCCCTCGGCATCGTTGCCGCCACCACTCTCCTCTCATCCGCTTTTGGAGGCGTAAAGGAAAAGGCTGAGGAAACCCAGCCCGACGAAAAATCCACACCTGCGGGCTGGATATGGGTCATCGCCTCTTTCCTTGTTTTGGGCTTGTCTTTGCCCATTGTAGAGCGGCTTACACCCAGAGTGTATCCCCCTATGAATGCGCGTGAGATCGTTGCCGCCCATGCCTCGCAGGGGCTTCAACTTTATTCCGGCGAGACCCTTTCTTTGGAAAATTTAGATGCCTTTATGAACGACGGGAATGGCGTTGTTTTATACGGACGCGCCTTGTTCCCATCATTCTATGAGCAGGGAGATTACTGGGGCGATGATAATGATTTCCTCCTGCGTACCCGTGACTTTGATCGCATTCAATTTCGTTACATTGGTTCTGAGAATACCTGGGCATTCATGGTTCTTGACGAAGCTCCATCCCATTTTCCCCATGCCGCAGATGTTTTGATCCTTGGCTGCCGTGAAGCGGTGGGCATCCGCGCTCTTGTTGTGCAGGTGACAGGGCAGGCGCAAGCCATGGCTGAAGTTCCCTGGCAGGGGCTTAATTGTCCCCCATCTCCAACCCCATAGGTTGTGCTATGAAAAAGACTTTTTTTTCCCCCGAAACACTCCGAGAAATCATTCCGCCATTGTTGATCTTTGGGCTTTTCCTTGCCGCCTCCCTGCCCGGAATTAGCTGGGGTGCGCCCGCGCTTTGGAATCCCGATGAACTGGTTTGGCGAGCTAGCAGCGCTCTGCGCGGCGAGATCACTTTCGATGTAAACGAACCAGACTATAACTATCCGTCCCTGCCAAAGTATGTGATGTATGCAATTGGGTCGATCACCTATGGGATGGGTAAATCAGATTTTGCTTTCATTGTCTCGGCGCGGGTTTTCTCTGCTTTTCTTGGCGCGTTAGCCGGAGTTCTTATCTACTACCTTGCACGGACAATCGGTATGCGCAAAGGCGCATCAACTCTGGCTGGGTTGTTGTACGTGGCGAGCAGTATTGCGGCAGAGAACGGTCGCTTTGCTCACAACGACCTGTATTTGCAGTTCTTCACGATCCTCTCGGTTTACTTTGTTATCAAATATCAGCAGAACTTATCCATGCGCTGGCTGTATCTATCCTTTTTATCGGTTGGGTTGGCGGCTTCCAGCAAGTACACTGGCGGAAGTTTGATCATCCTGCCGGTGCTTGCTTATATCTTTGCCAACCACACAGAGTTGCGGAAGAACTGGCTTGCCATGGCGGGTAAATTGGTTCTTGGTGGTCTGGTGTCTTATTTGGGATATGGGCTGGGTACGCCCATCGCTTTTGCAGCCCCGATTGATTATTTCTCAAGAGTATTGCCTGCCTTGCGTAACCTCACGGATTACGGATTCAACTCAGGCTCTCCTTATGGTGTGTTCGGTCAATGGGCTATTTTCAGATCAGCGGTGGGTGTATTTTGTTATTACCTGTTCCTGGCTGGGTATCTTGGGTTTGCCATCCGCTGGGTTTTGTGGCTGTTCGGCAAGGCTGAATTTGCGAATGGACAGGGTCCAGCCATTGGCGCATTTCTTTTAACTGTATTGATCTTTGACTTGCCATTCTTGATCTCCATTAATTACATTGGGCGGTACTTCATTCCTTTCATACCTTTCCTTGCCATCATGAGTGCATTATGGGTGGATGAAGTTCTCGTTCTTTCTCAAAATAACGGCTGGGGTTTTGTCCGCCCGTTGGTTTTCACTGCGCTGATCATTGGTCTTGTTTACTCCACGCTTCGGCTGGCAAGTATTGCCCTGTTGTTTACAAACGATTCGCGCATCCCTGCCACGGCGTACATTGCAACCATTAAAGGCTATCAAAAAAGCATCGAGTACACGCTGTATCCGCCTTATGTAGAAAAAGGGCGTTTTATGCGCGCGCATAACTACCCGATCTACTTTGTGGAGTGGGAAGGGGATACTGTCCCCACCGGTGGTCGGTTTGAGTACAACCTCGGCGAACAGGGACTGTTGGAACGGGATACAGATTATTTCGTGATCGACAGCCTGACCTACGACCGTTTCTACACCGACTCGATCTGTGCCACCACCCCCGTGGAATGTGACTTTTTCAAGCGTTTGCTTGCAGGAGAGGTGGAAAGCTATGAATTAATAGCCTCATTCACATATGAGTTGCCTCCCTATATGCCGCGAGTGTCACTTACTGCCGTCAACCCACAAGTGTATATTTATGAAAGAGTGCGCTGATCAGCGCACTCTTTCATTTTTTCTCCAGTACCACAAGTAAACGTGTTGCAAACAGCTTGGGCAGGGGCTGCATTATTTTTTCCAATGCTTTGACGGCGTGGTATGCGCCGGTTGGGTACAACTGCGGACCGGAGTATCCACCTGAGGCAGCGTATGCCAGCGCGGCGATTTCTCGGGCTTCCAGTAAATTCCAATCGTTCAATTTATCCATAAAACGGTGCTGCTCAAATATCCATGTGGCATTGCCCTGGGCGGCGTAGTAATCCATATCTGTAGCGGACCAGTTTGCGGGTGCGTCCCATGTTACTTCTTGCGGTTTTCCAACCGGCTCCACATGCAGCCATTCATAGATGAACCGCCCCAAAATACCGAGACCTGGTTCCATCATAATGAGCCGCCCTCCACTTGGCAGCACCCGTAAGAATTCACGGAGGGCGTTACCCGGATATCGCAAGTGATGAAATACATCCACCATCAATAAATTGGATACGCTCTCATTCTCAAAGGTCAATTTGTAGGCGTTTTCAACCCGGTCGAGCCATGGGTAGGGGAAGAGGTCTGTACGGATGCAGTTTGGCAGGACTTCACTAATACTGCCCATGCCAGAGCCCAATTCCACCACCATGCCGGGAACTGTACTAAGGCGGCTTTGCATGGTTTTGTAAAGCTCCACATACACAGTCCGCAGCAGTGGTTTGCGTTCCCAAAGTTCCCTGTTCTTGTCGATCAGGTCTTTATGCTGCTCCAGTCGGATGCTCATTTTGCCTGCTTTGAAAAATTCCCGATCTCGTACACGCTTCCAAAAAAGGATGGAGTGGCTTTCATGGCGTATACAGAGTTTTTCTTAAAAACTTTTTCGGCAGCTTCACGCACCTGAATTTCAGTGGAAAAGTGATGCTCGCGGATGTTATACCCAAGTAGCCGGAACATAAGCACCATGAAGGGACGTTCAACAGGTACGCCGTAAACGATCTGCCCGCCGGGTTTTAGAACGCGCTTGATCTCTTTGAATGCCTGTTCAAGCTCTGCTGGTTTGAGGTGTTCCAAAATACTGATGAGCAAAACCGTATCGAAGTAATTATCTTCATACGGCATCTCAAGTACATTTCCATTGCGCAGATCCGGGTTGATGTTATGTGAAGCAAATGTTTCTTTGATGACGTTCACATCACAGGTCAGGTCTAAACCATGGATCGTTTTATATTTTTCGTTCAGGTTTAAAAAGGTAAGCCCGCTGCCAAAGCCAACTTCGAGAATGTTCTCGCCGCCCCGGCATTGATCGAGGCACAATTCTACGCGGCGGCGGTACATGCCGCCAAAAACTGGCAGGTAATAAAAAATTACCGAGTAGATTTTTTCAACGCCTTTGTAGTCTTTGTATGGCAGTAACTTAAGTTTGGTCGTTGTCATGAGAGTCCCTATCTGTTTCTGATTTATACAAACTTGATTCTTCGCGCCGCAAAAGCCACCATGCGGAATAACAACAGCCCATGTTTCCAGCGCGAGATGTTGGTTGTGCCGTATGTGCGTTCACGGTAGCGGATGGGCAGGTCTACAATTTTCAGGTTGAGTTTTGCCGCCCCAAAGATCAGGTCGAAATCGCCAAAGGGGTCGAAATCGCCAAAATAGGAACGGTTGGCTGCGATCTCCTCATAATCTTTTCGCCACATCACTTTGGTTCCGCATAATGTGTCTTTGATGGATTGTCCCAGCAGCCACGAGAAGGCAAGGCTGAAGAACTTGTTACCAATGAAGTTTAACGTCCGCATCGCTTCTTTTTCCATTGGGTAGACGAGCCGTACCCCGTTGATGAATTCTCCCTTGCCCGAGGCGATGGCTTCATAAAAACGCGGCAAATCTTCCGGCGGGACGGTCAGGTCTGCATCAAGGATCATGAGAATATCGCCGGTGGCTTTCTCGAACCCAAGGCGGATGGCATCCGCCTTGCCGATGCCGGGTTGGCGAAAGAGCAGGCTTGGGGTTTGGGGGTGAAGCGCCATTTCTTTTTCGATCGTTTCAAAGGTCTTATCGCGTGAGTGACCTTCAACGAAAACGATCTCCGTTTTTGACCCCATTTGCGGAACCCGCTCAAAGATATTTTTGATATTGCCTTCTTCGTTGCGCGCAGCGATCACCACTGAGACGCTCGGTTTTTCAACAGGCTGTCCGGCAAGGCGTGCAACAAGAAAATTTGATAGCGCTAACCCTTGAAAAGGCCACAACCGTACAAGGTATTTGTTTGCAAAACCGCCAAGCGGCATTGGAAATAGAACTTCGGTGGATGTGCGGATGGTTTCAAACCCTGCAAGAAGTAACAGGTTGTTTACATCGTCCACGGTCAGCCAGTTTTGGGTGAGCATGGGGGAAGCCAGGTTGAAATTTTGAGCAAAGGTAAGCGGTAATTGCCAAAGGTGGCTGTAGAAATTAAAGATAATGCGTGTGTGCGGCGTGCAAAACTTTCGTACCTGCTCCAATACTTGCTGAACATCCCATAGATCATTGATCGCATCCGAGAGGATGATGATATCGAACTCGCCGTTCAGATTCGAAAGGTCATGCGCATCCATCTCGTGATATTCGATCTCAGGGTGGCGTTGTTTTGCGCGCGCGATCATTTCGGGGGAAAAATCCACACCCACGCCGTGTGAGGGTTTCAGGTGTGAGATTAAACTGCCCATGCCGCACCCGATCTCAAGAATGCGCTGATTAGGCGGAACCAGAAATTGGTAATACTCGACCAAACGCTTGTGGTACCACTTTCCCATACTGTGCCATGTGTCACGCTTTTGGGCAATACGATTCCAATGTTCGATATGAGTTTGTTGGTAAAGCTTTCCCGCACTGTCAAAAATGGAATTAGATGTCATTTAGGTGATTTGTCTCTGTCAAAAAAAATTGAGTTATAATTCAGTTGCTGAATTTTGGAATTATAACCCATGAGTGTTGAATCAACAAACGAAGAACTCCGCGAACTTACCCTTCTGGAGCAGATCGAAAGTGACCCCGACGTCAACCAATCCACTCTCGCAACCCAACTCGGCGTGGCGGTTGGGACGGTCAATTGGCATTTAAAGCGTCTTGTTGCCAAGGGGGCTGTCAAGGTTGCCCGCGCCGAGCGAAAGAAACTCCGTTACATTATTACACCTGAAGGATTGGCTTTGCGCGCCAAACTGGCAGTCAATTATGTTGAGCAATCCTTTTCTGTGTACAGACGAACACGTCAAAAAGTGAAGGATCAACTGGTCAAGGTAAAAAACGCTGGATATGAAAGTGTACGGATCGTCGGTTCTGGTGATGTAGCAGATATTTGTAAACTGACCTGCATAGAGCAGGGTGTTTCAGTCGTAAGTGACAAAAAAGCGCCTGCCTTGATCCTGGATGGATACCGCATAAAGCTGGAGGGCTTGGAATGACAGAGCGCCACATCCTGATTACTGGCGGTGCGGGGTATATCGGCTCTCTCCTGACCTCGGAACTGTTACGCCAAAATTATCGGGTTACCATCCTCGACTCTTTGCTCTTTGGCGGCGAAAGCATTCTGCCGTTCATGAGCCACCCCAACTTCCGCTTCATCAAGTCAGACGTGACCGAATCGCGCGTTATTCGAGATGCCTGCAAAAGCGACTGGCAAAAGCCGGATGCAGTTGTTCATCTTGCGGGGATTGTTGGCTTCCCAGCATGTCAGGCTGTTGGCAGACAGGTTGCCTGGAAGTACAATGTCGAAGCGACGAAAATGGTCTTCGAGCAGTCTGCAGATTTGGGCGTGGAACGATTCGTGTACGCATCCACCTATAGCAACTATGGTTATGCAGAAGACGGCAAACCCGTCACCGAAGATACGCCGCTTCACCCCCAATCACTTTATGCTGAAACGAAGATCGCATCAGAGGAATACCTGCTCTCTCAAAAAGATTCCACCTGCGCTCCTCTGATCTTTCGCTTTGCCACCCTGTATGGACTTTCCCCCCGCCCTCGTTTTGATCTCATTGTTAATCAGTTCGTACTCGAAGCGTTTACAAAGCGCCAACTTATCATCTATCAGCGGGGGTATTCCCGTTCCTTTGTTCATATCCGTGATGCGGTAAATGGAGTGATGCTGGGGTTGAATGCGGAACGCTCAAAAGTTCAAGGGCAAATTTTCAATCTTGGAACGGACAAAGGTAATTATTCAAAAAATGATATTGTGAAATTCGTTCTCAAACGCATCCCTGAGACTGTGGTTGAATACAAAGACCTGACCTTTGGCGGTGATATGCGTGATGTGACCGTGTCTTTCGCAAAAATAAGGGACAATCTTGGTTTTGAAACTTCTTTTGATATAGATAACGGCGTGCGCGAAGTTTTATTTGCTCTGAAGAGCGGCTTGATCCGCAACCCAACCGAAGATCGATATAGAAACGCGCAGTTTATTGTGCAATAATATTTTGTCATTGCGAGGAGGCTGCTCTTCCCGACGAAGCAATCTTATGTTCAAGGCGGATATTGCTTCGGGCTAAAAGCATTGCCCTCGCAATGACGAATAAAATGGAGAAAACATGGCAGAAAATTTTTGGAATAACAAACGTGTAGTCGTCACCGGTGGCGGCGGATTCCTCGGCTCGTTCGTGGTGGAAAAGTTAAAAGAACGCGGCGCGGCAGATATTTTCATCCCGCGCAAGAAAGACTACGATCTGACCCAACGTGAAGCCATTGAACGCCTTTACACCGACGTTCTCAAAGGGGTAGACCCGAAAAACGTGGTCGTCATTCACCTGGCTGCCAACGTAGGCGGCATTGGTGCCAACCGCGAACACCCCGCCGAATTTTTCTATGACAACATGATCATGGGCGTGGAACTCATGCACCAGGCATACAAACATGGTGTTGGCAAGTTCGTTGCCACAGGCACGGTTTGCGCCTACCCCAAGTTCACCCCCGTACCCTTCAAAGAAGATGCCATTTGGGATGGCTACCCCGAAGAAACCAACGCCCCCTATGGGCTTGCCAAAAAAATGATGCTTGTGCAAGCGCAGACCTACCGCCAACAATACGGCTTCAATGCCATTTACCTGCTGCCGGTCAACCTCTACGGTCCGCGTGATAATTTCAACTTGCAGACCTCACATGTCATTCCGGCGCTCATCCGCAAAGCAGTAGAAGCAGGCGAGCGCGGCGACAAGGAGATGCCCGCCTGGGGCGATGGCTCTCCCACCCGCGAATTCCTCTACGTGGAAGATGCCGCCGACGGCATTATCACCGCCGCTGAAAACTACAACGGCGACCTGCCCGTCAACCTCGGCTCTGGCTACGAAATCTCCATCAAAGACCTGACAGAGATGGTTGCCAAATTGACCGGTTTCCAAGGCAAGATCACCTGGCAGACCGATAAGCCCAATGGGCAGCCCCGTCGCGGGTTGGACGTGAGCCGTGCCAAAGAACTCTTTGGCTGGAGCGCACAGATCTCATTTGAAGAAGGCATGAAACGCACCATCGAATGGTTCAAAGCGAATCGAGACAAAATAAAATAAGTTGCAGGGTACAGGTTGAAGGTGGCAAGTAAAATCACCTTCAACCTTCAACCTTCAACCTTCAACTCCCCATGACCGAACTTACAAAACACGAACCCCAAACCGTTTACATCCAGCCTTCCAAAGGGTTGGCGGCGCTTAACCTGCGCGACCTGTTCATCTACCGCGAACTGATCTTTTTCATGGTTTGGCGCGATATCAAAGTGAAATACAAACAGACTCTGCTTGGCATGGCTTGGGCAGTGGTTCAACCGGTGATGACCATGCTGGTCTTCACCTTCCTCTTTGATCGCGTTGCCAAACTCCCCACCGAGGGCGTGCCCTACCCCGTCTTTTCATTCACGGCGCTTTTACCGTGGGGCTTATTTGTCACGGCGCTCAATCAGGGCAGCCGTTCGCTGGTGGCACACCAGAACATGGTGACGAAGATCTACTTCCCACGTCTCATTCTGCCCACTGCCTCGGTCTTTGCAGGCATGGTCGATTTTGCCATCGCTTTTGTCATCCTTGTCGGCTTGATGTTCTACTATCAAGTTACACCCGCCTGGCATTTGATGTGGACCCTGCCGCTCTTTCTCCTGCTTGCCATCGTGACGGCGCTGGGCGTTGCCCTCTGGCTGTCTGCGATCAATGTGCAATATCGGGATGTAAACCAAGCCCTCCCGTTTCTGACTCAGTTTTGGCTGTTTGCTACACCCGTAGCCTATTCCGCCTCTGTGATCTCGGAGCAGTGGCAGATCTTGTACTCGCTCAACCCCATGGCAGGCGTCGTCAACGGCTTCCGTTGGGCGCTGCTCGGCGTCGGCAACGGACCCGACCTCTCGTTGTGGGTTTCCGTTGGAATTTCGATTTTGATCTTTATCTCTGGGCTTTTCTACTTCAAGAGCATGGAAAAGACCTTCGCGGATACCATATAGTAATTGGAGATTGGTAATTAGTAACTGCCAATCTCCAATTACCAATTACTAATCACCCTATGACAACAGCGATTTCAGTAAAAAACATTGGCAAGCAATACAAGATCGGCGCAGCGGAGACAAAATTCCGTTACAACATGCTGCGCGACGTGATCGTGGATACGGTCTCGGCTCCTCTCCGCCTTGCAAAGGCGATGATCGGCAAGTCTGACCGGCGTATGAACCAGAACTATGTTTGGGCATTGAAGGACATCTCCTTCGACCTTGAAGAAGGTAAAGTGCTCGGCATTGTTGGGCGTAACGGCGCGGGAAAAAGCACCCTGCTCAAGATACTCTCGCGTGTCACCGAACCGACCACCGGCTCTGTCACTGTGCGCGGACGGGTTGGCTCACTGCTCGAAGTGGGCACCGGCTTTCACCCCGAATTGACCGGACGCGAGAACATCTACATGAACGGCGCAATTTTGGGTATGAAACGCTCCGAGATCGATTCGAAGTTTGATGAGATCGTAGACTTTTCAGAAGTGAATCAGTTCATTGATACACCCGTCAAACGCTATTCATCAGGCATGTACCTTCGCCTTGCTTTTGCTGTGGCGGCGCACCTCGAGCCGGAAATTCTCGTGGTGGATGAAGTGCTCGCCGTAGGAGATGCCGAATTCCAAAAGAAGTGTCTTGGCAAAATGGGTGATGTTGCCCAACAGGGACGCACCGTCTTGTTCGTCAGCCATAACATGTCTGCTATTTTGCGTCTCACGCAGGAAGCGATTGTTTTAAATAAAGGTCAACTCATTATGCGTGGACCGACTCAAGAAGCTGTGGATTACTATCTCTCTTCGGGGCAGTCGCAGGCGGGTGAGCGCACTTGGGAGGCGGACGAGGTTCCAGCGGCGGCAATGCCCTTTACGCCGATCAGCCTCAAAGTTAAAGAAAGAAGCGGGAAGGTTGTCGATACGGTGCGTTCCACTGAACCGGTCACAGTTGAGTTCGAATATAAACTCGATTCTTCCGTCACTGGGTTGCGGGTGGGGTTGTATATCAGCACGGTACGCGGCGAGTATGTGTTTACCTCATTCGATACCGACTCGCCAGAGTTATACGATAAATTTGACACACGCAGCGCAGGGCGCTACATCAGCCGCGCTGAAATTCCTGCCGATATTTTTAACGAAGGGCGTTACACCGTGGGCGTGAATGCCAGTTCGTTCGGCGTGCGCCGTTACTTTATGGATGAGAACGCGTTGGCGTTCAATGTGGATATTTCTGGCGCGCCGGGTACGCAATGGGGTGAGCCGCGTGTAGGACCGGTGCGACCGAGATTGAATTGGAAGATCGAGAAAATCGGAGAGTAGTGAATAGAGATTGGAGAGTAGTGATTGATAACGGATAATTACTACTCTCCAATTACCAATCACCAATTACCCCATGGCAAAAACAAATCCCCTCCGAGAATTTTTAGGCGACCTGCCTTTTACCGCCGAGATCGATTGGATGCTGCGCTCCAAGAATCGTCCGCGCAAAGATCACTATAACCTGACTCGTTTGTTGAAATCTTTGCCAGATGCGGTGAAGGTCGTTAAGCCGTATGCCGATAAGGCTTCAAAAGGGAAGAAGGTTTTATTCTTTTCCACGCTTCATTATTGGATCGAGCAATCGGCTTATCTTGGTTTGGTCTTGGCGGGTATGGGGCATGATGTAACCCTGCTAACCTTGCCGTATTCCGAATGGCACAAAGAAAAGGATAAGTTCACTCAGCGTCAGCGTATTATGCACACCCATGAAGCGCTGGAGGTTATGAACCCGCTGGTGAAGCATGTTTCGATGCTGGATATGCAGACTTCTTCCCGCACTGCTCATGGGACGTTGCGGGCGGTTCGGCAGAATGACCTGCCGGAAAAAATTCTGGCAGATATCAAAGAGATTTCCCTGTGGGATTGTCAATACACTCTCATGCGCGAAGAAGTGGATATGAACAACGCGGATGAGCGCGCCTTGTACGACCTGCGCCTGGAACGGAACACGTTTGCCGCCAAAGCCGCTCTGGCGTGGATGCAAATGAACAAGCCCGATGTGATTTTGATTCCAAACGGACTGATCCTTGAAATGGGAATGATCTTCCGTGTGGCGCGTTACCTTGGAATTGACGCAGTGACCTATGAATTCAACGACCAGCGCGAACAGATCTGGCTGGCGCAGAACTCATCCATCATGCAGCAAGATACCGACTATTTGGTGGAGGCACGCTGTAACCTGCCCGTCACCGAAGAAATGTTCGAGCGTGTGGCAGACCTTGAAAATGCCCGCCGAGGCGCGCGCGTGTGGGGCAAATCAAAACGACTTTGGCAATACGTCTCTTCGCAAGGTGCAGATGAAACCCGCAAGATGCTGGGCTTGGATGATCGCCCCGTGGTAATGCTCGCCGCCAACGTGCTGGGCGACAGCCTCACGCTGGGACGCGATATCTTCGCCGCTTCGATGACCGAGTGGATCACGAAAACAGTTCAATACTTTGCCAAACGTACGGATATTCAACTCGTCATCCGAGTTCACCCGGGCGAAAAACTGGTGCCGCAAGCCAAATCCATGGGGACGGTGGTGAAAGAGGCGTTGCCCGAAATGCCGAACCATATTCACGTCATCGGCGCTTTGGATAACATCAATACCTATGACTTGATCGAGATCGCCAATGTGGGTCTGGCATACACCACCACCGTTGGGCTTGAAACCGCCATGAACGGACGCCCCGTCATCTCTTGCGGGCAAACCCACTATCGCGGGCGTGGCATCACCCTCGACCCGAACACCTGGGAAGAATATTACGCCACCCTTGAAAAAGTATTGGCAGACATTCCCGCCCACCAAATGACCGAAAAGCAAATTGAATTTGCCTGGAACTATGCCTACCGCTTCTTCTTCGAATATCCGCGCCCCTTCCCGTGGCGTTTAATGAATTTCTGGGACGATCTTGAAGTATGGACGCTTGAAAAAGTTCTAAGCGAAGAAGGTATGGCGCAATTCAAAGACACCTTTGGCTTTTTGGTAGGCGAGCCGTTTACTTGGGAAAAATAACTTCTTTCCTCTTTCTTCTTTCTCACAAACCAAAGAGGAAAGAAGAAAGAAAAGATAGTAGAGAATAAAAAATGACCAACGAAACCAAACAAAAAGTCCGCGAATTTTATGACGAAGTCGGCTGGCAGCAGGAAGATGACGGGCACTATCAGAACGCCCGCTACGAAGACCTGCGTCCCGTCTCGCGCGAATACGTCCATAAGACACGCTTGCGCACGATGAATGGATTAATTCCCACTGGTAAATTCATGCTCGACGCCGGTTCAGGTCCCGTTCAATACGAAGAATACAAAACCTATTCAGCCGGCTACGAAAAACGCATCTGTCTTGATATTTCCATTCAAGCCCTGCGTGAAGCCCGTACCCGCATTGGCGAACACGGTCTGTTTGTTGTCGGCGACCTTGCCAACCTGCCCTTTAAAAAGGACTCTTTCGATGGCGCAGTTTCCATGCACGCCATTCACCATCTTGCCTTGCCAGAGCACCCCAAAGCCTACGCCGAAATTCATCGCGTCCTTGCATCGGGTCGCACAGCCGCAATCATCAACGGCTGGCATAACCCGCTGCTCATCCGCATGGCAGAACCGCTCATCGGTTTAATGCGCAAACTTTCAGGACGATCTGAAAAGAAAAAGAAAGAATGGCTGACCGAAGAAGACCCTGCCGGAACATTCGTCCAAAAGATGACCCCGGAGTGGTTGAAAAAAGAGATCGGCTCGAAGATGACGATTGAGATCAAACCGTGGCGCAGCATGAGCACCCGCATCATGCGCTGGTTCGTGCGTCCCTTTGGCGGGCGGGTATTCCTGCGTTTCGTCTTCTGGCTCGAAGGCATCTTTCCCAAATTCTTTGCCGAGAATGGGCAATACCCGTTGATCGTGATCCGCAAATAGTAATTGGAGATTGGTAATTAATAATGGATTCGCTTCCAATCTCCGATCTCTAATCTCCAATCTTCATGAAAAAACACCTCCCTGAAACCCTCTTTCTCCTGCTTCTTTCTGCCATTGTGTATTTGCCGCACATTGGCAACTTGACGTATTACACTGATGATTGGTACTACATCTACGATGGCATGGCGGGCGGGGTAAAGATCTTCCACGAAATGTTCCGCATCGATAGACCCGCACGCGGCTACTTTTTTGAATGGTATTTTTCGCTGCTGGGGAATCATCCCCTGCCGTGGCATATTGGCATTTACCTCTGGCGCGGCGCGGCGGCTCTCGGCGCGTTGTGGATCTTCAACATTCTTTGGAAGAATGCGCGAAAATTCAACTTCACCGCTGCGCTTCTGTTCATCATCTTCCCCGGCTATTTTTGGTGGATCAGCGCCATCGAATACCAACCGATGATGGCAAGCCTTGCCCTGCAAACCCTATCCATTGCCTTGACGTTAAAAGCGGTTCAAACCCAACGTTTGGGCTTGCGGATTGCGCTTCTAGCCTCTGCCGTGCTGACGGGTTGGCTCTACATTGCCCTGGTCGATTACGCCATCGGCATGGAAGCCTTCCGTTTCTTTGCCCTGTACCTGCTGGCTGGGCGCGGCGTTTCATTAACCATGTGGAAACGGCTCTGGGCGACGATTCGCTTGTGGGCGTGGAATGCACTCATCCCCCTCGGATTTGTGATCTACCGCATCTTTTTCTTCACCAATGAACGCAAGGCGACCGATATCGGTACACAACTTGGCGTTTTTGTGGAGAGCCCGTTAGCCGCTTTGATGGCATGGTTCTTTCAACTTTACCGCAGCCTGTTCAGCCTGACCTTCGATGCATGGTTCAACCAATTCACGATCTTCTTTCAGAACTTGCGTCTGCGGGATATGGCGGGGGGTCTGTTGACTGCTGCGGCAGTGGTGGGGCTTGTCCTTCTCTCAGAGAGGTGGATTAAAGCATCAGATGAGGAAAAAGATATAGATGGCTCGCAGGTTCAGGCGCAGCAAGAGGCGTTGCTGCTGGGTTCGCTGGGTATGGTCTTTGGCATCCTCCCAACGGTGCTGGCGAATCGTTACATCAATACGGTTGGATACTCCCATTACGGGCTTCCGGTTTCGCTGGCGGCGGCGTTGTTCATCGCCGCTTTTGTAGGGACGCTATCGCAAAAGCGGACTCAAACCGTTGTACTGAACATTCTGGTCGTGTTTGCTGTGCTGGCTCATTTTGGGATCGCAACACAGGCGAAACGTGATGAGGCTGCATTAAAGGAATTTTGGTGGCAGGTGGCATGGCGCGTGCCCGCCCTGCGTGAAGGAACAACGCTGGTCGTTCAGTATCCCATTGCGGGCATGGAAGGCGATGGCTTTGGGCTGATGGAAGCGGCGAATGTGTTGTACTTTCCTGTGCAGCAAAGCCTTGTTCCAGTGGTATACCCGATCTCTGGGTTGACGCCGAACAGTGAACATTTACCCGCTATTGTAGACGGGACGGGGGAGTGGGTGCGAACATACCGCAGCCACACTTCAATTTTTAATTACTCAAACACCCTTGTTCTAAGCCAGCCAACCACAGGTTCGTGCGTGCATGTGCTTGATGGGACACAACCATTAATATCGATCCATGATCCTGTAGGAATTGTGCTTTCTGCGCCTTCTTCAAATATTGATGGAGTGATTCTGGATGCAGAACCGACGGTGCCTCAGGAATATATCTTTGGCGCTGAACCGGAACGAGACTGGTGCTATTATTTTCAAAAGGCAGAGCTTGCCGCACAAATGGGAAACTGGGATGAAGTGGCAGCCCTGGGTGAAGAAACCTTCCGCCTTGCATACAGCCCCGAAGACCGTGTGGAGTGGCTTCCGTTTTTGAAGGCATATGCCATGACCGGAAATGCCGAACGCTTGGAGCAGTTATCAAAGCGCGTGATCGGCGAGAAAATGATCCGCTCGCAAATATGTGAGATGTTTGGAACTATTGAACAGCCCTTGGACGAAAGTGTTCGTAATGTGATCGATGGTAGTTACTGCAAAGGTGAAAATTAAATGCCCCGTTTTACAGACAGGGATTATTTAACCCAGCAGCAGTACAAAAATTCATCCAACCTGGATGTGCGGGTTGCGCTACACAAGCGGTTTAGTACAAACCCGTACGGCTGGTTCAACTTCGTTTTTGATGAACTCTCCACCCTGCCTGCAAATGCCAATATCCTTGAAGTAGGTTGTGGGACGGGTGAATTGTGGCGTGAATGTGCGAATCGAATTCCAACTGGCTGGGCGTTGACTCTGACCGACCTCTCCGAAGGTATGTTGGATGCCGCATGGCGCAACCTGGTGGTGACCGGACGTAACTGCAAATTTGAGAACGCGGATGTGCAATCGCTGCCGTATGCGGATAAAACCTTCGATGCGGTGATCGCCAATCACATGCTGTATCATGTGCCAGACCGCAAGAAAGCCCTGCAAGAAATCAAGCGTGTCTTGAAAGATGACGGCGTTTTGTTTGCCGCCACCCTTGGCGAAAACCACATGCACGAGATGTGGGATCTGCTTGAACGGGTGGGGAACGTAAAGAGAAATATTGTCACTTCTGAATTCTCATCTAAAAATGGAGAAGAACAATTGCGGGAGTTTTTTTCACGTGTAGAATTGAAGGAGTATCGCGATACTTTGTGCGTGACAGACCTTTCGGCAATGATCGCTTACATTCGCTCAATGGCATCCATTGCTGAACTTCGAGAAGAAGTGTTTCAGTCGGTTGAGCGTGAGTTTGCAGAAATGTTCGAAAAGGATGGTGAAATTTCCATCGAGAAATCTGCTGTGTTGTTTAAGGCGTCGAATTAATTCACGCAGGTCGGGCTTTTACTAGCCGCCCTGTGATTATCAAGGAGTATTCATGGACTGGAAAAATCAAGTAGTGCTCGTTACCGGTGGAACCGGCTCGTTTGGCAAGAAATTTACCAAAATTCTGCTCGAAGAGAAGCAGCCGAAGAAGATCATCATCTTCAGCCGCGACGAGTTGAAGCAGCACGAAATGCAGGTGGGCGGATTCAACGATGAGCGCCTGCGCTATTTCATTGGTGATGTGCGCGACCGTGATCGTATGGTTCGCGCCATGCATGGTGTGGATATCGTCGTCCATGCGGCGGCGCTGAAGCAGGTACCAGCCTGTGAGTACAACCCAATGGAAGCCATCAAGACCAACATTATGGGGACGGCAAATGTGGTCGAGGCGGCATTGGATGCAGGTGTGAAGAAGGTGCTCACCGTCAGCACGGATAAAGCCGTCAGCCCGGCGAATTTGTATGGGGCGACCAAACTCGCGGCGGAGAAGCTCACGATTCAGAGTAATGCCTATGCCGGGGGCTCGGCAACCCGCTTCTCGTGCGTCCGATACGGGAACGTTGTTGGCAGTCGCGGCTCGGTGGTTCCCCTTTTCCTCAAACTTCGCTCCACTGGCAAAGTCACCATCACCGATGATCGTATGACCCGCTTCTGGCTTTCGCTTGAACAGGGTGTGCGTTTTGTGATCGACAGTATTGAGCAGATGGAAGGCGGCGAGGTTTTTGTACCAAAGATTCCCAGCACCAAAGTGACCGACCTTGCACGTGCCATTGCGCCGGATGCGAAGCTGGAGATCATTGGTATTCGCCCGGGTGAAAAACTTCATGAAATGCTGATCTCTGAAGATGAGGCGCGCCATACCATTGAGCTTGAAAAGATGTATGTGGTTCAGCCTGCCGAGGCTACCTGGTTCGGTTATTCGTGGAAGAATAAGGGGAAGGAACTCAACGAAGGCTTTTCCTATTCCAGCGATAACAATACTGAATGGCTGGATGTGGAAGGTATTAAGAAATATATTGCCCCGTTTGAAGAATTGTTTAAGCAGGGCAAGCTCGAAGGGTAATTTTGCGGCAAATGAGAATCTTACTCACAGGTGTCAGCGGTTTACTTGGGCTTAACTTCGCGCAGGAGATGATGGTTGAGCATGAGATCATCGGTGTGGATCGCGGCAAGCTTTCCAACGCGCCGTTTAAGGTATTGAGATATAACCTGCTTGAAACTGGCGCGGTGAATGAAATTCTTGACCAATCAAAGCCGGATTATGTGGTCAATTGCGCGGCTCTTGCCGACCTTGATGTTTGTGAGGAAGCCCCAGACCTTGCCAAACTCCTCAACATTGACCTGCCCCGCCAGTTGGCACGCGCTTGCAAACAGCACAATATTCCATTCGCCCACATCTCCACAGATGCGGTCTTCGATGGCAGCAAGGACGGCGCTTACACAGAGGATGATAAACCCAACCCTGTGGGCGTTTATGCCAGTACAAAGCTGAGCGGTGAATGGGCTGTGCTTACCGAAAACCCTGATGCGTTTGTGGCGCGGGTTAATTTTTTTGGTTGGAGCTTAAGCGGACGCCGCAGTCTGGCGGAATTCTTCTTCAACAATCTGACTCATAACAAAAGTATGAGCGGGTTTACCGATGTTATTTTTTGTCCCATGTTGGTAAACCATACGGCACGTACTTTGGTGAAGATGCTTAAACGTGAGTTGACGGGGGTGTATCACCTGGTGGGTCCGCAGGCGATGAGTAAGTATCAGTTTGGGGTGGAGATTGCCCGTAAGTTCCGTTTGCGTGAGGGTGATATTACCCCTAAGTCGGTCAATTTTTCTGGGTTGGTGGCTAAACGTTCCAACAATTTAAGGCTTTCTACCCGCAAATTATCCACAGCATTGGGTGAAGATTTGCCCAATTTTTCCACAGGTTTGGACGAGTTTTACACACAATACGAGCAGGGTTATCCACAAAAAATCCGAAGTTATCAACAGGCATAGGCAGATTTAAGCAATTTTTCCAAAAGTTATCCACAGTTATCCCCACTCTATTGGCGTTTTTTCCACAGAAATTGGGCGTTTTTAACAAAAATTCGCATTAAACCGTTTGAGTTATCCACATTTGATAGGTAGTTACCCACAGGTTTTCCTGAATTTATGCACAGAAATGCCGCTTGAAATGCTTGTTTTTCCACTACTTTTCCACAAAATGATACTCAGAAACCCACAGTAGGCAGAACTTGAAGATGAAACCAAATGATTTCAAGAAACCAGAGAGGTTGGACAGGGAAGTGGTGTACCAGAGCCGCTGGGTGAATCTGTACAAAGATACGGTGAAGTTCCCGAATGGCTATGTGATCGATAAATACCACCTGCTGGATTTTGAACGTGAGGCGGTTGCCGCCCTGATGGAAAATGCAAAGGGCGAGGTGATGTTCGTGCGTGTGCCGCGTTATGCGAGCGGAACGGCAGAGTGGGAAATTCCCGCCGGGGGCATGGAAATGGGTGAGAGCATTCCCGATGCTGCCCGCCGCGAATTATTGGAGGAGACGGGCTTTACCTCTAGTGATTATCAATTGATCTACACATACTACCCAATGAACGGGAATGCAAACCAGGTATTTCATATCGTTTTCTGCAAGGCGGGTGAAGCCGTGCAGGGGTTTGATGAAAACGAAGTTGCCGAAGCGCGCTGGTTTAATAAAGAAGAGATCAGGCAATTGCTCAAAGACAATAAGGTTGTGGATGGCTTTAGCCTGACCACCTTGTTGTTGTGGCTGCAAAGTTGAAAAATTCTGTCATCTAAATAAGGAGAGACAAAATGGAATTCAAGATCAATAATCACACTGTCGGTTTGAACCACCCCACCTACTTTATTGCCGATATTGCTGCAAACCATGATGGAGACCTGGAGCGTGCCAGGCAGCTTATTCGCCTCGCTAAAGAAGCAGGGGCAGATGCTGCCAAATTCCAGCATTTTCAAGCTCCGAAGATCGTTTCTGATTACGGCTTTAATCACATGAATTCAAAAGTGAGCCATCAAGCTACATGGAAGAAATCCGTCACCGAGGTATACGCGGCGGCATCTGTCTCACAGAGTTGGACGCCCATCCTCAAAGAGGAATGTGACAAGGTTGGTATCGACTTTTTTACATCTCCCTACGATTTTGAATCCATTGAACATGTTGATCCGTACATACCAGCGTTCAAGGCAGGCTCCGGTGAAATTGACTGGATCGAGGCGCTCGTTCACATGGCATCGAAAGGCAAACCGATGATCATTGCCAGCGGCGCTGCCGATATTGCAGATGTGCAGCGTGCCGTCCATGCGATTCTCAAGGTTAATAAACACCTGTGTTTAATGCAGTGCAATACCAATTACACTGCCAGCCTCGAAAACTACGACCACATTCATTTGAATGTATTAAAGACCTACGCAGCCATGTTTCCTGATGTAGTGCTTGGACTTTCCGATCACACACACGGCAATGCGACAGTTCTGGGGGCGGTGACCCTTGGTGCGCGCATGGTTGAACGTCACTTTACCGATAGCAATGATCGTGAGGGACCAGACCACAAATTTGCATTGAACCCCGCCGCGTGGGCGCACATGGTCGAAGAGACGCGTCAACTTGAACGGGCGTTGGGTTCGGCAGATAAAGTTATTGGCGGCAATGAGCAGGAGACCAAGGTGGTGCAGCGCCGTTGCCTGCGTGCGGCACGCGATATTAAGGCGGGTGAAACCTTTACCCGCGATATGATCGATGTGCTGCGCCCCGCCACGCCGGGCGCGGTCAAACCGTATGAGATCGAAAACGTCATCGGTACAAAGGCGCTGGTGGATATGCCCGTGGGCAGGGAACTCCGCTGGTTGGATTTGGGCGCTTAATAAAACATACAGGAGCGGTCTCACCAGTCCGCTCCTGTGCATAACTATGACACTCGTTTCCATTATCACCCCCTCGTACAATCAGGCGAAATACCTTGAGCAGACGATTCTTTCCGTCTTGCATCAGGAGTATTCCCGCATTGAATATATCGTAATAGATGGTGCTTCCACCGATGGCAGCGTGGATATCATCAAGAAGTATGCGGGTAAATTGACGCATTGGGAGTCGGTAAAAGATAAGGGTCAAGCCGACGCCATCAACAAAGGTTTTGCCCGTGCCACGGGCGAGATCATTGCATGGCTCAACTCAGATGATTACTACCTGCCGGGTACGGTCAGTGCGGCGGTGAAGGTTTTTGAAGAAAACCCCGATGTGGTGTTGGTGTATGGCAATATGCTTGCGGTGGATGAGAACGGGCAGACCTTTAATACCCTCACCTACAAACAGCTTACCCTTGAAGATCTGATCTGCTTCCAGATCATTGGTCAGCCTGCCGTGTTTATGCGCCGTTCCGCGCTGCAAAAAACAAGCGGACTTGATCCCGCTTTTCATTTTCTACTTGACCATTTGCTTTGGATCCAAATTTCCAAACATGGAAAGGTTTTGCATGTAAACCAAACCTGGTCTGCGGCGCGATACCATGCCGAAGCCAAGAATGTTGCCAAAGCCGCCGAGTTCGGGCGCGAGGCGTTCTGCATTTTGGAGACCATCGCAAAGGATATAGACCTGACCGCCACCTTGCATAAAATAGACCGCCGCGCGCACGCCTCCGCTTTTCGTGTGGATGCACGTTACCTGCTCGATGGCGGCTTGCCCGCACAGGCATTGCAGGCGTGGTTTCGGGCGTTGTTCATTTATCCACCGGTGGCGCTGAAGCGCATGAATATTTTTGTTTCAAGCCTGTTGAATCTCTCGGGGTTAAATAAATTGCGCCAGTTTTTTTTACTGGCGCGAAGAAAAAAACATTCCAGCTAAATTTTATTTAGGGGGAACATGCTTTATAAACTGTCCATGTATCGATCTCGTGGAAGGGACAGTATTGAGCCCGCAACGCCTCAGACTTTTGACTGATCTCATCAGATGAGATCGGGAACGTAAATAGCGGTGTGTCTGTTCCGGTATCGATCACAAGGCGGGGCGGGGTGTTGAGTACATCGTTCAGAAACTCAAGAACCATTGCCTCGGTAGCGTAATCTTCGTTCTGTAAAGGATATTGATAGACAAAACGGGTGGGGCTTTTGCGCTGTGCAAAAAAATTCACGGATGTTTCCGCACCCCACACTAAAACGGTATCTCCTTCATTTGTCATCTTTTGGATAAACACAATCGCGGCATCATCCCTGTTCTTTCTGTAGATATAGGTCTGGTCGAGGTAGTTATCGAAGTAACTCCACGCGAACCCACTAAGGACGAGCAGGGCAGATGCGGCTCGTACCCAAGCCGGTAACTGCCAGCGCGAAATGACCTTTACCACGCTCCAAACAACCACCGATGCAAGCACAGCAAACGCCGGAAGCAATGTCATGTAGTAGTGAAAAAAGGTCTTTGTCGTAATGGAGGCAAGGTACAACTCAATCGGCAGGTCAATTAAGACGACTGTCAGGAGGGGAATGCTTTCTTTGGGCAGGAATCTTTTTGTCAGGGTGAAGATCAATGCCAGGGTAAAACCGAGCAGCCCGAACTGAGTCAGACCGGTAAATGTCAGCGGGCGGAGTCCGCGCAGCAGGGAGTCGAATCGTTGGGCAAGGTCCGCTCCGCCTCTTCCTGCATAGACGAAGTTGTATTCGAATACTGCGCTCCAAAATTGTGGAAAGGCTCCCTGCACAAAGAAGAAGCCGATGATGAAGACTGTCACTGCCAGCGCACCGGCGCCGATTGAAAGAATTTCACGCACCCACACGTTGAATGTGCGGGCTGAAAAATGTTTGGCTGTGAGGTAGAGGACGATAGCCGCCCACATGCCAATGGTGGTTTGTTTGGTGAAGAAGGCAAGCGCGCCCAATGCGCCGATGGTGAGGAAACGTGTGCGGTCTTTGATTTGGGCGGGGAAAACCAGCAGCCATAACGCTGCGAACTGCATGGGTAACGTTAATTCGGTGGTGTAGTTGCCGCCTTGCAAAACGCCGACCAGTGAGAGCATCCATAACAGCAGGCTGAACACGGCAGGGAACGTACCGAAGTATTTTTTGATCAGTTGATAGCCCAGCCATGCCGCAATGAAAAGGAATGCGAGTTCCAACACCCACACGCCCCAGCGTGAGCCGCCGCCCAACGCCAACCCCAATGCGTTGATGTAAAAAATGACCGGCGGTTTGTGATCCCATACATCGCGGTAGGGCAGTTCGCCGTTTAGAATGCGCCAGCCGATGTAAAGGAAGACGCCCGGGTCACGAAAGGTGAGCGGCATGTTCAACGGGCTGGCGGGTAAAAGCACCCCCAACACACCGATGAGGACGAGTAGTTTTTCCCAGGAATTATTTATGAAAGATTTTATGGATTGCATGATCGTTTGATTCTTAAAATTATAACCTCGGCATACATAAAAACACCCTCATAAACCTGCGTTACAATTGATTCACGATATGCAAGAAACAACATCATTCTTCCCCACAAAAACCACGCGGATCGCCGCCCTGCTGTTCATCTTCATCCTTGGCATCGCTATCCGACTGGTAGACCTGACCGACCTGCCGCTCGACTTTCACTCCACGCGCCAGTTGCGTTCTGCCATCAAAGCGCGCGGCATGTACTACGAACATCTCACCACTATAGACCCCGAACTGCGTGCCTTTGCAACCCAACAGGCAAAAGTTCTCACCACCCTTGAACCTGAAATTCTCGAAAACCTGGTTGCCTACACCTACCGCTTTACTGGTGAGCAACTATGGGTGGCGCGCATCTACTCTTCGCTATTTTGGCTTATTGGCGGCATCTTCATCTACCTGCTTGCCCGCCGCCTCACCACCGAAGACGGCGCCATCGCCGCCGCAGCCGTCTACCTCTTTTTGCCTTATGCCGTTATTGCCAGCCGCAGCTTTCAGCCTGATCCGCTCATGACCATGTTCATCGTCATGTTCTACTGGGCGATCTATGAATGGACTCAACGTTCCAATTGGAAGTTCACAATTCTTGCCGGTCTATTTGGCGGGCTTGCCATCTTCATCAAATTCCCAGCCGCCATCTTCATTGGCTCCGCAGGCTTGGGAGCGGCACTCAGCCGCAAAACCATAAAAGAAGCGCTTAAAGACCCGCAAGTCTACGCAATGGCTTTGCTGGGCATCCTCCCAGCATTGGCATATTTTCTTTACGGCAGGTATACCGGCGCACTCGATAATCAATTCGGCGGACGGTTCATCCCCGCACTATTTATCAGCCCGTCTTTTTACATCGGCTGGATCAACATGCTCAACAACGTGACCGGCGGCGTGACGTTAATGCTCGCCCTGCTCGGCTTGTTCTTTTTTGATAAAGAAAAGCAACGCTTCATTTTTGGACTTTGGGGCGGGTACGCCCTCTTTAGCTTTTACTTTAACTTTCACATTCACACTCACGATTACTACTCCCTGCCGTTGATTCCCATTACGGCAGTATCGCTTGCACCTCTGGCAGGTCAGCTTCTCTCCAAACTTGCCGAATTCACCCAAACAAAATTCTTGCGCCTTTCTGCTTTGTTCTTTCTTCTTTTTGGTATTACCGCATCACTCTGGAGTACCCGCAACCAACTCACCACCGTAGACTACCGCCCCCAAGCCGAAATGTGGGCAGAGATAAAAAAAATCACCGGCATTTATTCACTTGCCGGGCTTACGCAGGATTATGGAATGCGGGCGACTTATTTTGGTACACGCTATATCACCGTCTGGCCCTCCTACGGCGACCTGCTCTACAGCCAGACCCGCAGTGGCGCACAAGCCGAGTTCGATAAACAATTTGAGCAAGTTTCAGGAAAAAAAGATTTCTTCATCGTCACCGACTTTGAAGACCTCGCTCACCAACCCCTTCTCGCCGAAGCATTAAAGTACTACCCCGTCTTCGCCCAAGGTGAGGGGTACATCCTCTATCAACTTCAACCATGAAAAGGGGTTTTGCGTGAAACCTAACCAAAATAAATCTCAAATTATTTTTTTACAGTACGGGCTATGGATTTGTATTTTTGCATTTTGGTTCGCGGTCAGTTTGTACACCCGTCTTGGGGTGTATTCCCGCTATATGTCTGATGATTATTGCGAAACTTCACGTGTGATGAGTTCATCAAATCCGCTAAGCGCGGTGACTGAAAGATACATAAGTGATTTCTGGCCCCGTGCCAGCATGAGATACTCCAACCTGTTTTTTGTGGGTGTCAGTGAAATGCTGGGTGAGAATGCTATGCAGATCACCATTCCAAGCCTGATCCTTCTCTGGGTAGTTGGTTTAACTTTATCCATGCGCGAACTTCGTAAATTCTTAGATCTCGCTCTGCCCATTCAAGTTGACTTATTTGCAGGCGGCTTCTTGGCATTTTTCACCATCCTGCTTTCCCCTAACCCCTTTCAGACCTTTTACTGGCGTTCCGCCGCCATGACACACTTTGCCCCGCTGGTCTTTGCAAGTTTCCTTGCCGCGCTGCTTTTAAGAAGTGCGCGAACTTTGCAAAAACATTCCCCGGTTCTTTATGGCGTTGTATTTTTTACAACCTTTGTCATTGCAGGTTTTTCCGAGCCGCCTGCCACGGTGATGGTAACGGTATTTGGCTTGATAATAGTTGCTGCATATTTGTGGGATCGATCGTCCAACAAAGCGCAGAAACTCGCGCTTGTCACTTCAGCATTACTGGGTGCCTTTGCTGGCATCATTGCAATGCTTGCCTCTCCTGCCATTACTCCGGTGGATGGGGCAGAAAAGACTGGCATTGTGACCGTTTTGCTCAACTCTTTTATTTACAGTTTTCAATTCCTGTTGGATGCGGTTAAATCTTCGCCCCTGCCCTTTGTCATAATTTTTACGCTTGCTTTACTGGCTGCCTGGTTATACAGTGAGCCCAAAGATGTAAATAAAAAAAGCCTGGTCATTCAACTGATGGTTTTACCTTTCCTTTTGTGGGTGCTGATCGCCTCCAGTTTTGCTCCCAGTGTATTTGGGCAAGGCTACCCCGTAGAACGGGCTCGCTTATTGGGGATCGTCTTGTCAGTGGGAGCGACAGCAATACTTGGCGTTCTTTTGGGAAGGTTGGCTTCTACGTGGAAAGCACTGAGCTGGTCAGACACTCTGCAATGGACGGCACTGGTTCTTTTCTTTTTAATTGGCACAGTTTACCCTCTTCGCCGCGCACTGGTTTTGTATTCTGAAACCATCCCTGAGTACAGCCTTCGCGCAGAATATTGGGATGCCCGTGAAATGATGATCAAAGATCAAGCCGCCAGCGGCGAAATGGATATTGTCATTCCCGGCTTTGAAGGCATTTACGGCGTAAAAGAATTAGACTCCAGACCCGATTTCTGGTTCAATCGCTGTGCTGCCGATATTTATGGCGTGAATTCCATCCGCACGATCAGCTACGACCCCGCAGATTTGGAGAAACTATTAGGTGAATGATCTAACCCCCATCCTCGTTACTGGCTCACACCGCAGCGGCACCACCTGGGTTGGCAAAATGCTCGCCGCCGATTCAGATGTTGCCTACGTCAGCGAACCGCTCAATGTACATCACCGCCCTGGTGTGTATCGTACACCCGTTAAACATTGGTATACCTACATCACAGACGAGAACGGCGCGGATTATTTGCCCGCATTTGATGAACTGCTTGATTTCAAATATCACACGGTGCGAGAAGTTCTATCCCTGCGCTCGTTCAGAGACTTCCTGCGCATGGGGCGTGATTTCCATACTTTCTTCAACGGCAGTATGCGCGGACAGCGCGTACTCATCAAAGACCCATTTGCAGTTTTCTCCACACTCTGGTTTGAGAAGCAGTTGCATTGCAAGGTTGTCATCACCACCCGCCACCCCGGCGGATTTGTCAGCAGCCTCAAACGCCTCGGCTGGAATTTTGATTTTGGGAACTTCCTCGATCAACCGCTCTTCATGCGTGACCATCTTGAAGGTGACCGCGCTGCGATGGAATCGATGCCCAAAGATGATCTTGTTGGGCAGGCGGCGCTTCTTTGGAAAATAATCTACCGCTTCGTTGCCTCGACCCGGGCTGGGTACCCCCGCTTCAACATTGTGCGCCACGAAGACCTTTCCCGCGACCCCGTTGGCGGATATCAAACGTTATACCAATCCCTCAACTTGGACTTCACCGACCGCGTCCGCGATATTATTCAAAATTCCAGCAGTTCCGAGAACCCTGCCAAACTGGCAAAAAACAAAACACACTCTGTCAAACTCGATAGCCGCGCCAACCTCGATAACTGGAAGAAAATTCTCACCACCGAAGAGATTCAGCGTGTGCGCAAGATGACCGAAGGCGTTTCTGAAACCTTCTACTCAGACAAAGAGTGGGAATAAATCCGTTCCATGAAACCAGGCGCTCTTCCTCTCGTCTCCATCATCACGCCTTCGTTCAACCAGGCAAAGTTTCTCGAAGAGACGATTCTGTCCGTCCTAAAACAGACCTACCCGCACATTGAATACATCATCATGGATGGTGGTTCCACAGATGGCAGCGTGGACGTGATCAAGAAGTACGAGGGTCAGATCACTGCCTGGGTCAGCGAACAGGATAAAGGTCAAACCGATGCGATAAATAAAGGCTTCAATCGAGCCAGCGGTGATATCCTCGCATGGATCAATTCAGACGACACCTACGCATCTCCTCAAACCGTGGCAGATGCGGTGAACTTTCTTGTATCAAACCCCGAAGTTGCAATGGTCTATGCGGATTGTAATTTTATTGACGAAACCGGCAATGTGATCGGTAAATTTGCATCACGCCAAACCGACTACGCCAAACTGCGCACGGGCTATGTCCACATTCCGCAGCAAACCATGTTCTTCCGCGCCAACTATTGGAAGGAACTCGGTCCGCTTGACCCGTCTTTTTATTTCGCCATGGATTATGACTTGTGGGTTCGCATTGCCAAACATGCGCCGCTTCAATATCTATCTGGCAAGACATGGGCAAATTTTAGAATTCACACGTCGAGCAAGACCAACGTCAATGATGAGCGCGGCTGGAAGGAAATGCTGCGGGTTCACTATCGTGACGGCGGCTCCGTCTTTTCGCCGATTGTGGCAAAATATTATTTGAGAAAAATAATTGGTCCGCTGTGGAAGTGGCGGATCAAAAAAACATGAACCAAAAACGTAAACCAAAATGAATTTTCTCTTTTCCCCTCCCTCTCTCGATGACCTCATCCACCTGCTCAAAGCCTGGCGTTTTTGGGTGCTGGGCGCATTGGTCGGTTCGTTGATCGGCGCTGCTACCTATTACATTGCACCGCCGCCCTACCGTGCCCGCGCCGTGGTCAATGTGGACTTTAATTTTGAACAAGCTTTCCCTGAAAATACCGACCGGCAGGATTTTTATTACCTCGAACGCGAAGCTCGCAAGCTGGTGGAGCTTGCCTGGTCAGATGATGTTTTGTCCCAGTTGAATTTACCTGCCGATGAATTGCGTGATGGCAAGCTGAACCTCTCGCAGCCTGCTGAAGCAGGTTGGCATTTCTATGCCGATGACCGCGACCCACAGCAAGCAGAAGAACTCGCCTCGGCTTGGGCAACGGCTTTTGTAGAAAAAGCTCAAGCAGAAATTAAAGCGGGGAACATCCATGAACTTGTCCGGCTTGAAGTGACGCAGTCAAATAAACTGCCAAAAGAACGCAGTGTACCGTTGAGCAATTACCTGCTTGCTGGCACATTTGGGTTTTCATTGTTGGCTGTATTTTTTGTTCTTTTTGTCAAAACGAAATAGCCATCAAATATGCAGGTCACGCTGTCAGTGTGCCCTGCCAAGATTTTCAGACATTTATGAAATACATCTCTCTCGAAAAACTTCCTCAACTTTTGTGGGCGCTTGCCATGCTTGCTTTGCCCGTCACCAGCTTCCGTTGGTTTCCTGGCTTGGGTGAAAGCACGCTTGTCCGCCCGCTGGCGTTGTACCCGCTGGCGATCCTGCTCCCGCTTTTGGTTATTCTCGCATGGCGTAAAAAAATCTCACTCACCATCCCCGGCGCATTTATCGTGCTGGGCATCTTTGTTCTTTTTGTCATCTTCTCGATCACCATCGGCTCGCTCATTAATCCCGTTCCCTTGCGCGGGCAAACTTTTAACGGGCGCGTCATTCGCGCATTTGCAACCCTTGTCATCGGTATTGCGTTCTTTGTCAGCGCAGTATGGATGAATAAAAACGAAGCTGACTTGCGCTTCACGGTTAAATGGATTTTCGCCGGACTCTGTCTCGACCTTGCTTGGAGTAGTTTGCAAGCTATCACCTTTTACACAGGTTTGCTTGAAAAAGAAATGGTCACGCATTGGCAACTGGCTTTTTCCATGCGCGAACTTGTGCGCACGAACCGCATCTCGGGGCTGGCATATGAACCAGCCTGGCTTGCCGGACAAATTGCGACTGTGTTTTTCCCATTCCTCTTCGCGGCAGTATTGACGAAGTTCCGCCTCACAAAATGGATTTGGCTTGAGCCTGCCCTGCTGGTCTTAACCTCGCTCGTGCTTCTTGCCACCTACTCACGCGGCGGACTGCTCATCACCCTCGGCACAAGCGGCTTGATGATGTTGATCTTCGGTCGCGATGTTTTGAAAAACATGTGGGTCTGGTTTGTTAGAGGCTTCAAGGAAAAACGGCTTATTTCTTTCCTCTTTCGTCTTTCGATCATTTTTGCATTGGTCGGGGTGATCGCTGGCGCAATTGTTTTCCTTGGACAAAAGAATTACTTCCGCCGTTTGTGGGAGTTTAACGCCGAGAGCTTGAGCGAGTATGTCGTCAATATCAATGCCGGTGCGCGCGGAGCGTACTCGGTTGGGGCGATGGGAGCATTTCGAGAATCGCCGTATACAGGCGTCGGCTTGGGTGGAAGCGGGTTCTACATCTACCAAAACCTGCCCGATTGGTCGCTCACCACCGTTCCTGAAATTGCGAAGCAGCTCAATCCCGCCAGCCGTTTGTATCCCAACCCTAAAAATATTTATGTGCGTTTACTGGCAGAGACCGGTTTGTTCGGTTTCGTGCTTTATCTGGCGTTTCAGTTTAATCTCCTGGGCGAGATGCTTTCGCTTTACAAAAAGAAAGAAGATTGGGCGCACTTTGCTGTAGTGGCGGGTGTGTTTGCGTGGGTGGCAATCGCCCTGTATAATCTCACTCAGGATTCGCTTGCCACCCCAAATATGTGGATCGTGCCGGGGATTTTGGCTGGTATTGCCTCAACTCAATTAAACAAGGAAGTTTCATGATCGTTCTTTCTGTTGGAATGCCCCGTGCCGGTTCTGGCTGGCACTATAACGTTATTCATGATCTGATGAAGACCACGGGCTGCGCTGATGCGCGTGATATCCGTGAAAAATATGGTCTGCAAAAAGTTCTGACCGAGGTCAATTGCAATATCGGTGTTTTATCTCCGCGCCGCCTTGCCATGGTCACTGTGCCTGCTTTGGCTGGCAATACGTTTGTGATCAAGGCGCACGCCGGACCTACGGGCGCTTCACGTCTGTTGGCAGGGACGGGCGTTTTACGAATCACCTACATTTACCGCGACCCGCGTGATGCCATGCTCTCAGCATTTGACTATGGTCAGCGTGCGCTTGCCAAGGGACGACCCAACGCATTTTCGCACCTCTCTGATTTTGAGAAAAGTGTGGATTTTATGATGGAATATGTCCACATTTGGGAAAAGTGGATGGGCGAAAAAAATGTGTTGATTGCCCGCTACGAAGACCTGCTCACAAATTATGACGCCGAATCCTCCAAACTGGTGGAATACCTCAAATTGGATGCGAACAAGCCGGAAGTGCGCGCGGTGATCGAACAATATCGCCCGGGCGCCAATGACGGGCAGCAGGGGTTGCACTTCTTCAAAGGCAAGATCGGACGTTTCCGCGATGCCTACACAAGTGAACAACAGGCTGTTTTAATCCAAAAATTGGGCGGTTTCCTGGAACGGATGGGCTACGAAAAATAGATGTAATCTGACTGTAATCTCCATAACGTTGCCTTGATGGGGCTTTTTCGTTATGATTGACAGGCGATGATGAAACGTTTCGACACACCTTACATGGCAGACTGGTTCGCCATCTCATTACGCTGGGTTATGCTGGTGGGATTGGTCGTTTCGTTGGGGTTAGGGCAAAAGTTGGATTTGGAAACCGCCTGGGGGCTGGGTCCGCTCATTATCTGGAATTTGATCATGGCGGCTTTGGCGGGGATGAACATCCGCACTTCTTATCACCGATATTTGAACCTTTCGATGGATATCCTTCTCACGGGGATATTTTTTTGGTTTCAAGGCGGTATACGCGGGCTTGCTTTTTGGGCGGGGTTGTTACCCATCATTACGGGTTCGATCTACTTTGAATTTATCGGCGCATTGATCGCCGCCACTCTTTTTTCAGGAATGGCGATTTATTTTGGCTATTATACAAATGATAACCTCGCGCTTGCCTTTATTATTTCTGGCATCAATATGATTCTTGGGGTTGTTTTTGGATATTTCGGCAAAAGCCTGGTAACTCATATGCGTAAGAACCGCGCCATTTGGGTGGATGCTGAAGATAAAAAACGCGCCATCCAAAACGAGCGGATGCGCGCCATCTACGAATTGACTTCCACGCTCTCTTCCACGCTCAGTTATAACCGCGTACTCGACTCAGCCCTGAACATGAGCGCAGATGCACTCAACCCCAACCTCGACCCCGATGAAACGGTCAGCGACCCGCTTGTTGGCGCGGTGATGCTCTTCAACGGCTCGCGGCTTGAAGTTAGTTCTGCCCGTCGCTTCACCAATGCCGATGCCCGTATCACCTTTGAAGGTTCAGACGGCATTCTTAAAAAGGCTCTCGATGAAGGAGAGCCTCTAAAATTTAAAGATATTGGCTACGACCCCGAACTGGGGCGTGTAGTGGCGCTTCGCAACTGCACCAACGGATACATCTTCCCCCTGCGCAGCGGCTTCAACATTTACGGCATTATGATGTTTGCCCACCCCGACCCCAATTTTTTCACCACTGAACGCACCAACCTGTTGGATATCATCGGGCGGCAGGCGGTGATTGCCATTCAAAATGCCCGCCTCTATCAGGATCTGGTGGAAGAAAAAGAACGCCTCGCCGATGTGTACGAAGAAGCCCGCAAAAAACTGGCACGCGACCTGCACGATGGTCCAACTCAATCGGTGGCGGCAATGGCTATGCGGTTGAGCATTGCCCGTCGTATGCTGGCAAAAGACGTGAAGATGGCAGCAGATGAACTGGTAAAACTGGAAGAATTGGCACACCGCACCACGAAAGAAATTCGCCACATGCTCTTCACCCTGCGCCCGCTCATCCTCGAATCACAGGGCTTGGGCGCCGCCATCCAATCGATGGCAGATAAAATGGTCGAAACCTTTTCGCAGCAGGTGGATGTACAGATCGAAGAACGCGCCGTGGAACAATTGGAAATGGGCAAGCAAGGCGTGTTGTTCTACATTATCGAAGAAGCGGTTAACAACGCCCGTAAACATGCCGGGGCTCCCGTTATTGTTGTGCGGCTCCGGCAGGTCGATTCGGGCATCCTGCTTTTGGAAATACAAGACAATGGCGCCGGGTTCGACGTAAAAGCCATGACGCAGAATTACGAAAAACGTTCCAGCAGCAGCCTGGGCATGGTCAACTTGCGTGAACGTACCGAACTTGTGAACGGATTGCTCAATATCGAGTCAGCCCCGGGCAAAGGCACCAATGTTCAGGTCTACATCCCGCTCACCGAAGAATCCGCCGACCGCCTGCACCACGCCCGCAGATCGTAACCCATGCACTCCGCCAACGGCATCCATTACCTTCTCCACCAACCCAAAGACGCAAACCCCAGCCGCCCGCCATTGATTCTCATTCACGGCGCAGGCGGCAGTTTTTTATCCTGGCATCCGTATTTAAGAAGATTGCAAGGCGAAACCGTTTACACCCTCGATCTTCCCGGACATGGCGAATCAAAAGGCGAAGGCAGACAAACCATTGAAGCCTATGCCGACGATATTGCCGCCTTCTTGGATGAACTTCACATCGTCCCTGCCATTATCGTTGGGCTTTCCATGGGCAGCGGCATTGCACTGACCCTCGCACTTAATTTCCCACACAAAGTAAAAGCGCTGGCATTGCTTGGCAGCGGCGCAAAACTACGGGTTGCACCCACCATCCTTGAAAACATTGGTAAACCAGAACTCTTTGCCGAAACCGTTGCGCAGATCAACAACGCCTGCTTTAGCAAAAACATTCCCAACGATCTTCTTGTACTTTCTGAAAAGAATATGCTTGCCGCAGGAGCCCGCGTTTTGCAACAAGACTTTCGCGCCTGTGACCGTTTTGACGTAACCACACAACTTTCTCAAATTAAAATTCCGACCCTCGTTCTTTGCGGCGCAGAAGATAAGATGACCCCGCCAAAACACTCGCAATATCTAAAAGATAATTTACCCAATGCGCGCCTGCACTTGCTTGAAAAAACCGGACACATCCTCACGCTTGAACAGCCAGAAACTGCTGCTAAACATCTAAAACATTTTTTGGATGAAGTGACGCCTCGCCCTCCAGCCGGTCATTGACCCTCCCCATTGAAAATTTCTTTACTCTGATAACACGCTTTGCAAAATAGGCATTGCCGCCATCAACGCCCGCGCCCGATGACTAAGGTGGTTTTTTTCGTCCATGCTGAACTCAGCCATCGTCTTCCCCAGTTCTGGTATGAAAAAAATGGGGTCATACCCAAAACCGCCGCTGCCACGCTCTTCGGGGATGATCTCTCCAAAGCAATCACCTTCTGCAAACTGAACCATCCCATTTGGGATGCCAATTGCAATGGTCGCATGGAAGTGTGCCTTCCACGGGCGCGGTTTGTCTTTGAGGTTTTCCAATAGAAAATCACGCCGGTCTTTATCTTTTGCGCCAGGCTTGGGTGAATAGCGGGCGGAATAAAGCCCGGGTGCGCCGCCCAGCGCTTCCACCTCCAAGCCAGAATCATCGGCAAGGGAGATTAATCCGCTGGCGTTGGCAAAGGCGATGGCTTTTTTGCCCGCATTTTCTTCGTAATTCGTGCCGTCTTCTTCAACTTCCAGTTGAAGGTTGATCTGCGCCGGTGTCACAAAGTCTATGCCGGAACCAGCCAGCAGTTCTTGAAATTCACGTACCTTGCCCTGGTTGTTGGTTGCTATCAGAAGTCTTTTCATATTGTTCCTGACCTGCGTTCAATTTTTTCTTTTGCCCATTTTGCATGTTCTTGCACAAGGGGTTCTTCATCCTGTTCAAGTTTTTCCAAAGCGGGAATATCTTTTTCACTTCCAGCGTTGCCGGTTGCGACAGCGAGGTTGCGCAAATATCCGCGCCGCTTGGCGCGTTGGATGGGCGAACGCTTGAAGCGTTGATTAAACTCCGGGGACGTTAGATTCAGGCTCTCGGTCGAAATAGGAAGCGGGATGTTTGGCTCCAGTTCGGCATCTGCGGGCGGGGAGAAACGATTCCACGGGCAAACCTGCTGGCAGATGTCACATCCAAAAATCCAATTGCCGGTCTTATCCCGAACATGTTCTGGGATGGGGCCTTTGTTTTCGATGGTGAGATAGGAAATGCAGATGCGAGAATCAATGGTGCGGTTGGGGAGGATGCAGGTTGTGGGGCAAGCGTCTATGCAACGGGTGCAAGTGCCGCAGTGGTCTGTGGTGAATGGCTCATCGAATTCGAGTTCGATGCCCAGCAGAATTTCTGCCAGTAAAAAAGTGGAACCTGCCTGGGGGTTGATGAGCATGGAGTTTTTGCCGATCCAGCCCAGCCCTGCGCGTTTGGCGAGTTCTCGTTCAAGGATGGGACCTGTATCGGTGTAGTAGCGGTTGGGAACAGGGTGCCCAACTTGTTCTTCGATGAAGTTGACGATCTCTTGCAGGCGCGGCGGGATGATGTCGTGATAGTCGTTGCCGAGGGCGTAGGAGGCGATGCGAAAGGATGAATGAGAAACAGGTCGGTACGGAATTGCCAACACGAGAATGGATTGGCATTCGGGTAAGATCAGCTTTGGGTCGGCGCGGCGGTTTCGGTTTCGGTCTGAGGCGAGGTATTCCATTGTTGCATGATGTTCCGTGCCGAGCCATTCTTCATATATGCCAAAATGTGCAGGTGATGCAGAAGAAGTCACGCCAGCCAGGATGAATCCCAGCTGGCGTGTTTTATTTTTTATTGCCTGAGTAAGTTCGTGTTTATTGAACAACGATCTTTACGGTAAGCTGCTTGCCCGCCTGCCCAAATGGAATGCCCGTGGAATTTACCATTTGCCAAAAGAGAGTGTATTCGCCCGGGGTGGATGGTGCGGTGAACTGAACAGATACGTCAACTTCTTCGCCGGGGGCAACAAGCGCAGTGAGTGGGACGGGCTGGGCGTTCATGCGTTCGTTGGGCGGGTTGCTGTAGGCGTAGATGGCTTGATAGGTTGTGTCCCATGTGCAGATGCCGGAATTTTTAATGCGCCAGGTTTTTGTAAACTCTACCCCTGGAGCTAGGGTTGTGCCATCAGGAATGGTTACATCAATGGTGGCGCCGTCCCAGTCGTAGTCATCGCATAGGGCATCAGGAGTGAGGGCTGCAATGGTTGGGTCTATGGTGGGGAGTACCGCCGGAGTTTCGGTGGGCGCGGGTATCGGTGTTTCAGTGGGTGGCATGGGGGTGGGGGTGAAGAACGCCGCTGTGAGTGTGAATTCTGCCACCACGGTGCTTGCTGCCGAAGTGCGGATGATATTCACATCGGGCGTTGGTTCAACGGGGGTAGCCGGAGCGCAGGCTGCGACCAACAATGTAAGTATGAAGAATGTAAGAGTCTTTTTCATGATTCTCTGCTTTCTATTCAACTATAAGTTGCATCCAGACCAGCGAACCAAAATACTGTCCGGCATCATCTTTCATTTTGAAGCACCACTTGTAATCACCGGGGTCTTTGGGTGTGTACATACTAATTGTATATGTATAGGTTTGCCCTGGTTTTACGACAACAGCGGGGGGGATAACCCTAAATTGCTCTTTTGGAACAACATAAGCAGGTCCATTGCAGCTTTCAAATGCGTTTTCCACAAATCCAAGGACAAAACCACCGTCCCAGTTACAAGTGCCTGTGTTTAAGAATTCCCAACTTTTGCTGAAATCCTGATTCGGATTCATTTTTTTGCCGTCATAAGGCGCGGACTCTGAGATCAGGTAACCGTCTGTGCAGCCGTTTCCGGTGACGATGGTGCTGTACGCTCCGGCAGTTGCGGTAGACCCAAGCGCTGCTTGTGGAGTTAACCCGGGCTGCTGGGTATTGAAAGTGAAGGGGGTATTGGTGGCAATTTCAAACGCGGCTGTAGGGATGGCAGCCAGGGTGTTTGTGGGTGCGGCAGTAAAGGTTGGCAATGGGCTGGGGGGAATTGCTGCCGCTGTTTGAGTGGCTTGTTCGGCAGCCTGTGTAAAGATTAGCCCCACGGCTTGTGTTTGTATAGCTGCATTATCCTGTTCTTCGGTGGGCGCGGGCGGCGTGACACCGATGTTACAGGCGCTTAGCAACATGGCAGTAATGGTGAACGCTGTAAACCAGCGAAGTTTACGAAAACTCATTGGTGATCCTCCAAAAAAGGTTAACTTTATTATAACTCACCTGAAAGTTCGTTTCACGGCGTCCAAATGACATAAATAAGGCTTTCTCAACGTCTAAACTCCAGTGCATAAGGTTGAATTTCGCAAAAGAATCAGGGGGTTGGTGTCTCGGTCGGGGTCTCGGTCGGGGTTTCGGATGGCGTCAATGTGAAGGTCGGTGTTGATGTGAGTGTTGGCGTAAAGGTTGCTGTGGGTGAAGGAGTAAAAGTGGCGGTAGGAGCAATTCCCTGACGCACGATATGCGGGTTAAGCCAGATGGCATAATCTTGATTGTTGCCGCCATTGGCGCTGACAACCAAAATAAATTTTAGGGTTTGTCCGTTGAGCGGACTCAGATCGAGGTCTACGGGGTAATACTTGCCTTCGTACACTTCTGCCCAACTGGCAAAGGTTTTAACAACGCCGTTATTCAAATAATCAAGGCGGAATACGACATTACACTTCACTGCCTCATATTGACAATTAACCAGTGTACGGAAGCGGTCTCCCGCCTGTACTGTGAATGCCGGATATTGCCCGCTGATAAAACCATTATTTTTGTCCTGCGGAACGGTCAACAAACCCGGCTCATCTTCGGTAAAACCGTTCTCCATCTTTGGTGCATTCAAACGGATCGCATACCCGTTTGCGTCGCCATTTGCGCCAGGGCATGGCAGGGTGTTGCTGCCATTAGACCATTCTGCTGAGCAGTGATTATCGGCAAAGTTGTACGCAACGAAGGAAGGTCCAGTGGAGCGAATATCCACCCAGAAGGCTGTATTGGCATCATCCCCTATACCAAAGAGCGCCCCCGAGGCATTACGGAGTTTCCAATAACTACGGTAGGAGCCATCTGTGGCAGGGGAGATCAACGTAACAGGAATTTCAATGTACTGACCGGGCGCAACGCTGCCGGGCATGGGTACAGAGGCGGGGGCGCTCATGCCATCACCGCCGAAGAATGCAAGCGAGTACGAGGTTGTCCACGTGCAGGTTCCAGTGTTGCGGATGCGCCAGACTTTTACGAAGGTCGTGTTACGCGGGACGATGCTGCCATCGGGGTAGGTGACATCGGCGAGGAATTGCGCCGCATCACACTTCGACGTTTGGGCGGGGGGCGGCACCACAGGCACATTCGTCGCTGTAGCCGAGCCTGCCAGAGTCACCGTCGGCTGGGGAATGCCTGGGGTGGCAGAGCTGCCTACAGCTTGGGTTTGAGCCGCGGCGGTGTAGAGTCCGTTGAGGGTGGCGAAGGGGTCGGGTGTGGCATCTGCATCTCCGGGCAGGTTGCAGGCAAGTTGAACGATCAACAAGATGATGATGAAAAATATAAAGGAATATTTTTTTTGAGACATGCTTCCTCCGTTTGGGTTCAATTATTAAAGACGGTTTTGTGAGCGTTTCAGTTCCCAATAAAAAAGAAGCCGGAGTGTTCCGGCTTCTTTGAAGATTATTATGGGCAGTAGAATTCGAAGCCTACTTTTGGATATTCCCGGTAGAAGGGCTCCAGTATCACCAGTTGCATCCACCGGTTGCTGTTTTGTGATGCAGCACGCCCGAGTTTCCACACATGTTCGCTGTCTGTATATTTGGTGGCTTCTTTCACAGAAAATGATTTTACGTAATCATTATTGCCATCCTGCTGTCGAACCTGATACTTAATGAACTTCATCGGTCCATTTGTTTCGATGGTGACATTGGCTGTGTAGATCATGTTGGCAGGCTGGCAGCCAGCAGGCGGGTCACGTGTGATCACAAGGCTGGCATCGACAATGTCGTACGTAATGGCGGTTGTGGTGGTGAGGTTGGCTACTTCGATCTCTGTGTAAAAAGCAGATTGATACACCCCCACACCGTAGTTGACGTTATCTGGGGTTTGTAATTTCCATTCGGAGTGGTAAACCCCCGGGGTGGTGGGGGCGGTGAGGACAAGGGAAATGGGAAGGGTCTGCCCGGGTCCGGTGATCTGAGGGAGGTTATAAACATAGCCGCCGCCAAGAATATCGCCATCCCAGAAGACGATCTTGTAGGTGGTATCCCATACGCAGTTGCTTTCATTTTTGATGTACCAGGTTTTGGTGAATTGATCGCCGGGTTTGAAGATCTGTCCATCAATGAGGGTCTCGTCTTGCAGGCTGGCTTTGGCGCACTCGGCTTTTGATCCGGCGCTGTTGGCGGGGATGGCGGTGAGGGTGCTTAACGCAATGGGTGTGCCCAAGGTGGGTAGCGCAAAGGGTGTTTGAGTTGGAAACTGCGTTGCGGCAGGGGTTTCTGTGATGATGATGGGAGGCTGTGCGGCAACAGTTTCTGCCACAGAGGTTTGAATGGCAGCCTCGGCGTCCACATTGTCGCCGCCACAAGCTGCAAGCATCAATGCTGTGACGAAGAGAAGGGTGGACAACGTATAGATTTTAGACTTAAGCATTTTTATCCTTTCGTATACCAGCCGAAAATTATACTGTTAAATAACAACGCCCGCTTTTGCGGGCGTTGTGGATTAAAGAACTATTATCTGTATTATGGACAGGTAAATTGGGCGCGTCCAAACTGTTGGTTGTTGGGGGTGTCGATGTAGAGATCGAACCAGTGTGTGCCAGAGGCGGTTGTTGTCCACGAAATGTTGACAGATTGGGTGCCTGCTGCGGCGAAGACCATATCAGGTGGAACTGGAGGGGTGGCGCCGTCACTTCGAATCCAATGCATTTTGACGGTTCCCGGTCCATTTACGGTGACGTTTGCTGTGGCGGTAAAGCCATTGCAACCGCCAGTATTTGTAAAGGTGACGCTGGTAACGGCAAATGCGGGCGCTGGGGTGTTGGTGGCTGTTGCTGGAGCTTGTACTTTAATGTCCACATAGAAGGCGCGCCCTTGATATCCATTCAAGATGGGCACAAGTACATTGCTGTTGGAGACCAGCCGCCAGTAGCCACGGTAATTTCCGGCAGAAGCGGGGGCGGTCATATTTACTTCGATGTCAATTTCCTGCCCGGGGTTTACTGCGCCAACAGGTTGTGTGGCAGGTCCGCCCATGGCATCGCCGCTGTCGAATACGAGGGTGTAGCCATTCCATGCACAGGTGCCGGTGTTCTTGAGCCGCCACTTTTTGGTGAAAGTTTGTCCGGGGGTCATTACGGTTCCATCGGGTACGGTGACATCGGTGATGAATTGCGCCTGCGGGCAGACAGGTGTAGCTGTGGGGCTTGGAACAGGGGTGTTGGTCGGCAGTGGGACAGGCGTAAGTGTAGCGGTTGTGGTGGAAATATTTTCTGCGGTTGGGCTTGCCTGAAGCAAGGCTTCGACGGTTTGTGCCGCAAAGGTTGAGGCGAGTTCTGCTTCTTTGGGGTTATTCGAAGGCAGGTTGCATCCTGCAAGGATTAGGGCAACGATTATAAAAAAATGTAATTGGCGGGTGATTTTTCTCATTGATTCTCATTCTCCTTCTTTGTTAAAAATATTTTACCGCAGGATGTTTTTAGGTTTATCCGCCTTATTTCCCATATAAAAGAACAGGAGCCGGTGAAGGCTCCTGTTTGTAGAATCAGTTCAAATGTCAGGGGAAGAGGCGTTACTTTTCGTACGGTTGTCCATCTGCGGCGGGGGGAACAGCCCGTCCGACTACACCGGTCAAAATGATCATGGTCACAATGTAGGGAGCCATTAGCAGGAATTCCGACGGGATCGGGATCCGCAGTATCTGTAACTTGACTTGTAATGAGTCTGCGAAGCCGAAAATAAGTGACGAAGTATATGCCCCAATCGGATTCCAGTTGCCGAAGATCATGGCGGCGAGACCAATGAAGCCCTTGCCGGCTGTCATGGCTTCGTCAAAACGACCAACCGAACCAATGGTAAAGTATGCGCCGCCCAGTCCTGCGATCATGCCGCCGAGGATGACATTAACATAACGCATCAGGTATACGTTGATGCCAAGCGTATCTGCTGCTTTGGGGTGTTCGCCTACGGCACGGGTGCGTAAACCCCAGGGTGTGTAATACAGCAGGATGTGCATGGCAATGACCAGGACTATGGTCAGATATACGATCAGGTTGTTTTCAAAGAGTACCGGTCCAAGTACGGGTATCTTAGAGAGTACGGGAATGGAAATAATGGGAAATGTGCCGGAGTTGTTGAGCATATCACCCGCGCGCTGCATAAAACGTGAACTAATGAACGCTGTGGCGCCTGCGCCAAAGATGTTGATGGCAACGCTGCTCACGGTCTGATCTACTTTGAAACGAATTACCAGATAAGCATGTAGCGCTGCGACCAGCCCGCCCATCACGATCGCGAAGAACAGCCCCACATATAAATTGCCTGATACGGTAGCGGTAATAACAGCGGTTTGTGCCGCCATAAGCATAATTCCTTCGATGCCAATGTTGATGACCGCCGAACGCTCGCTGATCACGCCGCACAACGCTGCCAGCACAATGGGGGTTGCACGTACTACCGTACTGCTTAACATACCTGTTAGACTGAAGGATTTATCCTGTACAGCCCACAGCAGGAAAGCAACCACGAATGTAAAAGCAATAATGCCGATCAACCAGCCAGTGGCGCGTACACCCCGCGCCAGTTGATACGCCCCGGCAAAAACGGCAAGGATCGCCATGGCATAGACGCCTGCCAGAGATGGCACAACGAGGTCTGGCACTTTAAGCGCCTGTGAACCGGAGAGGTTCAAGCCAAAGGTTGCCAGTGCGTTAGCCTGTGTGTTCAACCCAAAGATCAGGTAGATCAAAAGCCCCACCACTAGCAGTGTGACCCCAAAAGAAATGCGCTGCCGTTTTTCTGTTTCGGAACTGATTTCACGATTGGATATTTTCATGAAAGCCTCGTTTTATTTGCCCCAACCGCGCGTCAGGACGGTGTCTTCCGCTTTTTTCACACGGATGCGATACAGCCAGCGAATGATATCCGGCGCGGCAATGAATACGATCACCACACCTTGAATGATCGAGATAATGTCGATCGGAATTCTTGCGATGGATTGCATATCTGTTGCGCCACTGCGCAGGAACCCGAACAGAAGCGCTGACAGCACCACGCCTGCCGGGTGACTTTTGCCCAGCAATGCAATCGCGATCGCATCAAACCCGTACCCGGCTGAAAATCCCTGCCCCACCCAGTGATCTACGCCGAGAACTTGTGCCGAGCCTGCCAGCCCTGCCAGCCCACCCGCAAGGAACATGACCAACACAAAGTTACGGATGATATTCATCCCGGCATATTTTGCTGCATCGGGATTGGCGCCTACGGATCGAATTTCAAAGCCCAGTGTGGTTTTGAATAGAAACCAATAGACCAGGTATGCAAATAACAAGGCGAGGAAGAACCCCAGGTTAAATCGCAATGGCTCGGGGAAGAAGCGCGGAAGTTCAGCCGTCACTTCTACGTTTGGGGTGACCGGGCGAAAGCCAGAAGACTTCATGGGGCCGTTTAACAGCCAATCACTCAAGCGGAATGCGATCCAGTTCATCATGATGGTATTAACCACTTCATGTGCTCCGAAACGTGCCTTTAAGTAGCCAGGGATCATGCCCCAGATTGCCCCGCCCAATGCGCCGCCCAAAATGGCAAGCGGCAGATGGATGATGGTGGGCAACCCTGTCAGGCTGTAGCCAATATATGCAGAAGTCAACGCTCCAACGAAGAACTGACCTTCCGCGCCGATATTGAAAAGCCCGCACCGAAAGCCCAACGCCACAGAAAGACCTGCGAAAATATATGGGGTGGCAGTGACCAGACTTTCAGTAAAGGGATAAATTGCCCGCAACAAAAGCTGCGTGTCGCCAGTGGTAAAGAATGATTTGAAACCTTCAACATAATCCAACGGGTTTCCAAAGGAACCTTCAAATAAGGCGCCATAGGCAACGAATGGGTTTTCTCCGCTGACAAGAATGACAATGGCGCCAACGATTAGACCAGTAACAACAGCAAGAACAGGCACGAGCCATTCCTGTGGAAATGTGATCTTTTTAGTTTCTTTTTTTTCGGGAGTATCTGTATTCTTCACAGGTTCAACTCCTACTTCTTATTCTTTGATTCGGAAGGGTGTACCCCTGCCATCAACAAACCAAGTTGTTCCTTGGTGGCAGAAGCTGCATCGACCACAGCCATGATCTGCCCCTTATACATGACAGCGATCCTGTCTGACAAAGCCAGGATTTCGTCTAACTCTGAAGAGACTAAGAGAACACCAGAGCCTTCATCTCGTTTTTTAATGATCTGGGAGTGGATATATTCAATGGAACCTACATCCAATCCGCGGGTAGGCTGTGAGGCGATCAACAGTTCGATCGGGCGTGAAAACTCACGGGCTATGATCACTTTTTGCTGGTTGCCGCCTGAGAGGGTACCAGCATTGACGTAAATATTCGGCGTACGTACATCATATTGCTTAACCAATTCCTCTGATTTGCTGAAGATGGCTTTTTCTTGCATGGAAATCCCATTGGCAAAAGGCTTTTTGTAATATGTGCAAAGCACCATATTGTCGTGAATGGGGAATGAAAGAATGAGCCCGTGCCGTTGGCGGTCTTCAGGAATATGAGCCACGCCTCTTTCAAGAATTTCACGCGGCGAGTTATGGCTGAGGGGCTTGCCTGTTAGTTGAATAGTGCCAGTGTCGAGCGGGAGTAACCCTGTAAGCGCGTATACTAATTCGGTCTGCCCATTTCCCTGTACGCCGGCAATGCCAAGCACTTCACCCTTACGAACTTCGAACGAAATCCCCTGTACAGTTGTTTGTTGGCGTTCGTCACGAACAAACAGATCGTTCACTTCAAGAACGGGTTCGCCTGGTTTGGCAGGTGATTTTTCAACGACAAGGTTTACATCACGTCCAACCATCATTGTAGCGAGTGTATCGGTTGTGGCTTCTTTCGGGTCAATAGACCCCACGGTTTTACCCAACCGTAAAACGGTAATGTCATCTGCCACAGCAAGAACTTCTTTTAGCTTGTGTGTAATGAAAATAAGAGACTTGCCAGACTTGATGAGCGTATCAATGATCTTGAATAACCCATCTACTTCCTGTGGAGTCAAAACGGCGGTCGGCTCGTCAAGGATGAGGATATCTGCCTGGCGGTAGAGAACTTTGATGATTTCCACGCGTTGTTGAATACCCACCGGCAGGTCGCGGATGTACGCATTCGGATCAACTTCAAGCCCGTATTGATCAGATATCTCACGGATTCGGTTCGAGACCTTTTCCTTATCTAAAAATACGCCATTTTTCACCGGCTCAATACCAAGCATTACATTCTCGGTAACGGTCATTACGGGAACCAGCATAAAATGCTGATGAACCATGCCAATCCCTTGGGCAATGGCATCATTGGGACCTAGAATATCCACTGCCTGTCCGCGTACAAAAATTTGTCCTTCATCGGGTTTGTATAACCCATAAAGGATATTCATTAACGTGCTTTTGCCTGCGCCGTTCTCGCCCAGTAAGGCAAGTATCTTCCCCTCGCGCAGCGTGATATCCACCTTGTCGTTCGCCAGAACTCCGGGGAAGCGTTTGGTAATACCGCGCAATTCAAGAACATTGGTCATGCCATGCCCTCCATGATGAAACAAACTATAGATCGCAAAGGTCTTCTTTGCACCACCCAATTATAAAGGAAGGTGTACAAATTTGTATGACAAACAAAAAACACCTCTGCCCTCTATTTCGAAAAAAAAGCCAGGGGAGGATAACCCTCCCCTGGCTTTTTTAATGCACAGGGAAAAATATTACTTGGTGGCGATGGTGCCGTCGATGATGCCCTGTTTCACAGCATCGAGACCCGCCTTGAGTTCGTCAGAGGCGCCAGCTACATCAGAAAGACCTACGCCGCCATTCGCAAGTGTGCCGACATAAATGCCGCCGGCAAAGGTGCCGTCAACTTCGGCTTTGATCGCATCGTACACAGCAACGTTGATGTTCTTGAGAACGCTGGTAAGGATCACGTCGGTGTATTCGGGGGAGGATACAGTCCAATCCACATCAACACCAATGATCTTGCAAGCGCCGCTTTCCTGGCAGTACGCAGCAGAACCAAGACCCACAGGTCCAGCAACCGGCATGATGATATCAGCGCCTTCCTGAACGAAGGATTCAGCGAAGGAACGACCATCATCGAGAGAGTCAAAGTTACCGGTGAAGGAACCATCATTCGCTTCGGTGTTCCAGCCGAGAACTTCAACAGCGGTGCCGTTTTCTTCGTTGTAGTACATCACACCCTTTTCGTAACCGATCATGAAAGCGTTTACAGGGGGGATGTTGATACCACCAAAGGTGGCAACTTTACCGGTCTGGGTGGAGCCAGCGGCAGCATAACCAGCGAGGAAGCCAGCCTGATCGATCTGGAAGGTCAGACCGAGAACATTGGGCAACTCAGTGGTGGAACCACAGCTCTTGCCTTCTTCAGCCGGGTCAAAGCAGTCGGGGTAGGCATAATCCACAATCGCAAAGTGGGTTTCGGGGTTCGCCTTGGCGGCAGTGGCGGTATCTACACCGAGCAAGAAGCCGACGGTGACGATCAGATTGGTGTCTTCATCCAGGAACTGTTGAATATTCTTGGCGTAATCAGACTGCTGGGTGGATTCGAGATATTTCGCTTCCACACCGAGTTCTTCAGCAGCTTTTTGAGCACCAGCCCAACCATTGGCATTGAAGGACTTATCATCAATACCACCGAGGTCGGTTACTTCACCAACTTTGATTGCATCACCACCGCTGGCAGCACCGCCGCCACAGGCAGCGAGAACCAACGAAGCAACGATCAAAGCAGCCATGACAAAATATAACTTCTTCATGTTATTTCTTCTCCTCTAGAAGATTGTTTAAAATAGTTATGCGTTTAGCATAACTTCACGACACTTCAAGTATAAATCTACATTATCCTTTGTGCAAGCCTTCGCAATGTTAACGCGATTTTGAGACAGTTGTCTCCACGTTTCCGCTTCCTAATTCCTCTAAAAGCCCCATTAATTCTGCTTCAAGATCAGGGGAAAGGGCATGAGTAGACAAATTGAACTGAAAACGCCCCACTCGCTCAAAAGAGACTTGCCCATCCTTGATCTCCCGCATCACCTCCCGGACCTCGGAACTGGTCTGCCCATAAAAAGAGACTGCTACTCCCGAACCTGATTCTGCCATTGCAGCCGCTTGGTCTCGTTCTGCACCAATAGCGTATACACCCCGTTCCGCCGCCGCTCTCAATGCCCCCTGCCCAGTGACTCCGCCCGCCGCGAAAACCACATCGGCGCCGCGCAAGATCAGGCTGGAAGCGGTCTCGTATCCCCAGCTTTCATCGAGAAATAATTTTTCACGGTCGCCGTTTTCACGATACACGATCAATGCTTTCACATTCTCATCGGCAAACTTAACGCCTGCCCGAAACCCCTCGCAATACCGCCACATGGAATCAATGCCAGATGTTTCGCAAACCCCAGCCACGATTTTTGTTTTCGTTATTCTTGCTGCAACAACTCCAGAAGCGAACCCCATTTGATCTTCTGGAAACGTAACGGAGATTAAGTTAGGGCGGGATTCTTCAAAGGCTTGATTCAAACCTACAAAAACAGAATCAGGATAAAGGTCTGCGTTTTGAAGCGTTTCATCATCCAATGAAATGCCGGAGGTGAAGATCACGTCAAAACCCTGCTCGGCAAAATAGGCAATGTTCTTTGAATAATCACGCGAGCCGACAGATGCAATATATTCCACCCGATCTGCCAGCCCATCTTTCTTAGCTTGTTGTAAACCCAGCCACGCATCGGCGTTAATGCCGTGGTCTTCGATGCCTTGCGTATCTGTCACCAATGCGGCGCAGAAGACATCTTCACGAAAACAATCTGACGGCGATAGGCAGGCTGATAAAGCCAAACTTATCACCGTCAGATGGATGGAATGCCAAATTCGCAATCTTGACTCTTTGTTATGCGGCGGTAATGGCTTCGCCTCGCTTTACGCCGAGCATTAGGAATAATGCGGCAACCATGAACAATGGCGCCACAAGCATCATTAAGTTGTAGTTGTTGCCGCTAAGTTGAACGATCCACCCATTGACGATGGGTCCGGCAATTGCCGCCAGTGTGGAGAAGAGATAATACAAGCCTGTGTATGTACCGATGCGTGCAGAATTGGTCATATCGACCACCATGGGCAGGGAGTTGATATTGATCAACGCCCATGATGCGCCTGCACCCATGAGGAAGAGACTGACGATTCGTACTGTACCAAGCACTGGCAATTTGGTAAGCGGGGTTACAAGGGTTTCAGCGGGCATTACATACAGCCCAAAGATCAAGCCGCCCAAAAGAATCAATCCTGCGCTGATGGTTACCCTGCGCCCAACACGCGCACCGATGACCCCTGCCACCAATGCAAAGAGGACGAAGATGAGCGAAAGATGCCCCAGTAAACCGGCGCCATCTGCTTCGTTTAAACCGAGGTGATTGACAGCGTACAATGTGAAGAAGGCTTCAATGGCGTTGTAGCCGACGAACCATGCAAAGATGGCGAGGAAGAGACGAATGGCGCTCTTCTCTTTATCTGCGATCACTTCGCGCAAGCTGGCAAACATATCTGGCTCGTGTGGAGAATCTTCATAGTTGTGCGGTTCTTTAATGAAGATAAAGACCAATAAAGCCGAGAGAATGACCAAGCCGGAACCCATCCAAAATGGGAAGTTGGGGTTGGCGCGGTAAAGTGAAGACCCGACCAAAAACGCAACAATTGCGCCGATGCCGCCCATGAAGTTGACAATGCCGTTGGCTTGTGAGCGTTTTTCTGAGGGGGTGATATCGGGCATGAGCGCCACCACCGGGGTTCGCCACAGCGCCATGCTCAAAAGCAGGGTGCTGGTACATGCCACAAAAAGCGGAAGTACCGCCGCCAATGGAATAATACCGAATGCCAATGCTCCCAAAGGTGCGCCGACTAAAATGAAGGGCATACGTCGTCCAATGGGGGTGCGCAGGCGGTCACTCCATGCACCGACGGGCGGTTGGATGAATAATGCGGCGATATTATCCAACGTCATGAAGAAGCCGATCCACACCGGAGCGAGGTTGAATTTATCTGCCAGGAAAATGGGGACGAATGCGTTGTACACGCCCCAGATCACGCTGACGCCAAAAAAACCGAAGCCGAGTAAAAAGATTTTGCCGTAACTGAATTTTGTTGCCATCCTTGCACCTCTCTCAATTTACGATTTTGCACCCGTGTTACTTGTTTTCGTCTTGTTTTAATCCCGCTAAAAACTTTTTATCTTCTTTTGTCAGTTCCGCTGTTTCGAGCATTTCAGGGCGTTTGTGAAGAGTGCGTAGCAACGCCTGCTCTCTGCGCCATTTATCTATTTTTTTGTGGTCGCCAGAGAGAAGCACATCGGGTACTTTGTTGCCCCGAAACTCAGGCGGACGGGTGTAGTGCGGATATTCGAGCAAGCCCATGGCGTGCGAGTCATCCTCCGCGCCGGTGGGGTCGCCGAGTACGTTTGGCAGGAGACGGGAGACCGCATCAATGAGGATGAGCGCGGGAATCTCGCCGCCGGTGAGCACGTAATCACCAATGGATATCTGGTCGGTGACCAAATTTTCGCGGATGCGTTCGTCAATGCCTTCGTAGCGTCCGCATAGCAGGACGATGCGTTTGTGTTGCGAAAGCTCTTTGGCAATGGATTGGTTGAAGACTCTCCCCTGCGGCGTAAGTAAAATGATCGGTGTTGAATCAGGCTCAGGCGTAGAAGGAGGCGAAGCGATTCCCAGTACGGTTTCGATCGCTTCAAAGACCGGTTCCGGCTTCATTACCATTCCGCCGCCGCCGCCGTAGGGAGTGTCGTCGGTGGTGTGGTGCTTGTCGTGGGTGTAATCGCGGATGTTATGGACGTTGACTTGAATCAGTCCGCGTTCACGCGCCTTTTTTAGAATACTGGTATCTAAATAGGAGGGGAAGACTTCGGGTAGAAGGGTAAAGACCTCAAATTGCATGGCGGGGATTCTAGCATATAAGAAGTAAATGAGAAGCATACTTGACTGTGATTTCGCGCGGATGGTAATATGAATTTATGTATCTACGTGGAAGTAAATGGAGTATGAACAAAAGGCGCACCCGCCCCAACTGGTTTCGCATCATATTGATGAGCCTGTTGGTGTTGGCTGCCGCTTATGTGAACCGTTATATTGTTTCGAATGTTGATCCGCTGGGTGTACCTTCGCCAACCCCTACGGTTTCTGCGCAAACCTTTATTGCCGAGGCAGAAGGGCTTTTTGAGCAGGGGAAGTTGCTGCCCGCCGCCGATGCTTATAAACGTGCCATCGTCTCAGACCCGAATAATTCTGCCACCCATATTATGTTGGCGCGGACGTTGGCGTTTGCTGGTCAATACAAAGAGGCGCAGACTTCGGCAGAAGATGCCCTGCTGCTTAACCCCAGCAGTTCCATGGCGCACGCTGTACGCGGATGGGCGCTGAATTTTCAGGGTGAATATATCGAAGCTGAATCCAGTGTTAAACGCGCATTGGAGCTTGACCCCAATAATGCGCTTGCCCACGCCTATTATGTAGAGGTGCTGGTCGATTCGTATTACAGCGGGTTGGGCGGTTTTGACGGTGTTGAGAAAGCCATCGAAGAATCCAAAGTGGCGCAGGCGCTTGCCCCCGATGATCTTGAAACGCATCGCGCGCGCGGCTATATTCTTGAAGCCACGGGTAACTACGAAGAAGCCATCCGCGAATATGAAGCGGCAATTGCCATTAATCCCAATATTGCCGATCTGTACCTTGCCATTGGACGTAATTACCGTATTCTCGGTATTTATGATCAAGCCGTGGATTCCTTCACCCGTGCCGATGCGCTTAACCCGCAAGACCCGAACCCCGACCTGTTGCTTTCGCGTACTTATGCAACCATTGGTGAATATGGCAAGGCGTTGCAGTTTGCCGAATCTTCTGTGGCAAATAACCCTGCCGATACCAACCTGCGCGGCAACCTGGGTGTGATGTATTACCGCAATGCCTATTGGGAGGAAGCGATTCAGGAACTTTCGTATGTTGTGAAGGGCGGGCTTTCGCAGGATGGCAATGAAATGGAAGCGATCAATCTTGTGCCGAACTCGCCGCGCATTGCCGAATATTACTTCACCTACGGGTTGGCGCTTGCCCGCATGGATCAATGCGGTGAAGCCTTGCAGATCGCCCAGCTTATCATTTCACGCGTTCCAACCGATGAGCTTTCTGTGGATAATTCCAACGAGATCATCAACCGCTGCCAGCAGAGTTTAGATTCGCCGCCAGCCGAAGAGGCGGCATCTCCTGAGCCGACACTTGAATCTGTACCGACAGAAGAAGCCACGCCGTCACCATGAACATTTACTCGAATAATCGCCGCTCCCTCTTTCGTCGGCGTGATGAAACCAGCGTGTACCGCATGTTCTTCATCGTTGTGTTCATTCTGGCGGGTATCTGGCTCATCCGCTCGGTGGAACAGGGCGATGTTGAACCACTGTTCCTGCCCACTGCCACTCCTACACGTTTTGCCGTGTCTTACACACTGGAAGGGGATGCGAACTTCACCGCCGGACAGTTGAATGCCGCCATTGATGCCTATCGCGAAGCCGCCACCGTAGATCCGACGAATGCCGAGGTATGGGCGCAACTTTCACGCGTGCAGACGTATTCCACCGCACTGATCGTGCAGCGGGAAGATATTCTCGCCCGTCTTGATGAAGCTATTGCTTCCGGTGAAAAAGCTGTGGAACTCAACCCCGATAGCAGTGACGCTCATGCTGTGCTTGCCTTTGCGCTAAATTGGAAGGCATCTTATATTTCAGACAGCCGTGAACGGCAATCCATTTTGCAAAAGTCAGAAGGGGAAGCCGTGCGCGCTATTCAGTTGGATAACCAAAACGTGCTGGCGCAGGCTTTCTATGCAGAAATTCTGGTAGACCAGCAAAAGTGGACGCAGGCGCAGCAGGTTATTGAACAGGCAGTAGCGGCAGACCCCAGTTTGATGGATGTTCACCGCGTCAATGCGTATGTGCTTGAATCACTCGGTGAATATGCTCTTGCCATTGAGTCATATGATCGTGCCATTGCCATTGCGCCGAATATGACCTTCCTCTACTTGCGGGTTGGCGCGGGCTACCGCCGCCTCGCCTTTGAAAGCCCCAATGACGAAGTGCAGCGTCAGCTATTTGAAAAATCACTGGAGTATTTTGCACAGGCGGCGCGTGTCAATACTCAGTTGGGCGTAAAAGACCCGGCTCCTTATATTTCGATTGCGCGTACTTATTCACAGATGGGTGAGTTCTTCATCGCCATTCGCAACATTCAAAAGGCGATCGAGTTTGAGCCTGCCAACCCTGTGTTGTACGGCGAGTTGGGCGTGCTCTATCACAAGAACCGCAATTACGAGACTGGCATCCTTGCATTGGGATGTGCGATCAACGGCTGCACAGGTCCAGAGTCTTGTGACGGGCGCGGCGGTTGTGGTCCCAACGATGTGGAAGCCGAGGTGCAGCCGCTTTCACTGGATGCAAGCACGGTCTATTACTTCGATGTGTATGCTTCTGAGTTGGCTGCGTTGAGTACGCCCAAGGTGAACTACTGTCCGCAGGCGCTGGATGTGGCGGCGATTATCGAGGCTTCTCAATATATTGAAGACCCCAACATTGCTACGGATATGTCGGTGGTGCGCACGATCTGTTCTTTCACGCCAGAGACGACGACAGAAACCGGCTCAGAGCCTGCGCCGACAGTTGAATCTGAGATGATGATTGAGCCAACGCCGTCAAATTAGAGGCGCAAAGCTCACAGTGTGGCACAAGGTTTTGGGGGTGAGGCAGGTTTGGGCGGGGTTTGAGGCGAGACGCTTCTTCCTCATCAGAGAATTGTAAGAATTTTTATATATCCCCTTGACTATGCTTTTTTAAGTGTGTAAGATAGAAATTAGCACTCATTAATGCTGAGTGCTAATTTCTGTGAATGTCCAAAAAATTCAAAAAATAAACCTTATTAGGAGACACCTGAAATGGCAAAAATCTCGTTTAAACCCCTCGGCAGCCGCGTTCTGATCGAAACCCTGGAACAGGAAGAAACCACCGCTAGCGGCATTATCCTTCCTGAAACCGCCAAGGAAAAACCCCAGCAGGGTAAAGTGTTGGCTGCTGGTCCTGGCGACCGCAATGACAAGGGCGAGCGCGTTGAAATGGATGTGAAGACTGGTGATGTTGTTTTGTTCGCCAAGTATTCTGGCACCGAAGTGAAGATCGACGGCAAGAAATTGCTCATTTTGCGCGAGAGTGACATTCTCGGAATTGTTGGATAATTTGCGTTGCTCCTGGCGCCGCGAGCCTTAAACGGCGAGTGCGGCGCCGGGGACGGCGCCTAAGCATATAAAAAAAGGAAGAAAAACTATGGCAGCAAAACAATTGGTATTTTCAGAAGACGCCCGCCGCAAGCTCAAGAACGGCATGAATGTCGTTGCGAATGCGGTTTCTGCAACCCTTGGTCCCAAGGGACGCAATGTGGCAATTGACCGCAAGTTCGGTTCCCCCACCATCACCCACGACGGTGTTTCTGTGGCGAAGGAAATTGAACTCGAAGACCCGTTTGAAAATATGGGCGCCCAGCTTCTCAAAGAAGCCGCCCAGAAGACAAACGACATTGCCGGTGACGGTACCACCACCTCCACCGTGCTTGCTCACGCGATTGTGAACGAAGGTTTGAAGGCGCTCGAAGCCGGTTACAACCCCATGCTTCTCAAGCGCGGTATTGAACTCGCCACCGAAACCATTGTGGCTGAACTCAAGAAGAACTCTGTCAAGATCGACACCAAGGAAGAAATCGCTTCCGTCGCCACCAACTCTGCGGCAGACGAAGAAGTGGGTCAGTTGATCGCGGACGTGATGGACAAGGTCGGCAAAGACGGCGTCATCACCGTTGAAGAATCCAAGACCATGCAGTTCGAAACCGAATTCGTCGAAGGAATGCAGTTCGACCGTGGTTATCTCTCCCCCTACTTCATCACCAATGGTGAACAGATGGAAGCCGAGATCAAGGACGCTTATGTCTTGATCTACGATAAGAAAATCTCCGCTGCTCAGGACATTGTTCCTTTGCTCGAAAAACTCGTTCAGCTCGGCAAGCGCGAACTCGTCATCATCGCTGAAGATATCGACGGCGAAGCGCTCGCAACCCTCATCCTCAACAAGATCCGCGGTATGCTCAATGTTCTCGCTGTGAAAGCCCCCGGCTTCGGCGACCGCCGCAAGGCTATGCTTCAGGATATCGCCACCCTCACCGGTGGTCAGGTTATCACCGAAGAAATGGGACGCAAGCTCGAATCTGTGGCTGTTGCTGACCTCGGTCGCGCTGAGAAGGTTGTCTCCGACAAGGAAAACACCACCGTGATCGGCGGCAAGGGCAAGAAGGCTGATATCGAATCCCGCATCCGCGAAATCCGCATCGAAATCGACAAGAGCACCAGCGATTACGACCGCGAAAAACTTCAGGAACGCCTCGCCAAGTTGAGCGGCGGCGTGGCGATCATCCGCGTGGGTGCTGCCACTGAAACCGAAATGAAGGAAAAGAAGCACCGCGTTGAAGACGCCCTCTCCGCTGCCCGCGCAGCCGTTGAAGAAGGCATCGTCCCCGGCGGCGAAATTTCCCTCATCAACGCCTCTGCCAAACTCGATAAACTTGCCAAGGCTCAGGAAGACGAAGCCGAAGAAGTGAAGGTCGGCATCAACATCGTCAAGAAGGCGCTCGAAGCCCCGATCCGCAAGCTGGCTTCAAACGCTGGTCAGGATGGCTCCGTCATCATCGACACCGTCCGCCGCACTGCCAAAGAGAAATCGAACCCGAACATCGGTTACAACGTTCTCACCAGCCAGTACACCGACATGATCAAAGCCGGTGTCATTGATCCGGTCAAGGTTGTGCGTGGCGCGCTCGAAAACGCCGCTTCCATCGCTGCCATGATCCTCACCACCGACGTGCTCATCACCGATGTGCCCGCGAAGGAAAACGCTCCTGCCATGCCTCCTGGCGGCATGGGCATGGATTACTAAACCGATCCTTTCTCCACAAATTTGTAGGGGCGACCTTCACGGTCGCCCCTACGTTTTTAATTAATGGAGCGGGTATAATTTTGCCGATGCAATTCAAACGGATAGTCTTAACCTTGTTCCTTATAACGGGGGTCACTGCCTGCGCTTCTTCCGGGACCTCAAGCACGCCCACCCCCTCAGAGCCGACTCCAACGCTCGCGCCGCCTACTGCCACTCCTCCACCTTCAGCGGCTACGGTTAATGGTGAATACATCACCATTGCCGAATTTGAAGCGGAACTTTCGCGTTTTAAAGCCGCCCAAACCGCGCTGGGTCTTTCCTTTACTGATGAAGATGCGAATCAAATTGTGCTCGAAGATATGATCTCGCAGGTGTTGTTGAGTCAAGCTGCGAGGGAGAATAATTTTGAAGTCACCGAGGCAGACCTACAGTCCCGTATGGATGCGTTGGCAGCCGAACTTGGCAGTGTCGATGCGCTCAATCAATGGATATCTGCAAACGGCTATGACGATGCTTCCTTCCGCATTGCGTTAAAGCGTTCCATCGAGGCGGCATGGATGCGTGACAACATCATTGCGGGTGTACCAACCTCCACAGAGCAGATTCACCTGCGTCAGATTTTGACCTATAATGAGGCAGATGCACAAACGGCTTTGGCAGATCTGAACGCCGGAACCGATTTTGATGAACTTGCCGCGCGGTATGACCCCGTTACTGGCGGTGAGTTGGGCTGGGTTCCGCAAGGCTACCTGCTGGACACCAATGCCGATGCCGCTGTTTTTGCCTTACAGGCAGGTAATGTAAGTGGAATTATTCCCACCGAAGCCGGTTTTCATATTTTCAAAGCGATTGAACGTGCAGAACACCCACTCTCACCCGATGCCCTGCTTGCCATGCAGGAACTTGCGCTAAAGGCATGGATCGCGGAGCAGCGTGCGAAAAGTAATATCACCCTTGCGCCATAGATTTTTTCTGACCCTGGAGTCACTCCCATGAGCCGATACGATTACGACGATTTACAGCCATCCAATCCCCCTGCAAAAATTGATATGTGGGATATGATGAGCATTCTTTTTTTGTTAATAACCTTGTGCATTGGTGCATACTTTATTGCGGTATTTGTTTCACCCGATGCTTCTTACAACCCGTTTGCACCTTCTCGTAATGCATTGCCCACCGCCACCATTACAGAGATCAAACCGCCCGCCACATGGACAGCCACCCTGGTGGAGATGACATCGACCCCCACATTGACGCTTGTTCCCACATTTACTTTGGAGCCTTCGCCAACCTTGGTCTCGCTCATCACGCCCACGGATACACCCGTCCCCACCAATACGGCTTCGGCTACCCCCACACCCAAAGCGCCTTTCTCTGGCAGCGCCACATACATAGACAGCACCATTATCCACCCCGAAGCCGCTTGTAACTGGCAGGGCGTGGCAGGTACGATTGTAGACACCAACAATGCCGATATGCTTGGGATTACTGTGCGCTTGAGCGGCTTTTATAATGCCAAGAGCAAGAACGAATTGACCGTGAGCGGTATTGCTCCTGCATACGGGAAATCGGGCTTTGAGTTCTTCCTTGGCACTGTGCCGCTCGCTTCAGATGGTTTGTTGACCATTCAAATTCTCGATCAGGCAGGCTTGCCGCTTTCGGGTCCGATCACCATTAATACGTATGCAGATTGTTCAAAGAATCTTGTGCTGGTGAAGTTCAAAAAGAATCGATAATTTTTCAGAAAAAAATCCGCCGATTTAGTCGGCGGATTTTTTTTATTTCACTTCCACATTCCAACTCGCATATTTTGGGTTTCTCGCGCGAACAATGTCTTCGTAGGCGCTTCGTAATTTGGCGGTAATGCTGCCCATCGTTCCACTCGCTATCGGACGGTGATCCACTTTGGTGACAGCCACAATCTGCGCCGCGCTGCCGGTGAGGAATACTTCATCGGCAACCAGAATTTCGGTGCGGTCAATGGAGCGTTCGACCACCTCCAAACCGAAATCATTTTGCGCCACTTCCATTACAGAACGGCGGGTAATGCCTTCAAGGATGTTATCTGTCATGGGCGGGGTGTAAAGCACGCCATTTCGTACCATGAACACATTCATGGCAGACCCCTCGGAGACATGCCCGTCGGATGTGAGGACGAGCGCTTCATCGAAACCGGAGCGGTTGGCATCGGTCTTTGCCAACGCCGAGTTGACGTATGCCCCCGCCACCTTGCCGCGCGCAGGGATGGCGTTATCATCCACGCGCCGCCAGGAGGAGATCGTCACATGTGCGCCTGAATCATTCTTCACATACGGTTCATACGGCGCGGTGAAGATCGTGAGTTCGTCTTTCAGATCATGCAGACGCACCCCAATGCCCATATCTGCCTTGTAAATGGTGGGACGCAGGTACACATCCTGCCGGTAGTTATCTGTTTTCAAAAGGTCAATTGCAATTTGTATCAACCCCTCTTCATCATATGGAATTTCCATTGCCATCATCCGCCCTGAATCAAGCAGGCGGTGAAAATGATCGTACGGACGGTATAAGAAAAGTCCTTTTCTCTCTTCATTCCAGTAGGCGCGCATACCACTGAAAACAGCCGTTCCATATAAAAAACCATGCGTGGCAACGCTGATTCTTGCCTCGCTTAAAGGGACAACCTTCCCCTCGAAAAATGCGTGTTTTGTTAGATCCACTTGCACCTCCTCTGTGTAAGTTTGATGAAAAAATTATACCCATAGTAGACGCTGCCTACCACCCAATAAAACCCCGTGGAGATGAGTCCGCTTCGGGGCTGCGCCCAAGCCTGGGGTGACCGACCAAGCCCCAGTCACGCTCGAAGCGGAACGCATCCATAGACTTTATGAGGCAGGGATTTTTTTGATACCTTTTGAGAGACTTCGCAAGCCTCACAGGACTATGCTATAAAAATCTTCGCGAGGCTTTATGCCTTTTGTAGAGAACTCACCTTACGAAATAGGTATATCCCTTTCTTTTTGATTGAGGTTATAGTATCTACAGATGGGTCACACCTGTGATAAAACCGCGCGAGGTGAGTAAATATAATGAAAATCAGGAGCGCTCATGAAAAATAACCCAAATAAACTCTGGATCCTTGTTCTTGCTCTCGGCTGGCTGTTTGACTTCCTCTTCTGGAAAAACCCCCCAGGCATAAACTTTGCCATCTTTTGGACGGTAAGTTTGCTTGCGGGGTTTTTCCTTTTGCTCAGTAATGGTCATCGCCCGCATCGCAACAGTTTGTGGTTGTTGCCTCTCTTTGGTTTCTTCGCGGTCGTTACGTTCATCCGCTCCGAACCAATGACCACTTTTCTTGCCTACACCTTCACCATGTTCACATTGACGGTGTTCACCGTCACCTATCTTGGCGGCAGGTGGATGCAATATGCCTTTGCAGACCATGTAAGCAGATTCTTTGCGCTGATGGGCAGCCTCTTCGTCCGTCCGATCACGTTTACGGTGGACGTTCGCAAAGCCCAAAGCGAGGCAGGGGTGCAGCCTTCAAAATTCAATTTCATGCCTATCGTGCGCGGGTTGGTCATTGCCTTGCCCATTGTCGCCATTTTTGCCTCCCTGCTCGCCTCGGCAGATGTGGTCTTTGGTCAGCGGTTGGACAATTTCATTCAAGTCTTTAAACTGGAAAACCTGCCCGAATATATCTTCCGCCTGATCTACATTCTCGTCATTGGGTATGCGCTCGGTGGTATTTTTCTCCATGCTGCCCACGCTTCAGCCGATGAGAAATTGGTTGGCGAAGATAAGCCGATTGTGCCGCCTTTCCTTGGGTTCATTGAATCGTCCATTGTGCTGGGTAGTGTTGTGGCGCTCTTTGCCGCTTTTGTGGTTGTCCAGTTTCAATATTTTTTTGGCGGCAATACCAATATCAACGTGGATGGCTACACCTATGCTGAATACGCCCGTAAAGGGTTTGGCGAATTGGTGGCAGTGGCATTCTTTGCCCTTGTGCTGCTGCTCACCCTCAGCGGCGTGACCAAACGAGAAACAGAGTCTCAAAGAAAAACCTATTCGGGTTTGGGGATTGCACTCGTTTCGCTCCTTTTGGTGATGCTTGTTTCTGCCTACCAACGCCTCAACCTTTACGAAGTTGTGTATGGGTTTTCGCGCTTGCGAACATATACACATGTATTCCTTATCTGGATCGGGTTGCTGCTCGTGACGACCATTGTTCTTGAAATTTTGCGAAAAGAACGTGCTTTTGCTTTCGCCATGCTTGTAGCTTCGTTCGGGTTTGCCGCCTCCCTGCCCCTCCTCAATGTGGATGCGTTCATCGTGAACCAGAACATACAGCGTGAATTGAATGGAGGGGATGTGGAAGACCTCGATGCGCAATACTTCATTGAACTTTCTGATGATGCCATCCCCACACTCGTTACCGCGCTTCAGACCCCGACCCTGCCTGATACCGTCCATGAGAAAGTTGGCGCCGCCCTGGTCTGCATCCGCCTTACTCGCGAGCAACAACGTAATGACCGTGAATATCCCTGGCAATCCCTTCACTTCTCACGGCTCAATGCAGAGAAAGCCCTCGACTCTGTCAAAACAGAGTTGGATACCTTCACGGTCTCAGTGACTGAATATCCGTATGTGGTAAATTCACCCACAGGAAACGAATACTATTGCAGCCCTTACTATTTTGATTAATCATATGTAAGAACCCGGGTCCATTGAATGTCTTTCAATCATCAAATCTTAAAAAGGATATTCAATGAACTTTAAACTGACCATCTTTTCTGATTACATATGACCGTGGTGCTATGTCGGCCAGGGTGTGGTCGAGAGGCTTAAGCAAGAATACAACGTGGAAGTAGACTGGCGCCCGTATTACCTGCGCCCAGATACTCCGCCAGAAGGTCTGGATCTGCCGGACTATATCGTCCGTGCCCGCGCCAACGGTTCTGAAGAGCGCTTACGTGCCATGGCAGAACTGCATGGCATGGAGTTTAAATCGACCGAGCGAATTTTGAATACCCGCCTTGCCCATGAGGCAACAGAATATGCCCGTGATAAAGGCAAGGACAATGAGTTTCACCACATTGTTTTTCGCAAAGTCTACGGCGAAGGGCAGGATATCAGCAAATGGGACGTGCTTCGCGCCGCCGCCGAAGAAGCCGGTCTGGATGCTGATGACATGCAAACTGTGGTCGAAAGCGGTACATATACCGCCGAGGTTGCCGGTCAGGTTCAAAGGGCGCGGCAAATCGGCGTAACGGGTGTGCCGACCTATGTGATCAACGATAAGTACGCCATTGTCGGCGCACAACCATACGAGGCGTTCAAGAACGCGCTGGCGCAGATAATGAAATAATACATAAAAAGAGTGGAAGCGCAACTTCGCTTCCACTCTTTTTGTTTTTCATGTGTCCAAAATTAGTGTTCAACTTCTATGTGCAAAATTCGATCCAGACGGAACGTCCGCTCGGCTTCGCGGGTGTGGCAAAAGGCTTGCAGGTAAAGATAGTCCGATAGCCCCATCACCCCCTGCGGAGTGACCCACCGCTCAGATACTTCACCGCCCTTATCCATATATTTAATAAATAACCGTTTCCCGCTGTGTACGGCTTCACTCAGGTCTGTAGGTAGATAAATAACCTCTTTCGGCCACGCTGGAGAGTTGTAAATGCCGATAATATCATCGAGTGTTTTATTTACTGTCTTCAACGAATCAACAATACTAAAGAAAAGATTCTTCATGGTCACGGCATCGGCAAAGGCGCGCGAACCTTTGATATATGTTTCCACTTGAAAATCCTGCGAGAGTTGGCGCAGGCTGTAGGATGGCAATTCGTAATGGTCGCGTGCCAGCAAGAGAGTATCGATCAGGTTGGGAATTTCAATGGTGCGCCCAAGTTTTCGATATTCGTTATCCAGAAACTGCAAGTCGAAACTGGCATTGTGGCAGACGATGACCGTATCGGTCAGAATGGATGCAACCTCAGACGCCACATCTGCAAAACGGGGTTTGCCTTTAAGAGCTTCCGCATTCAACCCGTTGATGTGCAGCGCTGACGGTGAAAGCTCCCGTTCCGGGTCGAGGAGCAGGTCGAGGGTTCGTTTGATGCGTTTGCCTTCGGTGGCGATCACAGCGATCTGGCAGATGCGGTCGCCGAACCAGGGAGAAAGCCCCGTGGTTTCGATATCTAAAAATGCGAATTTGGTATTTGATGTTTCAAGCATGTTTTCCACCTTGTGCTTTATCGGCCTGTTTTAGAAACTCCCATTTTGAGCTTGCCTTCTTTCAAGGCTTTATCATACCGTTCTTCCAATGCTTTGTTCGCGCCGCGCAAACCCTGCACTACCTTCTCTGTCCAAAGCAGGTATTCCTGCTTTTTTTGTAAAGACCAATCGTCAGGTGGGAACTTTATAAGATCTGAAATATTACATAGCTTGTCTGCCAGTTTGATCCATTTTGCGCGGGTGGATAACCCGGTGGCATGTTCAATTTGAAGCTGCTTGCGCACTGGCTGCGGCAGGCTGCGATCGTCCGTCACTTCCATTACAAGCCCCAATACATCCCTGCCGAATTCACGTTCTATTTCTGCGGGGGTGGCATCGGTATCTTCAATGGTATCGTGCAAAATGGCTGCCGCCAAAACCGCCGCATCACGCACCCCGCCCACCTGCCACAGCGTATCTGCTACTTGAATGGGATGATTGATATACGGCGATGAGCGTGAATCTTTCCGCCGCTGGTCGTTGTGCTTTTCTGCCGAATAGCGTAACGCTTTAAAGACCAACCCCATATCATCGCTCATGTTTTTCTTCTCCTGCGTTCTCACGCCTGAACCGGGCGGTTAATACCGGAATGCGAACACGCTCCATGATCTCGGCGGTCACATTTGCTGAATACATCTGACGCAACGAATGACCGCTGTAAGACGACCCCATACACAACAGGTCGTACCCGCCATCCAAAACTTCTGCCTGTATTTCTTCGATCACATTTCCATGCCGCACCTTGATCGCAGCGTTTACCCCCAATGATCTGGCGTGTTCCAAAGATTGTTTCAAATTTCTTCCAATGGGCGTGTCGCTCTCGGTAACGTTCTGCCAGTTTCGGTTGACTGCGGTTGCGGTGGGATAGTTCAGCTCGATGGGCGGCACAATGTGCAGGAAGGTCACCTCTGCCTTGCAGGTTTCTGCCAGTTGCAAGGCAAGGTGTCCCGCATTTACGTCATAGCCAAGCCCGCCCACACTGATAACAATGCGCCGGATGGGGATGCGCACTTCAGGTACATACAGGATCGGCTGCTGCACGTCTGCAATAAAATGGCGGATGGAACGCCCCGACACCATCCGCTGGATTTGAGGACGACCCATGGAGCCCACTACAACAATGGGATCGCCCTGCCCTGCTTCCACCGGTAGAATTTTCTCCGCGCTTCCATTGCGGACCTCAAGCCTGTATACCGCTCCCCGAGCCTCAAACAAGCGGACGGCTTTTTCGAACACCGCTTCCAGTGGATGAGCCGCATCAATGGCGGCAGGATCAAGCCTCTCGGTAATTCCAAGAAGCGTGATCGGTATCCCAAGGTGCGCCGCAAGCTGATCCCCCTGCTCTATGGCGGCAAAACTTTCCTTCGATCCATTTGTTACGATCAAAATATGGGTAAACATAGCAATTCACTCAACGAAATAGAATAACGCCCAAAGCTCCGGCGCCCAATAAAACCAAAGGAGAGGGTACATCGAACCACAGGGCAATGGCGCTTAACACGGCAATAAGGATGGTGCGCCTGCCGATGCTTTTTGTGCTGCCCACTTTGAATAGTTCCCACGCCACCAAAACGATCAGCGCCGCCACTGCCGGACTCATGCCTCGCACAAAACCATCCAGCCAACTTTCATGTTGTATCTGCTGCAATAAGAGCGCCACAATGAACATCATCACTGTTGGGGGTAATACTGCGCCCAGCAAAGCGGTGAAAACCCCAGGGATACCCCCGGCGGCATAGCCCACGAACATGGCGAGTTTTAATGCCTCACTGCCCGGCAGGACGTTGGAAAACCCCACCGCCTCTACAAAGCGTTCTTCCGTCATGATCGAGCCGACCGCTTCTTTGTACAACAAGCCCACCGATGCAGGACCCGAAGGTGAAAGCAGGTTTACTTTCAGGAACATCCAAAATAGCTTAAACCACTTTGATGAATTTGATGTGTTCATGATAATGAAAAAAAGATGACCCCTATAATGCCAGCCAGAATGATCACAATTCGTTCTGGCACTTTGAACCACATGGCGGCAAAACTCACCGCTGCCATTGCCCAACCAAAGGTGCTCACCCCGCCGCCTTTTTCAAATATTTTCCATGCGGTGAAAACCATCAGCACGGCAATGGCAGGTGTTAATCCCTCAACAAAACTGCCCACCCAAGCCTCACGCCGCAGACGATGCAGGATCATCGTCACCCCCAGAATGATGAGCGTGGGCGGCAGGATGGATCCCGTCAATGCCACCAACCCGCCGGGGATGCCCGCCGCCGCGTAACCAATATACATGGCAAGTTGAAGCGCATCACTGCCCGGCAGTACTGAAGAAAACCCCACTGCCTGCACAAATTCTGCCTCGGTTACAAAACGCCCCACCGCTTCATGGTACAACAACCCAACCGAAGCCGGACCCGATGTGCTAAGCAGATTAACTTTGATGAACGTCCAAAAAAGTTGAAGCAATGTATCCATGATCTTTACGAGGTAGAGTCTATCATGGGTTGATTAAACTTTATTTTTCCAAATTCTTATTTCATTCGCCTAACAAGGCTATAATCGCAGCATGTCATCCATCACCATCTCTGCGCCGGTAAAGCCTCACCCCAACCTGCGCCCGCTGAGCATTTTTCGAGACCTGCCCCCCGTGGCGGATCTGATCGAACAGTGCTTCTCATCCACGATGGATAATGATGGCAGGCGTTACATTCAAGATATGCGCCGCGCAGGTGGAGACCACGGTTTTTTGCAATGGGCAAACCGGGTCGCCGATTCAACCTCCCTGCCGCTTACCGGTTTTGTATGGGAGGAAGACCATCGTATTATTGGCAATGTAAGCCTTGTGCCGTTCAGACGCAACAAACACCGTCTTTACCTGATCGCCAATGTTGCTGTTCATCCTGAGCACCGCCGTCGTGGTATTGCCCGGGCGCTCACTCTTCATGCCATGCAGCACGCCCGTGAAAAAAATATCGATGATCTTTGGCTGCACGTCCGCGCCGATAATTTCGATGCCATTCCTCTCTATCAATCTCTTGGTTTTGTAGAACGCGCCTGCCGCACCCAATGGCAGGCGGTAACATCCCAACACTTGGATATGCCCCAAACGGATATTGCCGTCGAAGGCAGGCATCCGCGTTATTGGGCGGTTCAATCTCACTGGCTTTCGCGCCTCTACCCCGACCATTTGGGCTGGCACGCCAATTGGAATTTATCCATGCTCAGACCGGGATTCTTAACCTGGCTGAAAAATATGTTCATGGATATGAACGTCCGGCAATGGGCGGCGGTTCGCAGGAACAACCTGCTTGCCACCCTCTCGTGGATTCCGACAGGGCGTGGCGAAAGTTTATTTGCCGCAACAGGCGCACGGTCTGACCCTGAAGCGCTGACCCTGTTACTCGTCCATGCGCGGCGCGAACTGCATTATTCCCACCCGCGCATCCAGTTGGATTTCCCCACCGGTCCGTTCGATAACGCCATCGAAGCTGCCGGGTTCAAAATCCACCGAACCCTGTTGTGGATGCAGGCAACTTCGGCATAGGTTTTGCGTAAAACAAACAAGGAGTAAAAATGACTAAATTTATTATTCGGTTGCTTATCAATGCGGCGGGTTTGTACGCTGCCATATGGATCGTAGATGGTATTGAGTACCTCGGTAGTTGGACGGGTGTTCTCTGGCTGGCGCTCATTTTCGGTTTGCTTAATGCCTTGGTGCGCCCTCTGCTCAAATTTCTCACTTGCCCGCTTATCATCCTCACACTTGGCTTGTTCACCCTCGTCATCAACACAGGGATGCTCCTGCTCACCAGCACGGTGGGACAGCAGTTCGGCTTCAACTTTGTTGTGCAGGATTTCTGGTCGGCATTGCTTGGCAGCCTTGTGATGAGCGTGGTCAGTATTGTGATGAGCGTCATCTTCCGGGATGAATTGAAAGGCAAGCGCAGCTAACGGACAAAACACAAAAAGGCGCGGATGCGAAAGTATCCGCGCCTTTTTTGATTCAATCAGGACTTACGCAAAATCTTTTAGCTTATGTGTAAAAGATGCGCCGTCGTTTGACAAGACAAAAAAATCTTAACGCGAATGATGCAAATGAGGCGAATAACGCGAATAAAAAAGTTTTTTGGCGAAATTCGCCTACTTCGCGCTTTTCGCATTAAGAATTTAAGACTTTGCACAGCCATGTTTCTGTTTTTTGCGATTGACTTGCGCATACCTCTGTTTATCAGGGTGAATTTTGCGTAAGTCATAGCAATACTTATTTACTGATGTTACGCAGTAGGGGCGACCCGCCGCATCCATGAGAGCTTTCTTGCGCCAGAAAGGGTTGCCCTGGGGCAGGGCAACCCTTTCTTTGGGATAAAAGCCCCGATAGACCTTGATGACGGGTTGCCCCTACGGAAAATCGCGTAAGGTGAGTTATTTAAGCAGTTGCTCGAAATAACTTAACGTCAGCCATGGATAAGAAATCTTGTCGGAATTCACCACAGATGAACGCAGATTTAGAAAATGGACTTGTTCTAAAACAATCTCTAATCCTGTTTATCTGTGTTTATCTGTGGTCAAAAATTGTTATCCATTATTCATGTCAAGTTAGCAGCCATCGCAAAAATATCATCCTTCGCCGTCCTTGGCAAAGGGAGCAAGTCATCCACAAATTTTTAGCGCATTCACGTCTGAACCCAAAAAGCAATTTGTGACTACGCTGGGTATAATCCTTGCCATGATTCTCATCACCGGCGCAACAGGTTTTATCGGACGAGCCCTCGTTCGCCAACTCTCATCCACTGGTTACCCATTGCGGACGTTGATCCGCCCTTCCTCTCGAACTCCGCGCCTGCCCAAAGGTGTGCCCGTGGAAGTTGCCGTGGTATCGCTTGCCGATACGCGCGGTCTGCGCGCCGCCATGCGCGATGTGGAAACCATCATCCACCTTGCCAGCGCCGAAAACCAGGGCGCGCGCGGCAACCTGCTAACCACTGATATTCAAGGCACACAAAACCTTGTAGATGCCGCCGCCGATGCCGGTGTGGATCGGCTCCTGTATCTCAGCCATCTTGGCTCGGCTCGTACCTCCGGCTACCCCGTCTTCAAAGCCAAAGGGCTTGCCGAAGAATCCATCCGTTCAGGTGCAACCCCCTATACCATCATCCGCTCATCCGTAGTTTACGGAGCCGAAGACCATTTCACCAACAACCTGGACCGCCTGCTGCGCTATGCGCCGGGCGTTTTCCCCATCCCAAACGGTGGACGGGTGGTTGTGCAGCCAGTTTGGGTGGAAGACCTGATCACCTGCATGATCTGGGCGCTGCAAAACGAAGATACAGTCAACAAAGTTTATGAACTGGGCGGCAACGAGTTTTTTACACTTCAACAGATCCTCGAGATCATCATGGATGTGACGAAAAGACGGCGCTGGCTTGCGCCTATGTCTCCGATCACCCTGCGGGCGCTCACCGTTTTTCTGGAAGGTGTATTGCCGGGCTTTCCCATCTCATCCCTTTTTCTGGATTACTTTGCCGTCAACCGCACCACATCCGTAGATTCCATGCCGAGGCACTTTGGCTTAATGCCAGCCCGCTTTTCGTATCGGCTCGAATATCTCGTCCGCAAGCGTTGGTACCAACGCCTGTTGAGAGGACAGGTTTAAATGGAAATAAAAATATCTGGCTTTTCAAAAGGTTTTCAAAGGTTCATTCGTGACAAAAAATGGCTCTTAAAAACTGAGAATATGCAAGCCCGTCAATCAATGTACTGGGATTTATTAGGTGGAATGCGTTTTTTTTTGGCAATGATTGTTGCAGTGTCTCATTTAACTTGGTATGTTGAAGGCTATCGAAGGGTTTTTATTATAGAGAAACTATCCGGAATGGTTGCTGTGATTGGATTTCTTGTGATTTCAGGTTATTCTATTGCTGCATCCTACGAACAGCGCCCAACAGGCTATTACTTTAGGCGTGTATTGAGGATTGTGCCACTGTATTGGGTATCCATAACCATAAGCGCTTTAATACCCCTATTATTTGGCGACCATCTATTGGATCCGCCCGGCACAATATTTAAAACACCGACTATTATTGAGTGGATGAGTAACGTTGTGTTTTTACAAGGAATTACTAGTTCGTATATCAACACCAATCCTATTGTGTGGACTTTGACTATTGAGGTGCTTTTATATTTACTTACGCCTTTATTTGCGCGAAGTAAAAACGTTGCTCTTCTGGCATTTTTTATTTCTGCATTAAGTTATTTATATTACCCCCATACCCAGTTAAGTTATTACTCGAAATTAAAATTTGGATTAGCTACTCTATTTCTTGGATGGGCTTGGTTGCTAGGGTTTTTATTCTATTATTACAGATCAATAATCTTCTCCAAGGTTGCTTTGCCTGTCATAGGTTTTTTATTGATTTTCTGTAACGGCAAGTGGATAACATCATATTGGATGGTGACATGGGCTATGACGTGCATTGTTATTTTGTGGGGTAATACAATTCCTCGATTGACATTTATCGCTAAAGTACTTAAAACACTCGGCGATGTTTCATATCCCTTGTATTTAATACATATTCCTGGTTTTTTGCTGTTTTATAATCTGGGAGGCAAAGATGCTGCAATTTATTATTTGTTGTTTGTTGTGTTTATTGCGCTGATCCTTGATGTCTATGTTGATAAACCATTAAAGGTTTATATACGCAAAGTTCTTGCAAATTTATCAAATCTAAAGCCCAATGATATTTAGGCTTGGGTGACTATAGCATAAACATACATAAAGGTTAGTTGAAATTTCCAGCAAAATAACTTGAAGGCTGAAAGTCAATTTGTGAGTAAAATCAAGCTGTGATTCTTAGGGTTAAAAGGTCTTCATAATGTCTCTGCCAAATATTCGCTTGATCGAAACCCCCGACGAACTCCACGAAGTGGAAGAACTGCAACGCCTGGTCTGGCCCGGCTCCGAAACAGATATAGTGCCCATGCACATGATGATCACCGTGGCGCACAATGGCGGGCTGGTACTCGGTGCATTTGAAGAAGAAAAACTGATCGGCTTCGTGTATGGCTTTCCCGGGCTTGAAACCACACCCGACGGTCCGCGCCCCAAGCATTGCTCGCATCAAATGGGCATACACCCCGAATACCGCGATGGTGGCATTGGCTTTTCGCTCAAACGCGCACAATGGCAAATGGTGCGCCACCAGGGCTTGGATCACATGACGTGGACCTACGACCCCCTGCTCAGCCGCAATGCTCGCCTCAACATCTCCAAACTCGGCGCGGTCTGCACGACATACCGCGAATCAGAGTACGGCGAAATGCGTGATGGCATCAACGCGGGTTTGCCCTCCGATAGATTCCAAGTGGATTGGTGGATCAACTCCCGCAGGGTGGAAAAGCGATTAAGCAAGAGTCCGCGCCCGCCGTTGACGTTGCGGCACGTATACCGCAGCGGCGTAAAATTTTTCTACACGCCTCAAACCCGAACCGATGGCTTGATCGTGCCGCCCGAGCATCTTCCACCCTTTGAGGAAAGACTCCTGCTGGCAGAGATCCCCGTTGATTTTCCGGGACTCAAAGCCAAAGATTTTGCCCTCGGTCGTGACTGGCGTTTCTTTACCCGCGAGTTATTTGAAACCGCCTTCGCTAAAAATTACATCGTCACCGATTTTGTGTTCGATGCAAATGAAGGCAATCCGCGCGGGCTGTATGTTCTGACGCATGGAGACAGCACATTGGATGAGTTTGAATAAATTAGCGTTCGGTGATATCAGGCTATAAGCCTGACCTACAATAAAGTTTATTAACGCATGAGCCGCCCAAAAGGGCGGCTCAGCGGTTGGATGGAGAGGCGTTCGAGAAAAACCCTGTGCCAGGCAGGGACTATCTCCGTACGGAGGTGCTGTTCCCTTCATTGCGGCTCATGGCAGACATACCCACGGGGTGATATGTCGGTTCGGGGTGGTTGATGCCGTATGAAGGAGCTGGGTTGGGGCGCGGCTTGGGAGCCGGGCGCGGATAATTGCTGAGGGGTGGATTCACTTCCTGTCGCTGGGCAGGTTGAACGGTCCGGTTTTGAGGCGCAGAGTAGGCAGGAGCTTGGGTGGGGCGGTAGGTTGCGGCGCGGTCATTCGCATCTGCCATGGAGAAGAGACGTTCTCCTGCCACCGAGAAAGTTCCGATCAGCAACACCCGGACGATCCAGACCATGCTCGCCACGAAAATGGGGACAATGGTGCTCATGGCTTGCTGCCCCACCAGAGCGCCGCCTTGGGCAATGTGATTGTGAATGGCAACGGATACACCCCACCATGTGAGCGAGGCATTGAACGCTGCGGCGAGAAGCCACGCCCCAAAAAGGTAATACACTTCGGCGGGTTCATCGCGCCCCTGTTCGGGGGTGAAGATGCGGGCGATACCGGCAAAGTCAATGCCGCAGAAGGCGATAGCCAGCAAGGATGACCAGTACATGCCTGCGAACTTCAGGTCGCCGAGCACATCGCGCAAGGCAAAGGATGTGGTGCCGAAGTTGAACACTTCGAATGCAAACAATGCGCTTAAGATCAATCCTCCAAAAATGGCGCCGCGCTTAAGCGATGCCTTCTTCAGGAAGGGAAGAAGTTGAAAATTGAAGGAACGGTTCATGGGAAATTCTCCTGTTGGGAACCAAATGACGGGTTAACGATATGACGTTAATATAGAACAGTTGTTCTAAAATGTCAAGTTAACATTTATTGCAGGAGAATTGTGGATTGCGTTGTCTATCTTAACTCACCTTCGTAATAGGGGGTGATATCATACCTTTGTGCCCCATCGCGTACCATCGGTTAAGCAAAAACTCCGAAGTCTTTCGAAAGACTTCGGAGTTTTTTTGTTTTGGTTAGTCGCGGCTTCTGCCGGTGAGAAGCATGGCGTAGTACAGTAATTGCAATATCGCAGTGACCAGCCCCGCCACGTAGGTCAATGCGGCGGCATTGAGAACGTTGTTCACGCCGCGCATTTCAGCATCGGTTTGAATAATGCCGCTTTCGGCAAGCATTCGTTTGGCGCGGGCTGATGCGTCAAATTCCACGGGCAGGGTGACGAGAGCGAATAGCGCTCCGCTTGCGAAGACGAAGACGCCCAGCCATGCCACTTGCAGCCACTGCAGGAGCAAGCCAGCCATGATGAGGATCCAGCCGAGGTAGGACCCAATGTTGACCAGCGGAACCAGCGCCCCACGGAATTTGAACGGGATGTATCCTTCGGCGGCTTGTTGTGCGTGCCCCAGTTCGTGTGCGGCAATTGCCAAAGCTGCCACCGAAGGCTGGCTTGCCACTCCATTGGAAAGATACACGGTGTTATTGCGCGGGTCGTAGTGATCGGTCATTTCGCCGGGGGTGCCTTGTATTTGCACACCGTACAAACCGCTGATATTGATAAGCCGTTTTGTGGCTTCGTAGCCTGTAAAGCGGCTGCCCGCCGCAACGCGGCTCCATTTGTTGTAGGCTGCCTTCACATACCAGGACGTGATCGCCATGAGGATGAAGGCGGGGATCATAAAGATCATGTAGGTAGGGTCAAAGAAAAACATAAAGCTCTCCTTTTTGGGTAATTCTTATTGTCCGATCATTTCTTGCAAAATACGAACGGCTTCATCTAACTGCGGGTCTTTGTCTGCTGTGCGGTCTTCTTCGGTGAACTCCACGGTGTAATCGGGGGTGAGACCGATCTTGTGGATGGTCTTTTCTAAAGGCGTCAGCCATTTGGCAATCGTAATGCGGACGGCGCCGTTCTCACCTGAAAGCGGGATCCAATTCTGTACCGAGCCTTTGCCGTAGGAAACCACGCCCAGCAATTTGGCGCGACCGGTATCCTGCAAGGCGCCTGCCACAATTTCAGAAGCAGAGGCAGACCCTTCGTTGATAAGCACGATCATGGGAATGGCTGTGTCGGTGGCTTTGCCGCCGGGGATCACGCTGTAGGTGTTGCGGGTTCCATCTCCAAATTGTTCGTACAGAACCACGCCCTCTCCCATGAATTGCGAAGCCACTTCCACCGAAGTCTGCAAATAGCCGCCGCCGTTATTGCGCAGGTCAAGGATGATGGCTTTGGGGTTTTGCGGCATGAGTTCGTCGATGGCAGCGTTCAATTCGGTCATGGTGTTTGGACCAAAGGTGGTTACTTGGAAGTAGGCAATATCTCCTTCAAGCATTTCACCAGATGCAGACGCAATGGTGATCTTTGCGCGGGTGATGGAAATATCGAACGGGGCTTCCGTCCCTTCGCGTGCAATGGTAAGGACAACGGTTGTGCCAGCGGGTCCTAAAACCTTTAGCCGCACCAATTCTGCATCAATGCCGGTCATATCTTCGCCATCAATGGCAAGGACCTGATCACCGGATCGTAACCCTGCCGCCTCGGCAGGTGAGCCGGGGATGGGGCTGGTGATGGTGAGGTAATCTGTGCTGGTATCCACATACGCGCCAATGCCTTCGTAGGAACCTTCGAGGCTTGCATTTGCCTGTTTGTAATCTTCCGGGTCCATATAGGAGGAGTGTTGGTCACCGAGGGCATCCATCATTCCTCGAATGGCGCCGCGCATGAGTGCAACATCATCCACAGGCTGGTCTACATAATTGGCATGGACGAGATTCCACGCTTCCCAGAACGGGGCAAAGAGTGATTGCAGTTCATCGGGGGTGGCGCTCTGTTGCTCAGGCGAGGTTGTGGGTGGAGCTTGTATGGCTGGTTCTTGAATGGCGAATGGAGAACCCCCAAACGGCATGAGATGACCGGCAACAAACCCTCCGGCAAAGGAGCCAAGCCCTACAACTAAGACCGCCAGAGCGATCAGGATAACTTTTAAAGTCTTATTCACAAGTGCCTCCATTTGGCAGTATCTACGCTTGAAGATACCAATTGGTTATTAAAGATAGCTGAATTAATTGTTCGATTTGTGTAAGAGCCGTGTTTTACTCAATGTCCCCGTCTTGTTTATCTTTTTTCCCTTCCAACCCTTCGAGAGTACGGCGAAGTTCAGACATTTCGTCGGGCTTTTGGGTTTGGTTGGCGTTTAATGCCTTGGCGAAGGTTTCCAACATGCCGCCGCCCTGCCCTTTTCGGGTGGCGCCCCGGGCAATGGCATACATGACAAAGTTTGAGCCGACCACCATCACAATGAAAATTAACGCGCCGAGCAAGATCTTGTTATTGTCCATGAATTATTGTTTCTCCAAAATAGTGTGTAATTGCACCCAGTCGGTCAGGTGGGCGCTGGCATCGCCATCTTTCAAGGCGCCGCCCATGAGCAGGCTGAACATTCCCAATTCTTTTGCGGCGCGGGTGGTGTGCGGCAGGTCATCGATCATGACGCAGGAGCGCGGGTCTTTTTCATCAGCCAATTGCATGGCAATGTGGAAGGCATCGGGCATGGGTTTGCAGTACGGGGCGATGGCGTTCACGTCCACGATGTGGGTGAAGAGATCGCGCAGTTCGAGAACCTGCAACACTCTTTCAGCGTGGTGAACGTCTGCGTTGGTAAAGATCAGGTTGCGGGTTGGGAGTGAGGCGATGATCGAGCGTAGAGACGGGTTGGGTGTGAGGTAATCCTTCAAGGGCAGGTCATGCACATAGGCGAGAAAATCCTGTGTATCCAGATCGTGATATTCCTGAAGCCCACGGGTGGTGGTGCCGAATTCTTTGTAATATTTCTCGCGCAAGGCAGAAACTTGTTCTGCGGGAATGTGCAGCTTTTCGCACATGTAATCATTCATGCGTTCTTTGATGGCATCCCACAAACCGGAGTTGGCTGGGTACAGGGTATCGTCGAGGTCAAAGAAAATGGTGGTAAAACGCATCGGGCAATTATAATTGCGCCATGCCCATTCGATTGCTTTCTTCTGAAGTCTCTTCGCAGATCGCCGCTGGTGAAGTGGTGGAGCGACCTGCGTCTGTTGTTAAAGAGTTGACCGAAAATTCATTGGACGCGGGCGCGACCAGTGTTTCGATTTCCATTGCCGATGCCGGACGGACGTTGATCGAAGTGGCGGATGATGGACACGGCATCCCCGCTGGCGAATTGGAACTTGCCGCGGCTCGACACGCAACCTCGAAGTTGACTCTGTCCGATGACCTGTTCCACATCCAGACCTTGGGCTTCCGAGGAGAGGCGCTTGCTTCGATTGGCTCTGTTTCAAACATGAGCATCACCTCGCGTGTGAAGACAGCCAAAGAAGGTGCGCGCCTTAAAGTGGATGGTGGTATTTCGGGCAAGGTGGAAAAAGTGGGCGCGCCGCAGGGGACTGTGGTGCGGGTGGAGAATCTCTTTTACAACGTGCCTGCGCGTTTGAAATTTTTGAAAACAGATACCACCGAACGCCGCGCCATTGATTCGCTGGTCACTCGGTATGCGTTGGCATATCCCAATATCCGCTTCAAAGTAACAGACGGTAAAAACGTCACCCTGCAAACCGCGGGCGATGGCGATAGGCGCGCCATTTTGGCTTCGCTCTATGGCGTGGACGTTGCCAAGCAAATGCTTGAGGTCATGGCAACCGAAGGCGACATGACTCTTACTGGTTTTATCAGTCCGGTTTCGCTGACACGTTCCAACCGCAAAGAGATCACTTTCTTTATTAATGGACGCTGGGTGCAGGAAATTTCGCTCAACTCGGCGTTATTGCAGGCGTATCACACCCTGCTCATGGTGGGACGTTATCCGCTCACTGCCCTGTTTTTGGAAATGCCCGCCGAAGATGTGGATGTGAACGTCCACCCGACAAAAGCGGAAGTGCGCTTCAGGGCACAGGATAAGATATTCAGTTTTGTGCAACGCTCGGTGAGAAAGGCACTGCTGGCATATACACCCGTGCCGACGGCTTCGCCGCAGTTGTGGGGTTCACGTACACGGACGGAAGAATTGCCCAGCAGGCAGGTGGGTATTGACTGGTCGGTGGCGCATGATGAGGAACTATCAATAGAAAGCGGGCAAGAAGCACAAGGGAGCCGCGATGAGGTTTCAGTTGATACTCACCAAACCGTTAATTCCCAATCGTCCTTTTCCACGGGGGTTCCGCTGTTGCGGCTCATCGGTCAGATCGGTGCAACCTACATTGTGGCAGAAGGACCCGATGGGTTGTATCTCGTTGACCAGCACGCAGCACACGAGCGGGTACTCTTCGAGAAGTTGATGGCGCAGCGCGACAATAAAAATATCCCTTCACAGGCATTGCTTGCCCCAGAGATCGTCACCCTGCCGCCCCAATCTGCCAAGGCGTTGGAAGGTCAGCTTTCTGTGCTGAACCGCTTTGGTTTTGAAGTGGAAGAGTTTGGCGCAAACACATTCCAAGTGCGTGCCATGCCGGTGTTATTTGCAGGTGGCGACCCTGCTGCGGCGCTGCGAGCTTTGGTGGAGGATTTTGAAGAGGATGAGAGTCCGCTTCAGGCGGAGTTGGAGGCGAAGATCGCTGGCAGAGTATGTAAGCGCCTGGCAGTTAAAGGCGGGCAGGTACTTACATCTGAAGAGCAGAGGAGTTTACTCAACGATCTGGAGAAATGCCAATCGCCGCGAACTTGCCCGCATGGGCGCCCAACCATGATCCACTTGACGGTGGATATGCTTGAAAAGCAGTTTGGTCGGCGTGGTGCAAGGTAGGGTAGTTTCTAAATTTGCAAGGTTTGAATATTTGGGAGGGCGAATACGCTAAAATATCATCATGCACAGTTTATCGGACATCTCAAAGCACGATCTGGAGTCCCTGTTCGACCACATCCATGCTGCTGTTGCACTGGTAGATCGAGATGGGAATTTGATCTCATGGAACGCTTCATTTGACTCAGGGAAACAGAAATATCCCGATGCTAAAAACCTGGTTGACCTCTTTCTACAAAGAGATGGGGATGCGCTCCGTTCAAAATTGAGAGAGGGGGGCAAATCACATTGGGTGGGTGAATTTGCAACCCAAAATTCGGATGCAAGCGAATTGCGGTATTTCTGGTTGATTCCCACGTTGGACGAAAAAATTATTTTTATTGCTGAACGTTTGGATACAGAAATTGCAACAGAGGATATCGTTGGCAAACTTCACCGGCAGGTGAAATTATTCAAGGTGGAGAGCGAACACTCGAAAAAACTGGCGCGTAACAAGCAGATCGAAATGGAAGCTGTGATTACCCAGGCAGAAGAAGTGGCACATGTAGACCCGCTCACGTTCCTGCCAAATCGGCGCACCATCATTAAAGACATGCAAAGCGAAGTGACGCGGGCAGAAAGATATCGATCCCTTTTTACGATCTCGGTGGTGGATATTGACCGCTTTAAAAACATCAATGACAATTATGGTCATCCTGTAGGGGATGAAGTGCTGCGTCATGTGGCAATTCAACTGCGAGATGGCATCCGTCACCCGGATGTGGTTGGGCGATACGGCGGTGAGGAATTCATCATCCTGCTGCCCAACTCTGATCAGAACGCCGCCTCAGAACAAGCTGCCCGTCTGTGCAAACTGATTCGGGAGGCGAAGGTGAAAATAAAAGATCAGGAAATTTCAGTAACGGTCAGCCTGGGCATTGCCCAGTTTCGACCAGGCGAAGATTCTTGGTACAGCCTGCTCAAACGGGCAGATAATGCCATGTTCGAGGCGAAATCCATGGGGCGTGACCGGTGGATGATCGGGGATTAGCTGGGCGGACGGAATACGAAAGTTCTACTTTCGGCAATATTACCTGAAGTAGAACTTCAGGAATCCAATATTGATCAACCCGCCGTCGAAGTGTGAATGCGTAACATCGGTTATGCAGAGAAAGTAGTGCGGAAGGCATTTTTAATTTTTTCTTTCACATCCTGCATGGATGGCGGCGGGTCGAGCAGATCAGCCAGTGAGACGACTGGTTCGGTCAAACCGCAGGGGATGATGCCGTTCCAATACTCCATGTCTGGGTTTACGTTCAAGGCAAAGCCGTGGCGGGTTACACCACGAACATCCACTTTTACGCCGATTGCTGCGATCTTGGCGGGTTTCTTTCGGTCTTCGGGGCTGCAATGGACACAGCGTGAATGTACGTCTGCCTGTACCCAAACACCTGTCTTACCAGAACGCTGACCAGAGACAATGCCATATTCCATCAACACACCAATGAGCATTTCTTCCAGGTTGCGAATGTAGCCGACGTAATCTGTTTCAGGGAGGCGTCCATCCTGGCTTAGTTTTCCCAGTGGAAGTAACGGATACCCCACCAATTGCCCGGGTCCGTGATAGGTGACATCGCCGCCGCGATCCACCCAATAGGTGGCGATTCCCTTTTCTTTTAATTTGGCTTCATTCCAGAGCAGGTTTTCAGCATTGCCTTTGCGCCCAAAGGTGTACACATGGGGGTGTTCAAGCAAAAGCAAAGTTGGTGGGCGTTTTCCCTCTGCGATCTGTGCCGCGTATTCATCCTGTAACTTCCAGGCTTGTTCATAGTCGATCAGACCTAGATCAATAATATCCATGTCATTACCTGCTGCCAGGACAACCCTTCCTTTGGGATAAAAACCCTGACAGACCTTGACGGGTTTGTCCCTACGAAAAATCGCGTAAGGTGAGTCATTAAATTTTGTAGGGGCGGGGTTACCCCGCCCCTACATTCGTTATCCAAATATCCTGCGATACAGATCCGATTCAAGTAATCCGTTCGGGTCGCAGCGTTTTTTGAGCTTTCTGAATTTCTTCACAGCCTCTTCGCCGTAAAATGCCTGAGCGGTTTCTGCGGTTGTTTCGCTGTTCTTGGCAAAATAAAAACGACCGCCATTTTCAAGCACAACTTTATCGAACTCTTGCAGCATGGCAGACAGGGGTTTGCTGTTGGACTTGGTCACTTTGAAATCAAGCGCAAGGGAGAAGCCGTCTACGGCATGAGAGAGCAGGAATTTATCAGGTCTGTGGCGTTTGGTCACACCAAGGTAGGAGGGCATTCCGCGTTTTTGCGAGAGTTTGATGATCTCCGTCCATGCAGTTTCGGCGGTTTCTTTTGGTAAAAAAGACTGGTACTGAATCAGCCCGCCGCGCCCGTAGGAAAGCTCCCAGTTGGGAACATAATCAAGCAGAAAGTGAAACGCCGCATGAGCTTGCCTGAAGGTGTGCGTGCGAAGTGACGCCATATACTTTGCAATATTCACCATGCGCCAGCCGAGGTTGTTCGCGAACGGTTTCATGAACTGATACAAAAGCGATTTGGGGAAAACGCCAAAAATATACGGCGGCAAGATTTGATTTTTCAGCTTCATCGTCTCGCGCGGGTTGGGGTCTTCGCCTTCGTGCAGGTAACGCGCCGCGTGAATTTGTCCGCGCCCGAGGCTGCGACCGCCGGCAAAGGTATCGAGCCAGCCGACAATGTAATCATTGTGCGGCGCGCCGTCTTGCAGGGCGGAGAGGTGTCGGCTGAGATTCTGCACTGGGAGGGCATCCACGGTCAAAAGTCCAGAATGGAGGCGTTTCATCTGGAGCGTGACGGAGGTGAAGATGCCAAGCATCCCATATCCGCTGATCATGGCGTGGAACAGATCCGCATTTACTTTGGGCGAGCAGGTCACTTGTGCGCCGGTGGGCAAAATGGCGGTGAACTCGATCACATGTTCGCCAAAGGTTCCCATTTTGAAATTGTTTTTGCCGTGGATGTTTGCCGAGAGGCAGCCGCCTAGAGTGGTTTTCATGGTGCCAGATACGACGGGGGGCCACCAGCCATCCGGCTCTACTTTTTGCCAGAGCATTTCGAGCGTGGCGCCCGGCTCGGCTCGGACTACGCCGGTGGCTGGATTCCACGCCGTGATCAGATTCATCGCCGACATATCGAGCACGATGCCGCCGCCATTCAGTGCAGCATCGTTGTAGCTGCGCCCTGCGCCGCGAGCCGTGACGGTAAGCCCTTCTTTTTTGGCAAGTTCAAATGCAGCATGGATGTCTTCCACGACGCGTGGCTGGATCACATAAGCATGTGCGTTGAGGGAGTGTCCGAAATTTTCGAGTTGGGTAAATGTAGTTCGCATAAGACAGGGAGTAACCCTAGAGGTCTTTAAGACCTTTAGGGTGTATTGGGGTTAGAACGAAAGTTTTCTGAAAATGAATGATGGAATGTGGCGAATGACCATCATAATGTATGACCAGAAGAAGGGGGTATAGATGGTTTGCTTGCGTTTGAGCATGGCTTTGTAAATCTCATTGGCTGCTTGTTCCGGTTCGATTGCCATGGGAGTGCCGCCCTGCGCCGCATTGAGCATTTCGGTTTTCATAAAGCCGGGCTTTACGGTGAGCACGTTGACCCCGTGACGGGTAAGGCGGTTACGCAGGGCTTCAAGGTAGGTATGCAACCCTGCTTTGGATGTGTTGTAACCGGGGTTGCCGACCCGTCCGCGATCTCCAGCCACCGAGCCAATGCCAACGATCTGACCTGTCTTGGCGTTTTGGAACATTTCGGCAACCGGCGAAAGCCAAGCCATCGCGCCGATCAGGTTGATCTCCACCATTTTGCGGTCGTTCTCAAAGTTGTATTTATCCATGCCGCCGGGCGGGTAGTTGACACCTGCCACGAAAATGAACGCATCCAAACCGCCAATTTCAGCGACTATGTTCTTTAGAAGGGTTGGGGCTTCTTGGTATTTGCTTACATCATGAACATAGGCTAGGGCGCGGGTTTCACCTGTTGTCTGGTTGAGCTCACTGCAGAGCGCATCGAGCTTGTCTTTTTGGCGGGCAACCAAAGCAACAACACAGCCTTCTTGAATTAGTTTTTTGGAAAGCGCAGCGCCCAACCCCACAGATGCGCCAAGTACAATGGCACGGCGGCGCGGGTTTAAAGGGGTTGCAGGCAGTGGTTTTTGTGTATCTGGCACAGAAGCCTCTTAATTAACGTAATTTTATTTCATTCTAACACAGACGTTTTCGGATAATTTCAGGCATCTTTTACGAGAGTATAATAGTACAAATAGTGCCTTGAATCGTGTGCGCTAACAGGCATAATGGTGAAAATGAGCGAGAATAAAGAAAAAGTTGGAAGTGTTTTTTCACGGGCTTGGGATATTATTTCTCAGGACGATACCATTCCGCCTGATGAAAAAAAAGCGATCCTGAAGTTAATTCAGGTCATTATTGAGGCACGCGAACAATTCTCAGACAAAAAAACAGCGGAAGGTGAAGAGAAATCAGTCACTCATGAAGTGATCTCGAAACATTCCTTAATGATGACAGTGAAGCACCAGGCGGATGAACTGGATGCTTTAAGACGCATCAGCCTCAACCTGACCTCTACACTTGATCTTCAACAAGTGCTGGATATGATCGTCACTGAGGGATTAAGACTTATCAAAAATTCGCGCGCGGCGCATATTTTTATGTATGAACGCGGCGAACTGGAGTTTGGCGCATCACTGGATAATATGGGGGTTCGGAATCAGCCCATTTCAAAACCTCGCCGCGATGGGCTAACCGCTACTGTGGCAAGAACTGGAAGTCCCATCGTGATTGAAGACATATCCAATCACCCCCTTTATAAAGATGCCCCCAAATATTGGGGAGGCTCCATTGTTGGGGTTCCCCTGATATTCAAAAATGAAACCATTGGCGTAATGAACCTTTCAAAGAACGTAGTGGGTCGTTTTACCCGTTCTGAAATGCGCCTCATCAGTTTGTTGGCAGATCAGGCTGCCGTGGCGATCTTTAATGCCAGTATGTATGAAAAAATCTCCGAAATGGCAAATACCGATAGCGTCACCGGTCTGCCGAACCGCCGCGCCTTGGATGAACGCATTCAGGAAGAATGGCGTATTGCCAACCAGACCAAACAAACATTCTCCGTGGTGATGATGGATTTGGACGGTTTTAAAAAAGTGAATGATACGTACGGGCATGACCGCGGCGACCAATTGCTGTATTCGCTTTTTAATTTTCTCGCCCAGCGTACCCGCAATGAAGATTTCCTCGCGCGATACGGTGGCGATGAATTAACCCTGGTGATCCGCAATGCAGATATTGAGACGACACAAACGATCACAAAAAAAATCCTTGGGTTGATGCAGGAGTTCAAATTCCCCTTTCCGAATGAAGCCAACATAAAGTTGGGACTTTCTGCCGGAATAGCCGTTTACCCCATCCATGCCGCCACCTCCAGCGACCTGATCCGTGCCGCCGATTCTGCCTTGTATCATGCCAAAAAATATGAGCGCGGCGGTTACATCGTCGCAAAGAATATGACGGGGCAGCTTAACCCCATTCGCGTAAAAGAATAAGTCGCACATCCATAAGTTACGAACAGGCTGTTTTGGGGTTATATCTGTAAATCCATACAGGAGCCTGTCTTATGTCCTCTACAAGTTCATTCCAACCCCGTAAGGTAAAGTTGATTCTTAATCCCATGGCAGACATGGGACGCGCCTGGAAGACTGCCAATGACCTGCGCCCCATTGCACAGGAATTCAAAGGCGAATTGACCTGGAGTGGAACCGTCTACCCGACCCATGCCATTGAGCTTGCGAAACAGGCAGCCGAAGAGGGCTACGACATGGTGGTTGCCATGGGTGGCGATGGTACTGCCCATGAAGTGATGAATGGTCTGATGCAGGTTCCGCCGGAAAAACGTCCTGTTATGGCAGTTGTCCCCATTGGCTCTGGCAACGATTTTGCCTACTCCATCGGCATGACCCAGAAATCATCCCACGCGCTTGCCCACATCCTCAAAGCAGAAAATATCCAGCCGGTGGATATTGGCTTAATGACCGATGAAAACGGACGCAGTGAATTTTTCGATAACACCCTTGGCATCGGTTTTGACGCGGTGGTTACCATCCGCTCGCATAAACTACCCATTGTAAAAGGATTTCTTATGTATCTTACGGCAGTCATTCAAACCATCATCCTCAACCACAACCCCATGACCATGAATGTTGAAACCGATACAGAGACATGGGAAGATAAAGTCATCATGCTGACCCTCTGCAACGGACCGCGCGAAGGCGGCGGCTTTATGCTCGCCCCCGAAGCAAAGAACAACGATGGCAAAATGGAAACGGTCGCCGTTACCAGCGTTTCCCGCACCACCATGTTCCGCCTCGTGCCTGAATTTATGAATGGCACGCACATGCGCTTCAAACAAGTCCGTATGGGTGGTTTCAAAAAACTATCCCTCACCTCAGACCGCCCCATGTATATCCATGCCGACGGCGAGATCTTCACCAGTTTTGGCAGCAACCTAAAAAAAGCAGAGTTTGAAATCCTCCCCAATGCTCTGCGCGTGGTACGCGGTTAACGAACAGCGGCTGGGTTAACCCAGCCGCTGTTCGTTTATTCTCCACGTGACATGAATGTCACGCTACGGGCGCTCATTCGAAAACGACTATGCAAAGAAGCGCGCCGAAGCCATCATCACCACAGCAACGATGATACACCAGGCATTGGCTTTAGACACCCAAGCCTGACGTTTCGCCAGAGCGCCCAACTCCGCTGCCTGCTCAGCCGTTGGCTTGCCCTGAATTTGTCCACCCAGCATGGCAAGGCGGCTGTTCACATTCCCAACCATAAACCCAAACACCAGCGCAGCGATCCCAAACATACCACCCATACCAAATACCGTTCCCTGTCCCGTCATCATCCAATTTGATTGGAACCAACTGGAATCAATGCCGTACAGCCAGGAACCCGCCGCGACAGTTGTAACTCCTGCAACCAGCATGATCTTTGTAAACGGAGTCTTGGTGATCAAATAACCCGCATACTGCTTGCCTGCATCTCCTGTTGCGGCAATGGCAGGCGCAAATACAAAATACATCAACAGCCCGCCGCCTGCCCAAATGATGCCCGCAACAATGTGCAAAAATCTCAACACAGCAAAAATATTCATCGTTCATTCTCCTCATTAAGAAATTTTGGGTTTGTCTTTCTAAAGTTCGGTTCTATCATGTAGAATTAACACATGCCCGACCTTTCCGCTTCGCTTTATAAACAAGATATTGGACACCTCCGCATCATTGCTGAACTATGGGGCTTGGAATTGGAATCACAGGAACTGGATTCTGCCCGAGAAGAACTCTGCGCCTCCTTGCTCGACCTTGAAGCTGTTTCTGAAACCCTGGAAATTCTCTCCGCTGAAGCCCGCTCTGCATTGGACGAATTAACCGCAGCCGAAGGTCAATTGGAATGGGCGTCATTCTCCCGCAAGTACGGCGATATTCGCGAAATGGGAGCAGGCAAACGAGACCGGGAACGCCCCTATCTCAAACCCGCTTCTACATCCGAATATCTTTTTTATCGCGGCTTGATCGCCAAAGCATTTCTTGAATCAGAGAAAGGCTCGCAGGAATTTGCCTACATCCCCGATGACTTGTATGAAGCGGTTTCAGAAGTGAGCGCGAATCAAGAGATGCCCCCGCAAACGACCGACCCGCTGGGACGCGCCGCCACTCCGCTTGAAAAAGCTTTTGAAATCCCCGCCGCTGACCACATCCTCGATGATGCCACCACTTACCTCGCCGCCCTTCGTCTTGGGGATGATGAGAGCAGGTCACGCTTTCTGCGCGATCTGCCAATTCTGCTCGCAGCCGCAGGCATTATCAAGAACAATGTCTTGCTCCCCGATGCCGTCAAAAAATTTCTCGAAGCGCCGCGTAAAGAAGCCATGGATATGCTCTACAATGCCTGGTTTACCTCAACTGAATTCGATGAACTGCGTTTAATAGATGGTTTGCTCTGCGAAGGCGAATGGAAGAACCAACCGCAGGTCACACGTGAATTCCTTGTGAACCTGATCGAAGATGTGCCGCAAGGCAAATGGTGGAGTATTCCCGCCTTTGTGAAAGGCATCAAAGAAAAATATCCCGACTATCAACGCCCCGCTGGTGATTACGACTCGTGGTTCATCAAACGTGAAGCGGATGGACAGTTCCTGCGTGGATTTGCCTACTGGGATGTGGTCGATGGCGCACTGGTCAAATACCTGATTCGGATGCTGCATCTGCTTGGCAAAGTGAGTCTGGCAGCGCCTGAGGAAGGAAAAGAACCAACAGCCTTCTTCCTTCTTGCATCCCTGCCTGATAACAAAGAAGAAGGTAGAAAGATCGTTGTAGCTTCCAATGGTCGCATTACCATTCCACGGACGTTTTCACGAACCGTTCGCTATCAACTGGCGCGCTTCTGTGAATGGGATGAACCCAGAAACGATGAATACTTCTACCGAGTCACCGCCAAATCACTTCAACGTGCCAATGAGCAGGGACTAAAAGCAGAGCAATTGCTGGCAATGCTGGTGAAGTACACCAAAGAGACGGTTCCGCCAGCCATGGTGAAAGCGCTCAAACGCTGGGATGCGAACGGAGCCGAAGCCCGGGTGGAGAATCTGCACCTGCTAAGAGTCAGCAGACCCGAGGTTATGGAAGAGATGCGAAAGTCGAAGGCAGGGAAATATCTCGGCGAGGCGCTTAGTCCCACCGCAGTGATCGTCAAAAGCGGAGCCATCCAAAAAGTGTTGGCAGAACTTGCCGAGCTGGGTTTGCTTACAGAAGTGAGAAATTAAAAAAGGATGTCACAATGAAAATGTGATGTCCTTTTTTTTCTTCGTCGCTATAATAAAAACAGGTTTCTAAAAGAAGGAGTAGCCATGTCGAAAATTGATTGGATTCAGGAAGAGATCGATTCTCTGAAATCGCAGGGGTTGTATAACAACATCCGCACCATTGGCTCACCGCAAGGCGCCTGGCTGACGGTGGACGGCAGGCATGTGTTGAACTTTTGCTCGAATAATTATTTAGGGCTGGCAAACCATCCGGCTTTGGTCGCTGCTTCAAAAAAGGCGGCCGATGATATGGGTGTGGGACCCGGCGCAGTGCGCTCGATTGCCGGGACAATGAGCCTGCACGTGGAACTTGAAAAACGTCTTGCTCAATTCAAAGGGGTCGAAGCGGCGATCACCCTTCAAAGCGGATTTACTGCCAACCTTGCCACGATCCCCGCCTTGGTGGGCAAAGAAGATGCGATCTTTTCGGATCGACTCAACCACGCTTCTATCATTGACGGCTGCCGCCTCTCTGGCGCGAAGATCATTGCGTATGAACACAATGATGTGAAATCGCTCGAAGCGCAAATTCAAGAACATGCCAAAAACTATCGGCGTTCGCTCATCATCACAGATGGCGTTTTTAGCATGGACGGCGATATTGCGCCCCTGCCCGATATTTATGAAGTAGCAAAGAAGTACGATATTCTCCTGATGGTGGACGATGCTCACGGCGAAGGTGTGCTCGGCAAGGGCGGACGCGGCATTGTGGATCACTTCGGTTTGCATGGCAAAGTGGATATTGAAGTGGGCACCATGTCGAAGGCGTTTGGCGTGATGGGCGGAATTGTCGCGGGTAAGTCGGTCATCATCGAGTGGCTGCGCCAACGCGGACGCCCCTTCCTCTTCTCCTCGGCGATGACCGTTCCTGATGCGGCGGCTTGTCTTGCTGCGGTAGACCTGCTCGAAGACTCGACTCAGTTGGTCGATAAGTTGTGGGACAACGCCAAATACTTCCAGACCGAGATGAAGAACCTCGGCTTCAATACCGGTGCAAGCCAGACCCCGATCACGCCGGTGATGCTGGGCGAAGCGCCGCTGGTACAGCAGTTCAGCCGCGAATTGTTCGATGTGGGTGTATTTGCTATGGCAATTGGCTATCCCACCGTGCCGCAGGGCAAGGCGAGAATCCGCGTGATGAATACAGCCGCACATTCCAAGGATGACCTCGATAAAGGCTTGGAGGCGTTCAAGAGTGTGGGGAAGAAGTTGGGTGTGATCTGATAAATTCAGAAATCAGAATGCGGAATGCAGAATTTAAATGCATTCCGCATTTTTGGTAAAACCTCTTGCAAATATCTAAAATATTGCGACAATCTATAGAAAGACAACAACTTGGATATCTTGAGTAAGAGGTCTAGCAGGTAGCTTGGTATTGCAGGAAGGGTATCGTCTTTTTATCGAGGTTATAATAAAAATAACAAGGATGGATATATGCCTCTTTATCAGCTTAAGCAAAATTTAGTTCAACAAATAAAACCTTCGAGTTTCAAAAACGAGCGAGAATTACAGCGATTGTTTGAGGAGAATCTTGAAGCTCTCCTTGGGGTGAGATTTGTTGCAAGTGAGTTTACAACTGGCGACCGACAAAGAGGGCGAATTGACACTCTGGGATTGGATGAAGACGGAACTCCCGTAATTATTGAGTACAAAAAATCAAGCAAGGAGAATGTGATAAACCAAGGATTGTTCTACCTTGATTGGCTTGTTGACCACAAAGGGGATTTTGCACTTGCTGCGCAAGACGCATTAGGCAAAGATGTCGAAATAGATTGGGCAAGTCCAAGATTGATTCTAGTTGCTGAAAGTTTTTCAGAATACGACAAATATGCAGTCAATCGTATTGGGGCAAATATTCAACTTTGGACTTACAGAAAATACGGTGAAGGTCACCTTTTCCTTGATTCGATCTTTTCAAATACTTCTCAAACAGACCTGAAAAAGAGTAAATCTTCCACTTTACTTTCAACAGATGAAGACGACGAAAAAGAAGAAACTATAACTTACACAACCGATGACCATTTGCAAGACAAGCCCAATGAACTCAAAATTATGTTTGATGCTTTTAGAGAGCGTGTTTTTGCATTGAATGCTGATGGCGATATTTTGGAAAAAGCCAGCAAAATATATGTCAGCTACAAACATGGTAAAAACTTTTGTGAAGTTGCATTTCTTGCAAATAGCATGAAAATCTGGTTGGATATCCCATTCAGCGAAATTGATGACCCAAATAAACTATGCAGAGATGTTTCCAAAGTTGGTCATCATGGTACTGGGCACACAGAGACAAAACTCTCTAATCTTTCCGAAATTGATAGTGTCATGTATTTGGTTGAGCAATCTTACAGACAAACTTTGTAAGATTTAAACCATATGTTATTCGTTCCACTCGCCCTGAAAACTATCATCAGAATCATCATCGCCGTTGCCATCTACGACCATTACCGCAAGTAAACGCTTCCACTTTCGGTATAATTTCCCATCATGACCCTTTCGTCCAAACCAGCAAGTGAATACTCGATCTCCGCTCTGGCAGATTTGATGACCCGCAGTTTTGAAGGCTACATCGTCCCCATTCACATCACAGAACCTGTCTTGCATACCATGCTTCGGCGTGACGGAATTGACCTGACCGCCAGCCGTGTGCTGATAAAGGGGACTGAAGCCATTGGCATAGCAATGATCGCCCGCCGTGGTTGGACAAGTCGGCTTGCGGCAATGGGTATCACATCCAACGCCCGCGCAAGCGGAGTCGGCACATGGGCAATGACCCAACTCATCGAAGAAGCAAAAGCTCGCGGCGAAAAAGAAATGCTCCTCGAAGTCATTGAACAAAACCCAGCGGGGGTCAAGTTATACGAAAAGGTCGGCTTTACCAAAATACGCAGGCTCGTAGGTTATAAGCTCGAAAATCCCCCATCCGATTCAAAACACGAACTCGAAGAAATAGACATCCGCGAACTCGCGCGACAAGTTGCCTATCACGGAATACAAGACCTGCCCTGGCAACTCTCCGGCGCAACCATCATGCAGCACACCCCGCCCTCGTGTGCCTTCCGCATCAATGATGCCTACTGCCTCATCAGCAACCCCGAAGCAACCGACATCGCCATCCAGTCAATATTGGTCAAAGCCCGGTCACGAGGAGCAGGCTTGAGCGAAGTCTTGATGCGCGCACTCTTTGCAAAATTCCCCGGCAAAACATGGCACGTTTCTCCCATCTATCCCGAAGAGATGGGCTTCATCTTCGAACATATTGGCATGGAACGCGAACCCATCTCACAGTGGCAAATGTCGCGCAAGTTGTAACGAGTACACGCAAAGTTTGGAGGCTTTGCACTCCAGAGTAGAATATAGGGTATGAAACTTGCCGCCCTCGTTCCCATGCGTCATCACAGCCAGCGTGTGCCGGGCAAAAACTACCGTCCGCTCGCAGGCAAACCCCTCTACCAACACATTTTGGAAACGCTCATCGCCGTACCAGAAATCGACACGGTGATGGTGGATACTGATTCAGAACCGGTGATGGATGGAGTGCAACGGCTCTTCCCTAACGTGAAGTTGATTCAGCGCCCAGAGCATCTCCGCGCCGACGATGTTCCCATGAACGAAATCCTCCTGCACGATACCGCACAGGTACAGGCAGATTTTTACCTGCAAACCCATTCCACCAACCCGCTGCTCAAAGCTGAAACCATCTCACGCGGAATTCAGATCTTTCTCAACGAATACCCCAAATACGATTCTCTTTTTTCTGTCACTCGTTTGCAAACCCGCCTGTATTGGAAAGATGGCAGCGCCATCAACCATAACCCGCTGGAATTGCTGCAAACACAAGACCTGCCGCCCGTGTACGAAGAAAACTCCTGCCTGTATCTTTTTACCCGCGAAAATTTAGAACGCAAAAAACACCGCATCGGCGATAAGCCTTTCATGTTTGAAATCCCTCGGCTCGAAGCTGTGGATATTGATGAAGAAGCTGATTTTCAACTTGCTGACCTGCTCATGCAAGCACGAACGGAGAAGAAATAACATGCCAACTGTTTTGATGACCGCCCCCTATATGATCCCCTTTCTTGATCGCTTTCGCCCGGTGTTGGCGGAGTATGGCATTGACCTGATCGTGCCAGATGTTGAAGAACGCATGGAAGAAGAAGATATCCTCAAATATGCCGGTCAGTTCGATGGCACCATCTGCGGTGATGACCGCTACACAGCGCGAGTCATTGAAGCCTGCCTGCCGCGTCTCAAGGTCATCTCCAAGTGGGGTACGGGTGTAGACTCAATTGATGGGGAAGCCTGCCTCAAGCACGGCGTAAAACTGGGGCGAACCCCCAATGCTTTCACCACCCCCGTAGCGGACTCTGTGCTTGCCTATATGCTGGCTTTTGCCCGCCGCCAACCGTGGATGGATAAGGCGATGAAAAGCGGTAAGTGGGAAAAGATTCCAGGTAAGACATTAAGTGAATTGACGTTGGGTATCATCGGCGTGGGCAATATTGGCAAAGCCGTTACCCGACGCGCCAAAGCATTTGGAATGAAGGTCTATGGCACTGACATTATTGACGTGGATCATGTCTTTGTCGGTGAGACCGGAATTGAGATGACCGACCTTGACACGTTGCTGGCAAACTCGGACTTTGTCTCCATTAATTGCGATCTCAACCCAACATCCCATCATCTCGTCAATGCCAATACGCTTTCAAAGATGAAATCCACTGCCATTCTCATCAATACTGCGCGCGGACCCATCGTGGAGGAAAAAGCCCTGGTAGCCGCACTCAGCTCCGGTCAAGTAGGAGGCGCGGCGCTCGATGTCTTCGAGTTCGAGCCGCTGCCGTTGGATAGTCCGCTGATGAAGATGGATAATGTCATGCTTGCGCCGCACAACACCAACTCCAGCCCCACTGCCTGGGAGCGTATTCATTGGAGCACGATCAAGAATTTGGTGGAGGGATTAGATATGCAGGTGAAGAAATGATAAATAAAATCCGCGCGGCATTGCCGTATGTTTTTTTGTTTTTATTGACCTTGATGGCGCTTGATCTTGCCAATCCGTTTTTTGATAAACCCGCCAGAGATGGCGGTTTTTTCCTTTACGCAGGCAGCCAGATTTTGGATGGCAAAATTCCATACCAGGATTTTTGGGATTCAAAAGGCGCGGGCATTTTCTACATCAACGCATTGGGGTTGGCGTTGGGCGGCGGCTCACGTTGGGGGGTGTGGTTCGTTGAATTCCTTTGCCTCTTTGGTATGTTCTCTGTGATGTATGCGGCGCTCGCAAAACGCTGGGGCATGGGCGCGGCATTGACCGGCTCGCTGCTGGCAGGGTTGGGGCTTCGTGCAGTTTTGGGCTATGGCAATTACACAGAAGAATATGCGCTCTTGTTCAACGCTGCCGGACTTGCGCTTTTCTTTTCGGTGGTGGATTTAGAACGGCATGACTGGAAGTATCTTTGGGCGGGTGCGTTCTTTGGTGTGAGCTTTACTTTTCGAGCAAATAATATTGGCGGGCTGTTTGCCATATTGGGCGCTGTCTTTTTTTATGAGGTATTCAAGCGGCATTATCTGGAGGCGTTGCGGATCATCCTTGCAGCACTGGCGGGGTTTGCCCTGCCGCTTATATTGTCGGCGCTTTACTTTGCCGCCATCGGCGATGTGGCGGAAATGATCTACGCTTCCATTATTTTCAACTTCTCGTACTCTGCTGCCCAAGACCGCGCGTGGTTCGATATCTTTGGTGGTTTTGGCAAGTATGGCATGGGCTGGGTCGGCTGGTTTACGTTGGGTGCATGGCTGCTTGCCGCTTTTAGGGTTCTGGCGAATTTTGCCAAGCGCAAAGTGACGATCTTTGACGTTTTCTTGTTGATGTGGTTTCCCGTTGAAATTGTCTTGAGCAATCTCTCTGGTAGAAATTTCACCCATTACTATATTAGTTGGGTGCTGGCGGCGGCGGTATATTCTGCTTTTGCTTTTGCAGAGATCTGGCAGGTGATGTTCAAGGTTTCATCACGCGAAGGCTGGACGGAAAATCTTGGCGTGGCAACATCTGCTGTGCTTGCGCTTGCCGTCTTTGTGATTTCGCCGTCCACGGCCGGACGTTATATTCAGTCCATGAGTATGGGCGGCACATACATAGACCCCGTCTCTGCCTATGTTCGAGATAACACAAAGCCCGAAGACCTTGTGCTCACATGGTATCCCGAAATGGGTATGAGCTTTATGGCAGACCGTACCTCGCCGGTGAAGTATCTCTACTACCCGCTGTTTTTGGATGGCTCGCTCACCGATGAGATCGAAACCACCTATATCCAAAATTTGAGAGATACGCCGCCCGCCTTGATCGTGGATTGTTCCCGCTCCGTAGACGCCATCCCTTCGCTGGATGCTGCGACTCGTGAAGAGCAGTACTCCACACCCGGCGTGAAGAAGAAAATGTACATTCAGCCCAGAATGAATAAGATATTTGAATTCGTAGAACAGAATTATCAATACGAAAACACGATTGATTCTTGTCTGTTCTTTAGGCTGAAAACAAACTGATCTTTTTTGTACACGGAATTGACGGAAAGCACGGAGAATTCTTTGAGTGACAGAGGTGTGGATATGGAAACAAAACATAAATTTGAAGGCAGACATTCTGAGCTGACAGGGAAAATCCTTGGAGCGTTCTTTCAGGTTCAAAAAGAATTGGGCTTTGGTTTCTCAGAAAAAGTATATGAAGGCGCAATGGAAGTCTTGCTGCTTGAATTGGGGCTTCAGGTAGCGAGACAACAGGACATAAATGTTTATTTTCGTGGGGAAATCGTTGGGGAATACAGGGCTGACTTGATCGTAAACGGTTTGGTACTACTTGAATTGAAATCAGTTGATAAACTTATTGATGCTCACAGCGCCCAACTCTTGAACTATCTGAAAGCAACAGAGATCGAAGTTGGTTTATTGCTAAACTTTGGACGTGAAGCCGAATTTAGACGTAAAATATATGACAACCTCAAGAAAGGCTCAATGACGTGGTTAACACCTGATCCATAAATTTCAGGCTCTTTCCGTGAAATCCGTGTCATTCCGTGTACAAAATATGACTAGAACAATCCTCATCACCGGTGCGGCAGGTGGAATTGGTCGTGCTGCCGTTGCCCTTTTTTCTCAAAAAGGCTGGAACGTGATCGGCGTAGACCGTAACGAATTCGGCGAAGATTTTCCGAAGAACGGACTCTTCATCCGATCCGATATCTCCCGTCCTGAAGAGATGGAAAACATCTTCAAAAAAGCCAAAGGATTCACCGATACGTTGGATGCCCTGGTGAACAATGCCGCGTTGCAGGTGGCGAAACCATTGGTCGAAACAACTGTCGATGAGTGGGATGCGGTGATGAACGCGAATTTACGCTCGGTCTTCCTCGGAGTCAAGTTGGCGCATCCGCTGCTCAAGGCAGGGAATGGCGGCGCCATTGTCAATGTATCCTCCGTCCACGCTGTGCAAACATCTGCAAATATTGCCGCCTACGCCGCATCCAAAGGCGGATTGCTCGCCCTCACCCGTGCCATGGCAATTGAACTCGCGCCGGAAAATATCCGTGCCAACGCAGTTTTGCCCGGCGCGGTAGATACACCCATGCTGCGTGCCGGTCTTGGGCGCGGACACCTTGGCGGCAGTGATGTGCAGGAACGGCTTGATAATCTTGCCCGCAAAACCGTCAATGGCAAGGTCGGTAAACCTGAAGAGATCGCCCACGCCATTTATTTCCTTGCCGATAACGAGCAATCCTCATTCATGACCGGTCAAGCCATGATCGTGGATGGCGGCGCAACGGCACGACTTAGCACGGAGTAAAAAATGAACACTGCTCAATGGTCTCGTTTTATGGTTTTACTGACGGCGGGGGTGCTGGCATTTTTTAGTGTCGCCTCTTTGGTTCGCATAGGCGAAAAGCCGGAGATTGCTGCCTGGGTCGCCTTTTATTCTTTTATGATGCTGATCGAATCTACGGTACTTCTTTTTTGTTATTTCCGTCTGCCGCAAAGGAGCAAGATCGTCTTGGGGCTTACATTTGCCATCCTTGCTCTTAATATCATTCTGCCCATTTTCGACCAGGTCGGTCTTGCAGATATCCTGTTCATTGTGCTGAATGTAGCTGTTTTGGCATTGCTATACTTGGCGCGGAAAGAATTCCTCCCGGTATGAAAAGAACCAGTAAACAACGAGCACAAGAAAAGAATCTATCGCGTATTTTCCTTGCGCGTATTCTCTTCTCCATTAACGCCGTCTTGTGGCTGGCATCTGGCGCATATTATGTTTATAAAATGATCGAGGATAAAAACGGCTGGACCTCTGCCTTGGTTGCCTTCTTTTTCATTATCGCTATATTCTCGCATCTCATGGCGGTGCGCCTTCTCAAACAACAAGGAAGCCATATTTTTCTTACACTCATGCTCCTTATGGGGCTGAATATATTTCAGGCGTTTTTCGGCTTTCAAGACTTTATCTTCATCATCATTGCCCTGTTGGATGTTATCATCCTTGTCAACCTCATGCCCCTCAAGGGATACTTTGCAACTTGAGCATTAAACAAACTCTCAAACACATTGTTCCACCTTCTGCGTGGAATTTCGTCCGCGACACCTACGATGGATTCCGTCGCATTCCGCAACTGCCTGCCGCCTACCTCCACCCGTGGCGGCGTGAAAGCATCAAACGCCTTGCTGCGTTGAAAGATATTCACAAAGGCAAACGCGCCTTCATCATTGGCAATGGACCCTCACTCAAGCAGACCGATCTCAGCAAACTCAAGAACGAGATCACCTTTGGCATGAACCGTATTTACCTTGCATTTCCCGAACTCGGTTTCACCACCTCATACATCTGTGTGACAAACGATCTCGTCATCGAACAATTCGTCAACGACTTTCTCGCTTTGCAAGTTCCGCAATTTATTGCCTGGCGTTCGCACCGTCACTACACTGCCGATTTACCAACCAACCAATTACCAACCTTTGTTTACACCACCTACACCGGTCCGCGTTTTGCAACCGATACCCGTGGACGTGTGTGGGAAGGCGCCACCGTCACTAACCTTGCTTTGCAAATGGCGTATCACATGGGCATTGAGCAAGCCATCCTCATCGGCGTAGATCACAACTTCACATCCAAAGGCGACGCCAACAAAACTGTCGTCTCCGAAGGCGATGACCCGAATCACTTCATGCCCAATTATTTTGGCAAAGGCGTCAAATGGCAACTGCCCGATCTCGACACCTCCGAAGTCGGCTACATCATGGCACGCGAAGCCTACCAAAAAGCCGGTCGTCAGGTTGTGGATGCAACCATCGGCGGCAAACTGACCGTCTTCCCCAAAGTGGATTACAACTCCCTCTTCTAATTCGATGAAAACCACGCCTCAAACCCGACCTCAAACCTGGTCTGTCCTCTTCATCCTGATCCTCGCCCTCGGCGGACTCCTGCGCCTGCTCGACCTGACAGACCCCCCGCTCGATTTTCACACCTCGCGTCAACTTCGTAATTCCATTGTTGCGCGTGATATCTATTACAACGCCCTGCCCTCCGCCACAGATGAACAGCGTCAACTGGCAACGTCCTTTGCAAACTCGGTTGGCAAATACGAACCGCCCGTCATAGAAACCATCGTCGCCTATTCCTACTTCCTGACCGGCGGCGAGAATATCGCAATCGCCCGTGTGTGGGAGACGTTCTTCTGGCTTGCGGCTGGCGTGGCGCTCTTCGACCTCATGCGCCGGACGACCAACCCGTGGGCGGCATTGATCGCCCTTGCTTATTATTTTGTGCTGCCCTTTTCGGTTGAAGTCAGCCGCTCGTTCCAACCTGACCCTTTGATGACTTCTGCATTCGTCATCGGCATTTACTTCCTCTATCGCTGGAGTGAGGATAATTCCCCTCTGCTTTCAGGAGAGGGGTTAGGGGTGAGGTCTACCTGGAAGTGGGCGATTCTTGCCGCTGTCTTTTTAGGTTTTGCCACCTTCGTAAAGATCGTCATTGCCTTCTTCGTTGGCGCGGCGGCGATCTCACTGGTCTTATTCACCCTCGGTAAAGATTTTTGGAAGTCCAAACAGGTTTGGGTCATGGCTGCCATTATGGTCATCCCTGCCTTGCTGTTCTACGTTGTTCTCGGCTCTGGGCGTTCCACTGAATACTTTTTTGCGTGGACCGTGGCGCTGATGAAGCTCATCACCAGCACAGACTTTTACACAAAGTGGCTGGCGTTTCTCGGTACACTATTTGGCTTAGTGATCCTCTTCCTCAGCATTGCGGGCGCGCTCATTGCCCCAACTCGTTTGCGCTGGCTGCTGGTCAGTTTGTGGATCGGGTATCTGCTCTACGGCTTGACCCTGCCGTTCCAGATGTACACACACAGTTATTACCATATTCAACTGATTCCCATCCTTGCGCTTGGCTTGGCTGTGGTGTTGCATCCGCTCACTGAAAGTGTGGCAGATATGGGCGGAGTCCGAAGCGCAGGCTTCATCGCATTGGTGCTGGCTGTGATCGGGTTCCAATCCTATGTTTCCCGCTCTGTCCTCGTTGCTGAAAGTTTCCGGCATGAGCCGGAGTTTTGGAGTTCGGTGGGTGAAGCGATCCCTGCGGATGCGAAGGTGATTGCGTTGACTCAGGATTACGGTTACCGGCTCATGCTTTACGGTTGGCGCAAAGTGGATTTATGGCCCCTCGCCACCGAACTTAGCGCCACCCGCAACCCCGATAAAGATAACGCCGCGCAATTTGATGACCTGACCGCTGACAAGGATTATTTTCTTGTGACCCTGTTTGGGCAATTGGACAAGCAGCCCGGCTTGAAAGAAATTCTTGCTGCGTATCCCATTGCCGCTGAAGGCGATGGTTACATTCTTTACGATTTGCGGTAACTGCTGTGAAGATACTTTATTTTTCCCTCGGCTATTCCACACACGACTATCGTTTTCTCAAAGCCATTTCGGATGGCAGGCACGAAGTTCATTTTGTGCAGCTCGAAGGCAATCGGCGGCAGGTTGAGAGCCGCTCGGTGCCTGAGAATGTGAATCAGGTGATCTGGAAGGGTGGGCGCGAACCATTTACCTGGAGCAAACTGCCGTCGCTGGTAATGGATTTCAAACGCCTCTTACGGGACCTCAAGCCTGATCTCGTCCATGCGGGTCCGATCCAAACCTGTGCCTTTATCGCCGTCCTCGCTGGTGCGAGTCCGCTGCTCACCATGTCTTGGGGCTTCGACTTGATGGACGATGTTCACAAAGGTTGGATGTGGGAATTTGCCACCCAATACACCCTCAAACGTTCAACCTTTTTCACCAGTGATGCAAACATAACCAAAGACAAAGCCATTGCCTATGGCATGGATGCTGAGAAGACCATCGTTTTTCCGTGGGGGGTGGATTTGGAGCATTTCAGAATTCGGAATGCAGAAGGCAGAATAGATCAAGAAGGGTTTGTGCTATTTTGCAATCGTTCATGGGAGCCGCGCTATGGCGTGGATGTGCTGGCGCGAGCGTTTGTGAAGGTGGCTCAACAGCGTGAAGATGTGCGGTTGATTCTTTTGGGCGGTGGGTCGCAAGGCGCATATTTACGCAAGATATTTCAAAGCGGCGGCGTGGATGAGTACGTCACCTATGGTGGGCAGATCTCGCAGACGGAACTTCCGCGTTGGTATCATATGGCGGATCTATACATCTCGCCCTCGCATGTGGACGGTTCATCCGTGTCGCTGATGGAGGCGTTGGCTTGTGGAATGCCGTGTCTGGTTTCGGATATTCCTGCAAATAAAGAGTGGGTGTTTGAGAATGAGAATGGCTGGCTCTTCCGCGATGGGGATGTGGATCACCTTGCAGAGAAGATTCTTGCGGCGATGAATCAGCGTGAGAAACTGCCTGAGATCGGCAGGGCAAGCCGAAGCGAAGCAGAGAAGCGCGCGGATTGGAAAAAGAATGCCGCGGCGTTGATGGAAGTCTATAACCAAATGTCATTGCGAGGGCGATAGCCCGAAGCAATCTCCAAATAATGAGGAGGTTGCTTCGTCGCAAAGTGTGCTCCTCGCAATGACGGGAAAAGGAAATCATGCTCACTAAAAAACAACTGATTGACGGCTTTGGTCAAATTGGAATTAAGAACGGCGACACGGTGATCGTGCATACATCGTACAAGTCGCTGGGCGGGGTGGAGGGCGGCGCGGACTCGGTCATCGATGCCTTCATTGAACTGGCGGGCAAGGATGGCACGGTGATGTTCCCTGCCTTCAATTTTCAGTCATGGACGGAGACACATTATTTTGATGTGAAGGAAACGCCATCGAAGATGGGCGCCATCACAGAGATCGCGCGCTTGCGCCCGAATGCCTTACGCACACCGCACCCGATCTATAGTTTTTCGGTCACCGGTGCGCGCGCCGAAGAGTTCTCAAAAGCCGACGATGTGGAAGCCTACGGACCGAACTCGGCGTTCGCGTTGTTCCATAAAATCAATGGAACCATCGTGAGCATTGGTTTGGATTTCAACAGCACATTCTCGATGCATCATTACATTGAATACAACGTGGGCTGTAATTATCGCCGCGTGAAAGAGTTTGCTGGCATTTATCTTGGCTATGACCGCGTGCCGAAAATAAAAATGCACTCAATGTTCGTTCGCAATAACGAGCGTGTGAAGACCTACATTGTGCCTGGGATGAACGAGTTACTTGAAGCGGGCGTGATCCGTGAAGTGCAGGTCGGCGCGGCGAAAGTGCATCATTCCACGGCAAATGAGTTTTACGACAACATGTCGGTGATCGTGCGCGAGCACCCAGAGAAGTTACATTATATTGAAGAGCCGAAGTATTAAAATATTGTAGGGGCGCGGTTTCCGCGCCCTGTGTTGTTGACAATAAGTATTTGGGCGGGGAGACCCCGCTCCTACGCTAACCTTATGAAATCCTACACCTCCCTAAAATCCATTCTCGCAGAATTCTTTCCTCTGCACCGCACGCTGGTCTCTGACGACCATGATAAGACGTTGGAAATCGTCGGCTCGTACATGCCCGATTCTTCCAATTACACCATCGAAACCTACGCACCGCTCAAACAGGTGTGGACGTGGAAAGTGCCGGAACGATATGTCGTCCACGAAGCCTATCTTGAGATCGAAGGCGGCGAGCGTGTAGTGGACTTTGCGAATAATCCACTGCACATCGTTTCGTATTCACTGCCAATTGATAAAGTGTTGAGTTTTGAAGAACTGCAACCGCATTTGTTTTTTAATGAAAAACTTCCGCACACGATTCCGTGGGTTTTCAAATATTATGAGCGCAGTTGGGGTTTTTGTTTACCAAAGAATCTCTTTGATAAACTTCCACGAGATAAAAAATATCGCGCGGTCATCAAATCTGAATTCATCACCGACCCAAAGCAGGGATTCAAAGTCGCCACGGCAGTCGTCCACCCTGAAGGCGGACCGAATCCTGATGCTGGCGAGTTCCTTGTGCAGGCGCATACTTGTCACCCCATGCAGGCGAATGACGATGGCGCGGGCGTGGTCAGCACCATCGAATTGGCGCGGAGACTTGCCGAAAAGCCGTTGCCGCGCGGCTCGATGAGCGTCCGCTTCTGGTTTGGACCGGAAACCATCGGCACCATCGCCTGGCTGGCTCACAACGAGAGTCTGATTCCGAACCTGCGCGGCGGCATTTTTATGGAGATGACCGGCAATCAAAACAAGATCGCCTGGCACCATACGCGCCAACATAATCACCTATTGGATCGCATTACAAAATTCGTTTTGCATGAAACTGAATATGACGAGCGAGATTTTGCTGCCGCCCCTGCCAATGATGAACGCGTCATCAACGGACCCGGCGTGAATGTGCCGTGTATTTCCATCAACCGCTTTCCATATGACCAATATCACACCACCGATGATAATCTCGACATCATGCACGAAGATATGCTCGTCGGTGCGGCGCAGACTGCCGAAGAGATCATCCGCGTGTATGCCAGCAACTACACACCCAAGCGTACCTTCCGCGGACCGGTCTTTCTCAGCGGCTATGGTCTCTGGGTAGACTGGCGCGAGAACTGGGCGCTGAACCGTGCCATCGAAAAGATCATGATGCGCTTTGAAGGTCAGCACACGATCTTCGAGATCGCCGAACAGGTCGGGTTGGATTATTGGACAGTGCGCGAGTATGTTGAAAAATTCCGCGCCAAGGGATTTGTTAACCCGCTGCCGATTCCGTTTGAGGGAGATGTAGAATAATAACCAGACCTGACAGGTTTCTAAAACCTGTCAGGTCTTTAGAGAATTTATGAAACCAAAAGTAGTTGCCATCATCCAAGGACGTATGTCCTCCTCCCGCCTGCCGGGGAAAATCCTTGCCGATATCGGCGGACAACCGATGTTGAGCCGGGTGTATGTCCGCACGGCACGAGCGAAGACTCTCAATGAAGTCATCTTTGCCACGACGACAGACGCCTCTGACGACCCTGTGGCGGAATACTGCGATTTCTCGGGCATTCCCTTCACTCGTGGCAGTTTGTACGACGTGCTGGACAGGTACTACCAAGCTGCGAAAGAAGTCAAAGCCGATGTGGTTGTAAGAATTACCGCCGATTGCCCGGTGATTGATCCGCAGTTGATTGATAACGTGGTCAATACCCTGCTTGAAGATGAATATGACTTTGTCTGCAACCGCCTCCCGCCGCCGTGGACGAGAACCTATCCCATCGGTTTGGATGTGGAAGCCTGCACGTTCAAAGTCTTGAAGAAAGCCTGGAAAGAAGCCAAAGAGCCCCAACACCGTGAACATGCCATGCCCTATTTCTATGAAGGCGTGCAACTGACACGCCAGAACCGCACACTTGAAACCGGCACTTCCCCTCGCGGATATAATATCGCCCTGCTGCACCACACCACCGATTTCGGCGATTACCGCTGGACGGTGGATACTCCCGAAGATCTGGAATTCATGCGTCAAGTCTATGCCCGCTTCGATGGACGCGATGACTTCACCTGGAAAGAAGTCCTAGATTTGGTTCACGACAATCCTGAACTTGCAAAAATCAATGCGAACGTCCAGCATAAAACATTGAAAGATCTCGACGAACGAGCCACTGGTAACTGATAACTGTGTCACTGATTACTTTATTTTCCGCCCCCAAGCCTTTCACCAATTCGCACATTGCGATGATTCAGCGCAACGCCATCAAGTCGTGGACGTTGTTGCCAGATGTCGAAGTCATTTTGTTGGGCGAAGAGACTGGGCTTGCTGAAGCAGCCAAAGAACTTGGCGTGAAACACATCCCTCATGTGGAGCGCAACCCGAATGGCGTGCCGTTGATCTCATCCATGTTCAAGTTGGCGCGTGAAAACTCGAACAGCGAATTGCTTTGCATCATCAATGCCGATATGGTCTTGATGCCCGATTTTGTGGAAGCGGCGAAGCAGGTCAAAGGTCTAAGGTTGGAGTTTGTTTTGTTGAGTCAACGTTGGGATTTGGACGTGGCTACCTCCATTGATTTTTCGGGAGACTGGAGCCGCGGTCTGCGATCCATGGTCAATGGTCAGGGTCAGCTTCATCGTCCCGCTGGAAGCGATTTTTTCCTCTTTCCAAAATCCTGCTATGAAGACATCCCAAATTTCAGTATCGGTCGCGCCGGTTGGGATAATTGGATGATCTACAAAGCGCGAAAAGAAAATTGGGCGGTGATCGATTGCACGCCGTCGGTGATGATCGTTCACCAAAACCATGATTACGCTCATCTGCCAGGCGGTAAGCCTCATTACGAACATCCCGAAACGAATGAGAATATTCGATTGGCTGGCGGACAGGCGAATGTGCGTTATACCATTTTGGATTCGACCCATCAATTGCAGGAGGATGGGAGACTCGCTCGCCCTAAGATGACATCGCTGCGCCTCACGCGTACATTTGAGTTGATTCTGCGTACCCTGTTCTTTTTCCTTCCCGAAAATATGATCGAGAACATTGCAAGACCGAAGCGCTGGAAGAAGCGAATCAAAAAAATATTTCGATAATTTGATCTTCGACAGTCGAGTATCGAATATCTAATCCCGAATAACGAGTATCGAAAATGAGAAAAGGTCAAAACCCTGCCAAGTTTGTCAAAGACGTCCCCCGCCCGGAAAGAATCACGGTGGCATTGTTGAACTACATCCCCTTCCTGAGCGGATTCTACGCCGAGACGTTGGATGTGCTGAAAGTCAGTTTAGAGTCCATGCGCAAAGACGCGGGTCTGCCCTTTGACCTGATGATCTTTGATAACGGCTCTTGTGCCGAAGTGCGCGAGTTTTTGGTGCAAGAAAAAGAAGCAGGACGCATTCAATATTTGATTCTCTCTGAGAAGAATATGGGCAAGGGTGGCGCGTGGAATGTAATGCTGGCTGGCGCGCCGGGTGAAATTATTGCCTACACCGATAGCGACGTTTTATTCTCGCCCAATTGGCTCTCGCGCTCGGTGGAATTGCTCGAAACCTTCCCCAATGTGGGTATGGTCACGGCGCGCCCGTACCGCACCTCGCCGGAGTTGTACACGTCCACGTTGGAATGGGCAAAGAAGAACGCAACTCTCGATGAAGGTCAATTTATTCCGTGGGAGACGTTCTTGGAATTTAATCTCTCGCTTGGGCAGACCGAAGAAGAGAATGTGAAGGTATATGCAGAGACTAGAGATTGGAGAATTAGTTATAAGGGCGTGACTGCGATGGCTGGCGCAAGTCATTGGCAGTTCACGGCGTATAAATCGACCTTGCAGCAATTCCTGCCCTTCGATATGGACAAGCCCATGGGGCAAGTCCGTCAACTCGATAAACGCATGAACGATGCCGGTTTGCTGCGCCTGATGGTCTCAGATCCGCTGGCGATGAATATGTCTAATACGTTGGGGTATTTGCGCGGGGATCTGGGGAAGGAAAGAGGAAAGATATCGTCCCCAAAGGGGAAGAAAGAAGGAATGGGGAAGCGTTTGTTGGAGTTGCCGCCGATCAAGAAGATGTTGTTGGCGGTGTATAACAAGATTTTTAGTTGGTATTATTCATAACTAAACAAAACTTCATCTCTGCTAAATAAGGACTTCCCGTGAACATTTTCAAAAGCAGATTTCGCGTCTGGTGGCAGCCGCCTCGCCGACTTGGTGACCGGGTTGAGCATCGCCAGGTCTCATTTCTGGAATTATTTTATGATCTAGTCTATGTGGCGTTGATCGCAGAACTATCACATGCCCTTTCAAGCCATATCAGTTGGGAGGCGCTGGGCGGCTTTGCTTTTCTTTTTGTGATCGTCTGGTGGGCTTGGGTAAATGGCAGTTTGTATCACGACCTGCATGGCAACAACGACATCCGCACCCGTGTTTTTACTTTTTTGCAGATGCTCACCGTCGTATCCATGTCGGTCTTTGCACATGATGCGCTTGGTGAAACCTCCATGGGTTTTGCTTTGTCCTACGCCGTCTTTCAATTGATACTCTCCTACATGTGGTGGCGGACGGGTGTTTATGATGAGGCGCACCGACCGCTGACTCTGCCCTATGTTGCGAGTTATCTGCTTTCTACATTGTTATTTACTGCTTCAGTCTTTATCCCTGCGCCTGTCCGCTTCTATTTGTGGGGAGTGGCAGTTCTACTGACCCTGTTGGCTCCGTTGTACTGGCGTTTGCGCCGTGCGTCGCCCGAAATTCAGGCACAGATTGACTTGTCCATGGATATTTCAAATTCGCTGGTGGAACGCTTTGGCTTATTGACACTCATTGTCTTGGGTGAGGTTATCATTGGAATCGTTTCAGGCGTGAATGAACATCACGACCTGACCTTGCAAATTGCTGTAACAGCAACACTTGGGATGTTGATCGCAATTGGATTATGGTGGATTTACTTTGACTTTATCTCCCAGCATCGCCCTCGTAAAAATGCGGTATCCGTCTTTATGTGGCTATACCTGCACCTGTTCCTGACGATAAGCATCACGGCGGTTGGCGCAACTGTATTGAACGTAGTAAAACATACAGGTGAACCTTTGCCCACAGAGGTCCGTTGGCTGTTATTGTCAGCCATTGCGATCACTCTGGTTACAACAGCCTTCCTGACGCAGACCACACAGGTCCTGCCTGAACATCAACGCATCCATGATATTGGCAGAAGAGGATTGTTTATCTCAGCGCTGCTTATCCTTGTATTAGGCTTCATTCCATTCAGTACAACTCTTTTCTTGAGCGTCATCGTGCTCCTCTTGCTTACTCCCATCTACTTCGGGCTTCGAGTTTGGCTCGAAAACGTTGAAATATAATTCCATCTATCTATATGACCAAACGCATCTTTATCTCCGCCGATCACGGCATGGCAATCATCTACTTTCTGCAAAGCGACGTCGTTTCATCTCTGCTTGAGGCGGGCGTGGAAGTCGTCGTCCTCACCGACGACGATACCAAAGACAAAATCTCACAACGTTTTGCAAAGCCGGGTCTCACCTTTGAAGGCTTGCGCCTGAAGCAAGCCAACGACTACGCAAAAAAAATCAGCCCGCGCCTGCAATCGCTGCTTATCTATTTGCGTCGTGTGGGCGGCTCAAACCGTATCAACACCGAAGCCATGGACAGCCATGTTTGGGAAGTGTGGGGCGAGAACGGCTGGAAGTTCCGCCTCGGGGTGTGGATTCCTTCCGCTATCATGCTTTTCTTCTTGCGGAATTTTTCCTTCGCCCGTAAACTTCTCGTGCGGATGCAAAACCGCTTCACCCCCAAGCCGGGAATTTATACCGACCTATTCGACAAATACCAACCTGACATGGTCATCGCCTCTACCCCCGGCTGGCGCATGGACCGTTATCTCCTGCGTGAGTCTGCCCGCCGTGGAATCCCCAACATGACTGTCATCGTCGGCTGGGACAATTCATCCTCGTACAACGTCAGCGGCGCGGATGTGCAATGGGCGACCTGTTGGTCTCAGTTACAAAAAGATGAACTGGTCTACGGTTCAGACTGGAACCCTGAGAACGTGAACATTGGCGGCATCCCTTCGTATGATGGCTACTTCCGCAAACAGTGGCTCATGCCGCGCGATGAATATTTCAAACTGCACAACCTCGACCCCAAGCGCAAGTTGATCTCATACGCCAGCAGTTTTGTCCACTTTGCGCCGAACTTTCCCAATATTGAAGCCCTCGCCAAATTGGTTTCATCAGATGAACTGGCAGAACCTTCGCAGTTGTTGATTCGCTTGCACCCGAGCCACTTTCAAGATAAGCCGAAAATTTTTGCCGAAGAACGCCAGCGCGTGTTCGACTTGGAGAAGAAATATCCGCACGTGCATGTCGTCCAACCTGTAGCACTTGGCGGCTCGCTCGGTTACTACGGCGGCGAAGACATGGACGAGAAATCATCCATGATGGCGTATTCGGATGTGTTAGTGACCGTCTATTCGACCATGCTGGTGGAGACGGCTGTCCACGATACGCCCATGATCGCCGCGACGATTGACGTCCCTGGCGGGTGGAATAAACCCAATAAGTTTTCGTTATCGTTGAAAGAAATTGGCGATTGGCCCACGCATAAACGCTTCCGTGAGGCGAAGGCGGGACGAGTCGCTTCGGATGAAGGTCAACTGCTCGAAGCGCTGAATCTCTATCTACAAGACCGAGGCGTGGACTCCGTCGAGAGAAAGAAATTCGTTGAGAACGAGATCACCTTCACAGATGCGTCATCCGGTAAACGGACGGCAGAATTTATTTTGAAAGTGTTGAATCGCTGAAAACGCCAGTTTGGTTTCATGGTAAAAATGTGGGCTGGAGAAGAAATAAATGAGACAGAAATTTTTACTTACCCTATTGGTTGCCATGCTTGTTATATCTGCCTGTGGCGGCACTGAAGCTGCCACACCCGAGATCAGCGCGGAAGATATTGCGGCAACTGCGGTTGCCGAGGCATGGGTGCTTCTTACTCAAACTGCGGCGGCGATGCCCACCGAAACCCCGGCTCCTACCCTAACTTTTACGCCTCAACCAACAGAGACAGCGCTGGTAATCCCCACACTGGAATTATTACCCACACTACCACCCGCACCGGCGGATGTGGTTGCAACGCCCACCTCCGAGTGCAATCAAATTCCGCTGCCTGAGCCAAAGGGACAATTGGTAAATGTGGAGTTCTATAATGAGTCTGAAGGAAGTGTTAACCTCGCGTTCGGCATGAACTTCCCGAACGATCAGGGAGAATGCTACACGTATTCTTTCAATCCGCCTAATAATAAAAAAGTTCCGTTGGCTACACAAGTGTTGGCTGGCTGTTATTGGGGGTACGCCTGGATCACCGCTTCTGAGGTCTCTGTGGCGCGGTCTGGTAGTGTAATTCTGTGTCTTACTGACCCCAGTGTTGTATACCGGATTATGATCACAAAAGAACGGGTTGATTTCAAGTAAATTATTACGATGGGTAAAACCGGTTCCATGTTCCTTTTTTATTTTTCGATCACACTTGCCATACTATCCAGCGCGCTGTATCATTTTGTCGCCAAAAGTACGCCAGCAACTATCAACTTTACGGTGTCTTTATTGGTGACGTATGCGGTTTCTTTTGTGGTGGTGCTGTTTACCTTCGTTTTCTTCCCTGCCAAGCAAGGGATCATGTTTGAAATAAAACAGCTTAATTGGGCAAGTGTTTTACTGGCAGTTGCCATCGTTGGAATTGAATTCGGCTTTTTGCTTGTATATCGTTCCGGCTGGAATTTAGGGATCGCGGCGGTGGTGGTCAATGTGGTGGCGTCGCTTATCCTTGTGCCCGTGGCTGTTTTTATTTTCAAAGACCATTTGTCATGGGTCAATATTGCAGGGATATTGATCTGCCTTGTGGGATTGGTCATGTTGAACTGGGGTAAGTGATAAAACGCGATAACATGTTTGTTTCAATGGTGACGACGCAAGTCGTCACCATTTGCATTAAGAATTCTGTCTGACCTGTACATACGAAACGCTAAAGTGCGCCCCGAAAATAAAGATCAAACTGCCGATATATGCCCAGAATAGAAAGGCGATAATGGCAGAGATCGTTCCATAGACAAGATTATTAATGCTAATGTAGGTGGATACAAAATAAAGGAAGAGGCGCTTTGCCAACTCCCACAACAAACCTGCTGCCATTGCACCGGCAAGCACCTCCCGCCAGGCGGCATGTCCATGCGGTAGAACCATGTAGACCACCATAAAGAGCGTAATATCCAAAATAATGGTCATGAGCAAGCTTAATCCACGCCCAATGGGAATATCCATATCTGGTGACCAGAATTGAATGTTGGTGATCACACTGCCTGTCATTGAGACGATAAACAGGGCGGGAACCACAAATACCAAAACAGACAAGATCGCCCCTCCGCGCACCTTCCACGAAGACCGGCGTTGTTTAATATGCCAGACCTCATTCAACGTTTGGGTCATGGTGTAAAAGATGGTGGAAGCCGACCAAGCCAAACTGAGCAAGGCAAAGCCTGTCACCGGTCCACGGGTGCGGATGACCTCGTTGATATTGTTTCCCAATAACTGCCCCAAGGCGGGGGCTATAAACTCAAGGCTTTTGAGCACAGTCTGCTGGTTGAGGTAGGCATCAAACCCAAGGCTGGCAATGGAGATGCTAAGAAGCACGAAGGGGAAAAGCGAGAATAATGAAATATACGCGATCGCAGACGCGCGAATGGAGGCTTCGGGTTGCAGGGTCTTCCAGGTGGAATTTGCCAGAATCCACAACCAATAGTCACTTTTTTTGTTGAGGTACTCTGCAAGTTCAATAACTTGCTTTTTATACGTTCCCCAAAGGTTCGCCAGTTTTTTACGTTTTGCGGGCATGTGGCGATTATAAGCGTGCTGCTTCAATTTTGTCCCATGCTATAATTTCGCTTTCAATACCACAAAACCATATCTTCATTACATGATACGCATTTGAAAAGTATTATGTGCAGAACCCCATAATTGGATACAGATACACCATGCTTTCACGTTTAAAAGCCGCAGCCCGTATGCTTATCAAGGGCGAACCAAAGAAGAAAACCCGCAACCCCATCCCTGCCATCACTCCTGAAGAAGTAGAAGAGATCAAACAGTTCTTCCCGCGTGATAAATTTTTCATCCTCGGTCATGCCCGTTCGGGTACAACCCTGCTCATGCGCCTTGCGCGCTTGCACCCCGAGGTACATTGTAATTATCAGGCACATTTTTTTACACGCAAACCGATGCTTAAATCGCTGGTCGATTCGGCGGAGATCGAAGAATGGCTCACGCGCAAATCCAATCGTTGGAATCACGGGCGCGACCTTTCTCCGCTGGTCTTGCGTGCTTCGGCTGATTTCATCATGGAACGCGATGCCGCTCGCGAAGGCAAGATGATCGTCGGCGATAAAAGCCCCTCGAGCGTCATCCACGGGCAGGTGGTGCGTGATATGCACTTACTCTATCCCGATGCGAAGGTCATCAACATCGTGCGTGATGGGCGGGACGTCTTGATCTCAGAGCGCTTCCGTAATTTTGTCGAAGAATCAAAATTTTTAACGGCAGAAGACAAACGCATCATCTCCGACCTTCGGGTTGATTCTGCCCCATTTAGCGATGGTCGCCGCTCGATCTTTACCGAATCATTCATCCGCAATATTGCCTCGCGCTGGGTAAACGACTTGACTGAAACGGATGCCGAATCTCAAAAACTTTATGGCGGAAAATACCACACCATTTGTTATGAAGATTTGCTGCAAATGCCTTTTGAAGAGATGAAAAAATTATGGCACTTCCTCGGTGTGAAAAATGTGAATGCGTCTCTCGAGGAAAGCGTTAAAACCGAAATGTCTTCCAACCCCGATGGTGAATGGCAGGCGCAGCGCAATGAAGGCATTGCCTCGTTCTTACCCAAAGGGCAGGCAGGTAACTGGACGCGCCTGTTTAGTGAAAAAGATAAAGCCGTGTTCAAAGAGGTCGCTGGCGCCATGTTGGTGAAGTGGGGCTACGAAAAAGATTTAAATTGGTAATTTGTTGGGGTGACCTTCACGGTCGCCCTTTACTTATATAAACCATAGGACGGGGGCAAGCTCCGTCCATACGAGGTGATGATGAAATATTTGATTGCTGGTCTTGGTTCTGTGGGGCGGCGGCACATGCGCAACCTGGTTGCATTGGGCGAAACGGATATCGTCCTCTACCGCACCCATAAGGCGACATTGCCCGATGATGAACTGGCGGGATACCCGGTTGAAACAGATTTCACCGAGGCATTGAAGAAACACAAACCCGATGCGGTCATCGTTTCAAACCCGACTTCCCTGCACATGGATATTGCCATCCCTGCCGCCGAAACCGGCTGTGCCATTTTGCTGGAGAAACCCATCGCAGATTCAATGGCGCATGTGGACGAGCTTAAAAAAGCTGTGCAAAACAGCGGATCAAAAGTATTGGTGGCGTTTCAATTCCGCTTTCACCCGGGCATGGTCAAGACCCGCGAGTTGATCGAGAACGGCGAGATTGGGCGGGTGGTTTCTGCAAGCGTCCACTTTGGTGAGTATTTGCCAGCCTGGCATCCTTGGGAAGATTACCGCACCGGCTATGCAGCTCGTGCCGATATGGGCGGCGGTGTGGTGGCAACCCAGAGCCATTCGCTTGATTATTTGCCGTGGTTGGTGGGAAAGAAAGTAGAAGCCGTTTGGGGTTTTGCCGATAAGCTCAGCGACCTTGAAGTGACAGCCGATGATACAGCCAAGATCGGCGTGCGGTTTGAAGGCGGTGCGGTAGGCAGTTTTCACCTTGATTACAACCAACAACCACCGGAACACGAATTCCGCATCATCGGCACGAACGGCACGATCAAGTGGAATCTTGCAGATGGGGCGGCTCGAATTTACAGAGTTGAGAAAAAAGATTGGGATGTGTATCCGCTGCCAGAGGGGTGGGAGCGCAACGTCATGTTCCAGCAGCAGACGCAGCATTTTGTGGATGTGGTTGCGGGCAAAGCAGAACCATCCTGCACGTTGGATGATGGGGTGCAAGTGCAACAGGTCATCGCGGCGGTGCATGAATCGCAAAAGACGGGGAAGTTGATTTCATTGTAGTGTGGGTTTTGCAGGTCACGTTGAAAACGTGACCTGCTTATTTTCAGGGAAAGAAAATGCCCGATGGGGAGAGACAGGCTCACGATCCAGTAAGAGGCGCTTTCAAAATTCACCCGCTGAATTTTGGGTTATAATGGGCAACTGTATGATAATCCGATCCTGCTTGCAGGGTTTCTAATTTCAATGGAGTAACAAATGGCTAAAGCAAAACTTATCTCCCCTTATGGTGGCAAACTGGTTGACCTTGTTGTGAAAGGTGCAGAACGCGAAGAATTGATCACGCGTGCCGGGCAGTTGCCTTCGATCAAGATCACCATGCGTAACCTGTGCGATCTTGAACTGATTGCTACAGGCGGTTTTTCACCGCTCACAACCTTTATGGGCAAAGCCGACTACGAGCGCGTGCTTAAAGAAATGCGCCTCGCCGATGGAACGCTCTTCCCTCTCCCCATCACCCTCACGGCTGACCCGAAAGAACTGCCGACTGTGGGTGAAGAACTCGCTCTGCGCGATGCGAACTTTGATTTGATCGCTGTGATCCGCCTTGATGAGGTCTTTCACTGGGATGCCGAAACCGAAGCGGCTCTCGCGTACGGTTCGACCGATACCAAGCATCCGATGGTCTCTGAGATGGGACGTTGGGGCAAGGTTTGTATCTCTGGTCCGTTGAAGGTGATCAACCTGCCCAAGTATTACGACTTTGTGAACTTGCGCCACACTCCGGCTCAGGTTCGTGAAATGCTTGAAAAGATGGGCAATGATAATGTCGTTGCGTTCCAGACCCGTAATCCTTTGCACCGCATTCATGAAGAACTGACCAAACGCGCCGCCGCTCAGGTGAATGGCTCGCTCATTGTTCACCCTGTGGTCGGCATGACCAAGCCTGGTGATGTGGATCACTACACCCGCGTGCGTACCTACAAGGCATTGGTTGATAATCACTACGACCAGAAGAGCACCATGCTCAGCCTTTTGCCGCTTGCCATGCGCATGGCGGGACCGAAGGAAGCGCTGCTCCACGCCATCATCCGCCGCAACCATGGCGCGAATCATTTCATTGTCGGGCGTGACCATGCCGGCCCGGGCAATGACTCGACGGGGAAACCGTTCTACGGTCCGTATGACGCGCAGGAATTGATGACCCAACACGAAGCCGAACTCGGCGTCAAGATGGTTCCGTTCGAAATGCTGGTCTACCTTCCCGATGAAGATCGCTACGTGGAACAGAAGGATGTTCCTGCTGGCGCGAAGGTTGCCAACATCTCCGGTACCCAAGTCCGCGATGATTATCTTGCTAAGGGCAAGCTGCTGCCCGAATGGTTCACCCGCCCTGAAACCGCAGAAATTCTGCGTGAAATGTATCCTCCGCGCCACGAGCAGGGTTTCGGCATTTGGTTTACTGGCTTGAGCGGTTCTGGTAAGTCTGCTACTACTTCTGTGCTCACAACTCTCTTGCTCGAACGCGGACGTGAAACCGCCATCCTCGACGGCGACGTTGTCCGCACACATCTTTCCAAAGGACTCGGCTTCAGCAAGGAAGACCGCGATACCAACATCATCCGCATCGGCTTTGTGGCTGGCGAGATCGCCCGCGCTGGCGGCATCGTTGTCTGCGCCGCCATCAGCCCCTACCGCGCCACCCGCGAAGAAGCCCGCAAGATGGTGGGCGAGAACTTCATCGAAGTATTCATGGATACCCCTGTGGAAGTCTGTGAACAGCGCGATGTGAAGGGGTTGTATGCCAAGGCACGCCAAGCCGTTGCCGATGGAAAGCCAATGGGCTTCACCGGTGTCGATGATCCGTATGAGCCGCCCATCAAGCCTGAGATCACACTCAAAGGCTACGAATCAACACCTGAAGACAATGCCCGCATCATCGTCAAATATCTGGAAGAACAGGGTTTCCTGCTTCCAATGAAGTAATCTGATGCAAGTGACAGTCACCTTAAAGGTGACTGTCACTTGTTCTTTGTATGACCAAACCCCCTTACGCTTCATTCTTAATCCTCAGCCTGCTTGCTCTTTCAGGGACCTTTCTCGTCCTTTATGCCACTCCACAAGGCATGGGGCTCTCTGATGATTCCATTGCCTATATTGCCGGTGCGCGCAGCCTTATTGACGGACAGGGCTACCGCGAAGCGTGGCTGGCATCCAACCAACCGGTTACGCATTTCCCCCCGGGCTTTTCGGCGATTCTTGCACTTCTCGGCTTAAGCGGGCTGGACCCTCTGCGCGGTACACGCTTCATCAACGCACTTGTTTTTGGCGCAAACATCTTCCTGCTTGGAGTCATTGGCTGGCGTATGACCAGTTCAAAGGTCGCAGGAGGCGTGCTTGCTTTCCTCCTGCTGGTGAACGGACAGTTATTCCGCGTCCACACCACGGCAATGAGCGAACCGTTGTACATCCTATTTACACTTGCCGCGTTCCTGGCTTTTTCACAATATTTTGCCAGCGGGCAAAAGTCTGCGATTCGGTTTTTATTGCTGAGTTCTGTATTTACGGCATTTGCCTATCTCACCCGTTACGCCGGTTTGGCTTTGCTTGCAACCTTGTTCGTTTCCCTTTTCATCCTTCACCCCACTTGGAAACAACGCCTGACTGGTATTGGCATCTTCTTTGCCGGTTTCATTCCCTTTGCCTTTGCGTGGGGTTTGCGTAACCGCCTGGTGGCAGATAATGCCACCAACCGCACATTGATCTATCATCCCATCACTGCTGAAAACATCCAACTGGGAATTGCGAACTTCTCCAGCTTTATTCTGCCGCTTGAAACATGGCGGCGAGAATTGTTCAAGATACCCAATTTCTTTGCTCTTATCCTTGTTGCTGTTATTCTCTCTCTGCTTGTTTGGATGTTGATAAAAGGAACGAAGAAATTTTTCAACCCCGCAGCAGAACCCCCCGAAGTCCTTTCGTTTATCAGTGTTCTTTATATTTTTGGCTATCTCGCATCCATTCTCTCTTCCATGACATTGTTCGATGCCAGTACCAAATTTCAGCTTCGTATTGTTGCGCCGGTATATATCAGCCTGCTGATTATGTTGGTGTATGCAGGCTATTGGCTTTGGCAAAAACAAAAAGCCGTCACGATTCTCCTGTCTCTACTCATCTTCTCTCTTTCTCTTTCCGGCTTTGCCGAAACCCTTACCCAGCTCCGCAAAGGCGGGCAGGGATATGCCTCCTTCCAATGGTTCGACTCAGAGGCGATGCAATTCCTGCAAACCCTGCCCGAAGGCGCTCGCATTTACACCAACGAAGCCGCGGCAGTTTATTTGTACACTGATCGTCCCGCCTATGTACTACCCGATCTGGTTGACCCTGTCACCGGTCTCCCGCGCGGACGTTTTGACGAAGGCGTTTCTGAACTTCATGCCGATGTACTATCTGGCGAAGCCGCCTTGGCGCTTTTCGATGTAGATTCCAAAGACGAAGAAGTACAATCAGTCTATCAAATTCTTGCCGAAGGTCTCTACCCCGCCTTCAGCAAACAAAATGACGAAATTTACACCGCATTCCCATAATCTTAGACCCTAAAATTTTCAAGGGTCTCTAAAGGAACTCACATGACTATTCTCGATAAATTCAATTTGAAAGACCGTGTAGCCGTTGTCACCGGCGGCGGCGGACAGCTTGGTTTTGAATTCTGCAAAACCCTCGCCGAAGCAGGCGCCGCCGTAGTTGCCGCAGACCTCAACATGGATTTTGCAGGAAAGACCGCCGCTCGTCTTACCGAAGCCGGATACTCCGCCATGGCATTTCCCCTCGACGTGACCCGCATCGAATCGACCCGGGAACTGGTCGCTGAAACCGTCAAACAGTTCGGCAGCCTCGACATTCTCGTCAACTCTGCGGCGCTCGACCCAAAATTTGACCCCACCGCTTCAGAAAAAGGAATTGCCCCCGGCGCCTTCGAAGACTATCCACTCGCCGATTGGCAAGCCGCACTCAACGTCAACCTGACTGGCATGTTCCTCACCACCCAGGCGTGCGTCAAACAGATGGTGGCACAGGGCAAAAAAGGCAGCATTATTAACATTTGTTCAACTTATGGTTTGAACGGACCCGATCAACGCATCTACATCAAAGATGGCAAACGAGTGGCATTTAAACCCGTCTACTACACCACCACCAAAGCCGGTGTAATGGGGTTTACAAAATATCTCGCCGCCTACTACGCCGAGACCGAGATTCGCGTCAATGCGCTTACCCCCGGTGGTGTGTACAACAACCATGAAGAATATTTCGTCAAGAACTACTCTGCCAAGACCATTCTTGGTCGCATGGCAAAGAAGGACGAAATGAACGGCGCTCTGCTTTTCCTCGCCTCTGAAGCCTCTTCTTACATGACCGGCAACAACGTCATTGTGGATGGCGGTTGGACGGCGTGGTAGAAAACGATAATCGAGAATTCGCAATTCGATTGAAGAATATCGAGTATCGAATTGCGAATATCGAGAACTTATGACAAACAATATACTCGCTATCATTCCCGCTCGTGGCGGTTCCAAAGGAATTCCGCGTAAGAACATCCGCTTGTTTGCGGGGTATCCGCTTATTGCGTGGAGCATCGCCGCCGCGAAACAATCCAAACTGGTGACTCGCATCATTGTCTCAACCGATGATGAAGAGATCGCTGCGGTTGCCCGCGAGTGGGGGGCAGAGACTCCCTTCCTGCGCCCCGCAGAACTGGCACAAGACCAAACCACCGACCTGCCGGTTTTTGAACATGCCCTTCAATGGCTTGAAAAAGAAGAAGGCTACCGCCCCAATATTGTTGTGCAACTTCGTCCCACGTCGCCCATCCGCCCGCCCAAAATGGTGGACGATGCCATTCGCATCCTGCTCAACCATGAAGATGCTGACTGTGTGCGTGGAGTGGTTCCTGCGGCGCAAAATCCATTTAAAATGTGGCGTTTCAATGGCGAAGATAAACAGCTCGCACAATTGCTTGAAGTGGAAGGTATTGCCGAACCCTACAACGCCCCCCGCCAAATTCTGCCGCCCGTTTACTGGCAGACGGGACATATTGACGCCATCCGCACCTTGACCATCGTCAACAAACACTCGTTGACGGGGGATGTGATCTACCCGCTGACCATTGACCCGAAATACACAGTGGATATTGACACTCTGCCAGATTGGGCAAAGTACGAAGCGGTAATCTACAGCGGACTGGATGTTGTTTCACCTGGGCGGTCCCGCCGTAAAATGCCCGATAATATCAAGATGATCATTTTTGATTTTGACGGTGTTATTACAGATAATTACGTACTTACCGATGAGAACGGCGGCGAATACATTCGCGCCTTTCGCAGCGATAGTATGTTGATCAAACCCATCAAAGCCAAAGGGATCGAGATGATGATCATTTCATCCGAACCGAACCCGGTGGTGGCGGCACGTGCGAAAAAGATCGGGTTGGAGGCAATTCATGGGGTGGGGTTACAGGACAAAGGTCGTGTGATGCGCGAAGTTCTGGAGAAGAAACAGATCCGTGCTGAAGATGTCATCTTCGTGGGCAACGATCTCAATGACCTGCCAGCATTTGAAGTGGCGGGCTGGGCTGTTGCCGTGGCAGATGCCTACCCCGAAGTGATCCGTGCGGCAGACCATGTGCTGACCAGAAATGGCGGGCAGGGGGCTGTCCGTGAATTATGTGAGTTGGTGTTGATGCAATTATCTCAAAAGGAGAATTAAGAATGACTCGTGAAATCAAGTTTGGAAATCGAATGATGGGTGACGGGCATCCCGCATACATCATTGCTGAGATCGGTATTAATCATAATGGTGATATGGGCGTCGCCAAAAAGATCATCGACGCGGCAGTTCATGCCGGAGCCGATGCGGTCAAGTTTCAGAAGCGCACACCCGAAGTCTGCACCCCGCTCGACCAGCAGAAGCAGATGCGCGAAACCCCGTGGGGCTATATCACTTATTTGGATTACCGCTACAAAGTGGAATTCAATGAGGAACAGTACCGCGAGATCGACCGCTACTGCAAAGAAAAAGGCATCGATTGGATGGTCTCTGTATGGGATGAGCCTTCGGTTGATTTTATGGAGAAGTTCGACACCCCTGCTTATAAAGTGCCATCCGCGTCGCTTACCGACCACAACCTGCTCAAGTATGTTCGCCAAACAGGCAAGCCGATCATTATTTCCACGGGTATGTCCACCATGGAACAGATCCACAAGGGCGTGAACGCCGTCGGTGAAGATAACCTTATGATCATGCACTGCACCAGCACCTATCCGTGTGAGCCGGAAGAACTTAATCTAAAAATGATCGAAACCCTGCGAAATGAATTCCCCAACAACCCCATTGGGTATTCCGGTCACGAAGTGGGGCTTGTGCCTTCTGCTGTGGCAGTGGCATTGGGCGCCTGCTCTGTGGAACGTCACATGACCCTGGACCGCGCCATGTGGGGCAGCGACCAGGCGGCATCGGTGGAGCCAGGTGGTTTTGAGCGCCTCGTCAAATACATCCGCGTGACTGAAGCCGGTATGGGCGACGGCGTGAAGCGTGTGTATGAATCTGAAAAGGGTTCCATGAAAAAACTTCGCCGCGTGGTGAACGAATAAATTTCTTGCAAAAGTCTTTTTTATCTTGCTCCCAGCGCCGTTCTCGGCGGCTGGAGCGCTTATGCAAGAAGTTCAATAAAAAACATAAGGGCGAGATACCCTCGCCCCTACAAAAACAATTCCATTTTCTTTTTTCGTGAGAGAGCCTTTATGGCTCTCTCACGTTTTAACGCCGTGATCTTATCGGGCTGTTCTTCCAAATAGACCAGTTTTACCGGTCGGCGGGTTTTTGTATACCGCGCACCTACACCCTTATTGTGCTGTTTTACCCGCCGTTCGGGATCAGTCGTCCAGCCAGTGTAGAGTGTGCCATCGGCGCACTCAAGGATGTAGCAAAAGCAACCCACCCTCCAGCCTACCCGTCAGTTCTTTTGCCAGTCTTCCCGAACTTTGAACCGAAGAGCGTTCCCATCAAGGATGGCTTTTCAACTTCGTCGCCGGGCAGTCCTGTCCAATCTGCTTTGCCGCGCTCCAAAATCCAGGTTTCCCTGCCTTTCTGAGCAGCAAGCAGATGTTCGCGCAGGGCGGCATCATCTGCGCTTTCCAAATCTTCACGCAGATCAATGAGGGCGGTGACCATGGCATTCAACGAGCGGACCACACTCTCACGGTTTTGTGATGCCAGCATGGCAAGTGCTTCTGCTTCGTTCTCATCAAACGCAGACGCCGCAGTGTAAAAGCCCTTGCCCGCCGATTTTCGCATTTCTGCCCAGCCCGGCAGGTTGGTGGTAGCATTCACCAATGCCGCAGAAGCCAAACGGGGGAGAATGTGTGAAGAAGCAAGTATCCCGTCCGATTCCACAAAATCGGTCAACACAACGGTTGAACCCAGCATTCTCACCATATCTGTTATTAATTTAACCGCAGCGCCAGATGCGCCTGACGGAGTTGAAACCAGAAAAACACCTTTTTCAAAAAGGTCGGCGCGGGCGGCATCCAAACCAGAGCCCATCATACTTACATACTTTGGTCCAATGGCGGGCACAACCCCAACATAATGCACATGATCTGGCAGAATTTCCTTTATCCAATTTGCCACTTCTGCCTTCACAGGCGAGGTGTCAATAATCACCGCGTCTTTACGCAGGTCTTCAGCAATAAAACCCAACGTTTCACGGATCTCATTTACAGGCAGGGCAAGGATGATCAGATCGGCATTCTCTACAGAACCTGGCAGGTTGTGGTTGGTCTCATCCACCGCGCCAAGTTTTTTGGCTTTTTGCTCGTTTCCATATTCTTTATCATGCCCCGTAATGAAAACCTTGTCCTTATGCCCAGCCAGCGAAAGCCCGATCGAACCGCCAATTTGCCCCAAACCAATAATGGTGATCTTTACAGTCATAGGATGTACCTCGAAAATTGGAATACTGAAATTATACCCACCAAACCTGAATACCCCGTTAAATGCGAGAACCGCGGACGCCGACCGCGGTTCCCTTTGAAAGGAGGAGAAGAGAAATCACCTTACGCATGTAAATTTATCATGGTTATCCGAAACCTACTTGACGCAAAACCTACGATTACCCTACGATTGTTTGACAACTTGCAAGGCTGCAAACGCTTTTGGTATTTTATAAAGGATGGAAAACACCACCCTCCCCAACCTTTCTCTTGGCGAATTAAATAAAACTCCTCTCGGAGATTTCCGCCTCATCGCCTCAGATTTGGGGCTGGTTGCCCTCGAATGGGCAAAAGACCAACCCCGATTATTTTCCTACCTACAAAAGATCAAACGCAGCGCCGTACCCGACCAGAAAAACATTGCTACTTATGCCGATCAACTGAGCGAATACCTAAGTGGAAAGCGCACAACGTTTACCATCCCCATTGATTGGACGTTTCTGACCCCATTCCAGCGTAAAACGTTGCAAGCCGTTTTTCGCATTCCCTATGGCGAAATCCGCACCTACGCCGAAATTGCCAAAGAGATCGACCACCCGCTTGCCTTTCGTGCCGTAGGCGCTGCCAATGGGAAGAACCCCATGGCGATCTTTATCCCATGCCACCGCGTTCTTGGTACCGATGGAAAACTCCACGGCTACGGCGGCGGCAATGGGCTGCCCACCAAAAAATGGCTTCTGAAATTAGAGGGAGTCAATTTGACATTTTGATTTTCGGCACGAACAACGCCTTCTTGGTACAATGCGCCCATGCAACAAACCCGTTCCCAACTGCCGTCATCAGACCGTATCGGCATTTTGATCGCCTCGGTTCTGCTTACCTTTGCCCTTTCTCACTTTGTCCAATCGCCAGGCTTGACCCTTAGTTTGAGCTTGCCCGGTTTCTACTACGCTTTTCCCATTACCATTGGTTCGTTTATGACCCTGTTCGCCGCCGCCCTCACCGCTGCTGGTATGGATTGGATTATCCGCGATCACCCGGCACTTGCAGAGAAACGTTCGCATCTTGAACATCTGCTTTTACCCACTCTTACCGCGTTTGTGATCGGAACCCCGCTTTCCCTGCTTGCCGATAGCCCTGCATGGAATTGGGGGTTTCTTTTGGCGGCGGTATTACTTGCGGCAGTTTGCATCGCTGAGTACATTTCCTTGGATCCATCCGCGCCTGTTTCTGGCTTTGCCCGCGCCGGTTTGAAGGCTGTGGCGTATGCACTTTTTCTTACGTTGGTGATATCTCTGCGTTTTGCGGGCGCACGTATGATCCTTGTTACACCTTATATTTTTGTGGTGGCAGGCTTGATCAGTTTGCGCATATTGCACTTGGATGGCGAAGATCATTGGGACTTTCCCTGGGCGATCGGCATTGGTTTGGTTTGTGCGCAGGTGGGGGCGGGGTTGCACTATTGGACGCTTTCACCCGTGCAATTTGGGCTGGCAATTACGGGGCTGATCTACGGGCTTACCCTGTTTTCAGCAAGCCTTGCAGAAGATGTCCCAATAAGGCGTGCTGTTGTGGGTCCTGTCATTGTGATCGGGGCAGCGTGGGTCGCCGCCATCTTCTTATAAGATGCGGACTCTTTCCCTTGCACAAGAACAATTAGATGCGATGATCGCACACGTCGATTCGCAGCTCCCGCTTGAGGCGTGCGGTCTTTTGGCGGGGAAAGGCTCCAGCGTGGAGAAAGTTCTGCTGGTGGCGAATCAGGCGCAAAGTCCGGTGCGATTCGTGATGGATCCCATTGAGCAGTTGCAGGCTTTCGAGTGGATCGAATCGCAGGGGTTGGAACTGCTTGGAATCTTCCATTCGCACCCTGCCGGACCTGAAACAGTTTCGCCCACCGATATTGCCGAATCTGCTTATGATGTGGTGAATGTTATTCTTTCTTTTGCAAAGGGGTATTGGTGTGTGCGAGGTTTTTGGATTCAAGATGATTCGTTCGACGAGGTGACCTTGCAGGTTGTCTCACCTAGCAACCAAGCCTAAAGTTTCGTGTTTTTATATCTACATGTTCGTTATGAACAATTCTGAATATCAACTCGTGGAGGAGTTTTAATGCAAATCGTCTTTGCCATTCTGGCGGTCGTGTTGGCGTATGTGATAGGGTCTGTGCCGGTTGGGTTGTTGATCGTAAAGATCACGACTGGAAAGGACATTCGCGAGATTGAAAGCGGACGCACTGGCGGAACGAATGCCATGCGTGCGGCGGGGTTTTGGGCTGGGTTTGCCACCGCCATGTTGGATATTGTGAAAGGTGCAGCGGGTGTTTGGGTGGCAAGATGGCTCACGCCCGAATTGCCCATCATTCATATGATCGCTCCACTGGCTTCGATCTTGGGGCATAACCATTCGATCTTTCTGCCTGAGCGTGACGAAAATGGAAAGCTCATTCGTTTGCGCGGCGGCGCGGGTGGTGCGCCGTCTGTAGGTGGGGCGATGGGGTTGTATCTTCCGTCGATTTTGATCGTGTTGCCGCTTGGTATGTTGACCTTTTTCACGATAGGTATTGCTTCTGTGACGACCATGGCAGTGGCTTTGTATTCCACCCTGGCGTTCGCTTATTTTGCTTCGCAGGGAATTATTCCCTGGGCGTATGTTTGGTATGGGGTGGGTGCGGAGATATTGTTGGTTCTGGCATTGCAGCCAAATATTAAACGTCTGTTTGAAGGCAACGAACGCGTTGTGAAATATAGCCTGAACGGCTGGCTGCGCAAACGCAAAGAGGAGCAGCAGGGCGAGCCTCAGTGATATTTTGAAATATATCTTGTCAATACGATACGGCAGCGCAGGTTTGGCTGCCGTATCGTATTTATAGGAAATCTTGTCGAAATTCACCACAGATGAACGCAGATTCACACAGATTTAGAAAATGGATTTGTTCTAAAACGATTTCTAATCCTGTTTATCTGTGGGCAAAAATTGTTATCTATTATTCACGTTGTTTAGCCAAGCCAATGCGGTTTCGCGGTCAAAAAACACAGACATGGAGTAGCCGTTGTTGTGACATACGGTTTCGTAGAACTTTAGATTTTCCATAAATCTTTTTGGAACCACGAGTGCAAGCCTGAAGGTGCGGGGTACGCCAAGTTCATTATATTTTTTGGGGAGGTTGTAAATATCCATGGTGGTTAGTTCATCTCCCATGATTTCGCTGTGATCCAATAGACCGCGGTGGCAATTGTGTTTTTTTGCCAGGGCAATGCCTTCATGTCTCATGATTTCGGCTGATTTTATTTCAAGTACGCCGGATGTTTTTGTATAAATGATCTGGTCATTTTCATCGTAGTGCATTTTCCATTCCATTGTTAGCCTCGGTGTGGGGATTTTGCCCGATTATATTATTTTTTGCGCTGTAATTTTGTTTTGAGATATAAATGCGGATATGGAATTTTCAACCCGGTTCGTAAAAAAAATAGTGGTTGGATGTGCAAATTTCAAGGGTGATAAAATACCTTTTATGACTTTTCTTGGTATCCCTGCTGAATTTACTTTACAAAGAAAGAATAAGTACGATCTTGCTTCCCCTGTGCGGTGGATATTTTCGCACATGCAGCCATATTGGTGGATCGTTGTGATGATCTTTATGGGCGCCATCGGCAATGCGGTGTTGGCGGTGGTTGTGCCAATTTTGACAGGCGATGCCTTCAATGCCATGCTTGCGCCCAAACCAGATACCTCTGTGCTTTTGCCTTTGGCGTTGACCATTGGTATTTCACAGGTGATCCGTGGGGTGTTGCAATTGGGGCGTAACTTTGGCGCGGAACTGCTGGCGCAAAAAATGGAACGTGATATTCGTGATGAGTTATACCTTTCATTACTTGGCAAGAGTATGACCTTTCATAACTTGCAGCCAGTGGGTGATACGATGGCGCGTTCCACGAATGATGTGCGTGAGGTGAACTATATGTTCAGCCCGGGCGTAAACCTTGTGGTTGGGTCGTTCATGTTTATTCTCATGCCGTTGTTCTTTGGTCCGCGTTACCACCCTTCGTTGATCCTTACCCCGCTGCTCTTTACCATTTTTTATTTTGTGGCATTGGTGCGGTATCTTAAAACGCTTTCTCCCGTAACGGATGATGTGCGCGCCACGTTCGGAGAAATGAATACACACCTTTCTGAGTCTCTCGATGGGGTGGAGATCATGAAAGGCGCGGCACAGGAAGAAGCGGAGGTGGATCGATTTGTGGTCAATGCCCGCAAAGTGCGCGATGCGTTCGTCCAACAGGGTGATCTTGAAGCGCGTTACATTGCCATGCTTTTGTTAGGGCTGGCTTTTGCAGGCGGGCTGACCCATGCCTTGTTCCTTTTGCGTGCCGGTCTCATTGACGTAGGCGCTGTAGTTGCTTATTTTGGAATGCTGCAATTGCTGGGCTTTCCGACCTTCACTTCAACATTTGCCTATTCTCAAATTTCGTTGGGGATGTCTTCTGCCCGCCGCATTTTGGAATTGATCCAACGCGAGACGAAACTGGACCAAAACACATCCGGCGTGACATCTCCCATCCGAGGAGAAATTGAATTTCGTGATGTCTTGTTTCGTTACCCTTCATCTGCTGAAGAAGGTGACCTTGTGCTTGAGAAGGTTTCCTTTAAAGTAAAACCCGGGCAGACGGTGGCTCTTGTTGGGCAGACCGGCGCCGGTAAAACCACGCTCGTCAAGCTCATCAACCGCATCTATGATGTGACCAGCGGACAGGTATTGGTAGATGGAGTGGACGTACGCGATTGGAATCTCGCCTCGCTCCGTTCGCAAATCTCCATCATCGAGCAGGATATCTTCCTGTTCTCGCGTTCGCTTAGCGATAATATTGCATTTGGGAAACCCGGCGCTTCCAAAGAAGAAGTGATCGCGGCATCCATGGCGGCGCAGGCGCACGATTTTATTTTGAACTTTGAAGAGACATACGGAACCGTGGTAGGGGAACGCGGCGTTACGCTCTCTGGCGGGCAGCGTCAGCGCATTGCGCTTGCGCGTGCATTCCTTACCGACCCGCATGTGCTTGTGCTGGATGACTCCACCTCTGCCATTGATTCGGCGACAGAGGACAAAATTCAGCGTGCCATTTCCAATGCCGCCAAAGGACGCACCACCTTTATCATCACGCACCGCCTTTCGCAGATCCGCTGGGCAGACCTCATCATCGTCATGCGCAAGGGGCAGATCGTTGCCATGGGCTCGCATGATGAGTTGATGAAGACATCTGAGGCGTATTCGAGAATTTTTAGGGAATAACGATATTCGGTTTCTACTTTCCGAACATCGAGCATCGCACAACGAGGTTTTATGGGTTTCTTTGCAGGATTAAACGACGAAAAATACGACCGCCAATACAAGGATAGTGAACTTGTACGGCGCATGGTAGCTTACTTCGGATCACAGAAAATGCGGCTTGCTTTGGCTTCTGTGGTCATCATTGTCATTGCAGTGATCGGTGCGGCATTGCCGGTCATTGTCAGCCGTATGGTGGATCTGATCAAGGATCGACCCAATTCTGCACAGATCCTTTGGGTGGGTGCTGCACTTATCGGCGTGGCATTCGGTCAATGGGGGCTGAACTGGCTGCGGCGTGGTCTGATCGTGCGCTCTGTCGGCGACGTGGTGTTAGATATGCGCTCACGCGCCTTCCGCGCTGCCGCCGAGCACGACCTTTCCTTTTACGACCAGTTTTCATCGGGGCGCATTGTTTCGCGCATCACATCTGATACCAATGACTTTGGTCAGCTTGTGGTCATCATCACAGATGTGGTGGCGCAGTTCATTCAAGCGATCTTGATTGCTGTTGTTCTCTTTCGCACCGAGGTTCGGCTTTCTCTTCTTCTCATCGGATTTTTACCCTTCATCTTTGCCGTGGCTTCGGGCTTTCGGGTGCTTGCCCGCCGCGTTTCCAAAAAAGGCATGAAAGCCATGGCAGATGTGAATGCCGCCATCAAAGAGACCATCAGCGGTATTTCGATTGCCAAGAACTTCCGGCAGGAAGAAAGCATTTTTAAATCGTTCGATGAGTCCAACATCCAATCGTATGGTGTGAACGTACAGCGCGGGTTCATTCTCTCGCTGGTGTTTCCCACACTCAACGCGTTGGGCGGAATTTTTGTAGGTGTGTTGGTGTATGTGGGCGGCAACAGCGCGGCGGCGGGTGCCATCAGCATTGGTTCGTGGTATCTCTTCATCATGAGCCTCGATCAGTTCTTCTTCCCTGTACTTAACCTCACTTCGTTTTGGGCGCAGATTCAGGCAGGGCTTTCTGCGGCAGAACGAGTCTTCGCGCTCATTGATGCAGACCCGAATGTGATCCAAAACGAAAAACAGGATGTGCCGCGACTCAAAGGCGAAGTGAATTTTGAACACGTTTTCTTCCGCTATTCGGATAAAGAACCGGTTCTCACCGACTTCAACCTGCTCATCCAACCCGGAGAGACTCTTGCGCTGGTAGGGCATACTGGCGCGGGCAAGTCATCCATTGCAAAGCTGATCGCCCGCTTTTATGAATTTCAACAGGGGCGCCTGCTCGTGGACGGACGCGACATCCGCACTTTTGACCTTGCGCAATATCGCCGCCAATTGGGCATTGTTTCGCAAGTTCCGTTCTTGTTCTCCGGCACAGTGGCAGAAAATATTCGATATGCCGTGCCAGGTGCGCCAGAAGAAGAGATGCGCCGCCTTGCCAAACGGATTGGCGATGGCGAATGGCTCGATGCCCTGCCAAACGGACTGCATACCGAGGTGGGTGAACGCGGCAACCGCCTTTCGATGGGGCAGCGGCAACTTGTGGCGTTGATGCGCGTCCTTGTGCAGAACCCCGCCATCTTCATCCTCGATGAGGCGACTGCCAGCATTGACCCATTCACCGAGTGGCAGATTCAGCAGGCGTTGGACCTCATCCTCAAAAATTCCACAAGCATTCTTATTGCTCACCGCCTTTCTACAGTGAAGGCGGCAGATCGCATTGTGGTGATGCAAAAGGGAACGATCATCGAAGAAGGCAACCACCAAGGCTTGCTCGACCAGAGCGGGCATTATGCCGAGTTGTACAATACCTACTTCCGGCACCAGTCTCTTGCGTATGTAGAGCAAATGAAGGATATGGTGGCAAAATAGAACATATATACCTGTAAAAAAAACTCCCGTCAAATGGACGGGAGTTTTTGATTTTTATAGAACAGATCGATCAGGCGGCTCAAGCAATAAAGCCAATTGCTTGGCGCCTTCATCATCGGTGACGGCAAGCACCTCATCAAACTCTTCGAGGGTGGCATTGCCGCGCGGAAGGGTAACCTGTCCCTTGCGGATGATGGCAGCAATGACACATTGCTCGGGCAGACCCAGGTCTTTGAGCGGTATGCCTATGGCTTTGGCGCCGGGGGGTACTTTCTCTTCCACCAGCGAGTAACGCCCTCTGCGGAGTTTTAGCAGGGTCATCATATCGCCCAGAGACATTTCCTCCTGAATGAGGTGTGCCATTACGTCTGCCTGATTGATGGTTTCATCCACGTGGAAGTTTTGATCGAACAGCCAGGCATTGCGCGGGTTATTGATGCGTGCCACCGTGCGGCGTACCTTGAACATGGAACGGGCAAGGTAGCACAAGACAAGGTTTGTAGCGTCGTCACTGGTGCATGTGACGAGTACATTGGCTTTTTCCAAACCAGCGTGTCTCAGAACAGAGGGATCAGTTGCCTGCCCTTCGTAAATGACCTCGGTGGGCAGTTCGTGGTGCAGCCGTGCCAGCAGGTCTTTGCGGTGTTCCACCAAACGGACTTCGTATTTCTGTTGAAGCAGTTGCGCGGCAAGTTGAGCGCCTGTGCGCCCGCCGCCTGCAATAAATACCAGCATGTTATGCCTCCTCGCCTTCCTGCAATTTTGTGCGCAGAGATTTAATTCCATCCAATGTGGCGCTCACCGTGAGAACATCGCCCTGCTGAAGTTTCGTTGAGGGGGCGGGTAATTCTGCGCGTCCTGCGCGTGCCAGTGCCGCACAGACAATATCGGTGCAGCCATTCAATAAGTTTGAAATGGTCTCACCCTGCCAGCGTGCGGGGATGAACATTTCGTACATTTCCACTTCCCCATTTCCGGCTGAGAACACTGTGCGGAAAGATGGGTCGATCAAAAGTTCCTGCACGCGTTCTGCGCCCCATGCCGTGGAACTAATGATCTGCAAGCCGAATGCTTCGAGCATTTCACGCATGGTGGGGTCATAATTGCGAACCACCACCTGCTTTATACCGGGGTAATGCACCCGCACGGTGTGCCCAATGACCGCATTCATTGTGTCTGAATTCGTGACGATGGCGACCCCGTCCGCTTTTTCCACATTGGCGCGTGCCAATGTATCGGCGGAGAGAGAGTCTCCTTCCACGGTACGACCTCTAAAGTCGGGGTGGAGGCGGTTGAACGCCTTTTGGTTGACATCCACAACAACGACCTGATGTCCATTTATGAAGAGTTTGTAGGCGAGTTCCGCTCCAAACCTTCCGCAGCCTACTACAATAAAATTCATGATGGTTGCTCCTTAGCGATGATGATCGCTCTCCGTTTCGTGTACATGATAAGGTACGTTCGTGATGACAATATCATGCTGGTTTTTTAATTGGTTGCGCAAAATCTCGGCAGTGTTGGTATGAAGAGCCGAAGTCCAGCGGTTATCAGAAACGAACTCAGGCACGACCACGGTGATGATCTCGCCCGGCTGGCGCTGCTCGGCTATATCGGCGATGTAATCAAGCAGCGGCTCAACAAACAACCGATAGGGTGAATCCAACATCACAAGGCGGATGCCTTCGCCCCAGGTTTCCCATTTTTTGCGGGTCTTCTCCGCATCTGCCGGTTCGATGACGATATGTACAGCGGTAACATCATCTGAAAGCATGTGGGCATAGCGCAGTGCAGAGAGCGTTCCCTGATGCACCCCGCTGACCGGCATGATGACGCGGTGGCGGTGGGTATGCGGTGGAATAATGCCGAAGTTATCCAGTGAGAGATTTTTGGCAAGGTTGCGGTAGTGTAGATGGATCATCCACAATACAGCGATCAGGGAGGGTATTAGGATAAGTACCACGTAGGCGCCATCTTGAAATTTGGTGGCTGCGAAGATCAACATGACAACACCGGTACATAATGCGCCGAAACCGTTCATGAACATTTTCAAACGCCAGAGCGGGTCGTAGGTGATCTTTGAAATGCGTTCGTTGGTGTGTTCTGCCTCTTCCTTTTGGTCGCGTAATTTTCCGCTTTTTCTCCAGCGTAACGCCATGCCGGTTTGGGCGAGGGTGAACGAGAGAAACACACCAATGGCGTACAGTGGAATAAGGCGGGTTACGCTTGCTTGAAAGAGCACGATCAACGCAGAGGATAAGATTGCCAGAGCCACAATACCGCGTGAATACACAAGGCGGCTGCCACGATAGGTCAACTGGCGCGGCAGGAAGCCGTCCATTGCCATGAGGGCGCTCAAACGTGGAAAGCCCGCGTATGCGGTATTGCCTGCCAGCAGCAAAATGATGGTGGTTACCAGAATGACGGCAAAATACATTACACCTTGCCCGCCAAAAATGGTGCGCCCGATCTGCGAGATCACCGTCTCAACTTCGGAGGGAACAGCCTGAGTCTGGCTTGAAATGAAAGAGATGCCCAAAAACAGGGATGAGAGAATGACCGCCATCCAGATCAGGGTGGTGGCTGCGTTTTTGCTGCGCGGTTCTTTGAATGCGGTGGTGCCGTTGGAAATGGCTTCAATGCCCGTAAGCGCAGCAGTTCCGCTGGAGAATGCGTGCAGAATTAAAAATGGCAGACCAAAAGCTGTGATGCCGTGTGAGAAAACTTCAGGCGGATCTACCACTGTCCCAAGGGTACCGGTGAAATACTTGTACAGCCCGAACCCGATCATGACGAACATGATCACAATAAAGGACATGCTGGGCACTGCGATTGCAGCGCCAGATTCACGTACCCCGCGTAGGTTAATGAGCATAAGGAGGAATACAGCGGCGACCGCCATGGGGACACGGTAGGCGTACAGGTCTGGGTAGGCAGAAACGATCTGCGCGATACCCGATGAAACCGACACGGAAACCGTCAGAATGTAATCAGCCAAAAGGGAGGATGCCGCAGTGAGACCGGCAAGTTCGCCGAGATTATCACGGGCAACCACATAGGCGCCGCCTCCATCCGGGTAGGCATGAATGACTTGCACATAGGAAAGCGCGACGATGGCAAGGAGCATGACGATCGCCATGGAGATGGGAAACACATATCCAAAAGCGAGTGTTCCTGCTGCTGCAAGGACCACCATGATCTCCTGGGTGGCATATGCATTGGACGAGAGCGCATCAGATGCGAACACCGCCAACCCTACCACCTTGCCGATCGTTTCGTGCGAGGCGTCTGCTGTGGAAAGCGGGCGTCCGATCAGCCAGGATTGCCAGGTTCGCTGGGGTTTATAATCTGTTTTACGCTCAATAATGGGGGTTTGTTTGTTTTCTTGATTGATCATAACTCTCTGCTTACAGACAAAAAATTAAGCCCTTCCCTCGGAAGGACACATAAGATTATAGTACGAATCTTTTTTTATGACGTTGCCCGCGCAACAAGCGGACGAAATAAACGTTTACCTGGTTTGGTACAGGGGCACCAGCAAAAAGAATGTACTTCCTTTGCCTACCGTGCTTTCCACCCAAATACGTCCACGATGGCTCTCGGCAATGGATTGGACAATGGCAAGCCCCAACCCCGAGCCGGGCTGGGCGCGTGCCTCGCGTTGTTTTCCACGATAAAACTTTTCAAAAAGATGTGGAATATCCTCTGCGGGAATCCCGATCCCTGAATCAGAGATCGCAAAGATGAGATTTTCCGGGTTCGAAAGGGTGCTGATCTTTACTTCACCATTTTCAGGCGTATATTTGACGGCATTTTCCACCAGGTTATACACAGCCTGATGCAGGAGCGCCTGGTCTGCCTGCACGGCGTGAGGCATATCCTTTGGCAGTTCGAGCGTGAGTTGAATATTCTTCTGCGAAGCCTGCAACTGTAAGGCGCCGGTGACGCGTTCAATGATATCCAGGACTGAAACATTCTCCACTTGCAAGCCAACACCAAACTCGATCCGTCCCAGATCAAGCAGGTTATTCACAAGGCGAGACATATTCTCAACACCCGTGACGATCTTTTTCACATAGCCTTGCTGCTGCTCGTTCAACTCGCCGACCGTATCAAGCATGGTGGCGTACCCGCGCATGAGAGTGAGCGGAGAACGCAGGTCATGGCTCACGGTTGCCACAAATTCCGATTTCATCGTATCCAACTCTTTGAAATGGGTCACATCGCGCATGATGCACACGCGTCCGATCTGGTGCTCATCCACCATCACGGGTGAGGCGGTTGCAAGGTAGGTGCGTCCATCTGGCAAAACGATCTCAGTCGATTGCTGTTCAGAGATGGTGCTTTGCAGCAACGCCAACAGCGGACGGAGTTTGATCACCTTTTCGGTTTCCATGCCGCTCATCGTGTCGTTGACACCCTGCTTAAAAGCGGACGTGGTTGCATGGTTGGCAAGCAGCAAGCGGTTGCGGTGATCCGTCACGATCACCGGGTCTGGCGAAGAGTTGATGATGGCTTCCAACTGGCGGCGTGAGGCTTCCACCGTCAGGTAGAGGTGGGCGTTCGCCACCGCCAACGCTGCCTGTCCGGCAAGTGTCGTCATCAAGCGGATGTCTGAATCGGAGAACTTGCGCGGTTGCTCAAACCCAGCCCACACCACGCCGTAATAACGATTTTCATGCCGCAGCGCCACAGCCAACAACGCCAGCGGTTGAGGTTTTCCAGTTTCAAAGGTCAATTCCCGTGAGCGGGTCAGGTTGGGCAGTACGATTCTTTCCTGGCTTTGTGCAAGGTCAAGAATTTGCTCATCAAGATATGCGTACACGTCCTGCTCGTCTTCCAATGAAAAACGCGAAGGCAGTTCAATGACCGTATCTGGAAGAATGCTGGGAGAAAGCACCACACTGACAGAATTTGCCCCCGTAGAACGGATCGCCTCCAGCACCGGTTTGACCGCATCCTGCATCTCCAAGCTGGATGCCACCCCCTGGCTTACCTTCAAAAGACGGTTGATCTCTTCGAGCCGAGCCTGCAAGCCCACACGCATCTGTTCAAACGCGCGGCTTAATTGAGAAACTTCATCCTCGCCTTTTATCAGCAATGGATTATCAAGGTTGCCCATTGCAATGCGATTCGCTTCCAATGCCAGCCCTTGCAGAGAACTGGTAAGCACCCGCAGGGCAATACGCAGGGTTGCCAGCGCCACCACAGCAAGCAGAACGATCATCAGAGCCAGCGGCGTGGCAATGCTTAATGCCAGTTGCTGCGCCTGCTGCGCCGGGACGGTTAACACCACCGCCCACGGACGCCCAAAAACCGGCTGATAATAAACCAATTGACGGGTTCCATCTGGTGCGGTGTCTTCATAGAAAAATGCTTCAGGGCGAACCTCACCCTCATACTGCGTCAACACATGGGTCGAATCGGAATGGTAAATAATATGGTTGGCATCATCTACCAACATACCAGAGCCGCCCAGGTTGCGCATATTATCAAGACTCTTGATCAGAGGCAGGGTCAATGGGTTGGCTTCGATGGTGGTACGCCCGATCAACACCCGCTGAACTTCCCCGTTCTCAGAACGAATAGCGGCAAGGAAAGCCACCCGCGCCGACCCCTCTTCCGTCATGGGTGGGATGGAATAGACCTGCGTGAGAACCCCCTGCGTAGAGAGCAGAACTCCCATATCCTCATCCGGGTACAACTTGAACCCCGGGCGCGTATCTTCAGGGTAGATCGCCAGAATTGCTTTTGACGAAGTATCAAGCACAATGAGCTGGTCAAAATAAGGCACAGCTTTAATACGTGTTGCAAGGATGGAAGTTAGCTCAGCCCCATTGGCGCTGGACATCTCCGGTTCTTCCGCCAATTGCACCGCCAGATTCTGCCCTGTTTCAAGGAAGAACGGCACACTTTGCGCCGCAGATTCACCCGTACTTGCGAGGCGGTCTTCGAGCATCCCCCGCGCCGATTCTCCTGCCACCCACCAGCCGCCGATCAACAACGAAAACAGCAGCAACAAAATGAATGACCCCACCGCAAAAATAAAACGGGTTTCAAGGCTGCGTTCGCTGGGTGAAGGTTGCAGCGCCTTGTTGCTGCCCCACTTTGCAGGGAACAGAACAGAAACCAATTGTGCAACCAACCCACTGAAAAGCATTTCACCCGCAAATGCAAGCGTTACCACCCAGGCATTGCTGATCGCAAAATCAAGCCGTGCCGTCGAGTGAACGTCTGCGCCCCATTGGGTGAACAGCGCACTGATCGTATAAAAAAACAAATGGATGGGAACGAGCAGCAAAGCGCCTGCAAGCGGCTGGCGCAGCAAACGATAGGCAGGCGTGCGGTATCGCTGGCGGATATTTTGCGAAAAGACCACCGCCAGAATGGAATATTCAAGAATTGGAAAAAGAGAATACAGGTCCCAAGTGCCGCGTATCAAACCGGCAAATGCCCCCAACAACGCCGCAGGGATCGGACCAAGCAGACCGCCGCCCAACAACCACGGAATGGCAGAAAAAACCATCAGCGCAGAACCAGGCGCATCGGCGGGCAACCCGGGCAAAGGTCGAATAGAAGCGGATGTTAGGCGTATCCCTAAAAATAAATTGAGAACAGGTACAAGTAGAAAAAGGGCAAAAAATATTCCCCAAGCCCCCGAACCAAATGTTGGTAATGTTTTTCGCCTGCTGTATAAAAAAAATGTAAAACCGGCGAGTAGAGACACCCATACAAGCCATCCTGCAAGAGTGGGCGGGGCGGGGAACGCAATGCCTGCAAGGAGTGTGAGGATGAAATCCATTTTTTTCGATTATAGCCCCAAAACATTCCAATCGTTTAACAGATGCTTTACATTTTTGGAATTATCCCCCGCGATATTTTTCCGGCAAAAGCGATGCGAGGGCAGCCATGATCCGTTTTGTGCCGTCTGTTACCGCTTCTTTCCCCGCTGATGCCTGCTCATTCAACCTGAACATTTTTCCAACCCGAATGTGAACCGGCGCGCGCCGCAGTTTGAGCACATGTTGCGATACATTTTCATTCTCTGTACCGGTGAGTGCAATGGGCAAAATGGGCGCGTTGGCTTTATACGCGAGAAATGCCGCTCCGCCTGCGCCCTCTTCCAATGCGCCGGTGAGCGAGTAACGCCCCTCTGGGGCAATGACGATGATTCGCCCTTCCTTGAGCCCATCAAGCGCGGCGCGCAGGGCGCGTTTATCGGGTCTGCCGCGATGCAGCCAGATGATGCCGTACCGATCCATGAGCTTGCCGAGGATCGGCAGGTCGTATAACTCGATCTTGCCGAGTGCATCGGGTGTGAAAGGCAGGCGTGAGATCAGTGCGGGGATATCGGCATTGCCAAGGTGGTTGATGGCGATCAGCAAAGGTCCGCTGGTTGGGATGTTTTCCATGCCTTCGGTGGTGATGCGCAGGCAGGCGTTGGCAATAAACTTGAGCAGCCGATGACCAAACCTGCGGAAGGCGAGCCGTTCGGGAGAAAGCTCGGGCAGGCGCACCAACTCTGGCTTCCACACCTCAGTGACCGGCTTGGGTGGCGGCGGTGTTTTTTCCATCATGGAGGTTTACTTGCACAACTCCATAATGCGTTCGTAGACTTGAGATTCGTTCATGTTGTCGGTATCGAGGATGAGGGCATCATCGGCGGGGCGCAGCGGGGCAACGGCGCGGGTCGAGTCGATGCGGTCACGTTCGATCATTTTGCTGAGGATCTCATCGTAATTAGATTCTTCGCCTCGGGCGGTAAGTTCGGTATGGCGGCGGCGGGCACGTTCTTCGGCGCTGGCGATCATGTACACTTTCAAATCGGCTTCAGGTAAAACGACCGTGCCAATATCACGCCCAACCATCACAACCCCGCCGCGCAGACCGATGCGGCGCTGTTGGTCGGTAAGCGCTTTACGCACACCGGCGTATGCCGCCACAATAGAGACGTAGGCTTCTACATTCCCAGAGCGGATATCCCAGGTGATGTCGCGGTCTTCTACGAGGATGTCGCAGGCGCGTCCGTCGTTTTGGGTGGGCTGGCGAATATCGATCTGTGTTTCCTGAGCCATCGCGGTGACGGCGGCTTCGTTCTTTAGATCCATGTCGCGGCTAAGTGCGATCCATGTGACGGCGCGGTACATGATGCCGGTGTCGAAGAAAAGATAGCCGAGTTGGTCGGCAAGCCGTTTGCCTACTGTGGATTTTCCAGATGCTGCGGGTCCGTCGAGTGCAATGGTTGATGGGGGAGTTTTTGTCATGGTGCCCATTTTACATCAGTAAGGTAATAAAAAAAAAACCGCAGAACATTGTCTGCGGTCACTGCTCACTACTCACTACCCAAAAACAGGTCGCTCCTTGCCCAGAGGATGATGTTCTCTTGGGTTGTTAGCATTTCACGCAGTGTGACCCAGCGAAACCAATCGGCGGGGGTTGCTAATTGCCACGATGGGTTTTGCCGCCAGAGAAAGTCCTGTCCGCGATAAGCGGAGATGAGTTCCGGGTTTAGTTCGTATGGCGTGATGACAAAATCGGGGGTGCTGGTCACATCAAGCGAGTGGACTATTTCTACGTGGTTTTCGCGTAATGTCCATTCAAGCGCGGGTGATTCGATTCCCATAATGGCGACTGTGGCGGCATAGTCGTTACCCATGCTGGTTTCAGATACCTGGCTGATGGTTTCACGTAGTAGTTGTGCCTGGGTGGGTATTGCGGGCTGCCACCATAGCTCGGGGAAGCTCGTTCCGCGCAGACCCGCGGCTCCGAACAAGCTGCCAACGGTGAGTACGCCCAAGCCGAGCGCCATGCCCCAAACTCCTCCAAGAGAAGCGGTGCGGATGGACCATCCCGCCGCGATGAGGATCAGGCTGACGATGAGCAGCAAGAGTGAGCCAAACAACATGGCGGCGCGCAGGGTGTATTCGCTGGTTCCGATGGGCAGCCAGTTGAGGCTGGAAAGCCCCAGCCACGCGAAAGCCCAAAGGAAGCTGGTGAGCAAAATTACGCCAAGGATTTCTCGCCGTTCTTCGGGGTAAATGGTGATGTGGCGGGTAAGTTCAAGCGCGGCAATGGCGTGGAGCGGAAGGAGCATCCATGCCAGGTCTGCCATTTGGCGGGCGGGCATGAAGATGACAAGAAGGAATGAGACGAAGAGCCAGACACTAAGCAGAATGACCCGGCGGTAGCCGAATGCCCATCCGCGTATGAGGGCGATGCCTGCAAGCAATAGTGCGAAGGGTTGGTAGACTGGCAGGGAGATGAGCGCCATGCCTTGTGTAATGGTTGAGCCTGTTGTCCATTTTTCAATAAAAGCAGGGATGGATGCAAAGGCGGCTCCAATTCCGCTGGGGATGGTGAAGAAGAGGGAACCTGCAAGAATGAAGGTGAAGAGGAAGGTGGGGAATGGAAAGTGGAACTCTTTGGCTTCGTTCAGGACAGGCGCGGGCGGAGATGAGGTTTGTGTGGACTGTGTTTCGCTGTCCGTTTCCTGTGCTTCGTGGTTAGTTTCTAGCTGCTTGGTTTCTGTAGCGGTTCTTTGTTTGAAGAGTTGTGCAATGGCAAGGGTAATGCCGAGGCTGAGAATGCCAAACCAGATGGACGGTCCGCTGAGGAGGGCGAGGGCGGCGCAAACGGCGGTGTGGCTGGGCTTTGCTTTGTTGAAGAAACCAACCGTAAAGACGAGGAAGGTGATGGCAAGGATGGGGCTGGCGGCTTGACGGGAGATGGCGACCAAGCCCGGGTCTAGTGCAAGGAAGAAGGCGAGGATCAGGCTGGGGCGGGGTTTGAGGCGATCTTCAAAGAGGAGGGGCGCTAAAACGAGGAGGCTGCCGATAAGGGCGGGGATGAAGCGGGCGAGGAAATTTGTCCCACCGCCAAAGGCGAGAAAAAGAATCGAGGTGGTGAGGATGTAGAGCGGGTGTGGGTCGAGGGTGGGGTTGGCGCTTTGCGAGAGGTGCAGGGCTTGCAAGGCTGGTGCGGCTTCGGCGTCGGTGAGCGGCATGGCGCCAAGACCAATAAAGCGAACTGCCAGCGCAATGGCAAAGGCGAATGCGTACAACCAACCTTCGTATTTGAAATGACGATAATTCATGAGCGCTATTGTAATCGGTTTAGGTTGTGGGGGCGAAGGCGCTCAATTGATTTTAATTTTGACGATGGATGGTTGTGTGTGTTCAGTTTTTACTTATTTCCACTTGTTATAATCTTGTGTGTGGAAACAATAACATCAAAACGAATCTCCCGTAATGCGGTTCTGTTCATATTGCTTGCCGTTCTTCTTGCTGTCACTTTGAGCCTGCTGCCGGAAGGATTTTTTACATGGTTGTGGGATAAGCTCAATGTCTTTGCCACGGTTTTCCTTGGCATCTTTGTAGAAGCCGTGCCGTATCTTTTGCTTGGAACCTTTGCCTCGGGTTTGGTGGAAGTGTTCATGGATCGGGATGCGATGAGCCGTTGGGTTTCCAACCGTCCTGGTGCGGCGGCGATCAGCGGCGCTTTTATGGGGATGGTCTTTCCGGTGTGTGAGTGCGGAGTGGTTCCGCTTACGCGCCGTCTCTTCAAAAAGGGACTTCCGCTCTCGGCGGGCATCTCGTTTTTGCTGGCGGCGCCGGTTCTGAATCCCATTGTGATTATCAGTACTGCCTCCGCGTTTGGATGGGGCGAAATGCTGCTCTGGCGCTTTGTGATCAGCCTTGTGATTGCCGTTACGGTGGGGCTGGTTTTTTCGGCTCAGGGTGAGGCGGCGGAGGTTCTGCGCCCTGTGATGGCGGGTGACGACCATGACCACATCCATGCCGAGGCGGGCGATTCTGTCCGCGAGAAGATCCGCAAGGCGCTGCTCATCACCGTGGATGAATTCTTTGATATGGGGCGTTACCTTGTTTTGGGATCGATGCTCGCGGCTGGCTTGCAGACCTTTGTCTCGCAATCAGCGCTGCTGGCAATTGGAAGCGGACCGGTTCTTTCGGTCTTGGTCATGCTTCTGCTTGCCGTTATTCTTTCCATTTGTTCGACGGTGGATTCGTTCGTGGCGCTCGGTTTTACCGGCGTGTTCAGTTTTGGTTCGGTGCTGTCTTTCCTTGTGTTCGGTCCCATGGTGGATATTAAAAGCGTGATGATGTATTTGCAGGTGTTCAAGCGCCGTGCTGTGTTTTATATTGTCGGCATTCCATTCCTGATGAGTCTGGCTGCCGGATTGGTGTTCAATTATTTTGTAAAGTAACGCGGACGATGGAAAGCGTACCGCCATCCACGGTTCACCATCTATTCTGGAGTTTTTATGTCTCAACGAATGTTCCGTTCTTATCAGGGGTTGCTGCTTTCCGGGTTGTTCATTTTTTTCGTGGTCAAAGCCGTGAATGGACAATTGACCTGGTATATCAATTCCCGTTTCGTGCCGTTGACCATCGTTGGCATGATCTTCCTTGGTATTCTCGCCCAGACGATATTCACAGAGAATCGCCGCTCTCGCCTGCATGAAACAGAACATCCAGATCACCATCACGAGCATGACCATGCTCCTTCTGCGGTGAACCTGTGGGTGATGCTCATTCCCATTCTCATTGGGGTACTCATCCCCGCCCGCCCGTTGGATTCATCTGCCTTTGCTACAAAGGGATTTAATACCAGCGCCCCGCTGATCAGTTCTGATTCGTCTGCCAGTATTTTTGAAACCGAATCACAGGCGCGGAATGTGCTGGACTGGTTGAAACTCTTCAGCTTTCAAGATGATGTTACCCCGTTCATCGGCGAAGAGGCTTCGGTGATCGGGTTTGTATATTTTGACGACCAGTTGGCTTCAGATCAGTTCTACGTAAGCCGCTTTGTGGTTTCGTGCTGTGCCGCGGATGGATTTGCAGTTGCCATGCCCGCCCGTTGGGATGATGCTGCCACTCTTCGTCAAGATGCGTGGGTATTGGTTACAGGCAACATTGAATCCGTTACGATCAAAGGTCAGCGTGTGCCGATGATCGTTGCTGAAACCGTTCAGCCGGTGGATGCGCCCGACCAACCCTATCTCTTCCCATGAAATCGCGCCTTTCTTTTGATACGGTCGCCCTCAGTGTTATGGTGGTGCTCGCCGTGGTGATCGGCGCAGTGATTTTGCTTGGCGAGGGGGCGGGGGTGCGCGTCCGCACCGATGTGCCGGTGGATGGAATTGTGGGACCGTTTCAAAAAGTGACATTCACCTTCTCAGATAAGATCTCCGCCGAGATCGCCTCTGGTTTGATTTCGCTGGATCCTATCCATGAAGGGTATCTCGAATCATTGGATGATTACAGCGTGCGCTTTGTGCCGCTGAAACCTTTTGAACGGGATGTAACCTATACCTTCAAAGTGATTCCGGGGGAGATCAACTCGACCACCCGTGAAGTGAAAGAAGTTCAGAACTGGCAGGTTCAAGTGCGTGAACCGCGTGTGGCGTATGTGGTTTCGGCTGAAGGTCAGAGCGGCATCTGGTCAATGGACAGTTTTGGGCGGGGTGCGAAGCGTCTCACAGATGAGACGGTCAAAGTGCTTTCGTTCGATGTCGCTCAAAGCGGGGAGTTCATCGTCTTTTCATCTCAAAATCAAAACGGCGGCATTGACCTATGGCGCGTGAGCCGTGAAGGCGGGGATGCCTCTCTGCTGATGGATTGCGGCTTTGACCGCTGTACCACGCCGGTGATCGCGCCGGGGGATGTGCGTATTGCTTACTCGCGCGAAGCCGCCGGTCCTACCCCAGACCTGCCGTTTGGTTCCCCCCGTATTTGGGTGGTGGATCTTGAAAGCGGCGCGAATCAGGCGGTGTATGAAGATCAGAGTATTTTGGGGTATAGCCCCACATGGTCGCCGGATGCGAACCGCCTCGCTTCTTTCGATGGCTTGACCGATTTCATTAACATGATCGACCTGCGAACGGGGGAACATCTTCTCTTCCCCTCCACCACGGGCGGACCTGTAACCTGGTCGCCGGACTCAACCCGTTTTATGTACACCACCTTCGACCAAACTGAACAGGGCGGGCGTACCCTGGTAAAACTTGCCGACCTGACAACAAGTGAGACGCTCAATTTTATTGGCGAAAAAGACCAATATGATTATTCCTACTATTCGGTGGCGTGGTCGCCGCGTGAAGACCGCGCTGTCCTTAGTTTGCGTGCAGCGGAAGACCAGCCCACAAAAATATTATGGATATTCGACCCCTCGTTGTTGGACGGAATTGTGATCGCCGGGGATACGGATTACACCTATAACTCGCCGCAATGGGATGTGTGGGGCAGCGCCCTGCTTTTTCAACAGTTCAAGTTGAAGGGGCAATACGCGCCTGAAATTGGTTTATGGCAGGAAGGTTCGAATCAATCGGTGGTGATCGGTGAAGGCATTATGCCGCAATGGCTGCCGTAAATTTATCTTGAATTTCCATGGTGTTCGTATTTTTTTTGATACATGAACATATCTGCCAGGTGAAGCATCTCTTCAAAATTCTGGCTGTGTTGCCCCAGTTCTGCAACCCCCACGCTTACACTGGAACGAATGGAATGTCCTGAAAAATCAGTTACAACATTTGCCCATGTCTCTTGAATTCGTCTTGCCACAAAATTGGCATTTTCAAGGCTTGTTTCAGGGAGCAGCAGGGCAAATTCTTCGCCGCCCAGCCTGCCTAAACTATCTGAATGTCTTTTCTGTTCCATCACCATGTTGGAAAATGCCATCAATACGGCGTCGCCTGCCATGTGTCCATATTGGTCGTTGATGCTTTTAAATTGATTCAGATCCATCATGACCACACAAAGTTGGTGTTCGTACCGCCTGGCGCGCAAAAACTCCTGTTCTGCCCGTGCCAAAAAATATCGGCGGCTAAAGCAGCCTGTCAGTGCATCCGTTTGTAAAAGCTGGGTGGCAAGCTGGCTGGCTTCCCTCTCTCCGGCATAGGCAAGGAACGCCTTGCGCCGAAACGAACGGATCTGCAACGCCGCGAGCAGACCGATCATTTGCACAAGGATATGCACCCCGGCTGAGGCAAGGCGGGTTTCAAATAAAGTCCCTGTTTTTTGCGAAAAAGCGATCCAAATAGAGGCAATGGAAAAAAACAAAATAACAGGAAGAAGATACTTAAGCCTGTACCCAAAGAACACGTACGCGCCAAGAATAAAGAGAACGTCCACGCTGGTAGTCAGGTAATTTTCGGGTCTTGTGTAACTGTAGAAGAGAAAATACAAAGAAGTGACGAATAACCAGATGATAGCGGCGCGTTCCACTTTCTTGAAACTGCGGTTGCGCAGCACATAAAAGATCGCCCCTGCTGTAAAAAGGAAGAATAGCACTCGAACCGTTAATGAATAAGTAAATAGTCTTTGATCTCCGTGGGCAAACATCAGATCCATATAGATCATGAATGAGCTGATGATTATGGTGAAGATACTTACTGCCAATTGTGTCGTGACTGTGCTTGAGAAATAGAATTCTTGCAGTTCCTCTTCCCTGTCCCCGAGGCTGGGCATAAAATTTTCCCAAACATCTTTGATGTTAAGCATCTGCCAATTTTATTCCACAATTTCTTTTTAAGTAATGTAAGTCTTTAAGAATAAAAAAATGCTTAAGCTGCCGTGCCCAGACATGCAGTGCTCTTACAAAGAAAAAAGTGCCGCGCATGTATAATCGCCTCGTGAAATTAAAAAAACACCTTATCTTTCTATTTGCAGTTTTGACCACGCTCATACCGGCGGGGAATGTTCTTGCCCACCCGGCAGATATTTACACCCATACCATCAGCATTAACCTTTCACCATCTGACCTGAAGGTTGAGTGGCAGATCAAGCCCGGGCTGCTGCTCGTCAACTTTATTTGGAATGAAATAGACTCAAATCAGGATGGCTCGGTGGATGATGCCGAAGCTGAAGCATGGAGCGCCTCTCGCCTCGACCTGTTGCTGGTCAGCCTCGATGGAAAGTCTCTCCCGCTGATAGTGGATTCTGTCCAGGTGCCGTCTACATTGCAAGCCTTTCAGGCAGGCGAAGAATTCATCACCTTCAACCTCTCCGCAGACCTAAGCGGCGAGACGAACAATGCCCAACGCATCGTCATTGAAAACGGGATCGACCCGGCAAAATCAATCAACTGGTTTTACCTCACAGCCGAAGATGACACAGCCTTCCTCTTTCCTTCGCAAAAAAGCCATATCCTGACAATCGACTACATCCGTAACCCGTCCAACATGGAAGACCAAAGCCGCCTGCTCACTTCATGGGATAGCGGTGCGCCTGCCCTGCCCTTCGGTCAGCAAAAAGACGTAGTGACCGAAACCGCCGAACAGATTGTGCCAGAACTTCAGCAACGGTCGCCGCAGGAAATTCTGCTCGATCTCGTTCGCAGTAAAGAACTTTCTTTTGCTTTCTATGCCTTTGCCCTGCTCATTGCGCTTGCGCTTGGGGCGCTCCATGCGCTTACCCCCGGGCATGGGAAGACGGTCGTTGCCGCATACCTCGTTGGCTCACGCGGAACCTCGTGGCACGCAGTGGTTTTGGGAACGGTCGTTACACTCACGCATACCGGCTCGGTCTTTTTGCTCGGCATTCTCACCTTGCTTGCTTCGCAGTATTTTTTGCCTACGGTGGTCATTCCCTTTCTTGAAATTCTTTCGGGGGTCTTGATCCTTGGCTTGGGGCTGTACCTGCTCTGGCAGCGTTTTGTGTTTTGGCAAAATTCAAGGAAGCCTAACGAGCCTCGCCCCAAACATATTTCGTTGACCCCAAAATTAAATTCCAAAAAACCCGTCGGCGCTGTCAAAGTGCAGACGATGCGCCCCGGAATGCATCATCATGGCGATGGCAAGATGCACTCGCATGATGTGCCAGAGACCATCACCTGGCGTTCGCTCATTGCCCTCGGCATCAGCGGCGGACTCGTGCCCTGCCCCGATGCCATTGCTATTTTGCTGGTTGCGATTGCCATCAATCGTCTGCTGCTGGGGTTGGCGCTGATCCTCTCGTTTAGCCTGGGCTTGGCGGTGGTGCTCATTGTCATTGGGTTGCTCATGGTGAATAGCCGCAAACTATTCGACCGCATGGGCTTTCTAGACCGCTTCGCGCCTGTCTTGCCGTTGGTCTCTGCCATTGTGGTGGTCATCCTCGGTGTGGGGTTGACGTGGGGCGCTGCGGTTCGGGCGAAGGATAATGCCGGATTTGTGCTGCCAGTTCAAACGTCTATTAATGAGGCGCGGGTGATGTATCTGTGGGAGGATGAGAATCGCGTCAAGCAGTTGTTCATCACAGACTATGCCAAAGCTGCACCTCAACTGGTTTCGGAAGAACTTCAAAGCGTGGATGATTACATCGTCTCGCCGGATACGATGCAGGCAGCATATGTGACCCGCAACGAAAGCACATCGAATGAGATCTGGCTTGTCAACCTGAATACGTTAGCGCGCACGAAACTTTCAGATTGTGTGAATGCGATCTGTTCTGGTTTGGTTTGGTCGCCGGATGGCGGGCGCATTATGTATGAAAACATGAGTATGGAAGGGAATGGCTTGCCGACCTTGTGGTGGGTGGATGTGACAACTGCCGAAGCCCAGCCGGTATTTCAAGAAGCGAATCTGCCGGGGGGCAACCCGCGTTGGTCGCCGGATGGTGCCTGGTTGAGTTATGCCACGCCGGAGGGAATTCGCTTGTATAACCTGGAGAATGGCGAGACCCGTGTGATCGAAAATATTTTGGGGGCGGCTGCCATGTGGGCGCCGGATGGTAAAACGATCTTGCTGCGCGATGTGGTCATTAAACATGACCAGTTTGTAACCCAGCTATTTTTATATGATATGCAGGCAGAAACGCTGGTGAATATCAGCCCGGGGGAGGGCTATGAAAACCTGCTCGCGGCGTGGTCGCCGGATGGCACACAGATCGCCATTGTGCGGCGCGACCTTTCGCAAACCCGTGGTGACCAGATTTGGCTGCTGGATGTCGCCAGCCGTGAAGTACGGGTTGTGACAGACGATACCGATGCCCTGCACGGAAGTTTGGGATGGTCGCCAAACGGCAGGTACTTGTTGTATGAAGTGTACGAGTTGGATAAATTCCCGTTCGCTTCCAGGTTGCAGGTTTGGGACTTGAATAAGGGCGAGGCGCTTGACCTTGAAGTTGATGGATTCAACCCCAAGTGGGTATGGTGAGAGATTAACCCGAACCGACTTTTTTATCCGCAAGGCACACGAAGAGCAGGTCAAAACTTCGTGTGCCTTCGTGGACAAAATAATTAGAATTCCAAGACCGCTAGCCACTTTTTGAAATTGGGGGATTTCTGGTTCTTCACATATTCTTTACAAAACAGCCAGTTATTCTTTACGCGAGATTTTTATGATACTGCCCATATTGTTATTCCCTAAGGAGCAGAATCATGAAATTCTTCAAAAATCGAAACAACCTGATCGCAGCAGGCGTGGTTGTTCTTTTTATTCTTGGCGGCGTTTGGTATTCCTTGCAAAGATCTGCAACAGATGTTTCAGCAGAAACCCCGGAAATTCAGACAGCCAAAGTCCGCACTGGTGATTTGATCGTAACTGCAAGCGGCGCAGGGACGGTTCTGCCTGCCGCCGAAGTGGAACTTGCCTTCCGTTCATCGGGCGTGGTCACAGAGCTAAACGTGGCTGTAGGCGATAAAGTATCCAACCAGCAGGTGATGGCACGCCTCGAAGAAAACATTCAAGCCGAAGCCGACTTCATGGCATTGTTTTCGCCTCTGGGTATTGCCCAAGCCGAGGCCGCAGTTGCAGAGGCAGAGATCGCAGTGGATGATATGACCGATGCCCTGATCACCCTGGTCAGCCCGGATGTGTACTTTTACGAAAATAAACTTGCCGAAGCACAGGCTGCGCTGGACGCCGTCAATGCCGACCCCGCCGCAACCGATGCCGCCAAGGCAGATGCCCAGCGAATAGTGACAACCCATGAACTCAATCTAAAAGCGGCACAAGACCGTTATGTGGGTGAATACCTGCCCACCTACTACACTTACTCGTATGTGGATGAAGAGACCGGCGAACTATTAACCACCGTTGTCCCGCCTTCAGAAGCAGACCTGGCTTTTGCCCGAACGAATATTGAATATGCCAAACTGAATTTGTTGGACGCGCAAACTGCCTTGGAGATCGTAAATGCCGGACCCGCTGCGCTTGCCGCGCCGCTCACTGCCCTGGGTCCGCAAATGGAAAAGCTTGAAAAAGCCCGCCTCGCACTTGCATCTACCCGCATCGTCGCCCCGTTTGATGGAACCGTAACCAGCCAGAACGCCATCCTCAGTCAAACCGTCGGCACAACTCCCGTAATGACCATTGCCACAACCGATCAGTTGATGGTTCGCTTTTACCTCGATGAAACCGATCTCGATAAAGTGAATATTGGGAACCGTGTCACCTTCACATTTGACGCCTACCCCGAGCAGCCCGTGGAAGGCGAAGTAGTGACCGTGGAACCCGCCTTGCAGGTTGTAGATGGAACGCCCGTCGTGGTGGCGTGGGCGACCCTGCCCAACGACTCAGGACTCAAGCTCATGGCTGGGATGACCGTAGACGCCGAAGTCATCGCTGGAGAATCGCTCAAGACCCTCATCGTCCCGATTCAGGCTCTTCGTGAACTTTCTCCCGGCTCATATGCCGTCTTCCTCGTCGGCGCCAATGATAAATTGACCATGACCCCCGTCTCCATTGGTCTGCGCGATTATGCCAATGTCGAAATCCTAAGCGGCGTGAGTGCGGGGGATGTCGTCAGCACCGGTACAGTGGAAACTGAATGAACAGCGAATTAATGTAGAGGTGCGTGATGAACGACCATTTGATCGAAATAAAAGGCATGACCAAAGTCTACGGCATGGATGAAGCCGCCGTCTCTGCCCTCGCAGGGGTGGATGTGGAAGTCTCGCGCGGCGAATTCGTCGCCATCATGGGACCCTCCGGCTCGGGCAAATCCACGCTCATGAACATCCTCGGCTGTCTCGACCGCCCCACCGATGGAACCTACATCCTCGACGGACGCAGCGTCAGCCAGATGGATAAGGATGAACTCGCAGATATTCGCAATGAAAAACTCGGTTTCATCTTCCAATCCTTCAACCTCTTGCCGCGTTTGAGCGCCCTATCCAATGTAATGCTCCCGCTTCTGTACAACCAGGAAGAGATCAGCGATGAAGATGCCGAAAGCAGAGCCGTTGCCTCCCTCGAATCCGTCGGGCTGGGAAGCAGGCTTCATCACCGCCCCAACCAGCTTTCTGGCGGGCAGCAGCAGCGTGTTGCCATTGCGCGGGCATTGGTAAACCACCCCCCGCTCATCCTCGCCGATGAGCCGACAGGCAACCTCGATTCAAAATCCAGTGTCGAGATCATGGATATTCTCCACAACCTGCACAAGAACGGCGCAACCATTGTGATGGTTACGCATGAGCCGGATATTGCCGAACACGCCCAGCGTGTGATCTGTGTGAAAGATGGGCTCATCCTTTCCGACGGGCGCGGTGGCGAAAATCCCTGCCTTGCCAGGCGAAATTAGAAAAGGCATCTCATGAAACTTAAAAGAATCTTCCGCACAGCCTGGGAAGGCTTAATGCTCAACAAAGTGCGCTCATTTCTCACAACCCTCGGCGTCATCATCGGCGTTGCCTCTGTGATCGTCATGATGGCGGTCAGCGCGGGCGCCGAAGCCTCCATCGCCGAACAGATCAACGCCCTCGGCGCAAACCTCATCATCGTCTCGCCCATGCGCGGCGTCCCCGGGGCAGGGCGCACCCTGCTCATTGATGATGCCTATGCCATTGAAGAACAGGTAGTGGGCATCTCGGGCATCTCAGCCGAACAATCTCCCCCTGCGCAAAATATCCGCGCCGGCGGCACCACACTCGAAGCCATTGCTGTCGTCGGCACCACCGCCGATTTCCCCGAAGTCCGTGATTACGCCGTCGCCGATGGACGTTACTTCACCGCCGAAGAGGATGACCGCAAAGCCAAGGTTGTCGTACTCGGCTCAGGCATCGCCGCAGACCTCTTCGGCGAAGAAAGCCCCGTTGGGCAAACCATCACCATTGGCACCACCAAAGCGACTGTGATCGGTGTAATGGAATCCAAAGGCTTGGTCGCCGATGTCGATTATGACGGGCGCATTTATTTGCCCATCGAACTCATCTTCCAAAAATTCATCACCTCCTCACCCATGGGCAAAGATGCCGTCCGCACCATTTACCTCAAAGCCGAAAGCCCCGAAAAGATCGAGAGCGTCATTGCACAAACCAGCTCGCTCCTCGCAGAAAGACATGATGTAGACCCCGCCAAACCAGACTTTACCGTACAAACCCAACAGGACATTATTTCAACTCAAGAAGCCACAACCGCCGCCTTTCGTGATCTGCTCGCGTGGGTTGCAGGCATCTCCCTGCTCGTCGGCGGTATCGGCATCATGAACATCATGCTCGTCAGCGTTACAGAACGCACCCGCGAGATCGGCTTGCGTCAGGCGCTTGGCGCGCGCGCCTCCACCGTGCTAACCCAATTCCTCATCGAATCCATCATCCTCAGTTTGGCTGGCGGTTTGGTCGGCGTACTGCTTGGCATTGGCGGCTCGTACCTCTTTGGCGCACTGGGTACCATGCGCACACAACTGGTTCCCTTATCCATCCCGCTCGCCTTTGGCGCGGCAACCGTCGTCGGCGTTTTCTTCGGCTACTACCCTGCCACACAGGCAGCCAAACTCGACCCCATCGAAGCGTTACGACGCGAATAGATCACAAAATAGGAATTTCAACCCGAAGGATTTTTCTCCATGAAAAAAACATTTCTCATCTTTGGCATTCTCCTCTCCATCTTCATCGCCTCATGCTCAGGGACGGCTGCCACAGCCCCAACAGGCGATACCTACGTTAGTCCGAATCTGCCAACCGATTACGAAGGCGCGCTTGCCATTCGTAACCAGTTGGCGCTCGGCACCATCGAAATCAACCAGTCCGCCACTCCCATCCCCGCAGAACAGGCGCAAAAACTAATTCTGCTTTGGCAGGCGCTGCGCAGCACCCAGCAGTCAGGCGGGAGCGCACAGGCAGAAGTCAGCGCCATGCTCGGGCAGATCGAATCTGCCATGACCCCCGACCAATTGCAGTTCATCGCCAGCCTTCAGCTTACCCAAAATGATATGCAGGTTTGGGCAAATGCCAACGGCATCACCATGGGCAGCGGCGGCGGTACCCCGGGACAGGGTTCGGGCATGTCACCCGAAGCCCGCGCCACCAAACAAGCTGAAGAAGGCATTACTTCATCCAATGGAAGCGGCAGCAAACTAAGCGCCGCTCTGCTGGACGCTGCGATCTTTTCTCTCGTTGAACAATTGCCATAAAGAAAAATCTAGATATATACACGATACAGACTGCACAGATTTTTACGGTAAATTTGCACAAGATAAAAAGGATATTTTCCGTGAAGTCCGTGTGCAAAAAACAAAAGTCTCTGACTTAATAAATAATCTCACAGGAGTTCACCATGAAAAAAAGTATTTTCCGAATTGCACTATTCCTAACCCTCGCACTATCGCTCATTTACGCTTGTGCCCCCAAACCAGAGACAGCCGTTGAAACGACCGATACATCACTTACAGCCCTGTACCTGACCATCGATTATGCCGATGCCGCCAGTATTCGTAACCAGCTTGCGTATGGCACGCTCAAACTGGATGGCACAGAATACGCCATCACCCCCGATCAGGCAAAGATCCTGCTTCCACTGTGGCAGGCAATCCTCAGCCTCGGCGGCGACTCAACCACCGCCACCGAAGAGATCACCGCTGTGCAAGACCAGATCGTAAGCATCATGACCGAAGACCAAATGAAAGCCATCGCCGAAATGCAGATCACAAATGCTGGGCTGAACAGCTTCTATGCCGAGTACGGCGTCTTCCTGCCAACTCCAGACCCCAGCGTCACCAAAGTTCCAGGTAAAAATAGCGGCTTAAGTCAGGCAGATAAAGAAGCCACCAAAGCCGCCTCCTCCGATGGAACAATGTCCACAGGCTCTGGTGCGGGCAAGGAGGCAAAGAATTTGCTGTTTGAAAAAGTGATCGAGTACATGGCAGCGCTGGCAGGCAGCTAACGCCAGCAGCGTACCAGCAATTATTCAACAGAGTATTGCAAATGGTGAGTTCGTTCAAGTCAACCCGCAGGATGTCGCCACTGCGCTGATCGGTTCGTATGAAGGTTTGATGTTATTGTGGGTTATGTCACCCAAGACCATGCACTTAAAAGAATCTGGTTGTCGCACAGTTGTTGCTGGCGGGTTTGGTAAGGCGAGATCAATCCCGCCTTACAGAATTACAAGAAACATCATGCAAGCTCAAAACGAAATCCGCTTTACCCATCTTCCTGGGGTCGGCAATATTCCACAAGAAGGGTTTTCCTCGGGAACATGTGGCGGGAGGATCAAACCTAAGAGCCTATCCTAAAATTATTCCTACCGCCGCCTTGAGCATAATATTCGGATAGGTTCTAAAGTAAACCTCTTGCAAGAGTAAAAAATATGAACCGCAGAGTTCGCTGAGGTTTGAGCCTGGTATTGCTTACACATGGCAGGCAAAAAATCTTGAAAAAAAGTAAAGATATCCTGACCTCGTACTTTTTCTTCTATATTTTTTACATCCTGATCTTCAATCAGACTTTCGTATGTTTTACCGCAAGAAAAACGCCTGTTTTTTTCAATACATTGCCCATGATAAAATCGTACAGTTTTCAAATCAGAGTTCAATTTTAAGTCTGCATTCTTAACAGCCTATGTTCTCATGTTTGAAGTACTGCCAGTAATTTCGCTTAATGGAGTTGGAGCATGCCCAATGCATCTGAAAAAAAAGGCGCATATAACATTCTCGTGGTGGATGACCATCGCTTTATTCATGATGTAATATCAAAGATTCTATCAACCGTAAAAGACATGACCATTACAGGTCATGCAGCCAATGGATTGGAGGCGATCCAGCTTTGCCGAAATGCACAGCCAGATATTATTTTGATGGATATTATGATGCCTGTTATGGATGGGTTAGAAGCTGTCCGCACTATTCACGTCAAGTACCCCCAGATAAAGATTTTAGTCCTTTCCAGTTATCAAGATCACGAAAGTGTACATCTTATGCTAAAAAACGGGGCAGTAGGATATGTGACAAAAAGTGAGCTGACTGCCGAATTGATCAATGTCATTAGAACCGTTATTTCAGGAAAAAATGTTTTTTCACCTGAGGTGATGGAATTCCTGCGGCATTCCTCCCCGAACCCTGGAATAGTGAATAAATTCAACCTTACCGACCGCGAGATCGAGGTATTGCTGCTACTTGCCGAAGGTTTACAAAATCAACAAATATCTGACAGGCTTGAGATCAGTGTCTCTACGGTCAAGTATCATAAGAATAATATATTCGAAAAGCTAAATGTCCAAACCCAATCAGAAGCTCTGGTTATAGCAGTAAAGAACAATTTGATCTAGACAACCTCCCGTCTGCCGATGTAAAAAAGTGGTCATTTTATCAAATGGCTGCTTTTTTGTTTAAGCACCTGTCCATATGGACAGGTGCTTAAACAAAAATAGACAGTATCCGGATTTTGAACCGCCTTCTAAAATCAGATTATTCCAAAGAGGAGCTTTCTATGTTAAACCAAAACCAAGCAGTACTTGAGAATAAACGTATATTTCTGGTTGAAGATGATGTGCTCAATCTTGCAGTCATCAATCGTGTTCTTACCCATCATAGAGCCTGGGTATTCCAAAACTATAACAGCATTGGTATTGTTATTCATGTGATTCAAAACCTGCCAATAGATCTGATCATTCTTGACATTATGCTTCGCAGGGGAATCAATGGCTTTGATGTTGTGAAGGAGTTCAAGAATAATCCGCAAACCTCTCATATTCCCATAGTGGCTGTATCTTCTCTTGACCCAGAGCTTGCCATTCCGCAGGCAAAGGAAGCCGGGTTTGACGGCTTTATTAGCAAGCCTATTAATTCCGTTACTTTTGCAAATGACCTTGCTGCCATTATGGCAGGTGAACACCGTTGGGTTGTTGGAAGATAAAATACGATAGGTATTGCCCCTGTATGCACAACCCTCCCGTGTTTCTTTATGTTGAAGATGACCTTGCATCTATTGCGATTATGAAAATGGTGGTGGAAAAGGTGATGAAAATTCAGCCTCTCACTATTTTTCATGGCAGCGAGAATTTCATGGAAAAACTTGATGCAATGGGAGCTATACCAGATATTTTCCTTCTGGATATTCACATGCAACCCTATGATGGCTACGAACTCTTATCCATGCTTCGTGCTGATCGTCGTTTTCGGCGCAGCAAAATTATTGCTGTCACCGCCAGCGTGATGGGCGAAGAGGTTGATCGCTTAAAGGTCAGCGGATTTGATGGCGCAATCTCCAAACCGTTGAATATTACTCATTTTCCTGCGTTGATCAAACGCATATTAAAAGGTGAGCAAGTCTGGTTTGTTTCGTAGAGGATGGCATAATGCGGTTTTAAGGCATACCATTAATACGATCACGCGACATCGAAATTCAGGGTATGCAGAACTGGAAGCCTTTTCAACGTTCTTGAGGTTGTAATATGAAAAAGAAAAACGACATTCTTGAGCAGGTTCAGTCACTGGCATGGAATGGCAAGCATGCCAAGGCAATTACACTTGCCACGCAAGAATTAGATAAACCTGATTTATCCAATGAAACTCGGATTAATTTGCTAGATTTGCGGGCTGAATCTTACATTGCGCAAGGGAAGTTTGACCTTTCCTCAGATGATGCTGATGCAATGGAAAAAATTGCGGATACAGACAGTTTGTCTGTGCAGGCATTCAATCGGAAAGCATTGGTTCAAATGCGTTTGGGAAATTTGAAACTTGCACTTAAATTATCAAATGAAGCATTGAAAATCGCTCAACGAACCAATCAAAAGACATTAATTGGTATTAGTTTGCTTAGAATTGGTGAGGCACAAGTTCGTTTAAAACTTAGCCAAAAAAGTGTTGAAACCGCTCAAAAAGCCATTTACATTTTTAATGAGTTAGGGGATATTTCAAATGAAGGACGGGCATATTGGGTTAGTTCTTATGCATTGACTTACCTTGGAAAATCAGATGAGGCTCGTGAAGCTGCATATATTGCCCAAAAACTTTGTCAACAAGCGGGTGATTTACTTGGCACGGGTAACGCTTGGAACGTTCTGTATATTACGGATATTGATATTGCAGACCAAATTCAACACCTTCGACAAGCCAAAAAATATTTTGAAGCCGCTGGCTATATAGACCGCCAATCAATGGTATTAGGAAATGTTGGGCTTGCTTACTTTGCCCTTGGCTTATATTCCCATTCTCAACGTTTACAACTTGAAACAATTAGGTTAACCCGTCAGATAGGTGCAAAAATAGACTTGATTTATGATTTAGCAAATATTGTTGCTCCTGAAATAGCTATCAACAAACTTGATATGGCGCGTGCTCATTACGAAGAACTTAAAGAGCTTTCACGTACAATAAACGACCCTAGCATGGAAGTAGCCAAGTGGCTGTACGGTGCAGAGTTAGCTAGGGCGGAGGGGAATACAAAAAAAGCGATCCAATTGCAGAAGCAAGCCGTAAAGGTCGCTACTCAATCTGAAACGGGAAGAAATATTATTGAATTATTTACTTTAGCAGGGCTTTATCTTGAAAGTGGAAACTATAAAGCTGCGCTCAAAGAATCTACCAAAGCAACAAAGTTACACCGCTCTCTAAATTTTGGAAAATTAGATACCCTACCTGTATCTGGTTTATGGTGGGTACACACCCAAGCATTGTTGAAGAATGGAAAGATAAACGAAGCCGAAGAATCTCTTGAAATAGCCCATAAATTCTTGATGGAAACAATTCAAAGTATTCGTGATAAAGGATTTCGCTTTAATGCCTTAAACAAGATCAAAGAAAACCGCGAACTGTTGAAATATTGGGTAGTACAAGGCAAAAAGCGTAAACTGCCCAAAGAAAAAATATATGCGCATCTGTATCTCGAATCAAATACGCGCGAGCCGTTTACCCGTCTCACAGATACCAGCCAGCGTTTAAACTTGCTGAAGACCGTTTCTGAAATACAAACTTTTTTAGTAGAAGAAGCCACCGAATTGAGCGGCGGTGAACGCGTCATGCTGATTCTCGAAGTTGGGAAAAAGCTGGAAGCGGCAGAATCCCTCCTCCCCGTCGAGGAAGAAGCGGAAGTTGTTCTCGCCTCAATCAAAAAGCATCTCACATCCGCCCGCCTCACACGGACTGTACAACTGATCCTGCCCAAAAAGCAGGGACTCAGCCGCATCATTGCACCCCTCATCGCCCAAAATCAGATCATCGGCTATTTGTACGTTGACATGGACACAATCTACGGCTCCTTTGACGAAACCGACCGCGACATGCTGGGTATGCTTGCGAATCAGGCTGCAGTCGCGCTGGATAACGCCGGGCTGGTGACCGGATTGGAGCAGAAGGTCAATGAGCGCACCAATCAACTGCGATTGAGTGTGGAGCAAAACCAACGCTTGTTGAAAGAGACACGTACCATCTCTGAAATTGGGCGTGAGATCTCATCCAGCCTTGAAACAAAAATAGTATTGGAAAATATTGCCAGCTATGCTAAAGACCTGCTCAATGGTGAATTAAGCGCACTGTTCATCCCGACTATTGAGACAGGCAAGTTTAAAGCCATCGCAGCCGTTGGAGAGAATGCTGAAGAACTCCTCAATACACACATCCTGTCAGGAGAGGGCATCCTTGGTACAGTTGTCAAAACCAGAGAAGGCGAGATCATTAACGATGCCATGCATGATCCCCGCGCCAAAACCTTGCAAGGCACAGAACACACATCAGACAATAATCGCCATTTATTGGCAGTGCCATTACTGTCTCAAAATGAAATTGCAGGGCTTATGGCGATTTGGCGGAGCGGTGAAGGGACCGAATTCACCGAAAATGAACTGAACTTCCTGACAAACCTCTCGCGGCAGGCAGTGATTGCCTTGAAGAACGCGCAGTTGTTCAGCGAGGCAGAAGAAGCACGGCAGATTGCAGAGAAAGCCAATCGCACCAAGAGCGCTTTTCTGGCAAACATGAGCCATGAGTTACGCACGCCGCTGAACGCCATCATCAACTTCACCGAATTGGTGATTATGGAAATTATGGGTCCCGTGACGGATGAGCAAAAGGAAGCATTGGGATATTCACTCAGTAGTTCGCAGCATCTGCTTCAACTGATCAACGATGTGTTGGACATCAGCAAGATCCAGGCTGGGAAACTTAGCCTGTTTATGGAAGAGAAGGTTGACCTGCGATCCATGATTGACGAAACATTAACGATTATTGAACCGAGTGTGCAAAAGCAAGCAGACTTGTACGGGTACAACATAAAACTGATTCGTGATGTAGATGCAGACCTGCCGCTGGTCACTTGCGACCAAAGACGTGTCAAACAAGTGCTGCTCAACCTGCTTTCGAATGCCGTCAAATTCACCGAGAAGGGCAGCGTTACTTTGAGTGCCAAGCGCAAGGATGGTCATATCCTGTTCTCGGTCATGGACACGGGCAAGGGCATCGCGCCAGAATTACAGGCACAGATCTTCGAGCCGTTCGTGCAAACCTTGGATGGTGTAAAACATGCAGAGGGGACGGGGTTGGGGCTGCCCATCACCAAGAGCCTGGTCGAAGCGCATGGTGGCAGTATCTGGCTGGAGAGCGAAGTGGGTGAAGGCTCGTCCTTCCTCTTTTTGCTGCCGATTGGGGCGGTTGCATGAGAAAAGTGTCGCCCCCAAAAAAACAACAAGTCGTTGTTGAGCAAGTTCGCTTACTGGCATGGAATGGTAAACATGCCCAAGTCGTTGCACTTGCTTCACAAGAACTTGAAAAACGAAATCTCTCTAATTATTTACAAATGGATTTGCTGGACTTACGTGCCGAATCATTTATCGCTCAAGGCAAACTGGATTTTGCTATGCAAGATGCAAATACCATGAGTAAGCTGGCAGCCCATATTCCCGTCTTAAAAGCCCAAGCACTCAATCGGAAAGCGTTGATTCTAATGCGTTTGGGAGAGGTCAGGAAAGCGCTTAAAGCCTCCACTGCGGCGTTGAAATTAGCTCATCAGACAGAACAGAAGCCAATTATTGGAATCAGCCTGCTCCGATTGGCAGAGGCACAATTTCGTTTGTCTCTAAACCAGCAAAGCATAGAAACTTCTCGAAAAGCCATTCAACTGTTCAAGAAGTTGGGGGATGTCGCTTTGGAAGGGCGAGCTTATTGGACTTACTCGCTTGCCTGTTTTTACCTAAACCGTAAGCAGGATTCTCGTGTTGCTGCCCTGACCGCTATTCAATTAGGACAACAGGTAGATGATCAACTAGGACTTGGTAATGCTTGGAATGTGCTTTATCTTAACGATACAGACATGGCAGATGCAATTCAACACCTCCAGCAAGCCCGAAAATACTTCAAGTCAGCAGGATATGTAGAACGGCAAGCCATTGTTCTTGGAAATCTTGCTAATGTATATGATCAGTTGGGGTTGTATTCCCAGTCTCAGCGTTTGAATTTGGAAGTTATTGAACTAACCCGCGCCATACAAGCTAAGGTGGTATTAGTTACTGCCTTGGTAAATATCATTGCCCCTGAACTGGCTCTAAAAAAAATAGATCTGGCATATACCCATTATTATGAGTTTGAACAGCTTGCCTCCGAAACCAACGATCCAGACATGGATGTGCTTGGATTGACAGCAGGTGCGGGATTTGCTGTGGATGAAGGTAAGCTTAAAAAAGCAACACAACTACTGCAGCAGGCTGCAAGGATCGCTTCTAAACATCAATCAGAACAAGAAATTAGCACTCTAGTGCGTTTGGCAAGAGTTCACCTCGCATCCGGAGATACACAAGCAGCATTGAAAGTAAGTTCAAAAGCTACAACAATAAATCGTGCTATAAATTTTGCGAAACCAGATGGGCTTCCTTTGCAATCTGTTTGGTGGACGCATACACAGGCCTTATTGGCAAACCACAAATCTGAAGTAGAAGAAACCTTGGAGCTTGCACATAAATTCTTGTTGGAAAGCATACAAAGTATTCGTGATCAGGGGCTGCGCCGTAATGCATTGAATAAAATTAAAGAAAATCGTGAGTTGCTTCAGTTTTGGGTGGCGCATGGTTTGAAGAATAAACTTCCTAAAGAAAAGATATTTGCCCATTTTTATCTTGAAAGTAATACCCGTGAACCTTTTACGCGCTTGACCGATACCAGCCAGCGCCTCAATTTATTGAAAGATATTCCTGAAATTCAAACCTTCTTAGTGGAAGAAGCTGTTGAGCTTTGTGGCGGTGAGCGGGTCATGCTGATCCTTCAAGCTGGGAAGAAGCTGGAAGTGGCAGAGTCTATTCTCCCCGTCGGAGAAGAAGCGGATGAGGCTCTTCCCTCCATCAAAAAGCATCTCACATCTGCCCGCCTCACACGGACCGTGCAACTGATCCTGCCCAAAAAGCAGGGACATAGCCGCATCATTGCCCCACTCATCGCCCAAAACCAGATCGTCGGCTATCTGTATGCTGACATGGATTCCATTTATGGGTTATTCGACGACACCGACCGCGACATGCTGGGCATGTTGGCAAATCAAGCCGCAGTTGCATTGGACAATGCTGGCTTGGTAACTGGCTTGGAACAAAAAGTGCAGGAACGCACCGTGCAGTTACAGGAAAGCGTGAACGAAACCGAACGCCTGCTCAAAGAAAGCCAAACCCTGGCAAACATTGGTCGCGACATTTCGTCCAGCTTGGAAGTCAAGGTTGTGTTGGAAAATATCGCCACCCAAGCCCTGAATCTGTTTCAGGGCAACCTAAGCGCCGTTTTCCTGCCGTCTGGTGTAGGAGAGCTGAAGGCAATTGTCGCAGTTGGGCAGTATGCTGAAGAAACACTCAACGACACAATTCAGATCGGGGCTGGTATTTTGGGAAATATTGCCCAAAATAAAAAAGCCGAAATTGTGAATGACACGGCAAGGGACCCCCGTGCTCTCGTAATTTCAGGGACGGAATTAATACCAAACGAAAACTTGCTGGTTGTGCCATTATTAAGTAGCAAAGAACTGGCAGGGTTAATGGCGGTTTGGCGGAGTGGAGTGGGGAATGAATTCACCGAAAATGAACTGAACTTCCTGACAAACCTCTCACGGCAGGCGGTGATTGCGTTGAAGAACGCTCAGTTGTTCAGCGAGGCAGAAGAAGCGCGTCATGTAGCGGAAAAAGCCAATCGTACCAAGAGTGCATTTCTGGCGAACATGAGTCACGAGTTGCGCACGCCGCTGAACGCCATCATCAACTTCACCGAATTGGTGACGATGGAAATTATGGGTCCCGTGACGGATGAGCAAAAGGAAGCATTGGGTTACTCACTCAGTAGTTCGCAGCATCTGCTTCAACTGATCAACGATGTGTTGGACATCAGCAAGATCCAGGCTGGCAAGTTGGAACTGTTCAAAGAAGAAGGTGTTGACCTGCAAAAGTTGATTAATGAGACCCTGGTAATTATCGAGCCAAGCGTACAAAAGCAGGCAGAATTGTGTGGGTACAAGATGAAACTGATTCGTGATGTAGATGAAGACTTGCCGCTTGTCACTTGCGACCAAAGACGTGTCAAACAAGTGCTGCTGAACCTGCTCTCGAATGCGGTCAAGTTCACCGAGAAGGGCAGCGTTACTTTGAGTGCCAAGCGCAAGGATGGTCATATCCTGTTCTCGGTCATGGACACGGGCAAGGGAATCGCTCCGGAATTGCAGGCTCAGATCTTCGAGCCATTCGTACAGACCTTGGATGGCATCAAACACGCCGAAGGGACGGGCTTGGGGCTGCCCATCACCAAGAGTTTGGTCGAAGCGCATGGCGGCACGATCTGGCTGGAAAGTGAAGTAGGCGAAGGCTCATCCTTATTCTTTACGCTGCCTGCATATTAACAGGCACTTTAAACAAATATAAGGACGTGTCCACTCATGAATATAGTATTGACTCTAGTAATTGTATTCATTACTGGATTATCTTTTTTGATACTTTTTAGGCACGATAAAAAAAAGCGTTTTTTCCTACCTATTAATAGGATTATGGTTTTTGTGGCGACAGGAGCCGTTTTCTTTTTAGCTTTGACTTTTTTTCAAAAATCAAAGCTTTCGTTTATTGGAGTATTGGTTTTACTGCCTATTTTATACAAACTTCATCTTGTAAACGCAGAAATCCATAGAAACGATATATTAAACCTGCTCAAGGATGGTTTTATTATTTTTGATAAAAATGCAAACGTTAAATTCGCAAATATGGCAGCTGAACGTCTTCTCGGTGTCTCAGCAGGTACTATTAAGAAGGTTGGAATATCTTTTGTCCATAAAAAATTACAAGCAGTTGTTTTTGATGCAATTGAAACAGGTATACCTCAGTCTGGACTGGTAAAGGTCAATAGACTGTTTTTATTAATACGCGTGAATATTGGCATCCAACTTGTCCATAGAGAACGCCCAAACGTTTTTTCGATGCAGATAGAAGATGTTTCGGGATTTATTCCCAATCACAAGATGAATAAAGATTCATCAATTATCAATGAATTTTTTCAAAGCTTAAGCTATCGTGACCACTTAACTGATTCCTTAAACCGTCGTTATTTTGAAGAAAGAATCCCAGAGGTGCTGATGGAGGCAGTAAGAGCTAGATATTCGGTCTGCCTGCTTTTGCTTGATATAGATTATTTCAAAGAGATAAACGATAAATACGGACACTTGACCGGAGATATGGTTTTGAAACACGTTGCTGATAATATGCGGCGGATTTCCCGTAAAGATGATCTGGTTTTCCGTCTGGGCGGAGATGAATTTGCGCTAATTCTGGTTAATGCCCCCAAGGAGATTGCTTTGTTGCGTGCCCAGCAGTTATGTAGCACTATTGAAAAAAGCAATCTTGAAGATTCCAGAGGAGAAAAAATCAGTTTTACAGTATCCATTGGACTGGCAATGTTTCCAAACCCGGCAATTACGCTAGACCAATTGATTCAATTTTCTGATAAGGCTCTTTATCATGCAAAGGCAGAGGGACGGAATTGCGTGAGAGATTTCGGCGATATTCCCTGAAAAGACAAACTTTGCAGCCTTCTCGGAAAGTCTTTTTTTCGAGCTTTATAACCTTCGTGGTAAACTGGCAACAGAAAATAGCAAAAAGGTAATTTGCATAATATGTCTACTTCCACCGCCATCAGCCATCCGAATATCGCTTTGGCGATGTAATCTCAAGGGAACACAATATTTGGTGGCAGCAAAGCTGGTGTTGCCTAAATATGAGGGTAGGAATGCTACAAACAGTGGAAATGGAGCCGCCTCTGCATTTGCAGAGGCGGCCTTCTTGTTTTTTTGCAAGTACTTTACTAATGAGATGTACCAATGAGTTGACTCCCTATTCTTTGCAGCACCAGAACTCATTATCCTATCAGCATGTTATACCCATAAAGCCATCACAATTCACTTCGAGCTTGGCTTTAATTTTATTGAGGATGCTTGATATGAAATGGAAACTCAACTGCATCATGTGCTGCCCGAGGTCGCCACAGGTTACGAATGTTTTGAATCCACGCCTTATAGAGTTCACTCTCTTTTTCCAATCAATGGCAATATAATACAACTTGAAAGATTTATTTGTTGAACCTACCATGCCCTATCTCATGCTGCTTACTACTAATAATCACAATAAACTGGAGTATACTAATTTTAGTAGGCTATATCGCTTACGGTTGGAAGACTCATTTCTGCCAGGTGCGTTACGAAACCCTTGTATAGTAACATTCCGCGGCTCCCCTGTAATTTCACTCGCATACGCGAGATGATCCCTCCCATACCCCAATCACATTTTTAATTATTGCCACATTGTGGCAGATCAGGTTATCTGATCTGAGAATTTGGCACCTTGAAAGAATCGAAGGGATGACCATGTTCGATACTATTCTTGTCCCATTGGATGGCTCTCAACTGGCTGACTGTGTTTTGCCGCATGTTGCTGCCATTGCAAGTCCTTTCAACGCAGAGGTCACTCTGCTCCGTATGTTGGAAAAAAATCAGACAGCTCCATCAGCTCAGTTGTTCGACCTGCTGAATTGGCAGATCAATAAGACCAGGTCTACCCTCTATTTGGAAAAGATAAAGTTACTCTTTCAAGAGGCAGATATTCAAACGAAAGCACTTGTATTGGAAGGGTTGGTGGCAGAAGGCATTGCGGAATATTCCCAGCAACGGGGAATGAAACTGATCGTTCTGAGCAGCCACGGGCGGAGTGGGCTGACGCAATGGGGCATCAGCAGCACTACACAAAAGATCATTTTGATCGCACAGACCTCGTTATTGATCGTCCGGGCGCATCAATATGGAACATACGCTGATAAATTATCGACCGCTCCGTTTTACAAGCGCATCTTGGTACCCTTGGACGGTTCCCAAAGAGCGGAGAATGTCTTGCCGATCGTCACACAATTGGCGCAGTTTCATAAGTCGCAGGTGCATCTCGTCCATGTGGTGCAGATGCCGGAAATGGCACGTCAAATGCCTCCGGCTCCGGAAGATATTGAGCTAGCCAATCGTGTTGTTGAACGAAACCGCGAAGAAGCTGAACAATATCTCGAACAATTAAAGTCGCGCTCCTATCTGAAAGATCTTGATGTCCAAACACATCTCATCGCCAGCGAGAATGCAACTGTTGCGTTGCATCAGCTCGCGGAACAGGAGCAGATCGATATCGTCACATTCAATGCGCATGGCTATTCGGGAAATCATCAATGGCCGTACGGCAGTATGGTCAATCATTTCATTCTGTACGGCAGAGTTCCGCTTTTGATCGTACAGGACCTGCCCTTTAAACAAGGATCGATCCCGCCAGAATTGCCTGCCTCTAAACGCATAGAGTATTAAACCTATGCAAATTTCATCGCAGGTTACTTCATCCGTACCGAACAATTCCGATTCAGATATCCGGCTGAAAGAATTCGCGCATCAATTAGCCAAAACTCACAGCGTGGGTGTAGTCACGATCCCCGCACGGGATATCCTGGAAATATTTAATTCTAAAAAATCCGATTTATTGGAATACCTAAAAACCTGGGAGCAGGCATTGGACAATGCCAATGCGCTATTCAAGGTCGCACCGGCAGATGACCTGCCGGTTTCCCATGCAGGCGAGTGGATGCTCGATAATTTTTACGTCGTCAAAAAGACCTTTCGCCAAATTAAAGAAGACCTGCCGGAGAGCTTTCTCAGCCAGTTACCAAAACTGGATGGTACTCCCATGTTGGGACATACGCGGATATTTGCTCTGGCACGCGAATGGATCGATTACAACCAGAGTCAGATCGATCTGACTCAAACTGCGGCTTTTATCCTCAACTACCAACAGGTCACGCCATTGACGACCGGTGAACTGTGGGCATTACCTATCATGCTGCGGATCGGCATTCTCGAGCAGCTTCTTTATGCCGCCGCCGAACTGACAGGGATGGATACGCCGCAAGGGATGCCAAAGATCGCGGACGAGTCAATGTCTCTTGCGCCAGCGAATGAAACCATTGTCGCAAGTTGTTTTATTAGCCTGCGCCTGCTTGCCTCTACAGACTGGAAGGATTTCTTTGAACATACCAGCCGCGTGGAAAAGATCTTGCGTGACGACCCAGCTCAGATCTATGCAGGCATGGATTTCAAAACCCGCAATAGTTACCGCAGTGTTATCGAAGATCTGGCTCGTCACTCAACATTCAGCGAAGAGGAAGTTGCACTCGCTGCTATTGAATTTTCCCGCCGTGTGGATGAGCATGCCTCCTCCCGTGAATCGCATATCGGTTTTTATCTTATTGATAAAGGTCGTGCTAGGCTTGAAAAACACATCAAATACCGGCTGGAGTTTGGAGTCCGCATGCGGCGCGCGGTGCTTGCATTCCCCACTCTTGTATATCTTGGAAGTATTGCTTTCTTTTCCATATTATTCGTTCTTGGGTTGATCTTATATGCGAACTATTCGGGCGGTTCAACCATCCAACTTGTCACCGTTGGCGTGCTGGGGCTGGGGCTGGCGCTGGAACTTGCCATCCACCTTGTGAACTGGAATGTAACCCACCGCATCGCGCCGCAAAGTTTACCTCGTATGGATTTTTCAGAAGGCATTCCGCCCGATAACCGTACGATGGTGGTTGTCCCAACCATATTGGACAGCACGGCTGAACTCAACCACCTCTTACAGGAATTGGAACTGTATTATCTGTCCAATCCAGACCCACAGTTGACGTATGCATTGCTGACTGATTTCAGCGATGCACAGACGGAGACCATGCCAGAGGATGAGCCATTGCTTGCTCTGGCAACCGATGGTATTGAGAACCTAAATCAGAAATATACAACCAGACCTTTTTATTTATTTCATCGCCATCGCCAGTGGAATCCATCCGAAGGTGTTTGGATGGGCTGGGAGCGCAAACGCGGTAAACTGGCAGACTTTAACCGCCTGCTTTTGAATCTGGGTGAAAATGACCATTCGGTTCTCCTCGCTGATAAACGGGTCATGTCCAAAGAAGTGAGAGTGGAGCAGCGGACGCCTCAAACACACTACTCAACCCGGGTGGGAGATGAAAGTGTTCTGCCGCATATTAAATATGTGATCACACTCGATGCCGATACATCCCTGCCACAGGGCAGTGCCAATCAGTTGATCGCCACTCTGGCACATCCACTTAACCATGCCGAGTTTTCAGCAGACGGGCGTTCTGTGATCGCCGGGTATACCGTCCTTCAACCGCGTGTAGCGATCAAACCGACCAGCGCAAACCGTTCCGTCTTTTCGCAGATATTCGCAGGTACTCCCGGGTTCGACCTATACTCCTTTGCCGTATCGGATGTGTATCAGGATCTGTTCGGTGAAGGCAGTTATGTCGGCAAGGGCATTTATGATGTCGCAGCCTTTGAACATAGCCTAGCAGGTCAGGTGCGACAGAACACGCTGCTCAGCCATGACCTGTTTGAAGGCATTCATGGACGCGCAGCACTGGTCACAGACATTGTGCTATACGAGGAATATCCATGGCGCTATGTGGTCTCTGCCCAGCGTTTGCGCCGTTGGATTCGTGGTGACTGGCAGTTACTGCCGTGGCTCTTCCCGATCGTAAAAAATGAAAACGGGCTGGTGTGGAATCGGTTGTCGGTGATCAATGTCTGGAAGATCTTCGATAACTTGCGCCGTAGTCTGTTGCCGCCGATGCTGCTGGTGCTTTTGGCTGCAGGTTGGTTGTTCCTGCCCGGCTCGCCTCTGGTGTGGACCTTGCTTGTCTTCCTGCCTTCTGCTTTGCCCGTTATGGAGCAAACGATTCAGCGCGTTCGATACATGCTTCAAAGTAAACTGATTGTCAGGCAGCTTATCAAACCAACCCAGCTCCCGCTCACGCGCTGGGCACTCTACATAATTTTTCTGCCGTACGAAGCATTATTGATGCTCGGCGCGATTCGCACAACACTGACTCGGTTGCTGATCGCTCGCAAAAATCTACTGCAATGGACAACCGCTGCGAAAGCAGCCCGCTTGTTTGGGTCAGATCCAAAGAATGAAACCTTGCGCGAGATGACTCCGTCTTTGGTTTTCAGTGTGGCGTTGACGATATTAGTCGCCATTCTTAAACCGGACGCACTATGGGTTGTAGCACCTTTGTTGATCTTATGGTTGGTCGCACCTCAGATCGCTTATGTGATCAGCAAACCTGCCATTCGCATTACCACGCCACTCTCGGAGCCCGAGCGCAGGAAAGTTCTTCGGCTTGCGCGGCGTACCTGGGCGTTTTTCGAAAAATTTGCCGGACCCAATGACCATTGGCTGCCGCCTGATCATTTTCAAGAGTCACCGCGCGGAAGCGTGGCGCACTACACCACACCGACCAATATTGGCATGTTCCTTGTGTCCACTTTGTCCGCCTATGACTTGGGTTATATGGGGCTGGTTGAACTGGCATTGCGTTTGCGTTCGACCTTTGAAACCATGGATAAGCTGGAACATTATCGTGGACATTTACTGAATTGGTCCGACTCACAAACACTAACCGCACTCCCGCCTCGTTACGTTTCGACGGTGGATAGCGGCAATCTGGCTGCCTGTTTGATCACCCTTCGGCAGGCTTGCCTAACCATGACAAATGAGTCTCTGTTGGGCGGCAAACGATGGCAGGGTTTACTTGCCATCATGGATATTCTGGCAGAAGTGCTGGAAACGCTTGAGAAGAACAATCCGCACCCTTCCATTGAATCATTTGAAGAAGAACTGACCCGTATTTACGAACGCGTGAGCGCAGCCCAGAGTCAGCCGTCCACGTGGAAAATGACTCTCGACTGGCTGTCAGGCGAAGGCTGGGAAAGAGTCTCGTATCGTTTGATGGATCTGCTCAAGAGTCATCTCAATCTAAATCCCGAATCGCTGAGCGACCTTCAGCTTTATCTTGATCTGATGCAACATCACCTGAATGACATGCAGCGCAGTTTGGATCTATTCGCCCCCTGGCTGAACCGCCCGGATGTGCCGCCTGAGTTGGGCGACATCGCAAGGACAACTGCATGGCAGAATTTCCGGAATAGTCTGCCGGTTGAACTGCCTGCATTAGGGGAGGCGGGTGCAGTCTATGAACATATCAAAAGTTCGTTGGACGAATTTAAATCACAGATATGTGACGAGGCAGCGCTTGCGTGGTGTGAAAAATTAAGTAATGACCTGTCAACGGCGCATTTGCGGGTCTCGCCTTTGATGATCGGGTTTCAGGAACTGGCTGGGCTGGCAGAAGCTGCTGTATCTAACATGGATTTCCGCTTTCTGTTCCATGAACGCCGCCAGGTTTTTCACATTGGGTACAACGCCAGCACCGAACAGCTTGACCCAAGTTATTACGACCTGCTGGCATCGGAAGCCCGTATTGCCAGCCTGGTCGCGATCGCAAAAGGGGATGTGCCGCAAAGTCACTGGCAGCACTTGGGCCGCCCGGTGACGGTGGTGAACGGCAAACAGGTTTTGCTCTCATGGAGCGGAACCATGTTCGAATATCTCATGCCGACTTTGTTCGTCCGAAATTACGCCGGCACATTCCTATCGGATAGCTGTTATGCCGCACTTGATGCACAGATAAACTATGGAAAGGAACAGCAGATTCCTTGGGGGATTTCAGAGTCGGGTTACTATGCTTTCGATCTTAATTTGAACTACCAGTACCGCGCCTTTGGCGTGCCTGAGTTGGGATACAAGCGCGAACTGCACGAAGACCTGGTCGTTACTCCATACGCCTCATTGATGGGACTTTCGCTTCAGCCTCATAAGGTGATGGAAAACATGGCGCATCTGGAGCAGTTGAACATGCTCGGGCGTTTTGGCTTTTATGAAGCGCTCGATTACACCAAAACGCGCCTGCCCAAATATCAAAATCAGGCGATCGTGCAATCCTATATGGCACATCACCAAGGCATGATCCTAATGGCGGCGAGCAATTATCTTTTAGATGATGTCATCGTACGGCGTTTTCATGCGGATGAGCGCATCAAGAGCGTGGAGCTCCTGCTTCAGGAGAAGGTACCGCAAAGCCCGCCTATCGAATTTCCGCACCCGGAGGAACCGTCGAATTTACCTAATGAAGCTGTGCGTGTTGTCAACAGCAGACCGTGGCGTAACCCGGTGGGCAGCGCCATTCCGCAGGTGCATGTCCTTGCACAGGGAGATGCGAGTTTGTTGATCACCAACGCGGGCGGTGGATTTAGTCAGTGGCGCGAATTCGCATTGACGCGTTGGCATGCCGACCCGACGTTGGATGCGTGGGGTACGTGGATCTATTTGCAAGATCGCGAGACCGGCGCGCTTTGGTCAGTCACCTGCCAGCCTGTCGGATGTTCGCATGATCAGCAAGAAATTTTGTTTTATCCGCATAAGGTTGAGTTCCAACGCTCCGATCACGGCATTTCCATGCGAACTGGAATCACCATCAGCACAGATGGGGTTGAGCTCCGGCGCGTGAACCTCCTGAACGATACGGACCATCCACGAAAGCTGAAATTAACCAGTTATGGCGAAGTGGTTCTTTCCACGCAGGCAGCCGATCGGCGACATCCCGCATTCAACAAGCTGTTCATTGAAAGCGAATATCTTCCCAAAGAGAATGCTCTGATATTCCAGCGCCGACCGCGCTCTGCGGATGAAAAGCCAGTGGTGTTGATCCATGCCCTGATCGTTGAAGCCGGGCGCAAAGTGACTGGACAACACGAAAGCGACCGTGCTAAATTCCTGAGTAGATCGCAGACCATGCATTCACCGCAGGCAGTACAAAATCCAAATAACCGCCTCACCGGCACCACAGGCGGAACGCTCGACCCGATCATGTCGTTGGCGCAGGAAATCAATTTGCTGCCGCACGCAAAAACCAGAGTCACATTTATCACTCTGGCAGCCGCCACCCGCGCCGAAGCATTGGAAAAATTATCCCGCTACAGAACCGGGCAATCTATCTATCGTGCCTTCAAAGAAGCACGCGCCCGCTGTGAACGTGAACTGCTCGAACTCGGGCTGAGCGCCTACGCTGTTGAGAATATCCAACGCATCTTGTCCGCGCTGCTTTACCCGGTCGGGACGTTGCGCGCTGCGCCGCACATTCTGGCACAAAATGAAAAAGGGCAATCCGGTTTATGGGCGTTCGGCATCTCTGGCGATTTCCCGATCTTGTTGGTGCGCGTCTCCGATGGCGAAGCGCCGCTCTTGCGTGAAGCCTTGCAAGCCTTTATTTATTGGCGCAGCCGTCACATCACCATCAACCTCGTCATTCTCAACGATCAAGATACCGGCTATGCCCTCGACCTGCACAACGCCATTCAGCGCCGTATCCAGCGCATGGGCGTGGATTTTTCTCTCAACCAGCGTGACGGAATTTTTATCCTGCGCACCGATCAACTTGCACAAGCCGATAAGATCCTATTTGAAACCGTGGCAGGTGTTGTTTTGGATGAAAAGAATGGGACGCTTGCCGAACATGCCCAGCGATTAAATTCTCAATCGACTCGCCTGCCGCAATTCACCGCTTCATACGCCCCGACAATTGATCCTGTTTCGACAGCTTCACTTCCGCTGCCAACTGATCTAAAAATGGACAACGGTCTTGGCGGCTTTAGTCAAGACGGCAAGGAATACATCATCCATCTTCGAGGTAGTCCCGGTTCGAGCACGGGAAAATCAGGGCAGCACACTCCGCATCCGTGGGTCAATGTGATCGCCAACCCGCAGTTTGGGTTTCTGGTTTCCGAATCAGGTTTGGGCAGCACCTGGGCGGAGAACAGCGGCGAGAATCGACTAACTCCCTGGCGCAACGACCCGGTCACCGATATGCCAAGCGAAGCGATCTACCTACGCGATGAAGAGACCGGGCAGGTCTGGTCGCCTACTCCCATGCCAGCCGGTGCAGATACAACCCATGTGATTCGGCATGGCGCGGGCTATTCCATCTTTGAGAGCCAGAGTCATGGCTTGAATCAAAAACTGCGCTTATTCGCTGCACCAGATGCGCCAGTCAAAATTGCGCACCTGCGTTTGCAGAATCTGACAGACCGTCCGCGTCGTGTGACCGTCACGTATTATGCGGAATGGGTGCTTGGCACAACCCGCGATACACAGCAAGCGTATGTCATGCCGGAATTCGACTCCGATAAAAATGCTTTGCTCGCGTTCAATCGCTTCAACAGCGAGTTCGGCGAGCGCGTGGCATTTCTGGCGTCTAATAAAAAACCGCACGGCGTGACAGCAGACCGCACCGAGTTTTTGGGACGTTTGGGAACTATGCGATCACCAGCCGCGTTGAGGCGCATCGGCTTGGAGAGCGCAGTCAATGCCGGGCTGGACCCGTGTGCTGTTATCCAATTACATGTTGACCTTGCGCCGGGCAAAACAGAGGAGGTCTTTTTCTTGCTCGGGGAAGGAAAAAGCCGGGATGAAAGCCTAAGCCTGATCGGACAGATCCAATCGTCGGCGGAGGTGGAGGCGGTTTGGCAGTCCGTCCAACATCACTGGGATGAGATCCTCGATACCATCACGGTTGAAACTCCTGATCCCAGCATGGATCTGATGCTCAATCGTTGGATGTTGTATCAGACGCTGACTTGCCGCATGTGGGGGCGCACGGCGCTGTATCAATCGAGTGGGGCGTTCGGGTTCCGCGATCAACTTCAAGATGTGATGGCGCTTCTGTATTCACGACCTGATATTGCACGCGCGCAAATTCTGGAAGCAGCGCGGCATCAATTTGAGGCAGGTGATGTATTGCATTGGTGGAATCCGCCAGCGGGTCGCGGAGTGCGTACCCGTTTTTCAGATGACCTGCTCTGGCTGCCTTACGTCACTGCTGAATATGTTTCTGTGACTGGCGATGAATCCATTTTGAACGAGAACATCCCTTTCCTGATCGGTGAAACGCTCAAGCCCAATGAGATGGAACATTACACTCAGTTTGGAGTCGGGGATAAAGATTTTTCGTTGTACGAACATTGTCGGCGCGCGTTGGAGAAAGGGACGACATCCGGCGAACATGATCTGCCATTGATGGGCAGCGGCGACTGGAACGATGGCATGAATCGCGTTGGCATGAATGGACGCGGTGAAAGCATCTGGCTCGGCTGGTTCCTGCATGCCACGCTCAAACGTTTTTCTTCGCTGGCAGCGTTGATGTCTGATGACCCGGCACCTTATCTTCAGCAGGCTGAGAAGTTGGCGCAAGCACTCGAAACTCATGCCTGGGATGGCGAGTGGTACCTGCGTGCTTTTTATGATGATGGCTCACGTTTGGGTTCACAAAAAAATAATGAATGTCAGATCGACTCGATCGCGCAATCATGGGCGGTTTTATCAGGTGCGGCAGATCCCGCACGGGCGGCTCAAGCCATGGAATCTGTCAATAGAATGTTGGTGAAACCAGATGAGAAGATGATCTTGTTGTTCACTCCACCTTTTGACAAGTCCACGCGTGACCCTGGGTATATCAAAGGCTATTTACCTGGTGTGCGCGAAAACGGCGGACAATACACCCATGCCGCCATCTGGACTGCATGGGCATTTGCCAAACTTGGGCAGGGAGATCGCGCCATGGAGTTGTTCAACATGCTGAACCCTATCAACCATGCGGATACGCCCGAGAAAGCAGAGACCTACAAAGTGGAGCCATACGTGATTGCTGCGGATATTTACAGCGTCCCGCCGCATACCGGTCGCGGCGGCTGGACGTGGTACACCGGCTCGTCCGGTTGGATGTATCGCTTGGGACTCGAAGCCATTTTGGGTATCACCAAACATGGGAATGCGCTTTATATCAATCCATGCATCCCCGCTCATTGGGCAGGCTTCAAAGTGAACTATCGCTTCGGAGCGACATATTACAAGATCAATGTGGAGAATCCATCGAATATCAATCAGGGAATCCAAGAAGTGATATTGGATGGGAATCTAGTGAACAACAAACTGATTCCATTGGTAGATGATGGGCAGTCACATGAGGTGAGAGTTGTGATGGGATGATTCTGGATGGGGCATCCGCCAAGTCTGCGATGGTGAGGGATAGTTTCAGGATGCAGTGTTAGAACCCTGTCTGTAGTGTTGAATTGACAGGGTCAATATAAAGCAGGCAACCTCTGGAATTGGATCAACTGTTGGCAGATAGAAAAGTGGATAGATCGGTATGTCGGATACCCCACTTTGCTTCTGTCATAGGCATACCTCATATAAGGATTTGCACGGTGAATCGGTGAAGTAAGTAATTTTACCGGTTCCAGGTGAAAAGCAAAGTGAATTCCAAGGGCATGGTAAACTGATTCTATTCCCCATTACATAGCAAGTTGCGATGTTGGTTCAAGAGAACGGCTCCACCTGTTACTTAAAACAAGAAAAAGACGCTAAAATAAGCTAAAACATCTGACTTTTGAATAAAAAATCCATATGAATGCCACTTCTGCCACTGCAATCTCTCATCCGAATATAGCTTTCATTAAATATTGGGGCAACCGTGATAATGAATTGCGACTGCCTGTGAATGGATCCATCTCGATGAATTTGGATGGGTTGTTCACGCGTACAACGGTTTCTTTTACATCTGCCAAGGCAGACGTATTGACCATCAACTCAGATCAAGTCACTGGCAAAGGGTTGGAGCGTGTCTCGTATATTCTCGACCTGGTGCGATTACGAGCAGGGATCAATGACCGCGCCGAAGTGACCAGCGAGAACAATTTCCCTGCCGGTGCGGGCATCGCCTCTTCGGCGGCGGCATTTGCGGCATTGGCTGTGGCAGCCAGCAAGGCAGCGGGACTCGACCTAAGCGAGCCAGAGCTATCCGTTTTAGCACGGCGCGGATCTGGCTCCGCTTCTCGCTCCGTTCCGGCTGGGTTCGTGGAATGGAAAATGGGCGAGGCTGAAAGCGACTCGTATGCATTCTCGATTGCGCCTGCGAATCATTGGAATTTGGCTGACTGCGTTGCCATCGTGAATGCCGCACACAAGAAGACCGGTTCAACCGAAGGTCATGCTATTGCTAGAACAAGTCCTTTGCAAAATGCCCGTGTGGCAGATGCATCGCGCAGGCTTGAGATTTGCCGCAATGCGATTTTGAACAAGGACTTTGATGCCTTTGCGAACATCATCGAACATGACTCAGACATGATGCATTCGGTGATGATGACCTCGAACCCGCCGCTGATGTATTGGCAAGCTGCTACGGTGGAGATTTTTCACTTGGTGCGCGAATGGCGCGCCAGCGGATTGCCCGTTGGGTACACGGTGGATGCGGGCGCAAATGTGCATGTGTTGTGTTTGGGTGAGTACAAAACTGAAGTGGAGAAACGTCTGCGTGAGATTCCTGGGGTGAGCAATGTGTTGGTTGCCGGGGTTGGCGGCGCGGCAAGGACGGTTTAATATACAGTGTGGGTAAACCCCACAGAAAACCGAGGCAAGCCCGGGCGGGGTAAGAGGCGGGGCATTTCATCTTAGAAAAGATTAACCCATGCAAGATATAATCCGTTCAACGCATCTATTTGTGTGAAAGGAATTGAAAATGGAATTTGGATTTTTATCGCTGGTGGTGTTTTTTCTGGCGTTGGGCGGGATGATCTTTGTGCATGAGCTGGGTCATTTTATTGCTGCGCGCTGGGCGGGAATTGAAGTGGAAGAGTTTGGCTTTGGCTTGCCTTCTTATAAGATTGCCACCCTCTTCACTTGGAAAGGTACTGAGTTTACGATACATGCCTTGCCGTTGGGTGGGTTTGTGCGCCCAAAGGGTGAAAATGACCCGAATGTGCCCGGCGGGTATGGCGCTGCCAGCCCGTGGAAGCGCATCGGTGTGCTTGTGGCGGGTCCTTTGATGAACCTGATCACGGCTGTGATCGTGTTCTCGATCTTGATCGCCTATGAAGGTGTGCCAAACTCTACGAGTGTAAAGATCGAGAGTGTCGCAGATGCCTCGCCTGCGCAGGAAGCAGGTATTGAGGCTGGCGATATTATTGTTTCGATCAACGGGCAGGAAGTGACGGATATTCAACCTGCCATTGATATTATTCGCGCCAATCTCGATACTCCGGTGGAAATGGTCTTTGACCGCAATGGCGAATTGGTGACCGTTACCGCCATGCCGCTTTCCAGCCGTACTCCGCAGCAAGGTGCGCTTGGCATTGGGCTAACCTACCCCACCAGACCGGCAACATTTATAGAAAGTATTAGCGGCGGCGCAACCGTGACTGCTATTCAGGCTGCCACCTTGGTATACCTGCCCGTGGCGCTCATTCAAGGACTCATTGCCCCAGATCAGGCGCGGCTCGTTGGGTTTAAAGGCATTTACGATATGTTCAACTTCTCTGTGCAGGAAGATGTGACCAGCCGTCAGGAAGTTGCCGCAGTACAAGCCACCGGCGCGGGGACGGCTCCCAAACCCACAAACTATGTGCTCAGTCTGGTTGGCTTGTTGAGCATCTCGTTGGGGGTCTTCAACCTGTTCCCGATCCCCGCGCTTGATGGCGGACGTATTCTTTTCACCCTGCCTGAAATCCTCTTCCGCAAACGGATTCCCACCGAATACGAGAACATGGTCAATGGCATTGCCATGCTGCTGCTTATCGGTTTAATGCTCTTTGTCAACGTGATGGACTTTGTCAACCCGGCTCAACTACCCCTCCCATAAAAACATGACCGAACTCAACTTTCAATCTGTACTCGATCACCTGCTCGATTCTAAAAAAGACATCCCGCAGGGACACCTTCAATACTATTCTGACCTCGACCCTAAATCACTGCGCCTCTTTTTGGATGTGTGGAAGAATGTACCAGCCAACCGTAAATTGCTTTTGCTCGATACCCTGACCACCCACCTCGATGAAGACACCCTCGTTTCGTACGAAGGGATTGGTAAAGCGCTTTTGGATGATGCAAGTGCAGAAGTCCGCACCCGTGCCTTGGGGCTGCTCGCCGAATCAGACGACCCCGTGCTTGTTGATAAGATCCTCAACATTTTCCAAGCCGATACCGATCTCGCTCCGCGTTTGCAGGCGGCGCGTTTACTTGGCGAATTTGTATTGATGGGTGAGTTGGAAGAACTCGAAGAAGATCGTCTGCATAAAATAGAAGAGGCGCTGATCTCCGTCATCCGCAGTGACGAGAACCCCACGCTCCGCCGCCAGGCATTGGAAGCTTTTGGCTATTCTGGGCGGGATGAAGCCGTGGCGATCCTTGAATCAGGCTATGAGCGCGAAGATCCGCTGTGGGTATCTTCCGCACTGCGTGCCATGGGACGTTCGCACGACAACCGCTGGAATGGCAGTGTCACCGCCAAATTATTGGATGCCGATCCGCGCATCCGCTACGCGGCGGCAGAAGCGGCTGGCGAGCTAAACATCGAAGCGGCGGGACCCATTCTCATTCAAATGCTGGAAGATGAAGAAGAGGATGACGAGGTGACCATGGCTGCCATCTGGGCAATCAGCCAGATCGGCGGAGAAGACGCCCGCGCCTATATTCTCAGCCTTCTCGAAAATGCAGAAGGGGAAGATATTCAGGAATTCCTTGAAGGCGCACTTGAAAACCTCGATTTCAACGAAGAACTAAATAAGTTTGACCTGCTCTCCCTCGATGAAGATGACGACCTCATCGAATTCGATGAAAATTTCGACGAGAATGAAGAATAAAATAAAAAGGCGCTCACCCGTTGGTGAGCGCCTTTTTTGATCGAAAAAATTACTCCCCGTATACAAACAGGTCACCAATAGACTCGCGGTTAAAGTTACGCCGGATCGAATCGGCAAAGACTTGCGCCACGGAAAGCGTTGTTAATTTGGGGTGACGTCTCTCGGCAGGGATACCGACAGTATCGGTAGTAACGATCTCTTTGATCTGCGGAATGGCGGTCAGTTTTTCCAGACCGCCGTGTGTGAAAACCCCATGCGTACACATCACCAAAATATCTTCCACGCCTTCATCAATGAGCAGACGAGTCAATTCGGCGATGGAGCCGCCGGTTGCGATCTCATCATCGTAGATGAGCGCGCGTTTATGTCCCTTTACCTGATTGCCTACCAAGCCGCTGATCTGCACCTTGGTATCTGAAACCCGTTCCTTATTCCCAGCCGCAACGGGCAGGTTCAGGCTTTTGGCAAAGCGCGCCGCCGATTTCGCCTGCCCCATATCCGGCGAGACGATGATTGTCCCGCTCAAGTCACGCCCTTCAAGATATTTTTGAAAGACCGGACGGCTGCTCAACGGGTCGGTGGGAATGCGGAAGAATCCATGCACTTGCGGCGAGTGAAACATCATGCTCATTACATGGGTCGCGCCGGAGGTTTTCAATAAATCGGCTACGAGGCGTGCGGTGATGGAGATGCGTGGCGCGTCCTTTTTGTCAGAACGTCCAAACGAATAATAGGGGATGATGGCATGGATTTCAGAGGCAGAGGCATCGCGGGCAATATCGAGCATCATCAACAACTCCATCAGGTTGTCGTTTACCGGCGGAGTAAGCGATTGAACAATGTACACACGACGATAGCGTACACTAGCACCCAATTGAAGGTACAGGTTGTCATTGCTGAATTTCTTGACGACCGTATTCTCAAGTTGTATTCCCAATTCGTTGGCAATACTTTGCGCCAGCGGCTTGTTGGAACTGCCGCTAAAAATGCGGACTTCGTCGGCAGGGATGGAATTTGCAGGCATGGGTTACTCCAGTTTTAAGTGTTTTCAGGAAAGAGATAAAAAATAGTTTACTAACTTCTTAGTTGCCAGATCACCCCGGCGATCAGCATGATCTGACCCAGATGATACAAAGCAATATTATAGATGCGTCCATTTGAGATGGGGGTGACAAATTTATTCCATGCAAGGACGATATCGGAAAGGTAAAAGAGAAAAGCGCCGCCCGCAACCAGCAGAGATGCCCCCGCGTGCCAGGTCAGTTCGTTGAGCTTGATCATCGCCGAAAGCAGCATCAACGAAATGACCATGCCGTAGACGAGGATCGGCAGGCGCAGCCGATTTTGTCCCTTTTCGATCACAGCAGTGAGGATGCGGCGGATTGTCTTTACCCCGCTCCAGCCAATGAAAGCGGCAAGGATGATGCTCCATGCAGAAATGGCGGGGAAGGGAATGTTGAATCCAATGATATAGGCAAGGTGGGCAAGCAGAAAAGCCACCAACCCAAAGAGGAAGAAGCGGTCGAGCGAGAGCATTAGCAAAACATCCCCGGCAAGTGACAGCACAATTCCCAACCCGAACCAAAGCGCGGCGCCCTCCAAACCGATGCTTGTTACTAACCAGATAAAAAGGATGACCATCACAGCCGGTTTGGCGAGCCATTCCAGCCTGTGCCATTGCTTGTAAAGTGCGAACGCTTCCAACCCGGCAAAGATCAATGCAATAACCCAAAAAAAGTTCATACAGCCTCCGCGCGTATCGTACCATAAAGAAGGAGAACGCCATTCCATGCTATACTGCGGGCATGGCATCAAAAACTGTATATCTAAACTGGGATACCGAATCCAAATTTTCAGTCCATGACCATAACGGTCATCAACTCCCCATCAATGGGGCAGGGCGTATCGGCGCGTCAGACCTTATCGTCATGTCGCTGATCGGGTGTTCATCGCATGACGTGGTCGAAATTTTGCAGAAGCAGCGCCAGGAATTGCTTGAACTTAAAGTGAGCGCCGATGCAGTGCAAGATGACGACCCGCCGTGGAAGTTCCGAAAGATCCACATCCACTTTCATGCCATCGGGCGCGGACTTGACCCCGAAAAGGTGAAGAAGGCGATCATCCTGAGCGAGGAAAAATACTGCTCCGTGTATGTCACCCTCAAGGATGTGGTCGAGATCACTCACGATGTAGAAGTGACAGAAGCGTAAAACTCACCGCAGATAAACGCAGATGGACACAGATAAGGTTTTACCCTTTTTTATCTGTGTCCATCTGTGGTTGAAAATACACAAAAGTTCGGAAGCGCAATTTCCGAACTTTTGATTCACTAACTTACCGTGTCAATTTGGCGCGCATTACAAAACGATTGACGCCGCCCAGGCGGTATTTGTATTCCTCATCACCGCGCATGAAATCGAATTCGTAGCGGTTGTTCTCGCAGCACCATTGAATGGTGTGGGCAAGCAAAACCCAGCCGGGTGAAAGTTCCATGTGATTGCGGCTCACACCAGAGTTGTACCCCCAAAGTTTGTTGTTGTAATCAAAATTAAGCGAGGCGGCAGTCTTTACGCCGTCAATCTCTAAAAAGCCCAGCCACAGCACACCGGCTTCGTGCGCGGCACGCAGAAAAGCGGTCATCTGTTCGCGCATGGCAGGGTGAAGGAACTGCGCCTTGTTCGGGTCGTGCGCCATCAATTCAAAGAAGGCTTCAAGCTCCGGCTCAATTGCTGCGGTTTGCTCCACCAGCACAAAGCGCACGTTCAATTCCGATTCGGCGGCGCGGCGCATTTTGCGGCGAATTTCGTGACGCTGCTTCTTATCAATGCAGAGAAGGTAATCGTCAAAGTTGCCATTCAATGCAATGCGTGGAGTGGGGTGGTACACCTCTTCAAGATGCGTCCAGCCGCGTTTTTCAGCTTCGGCTTTGAATGCGGCGAGCGTGGGAGAATCGTCGGGGAGGTTATACCAATCGAGGCTGGACCAATTATCGGCTAGGGTTGAGGCGAGGAAGTCCAGCAGCCCCGAGACGAATTGGGCATGGTCATCCTTGCGGACGATCACATCCAAATAATCTGATATTTCGATGCTACCATTTAAAAGCAGGCAGGGTTTGCCCTCGTATTCGGCAATGAAAAGCGGAGCAATGCCAATGAGCTTGCCGCCTTCCTGCGCAGCGACCAAAACAAGTTGGGCGTTCTTCCATTCGCCGCCGCCACGATGCTGCCACCACAACTGCTGATATTCGTATCGAAGAAAGGGCGTATCGCTGATGGACTCTTTAAGTAGCTCGTTCCATTCCTGCGCCTGTATTTGAGAAAAATCGTTGTAAAGTATATAGTTCATAGCCGTGAAATTCTACCAGTTATACCGCACTCGGTTGAGAATTACGCTTTTTTAGAAGGCAGAACGCGTATTTCTCAACCGTGGGTATCTTATACAGTTTATGTGGTCATAGTTATGGTTTTTGTTTGTGGAAAACTCAATTTATGATCGCACTGGGTATAATGAAGGTAACTAAAGCGATAATCTTACATGCCATTGGATATTAACCTTTCACCACTTTTCCGTATGCAAGGTCAGGAACCGGATATGCCCGGCATTCTGGCAATGCACCCGCCCCAAAATGCCGCACGCGGACGCGAGCAAGACCGCCTGATCGTTTACCTTGCCCTCACAGGGAATGCCGCCATCACCACCACCGAGTACCGTCAATTTACCGAAGATGTTGCCGCGACATTTTATCGAACCCCACGCGCCATCACCAGCGCCCTGCGCGCCTCGGCAGATTGGCTGAACCGCATTTTGCTTGAACGCAATATGAAAACCAGCGGCGTGGGGCAATACACAATCGGCTGGCTTTCGCTTGCTGTGCTGCGCGAGAACCAATGCACCTTCTCGCTCAATGGACCGATGCACGCCTATGGGTTTACCCAGAACGGCTCACGCCATTACTTCGAGCCTTCCATCTCCGGCAAGGGGTTGGGCTCCAGCCAGGCGATCAACATTCACTACGCCCAATCCGATTTCACCGCCAACGACATGTTGCTTTTTTGCGCGCGTGTCCCCGGCGCGTGGGCAACCCCATTGCAAGATGCCCAACCCTCCTCCTTCGATGCCATGCGCCGCCGCCTCACCACACTCACCACCGAAGACCTCAACGCCCTGCTCATTCAAGGCGTTGCCGGAACCGGCGCGTTTCGTATTTACAAAGCCGGTATGTTGGAAGAAAAAGTGGAAGCCCCTGTTGTGGAAGAAGAACCGCAGACTCCGCAGCCCGAAGAAGCGGAAGTAGACCTCGCGCCGCAAGTTCAACCTGCCCCTCCCGCCTCAGAACCGACCGAAGACCTGCCCGGTGAACCCAAGCCTGAGCCAACACCCGAAGCGGGCGCACACCTCGTACAGCCCTCCGCATTCCCCACATCCACCAAACCCGCAAGCGACCCATTGGCAAGCCTGCCCCGCTCTGGCAACACTGTGCCGCGCGATTTCCCTGCATCCATTCCCCGGGCACAGCCTCACCTTCCCACCGAGCCAAAGGTGGAAAACCAACCCATTGAAGAATCCACGGAACCGATGGATGAAGCGCCGGAAGAAGAAAAACCCATATTGGTTGAAACCAATTTGCAAACGCCGCCTGCGCCCATCGAAGTTCCATCTGAACCCAAAGAACCCTCACGGCAGGCAAAGCAGGCAGCAAAGACCATTATCAACCTCATGCACGGATTCCGCACCGGCAGCACCTCGCTGGGCGAACGCTTGCGAAGTTTCCTTCCGCACCTGCTTCCCGCAGAAAACCGCGATGCTCCCCCCGTTTCTGCTTCTGCGTTTATGGGTTTTATGGCGGTTCTCATTCCCTTGATCGTTGTTACCCTGTCGGTAGTTGTGTATTTGCGCTATGGGCGCAACGAACAATATGACATCTATTACAACCAGGCTGTGCAAATAGAACAACAGGTGCAGACCCTGACCAACCCCGTTGAACAGCGTATTGCATGGGAAAACGTCCTCGCTAATCTGGATCGCGCTGAGGAACACCGTCAAACCAGTGAGACGATCACCCTGCGAAGAGAAGCCGATGCAAACCGCGACCAATTGCTGGGCATCTATCGTATGCAATTCATTCCGGCATTCAGTTCGAGGCTTGGCATCGAGATCAGCCGCATGGCAGCCCGAGAAAATGATATCTATCTGCTCAATGCTGCAAACGGCGAAGTACTGCGCGCCATCCCATCGGGCAGCGGCGGCTTCGAATTGGATACAACCTTCGATTGCAGACCCGGCAGCAACAACCCGGCGGGTCCGCTGGTGGATATTTTGATCCTGCCAATTACCAACATTTACGGCGCCACCGTGCTGGGCATTGATGCCGTGGGCAACCTGCTTTACTGCAAGCCAGGTGGTACTCCACAGGTTGGCTTGCTCAGCCCACCCGATACGAATTGGAACCGTGTCACCAGTTTCGCGCTGGACGCTGGAAATCTCTATGTATTGGATGCACAATCACGCGCGGTATGGGTGTACCTTGGAAAAGAAGCCGCCTTCCTTGACCGCCCATACTTTTTCTTCAGCCAGCAAACCCCCACACAAGATGTGATCGACTTTGTCATCTCTGGCGATGAAATGCACCTGCTCCATGCCGATGGACGCGTCTCTTCCTGTATCTACAGCCGTGCCAACCCGAGCGCTTCAGAATGCAAAGACCCGGTAAACAAAACCAACCCATACCCTGCCTACGAAGGCATAGACCTGTTCGGTACGGCGCACTTTACCCAGATCACTTTTGCCGCCCCGCCTGATCCATCCATTCTGTTATTAGATGCGGAAAACCAAAGCATTATGCGTTTTGCCGCACACACCCTTGAACTGCAAAATCAATTCCAGCCTGCCAGTGAAACAAACGCTCCGATCCCCCGCACGCAGGTGGACGCCATCTCCGTCAGCCCAGACCACGTGCTATATATTGCGGTGGATGGACAGGTTTACTTTGCTCTCAACATGCCGTAATCCAAGGAGTTACTCCCATGCCCAATTTTCTGGAAATGCTCATCAACTTTTTCCGCCCATCGCCCTACCCAAAAGACAGCGCCACCGAACCCGCTCAGATCACACGCAGCCGGGTCTTGGTTATTAATATCGATCCAGTCATGGATGCGGCGGGGAATACCCTTTCCAGAAAAATGAATTGGAAGAACACCTCAGACCTATTGGTGGGCTTCATGGCAGACCTGACCGAAGCGAGCAGGGGATTGGCGCGTTACGAGATCGCCCAACGGATCGATGTGAATGAATTCCCAGCCAAGACGGATGGCTTTCGGTACACCCCCCAAACCTATCTCGATGTGTTGAACCGCACTGCCGCTCCGCACATGCCGCAAGAGGTGAACTATCACGCCCTCCTTGCAGAGTACGACATTCTGCAAAAAGTGGCGCGTAATGAGATCGACGAAGTTTGGATATTCGGTTTTCCCTATGCCGGTTTTTACGAATCGACCATGGCAGGACCGGGTGCATTTTGGTGCAATGCACCGCCATTGGCAAACACCTCTGCCAGCAAACGCCGCTTTGTAGTGATGGGCTTTTCGTATGAACGCGGTGTCGGCGAAATGCTCGAAGCGTACGGACACCGCGCCGAGTCCATTTTGGAAAAGACATTTAGTAAACTAAGCGGCGAAGCCAACCTGTGGAAGCGGTTCATCCGCTACGATAAAACATCCCCCGGCAAAGCCGCCTGTGGAAACATCCATTTTGCGCCCAGCAGTCAGGCAGATTACGATTGGGGGAACAAAACCCCTGTTGCAAGCGAATGCTACGATTGGCTGCTCAACTTTCCGAATTTCAAAGGGGATGTTCGCGTGGTGGATGCGAACGAGTGGGGCGGCGGGGAAATTCGCGCACACCATAAATGGTGGTTCAACCACTTCCCGCGAACAGCAGGCAGGCAGAACGGCATCCATCACAACTGGTGGCAGTATGTGGTTTCGCCTCAAAACGTGATCCTGTAATAGAACCCTTGTGGAAGTCTTAATGCACTCCCACGTAACATACCTTGCGCGAATGGATCCACCTGCCCGCATCGCCCTTCGGCTTCGAGCACTCGGACGGCAACTTAAGTTACTTATGCAAGAGGTCTACTTTATCAAATAGAAAGTGCGCCGGGGAAACCCGGCGTGTTTTGTAAATACTATATTTTTATTGCGTTACTTTTGAATGGTATGGCATTAAAATAGATATAGGATCTATGACGCCTCTTGAAGTTTTGATTCCCTTCGTGTTTACCCTTGCAGCTATTTTTTACGCGCTGCTGGGGCTTTATGCGTGGAGGCGGCGCCCTGCTGCGGGTGTGGTTTCATTTGCCTGGGTTATGCTTTCCATGGCGTTGTGGTCATTTACATATGGGCTTGAAATATTTTTTTCCACACTTGCTTATATGTTGTTGATCCTTAATGTTGAATATATTGGCATTATTTCTGTGCCTGTATTTATATTTTTCTTTGCGCTGGATTACACAGGCAGGGCGCACCTGATCACCCCGCGTTTCCGTTTCATTGTTTGGGCGGTTGCCTCCCTGTTTATGGTTCTGATATGGACAAATCCGCTTCATCAGTTGATGTGGAGCAACGCATCAATTATCTCAATAGACGGAATGTCCCTGTTGGATGTCCATTTTGAGATCGGATCGCGGATTCAGATCGTGCTTTCGGTGTTCCTTCTGATTGCTTCAGGGATCATCCTCACCATGGAATTTTTGCAGCGCCCGGGTGCTCTTCGGCTTCATATTAGTTTTGTGATCATGGGCATCGCCATTTCGATCTTTGCCATTGCAGCTTTTTATTTTGGAGCATCGCCCCTTAAAGGGGTTGATTTCACCCCCCTGTTCTTTTTGCCAGCCGCCATTGGTCTGGCATGGTCCACCCTGCGATACAGCCTTTCTGAAGCCCTCTCGCTTGAATATATTTCTGTTCTAAAGAATATGCAGGATGGTGTCATCGTCCTAAACGGAAAAAAACGCATTCTTTATATTAACCCAGTGATAGAAAGCCTGCTCCATATTACAGAAGACGAGGTCATTGGGCAGCCTTTTGAACAAATAGCCTCCCCATTCAGGCATCTATTTTCATCCCTGCTCGATAGCGGCAAAGAACGAAGTGAAGTGGGGTTTGCCTTTGGAGATGCCGAAAAAACCTTCGAAGCATCTGTTTCATCCCTGGTCAACTCGCGGGCAGATGAGACCAACGTGGTACTCACCCTGCACGATATCACCCTTCGTAAAGAAAAAGAACACGAACTTAGCCGCCACAGCGCCATCATGTCTGCCATCAGCCGCGCAGCGGAAGAATTCTTAAAATCATCCGAATGGGAAAAGAACATTCCAGGCGTACTCAAAGACTTGGGCGTAGCCGCAGATGTAAGCCGCGTGTACGTTGTTGTTAATTCGAGTGTCAATGGCAAAGTATTATCAAGTTTGACCCATGAATGGGCAGCCCCCGGGGCGGCACGCCTGCTTGATGGTGAGCAACTGAAGAATGTGGATATGACAAAAGCAGGCTTTGCGCGCTGGGTAAAGATCATGACAAAGGGGCATATGATCCATGGTCTGATTCAAAATTTCCCCAGGGAAGAATCAGTTTTTATACATCCACTCGGCACGCTTTCACTGGCAATTGTGCCGGTCTTTGTAAATAATATGTGGTGGGCATTTCTTGCCTTTGATGAAACCCGTTCTGAACGGCAGTGGACAGCGCTGGAACTGGATGCCTTTCGCACTGCCGCCAGTATTTTTGGCGCTGCAGAATCACATTCAAGAACCGCTAAAAAACTCATCAATCGTCAACGAGCGATGGGCTTGCTTCAAGAAATCGTCACTGTATCCTTACAGGCAGATACCTTGCAACAGATGGCAGAAACCATCACAGAACGCCTTGCAGGACTTATAGATGCCGATGGCTGCTTTCTCACCATGTGGGATGAAACAAACCTACGCACCATACCCCTGGCGGCTTATGGGCCGTTAAGGGATACATACGCCAAACTTTCCTTTCCACCCAGCGAGCAAACCTTCACCCGCTCCGTTCTGGAAAAGGAAAGTACCCTCGCCGTGGAAGATGTGGAAAACAGCCCTTATGTTTCTCATGCAATTACCGGCAGATTTCCCACTAAATCGGCATTGGCTCTTCCGCTGATCACAAAAAAAGGAAAACTGGGTGCGCTGATCATCTCTTTTGAAACACGCCACCGTTTTGACTCTGAAGAAATAGAACTCAGCGAACAGGCTGCCGGGTTGGTTGCCCTCGCCCTCGAAAAGTTTCAAACCATGGAAGAAGCAAAACGCCGCGCCGATACCTCTGAAACCCTGCGGAAAGCAGGCGTGGCAATCGCAGAAAAATTGGAAATGGATCAGGCGCTTGTTCATATTCTCGAGCAGCTAAACCAGGTGGTGCCATACGAAAGCGCCTCGGTACAAATGCTGGAAGGTAACGAACTCGTTATTGTGGGTGGGCGCGGCTGGGAAGATATGTCTGAAGTGCTTGGAGTGCGCTTCACGATCCCCGGCGACAACCCCAACAGCGAGGTCATCCGCACCGGCAAACCACTCACCATCCCCGAACCGTGGCGCATCTACAAAGCCTTCAAACTGCCGCCTAACGACCACATCCGCTCATGGCTAGGCGTCCCTCTGATCGCACAGCAAAAGACAATCGGGCTTCTTGCCATTGATAGGGCAACATCCGAAAATTTTAAAGAGATCGATGTGAAAACTGCCACCGAATTTGCAGACCAGGTAGCTGTAACCCTCGAAAACGTACGCCTCTTCAAAGAAACCCAAACACAGGCGCTTACCGATGCCCTCACCGGCATCTATAATCGCCGGGGCATGTACCAGATCGGTGAATTTGAATTTCAACGCTCCCGCCGTATTAACCGCCCCTTCAGCTTGATGATATTTGATATCGACCATTTCAAAGAGGTCAACGACACCCACGGGCACCCGATAGGCGACCAGATATTGCAGCAATTGGCAAATCTTTGCTTAAAACACTCACGTGCCACCGACCTCGTCATACGCTATGGAGGGGAGGAATTTATTATCCTTTTATCTGAAACCACACTTGAAAGCGCCCGTATCATCGCAGAACGCTTGCGTTACACCATCAAGAAAAATATTTTTCCAACCGATGAAGGTGACCTTCATATCACAACCAGTATCGGCGTCGCTGAAGCCAACCGCAACGACACCCTCGATATCTTAATAGAACGAGCCGATGCCGCGCTGTATCAAGCAAAACGGACAGGGCGCGATAAAGTGATCGTGAACGAATAGATTAAATACCCCGCCAGATCTGATACAACCCCAGCCTGCCATTTTCCCCATCTGACAAAAACTCCGCTTCCACCTTCATTTGAACCTGCCCAGCCAACCCAGCCAGTTCCTCCGCTGAAAACTGGTGCGCGTACCGCAGCCCTTCGCCGTCACCGCCGCGCCAATCGAGCAGGTAATCCCCGTCATCCACATCCGCTTCGGTTAACCCCGCCCGCTCCCACGGTTGGACGCGCCTTTTCAACTTCTCGCTATTCAAGAACTGCCAATTGGAAATATAGAACCTGCCACCTGGCTTCAACAGCATCCGCACGGTTTGTAAAATATCCAAACGCATCTGTGTAGATGGGATATGGTGCAGCGCGGCAAACATTGTCACCACTTGCCATTTACCGCTTGCCACTATCCACTGCTCACTGTGTATAGATAACCGGCTTAAGTCTGCTTCCCAAAAATCCACCCCGGGTGTAGATTCAGCCTCCCGAAGCATGGGCAGGCTAAAATCCACGCCAAGAAGCGCTGTCTTATGTCCGCGGTCATGCAAGGTGCGTAGAAAAAATCCATTCCCGCAGCCAAGGTCTAATACAGTTTCATCCGGTTTTATAGCTTCAAGAATCTTTTGCACACCCGGTTGCAGCCGCTGACGTGTGGCGGAAAACGAATCTCCAAACTGCTCATAGAAACGATGATTCAAGTCGATCAGTTTTCTGGTAACTTCTAAATTCATACAAAGATTATAACCCGCGAGACTAACGGTATAATCCCGCCATACTATTTATGGAATTTACCGAAAAAAGACAACGCTGGAAAAAAATAAATGCGCTGACCCCCCAAAAGATGGAGCTGGCGCATTCCCTGCTGGAACAGATCCGCACGGGCGAAGATGTAATGAAGCTGATTCGCCGTCACCCTCTGGAGGGGGGCGGATACCTGAACAAAGCCGCACTGGTCGCCGCCTACAAAGAATTGGTAGATGCCGGACAAATGGAGCCGGATATAGCCCTGCTTGAAAAGATTCGCATGAAGCCCATGCGTACCCTTTCGGGTGTTACCACGGTGACGGTGCTGACCAAACCCTACCCCTGCCCGGGCAAGTGCATCTTTTGCCCCACCGATGTGCGGATGCCAAAAAGCTACCTGCCCGATGAACCCGGGGCAATGCGCGCGCTCGAACATAAATTTGACCCGTACGAGCAGGTCACCAATCGCATTCGCGCGTTGAAGAACCTGGGGCATCCCACCGATAAGATCGAACTGCTTATTCTCGGCGGCACATGGTCTTCGTACCGGCGTGATTACCAGGAATGGTTCATTGCCCGCTGTTTTGATGCCATGAACGGCACACAGGCTGTACCGCCGCAAGAACCGACGCCAACTGCACCTTTCTCGCTTGACCTTGCTGAACTGCAACAGGTTAATGAGACTGCTCCGCACCGCAATGTAGGTCTGGTGATTGAAACCCGCCCCGATGAGATCAATCCAGATGAGATCAAATGGCTTCGTCATCTTGGTGTGACCAAGGTGCAAATGGGCGCCCAAAGTTTTGACGACCACATTCTGAGCATCAACAAGCGCGGGCACGATGTGGACTGTACACGTAGAGCCGTTGCGTTATTGCGTGCCGCCGGATTTAAGATCGTGCTGCATTGGATGCCAAACCTGCTCGGCGCAACCCCGCAAAGTGACGGTGAAGACTTTGCCCGCATGTGGCAGGGCTTTTGCCCCGATGAGATAAAAATTTACCCGAATCAATTACTTGCAAATGCCGAGTTGTACGAATACTGGCAGCGCGGAGAGTTTCACCCCTACACCACCGACGAGCTTGTAAACCTGATCGTTGCGATCAAACCATCCATTCCGCGCTATTGCCGTGTAAACCGCGTCATTCGGGATATTCCCTCCAACAACGTGGTGGAAGGCAACCGCCGAACCAGTTTGCGGCAGGATGTATTCGCTGAACTCAAGCGGCGTGGAGAGCGCTGTCAGTGCATTCGCTGCCGTGAGGTAAAAGGCAAAACCATCGAGTTGGCATCCCTGCAACTGCACGACCATGTGTACCCCGCCGGAAGCGCCGAAGAACACTTCATCTCATTCGATACAAACGAAGACGGGCTGGCGGGTTTTATTCGCCTTTCGCTCCCTTCCACAGAATCTCCGCAAACCGGTATAACCGACCTCTCAGGTGCGGCGCTCATCCGTGAAGTGCATGTGTATGGGCAGTCTCTGCCTGTTGGCGCAGAAAAAAGCGGAGCGGCGCAGCATGTGGGCTTGGGCACACGCCTGCTTGAAGAAGCGGAAAAGCTCGCCAAACAAAAAGGCTTTGGCAGGCTGGCAGTTATATCTGCCATTGGCACACGCCAATATTACTTAGACCGTGGTTTTGAACGCGGTGAATATTATCTAGTGAAAGAGATTCAATGACAAATCATCGTTCTGGTTTTATCGCCATCGTTGGGCATCCCAATGTGGGCAAATCAACCCTGCTTAATGCCTTGCTCGGGCAGAAGATCGCGGCAGTTTCGCCGCGTCCGCAGACCACGCGCAAAAAACAACTTGGTATTCTCACCCTTGAAGATGCCCAACTTATCTTCGTCGATACTCCCGGCATTCACAATGCCAAACACAAACTCGGTGAGTTTTTGAACGCCGAAGCAGAAGATGCCCTTACCGGCGTAGACTTAATCCTCTGGCTGGTGGATGCTTCAACTCCGCCAACGGATGAAGACAAGACCATCTCCATTCTTCTTAATAGCGTCTCGCATCGCACTCCACGGATGCTTGTGTTGAACAAAATAGACCTTATCCAACCCGACGATTTATCCACACGCGAGAGCGAATATGTGAAACTGATGGAAAACGCATCTGTGATGCGCATCTCTGCGGCGCGAAGGCTTGGGCTTGGCGAACTGACCGAAGCGCTGATTCAAGCCGTCCCTGAGCGTGAGGCGGAATATCCCGAAGACCAGATCACCGACCTCTACGAAAAAGAGATCGCCAGCGACCTTATCCGCGAATCCTGTTTGCTCAAGTTGCGTGACGAAGTTCCGCACGGCATGGCGGTGCGCATTGATGAGTTCAAGGAACGCGAGAATGGCATGGCGTACATCGCTGCGACCATTTTGGTGGAACGTGAATCGCAAAAGGGAATTGTGATCGGCGAAGGCGGCAGAATGCTAAAGAGCATTGGCAGCGCCGCGAGAAAAGAGATCGAAGATATGGGCGGGCGGCAGGTGTTTTTGGAATTGCGCGTGAAGGTTTCAAAAGACTGGCGCAACGACCCGTACATGCTAAAGCAATTAGGGTATGGGATGAAGAAATAATTAAACTGAAATGAAAAACGTTATTCAGCCTATTGACATCCGAATTACTTTGGGGCATACTTTCAGCATTATTAGACGGGGCAAACAAACTGAACCGCCATCTTTTAGAAAGGAGGAGGTGATGTCTCAAATGGATAGTAGTAATAAACCCAGCGCTGTGGCATCCCTCCTCAAGTAAGTCAAAGGAAGCCACAGCGCCCCACGATTGCCACCCCTTGCGGGTGGCAGTCTGGTTTAAAACACAGGAGGGGCGACCTTTACGGTCGCCCCTCCTGTGTTATTGCTTTGGGTTAATACATACCTACTGATTTATCCACCCGCCTTGCGTATTCATCAATTCCACCGCGTATGTTGAAGATATTTTTATATCCTTGTTGCGCAAGCCACATGGTCACCTGCACACTGCGGCTGCCATGATGACAAAGGATATAGACCGGGATATCCTGTGCGCGGACTGCTTCTGACAATGCGGCGGGTCCCTCGCTTGCCAGGCGGCTCAAAGGCGTGACCTCAAGCCGGTTGTCTTCGATCTTGGCGTGGTTCAACTCGTTGAGTTCGCGCACATCGAGCAGAATGAATTTTTCGTCCGTTTTTAGCTTTTCGGCAAGTTCAGTGACTGTGATCTCGGGGAACATAGGCATCCATATAAGGGCGACCTTTACGGTCGCCCTTTCTTTCTAAACAAGGACAGGGGCAAGCCCTGTCCCTACGAATTTAATGCAGGGATGTAGAACTTCTCTACATATTCCTTAACCATGCGGCGGGTGGAGAATTGCGGAATGACCGTCTTCATGGAGTCTTTCATAAAAGCAAGCCAGTCGGCAGAGAGCAGGTCACGCGGGTCGCGGTTATAGTATTTGGGGATGATCTGATGTTCGAGTGTGCTGAACAGGCTTTCTGTATCTGCCGCATCCTGCTCTTCATTGGTGTTGTAGTGCGTTTCATCGCCGATCTTCCAGCCGTTGTTGCCGTTGTAGGCTTCACACCACCAACCGTCCATAATGGAGAAATTGGGCACGCCGTTGATGGCGGCTTTCATGCCGCTGGTTCCGCTGGCTTCGTAGGGGCGGCGGGGGGTGTTCATCCACACATCCACACCCTGAACGAGGTAGCGGGCAAGGTTCATTTCGTAGTCTTCAATGAAGACGATGCGTCCGCCGGTTTCTGCTTTCTTGACGGTGCGATAAACCTGCTGAATGAGCTTCTTGCCAGGGTCATCGGCGGGATGCGCCTTGCCGGCAAAGATAATCTGCACTGGCATGTTGGGACGGTTAATCAACTCGAGCAGGCGTTCCACATCCGAGAGAATGAGGCTGGCGCGCTTGTAGGTGGCAAAGCGGCGGGCAAAGCCAATGGTCAGCGCGTAGGGGTTGATCAACACGCCCGAAGCGACAACCTGAACTGGGTGAAAGCCGCCATGCGTCCAGCGGTCGCGGACGCGTTCTTTGAGGTAGAAGGCGAGCTTGCGTTTAAGATGCAGGTGAACCGCCCATAATTCCTTGTCAGGAATCTGGTCGATCTTTTCCATCAGGTCGTGGTCGTCGAGGTTTTCGTACCAGGAATCGCCGAGATGCTTTTCAAGCAGGATGTTCATGCGACGTGCCATCCAATTGCGGGTATGGACGCCGTTGGTGACGTATTGAATGGGGACGTCTTTCACATCGCGGTCTGCCCAGAGGAACTTCCACATATCGCGGGAGACTTCGCCATGAAGTTCAGAAACGCCGTTCGAGCCGCCGGAGAGTTTGAGGGCAAGTACCGGCATGGAGTACATATCGCCATGCGGGGTGGTGTGTTTGGCTACGTCCATGAATTGTTCGCGGGTGAGACCAAGCTCACCCCAGTAGTTGCCGAGGTATTTTTCGATCAGCCAGAGTGGGAATTCGTCATTCCCTGCCGGGACGGGGGTGTGGGTGGTGAAGACGTTCTGTCCACGGTTTTTTGCGGCGGCATCGGCAAAGGCGGCGCCCCTAGCCACTTGCTCACGAATCCGCTCAAGGGTTAAGAAAGAGGCGTGACCTTCGTTCATGTGCCAGACGGCGGGGTCGTATCCCAACGCCCGCAAAGCGCGGACTCCGCCAATTCCCAGCAGAACTTCCTGCATAATGCGGCGATCCAGGTCAGACCAGTAGAGGCGGGCGGTGAGCAGGCGGTCATAGTCGCTGTTACTTTCCACGTTGGAATCGAGCAGGTAAAGCGGCACACGCCCCACGCGTACTTCCCAAATTTGAGCGGTCAGTTTTCTATCGGGGAAATCGAAGGAGACGGTGACGGGTTTGCCGTTTTTGGTGACGAGGGAAACGGGAAGATGTTCAAAGTTGAGCGGGTTGTTGAGGGCTTCCTGCCAGCCGTCTTCGGTGATGCGCTGGGTAAAGTAACCCTGCGCATACATGAAGCCGACGGCGATGAAGGGCAAACCCAGGTCAGAGGCTTCTTTGAGATGATCGCCGGAGAGCACGCCCAAACCGCCAGAGTAGATCGGCAGGGTTTCATGCAAGCCGTATTCCATCGAGAAATAAGAGATGGGCTTTTTCAACTCTTTGTGAGTCTTTTGCGACCAGGATGTCTTGCTGAAATATTCATCAAAGGCGGCAAAGAGCGCGTCGTATTGTTCGAGATATTCTTTGTCTTTGGATAGTTGGTTAAGACGTGCCCGACCGACTTCATTCAGCAGGCGGATCGGGTTGTGACCGAGGCGTTCCCAGAGGTCGTAATCCAAACGTCCAAAGAGGTGCGCGGCTTCGGGGTGCCAGGACCACCACAAATTGGTGGCAAGTTCGCCCAGACGTGCAATGCGTTTGGGCAAATCAAATTTTTGAGTGGGTGAGGTTAAGAATTCCATAAGTTTTGTATCATACCGTAAGTTTTTTGGGGATTGAAATATTGTACAGGGGATTAGTTTATTGGTCAAACTAAGTCTAAGCGAAAATAAAAGACAGCCGCTTCAGACTGTCTTTCGGCTTGGTCCTGCTCCCAGACCTTATCTTGCGTTCCAGATCGCATCGGCAATAAAGATGCCAACGAAAACAGAAATAAAAGACAAGATGCCGCCTGCCGTTGTGCCCGCAAGAATGGATATAACCACTGCCAGCGCCCCGTTTAAGTTGAATTTACTGACCAGCCATGCGGGAAGTTTCCACGCCATAATGGCGGCAAGAAGAACAGCCATGCCATTGCAGGCAAATGTGACCGCCAAGGCAGGACCACCGGCGCGGTCGTTGTATCCGTTCAGCGCAATTATCAAGCCGAAGAGTCCAATCGTGGCGGTAATCAACAGCAAAAGCACGGTGACTACCATAGAAATAATAGAGGGTGTTTTAGTCGGCATTTTTTCCTTGATTAAGATTTACGGGTCACAATTAACAGGGAAAAGAGAATCGGTTGGTACGGCGATGGGAGCGTTTCCTGTATTCACAATTTCGTGCGGGTAAAGCAAGCGTGAAGCGAGGGTGTATTCTATATCATCTTCAAGAAAAACTTTGCTTTGACTGCTCGTCAAAAGTTTGTATACATCTGCGGCTGGCTGCCCTTCGAGAAGGGTATATGGTTTGTCTGTCAGTTCGCTCAGGACAGGCGAATCCAAGTCCCAGGGTTGGGGCTTCGCTTTTGCATCCGCTGTTTCGTCCCTCCCTACATGAACGAACAAGATCAAACGGTCTGGCTGATAGGGTGTGAACCCACCCGGGTTATACGTTTCCAAATAATCCACCGCCTTGCGCATGGGCCAGCGCAAAAATTGCCGGTACGGTTCAAAAAAGCTGACCTGATGCGGGCTGGTCATGTTGATGGTCAGGGTAACAATGCGTCCATCGTCTATGGGTGTAAAGTTGGACCCAAAATCGTAGATCGGGTTGGTCTCGTCTGTGGCGGGCAGGTCTTCCAATTTGTAAACGCCCAACTCCTCAAAATACCCAACCAATGAACAGACTTGATTCGTGTTGAGATAGCGGGTGCGGACTGAGGATTTTTTTGCATCTGCCGCAATCACCTGCCCATCGGTGTAGATGACGAACAGCGGCTCTTCCGACAACCCAAATTGATTCGCCGCATTCAGCGGACTCGTCGCTGTCAGTTTGATCCAGACGTGCTTCCACGGGTAGGCTGCGAGGATGGGAGTCGGTGTCAGCGTAGGTGCAGGCGTGGGTTGGAGAGTCCGCGTAAGGGTTGGGGTTGGAGGCGGGAGCGTGGGAGTTGCAAACGCGGCAGGGGAGCCGCATCCAAAAAATATGATTGAGCCTATGATGAGGGGGAAAATAAATTTGCGGAGGTTCATAAAAACCTCCGCAAATTATATCCCTTGCTAAGTAGTTGTGATTATGGAGTGTTATCTTCGACCAAAGTGCGGTCATTGAGCGGTTGAACGGGTCTGTTATTGCCGCCTTCAAAAAGAGACTCAAGCGCATGTAACTGTTCGGCAGAGACTTGTACCGGTGTGGTCATCAACAACCAGTTGACACCCTCGGAACAAGGCGGGGTGGTCAATGAACCGCTGTAGCGATAGGTGGTCTGTTCTGCAGGGAGCATATCGGCGGCATTGATCTGAACTCCGGCGTCGCTGGCTTCGCTCTGTTCTGCGGGGAGGTTATCGGTGAAGGGAGCGTAAGAGGCGTTCTGCGCGCCTTCTTCCAAAAGAATGCCTACAACTGCCAGGGCGCCGTCTGCGCTTTTGTGGACGATATGGATTTCGGCGGCAAATAATTTTCCGTCCACGCTGTGTTCACTGGGTGCGTGGAAGTGGAACTGAGCCACGTCGTAGCGGACGCCATCCAATTCAATATAGCTGCCCGAATCATAATTAACCTGAACGGTGTGTCCGTTGTTGAGGATGTTGACTTCGCTTGGTTGGTAATAGAAGGCGATATTGCTCAAATCTTCATCGGTGGGCGCTGATACGTCAATGGGCGATTGGTTTTCGCCTGTACCGCAGGCAGAGTAGGAAGCGTCAAGGTCACCCCAGTGGGCTGGACCTTCTTCGCCTTCATACGTCCAATGCGGTGCAGAGGTATGCTCTTCGGTGGCTGCCGGGGCACAGGCGGATAGAGCAAATATCAAAACAAACAGAACTACGAATAACGAACGTTGGAATTTCATAATTTCTCCTTTTATTTCTCCTTTGGCGTTGGAGATAAAAGGAGTGTATCTCTAATCAGAAATACACTCCTTTTCAAATGATTTGCGTTTTTGTTGTCTTGATGCAAACTGCGGTGAGGAATTGTGGTAATTATTCTTTTTTTAGTTCTTGCAAACGCACCTTCAACTCTGCCTGTATATCGCGGTAGTCTCTTTTCCCGGCAACGTTCAGCAATTCATACGGGTCGTTGACCAGGTCGTACAGTTCCACTTCGCGGGTGGAGTACTCGGTGTATTTCCATTCATGCGTGCGGATGGAGTAAAACTCAGGAATGAGCGAACCGACGCCGTCTTCGGTGGGCCAATGTTCCAGCAAAATTTCGTCGCGCCAGGGTGTGGATGGGTCTTCCAGCAGGGCAGCCATGCTTTCGCCGTCCACTGTTTCAGGCACATCGAAGCCTGCCCAGGTTGCAAAGGTTGGGTAGAGATCAATATTTGCTACCAGGTTTGTATCGGTACGCGCTTCAAAATAGCCGGGGGCATACACAATGAACGGAATTTTTATGCACGATTCGTAGGGGCAGTTCTTGGTTACGCCAAAGCGGTGGTCGCCGAGGGTCATGCCGTTATCGGAGATGTAGACGATGATGGTGTTCTCGTCCAGCCCGGCTTTTTCAAGTGCGGCAACAATGGATGCGACGCCGTCATCTACAGAGAGGAGCGAGCGTAGAATCTGCAAATGGGCGGTATTCAGCTCATCTTCAGAAAGAGGCGAGAGGTCGCTAATATAATCCGGCTTGTCGCGGATATCCTTCTCATTAAAACTGGGCGGGCGGTAAAGAACCCAATCCCAATTGGTGCTGGCACGGAAGGAATCTTTATGCCTGGGCGCCCAAATGTAGGGTGAGTGCGGGTTGTAGTATCCAACTGTCATGAAGAACGGCTCGTTGACAGAATCGCGGATAAATTCAAGCGCGTTGCGTGTGACGACATCTGCGCTGAAACTTTGCTCGTTATTTTTGTATTCCACAATAGCGCCATTTTCGGACTGGCTGAAGCGGTAATAGTATTGCATGTGTCCGGCTTCTTCGCCGCCTGAGAGGTTCTTACTGAGAAAAACCTTCCAAACATCCCACCCGGGCGGCATAGCGCCGTAGGGTTGAACATCTTCGTAATTATTCAGGTATTTGCCAAAGTAGGCGGTACGGTAACCGACCTCTTGCATGAGGATCGAGAAACTGAGCGAGGGGTCAAATTTGGTTGCCCCACCAAGCGGAAGGGTATTGGTCAATACATTATGGTTGTGCGCGTACTGTCCCGATAAAATGCTGGAGCGGCTCGGGCAGCACAAGGGCGTGGTGACAACTCCATTCTCGAACTGTACGCCGTTCTTGATCAACTCGGTCTTGACGAAGGGCATGTAATCAACGGTGTGATAGGGTTGGTCGTCTGTCATCACGAGGATGATGTTGGGACGCGGGTCATTCAGGCGTTCTTCAGATGCATGTTCAGGAATATCAATATCGAAGATCGTCGGTTCGTGGCTGACGATGGGGGTGGGTGGGTTGTACGGGGCTGAGATATCCTCTGCGGCACAAGCCGTAACGACAAGGGCAAGCGCAAATACAAACTGGCGTTTTTTCATCTAATATTCCCAACCAAATCCAGTTCGGGCGCGATCTTGCGCATGGCTTGAATGACGTTGTCCACATGCTCCCAAACGTCAATGCCAAATTCTTTTGCGGCGTGTTCCATCTCTTCGCGGTTGGTTCCAGCGGCAAAGGCTTTATCTTTCCACTTTTTCTTGACCGATTTGGCTTCGAGATCGAACAGGGAACGTGACGGGCGGACGAGTGCAACGGCGGTGATTAGACCGGTCACTTCATCACAGGCGCAAATGGCTTTTCGGCGCAGGGTATCGCGCGGCATGTTGAGGTGGTCGGCATGGCTCAAAATATCCTGCACAATATCTTCGGGTACACCGCGCTCACGCAGCAGGGGCGCACCGGCTTGAGGGTGTTCTTCCAGTGTGGGATGAATTTCCCAATCGTAATCATGCAGCAGACCCACCAGCCCCCAGGTCTCTACATCCTCGCCGAATTTCTCGGCATAGAAACGCATGGCGGCTTCGACAGAAAGCATGTGGCGCACCAGGCTTTCGCTTTTGACATATTCACGTACAAGGGCAAGGGCTTCTTCACGATTCATAATTTTCTCCATGAAAAGATTTTAACCACAGAGCACACAGAGACCCTTGAGAAAAATGATTCTTGTGTACTTTGTGTAGGGGTTATTGTATCGGCTCCGGTTCACCCATCACGGGCAGCGGTTTGGCAATGAGCATATCCCATACGGCTTGCGAGGTTGCAAAGGTCTCGCGGAAGTTCCACCACAGGCGTGAGCGTTTAAGAAAGTAGCGGTTATCTGCTTCTACGCCGACAGAGTCAACACCGAACCAGTTGCACAAAGTCAACGCGCGCGGCATGTGAAAATCCTGCGTAATGAGAATGGCGTTGTCTACTTCAAAAATATATTTGGCGCGGTAGCAGGTATCGTATGTGCGTCTTCCGGCGTAGTCCAGCACAATATCTTCATCGGGTATGCCTCGCTCCAGGGCGTATTGTCGTCCGGCTTCGGGTTCGTTATAACTGATCTCACGGTTATCGCCGCTGACGAGTATCTTTTGCACTTTTCCGGCTTGATACAAATTCACCGCCGTCAGCATTCGGTCGCTTAACACGGGTCCGGCAGAACCATCTCTTAGCAGACCTGCGCCAAAGACAATCGCAACCTTTTTTACGGGGACATCTTCCAAAGTGTACGTTTTAGGCTGCGCATACACCCACATGCTGAAGCGTGAAATGAGCAAGCCAAGAACAGCCAGCCCCGCCACTATCAAAACCGCCCGCCATAAAAAAACAAATAACTTTTTTAACATCGCGCTATTCTATCAAATCCAAAAGATTCAAACCTGAAGCATTTGTGAGTGCAAAGAATTCTGCGTAGGCGGCATCTTTCACGGGCAGCATTTCATCGAACCCGTAAATGGTTTGCAGCGCGGTTTTCCCTTCGGGCGTGGTCATAAAGTCTATGAATGCGCGCTGCACATTACGGCGCATATCTGTGGAGATATCTGGCGGCATGACAATACTTTCATAAGGGATGATCTCGGGAATGCGCCATGCCACCTGAACTTTGCCCATCACATCGGGGTAATCGGCTTCGAGTGTGGGAGATGTGCGGGCATCTATGAAGGTTGCGCCAAAATCGCAGATGTCATCGGCGTAGACTCCGCGCACCACATTGGGCTGCCCTTCGAGGAAGGCTCCGGCTCTTACTTTAATTTGTGCCTGATTCAACAACCCAAGCGGAATCACATACCCGGATGGGGATTTCACTTCGCTCCAGCAGGGCTTTTTATCTGCAAACTGTTGCAGCGCTATGGCAGCATCGGCGGTATTCTCTCCGCGCTCTTCATCGAAATACGTTACAAATTCGCTTTCACGGTTGATGATGATCTGTGCGCCGTAGAACATCCTGCCATTGCGAACTTGTGCCAGCAGCGCAGTGGCTGAATTATTTTTGTATGCCAATGCAAACCCAAAAGGTGAAAGGGGAGCCATGTGCGCATTGCCTTTACCAAGTGCTTCAACGAGGGCTTCTTCAGAGGCGGGGATAACGGTGACAACCTTGTACCCCGTCCGCGTTTCGATGTAGGCGGCAAGCACATCTCCTGCGGCAATGGCGGCTTCGCTGGGGGCGGTGGATGGGGCTAAGGCGAGGATCAAAGGATTCTGGTCTGAGCCAAGTTCCGGCGCGGCAAGAGGCGTTTGCGTCGGTGTTGAAGTTGGTACAGGGGTAGATGCCGCTTTGGGTGTTGTCAGTGTCACCTGCAACGGGAAGGAACATCCAAGCGTAAATAAGAGTGTTAATAGGACTAAAGTTTTTTTGTTCTTACAGGTTTGTATGTATGCCCGCATATTGACCTTGCTATAATAAAAGACACGTCGAAAGGACAAAAATGAAAAATACATTCAGCACGATCATGTCCATCCTGATTTTAGTGGCGCTTGCTGCCGGGGTCTATTTTATCGTACAGACCGTGCGCGAAACCGCTGTTGCCGCTCAGCAGCCATTTGAGCAGGTAAGCCAGGCAAATTACGCATTGCAAACTCAAGTTTCGCAATTGGTAAACCCCACCCCGACCATCATCCCTGATCCGGTGACATATATCAACGAAGTGCGTGCGCTCGCCCGTTTGGAAACCATTCAATATAGTGTGGAGAAGGTTATTACCGCCGAGATCGGGCAGGGAACCTTTGGCTTTGCGTTTGGCGATAAGTTGTTATTCGTGGCGCACGGGATCGTGATCGCAGGCATTGATATGGAAAAATTGCAGCCTTCGGATATGCGTTTTGACGGACAGGTGTTGTATGTGCGCCTGCCTCCCACTGAGATTTTTATTGCCACGTTGGATAATGAAAAATCATATGTTTATGATCGCGATACGGGTCTGTTGACTCAGGGACAGGTAGATTTGGAGACATTAGCCCGCCAAAGCGCGGAGGATGAAATTCGTAAAGCTGCGCTGGAAGATGGTATTTTGGCGCAGGCGAAGACCAATGCAGAGGCGTACTTGCTTAAGTTCTTCAATGCGTTGGGGTACAGATCAGTTATCTTCGAGTAATAAACGATCTTGCATTGGTTAAGTTAAAAGTGACAGCCGCGTATAAGGCGGCTGTCACTTTTTTTGTAACTCTGTTACCAATCATTATCTTTTTCGTACCCGAGTTTTACCAGCAGGTCTCCGGCGGCATCCTTGAATATCTTTTTGTGTTCAGCGGTGAAATGTTTTTTCCATTCGCCGGTTTTGCCTGAGCGGAAGGTGGGGGATTTTTTGGGGTTGATGGCGGTTTCAAGGGAGTCGAGAATCACCTGTCGGGGAGTTTGAAGCGGAATCCGTTTGAGGAGGTGCTCCATGATGGAGGTGAGGGTTGCTTCACGATTGTGGATCAGGTCTTCAAAGTGAATGGTCAAAACTTCGGGTCGGCTTAACCAGCCAAGGTATGGTTCGAAGCGTTCTGCAATATTTGGAAATTCAATATCTGCATCGGGGCGCCCTAAAATACTGGCTTTTAATCTTGCGTCGAAATCAGGCAGGGATTGATAGTACGCGTGATGAACATGACGCGCTTCCATATCAGTGACATAGAAGACGTGTGAGACGACCACATCACGAGGGTCGCGGAAGATGAAGTAGGGTGCAAATTTTTCGGTGCATACCCGGGTAATGGCTTCGGGGCGGGCAAAGAGGTGGGCAGAGGCAACGTCACGCGGGCGAAGAGAGTCGAGCCAGTTCAATGCTTGTTGTGGGTCGCGTTTTTTTCCGCTTTCGCCTTCGTACTCTGCATAGAAAGAATGCACCCGTTTGGCATATGGTGCGATGTTTGAGAAGCCGAGCAGGATCTGGTCGAGCAGGTGGGTGCCGCTTTTGGGAAAGGATATGCCGAGTAATGCAGGCAGGTTGGCAGGCTGGGAAGCAAAGCGCAGGCGTTGAATTATTTTTTCGCTTTGATAGATGAGGGAACGAAGGGAGGTTTTTATGGTCATGGCTTTGAGACGGGTTTTCTCCAATTGGTTCAGATTATACCCAGCGGGGGTCGTGAATAATGGATAAAAAAATCTTTGGACACGGATTGCACGAAAGACACGGTCAAACATGGATTTTAAAAGATCAGGACTTACGCAAAATCTTTTAGCTCATATGTAAAAGATGCGCCGTCGTTTTACAAGACAAAAAAAATCTTAACGCGAATGACGCAAATGAGGCGAATAACGCGAATAAAAAAGTATTTTGGCGAAATTCGCCTACTTCGCGCTTTTCGCATTAAGAATTGATGTTACGCAGTAGGGGGCGACCCGCCCACATCCATGAGAGCTTTTTTCGCCAGAAAGGGTCGCCCTGCCCCAGGGAAACCCTTTCTTTGGGATACAAGCCCTGACAGACCTTGACGGGTTGCCCCTACGGAAAATTGCGTAAGGCGAGTCAAGAATTTAAGACTTTGCACAGCCATGTTTCTGTTTTTTGCGATTGCCTTGCGCATACCTCTGTTTATCAGGGTGAATTTTGCGTAAGTCATAAAGATTTTATCCGTGCAATCCGTCTTTTCCGTGTTCGAGAATTTCCTTTTCTCCTCATCCATTATTGACGTTAAATATTTTAGGCGAAACCCGCAGGGTAAAAACTGGTTTACAAGGGTGACTTTATTTGTTTTTCAGGGTTAAGATGTTTGGCAAAGGATTTTCAAAGTGAAAAAAACCATTTTCAACACACCCATTATCAGCCCATTTGTACGTTTATTGAGCAATACTGCCATGCGCCTGTCTGGCTGGCGTGTGGAGGGAAAGCTGCCAGATTTTCCAAAGTACCTTATTATCGGCGCTCCTCACACTTCAAATTGGGATTTTCTCCTGTTTGTGGCTGTGATCTTCAAATTGAAGGCGAATGTTCGTTATATGGGCAAAGCGGAGTTGTTTCGCGGTCCCTTCGCCTGGTTTTTCTATTGGTGCGGGGGGATTCCTGTAGATAGAAAAAAGAGCACCGGGTTGGTTGAGCAAATGGTGGATGCGTACACTCGGTCAGAGCGATTTGTTCTGACCATTGCGCCTGAAGGAACACGTTACCAGGTAAAAGAGTGGAAGCGGGGTTTTTATCATATTGCCAAGGCGGCAGGTGTGCCGATTGTGATGGCAAAGGTGGATGGCAAAGGAAAGGTGATGCGTGTCGGACAGGTGTATCACCTTACAGATGATATTGAAACCGATATGCGCGAGATACAAGGCGCGTTTAGCGGGCTTTCAGGCATACAGCCTAAAGCGAAAAAATATATCACCCTTCAAGGGTGATATATTTTTTTATCATTTGGGTGAAAAGCTCTACGATCTGCGGGTCGAAGTGTATACCAGATTGCTCTTGAATGTATGTGAGTGTTTTTTCCTTGCTCCATGCCGGGCGATAGGGGCGGTCGGATGTGAGCGCATCCCACACATCTACAATGGCGAATAGCCTGGCGGCGAGTGGAATTTCCTTTTCTCTAAGTCCGCGCGGGTATCCTGAACCGTCCCATTTTTCATGGTGGCAGTAGGGAATATCCAGTGCTGGGCGCAGGTACTCGATTGGGTAAAGCATATCGTACGCCATTTGCGGGTGCTGCTTCATCAGCGTCCATTCCTGGTCGGTGAGTTGTGCTGGTTTCAGAAGCACGGCATCGGGTATGCCTAGTTTACCCATATCGTGCAGGAGCGCTCCACGGCGAATATGCAAAAGAGTTTCGTCTTCAATGCCAAAATACCCGGCAAGTTCCACCGTTAGTTCTGTAACACGCTGGGTGTGTCCTTCGGTTTCCTTGTCTCGCAAGTCCATGGCACGCGACCAGCCCTCAATGGTTTCGTCGTAAGCTTCAAGTAGTTGGTGGTGAGCTTCTTCAAGATGACTACGTTCATCCAATAACTTTCGATAACGGTTTAGCCTCGCAATGGTTTGCAGCCGTATGCGAAGTTCCAGCCGGTCTGGGGGTTTGGTAAGAAAACCATCGGCGCCTGCCTCCAGACCGCGTAATAAAGATTGACGGTCATCCAGCGCAGTGAGAAAGATGATGGGGATCTCGGCAATATTACGGTCGTTACGAATGCGGCGGCAGGTTTCAAAGCCGTCCATTTCGGGCATCATCACATCCAGGAGAATAATATCGGGGTGTTTTTGGTTTGCAATTTCAATTGCCTGAAAGCCACTATGCGCCTGAAACAGTTCGTAGTTATCTGCTTCAAGTATGGAAACGAGGGCGGTGCGCCCGGCTTCATCGTCATCTACAATGAGTATCTTGCTTAAGGATTGAGACATAAACAGCCTTTTGTGTAACGTTTTATGCGAAGATGTTGCATTGCCAATTACCTGTATATTTTACTCCCCGTCTACAAGGCGAAATTTGACGGCTAAACGAACCAGCCCCGCCATGCTGCGAACACGTAATTTTTCCATTAAGTTGGCACGGTGTTTTTCAACAGTCTTTTCGCTGATGGTCAAAATTTCGGCAATTTCGTTGCTGGTATGCTCCTCCGCGACCAACTGCATGATTTCCCTCTCGCGAGGTGACAGGCTGGCAAGCAGGTCTAGATATTCCATTTTTGGATGAGGCTTAAAGGCGTTTTCCAATACGATCTCTGAAACTGTGTCGCTTAAGAATTTGCGTCCGTTGGCAACTTCACGGACGGCGTTTACCAATTCGTCGCTTGCCGAAGATTTAAGCACATATCCGTTTACGCCGCTTTGAAGCGCTTGATATACCAACGCTTCGTCGCTGTACATGGAAAGAAGTAATATCCCCACTTTTGATTTTCGGGAACGAAGTTGTTCGGCAGCTTGTATACCGTTCAACCTTGGCATCATAATATCCATAACAAGGATATCGGGGTTGAGCTTTTCAACCATCTCCACGGCTTCGACCCCATTGGATGCTTCCCCCAGTATGGTAAAGTCACCTACTTTTTCAAGCAATGCCCGAATGCCCGCGCGAACGACAAGATGGTCTTCCGCAATGACAATTTGGATCATTTTTCCTCCTTCTTGCTTTGTAACTCACTTATTTTTACGGGGAGTATGGCTTCTACAATTGCGCCGCCATTTTTGCCGTTGCAGAACTTAAGGATGCCGCCCACCATGGATAGTCTTTCACGTATGCTGGTTATGCCGATCCCGTCTGTGAGCGTTCCTTCAGGGAAGCCTTTTCCATTATCTTGCACAGTCAGGAGTATCCTTTCTTCTTCGCAGCTTAGCTCCACCCATGCCTGGGTGGCGTTGGCGTGTTTGATGATGTTGTTCAACGCTTCCTGCAAGGTTCGGTAAATGATCACCTTTTGTACATCATTCAATTCATTGACAGCATCATCAATATCGGTGTATATGGGCAGGTGGCTGTTATTTGAGAACTTGGAGCAATGTGCTTGTAACGCCGGTTTTAATTCCAGGGTGTTTAAGAGAACCGGGCGTAATTCATGTGCCATGTTTCGAATTTTTTCTGCGATCTCTTTTGTTTGTGTATGCAGGTTTTCAAGCCGGTTGAATAATTCTTCAGAAAGCCCCGGAATCGATTGGATATCTCGTATATCCATCAACTCTACTGTGAGTAGTTGACCCAGTTCATCATGCAACATGCCTGATATGTGTGCCCGCTCCCTTTCCTGGGCGCTGATCAACCGTTCTGCCATGGCTTGCAGGCTTTCCCTTTGCTCCAGCAGCAGGCGAAAACGATTAAGGCGCGCAATGGTGCGAACCCGGGCGCTTAGTTCATGGCGGTTGAACGGCTTGGTGATGAAATCATCTGCGCCTGCTTCAATACCTTCCAGCCGTAGTGAATTATCGTCCAGCGCGGTGATGATGATGATGGGGATCTGCGCAATTTCTGGAGTGGCACGAATGTGGCGGCAAACTTCGAAACCATCCATGCCGGGCATCATCACATCCAGCAGGATCAGGTCTGGCTTGGTCTCTTTTGCAAGTTTTAAAGCTTGCAATCCATTTTCGGCGGTGAGGAGGGTGTACCCATGCGGCTCCAAAAGCACTTCGAGCGTTTCACGGCTTGTGTAGGTGTCGTCCACGATCAAGACTTTACTTTTCATTTTTAGTTTCCCGATGCAGATAACTTTCGATCAAGTTTAATAATTCTTTTAGCTTGATCGGTTTGCTGGAATAATCGGTCATACCTGCTGCAAGGCATTTTTCACGGTCGAGGGGCATGGCTAGAGCGGTAAGTGCAATGATCGGCACATTGACTAGCGCAGGCAGAAGGCGAATGCGGCGGGTGGCTTCATATCCGTCCATTTCAGGCATCATCACATCCATCAGAATAAGATCAGGCTTTTCAGTTTTAGCGGCTTCAACTCCTTCCAATCCATTTTGGGCTGTGATGACCCGATATCCGTGTATTTTTAAGTAGTCGCATAATAGAGAGGCGATCACCTCGGTGTCTTCGACTAGTAAAATAAGGGAAGCTTCAGTTTGCAGTTTCGCCGTTGTGTGAGGCGGAAGTTGTTTCTCTGTTTTGGATCTGTATTCTTCAAATTTATCTGAATACATGGGGAGTGTAATGGTAAATCTTGATCCTTTTTCCAGTTCACTTTCCACTGAAACATTGCCGCCATGCAGGAGCGCCATTTGGTTTACAAGCGTAAGCCCCAAGCCAGTGCCTTGATTGCCGCGTGAGAGTCCGGCATCCAACTGCATAAAGGGTTGAAAGAGGCGCGGGATATCCTCTGTGCTGATCCCGATTCCAGTATCCCATACGATGAATTTAACCGTTTTGTTTTCAGTGTCTCCGATAATGTGGAGACCGATCTGCCCGCCATCTTTTGTGAATTTGACGGCGTTCCCCAAAAGATTAACCAGCATTTGTTTTAAGCGGCGTTCATCTGCCTGTATCAACCGGGTGTTTTCTTCGATCTCAAGGTTCACGGTCAGTTGCTTTTTGAGCGCTAATTGACGGATCATTCGCAGGCTGGATTGCGCAACCGTGTTTAATGTAATTTCTGTGATTTCAAGGTCGATCCGCCCGGCATTGATCTTGGCAAGATCAAGAATATCATTAATCAACTCCAGAAGATGTTGGGCACTTTCCAGAACGGTTTGCAGGTATTTTTGCTGCTTCTCGTTCAGCGGACCGGATATTTGTTCAAGCAGGCTTTCTGTAATGCCAAGAATGGCGTTGAGCGGGGTGCGCAGTTCATGGCTCATGTTGGCGAGGAATTCATCCTTGAGATTCAAGGCGCGCTGCATTTCTGCATTGGCGATCTGCATGGCTTCTTCCGCCCGTTTTCGTAGTGTGACATCATGCATGGATGCGAGGTAATGAGGTTCTCCATGCAGGTTAAGGGCATAGATGCGCGCATTGATGTGGCGTTTCTCACCATCGTCAGGGCTGAGTTGAAAATCCAACTGCGCAAACTTGCCTTTGTTTTCAAATGGATCCACCTTTGTATCTGACAATGCTTTTACCAGGTCTTGTGGAAGAATGCCCAGTTTCGTGATCATATTTCCAATGATCTTGCTGCCCGAAATTCCTGAGATCGCTTCAACTGCATGGTTTATCTGTACCACCCTGCCGCTGCGGTTAAACAAGACCATGGCGTCAGGCGCTTCTTCAAAGAGCAGGCGGTTTTGTTCTTCGCTCTCACGCAGGGCATTTTCAGCTTGTTTACGCGCGGTGATCTCACGGATGACGCTTTGAATAAATTTTGGATATCCCTCTTCGTCCCGCACGAGTGATAGGTTGATCTCTGTTTCTACTACGCCGCCGTCCTGCCGTATAAGTCTGCGTTCGTAAATGGGCAGGCTTTCCCCTCTCAAGAGGCGGTTTGTTTTCTCAAGCGAATCTCCAAGCTCATCAGGTGGAAGCAGTTCACTTGTTTTTTTGCCAACCAATTCCTGAATGGAATATCCTAAAATTCTGGAGCAATTGGCGTTGGCATTCATGATCGTATGATCCAGCCCAATAATGAGAATGGCGTCATTGGCACTCTCAAACAAAGCTCGATATGTTTCCTCGCTTTGCTTGAGCGCCATCTCTGCCTTTTTGCGCTCCGAATTATCCATGATCGTGGAGCGACTCATTAGATAATTGCCGTGTTGGTCAGTAATGGCTACCGCATTGACCAATGCAGGTAGGATGGACCCGTCCTTGCGAATAAAGTCCATTTCACTATTATTAATTCTTCCGTTTTCTAAAAAGGCAGTAAAAGAAACTTTGAATTTCTCGTGTGACTGTGGCGTTAAAAAGTTCGTCACATGCTGCCCAATTAATTCTTCGCGGGCATACCCGAGCCAATCTGAATGGGTCTGATTGACAGTAATGATGCGTCCATTTTCATCCAGAGAGTGATACCCAATGGGAGCCTTGTCATATAAATCCTGCACCTCTGCCGTGCGCTGGCGGACGCGATCTTCAAGGCTAGCAACAAGCGCCGCATTCGATAATGCCGCTGAAACGTGAAAAGCAAGCGCCTCTACAAATTGAAAATCCTCATCTGTATACGCATTTAATTTAGATGACAACACCTGCAAAGCACCCACCGTAACCCCGTGAGTCTTTAACGGCACAATGATCGCAGAGCGGGGAATATCTTCCTCTTCTTCATAGGTGGGGGCATCTACAATTTCGGCTGTCTCGTTAAAATACAAATTCGTATTTGCCGTTTTAAGCGCAGATTGATAATCGGATAAAAGCAGCGGTTCACCGCTGCGGATGACCCGGCTCTGCGTACCCTGTCCTGGTGGCTCCAATGGAATGGGTGGGAAGTGCGAAACATCCTGACTCCCCTCAGAAGAATGCAGGTATTTACAAGTGATTGTTTCGGTCAACCTGTCAAATGAAGAGACGATCAAAAAATCACACGGTATCGAACTGCCAATGTAACGATTGATAATGGGATAGATATGCTCCGGCTGAAGTGTTTCGCTCAGGGCATTGCCAGCCTTTACCAAAGTTGAGAGCCTCTCAGCCCGCTGACGCAGGTTGTTTTCCATTGAATGGCGAACCAGAGCAGATTGCAATCTCTCCGCAAATGTACCCAGTAGATCCGTTTCTTCCTGAAGGAATGGACCTACCGCCTCTTTTGGACGCTCCTCTAAATAAACGATCTCTATTTTGCAAAACTCACCACTTGGCAGGGTAAAACTCTTTTCAATGCTCCACGGCGTTTCTTTAAATCCCTCCGTTGAAAAACTGCTGCTGCGGGTACTGATCCTTGCTTTTGCAATCTCAGGGTACTGCATGGCGGGGGGTAGTAAATTTATCACTCCTTGCATCGCTTCCATTTCAGAAAGATTTGGGGTTTGCAGCAAGCGGGCAACCTGGTGCAATGCTGTTAATTCTTTTACACGCTCCCCAAGATCATGGATCAAGTGCCGCCGCACCTTTTCGTCATCTTTACGGGCAGTGATATCCTGTTTGATCCCAATATAGTTGATGATCTCACCATTGCGGTCAAATACCGGGTTAATCGAGGTATCTTCTGTAAAAAGTGACCCATCTCTACGACGATTTATAAATTCTCCATGCCAGGTCTTCCCGGCAAGAATTGCCCCCCATAGCTTCTTATAGAAGTTTGGATCATGGAAGCCGGAACTGACAATATTGGATTTTCTCCCGACCGCTTCTTCCGCGCTGTAGCCTGTCATCTCAACCCAAGCCTTATTCACCCATTGAATAACCCCCGCCTTATCCGTGATGACGACACCATTAACAGCCGATTCAAGGGCAACCGTCAACATCAGGCTCTTATCTTCCGCTTGTTGACGCTCCCTTAATTCCAATTGAACAGATTCATACAAATGGGCATTTTCGATGGCAACTGCGATCTGTCCTGCGAGGGTCTCCAATACCCGAATATCATCTTCACTAAATGCGTTCGCTTCCGGGCTTTGAACATCCAGAACGCCTACAACCTTCCCGCTAAATTGAATGGGCAATGCCAGTTCAGACCGGGTGGCTAGACGGCTGATAAATTTTTTATAGTGAGAATCTTTTTCCACATCATTTGAAAGCAGCATTTGCCCGTTTGTTGCAGCAGCGCCAACCATGCCTTTTCCCATTTCAATATAATGATCAGAAGGGAATAGGTTTGAGTATTTTCCAAAGTGTGCCTGCAAGTTCAGTACATTGCGGTCTTTATCCAAAGTAAATATACCCACATGATGAAACCCAAATGCCTCATGCAGCAAACGTGCAGAGAGGTCGAAAAGCCCTTGAATATCCAACATACCTGCGATCTGCTGTCCAACATCATTCAACATGGACATTTGCGCAGCGCGCCGCTGTAATTTAAACTGGGTTTCCTTTTGTGCCGAAATGTCTGTGTGAGTTCCCAATATGCGAGTTGGCTTGCCCTCGGCATCGTACTCCAGGATTTTGCCAATAGACTGAACCCAAACCCAGGAGCCATCCTGCTTTTTAAGCCGAAACTCCTGGTTGTATTCATCCGACTTCCCTTGTAAGTAATCTCTAAAATTTTTCGCAGCCCTATCATGGTCATCCGGGTGGAGCCGCTGTTCCCAACCTTCCACGGTTTCTGTAAATAGGGCAGGGTCGCTGCCCAGCATTTCGGCATATTCAGGGTTTATGATTACATCTCCTGTTATAAGATCAACATCATATATGCCTTGTTTTGAAGCGCTCAGTGAAGCCCTTAATCTTTCTTCGCTGATCCGTAATTCCCGCTCTGTCTGAATCTGCTCTGTAATATCGATCATGATGGTTAGAAAATATTTGATCCCCTCAAAAGAAATGATTTCCCCTGTAAAAAGACCATAAAGAATTTTTCCCGTTTTTGACCGAATGGGGAGCTTTACGTTACGGACAGCTCCTTTTATTTTTAGTTGACGCCCCAATTCTTTATAAAGCTCGGTCTGAACGAACAGGTTTAATTCAGAGGGGGTCTTGCCAATAACTTCATCCAGGGTGTATTCTGTTAACTCCAAAAAGGCGGAATTAACATCAAGATATTGATTTGTAGAGATGTCGATTAACGCTGTGGGCATGGGGCTGGACTGAAAAATGTGCAAAAAAATATTTTTCCCGCCTGAAACATCGACTGAAGGGTTGGGCTCAACCTTTTTAGGAGAGCGCTTGTTTCTTTTATCCAAAGCCGTTTTTGGTTCGGCTTCAGTCTTTTTTTTCTTCATAGCATCACAGCGTCCTTTGAATAAAAACGACCATCACCCTATTTTTACATACTCTTATGCGTTTCTATATGGGGGGATTCCCTACCTTTATGGTTGCAGAATAGCCCCAATCCTTACGGCGAAAGCACGAAAAAAGGCGAATTTCGCAAAAAAAGAAATTCTTTGCGCCATTCGCCCTATTTGCGTTAAGCCTTTTGCCAAAGTTCCCGTCAGAAGCGAGGAACCTTCATTATGTAAACTTTCGCCCTCAGAGGCTTGAGCAGAAATTTGTTTTCTAAAGATTTACGACCGACTCCCTAACTCGCCCAATTCCCTCTCGTATTTCTCGCGCATTCGAATGGATAGGGGAGAAGCAAGGTGTTTTCGCAACACACCTTCCACTCTGCCTTCACGGTCATAATGGGAACGATACACCTCGACCAACGATAAGGTTTCACCGGTGTGTTTTTCCAAACGGACTTCCATGCCTGCTGTCAATGCGCCCTCCTGCAATACGCGGACGTAGAAACCCGGGCGTTCTGCTGCGCTGAATTTCTTTACCCATTGCGGGTCTTCCATTTTTGTAGCGAATGTTCCGCAGGGAATACGCGGCGCGGTCACTTGCAAAACGACATCCCCAATATACAGAATGTCGCCAATATTTAGAGAGCCGCTTTCCAATTCGCTGATGTTGAGATTCTCGCCAAACATGCCGTAGGAAAGGCTTTTGCCCAGTTCCGCTTCCCACCACTTGTAATCTGCTTCGGTGTAGATGTAGAGTGCCTGATCCACCCCGCCGTGGTTTTTATGGTCGCCGATAAAATCATCAGCAATGCCGAGGGCGGTTATGGGAACGTTTCCTTGAATGGGGGCTTTGTAAATTCCAGTTATTTCTTCACGTCCCTTGTTTTGATGCGCTTGTTTTTGTCCCGTGTTGATGCTGAGTAATTTCATTGTGTATCTCCTTAAAAATAATGACGCTGGAAGAATCTTTTTTTCTCCCAGCGTCATTTTAGCATGTGAGCGTTTTTTAGTAATTGGTTGTCCGGTCAATGAGACCGCGTTCCCTTGCAATGGCATCACAGTAGCGGAAGACCCAAATGCTCACCGCGCCAAAAAGAACGCTCAACCCGAATAATACGCCGAGGATTTCGAGGTTGCTGAACCCGGCAAGCGTGGGGAATATCTCAGCCACATTCCCAATTAATGAACGGCGCAAAAGTTCGAGCCAGTAGGTGGTGGGCATGAAATAGCCAATGGGACGCAGCCACTCTGGCAATACATCGAGCGGGAAGATGGCGCCGCTGAAAATGTATAACGCGCCAGCGGTCGCTTCGCCGATAAAGCCTTCGTGACGGGCAACCGTCAACGTGACCCCAGCCAAAAGCAAGCCCAGAAGCGCAAGCATCACCACGCCAAGAATGAGCGTGACAAAGAACAACAGCCAATCCACTTCTGCAAAGTTGATTTTCACGTTCAGGAATAAAATTCCCGCCGCCAGCGTGATGAATACGGCAATGGAGCCTGTGACGAAGCGTGCCACGCCGCGACCCAGTAAATATAATGGAATGTGAATGGGGGCAATGTACATATATTTCAGCGTTTTGTAGTGCTCGCGGTCATCGACCACCGCCCACGAAACGCCCGTCATCACTGCGCCGACGTAAATATAGAAGGCGTTGCCCAAATAAATATACGGGAACATGGCATTGTCAAAATTGCCGCCAGAGATGATGCTGTACATCACCACCAGGATCGCCGCGCCAGAAATGGGTTTGACGATGGAATACACAGCGAAGAGGAACGGGTCAGTCCAGTTCGATTCGATCAGCCAGCCAAGCCATGCCGCCATGCGGAAGGAACGCCAGGAGATTGTTGGTTGCATAAAAAATCCTTTTTGCCATTGAGATCGCTTCACCGCAAAGGGCGCAGCTCACAATGACGTTAACGACGACTCTCAGTGACGCGACCTTCACGCACTGCGATCTTTTCAATGTAAGCCAGCAGGAATTTTGCTATCGTAACAAATGAGATGGAAAGAACCAGCAAAATACCGATCTCGATATTCACATCCAGAAAGCCGAATTGAAAACCAGAGGGGAAGACCAACTGACGCATGGCATCCATGCCGAGCGTGAGCGGAATGATCGAAGCGCCTGCCGCCACCCAGAATGGCAGCGACTTGATGGGAAAGTAAAAGCCCGAAGCCAGAAACACCGGCTCCTGTGCAAGGTTTGCCATGTGCCAGGCTTCACGCCCAAAGAGCAGAAAAGCAGATGCCATCATCATGCCCATGCCGTACAAAGCGATCATCGCCAGCATGAACACGAGGAACAATTGCAGGTAGCTTGAAACCGTGTACGTCACACCAAAAATGAAGATGCCGAACAGGGTCACAACCAGTGCGCGTAACGCCGTGGCGAGCATACCGCCCAGCGCCATTCCAAGCAAAATTGCCATCATGGAATTCGGCGCCATAATATAAAGTGCAAGGTTGCCTTGCTCTTTTTCCCAATACAACTGGCTCGACATGCTCCAAAGAATGTTCATCCAGAAGGCGGTCATCGCGCCGCCCATCACCACAAAGCCAACATATTCTTCAGGCGCATTCAAGGCGCGGTACACGAACACATACGCCGTCACACCCAGCATGGGCATGATCAGGTCAAAGACCAGCCACGAAATTTCACGCTGCTGACCCACAATGCGAGGGTATGCCCGCGCAAAAATGGTGGCGAGGAACAGCCGCCAGCCGGTATTCTTGTGTGAATATTTCCTACTCACTGCTTCCACTTTTTTCCTCCTCTGCCATGCTGCGACCCACAAGGTCAATGAATACATCTTCAAGGGTCGGTTCACGTTTGCGCAGGTTCATCACCTGAATTTCTTTTTGCGTGAAGAGATTGATGATGCGTGCCAGTGCCGCTTCTTCCACCAGGCTGAGACTCAAGTTTGCGCCCGTTTCAGTTTCGGTCAGCGTCGCTTTCGTGACTTCGGGCTGGTCTACCAACATTTGCTGGGTCAACCCGTTGAGCGGACTCACCTGAATCTCGAACAACGCATCCTTTTGCAGTCTTTGCTTGAGGGCGGTTGGCGTATCGCAGGCGAGTACCTTGCCCTTGTTGATGATGGCGACGCGGTCGCAGAGTTCATCGGCTTCCATCATGTAGTGGGTGGTGAGCAGCAGGGTGCGTTCTTTATCCGCCTTCAGCCAATCAAGGATGAAACGACGCACGTCACGCATGGCGCCTACATCCAACCCCAGGGTGGGTTCATCAAGAAAGAGCACATCTGGCTCGGTGAGGAATCCGCGCACGATGTTCATCTTCTGGCGCAGACCGGTTGACAGGTCAGATGATTTGGTGTGCATCCTGTCTTTCATGCCGACCATGGCGAGCAGGGCTTCGATACGTTCATTCGCTTCTTTGGATGGCACACCGTAGAACTGCGAGAACATCCATAAATTTTCACGGACTGTGAGCAGACCATAGCCCGAAGACTCGCCGCCTGAAACCATATTAATGCGCGGGCGCACAGATTCGGGTTCAGCGTGGACATCGGCTCCTGCAACCCGCGCCCAGCCCGAGGTCGGGGAGAGAAGCGTGGTGAGAATTTTGATGAGGGTCGTTTTGCCTGCGCCATTCGGTCCGAGTAATCCGAACAGTTCGCCGCGTTCCACTTTCAGGTTTACACCTTCCAACGCTACAAGTTCTTTGCGGGTTTCTTTGCGGCTGCCGCGTAGCTTATAAATACGACCAAGGTCTTGTGTTTCGATCGCGAGTGAATTGGACATGATTCTCCTTAGAATTTTGTAATCTAATTCGTTGTGTTTGCGTTAACTGGGCGTAGGGTTTGCGTCAAGCGTTTTTGGGGGAGGGATGATAAAGTTGCCACATCATCTCTTCTCCTCCTTTGCAAGAGAGCCAGGGCATCAGCACCCCTGGCTCTCAAAATTTAACACGGAATAAAATAGAATATAAGTTCTATTCTACTACCGTTTTATTTGTGATGTAAAATTTGACGCATGACGAACTCATCTGAATATATTCCCAAAATTGCCATGACCATCCATGCCCACCCTGACGACCAGGAGTTTTCCATTGGCGGGACGCTTGCCAAATGGGCAAAGGCTGGGTGTGAGATCATCTCGGTCACCATCACAAGCGGCGACTCTGGCTCCAATGACCCCGCCAAAGACGCCGACTATAAACCCGAACTGGCAAAACTGCGCGAGGCAGAACAGACGGCGGCGAATACGGTATTGGGTGTAAAAGAAGCGGTCTTTATGCGTTACCCCGATGGCGAACTTGAACCCACCATTCAACTGCGCCGAGAGTTGACCAAACTCATCCGCAAGCACAAGCCGGATGCAGTGGTCACCGGCAATCCCGAAGCATGGTTTTACGGAAGCGAGTATCTCAACCATGCCGATCACCGCGCCGCCGCCCGCGCCGCTTGCGAAGCAGTTTTCCCTTCGGCGGGGTCGCGCCTTATTTTTGCAGATCTGCTTTCCGAAGGATACGAGCCTCATGATGTAAAACGGCTGTATGTCCACGGGGTGGAAAAGCCGGATACCTGGGTGGATATTTCTGAAACCATTGATATTAAAGTAAAGGCTTTGCAGCAGCACGCCAGCCAAATTCCTGTAGACGAAGTTGAAAAATGGATGAAAGATTGGGCAAAGGAAGACGCAAAAGATAAAGACTTTGAGTATGCCGAATCCTATAAGGTGATGAAAATTTCAGGGGAAAATTCTGAATAACCAATGAACTTCATCGGCGTTGAATTTTTATATTTCTTTTTAATCGTCTTTGTTTTGTATTGGGTATTCCCCAACCGGCGCTGGCAAAACGTTTTACTATTTGCAGCAAGCCTGGTTTTTTATGGCTGGCTGGCTGCCTGGCACGCTCTTGTTCTGCTCGCTTCCATTGCCGTAGATTATTTCCTCGCACTTGCCATGCCGCGCTGGAAAACACGTTCATCCCTGCTGATGTGGCTGGGGATTATTTTGAACATCGGGCTGATCGCCTCGGTGAAGTACTATCTCAATTTTGATGATGCCCTGGCAGAATGGTCGCTTCAAACCGGATTTGGGCAGGGGTTCCTCCTCTCAACCATTCTCCTTCCTTTGGGCGTTTCCTTCTTTACATTGAAAAAGATCGCCTATCTGGTGGACGTGAATCGCAGCGCCATGCCTCCGGTAAAAGATTTCATTGCGTTTGGGGCGTATGTTTCTTTTTTTCCGCAGGTATTTTCGGGCCCCATCGACCGCCCGCAGGCTTTTCTTAAGCAATTGGAAGAGCCGCGCACATGGGCGATGGATCACATCTACAACGCCTGGCAATTGATCGTGATGGGCTTGTTCAAAAAGATTGTCATTGCCAATACTGTAAAAGTGATTGTGGACCAGATCTTCTTGATGCGCGAACCTTCAAAGATTTTCCTCATCGTGGGCGGGCTTGGTTTCACCCTGCAAATTCTCGCGGACTTTTCATCCTACACTGACCTTTCGCGGGGCATCGCCTTCCTCTTGGGGCTAAAGACGAGCGAGAACTTCAACAAGCCCTACATCTCTCAAACCCCCAATGATTTTTGGAACCGCTGGCACATGTCCTTCTCTTTCTGGCTGAGGGATTACATCTTCTTTCCTGTGCGGCGGGCATTGATGCGTGCAAGCTGGCTGCCTGCCGTCTTTTCACAGATCGTACCTCCGCTTATCACCATGTTCATCAGCGGGGTATGGCATGGCACTGGTAATACCTTTATCGTATGGGGTTTATATTACGGTGTGTTGATCGTGACCTACCAATTGCTTGGAGTAAAAGTTGGGCAAACCCCGACGAAGCGTTTTTTTGCATGGCTGGTCATGTTCATGCTCATTGCATTTGGCTGGGTCATCTTTCGGGCGCCGTCTACGGCGTGGCTGTGGAACGCCCTGAGATTATCTCCTTTTGCCAGCGGACCAGAGGAATGGTTCGCGTCTCTGACGCTGACGGTGATGATCGCTTTTTATGCGTCCCTGCTTTTTATAAAATATATCTTGGATGAATATTTCCCCAAAATCACCTGGCTCCATGCCCTTTATTATGCCGCCGCCCTGATACTGACTTTTGTATTTATGAATTCGTCCACGCCTGATTTTATCTACTTTCAATTCTAATGAACTCAAAAAAACTCTTTGTCCATTTTATGCTGGCTTCGCTTGCGCTCCTTGTTGTGAGCAGCGCTCTCATCTCGCTTCGCTACAACCTGCCATACCCCGCCAAACTCGGACCAGAATTTGATGTTGTCCTGAAATATGACGACATGGTTGCCATTGAAAATACCCATCCTGAGATCGTCATGATCGGCGACTCTGTTTTGGAAGAAGGGGTGGACGAAAAACAGCTCTCCGAAGAATTAGGGGTGACTGTGCATCGCTCTCCCATTCCGGGCTCGGGTACAGCGGCATGGTATCTCTTTATGAAGAATATTGTCTATGGCGCAGACTATCATCCAAAGTATGTTGTTGTGCTGTTTCGTCATACCATTCTGACCGTTCCCGAATATCGTACCGGCGGAAAATACTTTTACCTGTTGGATGATTACGCTCGTAAGGAAGAGCCGCTGGTTGCAGAGATCGTATTCATTAACCAGATGACCCCCTTTGAAAAATTTGCCGAGCAATACATTCCAGCATACACCGCGCGGGTGGACATTCGCGAAGACCTGGATAATGCCTTGCGGTATAAGATCCCTGCCCTTGCAGGCTGCGACCGCGATTGCACAGACCAGGCTGTAGGGTCTCTCTTCGGCAGGGAAGTAGACCCGATTGCCCTGAACCTTGCACAGGAAGATGCTGCCAAAGTGCTCTACGACCCTAAAGAGTTTGACTTTGACCGGCAGATCGATACATCCCTGCTGCCGCACATGATCAGGCTGGCGCAGCAAAATGGAAGTACGTTGATCTTCGTCCGCACAAAAATATTTGGACCAGAACCTGCCGAGCTAAAACAATACACTCAAAAACTGGATGAATACCTCGCCCAACAGGAGGGCGTGATCCTGTTGGATTACGAAAATGACCCTAGAATATTGGAAAGTTTTTACGTGGATAGCTTGCACAATAACCCGTATGGAAAGCATGAATTCACCAGTATCCTTGCAGAAGATTTCAAAACGATCATTACCCGATAGTAAAAAAATCCAGCGACTCCGCTGGATTTTTTATTTATGTGAATGTTTTGTTTTCTAAAAGAACCAATGCCCCACTAGGGCAGATGCCAGGGTCATGCTGATATTGTCGATGTCTTTGTAATGCAAAGACTCGACTGCCGCGCCGATCAACGAAATGACCGTAAGAGGCAGGAGATAACTGGAAAACGGGGCAGAAAAAACACCTGCGTTGACGTACACATAGATCATTGCAGCCGAAAAAACAAACCCGCCCACGAACACGCTCACCATCCCGGCTACAGATTTTTCCTTACTCCAGGGCAGTTTGGGCGAAGCGATGCGCCGACCAAAAATGTCAGCAATGCCGTCACCACCGCACATCATCATCAGGGCAATGATGCCAATGGCTGAATCGCGCCAGTAGACCAGCGTCAACACCACGAACATGATCCCGTAATACAGCGGACCTCGCAAAATCTCCTTCGGGTCACCTGTGCGCGACATGGCATCCACCGAAGCCTTGTCTTTGAGAACGCCGAAACCGATGAGCGCGAATTGCACTGTGATCGCAAACGGAACGAGCGCGGCAAGCCATCGGGCGGAGGGAGCTTCGTCGAAAAAGAACCAGCACAAAACAAAGATGGGCCCCGTGCCGATGTGGATCAACTTGCGGCTGAGCTTGCTTTCGATCCACCCGCGATGGGCAAAGAAATCCATCAGGCGTAAAAATCCGAGCGCGATGGCAAAAGTGAGAGCAAGGGCAATGTAATTATTCAAGGGTGTCTCCTGAAAAAAGATTTTCCATTTATAACCCCAACCCCCCTGTCAAAGACTCCCAGGTTTTCAAAATGTTTACCCGCTCAATTTTTCGAGCGCCGCGCTCAATACCTCAACGGCTTTACGGTAATCGTCAAGATTAATATGTTCGTTGGGCGTGTGATCGAGAGCAGAATCACCGGGACCATACACCACCGCCGGACACTGCCAAACAGGGGCGACGATGTTCAAATCTGCCGTGCCTGTTTTGTAGACGAAACGCGGCTCGCCGCCCTGTGAGCGGATTCCACTTAAGAATGCTCGTACCAACTGTGAATTTTTCTCACACTTCCATGCCGAGATGGCAAAACCTGTTGGCTCAACAATTTCACCATTCACAATTTCCTTCAACTTCACATACCAATCTTCCGGCGAGACTTCCACCGGCAAACGCACGCCGACTTTTAACTTTGCCCATTGCTCAAAATCATTCGAGTCTGAATCCATGCCGCGCAGGGTGAGTAATAATTTATCAAATACTTTTGGTTTATCGGCATTGAACGAATCGACATACGCTTTGATCTTCAGCCAAACTTCCACAGCCGCCTCTGCTGCCGTCTCTTCGCCGCTGGCTGTGTGCGCCTGCCCGCGTTTGACGGTGACATTTGCCCACGCACTGCCTTTGTAACCGAGCGCAACCCGATCCCATTGATTTGGCTCGCCGATGATGGCGAAGTCTGGTTTGTATTGCGTTGCGACAAATCTTGCGCCTTCAGAATTGCGCTCTTCTTCCACCGCACCGATGACCACAAACTGCCAGCCATCCTTCACTCCAACCTTCGCCACCGCATCGACAAAACTCGCCAGCGGACCTTTCGCATCCACTGAGCCACGCCCATAGAACAAGTCTGAGACTTGCTCTACTTTAATCTCACCCGGCACCGTGTCAATGTGACCCAGCAAGACCACCTGCTTCGCCCCCTGCCCCATCACGCCGACAGCGTTGCCAGCTTCATCAATAAAGGCGTTGTCATAGCCTAATGACTTCATCCGCGCTACCAACCATTCAACCGCGCCGTGTTCCTGACCAGAGGGGCTGTATTGAGAAACGAGTCCGATTAAAGTTTCGCTCATTGCATATCCTGATTATGGAAAATGGTTAATGGAGAATGGGTAATTCCAGTCTCCATTAACCATCGATCTCTTGGGTTAGAACCTCGGTCAATATATCCACCAAACGGTCAATTTGTTCATAGGTAATCACCAAAGGCGGCAATAAACGAATCACTGTCAAGCCAGCATTTAAAGCAATAACCTTCTTCTCTTGCAAGGTTTTGATGTACCCCGTCACCTTCTGCTTCATTTCGATGCCGACCATCAAACCAAGTCCGCGAATCTCGCGGATGTTGGGTGATTGAATGGCTTTCAACTTCTCCATCAAATACGCACCCTTCGCTGCGGCTTGACCGGATAAATCCTCTTCGCGCATTACGTCCAATGCAGCGTTTGCCGCCGCACACGAAAGCGGATTGCCACCGAAGGTGGAGCCATGCACACCCGGCGTGAGATTCTTTACATTGGGTCCGATCAAGACGGCACCCATGGGCACGCCTCCAGCGAGAGACTTGGCACAGGTCAGCAGATCAGGCGTCACGCTATAGTGTTGAACTGCGAACATCTTGCCCGTACGCCCAAAACCTGTCTGGATTTCATCCACGATCAACAACGCACTGCGCTCATCACAGATGCGGCGGGCGGCTTGGATATATTCTGCCGAAGCGGGGTGTACGCCGCCTTCGCCTTGCACCACTTCCAAAATCACAGCGGCAGTCTCTTCGTTGACGGCTTTATCCAAGGCTTCAATATTGTTGTACGAAACATGCGAAACACCAGGCAACAGCGGTTCGAAGCCTTCACGATATTTTTTATTGAAGGTCGCTGAAAGCGAGCCGAATGTGCGCCCATGAAAAGCGCGATTCGCCGCAATGAAATTTTTCCGTCCCGTGGAAATACGCGCGAACTTGAACGCCGCTTCCACCGCTTCGGTGCCTGAATTGCAGAAGAAGACTCTGTCCATGCCGGGCACAAGTGATGTAATTTTTTCCATCAATGCAGCGCGTTGATCGTTCGGAAATGTTTCAAATAAAGTAATGAGCGTGTTCGCCTGCTTATACAACGCCTCGGCGATCTTCGGGTGAGCGTGACCTAAATTCGCCACGCCATGCCCCGATGAACAATCGAGATACTCATTGCCATCGACATCGAACAGCGAAGCACCCTGTCCGCGGACAATGGTTAAAGTCTGTTTGGCGTACACGCCAGATGTATGTTTGTTTTCAGTATCAATTGTTTGTTGAGTGTTCATTCGATTACCGTTCCATTTCCAGCCAACGCATTCGAGATCGGATTTTGAATGCGTCCATCCGCGATGATGACGCGACTCACGCCGCCATTGAGCGCTTCCTCCGCGCCAAGCACTTTCTTCTTCATGCGACCTTGCGCCGCTTCACTCGCCGCCGATAACTGATTCATCGGCAGTTGCCGAATGAGCGTTGACTCGTCTGGAAAGTTTTTCATCAAGCCGGGCACCGCCGTGAGCAACAGCAGACTCTCCGCCTTAAGCGCCGAAGCCACCATCGCCGCCGCACGATCGGCATCAACATTCAACGCCTCCCCTTTTTCACTGACAGCCACCGGCGCGATCACGGGCAGATAACCCATATCCAAAAGTGCCATCAACAACTCGCTATTCACCTTTTCGATCTTCCCCGTGTAATCATCGCGGATAATCTTGCGCTTGCCGTTCTCAATGCTCTGCACCGACTCTTTGCGCGTGGCTTGCATTAACCTGCCATCCAAGCCGCACAAGCCAAAAGCATTCACGCCCAGCATTTGCAATTGCTCAGTCAACAGCGAATTGACCTTGCCATTGACCGCCATCAAAAATATCTCAAGTGTCTTTCTATCGGTGTAACGCGAGGTGTATCCCGAAGGCGAGGTGATCATTTTGGGCGGCGTACCCAACCCTTCGCCCAAAGCATTCGCTTCCGCAGACCCACCATGCACAAAGACCAATTTCTTGCCTTGATTTAACAACTCCACAGCATCTTTGCAGATCGCAGAAAAATCAACCCCTTCAGTGCCGCCGAGTTTGACTACTGTAATTTCCATAATTTCTCCAAGTTCAAAATGCAGAATGCAAAATTTAGAATGCAGAATAAAAATTCTTCATTCATCATTCTGCATTCTAAATTGGATGAAGCCCCATAAACTCCAACCCCAGCGTCTCATCCCAGCCCATCATCAAGTTCATACATTGAACAGCCGTACCCGAAGCGCCCTTCATGAGATTATCAATCGCACACATCGCCACAATGTGACCGTTACTCTCGTCTAATTCAAAGCCGAGGTCGGCGTAATTGGAGCCAGCCAAAATCTTCGGCTCTGGCACACGGTAAATTCCACGCTGCTCTTTGACCACGCGCACGAACGGATTTTCATTCGCAACCGCTCTATAGGCTTTCCACAAATCTTTTGTCGCCACCCCAAGCTTCACCTTGGAATGAGCCGTTGCCAACACGCCACGGACAATGTCCACAGCAGTCATCGTCAGCGATACATCTTTCACGCCCATCTCTTGAATCACTTCGGCCGTGTGACGATGACCGAATGCCGAGAACGTGCGGATTACGTTGGCGCGTTCTGCATGAAGCGAACCGGAATTTCCTTCTGCGCCGCCTTCGGAAGAACCAACTTTGATCTCAATAAAAATCGGCGCGGATAAATCCAGCAAGTCCGCTTTGATGAGCGGCAGCAACGCCAAATTACTCGCCGTGGCATTGCATCCCACCCCACTGATGTAATTCGCTTTGGAAATTTCTTCGCGGTGTAGTTCGGGAAGACCATACACGAACTTGCTCAACCACTCCGGCGCGGCATGTTTCTCGCCGTACCATTGCTCGTAAAAATCCGCATCCCGCAAGCGGAAATCCGCCGCAAGGTCAATGATCTTCGTGCCAAGTTTGGCGTATTCTTCGATGTGTTTCTGTGCCTGTCCATGCGGTTGGGCGAGGAAGAGCATATCCACCGGCTCCAACTGCGAAGGGTCGCTAAACTTCAACTGTGTGTGCTTTCTCAAATTCGGATGAGTCTGATACACATACTCACCTACCTTTGAGCGTGAAGTCACCTGCTTAATTTCCACGTTCGGGTGACCCAGCAGCAAGCGAATCAACTCGCCACCGCCGTATCCCGAACCACCAATGATCGATACAGTTGTCATACAATTCCTTTTCTTATATAATGTCGCAAATACTTTACTTTTTTGAGGAAAAATGCCTATTACCTACAATATTTTCCCAGAATTGGATCTTGTCATCTACGTCTGTGTCGGAACAATCACACCAACCGAGTTTTTCAAAGTTGGCGACCAAGTCTTACTCGACCCACGACTCAAAGACAAAACGAAAGTTATTCTTGATCTGTTCAACGCTGATCTGGATACCTCTGTTTCGGATATCCACCTTGCCATTTTCAAGAATAAAGAGGCACAGAAACTGGGCAAAGAAGTTGGACCAACTGCGGTGTACACCCGAAGTACGTCATTAAGATTTCTTGGGGAAACCTTACGTCATTTATCCTTTGAAACCGTTACAAATTTTAGTATTTTTCATAACCAGTATGATGCCATTCAATGGCTGGGGCTTTCAGAAGAGGAAGTTCTCAACGCCTGGGCAGAGTTGGAGAAACAAGTCTCTTCGGCGTAGATCAAGATCACTCTTTGTTATTCTGCGTTGCCGTCTTCACCACATACTCTACGATCTCACCTGCAATATCAATGCCGCTCAATGGCTGCATGGTGTGGAACTCCATCGTGTGGTTGATCTCATTCACCACCAGACCCTTTTCAGGGTGCTCCACCAAGTCCACGCCGAGCAACCCTCCGCCCACTGCCTTTGAAGCACGCAGACAAATATCTTCTATTTCAGGTGTGATGGGGCACAATTCACCGCTGCCGCCGCGCGCTGTGTTCGTGATCCAATGTTCTGAACTGCGGTACATGCCCGTCAACACTTTGTCACCGATCATGATGATACGCAAGTCACGCCCCGGCTTTTCGATAAATTCCTGAATATAAAAAACCGAATGCTGCACCGAACCCAATGTGGATTTATGTTCCAGCACCGCTTCTGCAGCGTCACGGTCGTTGATCTTTGCCAGCAGCCGTCCCCACGAACCGACCACGGGTTTCAACACCACCGGATAGCCGAATGCTTCAATCGCATCCAACGCGGCTTCAGTTGAGAACGCCGTCACATTACGCGGCTGCGGCACGCCATCCCGCGCCAGCACGGCGCTGGTCATCAACTTATCGCCGCAGATCTCCGCCACCGATGCCGTGTTCACGGTCGGCACACCAAAGGCATTCAACAAACGCAGGGCGTACAGTCCGCTGTTGTAACTGATACTGCGCTCCAACACGGCATCATATTGCTTCCACGGGTCAGGGTTTTCCAGGTCAAAACTAATCGCGCGGTCATCGAGCCGTTCATAATCAATGCCTCGCTTTTCCATCGCGCCGAAGATCCATTTTTCTTCAACACGCACGCGGGAATAAAGGACGCCTACTTTCAATCTCTTTTGCATAAGAATCATCCAAGAGAAAGCGGAAGGCAGAAGGCAATCCATTCATCACTCTGCCTTCCGCTTTCTGCCTTCCGTATTATTCTCCCCAATCTTCCTGTTCCATCGGCGCGAGTTGTACAGCGGCAGGTTCAATGGAAGTCACTTCCAAATCCACGCCGCAATCAGGACAAACGATGATCTCACCAGCTTCGGTTCCTTCGGCAAATTCAATTGGGGCTTCACACTCAGGGCAATTAACTGTAGACATTTTTATTCTCCTTATTTTTTGAATGATGAATTTTGAATGCAGAATGAAGAATTTTCTGCACTATTTGCTATTCTGCATTTTGCATTCTGCAATCTGCATTTTGACCGATTGAAGACTCGTGCCTCCAACCGTATTTCTTTTGTTGATGGATTCCAGCGGATCAAAAACTTGATAAACATCCGCTTCAAAAACTGGACTTATGGCTTGATACGCTTCGAGGGGCAATTCCTCCATCCGAACTTGATTCTCCCCCGCCGCACGGACGACTCTTCCCGCCATCGAGTGCGCTTCTCTGAACGGCACACCTTTCGCCACGAGATAATCTGCCAAGTCCGTCGCCATCATCGTGGAATCGATTGCGCCGCGCATTCGTTCCGGCTTGACAGTGATCGTCCGCAGTGCCGCCGCCATGACAGGCAAAATCGAGAGCAGGGTGTTTGTCGCAGCAAAGACAGGTGCTTTATCTTCTTGCAAATCTTTGTCGTAGGTCGAGGGCAAGCCCTTGAGCGTGGACATCAACCCCGTCAGCAAGCCGATCATCGTGCCAGCCTTGCCGCGGGTCAATTCAAAGACATCGGGGTTTTTCTTCTGCGGCATCAGGCTCGAGCCGGTCGAGAAGGCATCGGAAAGTTCAAAGAAACCAAACTCGGCGGTGGTGTACAAAACGATCTGTTCAGCGAGCTTGCTCAAATGGACAGCCGCCATCGAGCAGACGAATAAATATTCTGCGGCAAAGTCTCGGTCTGAAACGGCATCGAGGCTGTTCTGCGAAACTTCATCAAAGCCAAGATATTTCGCCAGCGCATCACGATCCAGCGCAAACGGAGCACCCGCCAATGCGCCGCTTCCCAACGGAAGAACGGAGACGCGCTTGGTCAAATCTTGCAGGCGTTCTATATCACGCTTCAATGCCCAGTAATGACTTAGCCACCAATGTCCTAACAAGATCGGCTGCGCCCTTTGCAAGTGGGTGTAGCCCGGCATGATAGTTTCGCCTGCAAGCTCAGCCTGTTCGACCAATGCGTTCTGAAGAACGATGAGTGTTGAATGAAGCTCAGGAATCTTATTCAACATCCACAAACGGAAGTCGGTCGCTACCTGGTCGTTGCGGCTTCTGCCTGTGTGGAGTTTTCCCGCCGCCACGCCGATCAGTTCACTGAGGCGTCGTTCGACAGCGGTGTGAATGTCTTCATCAGAAGGTTGGAAGATAAACTCACCCGAAGCGAATTCATTTCGGACGGTATCCAGCCCGGCTGAGATTGAGGCGTGTTCTTCATCCGAAAGAATGCCTGCTTTATGAATCGCTTTTGCCCAGGCAACGCTTCCTTCCACATCTTGAAATGCCATTTGCTGATCGACAGGCAAAGATGAGTTGAGCGCCCATGCGAGCGTGTCTAATGATTGAGTAAAACGTCCGCCCCAGAGGGTCATAAAATCTCCAATCTCTATTCACTAATCTCTTTTAAATTTCGAATAATCCGGCTTGGGCATATCGAGACCGGAAACGGGCAGACCGTTGAGTGCGCGGACTTTCATGCTAAGACCATAGAGGCGAATGAAGCCTTCGGCATGGCTCTGGTCGTAGACATCTTCCTGACCGAAGGTTGCGAAATCTTCGCGATACAAACTGAACTTGGATTTGCGACCCGCGCTGATGATGTTGCCTTTGTAAAGTTTGAGGCGTACGGTGCCGGTGACGGGTCCTTGTGTGGAGTTGACGAAGGCATCGAGCGCTTCGCGCAGCGGGGTGAACCATTGACCGTTGTAGGTGAGTTCGGCATATTTGACGGCGATCATTTGTTTGAAGTGCATGGTCTCGCTATCGAGAATGAGTGACTCCAGTTCGCGGTGGGCATAGAGCAAAATGGCGCCGCCGGGGGTTTCGTACACGCCGTGAGATTTCATACCCACAAGGCGGTTCTCAACCAAGTCCACACGACCAATGCCGTGCGCTCCGCCGATGGCGTTAAGTGTTTCGACAATTTTTGCAGGTGAAAGTTTTTCGCCATTAACCGCCACAGGATTGCCGCTCTCGAATTCGATTTCGACATATTCGCCTTGTTCTGGTGCGTTCTCGGGCGAGGTGGACATTTGATACATGATCTCTTCGGGTTCATTCCACGGGTCTTCGAGCAAACCGCCTTCGTGTGAAAGATGCCAAAGATTTGAATCGCGTGAGTAAATGGATTTGATGGTCGCAGTTACCGGCACGTTATGCTTCGCCGCATAATTGAGCGCATCTTCGCGCGAGCGGATATCCCATTCGCGCCACGGAGCGATGATCTTGAGCCGCGGGTCAAGCGCCATGACGGTCAATTCAAAGCGGACTTGGTCGTTACCTTTGCCGGTCGCGCCGTGGGCAATCGCATCCGCGCCGGTTTGGTGAGCCACTTCCACCAGGTGTTTAGCAATCAAAGGACGGGCAACCGATGTGCCCAATAAATACTTGTGTTCATAGACAGCCCCCGCCTTGAGCATTGGAAACAGATACTCACTGACAAATTCTTCTTTCATATCGTGAATGACAAATTCACTCGCGCCGCTCTTGATGGCTTTATCTTTCAATCCCGCCAGGTCTTCGTCGCCTTGCCCCACATCGGCGCAAAAACACACGACTTCACAACCGTAGTTTTCTTTCAACCACGGCACGATCACGGATGTATCCAATCCACCCGAATACGCTAATACAACTTTCTTGACACTAGGTTTTGACTTTGGACTCATTTTTACTCCTTATGGATTCCCGAAGTTCTACTTCGGAAGATAATTTTGAAATCGCGGAAGTAGAACTTCCGGATTCCAGAAAATAAAAACAGCCCATCCGTGAAGGATGAGCTGTTTGGGTTGACTTGTGACTATTTATTAGTTCACGTTTGCGTTCGCGCCGTCAAAACCAAAAGTTCCCAACCTTCTTTGGGAAGTGGGCTTGGTACGACGGGTACGAGGCAGAACAAACAAGGTGAACATTTCGCGCAATTCTACTACCGATGTGAAATGAGTCAATGGTTTTGCTCAAACCAATTTTTTGCTGAAACACTGATGTTACGCAATATTGTCCCTACGATAAAATCGCGTAAGAGGCTATTTCTTAAGTACACGGTTGAGCACGGATTTTTTTAAAGATTTTTCCGTCAGAATCCGTGTCGTCCGTGTACCCAAAAGCACTTAAGAAACGCTCTCTAAAGTGAGGGACGCATGGGCTTTAGGCGGAAACACTCAAAGCCGCCGTGTCGATGCGCCTCAATAAAAAAAATAGGTTTCCAGGTCGCATCACAAACCCAAATCTGCTGTCTGTAAGAATAGAGGCGGCTTGCGGATCTGGGTCAACTGCTCAAAGGCATACGCGAGTTTGATAAGCTTCGGCTCCTGCCATGCTTTGGCAAAGAATGAAATACCGACGGGCAAACCAAAGATAAACCCGGCAGGTACGGTGATGTGCGGCGTGCCTGCAACAGAAGAATATGATGTGCTATCCATATCCCAACTGGAAAACCCATCGCCGTTGACCAAATCAATCACCCACGCCGCGCCGCCGGAGGGACATACTATCGCATCCAGCCGGTATTTTGACATGACCATATTCACTCCTTCGGTACGAGCCAGCCGATGATTCTTTTTCAACGCACTCAAATATTTCCTGCTCTTTAACCCGCCTCGTGATTGCGCCTGTTCCATGCGTTCCTGCCCAAAATAGGGCATAACCTGCTTGTGATTCTCTTCATTAAATCGAATCACATCTGCCAATGAACGAACCCCAGTCTTTGGCTTCGCCGATGCAAGGTACGCATTTAAACCTTCCTTAAATTCATAAAGCAGGACTTCGATCTCTGTTTTGCCAAACTCATCGCTGGGCTTTATTTCAACATCAATCAAAGTTGCGCCAGCCTGTTTCATTGCGCCAAGGCTGGATTCCATGATCTGCAAGATTTTTTTATCTGTGCCAAACAATGTTCGAGCGATGCCGATGCGGGCACCCTTCAAGCCATTGACATCAAGAAAAGGCGTGTAATCTGTAAATCCGCGCCTCACCCCAGCCTTTGTAGCAGGGTCTCGTCCATCAAACCCAGCCATCGCCCCAAGCAGAATTGCGGCATCCGCCACCGTCCGCGCCATGGGACCAGCCGTATCCTGACTATGAGAGATCGGGATGATTCCCGAACGGCTGACCAAACCGATTGTTGGCTTTATTCCCACGATTCCATTTGTTTGTGAAGGGCAGATGATGGAGCCATCTGTTTCTGTGCCGACTGCGACAGTTGCTAAATTTGCAGCAACCGCCGCGCCCGAACCCGACGATGAACCACATGCAGAACGATCCAATGCGTATGGATTATGCGTGAGACCGCCGCGAGAAGACCACCCGCTTGTGGAATTTTTCCCGCGAAAATTTGCCCACTCGCTGAGATTGGTCTTCCCTAAAATAATTACCCCTGCTGCGCGAAGTTTTTCTACCAAACCAGCATCCTGCTTCGCATGATTCCCTTCCAAGGCAAGCGACCCTGCCGTTGTCTGCATCTTATCGGCAGTATCAATATTGTCTTTTATCAGAATGGGGATTCCATGGAGAGGTCCGCGTATAGAACCGCTGTCCCGCTCCCGATCCAGTACAGATGCGATGTTCATTGCATCAGGATTCAACTCAATGATGGAATTTAATCGCGCTCCATTGCGATCTATCATCTCGATTCGATCAAGATATTTAGAAACTAATTTGCGCGCACTTAACTTTCCCGCCTGCATCTTTTTTTGAAGATCGAAGATCGTATACTCCTTCATCCTGCCTCCAATCATGGTTTTAATTCCGCCGTTTATAACCCAGCCTGCTCCAGCAAAGACTCCCAATTTTCAAAAAATGGCACGTCTGACTTGCGGAACGCTTCGGCTTTTTGTTCAATGCCCGAAGTCAATCCCAGCGTATGGATACTCACCTCAAAACCTGCCTCGCGTAAAATTTCTCCCGCCGCTCGTGTTGCCCGCACACCTCCCATCGTATCTTCGATGACGTACAACTCGAACGACCTCGGCAACTCGCTGAACTGTCCGTTTAATTTTCCAGACGTGTACCAATCATACGCCGCATTCAACGCAAGCAACTCATCGCCTGTCCACGCCGCGAGTATCCCCGCCAACGCATGGAACGGTGATGGCTTCATCAACGTCGCGGGATTCAATCCATGCTGCGCCGCAATGAACTCCAACTTCCCAAACGCCATCAACGGAATATCCGCCAGCCCCGCCAACTCCAAGCCCAACTCCGCTTCGGGCGCGTAGCCTCGCTGAGAACCGTCCCATTCCTTGGGCGGCTTGGAAGGTCTGGCAGTAAAGCCTGCGATGAAATTCCGCTCGTGCCTTAACCTCTCGCGGATATCAGCATTGATGTTGGCTTTATCTTCCGTCAGCAAAAGGGATTGCGCCTCAAACTCCGCTGGTACCTGATACGTGGACCTAAACATTTCACTCCCGAGAGTGAAGTGCTGAAACGTGCGGAACGTGTGCGACTTGTACACATCCCGCGACTCGGTCATTAAGTTATTGCGCAACCCACCCGGTATGGACGGAAAACATCCCGCCTCATACGCCGCCTCGACCGGATACTGTCCGTCCATCAACTCAAAGGCCGGGATGGATAAATGCTTCGGCTCTTCCACTTTTCGCTGATTCTGAATCTGCTCCCCAGCAATGACAGGGTCATCCGATAAATTCTCCATTGGCTGACGCGAAAGCACATCCTCCCAATATGCGGCAATGATCAGCGGAGACATATCCCACTCGCTCGAAATGCCTCGCTTCTCCATGCTAACGGGCACATCCTCTTCGATGACGTAATCGCCAATAAAGCGTTTCACCGTCGCCCGCAACGCCGCCCGATACCCGCCCGGCTGGACGAGTACTCCGTCAATATCCAATAAGAGTATGCGCCTCATTTATGCCGCTTCTCCAACTCGGCAATCACATCGGCGGGAGTCAACCCACGCGCCGCAAGCAGCACCAGCGTGTGATAGGTCAAATCCGCCACCTCTTCAATTAATCGCTGGTCTTCCTGCGCCAATGCCGCCACGACCACTTCCGTCCCTTCTTCGCCTACCTTCTGCGCGATCTTCGGCAAGCCTTCATTGAACAGGCTCGTCGTATACGACTTTTCGTTGGGATTATTCTTTCGATCTTCGATCACATCAAACAACCATTGAATGCTCATTTTTTCTCCTGTGTAAACCGTAGGGGCGACCCGCCCTGTGGATTCATAAAACCATTGCTAAGTCATGAAGGGTCGCTCCTACTTCATGGAACGATAAAAACACGTCCGCTCACCCGTATGGCACGCCGGACCCGCAGGCTCGACCAGCACCAACAACGTATCCGCATCACAATCCACGTGGATCTCGACCACCTTCTGCACATTGCCCGATGTCGCACCCTTGTGCCAAATCTCCTGCCGACTGCGCGACCAGAACACCGCTTCACCTTTTTCAAGAGTCAACCGCAAGGACTCGGCATTCATCCACGCCATCATCAATACCTCTTTTGTTCTTGAGTCTTGAACAATTGCGGGAATTAAGCCGTTTGAGTCGAACTTAATTTCATCATTCATCATTCATCATTGTCTTACAGGCACGCCCTGCAATCTTAATTCCTCTTTCAACTCAGGGATTCTCAACTTCCCATCATGAAACAGCGACGCCGCCAGCGCCGCATCGGCTTGACCCTTCGTCAGCACATCTGCAAAGTGACTGGGCGTCCCCGCCCCGCCCGAAGCGATGACAGGCACAGACACCATATTCGAGATGATACTGGTCAATTCAAGGTCATAGCCTGCCAGCGTACCATCCGCGTCCATGCTGGTGAGCAGTATCTCGCCCGCGCCCAACTCCACGCCGCGCACTGCCCACTCGACCGCGTCCATGCCTGTCGGAGTGCGCCCGCCCGCCACGTACACTTCCCAACTGGATCCATTTCTGCGCGCATCGATCGCCAGCACAATGCACTGCGCCCCAAAGCGACTCGCGCCTTCGGAAAGCAGTTCAGGTCGCTTCACCGCTGCGGAGTTAACGCTGACCTTGTCCGCGCCCGCCAGCAATAAATTGCGCATATCGTCCACTTCGCGGATTCCGCCACCGACCGTCAACGGCATGAAGACTGTCTCTGCTACGCGGCTGACCAATTCCAAGGTGGTCTTACGTCCCTCATGTGTTGCAGAAATATCGAGAAAGACCAACTCGTCCGCGCCTTGTTCATCGTACAGACGTGCCTGCTCCACAGGGTCGCCCGCATCGCGCAGGTTCACAAAGTTTACGCCCTTCACCACACGCCCATCTTTGATATCCAAACAAGGGATGATTCGTTTTGCTAACATAAAACTCCTTTTTATACACAAAGGACACCAAGGTCACGAAGGAAAACCTCTAAAGCCTTTTCCCCTTTGTGTACTTCGTGCCCTTCGTGTTTAAAGATTCAACGCCTTTTGTAAATCAACCGTCCCATCATACAACGCCCGCCCGATAATACAACCCGCCAGCCCCGCATCCTTCGCTGCTTTCACATCGCCAATCGTATGCACGCCGCCTGAAGCGATCACATCCAGTCCGCTTTTCTCAGATAATTCTCGCGTCGCAGGGATATTCAACCCGCTGCCTAAACCGTCGCGGCTGACATCGGTAAAGATAACGGTACCCAGCCCAAAGGTCCGCATTTGAAGCGCGAGGTCAAGCGCAGGCACGCCGCTGTTATCCTTCCAACCGCGAGTCCGCACGAGTCCATCGCGTGCATCGATTCCAACCGTAATTCGTTCTGCGCCAAAACGACTCAATGCATCTAGCACGATCTCAGGCTTCTCAACCGCAATCGTTCCAAGAATCACGCGGCTCACGCCCAACGACAATGCCGCCTCAATCGACTCAAGCGAACGCATCCCACCACCGAACTGCACATGCGTGCCGAGTTTCAAAATCGATTCAAGCGCATCACGATTCGCGTTATCACTTTCACCAAACGCACCATCGAGATTCACAACATGCAGCCACGTCGCGCCAGTGTCGATCCAACGCTTCGCCGTCTCAGCGGGGTCGTCGCTATAAGAAGTCATCCGCGCAGGGTCGCCCTCTTTCAAGCGCACCACTTTGCCGCCGCGCAGATCAATCGCGGGATAAATCGTAAACATCACGCCTCCACAAAATTTTTCAAAATGCGCAGCCCCACCGCCTGACTTTTCTCAGGATGAAACTGCACGCCGAACACGTTCTCGCGCCGCACCGCGCACGCATACCGAATGCCATAATCCACTTCCGCGATCACATCCGATGGATCGCCCGCCTGACAGTAAAACGAGTGATTGAAATAGACATACGCCCCATCTTGGATTTGATCGAAGAGCAGCGCTTCATTCTTAACTTTGAGTTGATTCCACCCCGTATGCGGAATCTTCACTGAAAGCGTATCTGCAAACTTCACCACCGTGCCGCGCAGTAGACCCAAGCCTTCGTGCTCGCCCATCTCTTCTCCGATCTCGAACAAGGCTTGCATCCCGACGCAAATTCCCAGCATCGGCACCCCGCGCGAAACGACTTGCTTCACTGCATCATCGAGTCCCTTCGCTTTCATGCCATCCATAAAATCACCAAATGCACCCACGCCAGGCAATACAACTTTCTTTGCTGATAAAACTTTATCAGCAGCATCTGTGCGTAAAACATTCGCGCCAACACTCTCAAGTGCTTTTTGCACAGAACGCAAATTACCCGTGCCTGCGTCTATCAACACAATGCCTTTATTCATCATTCATCCTTCTGCATTCATCATTTCAAAGACTTCCCTTTGTGGACGGTATAGCCCCGCCGCGCCTTGGGTCAAACTGCGTGGACGCATCCAATGCGCGTGCCCAAGCTTTGAACAAGGCTTCGGCTTGATGATGATCGTCGCGCCCGTACAAAACGCGGGCATGGAGATTACAACGCGCCTGCACTGCAAACGACTCAAAGAAATGCGGGAATAACGTTACAGGGATGTTGCCCACATACGGCGTGTGCCATTCGACCTGCACCACCGCATACGGACGCCCCGACAAATCCATCGCCACGTGTGCGAGAGTCTCATCCATCGGAGCGAAACTGTCACCCATGCGGACGATCCCCTTGCGGTCGCCCAACGCCTTGTCAAAGGCTTGACCCAACGCCAGCGCCACATCCTCCACCGTGTGATGGACGTCAATGTGCAAGTCGCCTTGGGCGTGGATGGTCAGGTCAAAGAGACCATGCACGGCGAGGTGGGTCAACATGTGGTCGAGAAATCCCACGCCTGTGGAAATCTCGTGCTTGCCTGTGCCATCCAAGTTCAATTTGATCTCGATCTGTGTTTCGTTTGTTTGACGGGATACTTCTGAAGTTCTCATGATTCTCCTTTGGTTACAGGTTGAAGGTTTAAGGTCACAGGTTAAGGACCTTCAACTTTCAACCTTGAACCTTACAACCGTTTCAACGCCTCAATCAACACATCCGTATCATTCGGTCTTCCAACACTAACGCGGATGTGATCTCTCAGCCCAGGCTTGTTGAAGTAGCGGATGAAGACTCCGAACTCTTGCGCCAATTTCGCTTTCAATTCGGAGGCGTCACGTCCGTTCACTTGGCAGAGGATAAAGTTCGATTGCGTAGGATACGGCTTGAGATATGGAACCGCTCCCAGCGCGGAGAGGAGGCGGGTTCTTTCATCCTTGAGTTTCTCGACCAATACTTTCAATTCATCCACATTCGCAAGGGACGCTTGTGCGGCAACACTCGCGGCGACGTTGACATTGTACGGCTGCTTGGACTTCCACAAGGTGGGCATGAGCCATTTGGGGAACGCGCCATAGCCAATGCGCAGACCCGCCAAGCCTGCCCATTTGCTGAACGTGCGCAACACAACCAGATTCTCACGCTGCGGCACTTCGCGGATTCGGCTGAGACTCGCGCCAAGATTCTCGCCCGCAAATTCGATGTAGGCTTCGTCGAGCACCACCAACAGCGGAAGCGAGAGCAATTCATCCATCACATCTGGTGAGATCAAAGAGCCGTCGGGGTTGTTGGGGGAAGCGATGAAAAGCAGTTTCGGCTTGAGTTCGTCAACGGCTTTGCGGATGGATGGCATGTCGAGCGAGAAGTCGGCGTTGCGCGGAACTTCGATACAACGCGCGGCGTTCAACTCCGCGTCGAAGGGATACATGCCGAAGGTCGGCGGGCAGGAGAGAATGCACTCGCTTGGTTCAAGGAAGACACGCATAAGCAGGTCGAGTAGTTCATCCGCGCCAGAGCCTGCGAGGAGGTATTCAGCATCTACACCTGTAAATTCAGAAAGAGACTTGCGCAAGGCACGCGATTCAGGGTCGGGGTAGATGTGCGGAAAGTCCATCTCTGCGAGCGCCTTGCGGACAGCAGGCAGAACGCCATACGGATTTTCGTTCGCGTCGAGTTTGACGATCTGTGAAGGTTCGCGCCCGATTCTTGCCGATAAAACTTCAAACGGCTCAATGGGGGTGTAAGGTGGAAGGGATTCGAGGTGGTTTCGGATTTGCATTATTCACTCCTCAACAGCGCTGCATTCGCATGTGCGTCCAAGCCTTCGGATTGCGCTAAAGTCGCGGCGATGGGACCGACTTTCTGTGCGGTCTTGTCATCGAGGGCGACGAGGCTGACGATTTTGACAAAGTCCCAGACGTTGAGCGGAGAGGCGAAGCGAGCAGAGCCGCCTGTAGGCATGACATGGCTGGGACCTGCGAGATAGTCGCCCAGCACTTCAAAGGAATGTTCGCCCATGAAGACTCCGCCTGCGTTGTTGACCTTTTCTGCCCAACGCCACGGCTCGCTGACGGATAATGCCAGATGTTCGGGCGCGTACTCGTTGGCGAGGTCGACGGCTTCGGCGAGGTCGCGGGTGAGAACTGCGCCGCCGCGATTTTCCAATGAAGCGACGATGATGTCTGCACGACTGCGTTGCTCAATTTGACTTGCTACTTCGGCTTGGACTTTTTGAATGAGGGTTTGCGAGGGAGTGAGAAGAATGGCAGAGGCAAGCAGGTCATGTTCGGCTTGGGCGAGTAGATCCGCCGCGACCCAACTTGGATTTGCAGAGTCATCTGCGATGACAACGGTTTCGGTGGGACCTGCCAACCCGTCAATGCCGACCACGCCGTAGACTTGTCGCTTGGCTAAGGTGACGAAGAGATTGCCGGGTCCGAAAATTTTATCGACAGGGCGAATGGTTTCGGTGCCATAGGCAAGGGCGGCAATCGCTTGCGCGCCGCCAATGGCATAGACCTCGTCCACGCCTGCGACGGCGCAAGCGGCAAGGATGATGGGAGGAATAAATGATGATTGCTGATTGATGAATGATGAATTTTTATTCTGCATTCCGTATTCATCATTCATCAATTTCATTGGTGGCGTGACAACGACAATTTCCTTCACGCCTGCCACTCGTGCAGGGATGGCGCTCATCAACACAGTGGAAGGGAGTGGAGCTGTGCCGCCAGGAACGTATAAACCAACCCGTTGAATCGGGCGGATGATCTGCCCTACGGTGCCGCCGAGTTCGTTAGTGAACCATGAGGTCAGCGGTTGTTTTTTGTGGAAGGCTTCAACGCGGGCAGCGGCTTTTTCGAGCGCGTCACGTTGGGCGGGCGAGATCGAATCAAGCGCGGACTGAATCAAAGCTGTCGAAACGGGAGCAGGTTTGAGGTCCAGAGAATCGAGGCGCTTGGTCCAATCTTGCAGGGCGGAGTCACCGCGAGTCCGCACATCTTTCAAAATGCGAGTCACGGCGGCTTCGGCTGTTAGTCGTTCGCCAAAAAGTTTTTCGATGTTATCCATCACGCGCGCGCTGACGGGGAACTCATCGGGCGGCGTCCGTTTGAGAATGGTCTGGCGTGCGGTTTGCGGGTCGTATTGTTTCATAGTCAATTCCTTTTCTAAACACAAAGGTCACGAAGTACACGAAGGTCTTAAGGCTTTTCCTTGGTGCCCGTTGTGTCCTTCGTGTTTAAAGATTTTTATTTCAGCGCCGCGAGCATGGCGGTGTAGCGCGGCGGTTCTTCTTCGAAGATGTAGGTGACGGGCGAGACGATGATGCCGCTGCCGCCGATGGAACGCAATTCGCTGATGGCTTGCGGCAAACGTTTGCGCGGCACGACGACGGTGACGGAGTGCCAATCTTGATTCGGTTCGCGGGTGATGATGGGGCTGACGGTGGGACCTTGCAGACCGCCGACGGATGTTTCTTCAAATAGTTTGGACGCAATCGCCTCGGGACTCCGCCCGCGCATGTTCGCAATGACCAGAAGATTTTCCTTCGCCCGCATGTGCGCCTCGATGTACTCGAGCAAGCGACGCGCCATTTCCAACGCTTGTGGATTCGTCTGCAAGGCTTTGCGGTTTGCGATCAGCGCGGCTTGCGAGGCTTGGATGACTCCATCGCGCAGCGCACGCAGACGATTATCTTGCAGGGTTTGACCCGATGAAACAAGGTCAGAAATGATGTCGGCATAGCCGATGGTGGGCGCGGTTTCGAGAGTCCCTTCGGCGGCGATGAGTGTGTGCGGAATGTTCTGCGCGTTGAGAAAGCGTTCGGTTAGGACGGGAAATTTTGTCGCCACTCTCAGCGGACGGTTGAGACTCGCCGCATATTTTTTCAATGCAGGGATGTCGGTGACATCCGTCCATGCTTCGGGGACGGCGAGCATGAGTGCGCAGCCGCCATAGCCGAGTTCGTCATGCAGGACGATGATCTCGCCATTGTCGCCGCGCTTTTCTTCGAGCACGTCAATGCCCGTAATGCCAAAGTCCACGCTGCCCTGGCGGACGCTGACGACGATGTCGCTGGGGCGTTGAAAGAGAATTGTCAACTCAGGCAGGGCGGGCATCTTTGCCTGATACTGGCGTGGATTGAGTTTCTGCACGGAGAGTCCGCACTCGGCGAGGAAGTCGAGCGAGTCGTCCATGAGGCGTCCTTTGGAGGGGAGGGAGAGACGGAGGGATTGGGTCATAAAAGGTTTCCTTTTTAGTGGGTGGTGTGTAGTGGATAGTGCGAGATAACAAAAAACCCCGACGCAGGGTCGGGGCTTGATGAGGTGAAATATGGGTATCTGCTATTGATTTACAACAGGTACGCGCACATAAACCTCCCGACCATGCGGGGGGTGAATATGATGATGGTGGTGCTTGAGCGCGGACTTGATCATGTTGGTCGGTATTCTATGCCGGGGCGGGGAATGAGTCAAGGGAAATGATAAAGAAAAGATTAACACGAATTACTCGAATGAGCGAATGTCTCGAATTTTTTATTCGTAAATTCGCACTATTCGCGACATTCGCGTTAAGAATTTTGCATTTCCCTCCATGCTATAATCCGCAATCGTTTGACCCAAATCATGGAGGAACCTGTGCGTACCAAACTCACCATTCTCGTGCTCGCCCTGAGCATTCTACTCGCCGCCTGCGGAGCATCCGCTTCGGGCGGAGCGACAACCGCCGTCGAAGGCTACATCACTGCCCTTGCCACCAAAGACCAAGCCACCCTCATCTCCAACTCCTGCGCCGACTGGGAAGATGACGCCCTGATCGAGCTCGACTCCTTCGCCCTCGTCGAAGTCACCGTAGACGGAATGTCCTGCACCGAAGCGGGCACCGATGGCGACAAGACCCTCGTCAACTGCACCGGTATGCTCAACATGAGCTACAACGGCGAACCCCAATCCCTCGACCTCGCCGACCGCACCTACGAAGTCATTGAGCAAAACGGCAACTGGCTTGTTTGCGGAGTGCGTTAAGAGCAGTAAACAGTGGGTAGTGGATGGTGGATAGTAAACCCACTGTCCACTTCCCACTGTCCACTTCCCACTGTCATGAAAGAAAACCTCCTCGCCCTCCTCCTCTGCCTCATCCTCATCACCCTCGTCATCTTCACCGCAGACTCGAGCCCCACGTGGATCTATCAAGGCTTCTAAATGGCGCTTGAAAATATTCTGATTCTCGCCGCCGCCTCGCTCCTCTGGGCAACCACCTTCCGCAACCACGGGCGGACGTGGTTCATGCTCATCGCCAGCGTCGTCGTCATCTTCTGGCTGCAACCCGCCCTGCCCATCCGCGGCGCCGACTTCTTCACACCCGTCGCCACGCTCGTGCTCGTCGTCCTCACCTGGTTCATCACCACCGACGACGAAACCCGCAAGCAGCGCAAAAACATCATCATCCTTGCCATCGTCGCTGGCGTCGTCCTACTCCTCAACCTCACCCGCTTTGTCCCGCAACTTCAACTCTTCACTGCCTCGCGCCCGCCCCAACTCGAAACGACTCTCCTTGTCTTTTTGATAACAGGACTGACGCTGATAGCTTTATCTCGTCTGACGCGTTTCAGCGCTTCTATCTTAACGGTGGGTCTGGTCCTAACCATCGGGCTTTTTCTACTCATCAAGATTCCCGCCCTATCGCTTTTGCTCAGTTCTTTCCTGCGGACACTCTCCGGTCAATCACTGACCAACGTCTCCATCAACGACTTCCGCTGGATGGGATTCTCCTACGTCGCCTTCCGTCTCATCCACACCATCCGCGATAAACAATCCGGTCGCTTCCCATCCGTAGACGTGGGCGAATTCATCACCTACGTCATCTTCTTCCCTGCCTTCACCGCAGGACCGATTGACCGTCTCGAACGTTTCATTAAAGATTTACGCGCGCCTTTTGCAGGTCTGACCCTTGAAGCGTTCTACTCCGCCGGTCAACGCCTGTTGCTCGGCTTGTTCAAAAAATTCGTCATCGCCGACGCGCTGGCGCTCATCGCCCTAAACGACACCAACGCAACCCAAGTCACCTCCACGTTTTGGATGTGGGTCATCGTCTACGCCTACGCTTTCCAGATCTACTTCGACTTCAGCGGCTATACCGACATTGCTCTCGGCATTGCGCAACTACTCGGAATCAAACTGCCCGAAAACTTCGCCTCGCCCTACCTCAAACCCAACCTGACTCAATTCTGGAACAACTGGCACATGACTCTCACGCAGTGGTTCCGCGCCTACTTCTTTAATCCCATCACCCGCTGGCTCAGGTCTTGGCAAAAACCGATGTCCATCCCGATGATGATTCTGCTCACCCAAGTCGCCACCATGCTACTGATCGGCTTCTGGCACGGCGTCACATGGAACTTCACCCTCTGGGGCTTATGGCACGGGCTGGGACTCTTCATCCACAACCGCTGGAACGATGCCACCAAAGCCAAGTCCGCTGCTTGGGCAACTTCGCCAACAAAACTCGCCATCCTCAACGTCAGCGGCATCCTGTTCACCTTCCATTTCGTAGCGATTGGATGGATTTTCTTCGCACTCTCCTCACCCATCACCTCGTGGCAGGTGATTTTGAAATTGTTTGGAGTTCAGTAAACATAGGTGATAGTCACTTTAAAAGTGACTGTCACCTCCTTATTTCATCATGAACCAAATCAAACCCCTCAACGTCCTCATCAAAGGACTGCTCTTATTCGCTCTCTTCAACCTCGTCATCGCCGCATGGCAGCCGGGGGTTGGACAGTTGTCCCTTTACAACGTCCTCTACCCGGGGCGGGAGCGATTACCTTTCGGTGAAAACCCCAAGCAATCCTACAACCTCAGCCTCTTCGACCTCGATGCGATGTTCGCCTCGCATGTCATTGCGGGCACACCAAAAGCAGATGATGAATTCCGCGTTGTCATTGTTGGAGACTCATCCGTGTGGGGCACGTTGCTCAAGCCAGAAGAAACACTGGCAGGGCAACTCAACGCGGACAATCTCAACGCCTGCGGAAAAACTGTCCGCGCGTATAACTTGGGCTACCCGACCATCTCCCTCACCAAAGATGCCATGCTCCTTTCGTATGCGGTGCAATACAACCCCGACCTCGTCATCTGGATGACCACGCTCGACGCGTTCCCGCTGGAGAAGCAAACGTCCACGCCGCTGGTGGCTAACAATGTAGAAAAGGTTCGGGAACTGGCGACCAGCTACCAGTTAAGAGTCGAGGCGGATGATCCCAATTTCGAAGTCAAAAATTTCTGGCAGAAAACTTTCGTCGGCAACCGTCGCGCATGGGCGGACTTTTTCCGCTTGCAGATCTATGGCGTGATGTGGTCTGCCACGGGCATTGACCAGGTCTATCCGTCTGAGTATGAAAAAGCGCAAACCGATTTCGAAGCGGACGAAAGTTATCACGACCTGACCGCGCCGTTGAGTGAAGACAACCTCGCCATCAATGCGTTGGAGACGGGTTTTCGCGTGGTGGGCGAGACGCCCATGCTGCTCGTAAATGAGCCGATGTTAATAAGTTCGGGCACGAACAGCGACATCCGCTATAATTTTTTCTACCCCCGCTGGGCGTATGACAACTACCGCGAGATCATGACTTCGTTGAGCCAACGTAATGGCTGGATGTATGCGGACTTGTGGGACATTGTGCCCGCGAATGAATTCACCAACAGCGCCATTCATCTCACGCCTGCGGGAGAGAATATGCTGGCGGAAAATCTCGCGCCGTATATTCTTGAAAATTGCAAATAGTTAATTCCGTCATTGCGAGCCGCGCTCTTGTTCTTCGCGGCGAAGCAATCTCTTAGCCCGCTTATGAGATTGCTTCGGGCGGAAGAACATCGCCCTCGCAATGACGTAACAGGAGCGTAAATGAAAGTACGTCAACTTTTTCTTTTAGCGGTGTTTTTTCTCGCCGCCTGCACTACCGCCCCAACGGCAACACTTCAACCTGAAAGTGAATCAACATCTGCGCCCGAAGTGACAGAAGCTGCGACAGAAGAAGTTGCAGCCGCCACCGAAGAATCCGCACCGACACCGCGCCCCACGCTTGGACCCGACGAATGGATGACCCTGCCCATCGTCCCCGAAGTGACGGATACCGCCCGCGAAATTTATACACGCGGACAAGAACTCGGACGCGACCCGAAGCATTTCTCCAAAGTGGGTGATTGCCAAACCAACACGGGTTTCTATCTCGTAGACTTTGACGATGAAGGTTCATATAGCCTTGGTGAATATGCCTCTCTGCAAGAGACGATTGATTACTATCAAGGTTCGTTCTCGCGTACCAGCCTTGCCATGCGTGACGGCTACAACGTGGCGGCGATCCTGACTCCGTTGCGAGCGGACCCGAAGCAATGCGAAAAAGGCGAGAATCCGATTGCATGTGAATTTCGATTGCATAACCCAAGCATTGCCATCATCAGTTTGGAGACCAACTTTAACGGACGCCCCGCCGATGACTATGGCAAATACATGCGCCAGATCATCGAATATTCCATTGAACAGGGTGTGGTACCGATCCTTGCCACCAAAGGCGACAACCTCGAAGGCGATCATAGTATCAATGCCGAAATCGCCAAAATTGCCGTAGAATACGACATCCCGTTGTGGAATCTGTGGGCGGCGCTGCAACCCCTGCCCAATCAAGGTCACGAAACTGTTCTGAACGATGGCTTCCATCTTTCGTTCTCGCGTAATTTTTTTGATCAGCCCAAGAACATGCTCAGCGGCTGGCCTTGGCGTAATCTCACAGCCTTGCAGGCATTGGATTCTGTGAGGCGAGGGTTGCAGGAGCAATAAAATCTTAACCACAGATAGACACAGATAAACTGGATTTTACAGACCAAACATCTTTGTTCATCCGCGTTCATCTGTGGTGAAATATTCAAAAGGAATCAACTCATGACTACTGAAATCATCACCCCAATTGCAAAGTTCATTGCCGAAAAAATTCTCAAGCAACCGAGCAAAGTCATCTCCGCCGATGAAGCCCTCATTTCCAGCGGATTGATCGACTCGTTTAGCTTGATGGATCTCGCTCTTTTCATCGAAGATACCTTCGGCGTCCGCGTGGAAGATACTGAATTGAACGCGGAGACGTTCGACAATCTGGAACAACTTGCCAGCCTAATCGCTTCACGCAAGTAAATCACCCATATTCTGCATTCATCATTCTTCACTCTGCATTTAATGACCACCCTCCCGAATCTCCTTCAAAACTCCTATCAAGAGATCCCCGACAAGACCAGCATCATCTTGCAGCACGCCGGTCAAGCGGATAAGCCTCTCTCCTATCGCGATCTGATCCGCGGCGCGAATCGTTTTGCATTAACGTACGCCCGCGAAGGAATCAAACCCGGCGAGGTAGTTATTCTGATCCTGCAACACGGCGAGGACTTGGTCTATGCTTTTTGGGGTGCGATTCTGCATGGTGCGATTCCTTCCATCATGCCATTCCTCACCGAGAAGCTCGCGCCCGAAAAATATCGCGCCGACCTCTCTTCGCTGATCTCCATCACTAAGCCCACCACCATTGTCACCTACCCTGAGTTTGAAGCCGAAGTCCGCAGTGCACTGACTGATGGCGATTCGGTCAAGCATGTGATTCTCGCAAACACCATCGAAGCCGAAACCGAACCAAACTTTGATTCTCTTCAAGGCTTCAAATCATTACCTGAAGATATCGTCGTGCTGCAACATTCTTCCGGCACAACCGGTTTGCAAAAAGGCGTGGCGCTTTCGCATCGCGCGGTGCTCAACCAACTCAACGTCTATAGCCAAACCCTGCGCATCGACCCCACCAGCGACGTCATCGTTTCGTGGCTGCCGCTTTATCACGACATGGGCTTCATCGCTTGCTTTCTCATGCCCGTGTTGTTACGCGTTCCGCTCGTCAACATGTCGCCCTTCGATTGGGTGCGAGCGCCGTATAAATTGCATCAAGCTACTTCGCAATACAAAGGCACGCTCACTTGGCTTCCCAACTTTGCTTACAACTTTTGCGCTCATAAAATCCGCGAGCGCAATCTTGAAGGTGTTGACCTTTCCTCATGGCGCGCCATCATCAACTGCTCCGAGCCGGTGCATGTTGAAAGCCATGATCTATTCCATGAAAAATTTGCGGCGTATGGATTGAAGAAGTCCGCGCTGCAAACCTGTTATGCCATGGCAGAGAACGTCTTCGCCGTGACTCAAAGCCCATTGGATGGAACTCCCGCCGTGGATGTGATCGACCGTGAGACCTTCATGACTCAGCGCCTCGCGACTCCGCCCAAGCCCGATTCGCCCTCCATGCAGATGACTTCGTCCGGGCATCCGCTCCCTAATGTAAAAATCCGCATCGTGGACGAAAGCTTCGGCGACCTGCCAGACCGAACCGTGGGTGAGATCGCTGTCCAAAGCGACTGTATGCTGACCGAATACTTCAACCGCCCCGATGCAACCGAATCCGCGATTAAGAACGGTTGGTACCTGACTGGCGACTTTGGTTATATCTCCAATGGTGAGTTGTACGTTTCAGGACGCAAGAAAGACCTCATCATTGTTGGCGGCAAGAACGTGTATCCGCAAGATCTGGAATCACTCGCCAGTGAAGTGGACGGAGTCCACAAAGGACGAGTCGTCGCCTTTGGCATGTATGACGAAGAAGAAGGCACCGAGGAAGTAGTCATCATTGCCGAAGCAGAATCAACTGTCCCGTCGGAGATGGAGGCGATAGCGGACGCCATCCGCAAGCACGTCACCAAAAGTTCCGCCGTCGCGCTGCGCCATGTCAAAGTGGTGGATGATAAATGGATCATCAAGACATCCAGCGGCAAGACGGCAAGGTCGGCAAATAAAGAAAAATATTTTAAAGAAAACGGTAAGGTTTAAACTCTGATGAGCATCCTGATAGGGGTGCTCTTTTTTTCTTGACACCCTTATTTTTTGCTTTTATACTATTGAAAATGATTTTCAATAAAGGAGCCGCATTTATGTCCGCTGAAAACTGGCTGCAACAATTACAGGATAATGGGTACCGTATCACCGCGGCGCGGCGGGCTGTGGTATTCACGGTTTTTGGGTCGGTACATGCGCTCACCCCGGCGCAAGTGTATGAAATTGCCCGCAAGAAATATCGGGCGTTGGGGTTGGTTACTGTGTATCGTACGCTTGAAAAACTTGAAGAACAACACCTTATTCAACGGGTTCACCAACCCGCGGGTTGTCAGGCATTCATCTCGTCTGGCATGGGGCATCAGCATCTTTTGTTATGCGAGCAATGTGGAAAAGTGGCATTTTTTGAAGGTGATGATCTTGATGCGCTTACAACAGCCATTGCTCAAAAGACCGGTTATCAGATCCATGAACATTGGCTGCAACTTTTTGGTTTATGTTCGAGTTGTAAATAAATATTAAAAAATTTAGGAGTTCTTAATGAAAAATATTTTCATTGGGTTTTACCTGTTGTAAATCTCAGATCATAGATCGAAAATACATATGTCACATATACCCCATCGTCTCGAAGTTCAAAACATCAGTATTGGTTATGGAGAAAAGGTCATCTTAAACGACCTGAGTTTTCAGATACCGCACGGGTCGCGTGTTGCGGTCGTTGGTCCCAATGGTGCGGGAAAGTCCACGCTCTTTAAAGCGCTGGTTGGCTTGCTTCCGCTGCAAGGCGGGCAAATCTTTATTCATGGTGAGCCGCTGGGTTCTCATCAGGATTGTGTTGCCTATGTCCCTCAACGTGAGGAAGTGGATTGGCGTTTCCCCGTCACAGTGGAAGATGTGGTGATGATGGGGCGTTTCTCACAAATAGGCTGGCTTAAGCGGGCTTCATCGTACGATAAACAACGCGTTCAAACCAGCCTTTCGCAAATGGGTATTGCCGACCTTGCCCAAAGGTCCATTGGGCAACTTTCTGGTGGGCAGCAACAAAGGGCGTTTCTTGCCCGTGCGTTGGCGCAAGAGCCGCACATCCTCTTAATGGACGAACCTTTTACAGGCGTGGATGTGACCACGCAGGAGATGACCCTGAAGCTGTTGGAGCACTTGCAGGAACATGAAGTGACTGCGATTGTTTCAACTCATGACTTGAACCTTGCCAGTTCGCGTTTTGATTATGTGCTTTTGATAAATCATCGCCTGATCGCATTTGGCAAGCCGCAAGATGTGTTTGCCAAAGAGAACCTGGCACAGGCATTTGGTAATTCATTGCTGGTCATGGAGAACGGGGTGATGTTAGTGGATGAATGTTGCCCGCCTGAAAGTGAGGCGAAATGAACTGGCTTCTCGAACCGCTGACCTATGAATTCATGCAGCGTGGACTGCTCGCCTCGGTCATTGTTGGGGTGCTGTGTGCGGTGATGGGGACGTACGTTGTTTTGCGCGGCATGGCTTTCCTTGGCGATGCCATGGCGCACGCCATACTCCCTGGTGTGGCAATTGCCTACATCCTAAAAGGCGACCTTCTCATTGGCGCAGGCGCCGCTGCTGTTGCCATTGCTCTTACCATTGGCTTTTTCACCAAAGACGGCACGGTTAAGGAAGATACTGCCATTGGTATCTTGTTTGCGGCGGCATTGTCGCTGGGTGTGGCACTGATCAGCACCATGCAAACCTACGCCGTAGACTTATCTCACATCCTCTTCGGGAATGTGTTGGGCGTCAGCGCCGGTGACCTGTGGCTGATCGGCGGGTTGAGTCTTGCCATTCTTCTCACGGTGGCGCTTTTATACAAACCGTTCCTTGTGATCTCATTTGACCCTGTTCTTGCCGCCACCCTGCGCCTGCCCGCCGAGTTGTTACGCAACCTTATGCTTGTATTACTTGCGCTGACGGTAGTCGTCTCGCTGCAAACAGTGGGGGTTAGCCTTGCCGCTGCCATGCTCGTCACGCCCGCCGCCACTGCCTATCTGCTCACCCGCCGTCTTGCCCCCATGATGATCGTCTCGGCGTTGATCGGCGCATTGTCTTCTGTCATTGGGTTATACCTCTCTTATTATTTCAACATTGTCTCCGGCTCCGCCATCGTGCTGACCGCCACCCTGTTCTTTTTGTTGGGCTTTATTTGGAAAAGACTGAGAAAAGCCTAGCGCCCAAATAATTTAAATGCCGAGCATGGATGACCATCCATACTCGGCATTTTTTTGTATAGTACCAATGGTCATGTGCCAAATCCCCCGTTGGTTCATTGTTGTATGGACTGAAATCCATATAATGAGCAAATAATTTACAAATAGAACAAGGAGATAGAAATGGCGCTTATTGAAACCTCGATTACCATCAATGCCTCACCGGAGAAGATCTTTGCTTATGTATCCAGTTTGGATGCGTTGAAAAATGAATATGTCACAGCCATTGAAGCTGATGGTCCAATCAAGCTCGGAACCAAGATCAACACCACCATCAAAGCCGCAATGGGACCAGTAAACGTGATCACATCTGAAGTGATCGCCTACGAAGAAAACAAGATATTCGGTACAAAGACCATTGCCAAACCGCCCGCCTCTGATGTGATCAGCACCTACATCCTCGAAGCGGCTGGCAGTGGAACCAAGGTCACCTTGCAGACCGAAGCCATGCTCACTGTTCCGGGAATGCCCTCCATGCCCGGCATGGAAGATATGATGCGCAACCAAATGAAAGCCGGGTATGATGCAGCCCTTGCAGCCTTGAAAAAGAAACTGGAAGGCTAAACCCAATTCGTTTCATTCGGTAAAATTCAGCCTCCTGCGAAATCAAGCAGGAGGTTTCTTATTGCATGGTTTTTTCAAGATCATTTGACGAGTTGTATTTTCTATGACGTGCTTGGAACGCGAATTTCACGAATGAACGAATTTTAAAGGGGTATTCGTGAAATTCGCCTTTTCGCGGAGTTCGCGTTAAGATTTTCATGACCTCGGAATAGCCATGTTTCTTATTGCATAATGCCTTTCACGGCATTTTAACAAGCGGTAGAATTGCCCCCATGCAAAATAATAAAAAGACCATCCTTTCCCTGCTTGCCATCATTTTTATCCTTTCTGCCTGTTCAACCCCGCAAGGAACAGCAAGCCCCACAAACACCGAACAGGCTTTTGTGGAATTGCCTGCCACAAATACCCCCGCGCAGCCTACCGAAACTCCGTTGCCAACAAACACCCCTCTGCCTGTGTTGGAACGCGCCAAATACACACTCAACACAACCATTGATTACGATGCAAAAACCATCGCTGTAGATCAAACCATCCTCTACCCGAACCTGACTGGCAACCAACTGACCGCATTGGTCATTGCGGTTGTCCCCAATCTATGGGATGGAAGTTTTACACTCAACAGCCTCGCCGTGGACGGTCAACCCGTCACCAATTACACCCTCAATGAACAGCGGCTCGACATTCCACTCGTCTCCATGCTGCCGGTCAATGCTATGGTGGAAATAAAAATTCAATATTCGCTCAACCTGCCCTTCGCCGAACAGGAAGACCCCAGCGTGTCACGTCCGCGTATTTACGGCTACACCAGCAGGCAACTCAACCTCGTCAACTGGTATCCCTTCGTAGTGCCAAATATCAACGGCGAATGGATCCTGCACGACCCGTGGTATTACGGCGAACATCTGGTGTATGACTCCGCCGACTACGAAGTCAACCTATCTTTCACCCCTTCAGGTCTCACTCCCATTGTCGCATCCAGCGGCGTGCCCGAACCTCAGGCAGATGGCTCCACCCGTTACACCATCACCTCTGCACGGACTTTTGCCCTCGCCGCCAGCCGCGACTTTCAAACCTCCAGCACGCAAGTTGGAGATGTGGTTCTCACGAGCTATTACTTCCCATTCAACGAAGCAGGCGGACAGGGTGCCCTGCAAGCCTCGGCACAGGCATTGCAAGTTTATAGCGCCCGCTTTGGCGCATACCCGCACAAAAGCCTCGCCATCGTAATGGGCGACTTTAACGATGGTATGGAATACTCCGCCTTCTTCTACCTAAGCAAAGACTTCTACAACCTCTACGATGGCACCCCCGCCAACTACCTCACCTTTGTCGCCGTCCACGAAACGGCACATCAATGGTGGTTTGAACAGGTCGCCAACGATCAGGCGCTGCAACCCTGGCTCGATGAAACCCTTGCCACCTATTCTGAACGGGTCTATTACGAAAACACCTACCCAGACCTGCTCTCATGGTGGTGGTCCTACCGCATAGACTTTTACAACCCCGAAGGCTTTGTAGATATTCCCATCTACGAAGGACAGGGCTTCCGCACTTACACCAACGCCGCTTATTTTCAAGGCGCCTACTTCCTTGAAAAAGTCCGCCAGCGCATCGGCGACGAAGCCTTCTACGCATTTATTCAAACCTACCTCAGCCAGGGGCGCGGCAAGATCGTCACCGCCAACGACTTCTTCAACCTGCTCCGCGCCAGTTCGAGTACCGATATCTCCGACCTCATCAACCAATACTTCCGCAGCGTCTATCAATGAACCGTTACGCACCACGCATCACGTTTCACTTCCTGCTTTCGGCAATTCTAGCTGCCTGCGCTGCGCCTGCGCAAGCAACACCTACACCCCTGCCTTTTTCACAATTCATCCTGCCGACATACAGTGCAGCCGCCACGATCACCCCATTGCAACCCATCGAAGAAACCAATACACCCCTGCCCACCATCACCGCTTCACCGATCCCAACCGAGACGTTCACTCCCTTCGCACCTGCCACCCTGACGTTAACCCCGCCTCCAACTTCGCCGGTGCCTGCCACAACCACCCAAGCCGCCCCACTGCCGACAACTTCTTCGCGTCCCAATTACATCCTCAACGCCACACTTGATTTCAAGAACAAAACCGTCACCGCCGACCAGACCATCCGCTACTACAACAACACAGGCACAACCCTCACCGACCTGGTTCTCTCCGTCCAACCGAATATTTACACCAACGCCTTCAAACTCAACGCCATCGCACACGATGGTGCCACTCTCACAAACTACACGTTCAGCGGACAAAAACTAACCGTCACCCTCAACCAACCCATCCCCGCCAATACCGCCGCCACGATCACCCTCAACTTCACACTTAACATCCCCAAAAAAGGCGCCGATGACGTCTTCGGCTACGACTTTAACCAGATCAACCTCGTGGACTGGTATCCCTTCATCGTGCCGTACAACGGCGGCTGGGTTCTGCACGACCCAAACCCGTGGGGTGAGCATCTTGTTTACGATGCCGCCGATATTGAACTAAACATCAAAACCGACCCGGGCGTGATCCTCGCTGTGGGGGCTTCTCCCGAAACCAACGGCGAGTGGACGCGCTACCGCCTGTACGGTGCGCGTACCCTCGTCATCTCTGCCAGTGATGAATTCCTCGTCAACGAAACCATACTTGGCAACATCAACATCCGCTCCTACTATTTCAGCGGGTTTGAAAACGCAGGCGACGACCTGCTCACCTACGCCAGCCAAGCCCTGCAAACGTATTCCGCCCAATTCGCGCCCTACCCGCACCAGACCCTATCCATTGTCCAAACCGATATGGGCGACGGCATGGAATACGATGGGTTGGTCTTTCTCTCCACCGATTTTTACAAGGAATACAACGGCACAGCCCGCAGCAACCTGGCAGTGATCGGCGTGCATGAGATCGCGCATCAATGGTGGTTCAGTCTTGTGGGCAGCGACCACGCCTTTGAACCTTGGTTGGATGAAGCCCTTGCCACCTATAGTGAACGCATCTTTTTTGAGAATAACTATCCCGCCAATATCAGTTGGTGGTGGCAGTTCCGCATCAATTACTTCAAACCCACCGGTAATGTAGACGGCGCGATCTATGACTACAACTCTTTTCGCACCTACACCAATGCTGTGTATTTTCGGGGGGCGCTCTTTCTTGATGATATGCGCGAACTGATGGGCTACGGAAATTTCTCCAAATTCATCAAAGCCTACGCCGAACGCTATTCGCATGGTCACGCCACCAGCGCAGACTTTTTCGCTCTTGCGCGTGAGACCATTGCCGTAAATTACAACTCGCTGATCTCGCAGTATTTTTTGGGTGAATATTAATCAGCAGCGGCGAGGGCGTTGAACGGAGTATGTCGTGAATAGACCTTATACCTTCATCAATGTTGCCATGACGGCAGACGGAAAAATAGACACCTTTGAACGCAAGGGCGCGGCGATCTCGTCGCAGCGTGATAAACAGCGTGTGGATGAACTGCGCGCTTCGGCGGATGGAATCCTTGTCGGCGGGAAAACACTTTTGGGAGAAGCGCCCAAACTCACGGTCAAGAGTGAAGCGCTGCGTGAGGGGCGGGTAAAGCAGGGGCGTTCACCCAACCCCATAAAGATCGGCGTTGCCACTCGTGCAGATATTTCCCCGTCATCCAACTTCATTGCCTTTGGCGAAGCGCGCAAGGTAATATTTACAACTTCACAAACATCTAATAGCCAGATCGAGCAATTGCGTGCGCTGGGTGTTGAAGTTCTTGTTGAAGAAGCTCCGCGTGTTGACCTGAGCCGCATGATGTTGACGTTGAAGAAGTTGGGCGTAGACCATTTGATGGTGGAAGGTGGGGGGACGATCAACTTTGAACTCATGCGTTTGGGGCTTGTAGATGAATTGATGCTCTACATTGCTCCCATGGTGTTTGGCGGTGCAATGGCTCCCACCCCTGCCGATGGGTTAGGCGTTCTGCGTGAACAGGCATTGCAAATGCGGCTTGCAGATGTGGAACGATGGGACGACGGCGGTGTATTGCTGAGATATACGTTTTAAAAGTAACAGTCACCCCGCAGGTGACTGTTACTTGAATTGGAGAATTATTATTATGACGACTTCTATGCATGAAAAGATTCAAGTTTTATTGGAAGAAGATTGCTGCCACGAATGTGAAGGCTACGGAGAAGACCATGTATGCGTCCACATCGAGGCGATGGCTGAACTACCCACGCGCTTCGGTGATTTTCATATTGTGGCGTTTTCAAACAACAAGGATGATAAGGAACACGTCGCCATCATCAAAGGTGATGTGATCGGCGCAGATGATGTGCCTGTGCGTTTGCACTCGGAGTGTTTAACCGGTGATGCCATTGGCTCGCTGCGCTGTGACTGCCGCGACCAGCTTGAGGCGGCGCTGAAAAAGATCGGCGGAATGGAACGCGGTATGGTTTTGTATCTGCGCCAGGAAGGGCGCGGCATTGGGCTGACGAACAAGATCCGCGCTTACACCCTGCAAGATAACGGTCTCGATACCGTGGAGGCGAACCTTGCACTCGGTTTCCGTGATGATGAACGTGATTATGCGGTTGCCGCACACATGCTTCATTCGCTCAAGGTGCAATCTATTCAATTGATGACCAATAACCCCAAGAAGATCGCGCAGCTTGAACAGCATGGTGTGAAGATCAATGAACGCCTTCCGCACATTTTGCCGACCAACGAACATAATATCTTTTACCTCAAAACCAAAGCCGCAAAATCGGGTCACATGATCGATTTTCACGGCAAGCAGCATTTGCCCGAACAAAGCGACCGCCCCATTGTCGAAGGTATGACCGAAGATCAGATCAAAGCGCTTTACGAATGATGAATAAGACCATTGTTATTACCGGTGCAACGGGTGTGCTTGGCGGTCTTGTTGCTCAAGCCTTTGCGGGCATGGGGCACAACCTGGTACTGCTGGATAAAGATCAACAAAAATTGGATTCTCTCGTTCGCGGCTTGAACCTGCCCTCAGAGCGGATTCTCTCCCAGACCGTAGACCTCCTTAATGAACAGGCGCTTCAAGACTCAGCCGAAGCGGCTCTCTCCAAATTTGGTTCGATCCACGCTCTGTTCCATCTCGTTGGCGGATGGGTGGGCGGCAAAACATTTACCGAAACCTCCAGCGATGAATTGGAGTTCATGGTCAATCAGCACGTCCGCACCACCTTCAATCTGTTTAAGGCGTTTGAAACTCCACTCTCTCAAAACGGCTGGGGGCGTGTGATCGTCATTTCCAAATCAGATGTTGCCGATCCGCCTGCCCGCTCTGGTGTGTATTCTGCTGCGAAATCGGCACAGGAGACCATGGTTCTTGCCCTCGCCGCTGAACTAAAAGATGTGAACGTGACGGCGAACATCATCCAGGTGCGGGCGATAGATACAGAAAATAAAGGCTCCGGCACCACTCCCGAAGTCATTGTCACTTCCATGCAATATCTATTCTCAGACGGCGCAGACAAGATCAACGGTGCGAGAATTCCGTTGTATTAGAAAAGTGACCGCCGAAACTGGCGGTCACTTTTTATTGTAATTGTATACAAATAATTCTTTACCCTTTTCAGCTTTGCCTTGCAAATAATTATTCATTCCATACTGTAATTCCCACTCTTGAATATTGGCAAATTGAAGATTTTCTCGTATCCTCGGCGAGTCATCATAAGTAATCAGCCAAGAATGCTGGCAGGCTTTCATGGCATGTGCGAATTCATCATGATTGAACTCGGTGTGAAGTACACCATTCTTTCCATAAAGTTTGGATTTTGTCGCTATAAAATATGGTGGATCTAAAAAAGTAAAAACTTCGCTGTTGCCCGTCTTCAATAATTGGCGATAATCTAGGTTGGTGATTTTTACTCCTTTTAAAATTTTCCCTAAAGCCGCAACACGTTCAATTGCAGATGCGGTAAAACGTCCTTCAAATGCTTGTTGAGAATACCCTCCCGCCTCTACCAACCCGGAAAAAGTGATGCGATTTAATACAAAAAAACGAATAGCGCGTTCAAATTCATTCAGTTTCGTTGGATTTACAGAGATCATTTCATTAAATAAGTTTCGTCCGTTTTTTGTCTTTCTGTAAATATTTAACACTTCACTTGCGAGATGTTCGGAGTCTATTTGGGAGTGTTTCCAAAAATAATATAATTCGGAATTAAGATCATTAATCCAAAACTTTATATGAGGGTAGGTTTGTTTCAAAAAAACGAAAAAAGACCCCCCGCCTAGAAAAGGCTCACGATATTCTTCAAAGTTTTCCGGCAAGAGTTTTTTGATTTGAAGAACAGCACGCGATTTTCCGCCAGGGTAACGTAGAGGGCTTTTTGTTTCTATCATATCAATGGTGAATAAATTATAAAGCAGGGCATAGTTTGAATTGGAAACATGTAAAAAACACCGCCGATGAGGCGGTGTTTTTTACAGCAGAGAGAATGTGCTAAATATCCAAATTTCTCACGCTCTTGGCATGGGTTTGGATGAACTTCTTGCGCGGGTCTACAGCATCACCCATGAGCATATCGAAGGTGCGGTCAGCTTCGGCGGCATCGTCCACAGTGACGAGCAATAAGGTGCGGTTCGACGGGTTCATGGTGGTATCCCACAACTGGTCGGGGTTCATTTCACCGAGACCTTTGTAACGCTGCAGGTTGGCTTTCTCGCCCAATTCCTTGATCGCCTTATCTTTTTCCTTATCGCTGTACACATATTTCACATTGTTCTTGTACGCAATGCGGTACAGCGGCGGCTGCGCAATATACAGGTGACCATCTTCGATCAACTGCGGCATGTAGCGGAAGAAGAAGGTCAGCAAAAGGGTGCGGATGTGGCTTCCGTCCACGTCGGCATCGGTCATGATGATGACGCGTCCATAACGCAGACCTTCGAGGCTAAAGTTATCGCCAATGCCGGTTCCAAGCGCCGAGATCAGCGCCTTCACTTCGTTGTTGCCGAGAATTTTGTCGAGGCGGGCACGCTCGGTATTAAGGATCTTACCGCGCAAGGGGAGGATCGCCTGAAAGTGACGGTCGCGTCCCTGTTTGGCAGAACCACCCGCCGAGTCACCTTCTACGATGTAAAGTTCGGTTTTGGATGTGTCGCGCTCAGAACAGTCGGCAAGTTTGCCGGGCAGGGTCAGCGATTCAAGCGCAGACTTGCGGATGACGAGGTCGCGCGCCTTGCGGGCGGCATCACGCGCGCGGGCAGAGGTAAGACACTTGGCAATGATCGCCTTGGCTGCCTGCGGATTCTCTTCGAGGAAGGTCATGAACGTTTCGCCGACCACCTGGGTGACGTACGTCTGCACTTCGGGGTTCATCAGCTTGACCTTGGTCTGCGATTCAAACTGCGGACCCGGGTGCTTGACCGACACAATGGCAGTGAGACCTTCGCGGGTGTCATCGCCAGAGAAGTTCGGGTCGGCGTCTTTGAGAAGTCCGCTCTTGCGGGCATAGTCATTGATCACACGCGTCAGCGACGAGCGCAGACCGGTGAGGTGTGTACCGCCGTCAATGGTGTTGATGGTGTTGGCAAAAGAGTACACCGACTCGGTGTATGCGTCTGTGTATTGAATGGCGGCTTCGATGCCGATATTTTCCACTTCTTTTTCAACATGCACTACAGAGTGCAGGTTTTCGCGGTTGCGGTTCAAATAACGGACAAAGGAAGTAATACCGCCTTCAAAGTGGAAGGTCATTTCGCGGTCAGCGCGTTCATCCACAAATTTGAGGGTGATGCCGCGCGTGACAAAAGACATTTCGCGGAAGCGTTGAACAAGCGTATCGAAGCGGTAGTCAATATCTTCTGTAAAGATCTGCTTGTCAAACTTGAAGGTTTGGGTGGTGCCAGATTCTTCCTTCTCCACCTTGCCGATCTGCTTGATTTTGCCCTGCGGTACGCCGCGTTTGTATTCCTGCTTCCAAACTTTGCCGTCACGCTTAATCTCGGTGGTTGTCCACTCGGAGAGGGCGTTCACGGCGCTGATACCCACACCATGCAAACCGCCTGAAACCTTGTATCCGCCGCCGCCAAATTTACCGCCCGCGCCGATCACGGTCATGACCACGTCCACGGTTTCCATTGGCTTGCCGTTGGCGTCCTTTTTGGAGGGATGCGGACCTACGGGAATACCACGTCCATTATCTTTAACAGAGACGCTGCTGTCTTTATGAATGGTAATGTCGATGCGATTACAAAAACCCGCAAGCGCTTCATCGATGGCGTTGTCCACTACTTCATAAACAAGGTGGTGCAGCGCCTTAATGTCGGTACCGCCCACATACATACCCGGGCGTTTACGGACATGCTCGATACCCTCCAACGCTTGAATTGAACTTACATCATAATTATTCTCTGCCACAAAAACCTCCAAATACCTGCAATGACTTTAATTGTCGTTAAGCTTGTTTTACCGTGTTCATTGGGCGCAGCCGTTCCAGTACAAGCTGAACCCAGATGTTCATATTGTGATAGTAAATGAAACTTGCCGCCAGCAATGCTGTGGTGACGAACGAATGACCAAAAATACCCAAAACCGTGATCCACGAATCAAATTTTGGCATTTGCCACAAAAAGTTCAACCCGTAGGAAAGCAGGAAGATCGTGAGAATGAAAAGACTGCTTGTCGGCAGGGTAAACCGCGTCAGTTGAATACTGGACATCATGGATGTGATCACATTTTCCTGCCGTATAAAAACACCATGTGCCCAAAAGAACATTGGCACGATCACCAGAACCGAGCCAAGGGTGATGAACAAAACCAATAAATTTGCAAGAAAGGCGCTGAATTGCGCAGCAATGATGATGACCATAAGAACAGGGATACCAATCAGCATCAGGACGAAATTAAAGGCGATTGAAACCAAGATCGTTTGGCTCACCGACCGAACAAGTCCCGGTGATTTAAATTTTTCCGTCAACGCTGCCCATGCCACACTACGGAAATAGATCGCGCCGCCCACCCAGCCTATCACGGTCAACCCCATGAGCCAAAGCGAAAAATTCACCTCTGTCACTTGTAATGCGGCAGGACTCCCGATCGGTGTAGTGAAAGGCTCATTAAATCCGGCAAACAGGCTCGAGATCCCGATTGGAAGCGTGCGCACCAACCCGAACAAGTTTGCGGATTGCGAAAAAGAGCCGTAGCCTTCCAGCATCTCTTGGATGTCTTCGGCAGGGATGCGTAAGGCAGTCCAAAATGTGACCATGTCGTTTTGCATGGACGTAAAAAGCGCATCCATTTTCAGGCGCGGACCCAGCCACAGGAACAGGTTGAGCAGCACCGGCAGAAGAATCGCCGCAATGCGAGATGCCACTGCATCGAAACCGGCTTTGATCGAATCGATGATTCCAGGCGGTGGGGGCAGGTTTTCCAAGCTTGAAACTTCCATAACCAATCAATTTTATCATACCGTTGACCACGGAAGTTTGGGCACAAACGGCGGGAAAATGAGGAAGTATTACGCCTTCGAACTTTTTGACGGGTAAAATAAACCATGCCCAAAATAAACATCAGCGTAGAAAACGCGGAATTTCAGATCATCCAGGCTCTTAAAACGAACCGCGCCAAACGGCACAAAGCACAAGAAGTCTTCGTAGAAGGCATCGAATCCATCAAACAGGCTGCCAGTGCAGGGCTGGAGATCACCCGCATCATCACACCCAGCGTTGACGGACTTTCAGATTGGGCAAAAAATCTTATCCGCCAGCATCGTGAGGCGACTGTGATCGAAATGCGGGCAGGGCTGTATGCTTCACTATGTGACCGCGACGAACCTTCGGAGCTCGTCATCACAGTACGCATAAACCCGCTTACCTTGCATGATCTTTCTTTGCCCGCAAAACCTTTTGTGCTGGTGTTCGACCGCCCCAGCGACATGGGCAACCTTGGCTCGATCATTCGTTCGGCAAATTCATTCGGTGTGGATGCGATCTTCCTCATCGGTCATGGCGTGGATGTGTACGACCCCAAAACCATCCGCGCCAGTTTGGGAAGTGTCTTTCACTCGACCATCATCCACATTCAATCCATGCCGGAGTTTGAGGCATGGATCAAAGAACAAAAGCGCCTCAATGGGATGAGCATCAGCGGCACGGATTCCACCGGCGATGTTTCCCTGATGAGCTATAAACTGACAAAACCGATTACCGTGATCTTGGGCAATGAAGCCAAAGGGATGAGCGTGGCGCTCAAAAACCTGTGCGATCAAATTATTGGCATCCCCGTCGAAGGGGCGGTCAATTCGCTCAATGTTGCCAGCGCCGGGTCCATTGTTTTGTGGGAAGTGTATCGAAATAGAGGGTAGTCATTTTGTAATTCCAACACTCCTCTTACGCCGCATTGACATTTCGTCGATGCGGCGTTTGTTATAATGCCCTCGTCATTACAGACCCTAAAGGTCTTGAAGATATTTAGGGTTTTTTGGCTAGAAAGAGGAACATCTTATGATGCGATTTGACCGATTTACAGAGAGAGCACAAGAAGCCGCCCAGCGCGCCGCGGAGATCATCCAACGCTATGGGCATAATCAAATTGATACTGAACACATCCTGCTGGCGCTCATCGAACAGCCGGGCGGGGTGATTCCGCAAATTTTGGAAAAACTGAATATCAGCGCTCAGGCGCTCACCGAACGTTTGGATGCCACCCTGCGCGCCAGCCCCAAAGCCAATATTTTTGGCGGCGGCGCTGGACAAATTTTCATCACCCCCCGCGTCAAGCGGATCATCGACCTTGCCAACGAAGAAGCCAATCGCCTCAAAGATGAATACATTTCAACTGAACATATCTTTTTGGCAATTCTCACCGAACGCAATACCCCTGCCGCCCGTATTTTGGAATCGGCGGGACTCACACGAGACCGGGTCTACGATGCCGTTCAAGACCTGCGCGGCGGACAACGCGTGACCGACCCGCAAGCAGAGACTAAATATCGTACCCTCGAAAAGTACTCGCGTGACCTGACCCAGCTTGCTCGTGAAGGCAAACTCGACCCTGTGATCGGGCGTGATAACGAGATCATGCGCCTCATTCAAATTCTTTCACGCCGCACAAAGAACAACCCGGTTCTTATTGGCGAAGCGGGTGTGGGCAAGACCGCTATTGCAGAGGGGTTGGCGCAGAAGATCGCCACCAACGATGTGCCCGAGATCCTCTCAGGGAAACGTGTGGTTGCTCTCGATTTGGGTGCGATGATTGCCGGGTCCAGATTTAGAGGCGAGTTTGAAGAACGCCTCAAAGCGATCATGGAAGAAGTCCAACGCGCAAAGGGTGACGTCATTTTGATGATCGACGAACTGCATACCGTCGTCGGTGCAGGAGCAGCCCAGGGTGCGATGGATGCGAGCAATATGCTCAAGCCTGCGCTTGCCCGTGGTGAATTGCAGTGCATTGGCGCAACCACGCTGGATGAGTTCCACAAACACATTGAGAAAGATGCCGCACTGGAGCGCCGCTTCGCGCCCATCTATGTGGATGAACCGAGTGTCGAAGACACCATCAAAATGTTGCACGGACTGCGCGACCGCTACGAAGCCCATCATAAAGTACGCTTTTCCGATGAGGCGCTTGAAGCCGCTGCCCATCTATCCGAACGCTATGTGACAGACCGCCACCTGCCAGATAAAGCCATCGACCTGATGGACGAAGCTGCTGCAAAACTGCGTGTGGCGCTTTACTCCATGCCGCCTGATCTCAAATCACTGAAAACCGAAATTGATAAACTTGCCGCAGAAGAAGAACAGGCGGGATTGGAACGTGATTACGAACGCGCCGCGCAAAAGAAAGCGGAACGTCTGCGCCTCGACCAGGAATACAACGGCAAACGTGACCACTGGGAAGCCGAGCATCACCTTGATGAAGTGGTGGACGTGAATGATATTGCCGCCGTCGTCCATCAGTGGACGGGTATTCCCGTGACACAGATGCTCGAAACTGAATCGGAAAAGCTCTTGCACATGGAAGCTCGTTTGCATGAGCGCATCATCGGGCAGGAAGAAGCCATCCACGCCATCTCCGATGCCATCCGCCGCGCACGTTCTGGTTTGAAAGACCCCGCCCGCCCCATTGGTTCGTTCATTTTCATTGGACCTTCTGGCGTGGGTAAGACTGAGCTTGCAAAAGCCCTCGCGTGGTTCATGTTCGATGACGAAGATGCGATGGTTCGTGTGGATATGTCCGAGTATCGTGAACAGCATACCGTCTCGCGTCTTTTTGGCGCCCCTCCCGGGTACGTCGGCTACGAAGAAGGCGGTCAACTTACCGAAGCCGTGCGCCGCAGACCCTACCGCGTGGTGCTTTTCGACGAGATCGAAAAAGCCCACCCCGAAGTGTGGAACGCCCTGCTCCAAATTTTGGATGATGGACGCCTCACCGATGGTCAGGGCAATGTGGTGGATTTCCGCAACACGGTTCTTATCATGACCTCGAACCTGGGCACTGAATACGTGAGAAAAGGCGGCACCCTCGGCTTTTTATCAGGCAAGGCAGATAGCTCAGAGCGTGAATCGCACGATAAGATCGATAAAGCGCTCAAAGCTGCCTTCCGCCCTGAGTTCCTCAACCGTATTGATGAGATCATCATGTTCTCTCCGCTTTCGCTGGAAGAAATGGAACAGATCGTTGTGCTGCAAATGAAAGAAGTGCAAGACCGCCTCAACACTTACAATATTGCGGTTCAACTTACAGATGCCGCCTGCTCCTGGCTGGCAAAAGAAGGCTATGACCCGGCGTTTGGCGCACGTCCGCTGCGACGGGCAATACAGAAATATTTGGAAAGCCCGCTTTCAAAAGAATTACTTGGCGGTAACTTCAAAGAAGGCGCCGAAGTGGTGGTGGATGTGGACGAGAAAGAAAACAAGATCGTATTTACTTCCATCACTCCAAATGTTGGAAAAAAGAAAAACTCAAAACAGGAAATTGAAGCGTAACAGAAACAGCGCGGGCAAATTTGCCCGCGCTGTGTTTTTAGCACTTTCTTCCTAATCCCGTTTTCAGCCGTTGGGGGTATTATCAGGCAATCTTTTTACCAAAGGAAATATCATGGAAACCCCTGAAAAAAAATCATCTGGCTCCACAATGGGAATTGTGATCGGTATATTTGTGCTGTTATGCTGCTTATGCCTGATCGTCCTCGGCATGGGCGGGTATGCATATTACACGTTTATGCAGACCGCTCCCATGGGAGATTTTCCCGCCTTCCCTTCCAATGAACCGACCGTTGTTCCACAGATCGAACGCCCTGAGACGGGTTCTGTCACAAATGAAACCGTACTCACTCTTGAAAACACCATCGTCCCAGTGAATGACCCGCGCGAACTCGCCTGCCGGTTGGACGGCAAATGCGGCGTCCCCGAAGTCATGGCAGAATCTGCTGCACCGCGTCTGGTGGGTGATAGGGATAACTTCTGGGTGCATGATCTCGATACGAACAAAAATAATGAGGTGTCTGCCACCTTGCGCTACATCACCCCGCATGTGTACTTTTGGGTGCAAGACGGTTTGGATATAGAAGAAAGTGAAATGAAGGCATTGGTGGATACCTTTGAGAACGAGATGTACCCCACCAATCGTGAATTCTTCGGCAGCGAATGGTCACCCGGTATTGATGGCGATGAGCATATCTATATTCTTTACTCGCGCGGTTTGGGCTTTTCGGTGGCGGGCTATTTCTCTTCCTCCGATTCAACCCACCCCATGATTCAGGAATATTCCAATTCGCATGAAATGTTCCTCTTCAATGCTGATAACACCCCGCTGGGCGGTGATTATGCGTATGCGGTTCTTGCTCACGAATTCCAGCACATGATTCACTGGAATAATGACTTGAACGAAACCTCATGGCTGAATGAAGGTTCCTCTGAATTGGCGGTACTGCTCAACGGCTATAACACCGGCGGCTTTGACTCGCTTTATATCTCCAACCCAGACCTGCAATTGAACGACTGGCCCAACGACCAGAACGCCACCTCACCCCATTACGGCGCGGGCTTCCTGTTTATGACCTACTTCCTCGACCGTTTTGGAGAAGAGGCTACCCAGGCTCTGGTGAAAGACCCCGCTAATGGGCTTGATAGTGTGGATCATGTTCTTACCGAGGTTAATGCCACCGATGCACTTACCGGTCAGCCCATCACCGCCGATGATTTTGTGATGGATTGGATGTTGACCAACTTCCTGCTCGATCCTTCCATTGCTGATGGGCGCTATGTGTATACCAACTACCCAGCCGCGCGCCGCGCCTCGGCAACTGAAACGTTTTACACCTGTCCGCAGGAACCGGTCTTACGCACAGTGAATCAATACGGCGCGGACTATATTGCCATTGAATGTGCCGGAGATTACACGATCAACTTCACCGGCTCAACCGTGACCGGGTTGCTGCCCGCTGCCCCCCATTCTGGGGACTACGCCTTTTGGTCGAACAAGGGCGACGAATCTAATATGACCCTGACCCGTGAATTCGATTTCACCAGCGTAAGCGGACCGATTGAACTGTCGTTCCAAACCTGGTACGACATTGAAGAGGATTGGGATTATGTGTATGTAGAAGTTTCTGAAGACGGCGAAACCTGGCAAATTCTCACCACACCTTCGGGCACTGGCACCGACCCCAGCGGAAATTCCTATGGCTGGGGCTATACTGGCGTGACGAATGGCTGGAAGGAAGAGGCTGTTGACCTTTCGGATTATGCGGGCAAGAAGGTCTTCATCCGTTTTGAATACATCACCGATGCGGCAGTCAATGGAGAAGGCTTCATGGTAGATGATGTTCGGGTTGAAGCGGCAGGCTACTCGTCCGATTTTGAGGCGGATGACGGTGGTTGGGAGGCGCAGGGGTTTGCGCGCATCCAGAATATTCTGCCGCAGACCTTCCGTCTGGCGTTGATCCGTTCCGGCGATTCGAGTGTTACGATGATTCCGCTTAATGACGACCAGACGGCGGAGATATCTATTTCGCTGAATTCTGGCGAAACTGCTTATTTGGTGGTGACGGGCACAACCCGTTTTACACGCGAGCTGGCTTCTTACCAGATCGAAATTCGATAGTATGAAAACGGCGCAGGAGAACCCTGCGCCGTTTTCATTTAAGAGGTGAAACTCAAATGTCTTGCAAAATTGCAATTTTTTGTATGAAAAACCTGCCTTATAATTTTGCTGCGCATGGGTAATATTTTCACGCCGTCCAAAACTCGCAAGACCATTGCTGTGTTGAATTCACAGTTGAACCGAACTTGGGGGAGTGAGTTCATGAGGGGTGTGCTGGAACGCGCTCGTGAAGCGGATGTGAATGTGATTGCATTCGTGGGCGGTGAGCCGGTTGGGTTGGAGAGACCGGAGGGTGAGGGGAATTCGTACGGTTTGTATGATCTGGTCAACCCTGGGCAGTTTGATGGCATGATCGTCTCGGCAGACCTTACGCATGGGTTAACCCCGTCTGAAATTGAAAATTTTTGCAATTATCTAAAGCCCACTCCATTGGTGGGTTGTTCCATCCCTGTGCCTGCGATCTCTTCTGTTTCCACGGATAATGAAAACGGAATTCGGGAGATCGTGCGGCATCTGATCGATGTTCACAAATACGAACGGATCGCTTTTGTGCGTGGACCTAAAGGGCAGCTTGAAGCAGATCAGCGTTACAACGCCTTTGTAGAAGAGTTGAATGCGCGCCGTATTCGTTTCGATGAACACCTGGTTGCCGATGGTGATTTTTCGGTGGAAAGCGGGCGGGTTGCGGTTCAGACGCTTTTGGATGAACGCGGCATGGCATTGGAGGCGATTGTATGCGCCAATGACCGTATGGCGTTTGGTGTGTTGGAAGAACTTCAGCAGCGCGGCATTCATGTGCCTGAAAAGATCGCTGTCACCGGCTTTGATGATGTGAACGAGGCGCAGTCTTTGGGTGTGCCTTTAACAACTGTGCGGCAATCTTTTTACGAATCTGGAAAACAATCCTTTGATCTTTTGATGAAACGCATCGAAGGGCATGATGCTGAAAACGTATTGCTGCCATCTGAGTTGGTGGTGCGTTGGTCATGCGGGTGTCTGCCTGAATGTATTGATCAAGCTGTCATCCATCCGCGTGAGGTGGCGCATACCGGTCGTTTGGAAAATAAGCGTACCGCTGCCATAAAATCCTTGGTGAAGGCGGCTGGTATTCCTGAAAATGAAGCGGATAAAGAGCAGTACACCCTGGTCTTTGGCAAGGCGTGGGATGCCTTCCTTACCGCCTTGCGAGAAGATGGAAAAGGGGATGATTTTCTAAAAACAGTTCAAGGTATCGTTGAACTCCTTCAAAAACACGGTTACGATTTTTACATCTGGCAAAATGTGCTTTCCACTTTTCGCAGATACGCCTTGGGAGGCATATCAAGCAATACGACCACCCTGCACGCAGAAAACCTTTTTCAGCAGGCGCGTATGTTGGTGGGCGAGCTTTCACAGCGGGCACAGGCGTTCAGTCGTTTGCAATTGGTAAAACAGGAGGAGTTGCTCAATGCCTTCAGTTTCTCCATGGCATCTGCTGTGACCTTTGACTCCATTGGCGAGGCGATTTCAAAACATTTTGATTCTTTCGATATTCGGCGTTGGTATGTCATGTATTACGGCGAAACCAATACCCCCGGCTCTGTTTCCGCGCCGCCGCCCAAGAACTATCGGCTGTTGATGCAATATGATAACCGGCAGTTTAGTATGCCAACCGAGCGTTCGAGCCTGGCAACCGGCAGGTTAACTCCGCGCGGCAAGCCTGTGATCGACTACCGCCACGATGCAGTGGTCATGCCGCTTTCTCTGGCAAGCAACCGTTTCGGTTTTATGTGGACGGAAATGGGACCGGATGATTGGGATGTGTATGTGCGTGTACGCAACCTGCTTTCTTCCGCATTGTTACGCACCATGCTGGTGAATCAACGTGAGGCGGCACAGCGCGAAGCGGAAAAGACCGCAGTTGTAAATGCCCAGCTTTTCGCGGCAGAACAGGAACGGCGTCGCGGCGCTGAGGCGCTGACTCGTGCCCTGCGGCAACTGGCATCGCTCAAAACCGTTGAAGAATTGCCCGAACAGATACTTGACCAGTTGGGTCAGATCATACCCTACAACCGCGGGGCGCTCTTCATGGAAGATGTGAATGGGGAACCCGTGCTTCAGGCACATCGTGGAATGCCAAAAGACGCGGATATGTCCACTTTTCAATTGCGTTATAAAGGCAATAGCCTCTATACTGCCGTTACCCGTAAAGGCGAAACGCTTCTTGTAAAAGATGTTGCCGCGGCGGAACAATGGTCGCAGCCAGACTGGCTTCCGCGTGATTATTCCTGGATGGGTGTGCCGCTGTACTTGAAGGATAATGTGGTGGGGTTGCTAATGGTCAGCCGTGCAAAATCACCATTCACCGAAGATGACGGCTTGCTTGCCACCACCTTTGCCTTGCAAGCCACCGTGGCTCTTGAAAATTCACGCTTGTATCACGAAGTGACCGGCATCAGCCAGATGATGGAACGCATGATCTCGGAACGTGTGGAAGAGTTGAATAAAGCCTACGCCACACTTGAGAAACACGATAAGAACAAAGCCGCCTTTATTCAAGTGGCGGCACATGAACTTCGCACGCCGCTTACGGTGATAAAAGGCTTTCTCGGTATTTTGCAAATGGATGAAGCCGTCAAGAAAAGTTCCATGCTTTCCGATGCCATTGATGGAGTAAGACGCGGCACCGACCGCCTGCACCAAATTGTGAATAGTATGCTCGACGTGGTACGGCTTGATAATCAGGTCATCGTTCCGCATGTTGAATCGGTCAGTTTGGGATTGATCTTGCGGCTGATCTACAAGGATTATGTAGAAGACCTTGCGGCTCGAAACCTGACCATGACATTGGACGACAGCATCAAGACAGTTCCCCCGCTGTTGGCTGATTCTGAACTGCTGAAGAAGGCGCTCGACCAGGTCATCGTCAACGCCATAAAATTTACACCTGATGGCGGCTCAATAGATATCTCTGCCCGTGTGATGGAAGATCCCAAACGCGGCAAAGTGGCAGAGATCATGGTTAAAGATACCGGCATTGGCATAGACCCCGAACATCACAAGGTTATTTTTGAAAAGTTGTATCAATTGGGCGAGGTGCAATTGCATTCATCCAGCCGCACCAATTACAAAGGCGGCGGCGCGGGGCTGGGGCTTGCCATTGCCTCCGGTATTGTCCGCGCTTTGCAGGGATACATATGGGTGGAAAGCACCGGCAAGGACGAAGAAAAATTCCCCGGCAGTACCTTCTTCATCCGCCTGCCATTGATGAAGTAATACTGTTCGTCTTATATTAACCAACAACGCGCTCCATTTGGAGCGCGTTGTTTTGTGTAGCCGCCATCTTGCGAAATTCTTGCAAATATAAAATGGCTTCAGAAGTTATTCCGCAAGCGGTCTATTTCATCTTTTCCCTAAAATCATAAATCCCGTTATTCACCGCCCACTTTGCCTTGCACGAGGGACAAAGAACATGGTCGGCATTCGCCTGCAAACCGCCGCTGCCGCAATCGGGGCACTTGAACAGGTCGAGTACATTCAGCGGAATATCCGCCTGCGGGCTGCCGGGCAGCACAGCTTTGACAAACACGCTTGGCGTAAATTGGAAGAGCGCCCCTGTCGGCTGAAAGAGACCATCCAAACCGGCGAGTAGGCTGGTGGGTATCAATCGCTTGAGCAAACCCAGCCGGAAGTGAGAAACGGTCAACATTTTTTCGAGAGAAAAGCCGAGTTCGCCCAGCCATTGCCGAATGGCTTTGGGGTGAAAGTCAAAATTCAACTCTACAAATTCCACTGGTTCCAATGTGAAAGGATTCCAACTCTGTTTGCCGAGCCAGTAGCGCAAAATGGCTTTGAGGTTTAATTTATTGGCAAATTCAAGGATGAACGTTGCCCCAGGTTGAAGCGTTGCCTTAATTTGCGCCAACGCTTTTGGGGCATCTGCCATGTGGTGCAGCACACGGATCATTGTCGCGCCATCGAACATGCCAGCTTTGAACGGCAGGCGGTACACATCTGCCGCCACATAAATATATTTTTCAGAATTTCCAAGCCGTTCCTGTGCCTGCGCCAGTTGAGTGGTCGAATAGTCCAACACCACAATGCGGTCAAAACCGGCGTAACGCGGCGTATTGCGTCCGGCGCCAGCGCCAAGTTCCAGCATCAATTTTCCGCTTTTGGGCAGCATACGCTTTAGGGCAATGGCTTCGGCGCGGTCTTCATAGGCACGCCCACCCTGCTCCCAAAAGGATTGCTGGTAGTCGGAACCTTCGTAATTACAAACGGGGGGAGTAGTAGTCATGTAGTTAGGTAGTAGGTAGGTAGTCGAGTAGTAAAACGTTTGGTAGCTGGATGTTCAGATAATACCAACCATCCAACTACCAAACTATAAAACTAACGCACTATCAAACTAACGCCCGATTGCCCGGTATGTGAAACCAAGGTCTTTCATTCGTCCGGGTTCGTAAATATTGCGCCCATCGTAAATGACAGGTGATTTCAGCAAGCCTTTCACTTTGTCCAGGTCAAGCTGCTTAAACTCATTCCACTCAGTGACGACGATCAGCGCATCGCACCCATCCGCCATTTTGTACGGTTCCTCGAACATTTCCACCGCCGGAAGGATCGGGCGGGCGACTTCCATGGCAACCGGATCATACGCGCGGACTTTCGCCCCCGCTTCGATCAACTCTCCAGAAATATCAATGGATGGCGCATCGCGCATATCATCGGTATTCGGTTTGAATGCCAGCCCAAGCAGACCCACGGTCTTGCCTTTGAGCGAGCTGCCGATCATTTCCTGCACAACCTTTACGGCTTCTTTGCGGCGGTCATAGTTCACATTCATCACACTGTTGAGAATGCGCGGATCAAGCCCGTTTTCTTTTGCCATGAAGGCGAGCGCTTCCACATCTTTGGGGAAGCAAGAACCGCCCCAGCCGAGACCGGCATCGAGAAAGTGCCGTCCAATGCGGGCATCGTAGCCCATACCCGCCGCAACTTCTTTCACATCCGCGCCGACGCGCTCACACAGGTCGGCGAGTTCGTTGATGAAGGAAATCTTGGTGGCGAGGAAGGCGTTGCTGGCATACTTGATCATTTCAGCGGTGCGTAAATCGGTAATGACGATGGGCGCGCGCAACGGCAGGTGCAACTGAGCCACCTTGTTTGCGGCTTCCTTATCCAACGAGCCGACCACGGTGCGGTGCGGGCTCATAAAATCGCCAATGGCAGAACCCTCACGTAAAAATTCAGGGCAGGAGACCACGGCAAAATCCATCGGCTTGGGCTGGGCACCCTTCACAATATCGGCAACCCAGTCTCCGGTCCCGATTGGAACCGTGCTCTTGTTGATGATCACAATGGGGGCGGTCATCGTCTTTGCAATGGAGGTTGCGGCAGCGGCAACATATTGCAGATCTGCCGAGCCGTCAGAACCGGAGGGTGTACCCACGGCAATGAAGGCAAACTCCGCGCCTTTCAAGGCTTCTTCATACGAAGTTGTGAACGTGATGCGCCCGCCTTTTACATTGCGTTTTACCAGTTCATCCAAACCGGGTTCGTAAATGGGCATAATGCCCTTTTTGAGATTCGCAACACGTTCTTCATTTACATCGAGCGCAACCACGCGATTCCCAAGGTCGGCAAAACAGGCAGCGGTCACAAGACCCACGTATCCAACGCCGACAACACATATTTGTTTCATATTTGTATTCCTTTTGATCGTGAAAGTTTCAGCTTGAAAATATTTCCCGCATGGTAGATCGATCTCGCTGCGAGTTTACAAGCTGTTGATTATCCCTTTTTTTTGATCCAGGTCTGCACGGTTTCCAACAGGTCAAGCAGGTCCATCGGCTTTGTAATGTATTCATTGCAGCCCGCATCGAAGGCGCGTTTACGGTCGCCGGGCAGGGCATTGGCTGTCAGTGCGATGATTGGGATGGCTGCCGTGGCAGGGTTGCCTTTTATGAGGCGGGTGGCGGTCCAACCGTCCATTTCTGGCATCGAAAGATCCATGATGATCAGGTCTGGTTTCTGCACGTTTGCCGCAGTTACCCCGTCACGACCGTTCATGGCAAGAAGGGTTTCAAACCCATTCTTTTCGAGAATGAACCGCACCAGTTCGTACGTATCCATATTATCTTCAACAATAAGAATTTGTCCTGCATTCATGGCTTAAATATACTACAAAGTGAGGTTGTATAATTACTTTATGCGCCTGCTATTTGTCACGGATATTCGTTCTCCCATCTCAAAAAACTGGATTCGCCGCTTCACTGAACGGGGTGACGAGGTTTTCATCGCCGCCACATTTGAGGCGGATACCGATCTGCCCATACAACGGATGGAATTTACTCCTGTGGCGTTTAGCTCTGCAAAGAAACGTACTTCAGCGCCCTCCTCCGCCTCTTCCCGGACCCTTAGCTTGCGTACCAAAATTAGGCAGTGGCTGGGTCCTGTTACCATTCCCGCTGCCGCGCAAAAATTACGCGCCTTCATCAAAGAAGTTCAGCCTGATATTGTCCACGCCATGCGCGTTCCTTACGAGGGGATGTTGGCGGCTTCTGCCTTGCAAGGATTGAAAAAACGTCCGAAATTTATCGTCTCTATTTGGGGCAACGACTTTACCCTGCATGCCCCGTCTACGCCGCTGATGGGGTGGTACACCCGCAAGGTCTTGCGCCTGGCAGATGGCTTGCACGCCGATGTGCAGCGCGATGTGACGCTGGCTCATCAATGGGGCTTGAGCGAGGATAAGCCCTCTTTGGTGGTACCCGGCAACGGCGGAATCAGAGCCGATGTTTTTTATCCGCCAAGTGAGTTGGTGAAAGCGCCGGTGGTTATTAATCCGCGCGGGGTGCGCCCGTATGTTCGTACTGATTCTTTCTTCAAGTCCATCCCTTTGGTGTTGGCAAAACGCCCCGATGTAAAGTTTGTGTGTACAGGGATGCAGAACGAGCCGCAGGCGCAAACCTGGGTGAAAGAGTTGGGGATCGAAGCGGCAGTGGAGTTAGCCCCCGCCTTTGCACATGAAAAAATGGGTGAGGTTTTTCGCGGGGCGCAGGTGGTGGTTTCGCCAAGCCTTCACGATGGCACACCGAATTCATTGATCGAAGCCATGGCGTGTGGGTGTTTCCCTGTGGCGGGTGATCTTGATTCGATCCGTGAATGGATCACGCATGGGCAAAATGGACTGTTGTTCAATGCCAATGATCCGCAGTCCATTGCAGATGCGATTCTTTTGGGGCTGGAAAGAGAAGACCTGCGAACCGAAGCCGCAGGTCTTAATACGAGTTTGATCTCCACTCGCGCCGAGTATGGGGCGTGTATGAAACAGGTGGAGGAATTTTACAATTTGGTCTTGCAGGAGCAGGGTTAGAATTCTTCGCGGGGTGTTCTCAGTGATTCTAAACGCCCGCGCAATTCGATCCGACGGGCATCTGCCGTGTGGCGGATATCGGTAAAGAAGTTTTGCCCACGGTCGCGGAGCTGTCCGCGCAGTTGTTCGCCGGATTCTGGGGCGAGTAAAAGTGCGATTACCGAGCCGACAAGCGCGCCGGTAAAGATGCCGATCAAAAAGCCAAACATTCTACGCATGGTGTTTCTCCTTGAACGAGGTCAGTATGATGGGTAAATTATACATTAGTGATGACCGTTTTTCTTCAATGCTTCTTTAAGCGTAGCTCCGAGCCGGGTAATGCCCTCACGGATCAACTCAGGATTGGAGTATGAAAAATTGAGACGCATGGTATTTGCCCCGCCGCCATTGGGATGGAATGCCGAGCCCGGTACAAATGCCACTTTCCGCTCAATGGCAATTTTAAGGACTTCTGCGGCATCTACGCCTTCTGGCATGACACCCCACAAGAACATCCCTCCCTGCGGTTTGGTCCAACGCATTTCGCTTGGGAACATCTCATCCATCATTTCGAGCATCACATCGCGGCGTTCTTTGTATACCGAGCGGATCACCTTGACGTGTTCATCTAAAAAGCCGCCTTTTGAGACTTCATGCGTCACATATTGATTGAAAGATGATGTATGCAAGTCGGCTGCCTGTTTGGTCATCACCAGCTTTTGAATGACCTTTGGCGGTGCAACCACCCAAGCCATACGCAGCCCCGGTGCAAGCAGTTTTGAGAAGGTGCTCAGGTAGATGACATTACCCGTGTATTCGTTCCCGCCATCATTTCGGTATTGCGCATCCAAGTAAACAACGGAAGGCAGGTGTTCTCCATCGTAGCGGAGTTGACCGTAGGGGTCGTCTTCGATGATGGGTACGCCGTACTGGTCGGCAAGTGTTACTAATCGTTTGCGCCGTTCCAGGCTGAGGGTTGAGCCGGAGGGATTCTGAAAGTTTGGAAGCACGTAAATGAATTTCGGTCCGACCCGAAGCGCATTTTCCAATTCGTCCACGATCATGCCGTGCTCATCTGCGGGCACAGAAATGTACTGCGCTCCGTATGCGTTCCATGCTTGCAGCGCGCCGAGATAGGTGGGCGATTCAACGACGATGTAATCGCCGCGATTAAGAAACAACCTGCCGATAAAATCCAGCGCCTGCTGCGAACCGGATGTGATCAAAATATTTTCGGGTGTTACTGAAACCTTGTATCGTTCTGCATGACGGGCGATCATCTCGCGCAGCGGGCGGTAGCCTTCGGTGGTGCTGTACTGAAGCGCCTGTGCTCCATGTTCTGTTAATACCCGGTTACATGCTTCTTGAAATTTTTCAACGGGGAAAACCCCCGGCGCGGGCAGCCCGCCCGCAAACGAAATAAGATCGGGCTGTTCGGTAAACTTTAAAAGCTCACGGATCACGGAACTTCCCATGCGTTGTGTACGGTGGGCAAAGCGATATTCCCAGGGTGTCTGCATTTTCACTCCTTAAGTGAAGAGATAAAAAAAGCCTGACAGGTACGCAGGTACCCATCAGGCGGACTGATTGTTCAAGGCATCAATGTGCCGAAATGTAGTCTTGCCAGAATTCTGTTCATGGCACTTGAATCTTACCCACTTTTTTCAAAGGACGCAACTGTTATTTGTAACTGTAAACCTGTTGTATATATGACAAACCGCCTCATTTCAGACGTTTAGCCGGTTATTGCGTTTCAGGCATTTTTCTGCCTGTAGGTTTTCTTCAGAAATTAAGACTATGAGAAAACTATGAAGGTAGGGTTTTTGCCTATTGCAAAAAAAAGGTAATTATGTAAAAATAACCCTGCAACGACTAGGGTGCCCCCCTCACCCTGGTCGTTGCACTTTAAGTGGGAAATTTAACCAAAAATAGCAATTACCATTACCCCTGCAAACACGATTACTGAACCAAACACCCGTACGCCCCCCATCTGTTCTTTTAGAAAACGCCATCCCAGAAACGCCCCGATCACCGCACTAACTTCGCGGATCGCGCCCGAATAACTGAGCGGGGCAAAAGTATAGGCAAATAACGCAAGCATATAAGCAACCAGCCCCAATCCACCGCCGACCAATAGATAATTACGGTTTTTCATCCACACACGTTTAAAAGAATCAACCCCGTAGTGAAAGGCAATATATGGCGTTGTGATAAAAGGGATCATGGAGAACATGAACAACCCGTACGATAAAACCGGTCCACCACGGACGGCTTTGCCGTCCACAAAGGTATATACAGAAATGATCAATGCAACCAATAGCGCGGTGAGAATACCTTTAATATGTATCTTTTCGCCCTTGCTTTTCAAGAGTGTTGTCGCGCCGATGGACATAATGCCCAGCGTGATCATTCCCAGCCCGATATAGCCGCCTATCGTTAGGCGCTCGTTTAAGAAGATCGCAGTCCACAGCACCAACATGGCGGGAGCCGCCCCGCGCGCAATGGGGTACACCAGCGAAAAATCGTGGCTGGTATAGGCGGTGCTCAATAAAATAAAATAGATCGCTTCCAGGAACATACTGATGATGGCAAAGCCCCACATCTCTTTTGGAGGCATTCCGGTAAAAAGCAGTATGACAAAGGCGAATGCGCCGCTGAGGATGGTCTGCCAGCCCATCGCCACAAATTTTTCTTCTGCACTTTTGAGCAGGAAGTTCCATAAAGCGTGCATGGATGCGGACAGGAACAAAAGAACAAGCGCCAAGGTGGGCATGGTTTTACCTCAAGGGTATGGTTTTTTATTTCTATTGGTTCAAGTATCTCATGCTTAAGAAATCGATCCAAGGGAAAGGCGGGCGTATTACTCCTCCCTCCAATACTCACCGCCGCCGCCTTCACGCAGCATCAATTTGGCACCAACCAGTTCACGGCGCAGGGAGGCGGTATCTTCGTGGTACCCGCCCAATATCTCGTTGACCTGCCTCTCGCTATACCGTTTGCCGACCTTGAACGCCTTGACCACATAGCGCAGCACCGCATCCAGCTTTTTTCGCTGGGCAGGAATGGTCTTCAGGCTGCCATCGGTTCGGGTGAAATCGGCGACTACTTTGCGGTCGTAGGCGTCCACATCCACATCGGCAATGGAGGCGGTCATTTTCTCCTGTGAGAACAGGCTGCGCGATTTTTCCTCAAGCGCCCTTTTATCCAGTTGATAGACGTTATAGTAGCTGTCTGCTTTGGCGTTGACCAAGCCTACCTTGGATAACTTGGAGAGGTGATGTGATACGGTGGATGCTTTTAGCCCCAGCAGGGCGGCGAGTTCTTCCACGCTGTAAGGCTGCTGGGCAAGCAACCCGATGATCTTGAGGCGGTTTGCATCCGAAAGGACTTTGAAGAAAGCGACAAGTTCCTCGCTCATCTCACGCCTCGCGGATTCTGGTGTTGAGGTTATAGCCATTCTCAACCGGGTTAAGTTTTTCCAGCCAGATCATTTCCAGCAGGGTTAACTCATCGTTTAAATTGAAGTTTGGGCTATCAACCACGTTCACCTCTTCAAGGATCTCAAAAACGAAGTTTTCTGCACCGATTTCATTCCAATCATTTTGCAGGGATTTATTGGTGTGGCTGCCTATTTTCAGCATGAATTTATGCCGGTTCAATGGACCTTCAAGGTTTAAACTGCTCCCAAGGAACATCCTGCCATTGAGCGTGTTCTTCACTTGATAAATACCAGCGGGTTTGACACGCTCCATGTATTCGCGGTTGAGGTCTTTTCTTGTCTTGGTCTTAGTTTCCATTTTGCACCTTCCAGTACTTTGAACCGTCGCTTTCCCGTGCAAGCAGACCGGCTTCGATCAGATCGCGGCGCAGACCTGCGGTATCTTCATGGAACCGTTTGATAATGGTGTTTACCTCACGCTCGGTATAGTTCTTGTCAAACTCAAATTGCCCAGCTAGATACTTCAATATTGGTTGAATTTTTTTGCTTTCTGGTATCTGGCGGATGCTGCCATCTTCATTTAGGTAGGTGCGTAGGATTTTTTTCGAGAACTCGTCCAACTCTTCAGGGGGGATAAACCCTTTGTTTTCGGCAAAAAATCTTTCTTTGCCGACGGTGGCGAGCTTATCTTCATTGAGCGTGAAAACTCCGTCAGTTTGGTGTACGACTCCAATGAATTCCAAAAATCCCAAATGGGTGAGTGAGTCTTTTGGGGAGAGATTCAATTGCTCTGCAATTTCTTTGCGCGAGGCGCTTTTCTGCGAGAGCAGACCAACGATCCGCAAACGGTCGGGGTCTGACATGGCTTTGACAAAATCCAGCATTTCATTCATGTTTCACTTCCGTAAATTTAATTCGATGAGTATCGAATTAGATTTTAGAGGCGAATTAGATAGTTGTCAAGGGAATACGCATTCAACAGGATGGGATCAGCCAGTTTCCTAGCTTCTCCTCAGTGGTTTGAATCCCTCGCCCAAGACCTCATGAGCAAAGCCAATGACCATGAATGCATCGGGGTCTATTTCGTGAACGATATCTTTGAGGTAGGTCACTTCGGAGCGGTTGATCACACAATAAAGAATAGGGCGGACATCGCCCGTGTAGCCGCCGCGTCCTTCAAGGTAGGTGACGCCTCTTTCCAACTCTTCGATGACGCGTTTACGCACTTCCTCCGATTGCGAGGTGACGATCATTGCCGTGCGGACGGTGCCGCCGCCTTCGAGTACGGTTTCTGCCACCAATCCGCTGACGTACAGGGCGATCATGGCGTAGAGCGCTTCTTTCCACCCAAAGACGAACCCGGCAGCAAGGATCACCAATGTATCGACCATCAAGTAACTTTGGGTCATGGGGATTCCCCGCCAGTTGTTGAGAATGCGGGCGAGAATATCAGAGCCGCCGCTGGTGCCGCGCGCGCGATAGACCAACCCATAGCCAATGCCGCTGACGATGGCTCCATACAGTGAGCTGAGGAAGATATCGCCTTGCAGGTCATCGATCAAAATTTGTGAGTAATGGACAAAGACGGGAATTTTCAACAAAAGATCGGTAAAAAATGCGTAGGTGATAATGGCAATCGCTGTACGCGAGGCGAACTTTGTCCCGCCAAGAAAACGCCAGCCTAGAAGGAAGAGCGGCACGTTCCCAATAAAAACCATTAAGCCGATGGGCCAGCCGGTGTAGTGATTCAACAATTGAGAAATGCCGCTTACACCGCCAGAAGCAAGGTTGGCAGGGATAAAGAACAGGCGCAAACTCACCGCTTGGATCAAACTGGATGCAGTAATAAGAAGATAATCTCGTATTGTGGGTAAATATTTTTTCATTCACGTTCCTTTCAGGGCGGGAATTATAAGCGAGCGTTTTCTTTCCCGCTTTGGTAAAATCCTTTCTTATGCAAATGAAAAAGTGGCAATTTTGGTTTGGGGTGCTGATCAGCATTCTTTTTTTATGGCTCGCCCTGCGGGGTTTGAAGCTCGGCGATTTCTGGGGTGCGATGCAAAAGGCGAATTATGTCTGGCTCGTCCCTGCAATTTTGGTGTATTTTGTTGGGGTGTGGGTGCGGGCGTGGCGCTGGCATTATTTGCTGGGTCCGATCAAGAAAATTCCCACCAGCACCATGTTCCCGATTACGACGATTGGGTATATGGGCAATAACATCTACCCTGCCCGTGCAGGCGAAGTGTTACGCGCCGTCATTTTGAAACGTAAAGAAGGTGTGCCTGTCTCCGCATCTTTGGCGACTATCATCGTGGAGCGCATCTTCGATGGCGTGGTGATGCTGGCGTTCGTGTTTGTCAATTTGTCTGAGTTGGCAAAGCTCACAGGGGCATCTGGCTTTGTGGGGAACATCCAGCAAGTGGCGGTGATTGGAACCGCGGTCTTCCTCGGCGCGTTGTTCGTTTTCTTGCTGGCTGCCATGTTCCCGCAAGTTTCTGCAAAGATCGGTATATGGATGATCGAACGCCTCACCCCGAAACGCCTGCATGAAAAACTCAGCGGGATCTTTCATAAGTTTCTAGACGGGCTTGCCTCGCTGCGTTCCCCGCTCAATGTGTTGATGGTCTTCTTCACCTCGGTCATCATCTGGTTGTTGGAGACCGCCAAATATTGGCTGGTGATGCACGCCTTTGATTTCAGCGTTTCTTTCTTTGCCCTGATGCTGATGAATGGCATTGTCAACCTTGCTACGACCATTCCCTCGGCTCCCGGGTATATTGGCACCTTCGATGCCCCGGGCATTGCCGTGCTCACCGCCTACGGCGTGGACCAGGCAACCGCGGCGGGATACACCCTCGTATTGCATGTTGCACTGTGGGTACCGATCACAGCCTTGGGAGCTTATTTCCTTGCGCGTGAAGGCATTAAGTGGAGCGACTCGCTGCGAACCGAAGCGGAGTAAGGTTATACTTGCCCATATTCATGATGAATGACCTGAAGTGAGGCAGAAAACTCATGCAGACCAAGCCCCCCAAAAGAAAAGTATTGATCGCTGATGATGCGCACGAAACCCGGCGCAGTACTCGTTTGATGCTGGCAACGGTCGAAGAAGTGGAAGTGGTTGCCATTGCCCTGGATGGTACACAAGCTATTGAAATGGCAATGCAACACAAGCCAGATATTGTCATTCTCGACTTGAACATGCCGCGTGTGAATGGGATTGCCGCTTACAAAAAGATCGTGGAGCAAAAGCCAGATACAGCTTGCATCATCATTTCTGCCGAAAAAAGCCCCGAAGCGGTTCAAGCTGCAAAAGCGCTCGGTATCAATCACTATTTGATCAAACCATTCACCACTGAAGAATTGGAAGCCGCCGTCATAGAATTAGTGCGTCATCTGGAGCAGCATCAATCCCAGTCAGTCTTTGCTCAGGATAATAGCCAACTGCGCCGCGCGGCAGAAGAGGTCATTCACACGAAACGAACAGATGAAGAAGCCGTTCGTATTCTGGAAGAAGCGGCTGCCCTGCCCGATTGTGAAATAAGCTGGATGCAAACCCTCGCCATGATCTATGTGGTGCGTCAACGCTGGGGAAAACTAAAAGTTCTGACCGAAAAGTTGGAACAGCGAACGAAATAATTACGGAGAAACCTTTTGAAGATTGCAATTCTTGGAGCAGGGTACGCAGGCATGTCTGCCGCGTGGGACCTGAAAAAAGCAGGACACGACGTCACCATTTTTGAATCGGCAGATTATGCAGGCGGGCTGGCAAGCGGATTCAAGGAGCCGCATTGGAAGTGGTCGGTGGAGAAGTTCTATCACCACTGGTTCCAGTCAGATAGCGAAATGCTGGGCATCATCCGTGAGCTGGGTTTGGAGGATAAGGTCATCTTTCCGCGCCCGTTGACGGTGATGTTCTACAAAAACAAATGGTATCCCTTTGACTCGATCCTCAACGCGCTTCGTTTTCCTGGACTTGGATTTGGTCTGAACAAAATTAGATTTGGCTTCGTCGGACTCTTTCTGCGTATCACCAAGAACTGGCAAGCGCTGGAGAAGGTGACTGCCCACGAGTGGATGTTGAAATACGCAGGCAAACAAGTCTACGAACAGATGTGGCAGCCGCTGCTGATCGGAAAGTTCGCCTCGTTCTATAAGGATGTCAACATGGCGTGGCTGTGGGCGCGGATGCACGCCCGCACGACTCGACTCGGCACCTTCGAGGGCGGCTTTCAGAATTTCGCCGATCTCTTTGCAGAGAAGCTGCGTGAAAAGGGAGTGGAGATTCGGCTTGGGGTGAGTATCAAGTCTATTAAGAAGAATCAAGCATCCACAGGTTTGAGCGTGGACAGTGAATCCTTCGACAAAGTCCTTGTGACCACATCTCCAAGTCTGATGGCGAAGTTATGCCCTGACTTGCCCGAATCCTATTTGAAGGGACTGCTCGAGTTGAAGTCGATGGGCGCGGTGGTGATGACGCTCTCGCTCAAGCATTCACTTTCCAGGGAAGGCTATTACTGGTTCAACGTGCCAAAAGAGGAGGGCTATCCCTTCCTTGCGTTGGTGGAGCATACTAATTTTGTGCCGAAGGAAAATTTTGGCGGCGACCATATTGTGTATGCCGGTGATTACCTTGAATTGGGTCATGAGTATTTCGAGATGACCGATGAACAACTGCTGGAGAAATTTATTCCGGCGTTCGAGAAATTCAACCCCGAATTCAAACGCGATTGGGTAAAGAAGATTTGGGTTCACAAAACCCATTACGCCCAACCTGTGCCGTTGGTTGGACATTCCAAAAATATCCCCGCCATTCAAACGCCCATTGATGGCTTGTACTTCGCTTCGATGAGCCAGGTCTACCCGTGGGATCGCGGTACGAACTTTGCCGTAGAGATCGGCAGAAAAGCCGCGAGGATGATGAAGTAAACTACAATCGGTATGAGAAAATCTCATACCGATTTTTTGTCAGGAATTTTCATGCACCCATCTTTTGTAAAACCTCGCTACGACTCTGGCGGATTCGCCGGAACGCCAACCCGAATTAAAGAAGCCTTCGCTTCCAAACAATATGATGCCGTTGTGCTCTTCTTCGTGGATGCCTTCGGCTGGCGTTTTTTTGAGAAATTTCAAGACCATCCATTTTTGCAGCGTTTTGCAAAACAAGGCAGGGTCGAGAAACTTACCTCGCAGTTTCCATCCACTACGGCGGCGCATGTCACCACCATGCACACGGGGCTAAACGTTGGGCAGAGCGGAGTCCACGAATGGTATTACTACGAACCGCTTGTAGACCGTGTCATCGCGCCGTTGTTGTTTTCGTATGCCGCCGATGGAAAAGGGCGCGACTCGCTTGCGAACAAGATCAAGCCAGAAGCGCTCTACCCAAAAGGGATTCTCTATCCTTCGTTAAATGACATGGGCGTTGAATGCTTCAATTATGGCATTCGCGATTACACGCCTTCTGCCTATTCCAAAGTCGTGATGCAGGGGTCTGAAATTCTCTCCTTCAAAACTTTATCTGAGGCGCTGGTCAACATCAGTCTGCGTTTGGACAAGCAAACCAAGCCCACTTACATCCATCTGTATTTCGACAAGATCGACTCCGTTGCACATGAATATGGTCCCAACGCACCGCAAACCGAAGCCGAGATCGAGACCTTTCTTTTGATGATGGAAAACTACTTCGACAGATTCTTCGGCGGCAAAAAGCGGATTCTCTTCCTCATGACCGCGGATCATGGCATGTGTGAAGTTGATCCACAGACCACGGTTTATCTCAACACTGACAGGGAGTTCGCAGGTGTCGAACGCTTCATCCGCAAGAACAAGCGAGATCGTCTCGTTGTCCCTGCCGGTTCGGCGCGAGATATGTTCATGCACATCAAAAATGGGATGGTGGACGAAGCTCAAGGCTTTCTCTCAAAGCGTCTCGAAGGCAAGGCAGATGTGGTCACGACCGAAGCGTTGATTGCGGACGGGTACTTTGGACCCAACGTTTCGGAGCGTTTCCTCGAGAGGGTCGGGAATCTCGTCATCCTGCCGTATCGCTATGAATCGGTGTGGTGGTATGAAAAAGACAGATTCGATATGAAGTTTTTCGGGCATCACGGCGGGTTAACCCCGCAAGAGATGGAAACCGTCTTGTATTCTTTGGAAGTTGGTTAATAAAATACGCAGGTCACGTTATGAACGTGACCTGCGCTGATTGTGGGGTTATTTCAAGGCACTATCAAAAAAGCCGACGAGCCGCGACTCGTATTCATCTGTTAGTTTCCATGCTGCCTGAACATGGTCAATCCCTTCCGGCGTCCAGATTTCCACATTGTCCACGCCGAGGTCTTTTGCCAGAGCCTGCAATTGATAGGTATGTTGGACATTAATACGTTGGTCGCCCGTGCCATGCAAAATGAAGATCGGGCGTCCGTTCGCGTTGCGGATGGCATCTGACGGATTGATACCGATCAGGTTATCACCCACTGTGAGGCGCGCCGCCCATAAACTTCCGACATACAGGAAGGTGGGGTAATCATTACGCGCCAACTCTTCGCGGATGATCTGCGGCAGGTTATCGAAAGGCGAATCCACGAACAGCGCCGCCACCTGAGGCTCTTCTGAAAATGCGATCATGGTAGTTGCCGCGCCAAGGGAATTGCCCAGTATGCCGATCTGTTCTGGTTTGTAGCCTTTTTCTTCTTGCAACCAGTCCCACGCCCCGAGCACGTCCAGGTACTCTTCGGTGCCAATGGCAGAGAAACCATCTTCAAAGTCCGATTCGCCTGCATCCCGCACGTCCATCATCAACACGTTATAGCCGTGGTTTACCAGCATCCCAGCCGGTGTGAGGATGGTGACGCTGTTTTTGCAGGAGCGAATTCCATGCACGAGAATGACCACCGGTGCGGAGGGATCTGTCTCTACATACCAACCAGCGATCTCAAATTGCGGGTCGCGGCTTACAAAGCGGATACTCTCGTACTCTTCCATAAAATAAGGGGTCGGGTCAAAGCCATCCCAGCCTGCATTTTGAACGCCAAAATTATCAGGACGATTATTTGCAAGGTTTTCCAAACACGCATTGGAAACATCTGCCAATTGACGGTGGATGACCGTGCCAACGCCTATATAAGCCGCAAACAAAAATATCGTGATACCAAGCCCCCACCAAAGAATTTTCTTTCCCTTCATATATTTCTCTCTCCTGTTATTTTTTTATTTTACCGTCAGCCACACGCCCAACATGACCACCCCGAACCCGATGATCCGTTGAAGGTCAATCGTCCTTGAGGTCATGCCAAGCAGACCAAAATGATCTAACAACGAGGCAACAAGAAGCTGCCCCGCCAGTAATGTAATCAACGCGCCTGCCGCACCGATGCGAGGAATCATATACCCCATCGCTGAGATGACGATCAATCCGAATGACCCGGCAACGAGCGCATACCACGGCACACTCTTCCACTCGCTGAGTCTTGAACCAACAAATAGCATGGGGATCAATGCCGCAATCGCGCCGCCAATGTGGATGATGAAAACGCTTTCCAATGAGCCAAGCTTCTGCGTGATCATGCTCGAAAGCGGACCCTGTACCCCGATTGCCATTCCGCCTATAAGACCAATAAGGATGATAAAGAAAAGAGGATTCATGAGTTTCCTTTTATGGCAACTTTCAAGCTGCTAAAGTTTATATTGCTCACATCATACCCCACTAATTTAATAACTCGTTTTCAAGAAAGATTTTCTACATTGCTTGCTGCAACTTGCCCTTTTCCCCTATGTTTTGCCTTGTAAAGAGCCGCATCTGCTTCCCCCAAAAGGACATCCAAGTCTTGCCCGGTTTTTAATTCTGAAACGCCCATACTAACATTCAGTTTATATACTTTGCCGTTGGGCGAAAAATATTCTTTTTCAATAGTCTTTTGGATGCGTTGTGCAACCAAAAACGCATCTTGCTCATTCGTTTCTGGTAAAAGCAGCACAAATTCGTCGCCGCCATAACGTGCCAATTCGTCGCCCGGTCGTATCTGTTGTTTGCAAAGTTGTGTGATGCGAATCAGCGCTTCATCACCGTGCTTGTGTCCGGCTTGATCATTGATTATTTTAAAATCGTCCAGATCTATCATAACAACCGATAATGGATTGTTCTTTCGCGATGCCCTTTTAATTTCCTCCTCTGCCCGTTCGATAAATGCTCTTCGGTTTAATATGCCTGTCAAAATATCAGTACGAGATACAAGCTTAACTTGTTCATAAAGATCAACTAATTCAGTAATTTCATTTATAGTGATCACGCGTCCGACAAGGTTAGTCTTGGCGTTTGTGATGGGAGATATTTTGATGTCATAATGCCTTTCAGTGCCACTGCCGTTGATAACAATTTTTGTGCTCATTTCTTTATTCGCTTGACAGTAAGGAGCAATTAAAGGTGATGTTTTTTCTATGGATGAGCCAATGTCAGAATGAGAAATTCCTGTAATTTGCTTTGCTGCTGAATTTGAATCAATGATTTTCCCTTGTTCGTCAAGAATGATCATTCCAACTTTCATGTTGGTAATGACCATGTCATTCACCCGTGGTATTAGGTTGAGAAACTGGGGAGAATAATTACCCGCGCTTACTACCAAGCCCACGAGGCTGAAGGTGATCGGAGTTAGGTTGAAATATGGAATAGGGGTAATACCAAATACATACAGGATATTTACCATTACAGGAAACACCAAAGACGCGAAAGTCATTAATCTTTGCTGGCGGTAAATTTTGCTGGATTTCATCCAGGAAGATGCAATGTAGTATGTTGATATGGCAATGGGGATATGGGTATATGGAACAAGGGCGAAGTAAAAAAACTTGCCGTAATTGTTATTTAAAACCGAGAAATTTTCTGCTACTTCCTCGAGAGAAGGCGATACCCGAAAATAATGATGATAAGGGTCCGTCCATATTCCAACGAGTAATAAAATTGCACCCGTCGCCAAAACTGGCAGACTCTGTAATGTCCATGACGGTTTATCTGTTTGATAATAGACCATAGCCAGCCATGCAATTGGTAATATGACAATGCTAATATATTGAACGTTTGCCCAGAATATCTTTTGTTCCAAGGTAGAAGCCAACACCTCGGCGGCAAACCCAGTACTCCATATACTTGCACAAAACATGGTGATGGAAAATGTTTTGGCGGAAGGTGACTTGGAATATGCAAGTGCATTGAGACCCAGTATGAGTGTGATAACGCCGGATAGTCCAAGCAAAAAAATCATTATCGTCAACATATTTTTTACCTGCCAATATAACCCTTGATGTTGATTTTAGTCACTCTCTTGGTTTAGTTCTATGTTCACAGGCTCCAATTTTCTAAAAATAAAGGTTCTCCCTTTAATATCTTATTTATTTTACTCTTCCACATACGGCACATAATCGGCGCGGGCAATGCCTTGTTTGATGGCTGTCTCTGCCACGGCGCGGGCAACTGCCTGGTGAACTTTCTTTTCAAGCGGGCTTGGCACCAACTCCCCAGCGGGGGTCATGTTTGAAATGGTCTCTGCCGCCGCAACGAGCATCTCCTGGGTAATGCGCGGCGAGTTCGAATCCACAGCGCCGCGAAAGATTCCGGGGAAGCCCAATACATTGTTCACAGATTTGCCATCCGCCGCGAACGCTGCGCCGCGCTCCATTGCCAGCGCCGGGTCGATCTCTGAATTCGGGTTCGAGAGCGCGAGGATGATCTGCCCCTTGCGCACCATCTCTGGCTTGATGAGGTTTGGCGCGCCGGTGGTTGCCACCACAATATCGCAAGTTGCCATGATGTCCTTCAGATTGGATTTTATGCCGCCCAAATTTTCAAAGCGACTCAACGCCTCTGGACTTAAATCTGCCCCGTGAACCGGATTCCCCGTCAGCCGCATCAACATCTGACCGATAGCCTGCCCAGCCGCCCCAAGCCCAATCTGCCCGATGACGGCTTTCTTCAAGTCTTTCTTTGCTTCTCGGGCGGCGGTTAGTAGTGCGGCAGTGGTTACCACCGCTGTGCCGTGCTGGTCATCATGCAAGACGGGAATATCGAGCATGGCTTGTAATCTTTCTTCAATTTCAAAACAACGCGGCGCAGAAATATCTTCCAGTTGAATGGCGGCAAAGGTCGGGGCAATGGCGGCAATGGTGTTGACGATCTCATCGGTATCTTTTGTATTTAATAAAATTGGAATACCCGAAAGCCCCACCAGAGATTCCATCAGCATGGCTTTGCCTTCCATTACCGGCATACCTGCCACGGCGCCAATATCGCCCAAGCCCAGTACTGCCGTACCGTCTGTCACAATCGCCACCATGTGGCTGATGCTCGTATACAGACGGGCTTGCGAAGGGTCTTTTGCAATTCGCATACAAACTTCTGCCACGCCCGGGGTGTACACCCGCCGCAGTGTGGTTAATGATTCAATTGGGTAGCGCGAGCGGATGGCGATCTTGCCTTTTTGGTGCAGTTCCAGCACTTCATCGCGTACTTCGATGATTTTTGTGCCTTCATTACTTTCCATTGCGGCGAGAACAGCAATGAGGACGGTTTCGTCCTCGACGGTGATGGTGATATCGCGTACAACATGTTGTGAGGTCTCGGTCAGCATGACCATGCTGCCGATGTTGCCGCCTGATTCGGCGATGGCGGTTAGTAACTTGGCGAGCACCCCCTTTTTTTGTGAATTACGGACACGCACAATTCGCATGATCTTTTGTTCCCAAGCCATGAGTTTCTCCTTTTGTTCCCTTTATTTTAAACCCCAATGCCAGGTTAATAATGTTCAGGCGGGGGCATTGCCCCCGCCTGATGCGTAGACGTTATATCAGCATGTTTCTTAATTCATCGAATGAACGGATGACCGCGCTCTCGCTATCGGGGAAGAGTCCGCTTGGGTCGTAGAGCACAGGCACAAGTCCAGCGCGAAGCGAGCCGCGTATGTCTGCAAAGTAGTTGTCGCCGATGTACATCGTTTCATGGGCAGCGCTTCCGGCTAATTCCAATCCGCGTTGAAAGATGCGCAGGTCTGGTTTGAATGATTGGATCTCGCCGCCTGCCAGGGAAAAATCGAAGTAGCGGTCGAGCTTTAGTTCTTGCAGGTCTTTGGTGAGCGGTTCGTCGCGGTTGGATACCACGCCGAGTTTGTAACCGGCATCTTTCAGGTGAGTGAGTGTTGGGTGGACATTTGGCGAGATGCGGGTTTCGGGTTTGTAGTTGGCGCCCATGTGTGCAGAAACCTCAGGCGCGAGTTCTTCGGCTTGTTGATTGCCAAGACCCAGTGAAACCAGCCTGCGGCGTGAAAAATTTACCCAGAAATCTTTTGCGTTGATGGTGTACTTTTTTTTATCTGCCTGTATTTCAAGCGAGTTCGCAAAATAAAAATGCACCCAGCGTGCCGAGCGCAGATCATCTTCTTCTGAAAAGTGGACGTTGATACTTTTGAGGTAGTCGGTGAAAACTTTTTCACCGGAGGGTGCAAAATGGCATAAGGTGCCGTCGAGATCGAACAGTACTGCTTTGATCTTTTTATTTGACAATGTGGTGCTCCTGTTTCTTTTAACCGCCGATATGAGACATTTCCACTTTTGGAAGGGGGATGGTGTTTTCAGAACGGATTTCTGAATAGCGGTCGGCGCGTTTGCCCCAAATGTTTTCGATCTTTGCCGCGATCTCTTCATCGCTTGCGTTGCTTCGCAGCATATCGCGGAAGTCATGTCCTTTCACTGCGAACAGGCAGGTGTACAGGCTGCCTTCTGCTGAAAGGCGGGCGCGGTTGCAATCACGACAAAAAGCCTGTGTGACCGATGCGATCACGCCGATCTCACCCGTGCCGTCTTTGTAACGCCAGCGCTCTGCCACTTCGCCGCGATAGTTCGGGTCCGCGGGTTCGAGCGGCATTTCGGCATTGATAATTTTGACGATCTCTTTTGCAGAAACCATATCGTCCATGCGCCAGCCGTTGGTGTGTCCTACATCCATATATTCGATGAAGCGCAGGATGAAGCCTTTTTCACGGAAGAAGCGTGCCATGGGTAAAATGCTCTCTTCGTTCACGCCGCGTTTGACAACCATGTTTACCTTGATCGGTTCCAGTCCGGCGGCTTTGGCGGCATCCATGCCTTCGATCACTTTTTCAACAGGGAAATCCACATCGTTCATGGATTTGAATATTTTGTTATCCAGTGAGTCGAGGCTGATGGTGACGCGCTTCAGACCCGCCTTTTTGAGCTGTTCGGCGAAACGGGGCAGGAGCGAACCATTGGTGGTCATCGTCAGGTCGAGGTCTGGGATCTGCGAAAGCATGGCGATGAGATCGGGAAAGTCTTTGCGGACAAGCGGCTCGCCGCCGGTGAGCCGGATCTTTTTTACGCCAAAGGAAGTAAAAACACGCGCAAGACGGGTGATCTCTTCGAAGGTCAATACCTTGTCACGATTGAGAAATTGGTAATTGGGTCCGAACACTTCCTTCGGCATACAGTACACACAGCGGAAGTTGCATCGGTCTGTAACAGAAATGCGGAGGTCGCGCAGGGGACGGTTTAAGGTATCAAGCAGGGTCATGGGGGAATCCTTGAGGTAGGAATCAAGTTCCGCGATTATAACAACAATATGACCTACGCAAAATTCACCTTGATAAAGTTGAGATTTTTTGCTTTTTATCCAAGGGAGCGGAGAATTAATCGTAACGAATGGGTTCCACGTCCCGTTTTTGTTCGTCTTGTTTTTTTCTTTCTCTTGCATAGTAGAAGGTCTCACGCAGTTGAGGCGTAACCAAACTGGTTTCGCGGTGTCCCATGCGGGTTCCGTGAAATTGGGCAAAACGAAACCAAACAATGGAGGCAAAACTTTTTATCAGCACACCGTCCAGCGCTGCGTGCCATAGGTCGCTGAAAATGTTTGTGACGGTCAGGCGGATGAAATCATAAAAATTAAAATGCGCTTCGGGGTACATGCGTCGCAGCGCCATGGCTTCACGGCGATAACGGTTGTATACGCCTTTGGGCGTTTCGTTGTGGATGTGTACGATCTCAGCTTCGGCAATGTAAGCGATCTTATATCCCTGTTCTTTTGCCCATTTGCTCCACTCCAGGTCTTCCAAGCCGGTCAGGGTTTCATCGTAGGGATGTTGTTCCCACAAACTTTTGCGGATGGCAGCATTGGCGTTGTTGCAAAAAGCGGTCGCCTGATCTAGGATGCTTGTATCGGGATACCATTGATGAAAGATCTGGTGTTCGGAATATTTTGAGTTTTTGTAGCCGCGCTGTTTGCCATAGGCAAGGGCGATTTTTTCATCTTGAAATGGTTTTAGCAGGGCTTCCAGCCAATCGGGGTAGACGGGGTAAACGTGCGCACTGGCAATGACAATGAATTCACGGCTCGCAGAGCGGACCCCAAGGTTGAGCGACCGCCCAAACGTAAACTCCGCTGAGGGGATGTGGACGACCTTGGCGCCGTGTGATTCGGCGATTGCCACGGTAGAGTCTGTGGAGCCTGAATCGACAAGGATGATCTCCACATCGTTAACCGTTTGCTGTTTTAACCCTTCCAGCAAACGCCCGATGTATTTTTCTTCGTTGTATGCGCGAATGACAATGGAACAGTTCATGATTGAAATGACATAGGTGCTTGTTTGAATTTTAGGTAACTGCTCAGTATTGTAATACTCGACGGAGTATCGGACGGGCTGAAGCCCCGCCTCAGTTCGTGGAAGTCTGCTAAAGCAGACTCTATCATCCGTTCCGCGAATCATGGCTCCCTGAGCAGTTACGATTTTAGAGTGATAAAAAAGGTGACAGTCACTTGAGTAAGAAGCGCTGTCACCTTAATATAACAGTAAAAGGTTATGGATTGCAGCTTACGGGGAATGTAACCTGCTCCACCATCTCGTTTGGCGTGAGTATTTTCAGCTTCACCCAGTAATCATTGGGTGAGTTGATCTGGTAAAACTCGTTAATGACCTGTGTGCCCGCTTCTTCGAAAATGAGCGTGCCTACATCTGAAATTGCGCCTGTGCTGGCTTCCCATTGCCAGGTGAAGAGGGTGGGTCCATTGGCTGTGATGGCAGCTTCAAAGAAGACCGTCTGCGGGAAGTCTGTGCAGGCAACCGAGATGCGGTTGGGTTCCACGCGCAGGTCGGCTTTTGTGATGGTGACGAAAGGCGCCGGGGCTACCGCTAAAAGGGATATATCGCCCGCTGCTTCGGTCACTTCAGATGAAACCCAGCAAGTGCCGCCCGGGTTGATGGGGTCATCCACTTGCAGCCAGGTGGATGTTTCGTTGCGTCCTACGGCGTTGAGGGTGCGTCCCTGTTTGATCTCATTCAGACTCAAGTACACGGTGTTGGGTCCAAACCGGCAGTTGGCAAGTTCGGCAGTCACTTGCACAGGGATTTCAACCGGTGTTGGCGTGGGGGGGACTGGTGTCGGGGTGAGTGGGGCTTGGGTGGCTGTGGCAGCTTCGAGCGTGGGAAGAGGCGTAGGCGTCCCTGTGCCAGAGCACCCAGCTATAGCGATCAGTCCTGCTAACAGGACAAGGCGGTTCATTTTTCCTCTCTTTCATAGTTTGGTTCTGTAATCTCCATCGGCGTTGGAGAAAGGGGGCTTTTGTTTGGATCACCCTCTATATTTATTTTACTGTAACAATAAATTTGGCATTTCGATGCGCGTTATTTGCCGGACAGGGATAATCAGTTCTATAATATCTTTTTAAAGGAGATGCCATGTCTGAAGATTTTAGAAATAACCTGTTGAAGTTGATGACCGAAACATTCGAGGAGCCTTTGGGAATTTATCTCGATAAGAACACAGCCCTCTTTCAAACCCTTGAAACGATATCGGCTGAAGAAGCATCGATACCGGTTGGGAAGAAATGCGCATCGCTCGCTGCGCAGGTGGCGCATGTTACATTTTTTATTGAATCGTTCGAGCGGTTCGCTTTGCAAGGTGATGCCAGCCCAAGAGATTGGGGCGAAATTTGGCGCACAGTGGAAAAGGTCTCGCCGCAGGAATGGGATGCGTACAAAACCAATTTGCAGGCTGCGTATGTGCGTATGAAGAAACTTTTTAGCGAAAACCCCATGTGGAATGAAGATACCATTGGCGGTGCGCTTTCGATTGTGGTGCATACTGCCTATCATCTGGGCGAAATTCGCCAGGCGTTGTGTACCCTGAAATAGTCTGTCAAAAAAAGCTGAACTCAAATGGAGAGAATATGATCGATTTCAAATCTAAACTCGGGCGCAAGGCAATGCGTCACCTTAAGCAGGAATACTTTATCTGGCTGACCACAACCGCTTCAAATGGGACTCCGCAGCCGCGCCCGGTCTGGTTTGTTTTGGAAGGCGATACGCTCTTAATTTACAGCCAGCCAGGCGCATACAAACTGAAACACATCATCAATAACCCGAATGTGTCTTTGCATTTCAACACCCCCGACCCAAAAGGGGAGGAGGATGTGATCGTGTTCACTGGCACCGCGAAGATCGATCCAAAAGCCAACCTTGTGAACAAGAACAATGCTTACTTGCGTAAATATCGCACAGGGATTACGGGGTTGAATTCCACACCGCAACAATTTACACAGGACTATTCCACCGCCATTCGCATCCAACTCACATCCCTGCGGGGCTGGTGATATGACCAACGACCAGATCATTCAAAAGACCGCCGAATTCATTAAGCAGGAATTCTCAGATGATTCATCGGGGCACGATTGGTGGCACATCTACCGTGTGTGGAAGAATGCCCTTGCCATTTGCAAGATCGAAAAAGCCGATCTTTTTCTCGTTCAGCTTGCCGCACTTTTGCACGATCTGGATGATTGGAAGTTCAACGAAAGCGGCGATGAAACCCCGCTTCGCGCCAAAGCGTGGCTTGAATCTTGTAACGTAGACTCAGCCGTCACCGACGCAGTTTGCCGCATCATCATGCATGTTTCGTACAAAGGCGCCGGTGTGGAAAATAAAATGGACTCGCTCGAAGGCTTCATCGTCCAAGATGCCGACCGGCTTGACGCCATTGGCGCCATTGGTGTCGGGCGGGCTTTCGCCTATGGCGGCTACAAGAACCGTCCGCTTTATGACCCTGATTCACCGCCCGCCATGCACGCCAGTTTTGAAGAATATAAGAACAGCAAAAGCGCAACCATCAATCACTTTTACGAAAAACTGCTCCTGCTCAAAGAACGTATGAATACCGCAACCGCCAAACAGATTGCCCAGGAACGACATGATGTGATGGTGAGATTTTTAGATCAGTTCATGTTGGAGTGGGAAGGGCAGGATATTCAATGAAAAAACAAACCCCTTTTCTCGTCAGTCTTCTTTTTGTTTTGCTCGCATGTCAAACGGTCGTTCCCGCCGTCGCGCCCTCTGTTGAGCAAACCGAACCGCCCGAGGTGGGAACCATTCCCACCGAAGAACCTGCCCAGTTCCCTGCCGACCCGCACGCGGGCGCACCAGGCATGGGCGATTCGTATTATCCTAATTTTGGCAACGGCGGGTACGATGCCCTTCACTACGTCCTTGATATTACGATCAAAGATGTTGCTTCGAGTGAGCTTGAAGCAGTTACCACCATCGAAGCAACCGCCACCCAGGACTTAATGCGCTTCAACCTTGATTTTGCCGGATTCAACATCACAAGCATCACTGTCAACGACGAAGCGGCACAGTTCGAGCGCAACGCTCAGGAACTGACCATCATCCCTGCACAAATGCTAGCCGAAGGCGAGGAATTCACCGTTGCTGTAACGTATCACGGTATTCCCTCTCCAATGATCTCCGTCGCCTTGCCCTTCCCTACCGGCTGGGTTGCATACGAAAATGGCATCTTCGTCCTGAGCGAACCCGATGGATCGGCAAGTTTTTATCCGGTCAATGACCACCCGCTCGACAAGGCAACCTATACCATCATTGTCACCGTCCCCAAGCCCTGGGAAGCCGCCGCCAATGGAGTGCTGCAAAGCGAAACCGATAACGGCGATTCGACCACCTACACCTTCACCGTCCGCGACCCCATGGCAAGTTACCTTACCACCATCAACGTCAACGACTTTGAAGTGGAAACCATGGTATCTCCGGCGGGCATTCCCATCCGCAATTATTACGCCACCAGCCTGCCCGATGACATCAACAAACCTTTTGCGCGTCAGGGTGAAATGATCGACTACTTCAGCGAACTCTTTGGACCCTACCCATTTGAAGTGTATGGCTCGCTTGTGATGGATACCGAATTCGGCGCCGCACTCGAGAACCAAACCCTCTCCATTTTTGGGATCGATATGGTTTCGCCCAACGACCTCGAAGAAAGCGAAGCGGTCGTCGCGCACGAACTTGCCCACCAATGGTTTGGAGATAGTATCAGCGTAGCCGATTGGAGCGACATCTGGCTCAACGAAGGCTTTGCATCATACAGCGAAGCCCTTTGGCTTGAATACGATTACGGTGAAGAAGGGGTTAACGAATGGGTGGACTATTACTATGAGGATGTAAAAAACTACCCCGAGTTTTACCCCCCGCCCGGCGACCCTGCCCCGAACGATCTCTTTAATGGCGGCGTATATATTCGCGGCGGGCTGACCCTCCACGCCCTGCGGCTTGAAGTGGGTGATGATGCTTTTTTTGAGATCATCCGCACCTACTACGACCGCTACAAATACAGCAATGCATCCACAGAAGATTTCATCGCTGTAGCCGAGGAGGTCAGCGGAGAAGATTTGGAAGGATTCTTCGACGCCTGGCTGTACGATGAGCAACTACCAGAACTTCCATAGGATAAAAGAGACAGTCGCCTCGCAAGGTGACTGTCTCTTTTTCACGCTTCAAACTTAACCGTAAGACTGATTCAGCGCTTCAAACCATTACCCACCCGATAGCATTTTCCTCACAATCGGCGTCAGCCCTGCAAAGAAAAATTCCACCGCGATCACCATTACGATCAAACCCATTAATCGCAGCATTACTTTATTACCGTTCTCGCCAATAATATGCGTGACCTGCTTCGCTCCGAGCAAAAGTAAATAGGTGAACAACATAATGCCTGCAAGTACCCCAATCACGATGCTTTGCTCCACTAACGTTTCGGCTTCGTTCATCAAAAGAATGGCAGTTGTGATCGCGCCGGGTCCACAGATAATGGGGATGCCCAGCGGCGTGATGGCAATATCGTTGATATATTCGTGATTGGTCTCGTCGTCGAACTGGGTGCGGGTCAGGCGGGCTTGCAGCATTTCGTAGCCCATAAAGAAAAAGATCACGCCGCCCACCACTCGCAGACTATCCACTGAGATGGAAAAGAATCGGAATATCCACTGACCCGTGAGGGCGAATGCCAACAAAATGGATGCACCGGTAAAAGTCGCTTTTCGCGCCACACGGTGAGATTCATGCGGCGAGAGTTTGGCGGTCATGGCGGTGAACACCGGCACCACCCCAATGGGGTTGACCATGGTGAACATGGAAACAAAACTGAGTAAGGCAAATTCGAGAATGGGAGAAGCTGTCATAACGTTGATTTTACCTGTCCCCACTTGACAGGAGAATGATTCCGCAGATAATAAGCGCACCAAAAGGCAGTGACAGAGGAAAGTAGGCTGACAGAAGCCGCCAGAGATGTGCAAGGCAGTTGGTGAAATTGCACTCGACCGAACCCAGTTGAAGTTCCCTCTTGAGCCGTGAAGGTGAAGACGTGATCCAGTGTTTCAGTGTCATGTTGGTAGTCTGAACCGCACTCCTGGCGTTATCAGGGAAGCTGATGTTAGTCGGCACAAAGTGGATCCGTAGGGGCGGGTCAATTTGGGTGGTACCACGGGTGAACTTCCTCCCGTCCCATAGTGGACGGGAGTTTTTGTTTGTATTTTTATCCGTCATTGCCTGCACCGTGCGCAGGCACGCGTGCGAGGGCGCTCTTGTTCTTTGCCCGAAGCAATCTCATATTTAATTTGGAGATTGCTTCGTCGGGAAGAGAACCCTCCTCGCAATGACGGGAACAATGGAGGCATGTATGCAAGACAAATTAAACGAGATCGAAAAAGCGGCGCTCGCTGCCTTGGCAGAGGTCAATGACCCCGCCGCGGTGGAAGCGTGGCGTGTGACTCATTTAGGTCGCAGCTCGGAATTGATGGGAGTCTTTTCCGGTTTGGGCAAACTCTCAAAGGAAGAGCGACCAACTGTCGGTCAAGCCGCGAACCGTGTGAAGGTGGCGCTTGAGGCTGCGTTGGAAGAAAAAGCCGCTGTGGTGAAACAAGCCGCATTGGAGAAATCCCTCGCCGAAGAAAAATTGGATGTGACCCTGCCCGGACGTAACAAGCATATTGGGCGTCTGCATCCATCTACGCAACAATTGCGCCGCGTGTTGAGCATTTTAGCGGAGATGGGTTTTCAGGTGTTCACCTCGCGCGAAGTGGAAACGGACGAGTTCAACTTCCAGCATTTGAACTTCCCGCCGCATCACCCCGCGCGCGACATGCAGGATACGTTCTTTATTGAAGCGGAGAACCGCGGCGACAACCCGATCTTGATGCGCACGCATACTTCCCCAGGACAGATCCACGCCATGCGTTATTTCGCAGCGACCGACCCGAATAACCCGCCGCCGATCCGCATTGCGCTGCCGGGCATGTGCTTCCGCTATGAGCAGATCACGGCGCGGTCTGAAGTGCAGTTCAATCAAGTGGAAGGACTTGCGGTGGGCAAGAACATCACCTTCGCGGACTTGAAAGGCACGATCGCGGATTTTGTGCGCCGTATGTTCGGCGAAGGCGCGCGTCTGCGCTTCCGTGCTTCGTACTTCCCGTTCACAGAACCGTCCGCCGAAGTGGACGTGGAATGTTTTGTCTGCGGTGGCAAGGGCTGTCAGGTCTGCAAGAATTCAGGCTGGCTGGAAATTCTTGGCTGCGGCATGGTGCATCCCAATGTGTTGATCGCAGGCGGCTACGACCCGAAGGTCTACTCTGGCTACGCCTGGGGCATGGGACCAGAACGTCAACTCATGCTGCGCAACAAAGTCGGCGACATCCGTTACTTCTGGGGTAACGATGTGAGGTTCTTGGAGCAGTTCTAGGAGATCGGTAAATGGTAATTAGTAATTGGAGATTGGTAAATGAAAAATCTCTAATCTCTAATCTCCAACCCTCCTGAAAGGAAAACAACTATGAAGATACCTTTATCTTGGTTAAAAGATTTCATTGATTTGAGCGGACTGTCTGTTGAGGATGTTGCACGCAAACTCACCCTTGCTGGTATGGAAGTGGACGAGATTCTCTACGTCGGCTTGCCCATGCCGGTGTACAAAGAAGGTGAGAAGCACGAATTCAAGACCAACGGCATCGGCTGGGACAAGGAGAAACTTGTCGTGGCGGAGATCCGTGAAGTGAACCCGCACCCGAATGCCGACAAGTTGACCTTGCTTGACCTGTACGATGGTCAACAAGATCAGGTCGTGCTGACGGGCGCGCCGAACATTTTCCACCTCAAAGGCACGGGGAAACTCGAAAAGCCCATCAAAGTGGCGTACGCGAAGGAAGGTACGACTCTCTATGACGGTCACGCCGAAGGTCAGGTGCTGATGACGCTTAAACGCGCCAAAATCCGCGGCGTGGACTCGTACTCGATGGTCTGCTCTGAAAAAGAATTGGGCATTACCGACGAAAGTGACGGCATCATCATCCTCGACGATGATGCGCCTGTCGGTATGCCGCTCGCCGATTACATGGGCGACGCCGTGCTGGATATTTCCATTCTGCCGAACATGGCACGCAATGCAAACGTGATCGGTATTGCGCGTGAGTTGGCGGCGATGTTGGGTCGCGAGTTGAAGAAGAACAGTAACCAGTTACCAGTTGCCAGTGGTCAGTCGGTAAAAGAGTTAGTTGAAATTGAAATCACCGATCCTGAACTCAACCCGCGCTTCGTCCTCGGTCTGATCCGCAATATTGAGATTAAACCCAGTCCGTATCAAATTCAACGCAGGCTCAAACTGGCGGGAGTTCGTGCCATTAGTAATATTGTCGATGCTACCAACTACGCCATGATCGAATATGGCGAGCCACTGCATGCCTTTGATTACGATGTCTTGAAAAAACGCGCTGGCGACAAGAAGATCAAGATCAGCACTCGTGCCGCGAAGGATGGCGAGAAACTCAAGACTCTCGATGGCAACGAACGCACACTCACTGCAATGAACGTGCTCGTCTGCGACGAGAAGGGTTCGCTCTCATTGGCAGGTGTGATGGGCGGCTCAGAATCCGAAGTGACCGACAGCACCAAGAACATTTTGCTCGAAGGCGCGGCGTGGAACTTCATCAACATCCGCCGCACGGCAAAGCAGCACAACCTGCCTTCCGAAGCCTCGTTCCGCTTCTCGCGTGGCGTGCATCCTGCCATGTCTGAAGGCGGTGTGAGCCTCGGTTTGAAATATATGGCGGAATGGGCTGGCGGCGCAGTCGCCCCCGATCTCGTCGATGCGTATCCGCTGCCGCCCAGGGATGCGGTGGTTGAGATCACCGTCAACGATGTGAAGCGTTGGCTCGGCATTGACCTCACTCTCGAAAAGACCGCCGAACTCCTCAAACGCCTCGAATTTAAATGCGAAGTGAAAGGCGATAAACTCCAAGTCACTTCCCCCAATCATCGCATGGACATTGGCGAAGGCGTCGTCGGCGTTGCCGATGTGCTCGAAGAAGTCGCCCGCAGTTACGGTTACGACAACATCCCAACCACCACCATGGCAGACGCGCTCCCGCCACAGGTTGGCAACCCCATCCATGAGTGGGAAGAGCATCTGCGTGACTTGCTTGTTGCGCTCGGTTTGCAGGAAGTCGTGTCCTATCGTATGACCTCACCCGAAAAAGAAGGTCGCATCGCCAAGCACGATGAATACGTCCGCCTTGCAAACCCCATCGCGCCTGAGAAAAGCGTCCTGCGCCGCAGCCTCGTCGCATCCGTGATCGACTCGCTTGAGAAAAACATCCGCTACAGCGAAGCCTTCTCGTTCTTCGAGATCGGCTCGGTCTTCGTGCCGCACAAAAACGAACTCCCCGATGAGCCGCGCAAACTCGCCATCGCGATGACCGGTCTGCGCGAAGCGACTGCATGGGATGTGAAGGATTCTGCCAAGTTGGACTTCTTCGACTTGAAAGGACGCATCGAACTCATGTTGAGCGGGTTGCGCCTCACAAACATTTCCTACACTGCCACCTCTGCCTACTCCCACTTGCACCCAGGCAAAGCCGCCGAAGTCAAAGCAGGTGACAAGGTTATTGGTGTGTTCGGTGAAATGCATCCGCTGGTGAAGGAGCAATACGAGTTGGGTGACTCGCCTGTGTTAGTCGCTGAGTTCGACCTCGACACCATGCGCGCCATCAGCCCGACCTATGGCATCAAAACCATCCCTGAGACTCCATCCATGTACGAAGACATCGCCCTCATCGTGGATGAATCAGTGAAGGCTGAAACTGTCGAAGCGCTGATCAAGCAAACAGGCGGAAGAAGCGTGACCAACGTCCGCTTGTTCGACCTGTATCGTGACGAAAAGATCGGTGCAGGCAAAAAGTCTCTGGCGTACGCTCTCACCTATCAAGCCGAAGACAAGACCCTCACCGACGCCGATGCCGCCGCGATTCGCAACAAGATCGTCAAGAGGCTGGAAAAAGAAGTCGGTGCAAAGCTGCGAAGTTAACGTTTCGTTACAGTACCAATGGGATGCAGACATAGGTTTGCATCCCATTTTTTTATGGGCTATACTTTGGGGCGAAAAGGAGAATTAGAATGAACAGAAATACAAGCATCATTATCACTGTCGTCGTTTCTTTAATTTGTGTCTGTTGTAGTTTGTTCATGTGTATCATGGGCTTTGGTGGAATCACCGGCAATGGCACTTATAGCGCTGGTGGAGTTGAACAGCCCATGCCCCCGACTGCTGGCTTTGTGTTCCTCTGCTTATCCATCATTGCCATCATCGTTCCGATCGCAACTGGTTTCTTCTTGTTGCGGAAAAAGCCTGAAGATGCAATCGCTGAACCTTACAACAACGATCCGCTTCCCCCTGCTTCTTAAGTTTGCAAAAAAATCCTCCAGATACCTGGAGGATTTTTTTTGATTTTATTTTTGGACCGTGAAATTCAGTGTCATATCGCAGAAACTTGATTTTCCATAATTGATATGCCAGATCGTTACAAAGTTGCCCAACGTTTCTGGCGCGAGCATTTCTGCTTTGAGTTCCACAACGACGCCAGGCGCTACATCGACGGGAAAGTCGTATGCAGGGTTAATATGGACCTTCTCGCCTTCTTTGTACGAATAGTCAAGGCTGTTTCCATCCCAGTTGGCTAAACCAATATTTGCCACGATCCATTTGGCGGTAAATGCTTCGTTGGGTTGTAGGGCACGTTTTGGCTCCGTGCCAAGGAGCTGGCAGTCATATTGTTTGTTTGAGTTGCCCAGAGGGATCAGCGTTGGCGGTACGATGCTGGTGGGTGGGATAATGATAAAGGTCATTGTTGCCGTTGCCGTAGGGAAGGGCGTTTTCGTGGCAGGGATGGGGGTTTCGGTCGGCGGTATGCTGACCGCTGTTTGGGTGGCGGCGGCATTTGCAGTTTCTACGATGGCAGTTAGGGGAGCATTTGGGTCGAATGTAGGGAGCGGCGCAGGCGTTGAGCCCAATGTGGGTACACACGCCAGAGTCAGGATTAGCGCGGTTGCCAGTAGTAGAACTTTAGTACGCCGTAGCATATGAAAATTCCTGCTTTAAATTATTTAACCCAAATATTGACATACGCAAAACACAACCCGCCTTCCACCATCCATGCCATGAAGTGATATCCTGGTGTTTGGGGCGCTTTTGCATCCAAAACAACATCAAAACTTTGCCCCGGCGCCAGAGGCGAGCGAACTTCAGCGCGGTTGGAAAGAGCAAAGAGGTTTCCGTTATAGTATTTGATATCTGCGGCATCGTACCAGGTGGCATTGCCGGTGTTGGTGATCGTCCATTTGATATCGAATCGCTCGTTGGGGCGCATGACCTGATTGGTACTCGGCTTTTTGGTTACAGCAGAGCAAGAGTAGGTTGCAGGCAGTTTTGTGGGTGTGGCGGTAGATGTCGGCACAGCGGTGCGGGTTGGGTAGGGTGTTTTTGTTGCCAGTAAAAGGGCATCAATTTCCTGGACAGTATCACCAGTATTGTTTGATGCATCGATTTGAGTATCGCCCTGTGCCGAGACTGTCAGTGCTACGGCGCGTTCAATTTGGTCTTGTGCTTGCATGGTGCCAGCCACGGCAGTATTTACCTGATCTTGTACATTGGCTTGTTCCTGAACGGGGAGGCAGGCTGCTAAAAGAACCGCCACAACGCCCAGAATTAATATTTTTTTCAACATGGCAATCTCCTTATTTGAATAGACCTGACGGTGTTTACACCGTCAGGTCTAAGTATATCTCACTCGCAATGTGTCGGGTTATTCCGTCTCGTCACCGGAGCCAATACCCAGCGGCTTCCATTTATTCGCATCTTTTAACCGATGCTGAATGCCGTCACGGTTGTGTAGTTCGTCGAAACCTTCGGGCTTGATGAACATCTCATCGCCATCGAGCAGACCGGTCAGTCCGGTTTGACCCGGTTCGGGGCGTTTGAGACCCTTGAACTTCGCCGCATCCGATGGGATGTAGTCGGTCGGCTCCTCGTAGGTGGTTACATAGCCTTCATAGTTGCGCAGGATGACCTTGTGATCGGACATGCTCAAAAGATAGTTTGGCGCGAGCGGAATCTTGCCGCCGCCGCCGGGAGCATCCACAATGAATTGTGGCACAGCGTACCCGGAAGTATGCCCGCGCAGACCTTCCATGATCTCGATACCCTTGGCAACCGGCGTGCGGAAATGTCCCGCGCCTTCCACCAGATCGCATTGATACAAATAGTAGGGGCGCACACGAATGCGGACGAGGTCTTGCACTAATTGACGCTGGATGTGAACATTGTCGTTCACTCCCGCCAGCAGCACAGACTGATTGCCGAGCGGAATGCCGGCACGGGTGAGGCGGTCGGCGGCTTCGGCAAGTTCCTTGCTGATTTCGTTGGAATGATTGACATGAATATTGAGCCACAACGGGTGGAATTTGGCGAGCATATCCACCAGTTCTTGTGTGACGCGCATCGGCATGAAGACCGGCACACGTGACCCAATGCGGATGATCTCAATATGTGGAATTTCGCGTAGGCGTGTGAGCAATTCTTCGAGTACCTTTGGCGCAAGAACCAATGGGTCTCCGCCGGAGAGCAACACATCGCGCACTTGAGGCGTGCGTTTCAGGTACTCGATCTGCATCTCAAACTCTTCGCGCTTGAAAGTCTGCCCGGGGTCGCCCACAATGCGCGAGCGAGTGCAGTAACGGCAGTACGAGGCGCATTGAGTCGTAACCAGCATCAGCACACGGTCTGGGTAACGATGAACCAGCCCCGGCACGGGAGAGTGGCGGTCTTCCGCCAGTGAATCTTCCATCATGGCGGTGAAGGCTTGCATCTCCTCCGCGCGTGGAATGATCTGCAGACGGGTTGGGTCGTCGGGGTCTTCAGGGTCGATCAGGGATATAAAGTATGGGGTCACATCCACGCGGAAGAGTCCCTGGGTTTGCAGGGCTTTACGCTCGCTCTCCGTCAGCGGGATGACTTTTTCAATGTCTTCAACAGAATTAAGGCGGTTGGAAAGCTGCCAGCGCCAATCGTTCCACTTTTCATCGGGAACATCGGCGTAAATTTTTGCGCGCTTGGAAACAAACTCGGTTTTCATGGTTCCTCCAAATTAAGTTTTACAGGATCGGATATCGACAATAAAAAAAATAATCGCTCACATTGGAGGGTCGTGGTCTGGAAGGTAAAAACCTGCTATTTTGGGCATCCCCCGCATTGTAAGAGCAAAAGAGACGAGGGTCAACCTCGCTTGTTTTCAAAGGTACAATTGGGCAACCAAGGAGAAAAGAATGACCGAAGAAGGCACACACGGATATTGGGGCGACCTGCATCGTCCTGATCTCACACCCGAACAAGCCGATTTCGCCATGATCGGTATCCCTTTTGATGGGCTTGCCAGCGCCCGAAAAGGTGCGGCGCTTGGTCCCGAACGCTTGCGATATTGGTCTCGGCATTTGACTCCCTACAGCGAAGACCGTACCCGCCTGAAGGGTATGAGCATTTGCGATTTGGGCGATATGCAGGTTACGGATCCAGAACGTGACTTTGAGCTGATTCGCCAAAAGGTGGCTTCTCTTCCGAATATGCCCATCGTCCTCGGTGGTGACCATTCTGTGATCATTCCAGTTTTGCATGGGCAGCGTGAACGTTACAAAGACCTGCGCCTCGGCGTACTCTGGATCGATGCCCACGCCGACTTGTGTGATTTCTTCGATGGTTCCCGCATTTCTCATGCCAACACCATGCGTCGTGCCATTGACTTTGGCATTGAGCCGCACGATATTTGCATGGTGGGCTTGCGTTCATGGGAAGAGCAGGAGATCGACCTGATCGAAAATGGCGGCATCCATGTTTACACTGCCGCCGATGTCGCCGAGCGTGGAATGCGCAGCGTGGCGGATAGCGTGTTCAATATTCTTAACGATTGCGACGCCGTTCACATCTCGCTCGATATCGACTGCCTCGACCCATCTGTTGCACCCGGCACAGGCATCCCCGAGTTCGGCGGACTGACCTCGCGTGATGTGCTGACGTTGATCCAATCCACTCAAGATTTGCCTCTGGTTGGCTTAGACGTGGTGGAAATTGCTCCGCCGCTCGACCCTTCTGAAGCAACCGTCTTCGCTGGTTTGAAGATCATCATGGAATATATTGCAGTCATTGCAAGAAAAAAACAAAAGGGATAAATATAATAAAATTCAAAAAGGAATTGTGCCATGCGTAGAACAGATGTCATCCAGTCTTTACTGAAAAAACAGAAATCACCAGCTTACCTGGAAATAGGTGTTGAACACGGGCAAAACTTCTTTCTCCTTAAAGCGGCAAGTAAGACCGCAGTTGATCCAAATTTTGCTTTCAGCTTTAAGGAGAAATTGCGTTGGATGTACAAAAACCCATATAATTTATCCGCCCGATATTATGAAATGACCAGCGATAAATATTTTGAGACAGTGGGGACTACTCAGAAAATAGATGTTGTATTTATCGACGGCTTACATACATATGAGCAATCCCTGAAGGACGTACTCAACTCGTTGAACGTACTCAAAGAAAATGGGGTGATCGTTATGCATGATTGCAATCCGCCGCATAAGGCAGCTGCATATGCGGCTACTACAAAAGAAGAAGCTTCAACCGCAAATATTCCTGGTTGGACGGGTGAGTGGTGTGGGGATGTCTGGAAAACTATTTGCTATTTACGCAGTACACGAAAAGATTTGCAAGTGTTTGTATTAGATACTGACTATGGTTTGGGTATCATTACTAAAAAAGGTCAGGCGGAAACGGAGTTGTTGACTAACACACCTGCGCAGATCGAAGCAATGACCTATGAAGATTTTGATCAAGATCGAGTACAGATTTTGGGACTAAAAAATAAAGAATACTTCTCAACTTTTTTGGAAACACTTTGAGAAAAACAGAGTTTATGAATTTTGAAATAGATGATTCTCAAATCATTCATAATGAGACAAGAAGCCGTTTTGAAATTTCATTGGATGGTTCGCTTGCCGTACTGGATTATTCCATCGATGGCGATAGCATCCTCATGCTGCATGTCGGCGTGCCTCATGAATTTCGCGGGCGGGGTGTGGCAGCGCTCATCACCAAAGCCGCGTTGGAATATGCAAAGTCAAAGTCTTTGAATGTGGTTCCGATCTGTTCCTATGTGCAGGCATATCTTCGCCGACACCCTGAATAAAAATCGAAATATAAAAAGGAGAGAAACCCTTAATAGGCTTCTCTCCTTTTTATTTATGAACTATTCACAAAGGACTTACTTTTCCAGCGATGAAGCGTCCTCATGAAGTTCCTTCACCAGGTGCGCCCGAGCTTCCACTTCCTCCATTTTCAAAGAGGCGTACCGTGAGGCTTCTTTCATTAACTTCGCCGCCAACTCAGGTGGGAGTTTTTTTAGGTCATCGTGGGTGTAGCCTTTCTCTTTGAGATACTCTTCAATGAGGGCATTTTCCAGCAGGGCATTAGGGTCTTCAACAGCATCGACATTTTGGATCGGGTTAGTGTTCATGGCACTCTCCTTCTGCAAACCAAACTCCATTCGATATCCTTCAATTTCATTATAGTATTTATAAAATGCAAAAACAATCACCTCTCAAAACTGAATAGGGGATTCCAATGAACTTCAAACAAAGCGATACAATTTCGTGATGGATATTTTCTCGTTATTTGAGCAGAATGCACTATCTCACCCTGACAAAGCGGCATTTATCTATTTCGATGGAAAAAAATGGATAACGCTCACCTATGCAAATATCCTGGATAAAACCCAACGCTTCGCTTCCAGACTTTTAGCCTGCTCGCTGACCCCGGGTATGTCTGCCGCTGTAATGACTCCCCCCTCCATAGACTTCTTCCCTTTCGCACTAGCCCTGCTCAAACTTGGCATCATCCCCATCCTGCTTGAACCTGCCATCGGCATCAAAAAAATTGGCGAAATCTTGCAAGAAGCCAAGCCCGATATTTTCATCGGCAATACATTGACACATACGTTGCGCATTCTCTTTGGCTGGGGCAGGGATTCGGTGAAATACAATGTGAGCATTGCAAGAATAGAGAATAGAAAGTGGAAAGTGGAAAGTCAATTACCAATTACCAATTACCAATTACCTCACGCCGCCGCCATCATCTACACAAGCGGCTCTACTGGCTTGCCCAAAGGCGCCGTCTATACCCAAGCTAATCTTGCCGCCCAACTTGACCTGCTCAAGAACGCCTTCAACATTACCCCAGATGAAATTGACCTGCCCGCCTTCCCGATCTACGCCCTCATAGATCTTCTGCTCGGCGTCACCTCTGTCATTCCAGACATCACCTTCCCCGTCCCTGGCAAAACTGACCCCGAAAAAGTCATAAACGCCATTCAAAACTTCAATGTCACCAACATGTTCGCCTCGCCCGTAGTACTTGAACTTCTTTCTTCTTTCGCAGAAAACAACAATTCTTCATCTCGTCCCAATGTTCTTTCTTCACTAAAACGCGTCATCACCGCAGGCGCGCCCGCCACCATAGATTTACAACGGCGCTTCCGTCACCTGCTCGCGGATCACACTTCCCTCTTCGGCATCTACGGCGCGACAGAGACCCTTCCCATTGCAAAAGTCGAAAGCCGCGAAATCTTTGCACTGGAAGAGAAAACAAAAAATGGAGCAGGCATTTGTTTGGGAAAACCCATCGAAGGCGTAACCGTCCGCATCATCCCCATCACCGACGAGCTGATTACAGAATGGCAGGATTCGCTCACAGTGAAGCCAAATGTTGTTGGTGAAATCACAGTTCAGAGCGGAGCCACGACGCGCGAGTATTTGAATCGCCCAGAGTCAAATCGAATCTCTAAAATATTATGTCGTTGCGAGGAGGGTGTTTTTCCCGACGAAGCAATCTCAGGGATTGCTTTGGGCAAAGAACGCCCTCGCAATGACAAGGTGGAAATCATCCACCGCATGGGCGACGTAGGTTATTTCGATGAAGAAGGCAGGCTGTGGTATTGTGGACGGAAATCGCACCGCGTGATTACGAAAGATGATGTGATGTTTACCGAGCAAATTGAAAATATTTTCAATGCGCATCCGCAAGTAAAGCGTACTGCTCTCGTAGGCGTGGACGGTGAACCTGTGCTATGGGTTGAAATGCACAAAGGAATAAAAGCAGGCAAGCTACAAATCATTGCCGAACTCAAAGCCCTTGCCGTTTCTCACCCCCAAGCCTCGCGGATACGAACCTTTCTCTTCTTAAAAAAATTTCCCACCGATGTCCGTCACAACTCCAAGATCATCCGTGAGAAATTAACTGAACTGGCAACTGATTACTGATAACTGGTTACTAATCACTTCCCTTTGACACTTGACCCTCTTGCAATCAACGACCCTTTCAAAATCACCGTCTTTGGCGAGCGGCTGGGTTCCTGAATGCGTTGAAACAATAACTCTGTTGCAGTGCGTCCGATCTCTTCTGTCGGCTGGGCAAGGACTGTGATGGGTGGATCCACCAATGCCCCCCAGGTGGTTTCATCGAAGCCGACAATTGCTACATCGTTTGGTACTTTCAATTTACTATCACGTGCGGCTTGATAGGCACCTGCCGTGAGTAAACTGTTACTCGTGAAAATGGCATCGGGGCGATTGGGCTGGCTGAGTAAATTCATCGTCGTTTCATACCCCTGCTGAATGCGCGGAGAAATAAAATGCGCCGCGACTGGATTCAACTGATGGTCTTTGAGTGCCTTATGAAACCCACGGCTGCGTTCCTGCCCGGTGGTACTGGCATCACCGAATAAACCCGCTATTTTTTTATAACCATTGCTGATGAGGTGCTCGGTCAGTTCGTAAGCCGCAGCGACGTTATCCAGCAAGACCATGTCCACGTCATTGGATTCAATGGCGCGGTCGATGACCACGAAAGGCATTTTCTGGTTATACGTCTGGGAGTGAATGTCGAATTGATGCGTGGGGGAGAAGATGACACCCGCCACGTTTTCATCGTACAAAAGATTCAGGTACAGTTCTTCTTTATCGGGGTCTTCATCGGTGTTGCACATCAACACCGAATAGCCCTGCTCATAAGCGGCATCTTCCACCGCGCGACCGATTGCTGTAAAGAATGGGTTGCGAATATCGGAAACCACTAAACCGATCTTGGCGCTTTTCTGCACACGCAAACTGCGGGCGATCAAATTCGGGCGGTAATTTAAATCTGAAATTGCCTTGAGCACCCGATCTCTGGTCTCAGGTTTGATGGGGGAGTTTTTGGCTAAAACACGCGAAACGGTGGCAGTGGATACCCCCGCAGCTTTGGCGACGTCTTTGATGCTGGTCATAGATAGGAATTATATCATTTTGATGTAATAAAAATGAAAACGATTACTTTATATCGGTGTTGTAATGAATGTTAGTGTACCATAACCTTCCGAAAACGACGAAAAATAAGCTTATTTTTTAACTTTTCGGTCAATTTTACAGGCTGACCTTGCAAAAGTCTTGACACGAATAATGTAATCGTTTACACTACCGCCACCTTCTAGGCAATTAGTCAATTTCTCGTGTCAATTTCGTTGTTCAAATTTACTGGTAGCACTTTTGTCAAAGTAAATTAATACCTTCATTTGGTTACACAGCAGCACCCACCGGCTGCTTTTGTAATGTGGAAGAGAACAAGCCTTTCCACAATTAATCATGCCTGAAAATCAGGCGAATTAAAAACTCCAAGGAGATGCAAAATGAAAGAGAGATTTCAACAGTTTGGTGGCTTTTTGGCAGGAATGGTCATCCCTAACATTGGCGCGTTTATTGCCTGGGCTTTAATTACCGCCATATTCATTCCGACCGGCTGGATTCCAAACGAAAGCTTTGCCAAGTTAGTCGGACCGATGATCATTAACCTGCTCCCGGTTTTGATCGGTTATACGGGTGGCAAAATGGTTCATGGGCATCGTGGCGGCGTAGTTGGTGCAGTTGCTACCATGGGTGTTGTTGTCGGTTCAGACATCCCCATGTTCATGGGTGCCATGATTATGGGTCCGTTCGGCGGTTGGGCAATGCAAAAGGTCGATGAATTCCTCGATCCCAAAGTTGGTGTTGGTTTTGAGATGTTGGTTAACAATTTTTCAGCTGGTATCCTTGGTACCATTCTTGCGATTTTGGGTTTCCTTGGCGTTGCCCCTGTTGTAACATCTGTCAGTAATGCTGCCGGTGCTGCTGTGGATTGGATGGTAAGTGCCAATTTACTTCCTCTCGCTGCCATCATCATCGAACCTGCAAAAGTTCTGTTCTTGAACAATGCTCTAAATCATGGTGTTTTGGCTCCCTTAGGTGTAGCTGCCGCTGCTGAAACGGGTCGCGCCATTCATTTCTTGCTTGAAACCAACCCCGGTCCTGGTTTGGGTCTGTTGGTTGCGTTCTATGTTGCTGGCAAGGGTATGCTGAAGGAATCTTCCCCCAGTTCCATGATCATTCACTTCCTCGGTGGTATTCATGAGATCTACTTCCCCTACGTTCTTGCCCACCCCATCATGATTCTTTCCATGATCGCTGGCGGTATGGCTGCTGACTTCTGGTTTGTGATCTCCGGTGCTGGCTTGGTTGCCACTCCCTCCCCCGGCTCGATTTTCGCTTACTTGGCAGTGATCCCCAAGGGACAGCACTTCCAGGTTTTGACCGGTGTTCTCATTGGCGCAGTGGTGTCTTTCCTAGTGGGTTCCTTTATTCTCCGAGTTAATCCTGTAAAGGAAGAAGCTGAAGCCGAAGCGTAGTCAGCTGGTCCATTTCTGATGTCTAAGTAAATCAGTGGATACGGTATGATTACGAAGCCGTATCCACTGATTTTCATAAAAGGAGAAATCTCATGGCGAATTCAATTTCTGCCGCTAATGTAAAGACTGTCATCCTTGCCTGTGAAGCTGGAATGGGATCCAGTTTGATGAGTGTCAATTCTCTCAAGAAAAAATTGAAAGCGGCTCAGGTCAATGATGTTATGGTTGTCCATAAACCCGTGCGCGAAGTGCCCGCAACTGCAGAGTTAATTGTTGTTCATAAGGGGCTTGCCAAGTCTGCGGCTGCCAAGGCTCCCAATGCTGTGGTGATCGCGTTCAATCATTTTTTGAATGACCCGGTATTTGACAAACTTGTTCAGGCGTTTGTTGATAAGACCGATATTGTGGGCACGGAACTATAGCCATGTCCATTCTCTCAAGTGAACGCATTCAACTTAATGCTGCCGCTACAGACCGTACAGATGCCATTAAAAAAGCGGGGAATCTTTTAGTAACCTCGGGCTGTGTGTTGCCCGAATATGTGGGTGGAATGCTCAAGCGCGAAGAAAGCATGTCTACCTACCTTGGAAGCGGGGTTGCCATTCCGCATGGCATTTATGAAAACAAAGATCACGTTTTGAAAACGGGGATTTCCGTTCTACAACTTCCACAAGGAGTGGCATGGGATGAAGATGGGGAACCTGTTTTCCTAGTGATCGGGATCGCCGCTGCAGGGGATGAGCATGTGGGGGTGCTGGCAAGCCTTGCGGAGGCTGTTGAAGATGAAGATATTTTGAACGAACTGATCCGCACGACTGACTCGGAAGTTATTTTGAAGCATTTAGGCAAAGACCCTGTTGAGTAATTTCATTTAATGGTTGAAAGGTTTCATTGCCGCAGAATGGAGTTTCGTCATGAAACAATTGGAGATCACAATCCATAATGAGACTGGGCTGCATGCGCGCCCTGCAAAGACACTGGTGAATCTCGTAAAAAAATTCAAGTCAGATATTGTCATCTGGAATGGGGAGAAGAAGGCAAATGCCAAAAGTTTGATCTCAGTATTAACATTGGGGGCGTCGAAGGGGAGCCAACTCAAATTTGAAGTAAATGGTGAGGACGAAGAAACAGCCGTGGTGGAGATCGAAGCGGCAATTCTATCCGGCTTGGGAGAGGGCGAAGCGGTTCATTCATCACAGACAACGCCTTCTGCCCAGAAAACCGAATCCACGAGTACAGAACAAAAGCCCCAAAAAGAAAATATGTTGAGAGGGGTGGGTGCTGCGCCGGGGATCGCCATTGGACCTGTCTTTCACTTTAAACGTCAGGAGATTTCACTTGACGAAGTATCAAGCGGACTTGTGCTGGACTGGGAACGCTTGCAAGATGCGTTGGCACGGGCACGCGAGCAATTGGAAAATTTGAATCAACAAATGATCGAAAAAGGTTTGCAAGCCGAAGCGGCTATTTTTGATGCTCATCTTGGTTTGTTGGATGACCCGGAACTGACCGACGCTGTACAGACCCGCATCCAAAAAGGGCAGGATGCCTTGAAAGCGTGGAAGGAAACCATTGAAGATAATGCCATGGTGGTGGCAACATTGAACGATCCGATTCTCTCGGCTCGGGCGGATGACCTGCGTGATGTGGGCAGGCGTGTTTTGAAATTGATGGTTGGGGCAGATGACAAAATGGATGTTCTACCCGATAAGCCCGTTATTGTGGTTGCGGATGAACTCTCTCCTTCTGATACGGTTTCCTTCAATAAAGAGTTGGTATTAGGGTTCTGCATCGTTAATGGCGGACCGACCTCGCACACGGCGATCCTTGCAAGAGCTTTGGGTTTGCCTGCCATTGTCAGCGTGAATGAGTCTGTTTTGAAATTGGAAAATGATTCATACATCATTGTAGACGGCAGCGACGGATCATTGACGTTCAACCCCTCGCCGGAAGAATTGCAAGCGGCGGAACAGCAGCGCAATCAATGGATTGAAAAACGCCGCGTCGCATTGGAACAGGCAAACGTACCTGCCATCACAGCGGATGGGCATGAAGTGGAAGTGGTTGGCAATGCGGGTTCGCTGACAGATGCCGAAAAAGCCCTAAAGATGGGCGCAGCAGGCATCGGCTTGTTGCGAACCGAATTCTTGTTTTTGGAACGTACCACAGCCCCGACAGAATCCGAACAATTCGATGTTTATCGCCCGATTGCAGAGACGATGGGCAAATTGCCGGTCATTGTGCGGACGCTGGATGTGGGCGGCGATAAACCTTTGCCCTACATTGAAATGATGCGCGAAGAAAATCCGTTTTTGGGTGAGCGCGGAATCCGTCTCTGCCTGAACCGACCGGAATTATTCCGCCAGCAGTTGCGTGCTATTTTGCGGGCGAGCGCACACGGCAACCTGCTGATTATGTTCCCGATGGTGGGCGATATTGAAGAATACCGTCAGGCGCGCAAGATGCTGGATGAGTTGCAAACTGAATTGAACATCCCGCGTGTATCGGCGGGCATCATGATCGAAGTCCCATCGGCGGCGTTGATGGCGGACGTATTGGCAAAAGAAGTAGATTTCTTCTCCATCGGTACGAACGACCTGACGCAATACACGCTGGCAATGGATCGTATGCACCCCGCACTTGCCAGCAAGCAGGATGGACTTCACCCCGCTGTGCTGCGTTTGATTGCAAAGACAATTGAAGGTGCGCACAAACATGGCAAGTGGGCAGGCATCTGCGGCGAGTTGGGTTCAGACCCGTATGCTGTGCCGATTTTGATCGGCTTGGGCATTGATGAATTGAGCGTCAACGTGCCATCAGTTCCGTTGGTCAAAGCGCAGATCCGTGGACTGAACGTTTCAGAATTGCGCAACCTCGCACAACAAGCCTTGGAATGTTCCACTGCGCTTGAAGTGCGTGAGTTGGTGAAGAAAACATTGAGTATGTAAAAAACAACCACAGATGAACAAAGATAAAAAAAGATGGTTTCATCCAACGATTATGTTCATCCGTGTTCATCTGTGATTAATCCCTTGAACATAATGGAGACGATAGTCTCTTGAAAGGACTCCAAAATGAGCGAAAAATATAAAAAATACCACGCAGCGAATCACACACTGCCACAACAAAGTTTTGCATGGAATCTTTACGGCGCAGGCATGGAAAGCATGGGCAAAGAAGGCAAGCCCGAACCATTCTCCATCCCTGAACCGAACGATGACCAAATTCTCGTTCGTATTGATACCGTCAGCATCTGTTTTTCAGACGTAAAAATTCTTAAGCAAGGCGGCAGTCATCCCAAACTCTACAATCGCAACCTCTCAGTTGACCCCACCCGCCTTGGGCATGAAGTTTCTCTGACCATCATCAAGGTTGGCAAGAATCTTGCGGACAAATATCGCCCGGGCCAACGCCTGGCTGTGCAGCCCGATATCTACCAACAGGGCATGAGCACCGCCTACGGCTACACCATCCCCGGCGGACTTGTCCAATATCACTGCATCGGCAAGGAAGTTCTCGAAACCGATGCGGGCGCTTGTCTCTTGCCAGTGGAAGAAGGCATGGGATACGCTGAGTCCGCATTGTTGGAGCCGTGGGGATGTGTCGTGGCTGCCTACACTCAGCGCCGCAGGCTGGATCCGAAAACTGGTGGCACGATGTGGATCATTGGCAACGCTGACGATTCATCCTTCACTTTCTCAAAGGGACTGGATGCCCCCGCCACGATCATTCTCACAGATGTGCCTGACTCGGTGAAGAAACTTGTCTCTGCCACCAACGCCAACATCATCGAGAAGAACAACGTCAGCGATTATGAGGCGTTGAGCAAAGAACTGACCGACGGCAAAGGCTTCGATGACATCGTCATGCTCAACCCGACTTCTTCCGAAACCGTTGGCAATGTCGCCCGCTTCATCGCCCGCCGCGGAACCTTGAACATCATTGGTACCAAACCTTTGGATGGATTGACCTCCGTTGACCTTGGTCGCCTGCACTACGATTACATCGCTTTCGTCGGCAATAACAGCACGGACATTGCTGCATCGTATGGCGAAGACCGCAACCGCTGCGAACTCCGCGCTGGCGGTGTGACTGTCTTCATCGGCGCAGGCGGACCAATGGGGCAGATGCACGTTCAACGTGCGCTCGAACTCCCCAACGGACCAAAAAACATCATCGCCACCGAGATCAGCGACGAGCGCCTGCAAACCTTGGTCAACATGTTTGAGCCGCTCGCAAAGAAGAACGGACGCGATCTGTTCATCTTCAACCCAAATACCTCCAAACAAACCTTCCGTGATTTCGTTATGGAAGTTACCAAAGGACAAGGCGCAGATGATGTCGTCGTCAGCGTACCAGTTGCCGGTTTGATGGAAGAAGGCGATACTGTGATGAAGCAAGACGGCATGATGGTCTTATTCGCAGGTGTCCCCAACGGAACCATGGGCAAGGTCAATCTTAGCAATGTTTACCTTTCGAATGCGCAGTATACTGGCACATCCGGCTTGACCATTGACGACCAAGCCTCGGTAATGGAACGCCGTATCGCAGGGACGTTATCGCCTGGTCGTTCAGTGGCAGCTATCGGCGGGATGGAGACCGCAGCGGAAGCGATTCAATCTGTGATGGATAGCAAATACCCGGGGAAGGTCGTCATCTTTCCGCAGATCCATAACCTGCCGCTTACCAGCCTCAAAGAGATGAAAGACCGCCTCCCCGAAGTTGCCGCCAAACTGGGGCAAGACCAAATGTGGACGAACGAAGCCGAAGAAGCGTTGATCGAAAAACTCTGGCAGGAACCCAAATAGGAGCCACCATGCCGTACGACATTCATCAGGAAAAGCAGTACCCGCAGGCTGTACAAAATGTCCATACCGCGGCGGTAAAATCAGCAGAAACACTCAAAGGCAAGTTCCTTTCTTCTGCACCGGAGCAATACCGCTTTGAGGTCAAGTACGATAAAACCGTCCTCGGCAAGGTATTGGGTGACCGCACCCAAATGACCTGCGTGGTCGTTGCGGATGGTGAAGGCAGCAAAGTCATCATCGACGCCTACCCGCTCGACGCCGTTGGGCGAAAGTTGATGTTTGGCGCGCGCGCAGGGGTCACCCAAACCATCATTAATTGGTTTCTCGAACAGTTGGAAAAAAATCTCTCTTAACGTGGTTATCGAATGAAAATAGCAACCATCACTGTCAACCCCGCCATAGACCAAACCGTCTCAGTGGATGATTTTCAAGTCGGCAAAGTAAATCGCAGCCAATGGATGCGATTTGATGCAGGTGGAAAAGGTGTCAACGTCGCTTCCTTCCTTGCCGATTATGGGATGGATGTTGCCGTCACTGGCTTTCTTGGCGATGAAAATGCCGATGTCTTTGAGCGTCACTTTGCACGAAAAAACATAACAGACCGCTTCATTCGTGTGCCTGGAGAAACACGCATCAACATCAAGATCATGGATGAAACCAGCCAGGTTACAACCGACTTGAATACGCCCGGACAAGCTCCCGGCGAGTATGCGGTCTCCCGTTTTTACGAACAGGTTGAGGCGATGATGGAAGCGTGCGAGTGTTTTGTCCTCTCCGGGAATTTGCAGGCAGGGCTTCCATCCACGTTTTATGCCGATCTCATCAAACTGCTTAAATCCAAAAAATGCCGCGTAGTTCTCGATACCAGCGGAGATGCTCTCGCTGATTCCCTCAAGGCAGGACCCAACCTCATCAAGCCGAACATTCACGAACTCAGTGGGTTGGTGAACAAACCGCTCACCGAGATCAAAGATGTGTACCGTTCTGCATCGTCCTTACTGAATGATGAAACGACGTTGGTGGTAGTTTCAATGGGTGCAAGCGGCGCGTTGTTCGTTGACAAAGACCAGGCGTTTGTTGCTCGTCCGCCTGACCTTCCGGTGAAATCCACGGTGGGTGCAGGTGACGCCATGGTGGCAGGTTTGGTGGCAGGCATCAATAAAAAACTGCCTCTACAAGATTGCGCTCGTCTGGCAACCGCATTTTCATTAAGCGCCGTCACCCGCCTGGGACGCGACCTGCCCAAACCAGAAGTGATCGAAGACTTCAAAAAACAAGTCGCCATCGAACCGTTCAAAAAATAGAAAGCCTTAAAATCCCCATCCGTAAGGGTGGGGATTTTTGTTTTACAATCGACGGATGAAAACCCTCGTCACTGGCGCCACCGGATTTGTAGGCGGTGCACTCACTCATAGACTTCACAGCATGGGCTGGGATGTCACTGCCCTTGGGCGCAACCCCGCGAAATTGAATCAACTGGAAGATGGTGGCATCCGCGTGGTGCGCGCGGATATTTCCAAAAAGGATGAAGTGAACGCCTCCTTCTCCGACTTTGACCTGGTCTTTCACTGCGCGGCTTTACCCTCACCCTGGGGCAGATTCGAAACGTTCTACCAAGCCAACGTGATCGGCACTCGCAATATCGTGAATGCCTGTCTTGAAAAAAATGTAAAGCGCCTGGTATATGTTTCTACCCCCAGCCTTTACTTTGATTACAACTCGCGCATGGGTGTAAAAGAAAACGACCCATTGCCTGAACCCATCAGCCACTATGCCCATACCAAACTTCTGGCTGAAGAAGAAGTGGACAAAGGCTCGGCACAAGGACTCGCTGTCGTGTCTATTCGTCCGCGCGCGTTGTTTGGTGAAGGTGATACCGTTATCTTTCCGCGTTTGCTGTCTCGGCTCAAGACCGGCAGATTGCCCATTCTTGGCGACGGTGAGAACATGGTAGACCTCACCTACATCCAAAACGTAGTGGATGCTCTTTTACTTTGTGCTGAATCCCCAAAAAGTACACTTGGTAAAAAATACAATATCTCCAACGGCGAGCCTGTCAAAATTTGGGGGCTGGTCAACCGCATTTGTGATGAACTTGGTTTCCCACATCCCAGCCGTAAAATTTCGCGCAATGCCGCTCATTACGTTGGCGGCGCTTTTGAATTTTTATATTCCCTCATCCCTTACAGCCCCGAACCGCCGCTCACGCGCATGTCTGTCAGTATGTTGGCAAACAGCACCACACTTGATATTTCAGCCGCAAAGAACGAACTTGGCTATCAACCCAAAATCTCGGTTGAAGAAGGCGTGCAGCGTTTTCTAAAATGGTGGAAGGAAACAAATTAACCACGAAGGGTCACAAAGGGTCACGACGATTTTGCTCTTCCCTTTGTGCTCCTTCGTGACACTTTGTGGTGAAAAAAATGAAAATCAACATTCTCCATGCAGGCTACTGCACATCCCCTGAACACCTTGCCATTGAAGATGGACGTTGGAAGACCATTCACTTTCCCGCCATGTTCGCGCTATTGCGCCACCCAAAATTTGGCGCCATGCTTTTTGATACGGGCTATTCCTACCGTTTCTTCGATGAGACGAAAAAATTCCCCAAACGTCTCTACCGCTGGATGACCCCCGTCCACCTCAAAGAAGAGGATTTGGTCGTCAATCAACTTGCAGCCTTCAACCTGCGCCCGCAGGATGTTTCTCACGTTTTCATCTCCCACTTCCACGCGGACCATACCGGCTCGCTCTGCGATTTGCCGAAATCACGCTATGTGTATTTACCCCATGCGTATTCTCATCTCCGCAACCTGCCGCCCGAAGAGGATATGAAACACGCTTTCCTGCGCGGACAGATCCCCACCGATTTTGATACCCGCTCACAAGAAGTGGATATGACCAAACCGGTTCTGCTCTCAGAAGAATACACACCCTTCAAAACCGGCTACGACTTGCTCGGCGATGGTTCCATCATCGGTGTGGAGTTGCCCGGTCATGCGCATGGACAGATGGGAATCTTCGCACGAGATGACGATGATAAATTGTTCTTCTTCGTGGCAGATGCGGTATGGCTCAAACGCTCCATTGTGGAGAATCGTCCGCCGCACAAAATGGCGAATATGTTGTTCTCTGACCCGGCTGTCTACCGTGAAACGCTGGGACAGTTACACACATATTACAAGACTCACCCAAACACCATTGTTGTGCCATCTCATTGTGAAGAAACGATCTCACAACTCAACCATTCTGGTGGCAAATGAAAAAAAGCAGGGTTATTGTTTTTTGTATCACATGCCTGTTCTTGTTTGCTTGCAATGCAGGTCTCGAACCGACTGCACTGCCCACTTCTCCTGTCTCACTTGATGCGTCAAAAGTGTATATCGAAGGGAAACTTAGATGGGGCGGAGCGCTGGGCAATGTGCCTGTTGAGCTGTATGTGATTGAAAGCTCAGAGGTATATGCCTCTGTTACAACCAATGCGGACGGAAGTTTTTCATTCCCCGCCCTTGACCCAATCACCCCTGGCTTTGCCTTCAATATCGCCGTCCCTGTAAGTAATTGGAAATGTTCACAGCCAGTTCCGCTGGGACAAACCTGGTTCAAGTCTGCACGGGCATTTCAGGTAGCTGAAAATCAGGTCAATATCTCCATGATCAGTGATGCGGAAAAGGAAATTCGCACTGGTGAGATTATTTTAATAAATATCGACTTGCAATGCCCATAATGCAACCGCAACTCTTCACCCGCGAGAATATCCATTCGCTGACTTTCCCCTCTACAGCAGATGGTGATTATGCTTGCCGCTATCTCATCCCGTTGATGACTGGCGACCCGCAGAAATATATAGCCAATGTACATAACACACAGTTGATGGCGGTCAAAGTGAGCGAGACGATCTTCCCCATCACCGTTACGGACTTTCACCCGCTGAACACCTACACCGTTTCACCGTACAGCCATTATGTTTCGTATGGCGCGTACGAAGAAGTGAAGCATCTTAATAACCGTTTTGCTGAAATTGCGGCAAAGGCGGTGATGACCCCCGTCGCTGTGTTTTTTAAATACGCTGAGTTGGATAAAGTTGTCTTCGTAAATAACTATCTATTGTCTACGAATTTGTATCCGTCAGTAAACAGCGACCAGTTATCGGCGTTGAGTGAGGCGCTCGTCCGCTGGTTCCCAGACCGTGCCATCGTCTTCCGCTCGGTGGACCAGAAAAAAAATCCGCATGTTTATCAGACGCTCGAAGAACTCGGCTATGACCTTGTGTTGAGCCGTCAGGTTTGGTATATGGACCCGGTGGAAGCCTTGAAGACCCGTCAGTGCAAAGAAGATGCGCGGGTGTTGCGAAAAAACGGTTATGAAGTGGTGAGCGGAAATGAGTTAAGCGACGATGAACTGCATCGCGCTGTGGAACTGTATAACCTGCTATATTTGCAAAAATATTCTTTTTACAACCCGCAATTTACGTTTGAATTCATCAAACTTGCCCGTGATGCAGAAACCCTGCACCTGTACGGACTTAAGAAGGATGGACGATTGAACGCCATTATGGGATTCTTCATCCGCAACGGCGTCATGACCCAGCCGCTGTTCGGATATGACACATCGCTTCCGTTGGATGAGGGGTTATATCGTTTACTCACGTTGGTTACTTTGCAGGAAGGCGTAAAGCGCGGATTGCTTGTAAATGCCAGTGGTGGGGTGGGTAAGTTCAAAAAAGCGCGCGGGGGTGAGGCGGTAACGGAGTACAACGCGGTTTTTACGAAGCACCTGCCGAAGAGACGGCAACTACCGTGGAAGTTGATCGGCAAAGTGTCGAATGTGGCGATCCCGTATTTTAAGAAGATGGATTTTTAGTTTAAATTATGTCATTGCGACGAAGCAATCTCCTCATAACAGAAGATTGCTTCGGGCGAAAGAACATCGCCCTCGCAATGACGAAAACAAGGAGCCTTCATGCAGGTAAACATTCCCCTCAAAATTATTGGTTTGGGAAGATATTTGCCCAAGCGGGTTGTGCCCAGTTCTGAGCTTGAAACCCTGTGCGGACTTTCCGCCGGTTGGGTAGAGCGGCGCAATGGGGTGCGTGAGCGCCGCTGGGTGACAGATGAAACCTCCTCGTTCATGTCTGCCGAGGCAGCACGTGAAGCGTTGGATGAGGCGAAGTTGAAACCTAACCAACTTGATCTCATCATCAACGCCTCTGGCACGGGCGAGCAGGCAATACCCGATACGGGGGTCTTGATTCAGCGTCAGCTTGGTTTGGGCGCTTCGGGCATTCCGGCGATGACGGTTCATACCACCTGCCTCAGTTTTGTGGCAGGCATGGACGTGGCTTCAAACTTTATTCACAGCGGACGCTATAAAAATATTTTGATATGCAGTGCCGATGTGGCTTCGTGCGGCATTAACCCCAAGGAACCTGAATCGGCTTCGTTGGTGGGTGATGCGGCGGCGGCTGTGGTGGTCACTCGCGCCGAGGTGGGCGACGCCTCGAAAATTCATCATTCGCATTTCAAGTCATTTGGTGATGGCGCGTACCTCACCACCATTATGGGCGGCGGCTCGCGTTTGCATCCGCGTTTTACGGGGCACAACCCCGAAGATGACCTTTTCCACATGGATGGTCCCGCTGTGTTGCGCATGGTGCGCGGCATTGCTCATGAATTTTTGGATGAGTTGTACCCGGGTCTTTCCAAAGGCATGTTGGATATTGATGCCATCGTTCCGCACCAGGCCAGCAAGGTGGGATTGATGATGTTGGAGCGCTTCGGCTGGAAGGATGAGAAAATTATCAAGACGATTGAAACGCTGGGTAATTGTGTGGCGGCTTCTATCCCTGTTACGCTTTATCAGGGTGTACGCGATGGACGGATTCAACGCGGCGATAAGGTGCTGTTGGTGGGCACGGGTGCGGGCTTGTCTATTGGCGGCATGGTGTTGACGTTTTGATTGGGTAGGGAATGGGCTTGCCCCATTCCTCTATTGGAACGGGGTAAACCCGTTCCCTACAGAATATGACAAATATTTTATTAACCGGCGGGCGTGCGCCCGTAACGCTGGATCTGGCTCGTGCATTTCACCGCGCGGGGCATACCGTCTTTATGGCGGAGTCTTTACGCGGGCATTTGAGTCAGGCTTCGGCGGCGGTGAAGGCTAATTTTGTGGTGCCCGCTCCTCATCAGGAGACTGAGGCGTTTTTAGCGGCGTTGAGAAGCATCATAGAACAGAATCAGATCGATCTGTTGATTCCGACTTGTGAGGAAGTTTTCCACATTGCAAAGGGGTTGGATTCTTTGCCGTGCAAGGTGTTTACTGAGCCGCTGGCAAAGTTGGATATTTATCATAACAAATGGAAGTTTGTTATAAATGCGGTGAACCATAATTTACGTGTGCCTGAGTCGATGCTGGTGAAGCGTGAGGATGACCTGCTGCACGCGTTTGCTTCGTGGCGCAGGCTGGTGTTGAAACCGGTCTATTCGCGCTTCGCTGCGCGGACTTTGATACTGCCCTCGTTAAAACAGGCTTTATCTACGCTGATATTTGATGAGCCGTGGATCGCGCAGGAATATATTGTTGGGCAGCAGTTTTGCAGTTATTCGGTGTGCCATGATGGGCGTATCACGGCTCATGCGGTGTACCCGACGATCTTCACGGCGGGACAGGGTGCAACGATTGCGTTTCAGCCGGTGGAACATGCGGGTATCTTTGAGTGGGTGCGGACGTTTGTTGAGCGTTTCAATGTGACCGGGCAAATGGCTTTTGATTTTATTGAGACTCCGCAGGGCGATTTGTATGCGCTTGAGTGTAACCCGCGTGCGACGAGCGGTGCGCATTTGTTGACGAATAACCCGCAGTTCGTTGAGTCTTTTTTTAAAGAAGGGCCGTTTTGTGTAACTCCGTTTGCAGATTCTTCGCATATGCTTGGAACGGCGATGCTGGTATATGGGTTGCCCGCTGCCTTGCGGGATGGGAATTTTCGCGCATGGCTTCGGGCTTTTTTGCATAGCGACGATGTGATTTTGGACTTTCGTGATCTCAAGCCTTTTCTGCTGCAATGGCGGAGTATTTTTGAGTATGTGCAATTTGGGCGGCGCATGGGTATTTCTGTGCTGGAGGCTTCGACTTTTGATATTGAGTGGAATGGGGAATGGAACCAGTGAAATCAAAAACACTGGGACATTCATCCCAGTGTTTTTGTGTTATTCAATCCCTTTGACCCATTTCACCTTGAACGGTTTCAATGAATTGACCAGCCTCATATTGGCAGTCCAAAGGTTGATCTCCATCCACTCTGCCAGAGCAAGGTAATGGGCATCGTAAGTAGCAGGGAGGTTGTACCGCATGGCAATTTCACGGGCTTTCACATGCAAATTTGCCTCATTGACCAATGTGATCGGCAATTCAAGCGATAACTCCAATGTCTCCCAGATCGTTTCAGCCGAAAGGACATTGTTTCGCTGTTGCTGGTAAAGCGCGTTCGTCACTTCATAAAACAACAAGGATGGTGCAACCAGACTGACTTCTCCTTCCATCCATGTCTGCCATATCTTTTGAATGGACATATTCTCAGGCTGTAACACGTATCGCAGAATAACACTGGCGTCAACGCAGACTGTTGTTGAGTTGGTCATCGCGTTCTTCCCTCCCTTGGCGGATTAATTCGGAAATATCTGTGAGAGATTTTCCCTTCAACTCGGCGCGGATTTTTGTATGCAAGGCTTCAATGCGTTTTTGCACATCGGCATGTGCTTTTGCCGCGACCAATTGGTCGTATGCCTTTTTGGAAAGGACAACGACTTCTGCCTTGCCGCCTCGTTCCACGATGACGGGGGCGATCTTGGCTTGTTTCATCACATCCCCAAAGTTGATTCGGGCTTTGGTGGCACTGATTGTCTTAAGCATGGCTACCTCTTGATTGATTAATCGATTAATCAATTGAAAATATACCCTCAGCCAAATCTTTTGTCAAATCCTCTTCAAAAACTCACCTACACAAACCAAAAACACTGGGACATTCATCCCAGTGTTCTCTCGTCAAAGGTACAAATTTACATTTTGCGTTACTTGCATAATAGTATCAATAGTAGTATTATAACGATATGCCCAAAATCGCAGACATCATTGCTGACATGAAGCGCAACCCGAAGGGAATCCGTTTTCAGGATCTTTGCAAGGTATGTGACCATTATTTTGGAGAAGCGCGCCAGTCAGGGAGCAGCCATAAAGTATATAAAACGCCGTGGCAAGGCGACCCACGCGTGAATATTCAAAATGACAAAGGCATGGCGAAGGCATATCAAGTCAAACAGGTGTTAAAGGCGATTGAACGGCTGGAGGAAGAACAAAATGCTTAAGAATGACCGCTACACATATCGTATTACCTGGTCTGAAGAAGATCAGGAATATGCGGGGTTATGTATTGAGTTTCCCAGCCTGAGTTGGTTGGACGAAAATCCCGAAGCTGCACTGGCAGGGATTCGCCAAGTCGTTGCAGACGTGGTGAAGGATATGAAATCGAACGGTGAGACGCCGCCCGAGCCGCTTGCCAGCAAACACTTTAGCGGAAAGTTCATGGTGCGCATCCCACCTGAACTACATCGTAAACTTGCCATTGAAGCGCAAGAAGAAGGCATCAGCCTTAACCGCCTTGCAGCCGATAAACTTAGAAAGCAAGACGCATAAATCAAAACAGGCTCTCCAGCAGAGCCTGTTTTTCATAACAATCTTTTCCCGCACCCTCATATCCCACCACAAATCAAAAACACTGGGACATTCATCCCAGTGTTCTCTCGTCCTGCACATCATATTGTTATCGCCTTACAAACAAACCCCTCTCCCGTCTCCCCTAAAGGGGAGAAGCTAAAACCCGTTCCGCAAACGGACTAGCCCCCTCTCCTTTAGGAGAGGGCGGGGGGTGAGGTCCACCGCTTTTCAATAATCGCAGGGACAAAGAAATACTTCGGGATGGTCAAGAAATTCCTAACCTCAAAAGTGGACTTGTCGTAAGTCAAAAAGAAAAAATTAGGCTTGTGCCCGCCCAAAAACCAAAAACACTGGGACATTCATCCCAGTGTTCTCTCGTTCCGTCACAAATCAGACGAATCTCAAGCCCGCCTTCTTTGGACGATGCCATACATTGCCAGAGCCAGCATTAAAGCGGATGCGATCCAAGCGGAATTTGCCACCAGCGGCTCGGCAGACTGTTTGACGGCAATACCCACAAACGACCAGACCAACACAAACACGTAACCGCTGTCTTTGCGGGTAAGAGTCATGAGCAAGCCGAGGGTACAAGCCACCACCAGCATAATGACCGCCCAAACCTGCGGAACGATGCCGAACCCGTTCCAATTGACCAGATAAAGAAGGTCGGTGACGTTTGCTACTGTAGCAACAGTGATCCAGCCGAGATAGATGCTGAAGGGTACATCCACAAACCACTTTTCAGCGGAATTGACCGGTGCGCGCCCGACATCCAACCGGAGATAGGATGCGATCAAGAGACCCAGCAAGGTGAGCATTACCAGAACGCTCCATCCGAAGGCGTTGTAATGCCAGCACACAAGCCAGAGCGCATTGAAGACGCCGCTGAGCGCGAAGAGATACCCCAACCTACGCAAGCGCGGACTTTCCTTTTGTGCGCCTTTGAACTGATGGATGGCAAAAGCGATCCAGCCGATGTAGATGATTCCCCAAATGGCGAAGACATAGCCTGCTGGGACGAAGTACACCTGAAAGCGATCTGATATCTCGCCTGTGTTCTGCCCATTGAGCGGCAAGGTGCTGGCGAGAATGTTGACGCCGAGCGCAAGCAACACAGATAGGACATTGGCGATTTGTCGAATGGTATCTTTTTTCATATGATTTCTCCTTGACAGGATTGTACCGCCCCTGGCGGACTCGACCCATTTTCTCTATCACGCGGACATCCCCTACACAAATCAAAAACACTGGGACATTCATCCCAGTGTTCTCTCGTTACTCCGAAATACTCTCATTCAGCAAGCGGACAATCCTCTCCGCCCGCTTTTTCGCATCTTCCCCACCCTCATACTCCGAGCAGACACAGACTTCACGCTTGTCTGCTTGGTCAATGACCACAAACGTACTTCCATCAAACTGACTGACAATATATCTCTGCATGGACTATCTCCCTTTGAGTCTCATCCGATATTGACCGCGACCCACGAAATCAAGAACGCCTTTATCCCGCAAAAACTGCAACTGTTGACGTATCTTCGCCTTCACATTGTTATTGGACGGATGTTTGGCTTTCAAAACTCCTTCAAAGGCGTAAACATCTTCCAATGAAAATTCATCTTTTTTGATTTTCTCCACACACATCAAGACATCCAATAGCCAGCCTTTTGATTCAATACTCTGAGTTGCTTTGACAAAATCGGTCTTGCTCCACTTCTCCAGCACTTCATCTTTGCTTTTGACCACGCCATTTTGGACAAAGAATATCTTTCCCAACTCAGGGATATTTTTTACATCAATATTGCAGCCAACCCAACCTGCCCGCCTTGCAGTGGGACTCAGCGCTTTTCTCTTTTCAATAATCGCAGGGACAAAGAAATACTTCGGGATGGTCAGGAAATTTCTAATCTCAAAAGTGGACTTATCGTAAGTCAAAAAGAAAAAATTAGGATTGTTGTCCGACTTCAAACGTTCAATCATCGTGGAATATGCGCCATCCACGATTTTCTTGCCCATCGCCCCATTCTTTGATTTCAGTTCATATTCTTCTGCACATTTCTTGCAGTAAAAATCCGCAACAGGCGAGTTGTTTTCAAAACGATTCAATGCATTCCCACAATTCGGACAGAAAACCGATTTGTTTACCCAACCCTCAGTCATCACGCGGATTTTCTGTGTTTGACTTTTATATTCCCTTGCAGAGAACTTTGAAAGTATTAATTCCATGAAATATCTCCCTTTATTCAGTTATCCACATCATCAGGTAAATCTATCCAATCAGGCAATCCCTTTGGAAGCACTGCAAGACCTAAAACATCGGCAACTGACGATCTCTTTTCCAGCCAATTGGAATATCCAATGGCTTTCCAAGAGTAAATCACGCCATCAATATTTTCAGCAAATTGTTCGGCTTTCTTGACATCTTCAAGTTCAAAGAACTCAAATTCCAAAGCGCCATCAGGAGAAATTTTCATGAATTGCCATCAATTGCTTTCGTAGTCATAATGTATTGATTATAAAGGATCGAAAAAAAGAGGTTGTGTCCATTTTTAGACACAACCTCTTTTTGATAGTTCTTATTTTTTTATCCGCGTTCTTCTGCGCGCTTTGCGGTTTGCGTCCCAACAACTTACCCACCAAGCCCCAACTCCTTCAAATCCTCTTTACAAGGCTTGTCTTGTGAACATGCGTGCTATAATGCTGTTACATCCTCGCCGCAATAAGGTGGACTTTCAAATAACCGATGGAACAAACGCGCTACTCACTCTACTGCGATGAAAGCAATATTCATAATGCCCGTCACATGTTGATTGGTGGTTTATGGATTCCGCAACAATATGAAATGGAATTGCGGGAAAGTTTATCCAAAGTTCGGCATGACTTCAACATGACTGCCGAATTCAAATGGACGAAAGTCTCAAACTCAAAACTGGCGGGATACTATGAATGGGTCGATTGTTTCTTCCGAAATAAAAATATTGGGTTTCGTTCCATTGTCATAGACACAAACCTTTTAGATTACCGAACCTTCCATAAAAATGACCAAGAACTTGGCTTTTACAAGTTTTATTACCAACTGGTCAGTCGAAATATCAAACCCGAAAATCTTTATTGGCTTTACACAGACGAAAGAACAAACCGAAAGAAAAACCGCCTCGAAGTTCTAAAAATCGTCACAAATCATTACTGGATGAAACAAGCAAGTGTAGCCCCACTTCGCGGCGTAGAACCACGGCAATCTCACAAAGAAGATTTATTGCAATTAACCGACGTACTACTCGGCGCGCTCGGCTATTCCTGGAACGATTCAAAAGAAAGTCCCGCGAAACTGGCTTTGATTGCTCATATTCAAAAACGGCTCGGCTGGTACACCCTCAAACAATCAACAGCCCCCTCTTCCACTCGTTTTAATATCTGGCAATGGCGTCCTTCGGCACAATCCCAAGTTAAAAGCAAACGCCCCCGCTCCTAACTGCTTCCTTGTGGAAGACTCACCGTACACTTGGTACGGGGTTCGGTGGCGAGTGGCGCTTGTCTATTGCTAGTATACAGGATTTACATCTTTTTTTCCATTGCAATTTTATGGGTTTCCAAACCCTAATTCTCTACTTATCTCCTCACTACTCCTCTTACCCTTCCCCCCCAACTCCTTCCAAAACGCCTCATCGTACCTTCGTGAGCGTACAGGCAGCGGCATCGGCACGCCCCAGCCGAGCAGCAGCACCTCTTCCTTCGGCTGCAAACGCGCCAGCATCCCGCGCAGCGAATCCCGCCCCGAAAGACCCGAAAGCACCGCCTGAATATCCAGGTCATCGCCCAGCCAGCCGCTGATGCGCGTGCCCAACTGACTCATCACCTCATCATAGATCTGCGACGGACGCTGGTCCACGATCAACAGCGTCACATAATATTTGCGCAGTTCGCGCGCGATGGTCGCAAAGGTCGTCTGCGCCGCCATCTCGCGGTTGAGCAGTTTATGCGCCTCCTCCACCACAATGATCAACGGCTTCGGCTCCGCTTTGCCGTGCGTGCGGAACTCATTCGTCTTCTTCTCCCACGCCGCGCGGATCTTTCTCGTCAACAAGTTCGACACCAGCAGATAATCCAGGTCACTCTCATGCTCGCCGAACGACAGCACCACATGCTTGCCCGCCTCCAACGACTGGATGATCTGCGCCACCGAGTCCGCTGCAGGGTTGTCCACGATATAGGGTTGGCTGAACAGCCGTCGCAGTTTGTCATGAAGCGCTTCCGCCGCCATCACATTCACGCCGTTCGTCAACGCCCACTTGGCAACACTTCCCTCCGCAGGCTCCTCTTTCTTCTTTCCTCTATCATCTTCAAAAACAACCGTATCCCGATTCATCCCCCGAAACTCCGCAAACCACTTATCCCGAAACGACGTGTACAACGCATTCAAAATCGTCGGCGTCGTCTCGCGCAGATTCAACTCACGCGAAAGCGTTTCAATATCACTTGTGGAAATGTCTCCCGTTGAGATTTCCAAATTAAAGTCAACTTGATTGCCCCTGATGGTGCTTCCTGCTCCCAAGCCAACGCATCGGACTCCGCCCTTGAACAGGGTCTTCAATCCCTTCACGGCTTTTTTCGTGTCTGACGCCACATCGTCAAACCCATACTCGTTGTGCATATCCAGCACCAACACCGCCGCCTGATTGTGCTTCATCAACCCTGCCAGCACCAACCGTGTCAGGAACGACTTACCCGTGCCCGTCGCCCCGAAGACTCCCGACGAGCGCTGCACGAACTTATCCAAATCAATGCACACGGGATGATTTTGCTCACGCGTGTACCCGATGACAAAATTACTTTCCTTGTTCGGGTCACCGAAGATCTCGGCAATATCGCCTTCATTCGCCAGCGACACCACCGCATGGTGCGGAGGAATATTCTTGACGGGCAAAATCCGCGGCGCATCTTTTAAGCCCGCATCGATTTTCCCCTGCCAATCTTTGTACTCAGGCGTGCCCAATTCAGGACCCACCTCCAGCATCAGGTTTGGCAGCACCTCAAGGTTCGCATACAACGCCTTCTTATGCAACGCATCCGAAATATGCTTCGGGAAGCGTCCCTCCATCTGTTCATCCGCAAAGCGCGGATCCGTTGCACCTAGTTGGATATCCGTCACAATGCCGTAATAATTCCAATGTCCGCTCTGGATGACGACAAACGCCCCCTCCTGAATCTCCTGCGGAGAGACCGTAAGCCGCACGCGGAAATTCTCCTTCAACCCGCCGCCGACGAGATAACCAATTTGAGTACGCTGTATATTCATAAAAACCTCTTTTTAAACACGAAGGACACAAAGGTCACGAAGGTTTAAGGCTCTTAACCTTAGTGTTCTTCGTGCCCTTTGTGTTTAAACGCCCTTACATCACAAATCGCTTAATACCATCTTTCAAATGTTTCACATTGAAATTCATCAAATACCCAAGCCGCTTCCCGCTCAACCGCAGATACGTCATGATTTGAGCCTCATACACAGGATTCATTTTTTCTACCGCCTTAAGCTCCACAATGACGCAATCTTCAACCAGCAAATCCAACCGAAAACCAGCATCCAAATTTTGCCCATCATACACAATTGGCACAGGCAACTGATTCGCTACTGCCAAACCGCTTTTCCGAAGTTCATAGCTCAATGTGGTCTCATACACAGATTCCAATAATCCAGGTCCAAGCGCTGTATGAACCTTGAATGCCGCATCTAAAACAGCCTTGCCGACTTTTTCAACATCAGAGGTGATTGTCTGATTCACCATCTTTGGAACATTCCGTGAACTTAAGTTTTCCATACACCTCAACCTTCCTGTACCAAAGTCTAAACACAAAACAAAAATCAACCAGCACTTAACCTTAGTGTCCTTTGTACCTTCGTGTTTACTGCTCTTAAGAAATATCCGCCAACGCGCCCAACACACTCATCAGCGTCGGATAATCATCTCTCAGCAATGTGATCACTTCCTGTGTAGCGGACTCGATCCACTTTCCACCATCCGCTCCCCGCGCCTTGCCTGCCTGCAAAATATGCGCCGCGACCACTTCGCCCACGGGCACATCCTTGCCATTCAAGATATGACGGAAATACCCGAAGCGTTCCGTGAACCGAATAATATCCTTATCATCACAGGCATAGATCACATCTAAACTCAGCGGCGGACGTGGCGGCAGCAGGTGATGAACCCTGCCATCCTGCTCATACCCCACCGCCAGCACAGACATCTCCACGGGCACAATGCGGCGCTCGCGGTTGTCCTTCATCACTTCCTCGCTCACGCCATCGGCAGTCACGAGTTGACGCACCAGCCCATCATCGTCAATGTGAATATCGTGGATCAAGCCATAGACCTGATACCCATCCGTCAGCGGCGCGCGGACTAGCGCCCCGAACGAAGGCACGCTCAACTGATTCACACGGCAGCCCGCAATAAATCCCGTCGTGCCAGCCCGCAATAAACGTCCGATCTCAATTGGTTGTGTCATTGTGTCATATCTCCGTAGGGACAGGGCTTGCCCCTGTCCGCTTTGTAACCCTGAAAATACCCGCGCAAAGGACTCCCGCAAGGGGTATCCCTACCGCCTTGTTCTACCCTGCAAATCCTTCGCGGACTGTTTGTTCGAGCCCTCGTCCACGTCTTCGCTATTTCTTCTTAATTCCTGTTGCAACATCTGCTCGATCTGATATTTCTCTTCGTTCTTCACTACCGCCGTCTCATGCGCGCGGTGTAAGAGATACGGGTACGGCTTGCTGCCCATCACGCGGCATTGCTCCACCAACACGGCATGGAGCAGGTCAAGCTGCTTCTTGTCATCCACCACCCAGCGCGGAATTTCCACGCGGACGGGCCAGGGGTGTCCCTCGGTGCCAACGTTTAAATAAAAGAAATGCAATTCGAGCACACCTTTGTAGGTCTTCTCAGCATTGGATTGGATTTTGAAGACTGCCGAACGATGACCCGGCGGTAATAATTGAAACAATTTGTTGTTGTAGCCGAATAGCCAGCGATCTGTCACATATTTCAGCGGCGGCGCATTCCGCAGTTTTTCCATCTCTTCGGGGATGGTGATCTGGGTCAGTTCGAGTAACTTCACGACAAGGCTTGATGATGGCTTGTCGATATACCCCGCTGAGATGATGCCACGTCCTTGCAAACGCGAGAGGACGGATATGTACTTATCGATGGTGGTGCGATACATATTGGCATTATCGATGTCTTTGGCGCGGAAGATTTCGAGCGTGCCATCTGTGAAGGAAACAATCGAACCTTTCAGCCCTTTGCTCATTTTTTCGATGACGCTGCGCTCGGCAAGGTCACGCCGCAGGGCAACGCCCCCCTCGGTGGTGAGTCCGTTCTCTTCGATGGCGTCGCCGAAGAAAAGCTCGCTTTCCACTTCTACGGCTGGGGTTTCGCCCGAGTTTGGCTTCATGACGATTCCGCCTACGTTGATGACGCAAAACTGCACGGGGCTGTGACGGTCTGCGATGGACTGCGAACCGTCAGCGGCGATGAGAGTTGCAGAAACAGAATCAGGCACGGGGTAGTGAGAGGCGAGGGCTTCATCCAACGGCACGGCACAGCGGATGTTGGCATCCGCCGCTTTGGCAGCTTCCACTTTTGTGCGTAGGGCATCCAGTTCAGAAGAAAAGGTTTCGAGGAGTTGTTGCGCCAAATTCTGCGCTTCCTCTTTTCTCTTTCTTCTTTCCTTCGCACCAAGCCCAACCTGCTTGATCTGTGTATAGATTTCCTGATAATTGATCGGCATGATGTCCTTTAGAACATTTGTGCAAAATTGTAGCCCGAAACAGGGCAAAATTCAAGGAACTTTTATAACACGGCGGCGTCATTAAGGTGCATAATCAATATGGCTTTGATGCCACAAGGAGAAACCATGTATAAAAAGTATTTGTCGTTTGTAGTTTTGGCGGTTCTGGCGCTTGTGTTGAGCGCCTGCGGACCGACCACCATCAATCAGGCGGCGCCCGAAAATTTGAGGACCTTGAACGTGAACGGGTTGGGTATTGTTTATCTGACACCCGATGTTGCCTACATCAACGTTGGTGTGAATACCCAGCGTGAAAATGCCTCGGAGGCTGTGTCCATTAATAAAGAACAGACTACCGCAGTCATTCAGGCGATCAAAGATTTCGGCGTGGATGCGAATGACATCCGCACGACCAACTTTAGCATCTGGTCGAACCCGCAATATGATGAGTTTGGTGTGGTCAGTGGCAGCAACTACTCGGTGGATAATACCGTGAGTGTAACCGTGCGCGACCTCAATAAACTAGGTGACTTGCTCGATGCCGCCATTGAGGCGGGCGCCAACAGCATCTACAGCATTCAGTTCGATGTGGAAGATAAGACTGAAGCCAACAAAGACGCCCGTGCTTTGGCTGTGGAAAATGCCAAAATGCAGGCGGAAGATTTGGCGGGCGTTTCAGGCGTAACACTTGGCGATATTCAGAATATCAGCTACTACGAAAGCGGCGCCCAACCTTATTATTATGATGCGTATGGGTATGGCAAAGGCGGTGGCGGCGGCGCAGAAGTTTCAGCCGTGCCCATTCAGCCGGGACAACTCGCGATCACCGTTACAGTGAACATGACGTATACAATTAAATAGTAGATACTTTATTGGTACTCAGTCCGGTTCAGGACTACGCCAAAGCCTGCCTCTAAAAAAGGGGCAGGCTTTTTGTTACGCTGTGGCGTTTTATCCCTCTTTCACGTTACAGCTTGCACTGAAAATTTGATTTTTTATTTGGCATTTTCTTTCAACGGGAGTATGATTTTAATATCAATGGAGGCTTAATCATGCGAGACCTAACCAATGAAATACTGGAACTCATTCGGCGCACATCCAGTTCACTGCCGCCGGATGTTGAAAAACGTTTGAAAGAATCGATAGAAAAAGAAGAACCCGGGTCGGCGGCTCGCGGCGCGTTGGAAACCATCATGAAAAACATCGAGCTTTCCCGCACCAATTCCACGCCGATCTGTCAGGATACCGGCACGCCCATCTTTCAGGTGCATTACCCTGTGGGTTGGTCTACCATTCAATTGAAGAAGCAGATCCGCGCCGCAATGGAACAGGCGACGAAAAAATCATACATGCGCCCCAACGCAGTGGATGCCGTATACGATAAAAATACCGGCAACAACCTCGGCGGCGACGACTTCCCCTACATCCATTTTGAAGAGACCGAAAGCGAAGAACTCACCATTGAGTTGATGCTCAAAGGCGGCGGCTGTGAGAATGTTGGGCGGCAATACTCTCTGCCCGATAACACCCTCGGCGCCGGTCGTGACCTGGCGGGCGTCCGCAAAGTGGTGTTGGATGCGGTGCAAAAAGCGCAAGGCAAGGGCTGTGCTCCCGGCGTATTGGGCGTTTCCATTGGCGGGGATCGCGGCTCTTCCTATATAAAGTCGAAAGAAGTGCTGCTCAGTGAAATGGGAACCCGCAACAGCGACCCGAAACTCGCCGAGTTGGAAGAACGCCTCACCTCCGAATCCAATGAAATGGGAATCGGTCCCATGGGCTTTGGCGGTAAGACCACCGTACTCGATACCAAGATCATCGGCTTGAGCCGTTTGCCCGCTTCGTACTTTGTTTCGGTGTCTTACATGTGCTGGGCATATCGCCGCCGCAAGATGACGGTGAAGGGCGAAGAAGTCACTTACGATTAAAGAGGTAATCCATGAAACAACTTACCACTCCCATCAGCGATGAAGCCATCCGCGACCTTAAAGTAGGCGACTCGGTTGCTCTTTCCGGCATCATGGTCACCGGACGCGATGCCGCCCATAAATGGATGATCGAAACCTTCATCAAAAAGACCCGCGCCCCGCAAGGCGAAGATATGCAAGTGTACGAAGAATTGAAGAAATTACTTAATGGCTCCGTCATTTATCACTGTGGTCCCGTCGTAGCCGGACTGGATACAAAGGAGTACAAGTTCATCGCCGCCGGACCCACCACCTCCATCCGTGAAGAGCCGTATCAAGCCGATGTGATGAAACACTTCAACGTTAAAGGCGTCATTGGCAAAGGCGGCATGGGTCCCAAGACCCTCAAAGGCTGTGAAGAAACCCCCGGCGTATACTTCCATGCCATTGGCGGCGCCGCCTCCTTCCTCGCGCAGACGGTGGTTAAAGTCCACGGCGTGTTCAAAATGGATTTCGGTGTGCCTGAAGCCATGTGGGTGATCGAAGTCAAAGACTTTCCCGTTGTTGTCACCATGGATTCGCATGGCGGCAGCCAGCATTCCGTTATCGATGATGCCTCGAAAAAGGTTCTTGATGACCTGCTGGAAAAGCCGTACTGAATTTCACAGGCGGAGCGTAAGCTCCGCCTCTTTTCTTAATATAAGAATACAGGCTATTGATATATAATCTCAATGTATGCACAATTGGTTAAGACGGGTCTTTAGCCCGCCCATTTTTGGAAACGATTCAGAAACACGAACAGCCAGAACATTAAACAATGTCATCTGGGTTTCGCTGGTGGGGGTTCTTTTTATTTCTCTTTCTCATATTGTTGCTGATAACGGGCTCTCCGGCTCCGCGCGTTTTACTTTACCCGGCATTCTTATCATCCTGATCTTCAGCCTCGTTTTGCTGCGAAATGGATTTGTTCGAGCAGCCGGGTTGATCGTCATTACGGGGATATGGGTGACGCTGACCTACGAAATATACAGCGCCAATGGATTAAGAGATGTCTCTATTTTGGCGTACTTCATTCTGGCGTTACTTTCAACCTTGTTCATGGGCTGGAAGATCGGAGTCGTCGTTGGCGTTCTCTGTCTGACTGTGATCTGGCATCTGACCTACCTTGAACTTTCAGGCTTGAAAATCTTTTCAATAGCAAGCCCCGTGAATTACGCCAGAGACCTGACCGCCATTTTCATTATCTCCGTCAGTGTTTTTTATTTGATCGTTCAACGGCTTAACCAGACCCTTTTAGAATCCAGGCTCGAACTGCGCGAACGCCTGCGTGCAGATGACAAAATGAACACGCAAGCACAATACCTCGCCGCGCTTCACGACACCGCCCTGGGGTTAATCAACCGACTGGAACTTTCCCCCCTCCTTGAGTTGATTCTGAGCCGCGCCAGTGAATTGTTGGATACCCCGCATGTAGGTATTGATCTCATCTCTCTGGAAGATAACGTATTGATCCAGGAATATGGGATCGGCGTTTTCGCAAATTGGAATGGGGAATTTACCTCAAAAGGAGTAGGGGTTACAGGCAAAGTATGGGATCAGGGAAAAACGCTCCTCGTACAAGATTATGATTATTACCCCACCCCAGACCCCAAGGTATTAAACTATCGATTGGGCTCTGTGATGGGAACGCCGCTGCGCTCGCAAGAAAACGTGATCGGAACGTTACTGGTTGCCCATACCGATAAAACAAAAACCTTTACGCCTGAACAGGCTGCCCTGCTTGAACGGTTTGCAGCCCTGGCATCGGTAGCCATTGATAACGCCCGTCTCTATGAAAAAGCCCAAACAGAGATCATTGAGCGGAAGATCATCGAACAGGAACTACGCTCCAGTGAGAGCCGTTTTAGAAAAGTATTTGAAAACAACAAGATCGCCATTGTTATCGTAACGCTGGATAAAGGCGTCTTTTTAGAGGCAAACGAAGCGTTCTGGAAACTTTCCCAGCTAATGCCTGAAAAGGCGCTTGGACGACCCGTTACAGATTTCAGCCTTTGGGCTGACCCGACGGAACGTGAAGTATTTATCCGCAACCTTTTGGAGAAAGGTTCTCTTCAAGATGTAGAGGTTGATTTTCCAGGAGATGCGGAAGGGATACAAACTGCACTTGGGTATTATGAGATCATCAACGTTCGTGACCTGCAATGTATTTTGTGCATGTTCTACGATATTACCGAACAAAAGCAGGCACAAAACGCACTAAAAAATGCCGAATCCCGCACCCGCGCCATTATTGCCTCCATCCCCGACCTGATCTTTGAAGTATCGAACAACGGCATCTTTTTGGATTTTCTCGCGTCGAGTGAATTGGTTCCGATCATGCAGCCCCATGAATTTATTGGTAGAAACATGTACGACCTATTTCCCCCGCAAATTGCTGGTCAAGCCATGTTCGCAATTGAACGTGCCATTGGCACAAGTCAGGCTCAAGCATTTGAATACGGCTTGCCCCCGGAAGAAGAGATCCAATTTTTTGAGGCGCGGGTGACACCGGTCACAGACAAGACCGCCATCGTCATGATCCGCGATATTAGCCAGCGCAAATGGGTGGAAACCGAACGTGAGAAGTTGATCCAGGAATTGGAAGAAAAGAATGCCGAATCTGAGGCGCTGCGAGATGGTCTCTCCATCATCGTCGAAACTCTGGATGAGACTAGGACCGTATCCCTGATCCTTGAACAACTCGAAAAAGTAATCCCTTACGATAGCGCATCTGTCCAACTCCTAAATGAAGATATATTGGAGATCGTCAGTGTACGCGGATTCCAATTGCCCGAAAATCACATTGGTCTCAAATTTAGAATAAACGAAAGTGAACCTTCGTATCCCTTGTTGATGGGAACCGTGCCATATATCCTTGAAGATAATGTGCAAAAATCACTGATCGCTTTTCAAAATGATACAAAAGATAAGAACAT
>JACKAW010000006.1:0-192500 GCA_020634885.1 Anaerolineales bacterium
AAGTAGTTGTCTGAAAAAAGTTTATAAAGTTTTTACTGGCTCAAGCCGCCGTCCCCGGCGGCAGGGGATGTCTAAACAAATGAAATGTGTAAATCTGTTTTTTTCACGAAGCACACAAAGCACATGAAGTTGTGACCCGCACTTCGTGAAATTCATGTGTTTTATGGATGAAATTTTTCTTCACGACATCTAGTTTATTTCGACCAACTACTTAACAGGGTTTTGAGCTTTTTGTGGATGGGTGCAGTTATGGGGTGGATTATAGTGGAAAGTGTGCAGTAAGCAGCGGGTGAAGTGAGGCGTCTGAATGGCGAAGGAGTTGAACGAATGATAAAAATTTATCGCGAAAAGATCAGTGCGGAAGCGGATGCGATTGAAGCGGAATTCAAAGACATGGTACTGGGATATGACCAGGTGGTGATCGAATCTTCAACGGCAGAAGAGATGTTCAAAGGACGTTCTTTGCCGGTCATCACGAACAATGAGCGAGTGGTCAGCGGCGAAGATATCAAGCCATATCTGAAAGAGTTGGAAAAGCTAATGCACGATTGGCAGTTGTTTCAGGGTGATTATTGTTATGTCGATGACGATGGAAATTGTTAGGTCAAGCTGATAAACGCCCGCGAGGCTAAATTCGCGGGCTGTTTTTTTATTTTAGTGCATACACGGCGTACCCGCGGGCGGGGGCAAAGAACTGACCACGACCGTCCACGGCAGTGGATTGGTCGGCAGGGCGGGAAAGGTCGTGTTTGCCCCACCAGGCCACGGGTGAGAAAGAGGCGTTCGTCCATTTTGTGGTCACCCACTCGCCGCGCCAGTCATCACTGCGATTGTTGAGGACGTAGATCAATCCGGGCTGCGAGTCGTAACCGCCACGCTGCATGATGTAAAGGTCGTCCGAAAGATGCAGCACGGTTGTATCACCGCCCGCATATTTTTCATGCGCGTTCACGAGCGCGTCAATGCCGTTGGGCGTATCACGCAAAGCAAGATTGTAATTGAAGTAATCCTTCCAAAAGACGCAGGGATAGCCTTCGTGCGTCATGATATAGGAATAGGCAAGCAGCTTGTCGTTGGTGATGGGACGCCCTTCATCGCGCAGATCGTGATTCTCCACAAATGTAACAGTGGTTTGCGGCTGCGCCTTAAAGACCGTATCGCCCTGTACTAAAGACTTCAAATTAAAGCCGTATGAATCGCATAATTCTTTAAGTAATTCGCGCAGGGGAAAATCGAACGCGTCCACCGGGTTGGAGTTGGAGAAGTTGGCAAGATCCACCCAGTTTTCGATGGCGCGCGCATTATCCCAGAACTCCGCCACGCCATAGGGTCTAAAGTAATGACCATCGCGCATGTAACGGTATTCTTGAATGGCTGTGATGGTGTTTGCGCCATAGCCCTTAACAAAGTCATAACGGAAGCCATCGAAGCCAACTTCTTCGACCAGCCAACGTGCAAGCTTGAGCAGTTCCGTATAAACATGTGGATTGCGATGGGAAAGGTCTGGCATATCGCCGAAGGTCATTTCATCCCAACTTTCATACATGCAGGGATGGAACGATTCCCAGTTACGCGGGAACTTTCCGCTTTTGGGATTGAAGAAAGTCCAACGAGACTGACCGGTGATGGGATTCACTTCCTGCGCATCCGCGCCGGAATTGTGATTGATGACAATATCTGCGATCACACCCAGCCTGTGGCTGTGTGCGCTTTCAATGAGTTGATCCAACTCTGAGCGCGTACCGAACCAGGTCGGCACGGTTCCTTTTTGGTCGAACTCCCCGAGGTCGTAGTAATCATATGGGTCGTAGCCCATCGAAGGTCCGAAAAGATTCGCCGCCTTATGGACAGGCGGAAGCCACAGCGAAGTGAATCCCGCTTTTGCCAGCAATGGGATTTCGCGGTTGATATAGTTCCACCATTCGAACTCTTTGCCTTCTTCCTTTGGACAATCCCAGTAGAAGGTTTGCATCATGACGCCCATGGTCTGCTCCTTATCATGACGGGATTGTAAAGGGAATTGGTTAAGAATAGGTAAATAAAATCTCCCCAGCAAGAGTCAACACAGACCCAACAAACCCTATAAACATGCCGGGTCTGTATTTTCACTTATTATGGAGGACAATTATTGCCCGTAAAGAAAAGCGATACGCGTGTGGATGATCCAGCATTGTTGAAGGCTTCTACTTTTATTGTTGTACTCGTTCCAAACGATGAAGCACTAAAGTTGAAACTGGTCACGTTTGCTGCGACTGTACCTCTTAATATATCGGTGGCGTCGGTATGGTGATTATCAAAACTGTACACTCTAAAACCATCTTCATTATTTGAGGTGTCTTGCCAGCTTATTGTTCCATCGAAGGAGTAAATATTTTGCGGGATCGTGCTTCCGATGGTGCAGACATTTGTCTGGCTCAAATTTGAGGGCGCGGATGGCGGTTGAAGCACGACCTTGGTGGGCGTGAAAGTAGGTGTAATTGTGAGAGTCGGTGTGGGTGGAATGGCTACGTTTTGCAACCCGCTCGTGTCGCCGGTGACAGTGGCGTACTGCCCCCATAACCAGCAGGTTCCGCTTCCATCTGGAATCTTGATGATCCAATAATTGGTGGATGTATTCTTTCCAACCACTTCGGCAGAAATACCCACGGGTAACCCATAAATACTTGAGTATGCCTGCCCTGGTCCCGTGCGGCAATTGGTGGCAGTGCTGACTGTCACAGTTGGCGCGCCGGAGGCGGGCGACGCTGCATTTGCCGATGAAGGATCAGGCGTGCTTGTGGCTGTCTCTTGAAGAAGGGGGGCGGCGGGTTCATTTCCATTCTTTGTGGCAGTAATTAGAATGATCACCGGTGTGGATGTGGGTGTGAATAACAGCCCTTTCTGTTCAAGGATTTGTGCCTGAGCGGTAATAGTCAACGCAAGTTTGTTTGTTTCAGGCGCATTCACCAATTTCAAGTTGCAAGCTTGCATTGTGAGTATTAGGATCGTTAGAATCAATATATTGGATCGTTTAAGCATAACCAATCCTCTTTCTTTTTCCGTTATTAAAATTCGATGCCCCTGTGAAAACAAGGGCATCGAATCGATTCATTTACGGGCAGCCCGCGGCGGTTACCTGTAAATTGGCTTGGTTTCCGCAACTTCCTGATGTATTGTCACTACATGCATATACATTAACCGTAAATACTCCGCCGGGTGCATTGGTTTGAATATAAGAGTTATCATAGGTGACGGAAAAGCTGTCACTGGTAGCATTGGCAGCCAATATTTTTGAAGAAAACGCAAGGACGCTTGAAACATAAACCAACTCATTGGTGGCATTATCCACCCAGGACATGTTCCCGCTGATGGTTGTCTGTCCGGCTCCGGGTCCAGGTGCGCAACTAATGTTTGCTGTCAGCCCTGATGGTGCATTGGGGTAAACAGGCGCGCTGGTCGCTGTAGCGGTGGCTGTAGGCAGGGGGGTATTCGTTTTCGTTGGTGCAGGTGATGTAGGCGTAACCACTTCCTTCAGAGTAGCTGTATCGCCATTGACCGAAGCATACTGTCCCCACAACCAGCAGGTCTGCCCGGCTTTCCCGGGAATTTCGATAATCCAGTACCCCGAATACGAATTCTTAGCAACCACTTTCGCCACCTGACTCACCGGCATACCATAAACAATATTGAAATTCTGTCCAGGACCCGTGCGGCAGTTTGTAGCGGTCGAAACAGTTACGGTCACATCACCTGATGCAGGCGGAAGGACTTCAGCAGGCACGACCTGTTCTTCGGAGGGAGGTGCACCTTCAGATGTTGCCGTAATAACAACGACCTGCTGCGCGGGATCCTGAGGCTGTCCACCTTCCTGAATGAGCTTTGCCTGCGCTGTGATGGTCGCTGCGAGATCTGGGGAATCCACAACCTGAATATTTTCCAGCCCGCATGCGAGGGTAAAAATAATAAGAACAGTAATATAAAGAATGATCTGTTTTTGTTTTTTCATTTTAATCTCCTAAATCTTCAACAAAAAATTTATCCAATTCTAATAGACTTTAGGGGAATTAAAAATAAACATGGCAAATTGATGTCGTATCACAATGTGCCAATTAAATTGCAAGAGATCAATTAATGATCGAGAGGCTGTCGCAGTTCAGGCGTTACGGTCGAGCGTCGTGTCTTCCCAAGAGAGCGGATCGTTAAGCGGTTCAAGATGCGTAAAAACAGTAATACCTGGCAATGCGTTGCGAATATCAGATTCGATCTGCTCCAAAAGCTGATGCCCCTCCAGCACAGTCCAATGATCGGGCACAAGAATATGAAAAGATGCAAACTTGCGCGCACCCGATTGGCGGCTGCGCATGGCATGATATTGAATTCCTTTTTCTTTATACCCCTCAAGAATATTAATAATGATAGCGCGTTCTTCATTCGGCAGGGCAGTATCCATCAGTCCAAGCACCGAAACGCGGACGATCTTTATTCCAGACCAGATGATATTGGCGGCGACCACAAAAGCGACAATGGGGTCGAGTCTTTCCCAGCCGGTCATTGCCACTACCCCCACGCCTGCCAGCACACCGACAGATGTCCACACATCGGTCATAAGGTGATGCGCGTTCGCTTCCAGCGTAATGGACTGATAGCGTTTGCCCGCCCGCAAAATAAAATAAGCGGCCAGCAGATTTATGACCGATGCCCCCGCAGAAACGCCCAGCCCGATGCCCACCTGTTCAAGCGGCTGCGGCTCAAACAGACGCGGTACTGCCGCCCAAATAATGCTGATTGCCGCAATGAGGATCAGCGTCCCCTCCACACCGCTTGAAAAATATTCGGCTTTGCCATGCCCGTAATCATGGTCTTCATCTGCCGGACGGGCGGCAACCGTCAGCATGGCAAGCGCCATTAACGCGCCAACGAGGTTAACCAACGATTCAAGCGCATCTGAAAGCAGACCAATGGAACCCGTGAGAAAGTATGCAACGGTTTTGAGACCAATAGTCAACACCGCCGCGCCGATGGATATCCACGCAAAGCGGGTTAAGAATTTTCTGTCGGATGAAGAATTACCTGTCATCATTGCAAAACCTCGTCAGCTTGGGTTTATGCGTAAAAGTTACATCTCTTCATTCTTAGGATGTAGACGTTTTATTATTGGGTGCTCGCCGCAATGAAAACTCATACCAAAGCGATATGCCCAGGGTTAATACGGTGATCGGAATGACAAACCATAACATCATATTATTGAAAACAGGTAGAGATGAGTGATGGGTGGCATTTAAAACCAGATATAAAGTGTAGGCAATATAGTATGCCAAAAAGATAAAACCTTCCCATCGAAAAATCTGTCCGCCTGTGAGAAAGACAGGGAAGGACGCCAGTGCAACCGCTACCATGACGGGGAGGTCAAAATGCAGAGCAGCATCTGAAACCGGAATCCCAACAGGGACAATGATGGCGCTTAAACCCAGCACAGACATCAAATTAAAAATATTGCTGCCCACTACATTCCCAACGGCAATATCGCGTTCACCTTTGATCGCCGCTGTAATGGAGGTTGCCAGTTCAGGCAGGGAGGTGCCAACAGCCACCACGGTAAGACCAATGACCAGCTCGCTAATACCAAACCATTTGGCAACGGTGACCGCGCTTTGAACCATCCAGTCTGCGCCAATGACGAGCATGGCAAGCCCGATCACAACCAGACCAATATTAATAGCCCAGTTGCGGGGCGATTTGACTTCATGCGGGGCATATTCCCTTTCATACTCCTCTTCCACACTTTCATTGGTCTCTTTTTTGCTTTGTTTAATGAGAAACCAAATATAAAAGAGCAGAACGCTAAAAAGAACCAGCCCTTCAAACGTACTGATCAAACCATCCAATGCAAACAAAAATGTCGCAATGGATGTTCCGATCATAATTGGCACATCCTGCCGCACAACCTGTTGCTGCACCATGAGCGGCGCAATGGCTGCCGATGCCCCAAGGATAAAAAGAATATTGGCAATATTGCTGCCAACTACATTTCCAATGGCAATATCGGGGCGCCCGCCCAATGAAGATTGAACGTTGATGGCAAGTTCCGGGGCGCTTGTTCCGAATGCGACTACGGTCAGTCCGATCACCAGCGGTGAAATTCCTGCCCAGCCTGCAATGCGTGATGCTCCACGAACAAGCGACTCTGCGCCGATGATTAGAACGACCAGCCCGCCGATGAATGCTGCGATTGTCATGAAGTTCATTTCTTCATTCCTCCTGATATTTTGCTGTTTTATTTTTATGAAAAAATGTTGCAGTGAATGGCTTCACTGCAACATTCAAAAAAACCGTGTGTAAAAAAAATTACTTCACACTCGTTTGTTTGTGAAGCGCTCTCAGGTTACGTCTGTGCAGGGTTTCTGCCAGCCCTCCGAGGTGGACGCGGCTCTTTCCGCAATCTTCAATGGTGATCTCTTCAAGGGCTTCTTCTGCGTTTTTCTTTTTACTGACGGCTTTCACCACTTTTTTGATATTGTTCAGGTAATTTACATTCTCGCGAACGGCTGCATCGATCTCGCCGCGCAGAATAATATCACCATGTCCCTGAATAATATTTTCCAACCCCATCTTGCCAATTTTCTTAATGGAAGCAAGCATATCATCTGCATCGCCATCCACAATAAAGGGCAGGGGCATGAAAACATCCCCCGCAAATAAGACGCGATCTTCTTCCACCAGCACTGAAATGCCGTCGTCACTATGCCCTGGGGTGTAGGAAAGGATCAGGTTCTTTTTACCCACGCGCAGGGTCATCTCACCGGTTTCAAAGGTAAGGTGAGGAGGGACGATCTTAACCTGACGAAGGCTGGGATTCTGCTTTTGCGCGCCCTCCAAAGAAGGAATGCCATCTTCCACCAGATATTCACGACACTTGGCATGACTGATAATCGTCGCACCGGGGAAAAAGCAGTTCCCCCAGCTATGGTCGGCGTGATAGTGAGTATTGATCACATACCGCACCTGAACACCCAGTTCGTGTTCAATGAACTCACGCATAGACATGCTTTCCTCAGGCAGGGCGAGGGTATCGATCACCACCGCCCATTGAGGTCCAACAACCACCCCAGCCGTTACTTGTGCATAAACTTCGCTCTGAAACCAATATACATTTTCTGAAACTCGTTCGCGGTGCATAGCCTAAACCTCTGGTCTTTTCTTCGGGATATACCAGCAAAAACTGGTAAAAAAGCCCGTTATTTTTTTTATCGATTGTTAATAGCACAATCCTTCAAAAATATCAAGATGTATATACAATTTTGCAAATAGTTGACAAAAAAAAGACCTCCGAACCTCGGAGGTATCAATGTGTACGCCCTATCAGGGCAAAATCTCCGATAGGGCGTACAGGTTTATCTAAATATGGATGGGTGTTCCGCTTGCGCCATGCGCCGCTTCCATCAACGTCTCTGAAAGCGTGGGGTGTGCGTGGACGTTGCGGGCGATCTCATGCGGGGTCAGTTCCATCATCTGTGCGAGGGTTAATTCGGGCAGTAGTTCGGTTACTTCTGGTCCCATCATGTGGGCGCCGAGAATTTCGCCGTACTTCTCATCGGTGATGATCTTAACAAAGCCCGCATAATCACCCAAGCCGAGCGCCTTGCCATTTGCCTGGAAGGGGAAACGCCCAACCTTGATATTGTATCCACGTTCCTTTGCCTGCGCCTCGGTTAGACCAAACGAAGCGACCTGCGGATGGCAGTAAGTGGCGCGCGGCATCATCTCATAATTGAGTGTGATGGTCTCATGTCCGCCGATATGTTCAGCGGCGACAATACCCATCGCCGAGCCGACGTGAGCCAGCATCAATTTGCCGGTTACATCGCCAATTGCCCAAATGCCGGGGACGTTGGTCTGCATTTTTTCGTCGATCTCGATAAAGCCGCGGTCACTGATCTTAACGCCGACCGCTTCAAGCCCAAGCCCTTTGCTGTTCGGTGTAAAGGAAGTGGCGATCAACGCCTGGTCTACTTCTAATGTTCCATCGGGCAGAACAACCTTCACCTTGTCTTTTGAGGCGGTAATGCTTTCAAACTTCACGCCCGTTTTGATCTTGATGCCAGCCTTGGTCAACTCTTTGGTGAGTTCCTTGCTGATCTCTTCATCTTCACGCGGCAACACACGCGGAAGAAGTTCCACGATGGTCACATCCACGCCGTAGGAATTCCAAATGGTGGCAAATTCCACGCCGATGGCGCCAGCGCCCACGATCACCGCAGACTGGGGGAGGGTATCTTGCATGATGGCTTCGGTGTAGGTGACGATCTTCTTCCCGTCAATGGTTATGCCGGGCAGGGTGGCGGCACTTGCGCCGGTGGCAACAATGATATTCTTTGCCTTGAGTTCTGTGATCTTGCCGTCTTTATCCGTAACTGTAAGCGTGTCTTTGGCTTTGAACTGTGCCGCACCCATGAATACGGCAATGTTGTTCTTCTTCATTAAGAAGCCAATGCCCTTCACGAGACGGTCTGAATTTGAGCGGGAACGTTTGAATGCCACGCTGTAATCGAGTTTCAGGTTATCGAACGAAAAGCCAAAATCTTTGGCACGATGACGAAGGGTGTGTGCCACCTCTGCATTCTTAAGCAATGATTTTGAAGGGATACAACCTACATTCAAACAAACGCCGCCCATCCATTGCTTGTCTACGATCGCTACTTTCTGTTTAAGTTGTGCAGCACGGATGGCGGCAACATAGCCTGCAGGACCGGCGCCGATCACAACCACATCAAAATTTTCTGCCATGAGAGAAGTTCTCCTAAATGTAAAAAAAGATTAAGGGCGATTATACCCTTAACCTTTTTTGCGTTTTGTAGGACAAGTCTATAGACTTGTCCTACAGTGCGGCTTTCAAGAACTCAAACGTGCGGCTCCATGCCAACTGCGCGGCAGCGGAATCGTATTCGGGGCGGTCATCTTCCATGAACCAATGGGCAACCCCGGGGTAGATGTGAAGCGTGTAATCCACACCTGCTTCCTTCATTTGCCCGAACTTCTTATCCACCCATTCGTTCGGCTCCCACTCATCATTGTCGCTGAAATGTCCCATCACCTTCGCGGTGATCTTGCTCACATCCATATCTTCATTGCCGTAAAAAAGAGTTACTGCGCCAACCTGCTCCGAAACCGTAGAAGCAAGGATCAACGCCCACGCGCCGCCCATCGAAAAACCTACAACGCCAATTTTTCCTTTTGTGATTTCGCGCAGATAGTCTTTGGCTGTAAACACCACGCCGCCGGTAAAATCGCTGTTGCTGTTTTCCATCAACGCCTTGGCTTCATCAATGGTCGTTGCGATCTGCCCTTCGCGCATGTCAGGGGCAAGCACGGTAAAACCCTGTGAAGCGATCTGGTTGCAAACTTGTTTAAAGAATGGTTTCAAACCCCACCAGGCATGTAGAACCAACACACCTGGTCCGCCGCCGTTGGCAAGGTAGGCATACACTTTTTTATCGTTCACGCTCAATTGCAGGTCGGATGTTTGAATAGCCATGGTAATCTCCTTTAATTTATTATAAGAACATGCGTTCCCTTTTTAGAAAAAAATAAGCTATTCTAAAATCTAAATTATCAGATTCATTTATATGTAAACTCAGAGAAGATATTAATCCTATTGAGCCTGATCGTAATATTCTTCGAGAAGATAATTATATTGCCCTGTATTCATCTCCCAAATCGCCACCAATCGTTTTCGAGAAAAAAGTTGCCCACTAATAATGAAGTCCAGTTTTTCATAATACTCTGAAAGATTTGGGTCTTCGATCCGATTTTTTTGAGTTCTGATCGTTTCATAATACCCGTTTGGTAGGTCACGCATGAAATGACCAATACGCCAATTTTCAGCATTCATCTTGAGACGGGCAAGAAAGGGGTCACATAGTGCATTGATGTCAATTATATGAACCTTGGGTCCTGCAAAGAATCCCATCATACCAACCGTATCTTCAATAACGATTGGAGTACCTTCAAGATTGTAAGCAAGACCTCTATCTGCCCAGGCATGTTTAGGCATTTTTAAACTTTTATCAATAGAAAAAATACTTGTTGCCTGAAAATAATACATTCTTTCATCGGAAATAAGACTTTGATCATCTATAAATTGGCTGGAAGAGTAGTCTTGTAAATTTACTGGAGAAATATTGAAATATTGCAGATTTTTATAATTGCCAAGACCAGTGCATATTAAGAGGATGATAAAGATTAGTTGATATTTTTGTTTTATAGGTTGAATTAGTTTTAACAGCAGATACGAGGCGGCAACAAAGATTGCAGAAAAAAACCTCCCGCTCATAAAATCTCCGCCAATATAAATTACATAGGCTCCATACAGCACGATGCCTAATGTGATTAGTTTAGCCTTAGCTTCTCCACGTACGAATGCCAATCCTATTGAGAGAGTAATGGTTAATAAAGTGATTGGATCCCACTTAAGCGAGTTTGAATAATATAAAACACCCTGCTTAAAAAGAAGAACATTGGGGATACCTGAGTTTAATTTTGCGTATGCAGTGTTCGGGTAGGGGAAACCATAATAGAAAACGGAAAATAATTCCCATAATATAAAGGGGGCAAAACCAGCAATTAGTAAAAAGAAACCACGAATGCTTCTGTTTTTTGTCCAGAATAAATATCCAATTGTTGGAATGAAAAAAAGGATGCTATCCATTCGGTTGGTTGTACTTAAACCTGCGATTAAACAGACAGTGAAAAAATCATTTTTTTCACCAAGAACAACGATTATGAAGAGAATAAACAACAAATGAGTAAGCGGATTCTCCAACCCGGAACTTGAATAATCTAAAAACGCTTTTGAAAGCATCAAAATACCCCACCCTGCAAACATAAGAAGTGGATAACCCAAAAACTGTCGGACATACACCCTGATAACAATGAACGAAATGGATAGACTTGCTATTATTAAAGCAAAGTAGCCATCTCTAACAAGAAAATATATGATACTGAGAAGAAACATCCATAATGGGTGGGTGTAACTTTGCACTCTTTCTGAGATGTTCCATGTCAAACCAAATCCATTTACCCAGTTATCTATGGTTCTTAAGGTAATAAACGCATCATCGCTAACCCAAACAAAGCGTAAAAGGATTAGCAATGATATGAAGCCTAATGTGAGCGAAATGACTTTGGTTTGGTGACTTGGTATCATACTTTTATTATTCTGCATTAGCCTGTACCTGTTTTTATGAGTTCTATTTTTCGTAGGTCCAATAAAATATCGCTGATTAATCGACGTTATTATCGGCATAGTCACTTTAGATTATGGGTGACCAATCTAATTGCTTGGGAATTTACAATCAGCGCCTCACTCTGGACTTATAGCCTGTGTACTGTTCTTTGAATTTTTTCTCTATCTCATTCCTCAAAATCAAGTTTTGCCTTTAACGGTGGGTTGTGCCAGAACCAATCCATCCAATCGGCGTAGGCAACGCCTTTTTGTTTGGTGTATGACCAAACCTCGGCATTTAATTTATGTTTATCGAACCATGTGTTTCTTTTTACAAGATCAATTTTCCCAGACCAACGGACGGTTTTATCTGAATTGTAAATGGTTAGGCTTTGTCCATTTTCAAGGAAAAAAGGCGCTTTCAAACCTTCATAGTGAAAGGCAAACTCAATGCGCCCTTCCCAACCTTGTTCCCAATAGGCTTCCAATTCGCCTTCGATTGTGCGCATTATCCTGCTTTCTTTTTTGCCGCCATCAGGAAGACTGGGAATTCTTTTTTCTTCCCATCAATTTCCTTTTTGATAATATGCGCGATTGAAAAACGGACATCTTCAAACCCGGCTTTTTCAACCTGCTCCTGTAGTTTCGTATGAGCAAACCCTTTGTGAACATCCACCGTTCCATCGGTGTGGAAAGAACCGTCTTCCTTGTCCAAGTCTGCTATTATAAGAAAACCATTGGGCATTAAAAGCTCATGGAACTTTTTTAGAATATCTTCCGTGTTTTGAATGTGATGTAAGGTGAGAAGCGAATAGGTGATGTGAAATTTTTCGGCGGGCGCTGGCTCTGTGGTCAAGTCGAGGTGCAGAGGCTGCATATTCGTCACGCCAGATGCGGCAATCTTTTCCTTCAGAACATCCAACATACCCTGCGATGTATCCGCAAGTGTAATATGCTCAAATTCATCTTTGAGCGCAAAACTCAATAAGCCAGTGCCGCATCCATATTCAAAGGCGTGCATCTGATGTGTGAGCGGAACAGCTTTACGGATGGCATCTGCCACTTCAAAAGCGCGGTTTACCTTCTTGGGGTCAGAGTCCCAGTCTTTTGCGCGTTCATCAAAATTTGTCATGCCCAATTCTCCAATGTATCTTTGACTTTGGCTAAAAACCAATCTGCGGATGCGCCATCGAGGATGCGATGGTCAAAGACGAAGGACATATACACCATCGGGCGGATGGCGATGGCGTCATCTTCTGTGACGACCACACGCTTCTGCATCGCGCCGACGCCGAGGATTCCAGCCTGAGGTTGGTTGATCACCGGAAACGCGAAGAGTGATCCGCTTACGCCGTGATTGGTCAATGTGAATGTGCCGCCTTTGACATCATCGGGTTGTAGCTTCTTGCTTCGCGAGCGTGTAGCCAGGTCGTTGATTGTTCTCGCCATTGCCAGCAAAGATAAATTATCCGCGTTTTTTATGACGGGGACAATCAAGCCGTCTTCGCCGAGCGAAACCGCCATGCCCAGATTGATATTTTTATGCACAAGCAGACCTTCATCTGTCCATGAGGAATTGGTCTGTGGGTAGGCTTTGAGTCCCGCCACGATTGCCATCATGAAGTAGGCAGTAAATGTCAGGTTGACGCCATCGCGCTCAAAAGCGGTTTTGTTCGCGGCGCGGTGTTTGGCAACCTTGCTCATATCCGCTTCCATCACGGTCAACACATGCGGCGAGGTATGCTTGGATTCGACCATGTGCTGTGCGATGGATTTGCGCATGGAGGTATGTTTGATTAAGGTGTCAAGCGCTCCGGTTTCAGGCGTCGGGTTGGAAGGTTTGGAGGTTGGAAGGTTGGAAGGTTGACTTGTTGCTTTCGACTTTCCACTTTCCACATAATTCAGTACATCGTTCTTCGTAATACGCCCATTCAACCCTGTGCCGTTGACCTGCGTCAAGTCCACGCCATGTTCGGCGGCAATGCGGGCAACAACAGGGGATATGAAGCCGAGGTCGCGGTTTGTGGTTTGTGGTTGGTGGTTGACAGCAGGTGATTGCTGGGCGGCAGATACTGGCGAAGGAGTTGAACTGTCAACTGTCAATTGCCCACTATCAACCGACTCCCCAGGTTTGCCTATGATCGCCAGTAGCTCGCCGACTTTGGCAGCGATTCCTTCTTGCGTGATAATTTTCAAAATCGTTCCTGTCGTCGGTGCAGGGATTTCGGTATCGACTTTATCGGTGTTCACTTCAAGCAGTGGTTCCAACTCATTAATGGTGTCACCTTCCTGCTTAAGCCATTTTGTGACGGTGACTTCGTCCACGCCTTCGCCGAGCCGGGGTACATAAACTTTTGTCGCCATAAGATCTCCAGTTTTTCTCACCGCAGAGACGCGGAGAGCGCAGAGTTTTTATTCTTTGAACCCCAGAACAAGGCGCTTCACGCCTTTTACCAGGATTGGAACATTGAAATTAATAATTAATCCGACTTTCCAGTTACCAAGACGCATATAAGTTAAGGCTTGCGCTTCATGAATAGGTGAAATACTATCAACTGACTTTAATTCAACGATAACTTCATTGTTTACCAGTAAATCTATTCGATAACCGCAATCTAATTTTGTCCCCTTGTAAATAACAGGTAAAGGGACTTGTCTCTTGAATGAAATGTTGCGCAGATTTAATTCATGGCATAAGCACTCTTCATAAGCAGATTCGAGTAACCCGGGACCCAGATGCTTATGAACTTCGATGGCAGCCCCAATCACCGCCTCTGTGGTTTTATTTATTTCTTGAACAAGTTTTATGCCGTTTTCACTCATTGCTCTTCTCCGCGAACTCTGCGTCTCTGCGGTTAATCGAACTTGGGATACAACGATGGATCCACTTCGTGCATCATCTCATAGATAGCATCGAACACCGACTCGGCGCTTGGCTTGCTCCAGTAATCGCCATCACTGCCGTATGCGGGGCGGTGTGCAGAAGCGGATAGGGTTCGGGCAGGGGAGTCTAAATGGAAGTAGCCGCCTTGTTTTTCGATCACTTCCTGCATCATGTAGGCAGTTGCTCCGCCGGGTACATCTTCATCCACGAATAGAATACGGTTGGTGTTCTTGAGTGATTCGACGATCTTGCCGTGAACATCGAAAGGCATGAGGGATTGAACATCAATAACCTCGATATCAATCCCTGCTTTACTTAGTTTCTCGGCGGCATCCAGCACGATGCGGCAACATGCGCCGTAGGTGACCACTGTCACATCTCTGCCATGGCGTAACACTTCAGGCACACCCAATGGTACTGTGATCTCCCCGATATTATCTGGGAGGCGTTCTTTTACGCGGTATCCATTCAAAACTTCTATCACAATGGCGGGTTCATCGGCTTTCAAAAGCGTATTGTAAAAACCGGCGGCGCGGGTCATATCGCGTGGGACAAGCATATACATACCGCGAGTCAAATTTAAAATGCCTGCCATGGGTGAACCGGCGTGCCAGACACCTTCGAGCCTGTGCCCGCGTGTTCGCACGATCACAGGCGCTTTTTGTCCGCCTGCGGTGCGCCAGTGTAAAGAGGCTAGGTCATCGCTCATGGTTTGCAAAGCGTAGAGCACATAATCAAGATATTGAATTTCAGCAATCGGACGCAACCCGCGCATTGCCATGCCGATCGCCTGACCCAGAATGGTCGCTTCGCGGATGCCGGTATCTGTCACGCGGTATTCGCCGTACTTTTCCTGCATTCCCTTAAAGCCTTGATTCACATCGCCCAATTTGCCTACATCTTCCCCAAAGGCGATCAGGCGCGGCTCACGGGCAAGAGCGGAATCAAATGCAGCGTTGACCACTTCAAAGCCGAACATCGTTTTTGAGGTGCTTGAATACACGGGCTTCACCTCGTCAATTTTCATGGCGGAGCCTGAGTACAGGTGAGAACTATATCGTTGCGCGTTTTCTTTGTCGTATTCCTTTGCCCATTGCGCAAGGACTTGTTTGGTGGGATTGGCTTCTGTGCGCAGCAGACGTAGTGCCTCGTGCGCGGCACTGTGGATATCGCGCCTCGTGTATGACGGGAGGTTTGCCAGCCGATCTTTGAGCATTCTCAACTCTGCGGCAAGGTTCGAGGAACCAGCGATCTCGTCCAGCATATCCATCACTTGCCCACGCTCTTCGTGAATGGGGGCGAGGTAGGCATCCCATGCGGTTTTGCGGAGTCCCTCCACAGTGTTGTAGTCTTCTTTTTCGAGAGAATCAAGCTCGGGCGCGGAAATGACGCGGTTTTTTATCATCCACTCGCGCATTTTCTTAAGCCCGTCAAATTCCTCTTCCCACTTTAATCGTTCTGAAGATTTGTAGCGTTCGTGGCTGCCGCTGGTACTGTGACCTTGCGGCTGAGTCACATCTGTTATATGAACCAGTGCAGGGATGTGATATTCGCGGGCGATCTCTGCGGCGGTTTGGTAGGTTTCTACAAGGGCGGGGTAATCCCAGGCGGGCACGGAGTAAAGATCGTAGCCATGCATACATTTTTCTTCGGGGCATGGGTCGCGTTGAAAGCCGCTTAGAATGGCGCCGATATTTTCTTTAACCATCTGGAATTGGTTGGGAACGGAGATGCCGTAGCCATCATCGTAGATGGTGATGATGGCGGGCGCTTTTAATACACCTATGGCGTTGACCGCTTCCCAAAAATGACCCTCGGCTGTAGACGCGTTGCCGATGGTGGCGAAGGTGATCTCATTGCCGTTGATGGAGAAATCTTTCATGCCTTGCAGGGTTGCGAGGTTGCGGTAAAGGACGGATGCATACGCAAGCCCAACACTGCGCGGCATTTGTGCGGCAGTGCAAGAGACATCTGAAGCGGTGTTGTACAGTTGGGTTTGGGCGCGCCATGTGCCGTTGAGGTTCAAGTGGCGCGTGCTAAAGTGGGCGTTCATTTGCCTGCCGCCGCTGGCGGGGTCGTGGTTGGTATCGGCGTGGGCATAAAGTTGGGCAAAGAATTCCTGAATGCTTGTGATGCCAAGCATGAACATCCAGGTTTGGTCGCGGTAATAGCCTGAGCGCCAATCTCCTTTTTTGAAGGCACGGGCAATGGCGAGTTGGGCAATTTCTTTGCCATCGCCAAAGATTCCAAATTTTGCCTTGCCGCTTAGAACTTCACGTCTACCAATAAGAGAAACCTGCCTGCTTTGATAGGCGAGGCGGTAATCTTTTATGATCTCATCTTTTTCAAGGGGAAGCGCAATCGTACCCTTCTTTTTGTTGGGCATGTACTCTCTCTCCTGAGTTTGTGTTGTTGGAAATTATACCGTAGGGGCGACCCGCCCAAATTTGAGGTTGGATTTGTTGGGGAATTTTTTCACACTATTATGGCGAAGTGTGCCGGATGAAGGCTCGCCCTGTGTGCGGGGAAAATTCTGCAAGCAGGGCGACCCTCTCTGGGTTAATCATGATGACTGTTTAACAGGAATACTTGGTTAGATTTAATTCTGGCAAAACTTTGACGGGTACCACAAGGGTATGCTATCGTCCCTACGGTTTGATGTTTGCAGGATTTTCATCATCTTCGTTCCAAAGTGAAGGTTTCGCTTCGATATAGTCGCTTTTATTTTTTAAATCCGTTTCATCGCGAATGACGTGTTCGTAATAATTTCTCTGCCAGATGGGGGTGTCGTGCAGATTTGGGATCTTCCAGAGGCTGCGGGTTGCCCTTGATTTGAATTGTCCAATGATTACCCCCAGTGAAGCAGGTTTTGGACCGCGAGGTGGATTTGGCGATTCTGCTGCATTGATATGCCGCAGGGCGTTGTGAATAAATTGATTCGGCAGGGCTTCAGGCGTTTGGGAAGTTCTAATAACTCAGCCAGCACAATCTTTCCCGCTTTGTTCAAAATCATTTTCCCATTCAAAATTTCTCCGAAAAGCATATCTCTGCGTCATGTTACGATGGTTACATAATACGCGCCCGTCCACGAATAGTCATAACTTTGCAGGCGTATGGATCGGCGGTGATGTTTCTGCGGGTCAAATTTCGATTTCATAGATACTGTAGGGGCGACCCGTACATGAGGGAGATACCTTGTTTTGCAAATTTTCTCGTCTTTCGTAACTCTAATTTGCAGGGCAAGGGTCGCCCTTGGTTTACAACCCAATGCGTTCTTCTGAAAATTGGCAAGGGCGACCCTTGTAGGGCAAATGGGAACTGGTGTTAAACGAAACCGGTTTGCCAGATTCGGTTCTGGTTTAACCCTGACGGGTTGCCCCTACTTCATCCGCTCTGCCACGATCTCTGCCACATCTTTCACCTGCATCGAATCGCCATCGCCTTTGGCTGCATCGGTCATCATCGTCAAACAGAAGGGACAACCCACCGCCACGGTGTTCGCACCGGTTGCTTTGGCTTCGTTGAAGCGTGTCACATTCACGCGTGCCGAGCCTTCTTCCTCTTCCTTCCACATCTGCGCCCCGCCCGCCCCACAGCAGAACGACTTGGCAGAATTGCGCGGCATTTCCACGGTTTCGATCCCCGCCGATTTCAATGCATCACGCGGCGCATCTGTGACCTTGTTGTGTCGTCCTAAATAGCATGGGTCATGGAAGGTGATCTTCATATTATCGCCTTCGAGGTTCATCGAAATTTTGCCTGAGCCTACCAACTCATTGATAAGTTGCGTATGGTGAATGACTTGATAATTTCCGCCAAAAGCTGGATATTCGTTCTTGATGGTATGCAAACAATGTGGGCAGGTCGTCACAATCCGTTTTGGTGCAACCTCATTCAATATTTCGACATTTTGTGAAGCCAACCCGAAGAAAATATCTTCGCGCCCAGCGCGGCGAGCCGAGTCGCCGGTGCAGGATTCGTTCTTGCCGAGCACCGCGTAATTTACCCCAGCGGTATTCAAAATTTTCGCAAAGGCTTGCGCGGTCTTTTGGGCGCGGGTATCGGTGGCGGGCGCACAGCCAACCCACCACAAAATTTCAGGTTCACCATTTTGCTCAATGGTCGGCACGTTCATACCTTCTGCCCACTTCATGCGGTCGCCTTGCGAAACATTCCACGGGTTCTGGTTGCGTTCCATACCTTTGAACGCCGTTTCCAATTGCTTCGGGAAGGCGCTTTCCATCATCGACAAGTTTCTGCGAATGTCTAAAATATCGCGCATCGGTTCGTTGCCCACGGGGCAAATATCCACGCACGCGCCGCAACTTGTACAAGCCCACACCGCTTCTTCTGAAATTAACTCAGTCATTGCAACATCAGTCGTGCCGCCATGGTTCAGGTGATAACGTTTGTTGATCTCCAATGCAGCAGGGGAGAGCAGCTTGCCCGTGTTATACGCGGGACAAACTTCCTGACAGCGCAAACACATGATGCAGGCGTAGCTGTCCATGATCTGTTCCCAGCCGAGGTCTTTCATCTTCGCCGCACCAAACTGCTCAATGCTTTGGTCATCAAGATTTACATAACTTAATTCACCGATGGATTTTCTCTCAGGTTTGAGCGCAAAATTCAACGGCGCAAAGAATAAGTGAATATGTTTTGAATATGGAAAATAAGGAAGGAATGCGACGACTGCGCCAATGGATAACCAAAAGGCAACGTGTTCACCCGCGACTAAGACACTCGCATCCATCCCCGCCCAAAGTTGGGACGTCGCCGAAATGCTTGGTTGCCAGCCGTCAACATGACCCGCTGCCGCGAGGTTAAACGACTCGCCCAAAAAACGCATCGAGTTGTGCAGGAAGATGAACGCGGCAACAATGGCAGAATCTCGCATGATGCCGGTGCGAGCCGCAGGGTTGAGTAACGTTGTCTCACGTATGCTCAGGACTTTCGGTCGGATAATGAAGCGGCGGAACGCCATCGCCAGAATGCCGAAAATGATGGCAACATTGGCAATATCCGCGATCAGACGGTAGACATCTCCAAATAAGCCTGTGTTATCAAGCAGACGCCAGCCCGTGTAGGCGTAGATCAAGTCTGCAAGGTTGATGAGAAGAAAGGAGAGGAAGCCCCAGCCAATGAGCGCGTGCAGAATGCTCGCCCCAAGGCGGAAACGAAAGACGGGTTGGAACAACCCGACCTTGACGATGAGGTCTCCAATGCGTTTCCACATCAACGACCAATCCACTTTGCCCTGCCCGCTGGCAATGTGACCGATGATCTTCATCACACCTTTGTAGGTGAAGTAGAGTGAAACAAGTGTGGCAATAACAAAGAGGATTTTTTCAACAAGTGTGAGCATGGAGCCTCCGTTGAATATGCAGGTCACGCTTTAAGCGTGACCTGTTATGTTTGTTTGTTAAGTTTAGCACAAGTTGTTTTTATGCCACAGGTTCAAATTGAGTGAGGCTGTTCCAGATTTCGGTATTGAGGTGTTCACGCTGTTCTTGTACGAATTCCCAAAAGAGGTTTTGGGCGCGGGTAAAGGGATGGTTGATATGCCGGGCAATGTAAACGGTGCGGCGCAAGTCCATGCCTTGCATTTCCACTTTTTTTACCCGTCCAAATGCCAGCCCTCGGGCGGCGATCATTTCTGAAACAAAGGCAATGCCTACGCCGCGCTCCACCGCCATTTCTATGGCGTTTGCGCTGCCGAGTTCCATCACCACGTTGAGCATGTCTGGCGTGATGCTGAACGTTTTTAATTCCTGCATGACGGTTTCGCAGGTTCCAGACATTTCTTCGCGCATGATAATGTGCTGACCGATCAGGTCATCGGGGGTGGCTTTGCCATATTCTGCCCAGGGGTGGGTGGTGGGTACGATCAGGTAGATGCGGTCTTCAAATAGCGGTTGGCATTCAATCTCTCTGTGTTCAAAAAGTTTGCTGGTGACACCCAGTGGGATTTTTTGCGCGAGGAGTCTTTCCAGCACGCTATCGCGTGACATCACTTTTACACGCGGGTGAACTGCGGGGTATTTTTCTTGAAATAAGGAAAGGAGTACAGGCATAAGATATTTGCCTGCCGAGGTAGAACAACCCAGCAATAACTCGCCGCCTATTTGGTTATGAATATTTTGCAGGCTGTCTTCCATTAAACGGGCAGAGCGTATAACTTCACGTGCCATGGGCAGCAGGGCTTCACCGGCTTCACTTAGATCAATGGATCGTCCCCGCCTTATAAAGAGTTCCACGTTGTAGGCTTGTTCCATGGCGTGAATATGCTGGCTGACCGCCGATTGCGACATGTGCAGGCGTTTGGCTGCCAGAGAAAAGTTCTTTTCTTCAGCGGCTGCCAAAAAGACACGCAAGGATGAGATTTCGATCATTTTATGCTCCGGTAGTTCTGATAAGTAATTATGATGAATGTGTTGGGTAAGCATAAGTATTTCTCATCCTTCCGGCTAGTGATTTATTTCCATTAACAGGTCTTATCTCATGGGGTTTTTACCCCATAAGAAATGCCCGCGAGTAAATTTTCTCGCGGGCATTTCGATCTTGCAGGATTATTTTCCTGTTTGGGTGATTATTTAACTACGGGCAATTCTGCCGCGATCCAGCCATTCAAACCACCGCCCAAATTGCGGACGTTGGTGTAGCCGAGGAATTGCAGGTACATTTGCGCCAGCGCGCCACGGTGACCAGAAGCGCACATGACGACGATGGGGGCTGTCTTGTCGGCAGGGAGTTGGGCGAGGTTGGCGGGAACCTCGGTCACAGGCACATTCACGGCACCTTCAATGTAACCGTTTGCGGTCCACTCTTCGGCAGAGCGCACATCAAGGATGAAGGGAACGGTGCCGCCAACGATCTCAGTGTTCAGGTCGGCAGGTTTGACGGTGTTGAAACCTTCGGGAAGTGCTGCCAGATACGCATCCAGCGCGGCGAGTTTGTCTGCATCCACTTCGGGAGCGGTTCCGGCAACAGGTTCGGCAGGTAGACCCGGTTCGAGTGCGAATTCAGCCTTGACCCAGCCGCCAATGCCGCCGCCAAGGTTGACCACATCCGTGTAGCCGAGCAGGCGCAGAGCCATCATGCCGTAGGCGCCGCGATGACCAGAAGCGCAGGTGACGACGATCTTCTCATCTTTGCCGGGGAGTTTATCGAGGTTTTGGAGCAGGGTGCGGATCGGGAGATTGATGGAACCAGCAATGTGACCGGTGGCTTCAATTTCAGAAGGTTCGCGCACGTCCACGATGAACGGAGGATTCTCAACCAGCATTTCATTGAGTTTGTCGTTCTTGATGCTGTAATAACCGGCATCGGCAGGCAGGGTGGTGAGAAATTCTGCCATCTCGGGGACGAGACCCGCCAGAGGCAAACCGGCAGATTTCCACGCGCCGATTCCACCAGCCAGGTTCGAAACATCGGTATAGCCCATCAACCGCAGAGCCATCATAATCATTGCGCCGCGATGACCAGATGCGCAAGTAACAATGATTTTCGCGTCTTTGTCAGCCGGAACTTGGTCGATATTGGCAAAGAAATCAGTGAAGGGCAGGTTGACAGAGCCTTCAATGTATCCGTCTTTGCCCCATTCACCTTTGCTGCGAACATCAATGATCAAGGGCGGATTTTCGACAAGCAATTCATTGAGCTTATCAGACTTGATCGAATAGAAGCCTTCAGGCAGGTTGCTGAGGAAGTCGTTCAGCATTGTGTAAAGCGCTTCGTCTTCAACGATGGGGGTGCTGATTGCGGCGGGGGCTTCGGGCAGCGAGCCGGTAACGAGCGGCAGTTCGGCTTTCTTCCAGGCGCCAATGCCGCCGCCAAGGTTGCGCACGTTGGTGTAGCCCAACAGTTTGAGCGAAGCCATCACCATGCTGCCACGATGACCGGAGGCGCAGGTGACGACAATCGGCTCATCCAAACCGGGAAGTTTATCGAGGTTGTTTAGCACTTCGCGCACAGGGATGTTGATGCTGCCCTCGATGTACCCGCCTTCTTCCAATTCAGCGACTTCACGCACATCGAGAATGAAAGTGGGGGTATCGACAAGCTCTTCATTCAGCTTGGCTGCACTGACGGTGCCGTAGCCTTTGTCAGCGGGGAGAGAGGCGGTGAGGTCGGTGAACAGCGCCAGAACATCGGGTCCCGTTTCAACTACGGGTTCTTCGGTTACAACTTCTTCTACAACCGCTTCTGTTGCTTCAACAACAGGTTCTGCGGGGGCGGGTGAGGCGCAGGCTCCCAAAACCATACTAAGAGTTAGGAGCAGGGCAAGAAACATTTGAAACTTTTTAGACATTTTCTTCTCCTTATGAAGAATGATTTGTTTTTTCTCTACGGTACATCCCAAACCCTAAAGGTCTGTTTTGCTTTCGTAAACTGCCGGTCTATCACAGACCTTTAGGGTTTCTTTACGAAGGAAATGTACGTAGTAACTTTTTAAGAAGATATCAAGGCAGCTTGTGACATGCAGAGCAAATTTCGTTCGAGTACCCGATATGGTCTTCGGGGTAAATGGGAGAGTTGCGAATTCCCGTTTCATGACATGCCACGCAAGAGTCGCTGACGAGTTCGGCGTGGCCTGCGGGTTGCGGCATGGCGGCAAGGAACAATTCCACTGCGGGCGGCACACTTTTCACGATCACTGCTTGGTTGGCATTTTGCTCAACTGCCTGCACTTTGTCGGCGGTTAGGAAAATTTCAGGGTTGGCGTGGCAGGCTTCGCACGAGGCGTTTTGAGGCGTGTTCCGTTGAATATTGTGCGGGGTCGAGTACACCCACGTCGGCAGCGCATCAAAATTGCTGAGCAGGTTTTCACCGTAGAATTCATAGCTATCGGATGCCACCGGTACATGGCGTACTGGAGCGTACCTGGCTGGGCGGTCTTCACTTTGGATCGGGTTTAGACCGATGAAGAAGGTGTGATAGGTCGCTTCAGTTTCAAAGTACGGGTTTCCACTTGTCTCGCTGACGGCAACATGGCAGCCATCACAACTGGTGTAGGTTACCGAGTGACAAACCTGACAGGTGAGTTCGGTACCATCGCCATGCTGGGCGTGCATTTCAATTCCATCTGCCCCGCTGGCAACTTCTTCATGACAGTCAATACACTGCGGGTTTTCCGCGCCGCTGAAGCGATGCTCTGCCCCGGCTGTGGTCTCCGTCATACCGTGCAGATCTGCGCCTTCATGGCATTTCACACAACTCATGCGGGCTTCACGGAAGTGAACATCGCCAGGGATGCCCTCGTTCTTGCCGAGGAATTCATTGCCCACGCGGCTGCCGTGGCAGGCGGTGCAAGAGTTGGTCATGGGCGGGGTCTTTTTAAAGACATGCCCTTCGAAAAAGCCGCCGCCTACATTGGCAGGCTGGCTTACATGACATTCACCACAGGATGTATGGCAGGTGGCGCAGTGGTTGCCGAACATTTCATCCAATGCTGGGTGGTCTTCGGGAACCTCGCCGTTACGGGCGTTGATCGCTGTCCAATAACCGGCTTGGGTATTGTGCAGGCTGTTGGGGTAGGCTGCCACTTCTTCTTCGTGACATTCGCCGCAGAACTCTTCCGGCTGTGCGCTCGGGCTGGCAATCAAACCTTCATGCGCCGCTTCCTTTTCATTGACATTCACACCTGCGTGACATTCGATACAAGTCAACTCGCCGTGATCGGTCTGCGAAAAGGCTTCGTTATCTACAATGACTTTCTCCCATGGCTCCAACGGAGCCACATCGCCCCCTCAGCCAACCCCTTTGGATTCTGCCTCTGCCTCAACAACTGGAGCAGCGGTATCAATGAGACGCTGCTGGTCGGTGTGACATGCGATACATTCCCCCGCCTCCGGTCTGGACGCGGCAACTGATTCTGTTGCTGTGAGCGTCTCTTCCGCTGTGAGGGATTCAGCCCCCGGCGCGGGCGTTTCCGTTTTTGACGAAGCGCACGCCGCAAGGAGGAACATTCCAGCTAAAATGAATCCAAGCGATTTCGTTTTCACTTTTCCTCTTTTTTGTGTAATTTTTCACAATTATTATTCAAAATGCTTATTATTATTAGTGATATTCATTACGTCGGCTTATCAGATTTGCTTATGAGAATCAATTACCCCCGCTTAAAACAAAACTTCCCGCCAGCTCTGCCAGCGGGAAGTTATCATGGCAACCTTTGTTTACTTGTCTGCTTGCCTGCTGATATCGTTCACATAATCCACTGCATTGGAGCAAACCCCGATCAAGTGCGGTGAGACGGTATCCCATGTTAATGGAAGTTCGTTTGAGGCGTATGCCCCACTGACCGCCTCAGCCAGACAGCCGCCCCCCGCGTTGTAGTTGACGAGGGTGAACTTCCACAGGTCTTCGTAAGCAGCCACCTCAGCCGGAGATTTGCCGGTGTAGTTATAAATGACTTGCCCCGCCTGTTCACAATTAGCGATGAGGGTATGGGCGAACACGCCAATGGAGAAATCTGCCTGGGTCAGGTCCAGCCCAAGCGGACAGTCTTCACAGGTGGCATCTACGCTGTTGACGAGGGCGCGCCGCAATTCGGCTTGCTGCTCTTCGTCCAGGTTGGCATAGCCCGCCCCGCAAGTTTCAGAATCTACGACCAGTGGACAGAACTGATTAAAGAAACTCCGGTTCCAAAAGAGAGCCGTATCCGCGCCGTTCTCGGTGAGTTGTCCCAGCCCAATATCGCCAGCGGCTTGAAAGATGCCGGGCCAGAATTGGCTTTCGCGCGCAAAGAGATTTTTAAGTAAAAAAGCAGGGACGCTCGTTTCTTTTGCGGTGGAGAGGATCAGATCATCGAACTGGTTTTGCCACTGGCGCACCGTCTCGCGTGATGCTTCCAACCCACACTGATTGACGGTATTTCCCGGCGCAAGCCCGCCATCTGGGCAGGAACTGGCATCTACTGCGCCTTGCAGGATCAAGTTGGCGGCGAGGTAGGTGTAGGGAATGTCACTGCTTAGGGTTTCGCTTTGAGTGGGGGTGCTTAACCATTTGGGCGTTCCGCCAACAGGTGGGAAGACATCCCACGCTTCGGCACAGGTTGCACTGACCCCGCCAAACCACTGTGAAGAAAGCACATCCACATACCAGTAAAGCTGGTCGGGGTCGCCCTCATCCGCTTTTTGGACGCGTACCTGTGCTTCGTATATTTCGCTGCTATCACCATACGAAGAATAAGCCCAAAATTCAACGGTTACGCCATCGTCATCGGTTTCAGGAATTTGAAATTTGCAGGTATCTGTATCTTCGCAGAAAAAAGAGGCATCGTCATATTTCCCCTCAATGCGGATGATACTTTCATTGGGCAATGGTTCCTTGCCGGTGATTACAAGTGTGGGCTTGCTTTCGCAAATGTTTGTGGAGGCGCTGTAGACCGGCTCGCAATCTTCAAGGGATATCCATGCGTGGGCGGCTGGCAACTGCATGGCGATCTCTTTTTCTTTTTTCTCTGTGCCAACCAGTTTTAGGTAATACCCTTCGCAGGTGGCTGTTCGGTTCAGGTTGCACATTGGCTGGCTAACCCATTCGCGGTAAATGATCGTGCCGCAATGATTGTAGACTTCATCCAACGTGGGGACGCCCTCATGTTCCACAATGATCGAGCAGACTTCGGCACGGTCTTTCCAGCGGGCGAGATCCCAATCGTAGGCGGTGTATTCAATTGCGACGATGGAGTAACGGTCTGGACCAGGTGGGGGATTGGGTTCAGCAACCAGCCCTGAGTTTAAGTTTGAGGCGGGCATGGCGCCAAAACTGACCAGCAGGTTTGCAACTGCGGTCAGGGCTAAAAAAAATCGGCTTGCCAGGCGTCGATTTGCCATTAAATAAAAAGTCCCTTGTTATTATACTCACACGGCATGGATGCCCATGGAATAAATATAACAAGGGACCGGTTGCCAAATATTTATTTCTTTTCGTTATCCATCGCTTCGTAGGTTTCGAGGTCGCGCTTGAGGTTGCGAGTGCGGATGTATAAGCTAAGCAGGTACAAGCCCATGGTGACGAAAGACACCACGTATCCGGCGATCATATAGTTGTCAGTATTTGCAGGTCCCATCATTTTCTCCTTACATGGATACTTTTAATTTGAGTTCTTCCACTTTCTCTTCCAAACCGCCAAGGCGGATGCGATGCCACATCAGGCTGACGAAGAGAATTGTGAAAGCGCCCAGCGAAACGAACATGGAGGTGAGCATATCGCCGCTCATATCAAAGCCGCCCTGCGCCTCGGCACTGGCGGTACCGACCACTACCGGGTGAATGGTGCGGAACAGACGAATGACCATAAAGGTGATCGGGGCACTTAAGCCGCCCAGCAGGGCATACACGGCGCCAAAGCGGGCGCGTTTTTCGGGTTCTTCAATTCCGGCGCGTAACATGAAGTAAGCGATGTAGATCAATTCGGTAACAGCGGCAGTGGTCAGGCGCGGATCCCACGTCCACCAGGTGTTCCAGGCGGGACGCGCCCAAATGGAGCCGAGCACAATGGTGATGAAGAAGAACATGGTGCTCACTTCCACGGCTGCAACTTCAAAACGATCCCACCTCATATCTTTGGTGACGAGGTACACAATGCCAGATACAGCCGCCACTACAAAGCCAACCAGCCCAACCCATGCCGTGCCGACATGGAAATAGAACACGCGCTGCACATTGCCCATCACCGCCTCGGTGGGGGCGTAGACCAGCGCAAAATAAGTAGCGACACCAATGCCGATGATGGAAAGCACATCGAGAATGGTGAGCGCCATGGGTTTGGATTGCATAGTAAAACTCCTTTGTAAAATTTTTAGTTGAGTTTTCTGATTAGAACTCGAAAGATGAAGCGCAGGCTGAAAATGATGCGGTCATTTTCATGTAGATTTTAGAGATTTGAAACCAACGCTTCACTTTTAGATTTGAAATTGATCCTGACCATTGGGCAGTTTCCCATGCTGTGAAATTTCCCGGCGGCAGGTTACTCTTCCACCACATAATCAAAGATCATGAATGAGGTGGCAAGGAAGATCACATCGTACACGATCAACAAATTGAGCGGGGCGAGGATCTCTTCAAAAGGCAGCCCTGCCACAATGCCGCCGCTCGCTTTGACCGATGCCAGCAGAACCGGCACGGCTACAGGGAAGAGCAAAATGGGCAGCAACACATCGCGGGTGCGCGTCTGCACAGACATGGCAGAGAGCAGCGTGCCGACCGAGATGTATCCAATGGAACCGAGCAGCAGCACCCCTAAAAATTCCCATTGAAAGATGCGCGTCTCGTTGTAGAGCATGGCGTACAGCGGAATGACAATGGCTTCAACAACCAGCATGAAAGCCAGGTTGCTAATGGCTTTGCCGAAGAAAATGGCAGACCGATCCACCGGCGCGAGCAAAAGCCCATCCATGCAGCCACGGTCTTTTTCCACTGCCATCGAACGGTTGAGTCCCAGCGTACCGGCAAAGGCGAAGGTCGTCCACAGCACACCGGCGGTGACAGATTGACGTACTTTCACATCCAGTTCCAACGCGAAGTTGAAGATGAGGATGACCAGCATGGAAAAGACCAGCATGGCAGAAAGCAGTTCGCGCGAGCGGAACTCTGCGGCAAGGTCTTTGTGGGCAATGGCAAAGACGGCTTTGAAAAAGGAGGGAGTGGGTTCTTTCATGGTTACGCCTCCAATGCTTTCTTGTAAAAATCGAGCAGGTTCGAGTTTTTGAAATCTTCACGCGAGCCAGATGAAACGATCACGCCACGGGTGAGGACATCGAAACGGGTGGCGAGGTCTTCAGCGCGTGCGAGGTCGTGCGAGGTCATTACCACGGTGCGTCCCTTGGCGGCGACAGAGCGCAGCACTTCATCCAGCATTTCAGAGGCATCCTGATCAAGACCGGTGTACGGCTCATCGAAGAGGACGACTTCAGGGTCGTGGATGATGGCGCGACCAATGGCGAGGCGTTGCTGCATTCCGCGTGAGAAGGTGCGGACGAGGTCTTTGCGGCGGGCTTCCAAGCCAACCATGCCCAGCACTTCGGTGATGCGGCTGGCTTGATTCTGCAAACCATACATGCGGGCATAGAATTGCAGGTTCTCTTCGGCGGTCAGGTCGGGGTAGAGCAGGGGCATGTGTGAGACCACCCCCAGCCGTGCGCGCACTTTGGCAGATTCGTTCGGGAGGGAGTACCCGGCTACTTTGACGCTCCCCAAACTGGGGCGGGAGAGTGAGGCGAGAATCCGCAAAAAGGTGGTTTTGCCTGCGCCGTTCGGTCCGAGCAGGGCAACAAATTCGCCGGGCTGGACGGTGAAATCCAGCCCTTTGAGAATGGTCTTTAACCCAAAGCGTTTAATGAGTTTTTTGACTTCGATCATTAAGAATAGTAATTAGTCATTGGAGATCGAAATGATCAATCTCCGCTTACTAATCATCCTTTCCTCTTCAACGCGTCCATTAGTTCGGCGCGGCGTTTGTTGTAGGCTTCATCTTTTATTTTTCCGCTGCGGTGCAGGTCGTCGAGGGCAATGACGGCATCCATGATGGATTCGCTGTCTTCGTACATGTCGTCATCTTCGTCGTCATCCTCATCGTCCTCATCTTCTTCCTTGTTGCGGTCGCGCCAGTAAAGGAAGATGCCAGCAAGGATGAGTGTGACGCCAAACGCGCCGATGCCGATCAGAACGGTTTGGTTCTGGGTAACATCGGGCGATTCTGCTACGGTGACCGGTTTGCCGGTGATGGTGAATTCAAGTGCATCATCCTGTGCCAGCGGAGCAGCGTTGTAGATGTGGAATTTTGTACCTTGCAAGTCTTGAACGCCCGTATCGGTCAGGGTGGCGCCATCGGCATCTACGCCTTCAGGCAGGAATAGGGTGATGGAGTTGACGGGCAGGGTGGTTTTCTGAATTACATCTGTATCGCCTGTGGGGAGGGTGGAAAATGCGATCAACCCGTAGGCATCCTGGCTGGGCGGAATGGCAAACCCGTTATCTGTGGCAACAAAGGCGGCAGATGTATCGGTAGTTTCGTAACCAAGCCCGGTGGCGCCTTCGGGGAAGGAGATGAATGGAATGGTCTTTCCATCCGCCATGGGGACGAGTACGGTGGCATCACTGGTATTCATAATAAAGAACACCGCAAATACTTGCGTTTCTTCACCTGCCATATCGAAGAAGATTTGCAATTCTTCCACTTGCAGCACACTGGTATCTTCTGTGGTGGGGTAGACAACAATAGGTGAAAGAACGATCTCTGTGGCTCCGGCGGGCACAACCGCAAACTCGGTTTTGTATTTCATGCCCTCCACGGTGATTTCTGCCAGATAGATCTGGTTCTCTACAAGTTCGGCTTCGAAGGCAAAGGTACCGTCGGGGTTCACATCACCTTGTATATTCAAAATCTCGGTAGGACCCGCGGCAGGGTCGCTGCCGTGATCGAACCCGCGCAGGGTGATGGTGAGATCAGCGGGGAGGTCTTTGCCGGTCTGATTATCAATGACGCCCGTGATGGTGTTGTCTGCCGGGGCTTCTGTCGCTTCTGGCGTGACCTCAGCCTGGGGTGTGCCTTCCACGGCTGTTCCTTCGCCGGGGGTGGATACGGCTTCGGCGGTGGCAGGGGCTTCTGTCGCTTCAACCGCTACCGGCGCGGCAGGAGCCGCAAAGCTCAGGGTGCGGATGTACGCCGCAACGGCAAAGGCTTCCTCTTCGCTCAAGTCGCTGCCAAAGGCGGGGAATCCGCCTGAGCCCGTGCGGATCATTTCAATGATGTTCGCCTTTGAAAGTGCAGACATCATCTCAAGATTGGTGAAGGCGTCGCCGCAATCGGCGCATTTTTCTTCAAAGATCGATTTACCGAGTTCGATTTGTTCGGGGGTGGTTTGCAGCATAAGCGCATACGAGATCACATCCCAACGTTCCTGATCTGTCAGGCTGGCAAAGGGCGGCATAAAGCGGTCGAGCCGACCTTGTGTGACCACGGTGTACCACGCCGAGGGGGTGGCGTCGTTGGAAAATTCGGGCAAACCAATCGGGATGACCGCAACAGGTAAGTCTGCGCTTTGTGACCCATTGCCCAAACCTTCGTCACCGTGACAGGCGGCGCATTTTTCGGCGTAAATGACTTTGCCGTTCTCAATATCTGGAGCCTGATCTGGGTAGAGCGGTCCCAGTGTGGGGACGGGGGTAGGCGGCACATAGCCGGGCGGCGGGGTGACATCTGCCGCGAGGGTTTGGTTACAGGCGGCAAGTAAAATGCCAGCGAAAATGAATAAAAGAGTGTGGCGAAATTTCATGAATTCCTCGGTTGAACGTAATGCGTAATTCGTAATTACGGTTCACGCATTACGCATTACTTGAGCGACTTTCCGCAAGATGGGCAAAACTGATCGGCAGCCAGTACGGGCTTTCCGCATGATGGGCAGAACCCGGCAGGTTTGCTCTTGTGCTGCTTGCGGCGGGCGGCGATCATGGCTTCGAGGTCGTCATCACTGATCTCGGCAGCAGAAGAAGATGCGTCGGCGCGTTTGGCGGCAGCGGCAGTTTCAATGCGCGATTCAGCGTTGCGGGCAGAAGAAACACGCGGTTCCAACTCATCGAGCTTGCGTAAAATTTCAGCCCCTTTTTTGAGAAGTTCCGCGCGTTGTTCGGGGTAATCTTCGGCAGGGACTTTGCCGAGTTTGAAATCGAAATCCAGCTCTTGCAGAGAGTTGATCACGCGGTCGCGTCCGGCTTTCAACGCCGAAATCTCGTGCATATCCACATTGGAAATTCTTCGAGCGCGAACGGTGAAAGGCAAATACAAATACATGCCGACGATGATGAAGACGGCGAGAATAAGAAAGATTGAACCCAGTTCCATAAATTCCCCTATTCCGCGTTGGCGATGAAGGCTTGAATTTCAGCCACCGAAGAGAACGGACCGATCTTGATCTGGCGCAGCACACCTTCACGGTCGATCAGGTAGGTTTCGGGCACGCCCATCTGCCGGTTCAAAATGCTGGAGATGTTCGATTGCAGGTCTGGCGCATTGGGGAAGGAGATTCCAAATTTTTTCAAATAACCAAAGGCGCCTTCGGGCGTATCCACATAGTCCACGCCAATGAAGACCACATCATCACTATCTTTATATAACTGCCAGGCTTCTTCAAGGTCGGGCGCTTCCTGTTCGCAGGGTTTACACCACGAAGCCCAAATGTTAATGACCACGATCTTGCCTTGCAGGTCAGAGAGTTTCATCTCTTTGGTCTCGTTGTATTCGTACCCTTCAAAATATACAAGGTCAAAATCTGGCACGGGCTTGCCGATCTCAGCCATGGGATTGCTGGCACGGTTCAAACCGAATCCCACCAGCGCGAGCAGTCCCACCAAAACGACCCAAATGGTAACCTGCGCCCAAAGCGGTACACTTCTTTTTTGTGGAGCATTTGTTTCTGTCATTGCATTCTCCAAAACCCTCTTTCCGCTCTCCCTCGTCGAGCAGGAGTAGGGGAAAGAGGGGATTTTATTTTCTGTTCTTCAATTCTTCTTCAAGGCGTTGGATGTAATCATCTTCGTCGGATGAAGACCCCGCCTCTTCACCTTGACCAGAGCCTGCCTCAGCGGATTTGGGCTTTGTCCACTCTTTGAACGCGTTGAAAAGCGCGAACGCTCCGGCAAGGATCAACACCGGCGGCACAAGATAGACCAGCCAGTTGAAGCCCGTGCGGGGCGGTTCAGAAAGTACGCGCGCACCGTAATTCGCCACAAAATAATCTTTGATCTCCTGCTCGGTTTTGCCTTCTGCCAGCATCTGGCGGATCAACTCGCGCCACTGACGGCAAGCCTCGGTAGGACACACATCCAGCGGCGTGTTCTCGCACACCGGACAAAACAACTGCTTGGCAATTGCATTCACCTCGTCATCGGTGGGGGCGGTATCCTGTGCCGATGCGGTTTGGTAAAACAAGCCAGTCAGCACAAGTACAAGCGCAATGGCAAGAAACCAGGTATTAGTAATTAGTAATTTCTTTGTTCTCATTTCAATCTCCATTTACCAATTACTTTTAATCCGCTGCACTCGTCTGGCGGCTGCCTGCGCTCACCTTGCGGCGTACGGGTTCATCGGCGGGGTCTTTATCGGGCCATGCCGCAAAGATCAGACCGAAGAGGAAGGTGAAACTGCCGATCCACAACCAGTTCACCAGCGGGTTGACATAGACCTTGAACGTCGCGCCTTCGCTGGAAACAGGCTGCCAATCCACCAGCAGGATGTACAGATCATCTTTCAGTGTGGCGTGTTGACCGGGGATGGTCATGTTCTGCTGTGAGTCGTAGTAATAATCAATGCGCGGATAAAGCTGCCCAATATAGATACCGTTCTCGTAAATATCCACCACCGAGCGGGTGTAATTCACGGCGGCGCCGCGATCATCCCATGAGGCGAGCTCACGGTATTCCACGCGATAATCTGCCAGATCAAGCGATTCGCCCGAAGCAATGGTGCCCTGGGTTTCCATCTGGAAGATTTCAATGCCGAGAATGCCAATTGCCATCAACGCCATGCTGATGTGGATGATGTATCCGCCATAGCGGCGTTTATTACGTCCCATCAAACGCCCGATTGCAGTGAAGAAGTTTTCCTTTTGGACGTGCATTCTGGCATTCGTGCCGCGCCAGAACTCATGTGTTGTCGCAGAGATCACCAAAGCAATCAGGAAGAAACCCAGCAAGGCATAACCGTTTTGGGTGTAAAAGATTGCCGAAAGTACGGTCACTACTGCCGCCACAGCCGCAGACTTCCACAACGCTTTCCCAAGAGTCTGAACGGTGGAATGTCCCCAGGCTGAAAGCGGTGCAACCGCCATCAAGAATAGCAGCCCCGCAAAAAGCGGACCGGTTGCACGCTCGTAGTAGGGAGGTCCAACCGTGATCTTCGTATTTGTGAACAACTCAGAAGCCAGCGGCGAGATCACGCCCCAAAAACAGACAATGAGAATGCCCATGAAAAGCAGATTATTGAAAAGGAAGAGCGCCTCGCGTGAAAGCAAAGATTTCATCTCCGTCTCGCCGCGCAGTTCGGGCCAACGTTTAATGAGCAAAGCCACCGAAACGATCAAGGTCAGCGCCACATAACCCATAAAGAACGGACCAATTGGGCTATTGGCAAAGGCGTGAACCGAAGAAAGCACACCAGAGCGGGTAAGGAAGGTTCCAAAGATCACCAATGCGTAGGTGAGAATGATGAGAACCATATTCCACTGCTTCAACATCCCGCGTTTTTCCTGGATCATCACCGAATGAAGGAAGGCAGTTCCCGTCAGCCACGGCATGAATGCCGCAATTTCAACCGGATCCCAGCCCCAGTACCCGCCCCAGCCGAGTACATCGTATGCCCAACGTCCGCCAAGAACGAGACCGAGTGAAAGGAACAACCACGCCCAAAGAGTCCAGCGGCGGGTGATGCGCGTCCAGCGGTCATCGGTGCGCCCAGTGATGAGCGCCGCAATCGCAAAGGCGTAGGGAACCACAAAAGAAACGAAGCCCAAATAAAGCATGGGCGGATGAATCACCATGCCCGGGTGGCGCAGAAGCGGATTAAGACCATTGCCATCTTGCGGCGTGAAGAGCTCTGCCCCAGCGGCAGGCGAAAACATACTCGGAATGACCTGCCCATTGATTTGCCAAAAACGAGTGAACGGATTCTCAAAGAAGAGGTTCATCCCAATGAAGAAAGTCAGCGTAACTGCTGAAACAATGATGACCCACGGCAGGAACTCAATATCACGATCCCACTTACGCAGGGTCACCGCCGAAGTGAAAGCCGCCAGAAGCCACGCCCAGAACATCAACGAACCAGCCTGCCCGCCCCACCAAGCAGTCACTTTCAAATACGTGGGCATACTCTTACTGGTCACTTCGTACACGAACGCCACATTGAAATGACTGTTCACCAGCATATAAATGAGAACACCCGCTGAAATTGATAGAAGGGGAAAGGTCAACAACTGAGCGCGACGTGCGCTCTCCACCAATGAACCCGACTTGTTCTGCGCGCCATAAAATGCGGCAACCCCACTATAGATGGTTGTAATAAAACTGATTAATAAAACACCAAAGCCAAATTCTGCAAGCATATCTTTTCCTGTTTGTCCCGTACCCCTGTGCCACCAGCATAGGGGTACGGGCGAGGGATAAAAAATAAATAAAACCTGATGGGTACCCATACCCATCAGGTCATTTTCTTAATTTGTAGCTGCCTGTTCGGGAACAGCCTCTTCATATTTTGTGGGGCACTTAAGCAGCAACTCCTCGGCATAGAACACGCCGTCTTCACCGAGTTTACCGGTCATGATCGCCTGTGCCTCGTTGCGGAGCAAGTCGGGCATCACACCCTCGTATTGCACCTTGATTCGTTCACGGCTTGGGTCTGTCACAGCTTCGTGAAGTACAACCGCCAGCCCGCCCTGCGCTTCGATCTCGGCATTATCGCCGGGCACATGCGCCACCTCAAAGGTCAGGGTCAGGGTCGAAGCATCGTATTGAATGGTATCGCCCAGAACCGCGCCAGAAAGACGCACACTCTTGTTCACAGCAGAAGTTCCTTCTGCTTTCAGTTCATCCACCGTCATAAAATATTCCGCACTCGCCTGGGTAGATGAGAAAATAAGGTAAACGACAGCCGCCAAAATAAGCAGCCCGCCGATCAAAAATTTATTTCGTTGCATGAAAACCTCCGGGGTCACCGTATTAAATTGAACAATCTATATCCATTTTACATGTTGACATTAAATGTCACTTAATTTGCCTCTGGATGGATGTCATAAAACTTGCGTCATTTTGTCCTATTTCTCCATGACGCAATTTTTACAGTGGTATATTTGCCCAAACGAACGGAGGATACGGATGCACAGACACCGCCTGATTTTACTGATATTGATACTTACCCTCGCCCTGCCAACACAAGTACTCGCCGCGCCTCAAGCCGACGTTGAAGCGGATTCAGCGCTGCTGGACTTTCCCAACACTGTCACCTTCTCAGCCACCCTCAGCGCCCCAGCCGAGATCGTGGATGTGACCCTCGAATACGGCAGCGAACAATTGACCTGCGGCGAGGTCATTGCCAAAGCCTTCCCCGATTTTGTACCCGGCACATCCACCCAAGCCTCATGGACGTGGGACATGCGCCAGAGCGGCTCACTCCCGCCGGGGGCGTCCATTTGGTGGCGCTGGCGTTATAAAGACGCAAGCGGCGCAGAATACATCAGCGAGACGCAAACCGTCACCTGGCTCGACGATATTCACGACTGGAAGACCCTCACCGAAGAATACCTGCGCCTTCATTATTATGGCAAAGACGAAGCCTTTGCCCGCACCATGATGTCTGCCGCCCTTGAAGGTCTGCGCCGAAACAAAGATCAGGCGGGCATGTACCCCGATATCCCCATCAACATTTACGTCTACCCCAACTACGACGATATGCGCGATGCAGTGCTCTACGAACCCGCATGGACAGGCGGACAGGCATACGCAGATGTAGGCGTCATCATTATGGGGCTTTCCGGCTCCGATTCAACCTGGGATCAGAACACCGTCATCCATGAATTGACGCACATCCTCGTCGGGCGAAATGCGTTCTCTTGCATTGGCACCCGCCCGGGCTGGCTCGAAGAAGGTCTCGCCATGTACAGCGAAGGCGAACTGGATTCAGGGATGCAAAACATGCTTGATTCTGCCATCCGCTCAAACAACCTCATTACCCTGCGTTCGTTGAACGGCGGCTTTTCAGAACTGCCCGAAAAAGCGAACCTCTCCTACAGCCAATCGTATAGCGTGGTCAAGTATTTGGTCGAAACCTATGGTCAGGAAAAAATGACCGCATTGATCACCGCCCTGCGCGATGCCAAACCAATTGATACCGCCCTTCTCGAAGTGTACGGCTTTGATACAGACGGCTTGGATTCCGCGTGGCGCGAATCGGTGGGCGCGGCACCATTGGCAATAGCTCAGGCAACCGCCCAGCCTACCCCCACCTTTGTGCCGACGTATGTCCCCATTTCCGGCATTCCGGCGGCGATCACCGCCACCCCTGGTATCATCCCAACCTCAACAGGCGCAGATGAAGGCTTTACCGGTCCGCCATTATTTTTGACCATTTCACTGATATGTTTCTGCCTCGTCATGCTGCTTGTGATCGGGGTAATCGTCCTCGGTGTTGTCGTCCGCATGGGTGGCAAGGGAAACCGACGAGAGGTGTAGCATGAATCGAAAATATATTTCCATTCTTATTCTTTTATCCCTGACGGCTTCACTTTTGCTGACTGCCAGCGCGCCGAACTCACTCGATTTTCAATACGGCATTCCGCTGGAACAGGCATTGGTTTACAACGGCGGCGAATCTGCCAACCTGCGAGATTACGACCCCGCCACCACCTACAGCTCCGGCGACAAACTCGTCTTCAGCGGACTCGTCCAACTTGACCCGAATCTCAACATCCGCCCCGACCTTGCTGAAACATGGCAAGTCAGCGCAGATGGCACGGTGTACACCTTCACCATTCGAGACAATGCCAATTTCCATAACGGGCGCAAGGTCACGGCGCAGGATGTTGCGTTTTCATGGGAACGTGCCGCCAGCCCCGAACTCGCATCGGATACTGCCTTAACCTACCTCGGCGATATTGTCGGCGTGCGCGAAAAGGTTTTGGGAGAAGCCGAAACCATCAGCGGGGTAAAGGTTATAGATGAACGTACACTCCAGGTCACGATCGATGCGCCGAAGCCCTACTTCCTGATGAAGCTCACATTCCCCACTTCCTATGTTGTGGATGAAGAGAATGTGGCTGTGGGGGAGGAATGGGTGCTGCAACCGAATGGCACGGGTCCGTACAAATTGGTTGAGTGGCGTTCGTATGAATACATCTTGTATGAAGCGAATTATGATTTCTACCTCGGCGCGCCTGCCGTGCCGTATGTGCTGGTGAAGTTGTATGCAGGTGACGATGTGCGCCTGTTTGAAACCGGCGAAGTTGATGTTGCTGGTGTAGGCTTGTATTCTGCCGAGCGCATTCTCGACCCCACCGAGCCATTGAATGCCAACCTGCTCACCGGCGTAGATCTATGCACAAGCTATGTGGTTTTCGATACCACTGTGCCGCCCTTTGACGATGTGAATGTTCGCAAAGCATTTAGCATGGCGTTCGACCGTCAGCGTTATGTGGAGGTGCTCTACCGCGGATTGGCTCTCCCCGCCGTTGGTTTATACCCGCCCGGTTTGCCCGGGTTTGATTACGGGCTTGAAGGCTTGCCTTTCGACCCCGAACAAGCGCGTGAGTTGCTTGCCCAATCCAAATATGGTGGACCGGCAGGCTTGCCGGAAATCGTGTACACCAATGCGGGCATTGGCAGTTATGTGGGCGGCAATGTTGCCGCACTGGCAGAAATGTGGGAGCAGTATCTCGGCGTTAGGATCAAGGTGGAAAATCTCGATTACAACTTCTACTACGAGCAGATCTTCTCCGGCAATCACGGGCAGATCTTTGACGGCGGCTGGTGCGCCGATTACCCCGACCCCGAAAATTTTGCCGATGTTCTTTTCCACAGCGGTGTGCCGCAGAATCATGGCGGCTACTCCAACCCCCAACTCGATGCCCTGCTTGAATCCGCGCGCATCGAACCGGATGTTGCCAAACGCATCGACATGTATCAGCAAGCCGAGCGCATGATCGTGAATGACGCCCCCGCCATTTTCACAACGCACTCGCTTTCATTTGTGCTTGTAAAACCCTATGTAAAGGGATATCCCAATACTCCCATTGGTATTTCGGGCGAACGATACATGTGGCTGGATGGGAAATAGCCCTAGCGCGCCTGCACCACAAACTCCACCGCCTCAATTTCTCCGCCGACGCTGGATACGCTAAAGTCAAAGTTGAGCGAACTCCCCGGCGTGAGCGCTCCGCCTTCCCAGCGGCGCACTCCAACCACAGTTCCATTTACGTCATACGCCACCGCCGCGACCCAAACCTGGGTTGCGGCGTTTGATTCGGCTGGCAAAGAAACCTGTCCGCGGACTTGGGCATTCTTGCCGTTCCAATCAATCTCGGCAGATGTGTTGTTGAGCGCGGCGGGCAGGTAGGCTTGTCCGCCTGGCATGGCGCTGAGGATTTGAATTTGCGGGTTCACGTTGACAGGCATGTTTGGAAAGTAAACGTACACCGGCAGCGATGTATTCTGCGCGATCACATCCAAAGGCATGAAGGCGATCTGGCTGGCTAGGGCATTATTGTTTTCATCAAAGAGCGTAATTTTTGCAGAGACGTTTTCAAGCGTGGTTGCCGAACTATTTTGAACAAGCGCAAAGCACCACAAGCCGGAATCCGCTGTGGGGTGGCAGGCGGCTTGGGTGACGGGAGCAGGTACCGGCGTCAGGGTTGAGGCGATGCTTGGAGGGGCAGAAGGGTCTGGGATGAAAAGCGTCTGCCCGATGGTGAGCGAGTTCGGGTTCACATCTGGGTTGGCTGCCAACAGATCATTTAACGGTACGTTGTAGGTTTCGGCGATCTCACTGACCGTATCTCCCGATTCAATGATGTGGATTTGAAGCGTGCCGGTGGGGATGGGCGTTTCAAGCACGATTAACACGTTGGGGGTGAGCGTGGCGGCGGGTGTGTTGGTAAGGAGGGGTTGTAGTGGAACGTCTGTGTTTTCGGTTGGTGTGGCAGGGGCGCTGCACGCGCTGAGCAAAATGCCAATAAGCAGTAGTTTTCGCATGAGATGATTATATAATGCCCACGGTTCTGCGCTGGGTATAATTTGAGAAAAAATCGGAGGAACAATGCAATATCGACATTTGGGCAAGACCGGGATTCGGGTAAGTGAACTTTCCATCGGCTCGTGGGTTACGTTCAAAAACCAAGTGGACGTGGATGCTGCGATCGAGATCATGGCTGCGGCGTATGACCACGGCGTGAACTTCTTCGATAATGCCGAAGTGTATGCAGGCGGCAAGTCAGAAGAGGTGATGGGGGCTGCGCTAAAGAAGTTGAATTGGCGGCGGGGCAGCTATTTGGTTTCGACCAAACTTTATTGGGGATTGCATGATGGTATCAATGAAAAGAACACGCTCAACCGCAAACGCCTGATCGAAGGTACAAACGACGCACTCAAACGCTTTGACCTGGATTATGTAGACCTGATCTACTGTCACCGCCCTGATGCAACCACACCCATCGAAGAAACCGTGTGGGCAATGCACAACATTATTGAATGGGGCAAGGCGCTTTATTGGGGCACCTCCGAGTGGGCGGCTTCAGAGATCATCGAAGCTATTCAGATCGCAGAGCGCCATCACCTGCACAAGCCGGTCGTTGAACAGCCGATCTACAATCTGTTCGACCGTCACCGCCTCGAAGGCGATTACGTCCGCTTTTATAAGGAATACGGCTACGGCACCACCACATGGAGTCCTTTGGCTTCGGGTCTGCTTACCGGCAAATATAGCAAGGGCATCCCTGCCGATAGCCGTGGCGCACTCAAAGGATATGAGTGGCTGCATGGCAATTTAACGAACCAGGACAAACTGGCAAAGGTTGCCGCGCTTGAACCGATTGCCAAAGAATTTGGCGCCACTGTTTCTCAACTGGCATTGGCGTGGTGTTTGAAGAATCCGTTCGTGAGCACGGTCATCACTGGCGCCAGCCGTGTGGAGCAAGTCCACGAGAATATGAAGGCTGCCGAGTTTGCTGAGAAACTTACGCCCGAAGTAATGGAACGCATTGATGTGATCTTCGGGGTTGCAAAGAAAAACGAAGACGACGATTAAACGAAAAAAGCCTCCGAGGTGTTCAAAACCTCGGAGGCTTTTTTGGAGAATGCAAAACAGGAACGGGGCAAGCCCGTTCCCTGCGGGGTTAAATTTTTGAAAAATAATTTTCTTCCACGCTTTGCCAGCTCTCATCGCGTAACTTCATATACTTTGAAAGCAACGGGTGGACGTTTGAAATCTCTTCAAACATTTTTTGCGCCACCCGCCGAATGGAAAAATGCGCGTTGGCAGCGGTGCGCAACTGGCAGAACGCGAATGCCTCACGCAAATTGAACTGCGTCAGCACACGGCGATTGAATCCATTTGGGACGATGTACTGGGCGACATCGGGATTAAAGGCGTGGAGTTTTTCATACATCTGTGCCGCGGCTTGCATCGCCGCCTCGTACCTGGAGCCGAAGCCTGCTTCCGTTATAAGGAGCGGAGTCGTCCACCCGAGCCTTGCGGTCAGCCGCTGCGGGGTCTGCGTCATCATGCGGTGACGTTTGAATTCGGCATACGCGCCCTGATCCATAACAAGGTCGAAGGTATAGTTGGCGTATTCCAGTTCTCGCAGGGGCGTATCGTATTTACCCAGTTTGCCAAGCAGGGTTTTGGCAAGCGCTTCCCGTTCTTTCTTCTTAAGCGACTTTACATACTTCAACGCATCGGTGTAGGGGATTTCATCAAAGCGGTACAACGCGGCAGCAAGGATTTTCTTCTCGCCATCCTTGTCGTAGTCAATCAGCGTACACCAGTCTGACTTTCCACTTTCCACTTTCCACTTCCCACTTTCGAGTTCTTGCATTGTGTTCACCGCATACTCATTGGCATCGGCATATTTCACCAGTGTGGGAGTTTCCGCTTTGGAAACTTCCTTTAATTTCTCGCCGATCTGGCGCACTTCTGCAAGTGGATGGGAGAGCATCTTGCGAATGGTCAATTCAATGACACGGGCGTTGGCGGTCATCCCCACGTTGGCGTTGGCGGCGGCAGGCAGCAGGAAGCGGCAGCGATCCACGTACTGCGAGCGGATGCGGCGGTCGTAGGCTTCGTCGCTTTCGTTCTCGCGGCGCGGAGTCCGCTCAACGATGAGATTCTTTGTCGGTTCGAGCGACTCAGCATAGGCTGAGAAAAGGAGGCGCACGGTTTCGATGAACTCATCACGCAGGGGATGTCCATCTAGTTCGGCGGGCACGGTGAAATCATCCATGCCCCATTTTTGGTAGCGGGTGGATTTTTCAGTGTACGAGGCGAGGCGGTTGCCTTCGATTGTTTCAATGGCAACGCGCGAAACGTTTTCGAAGGCAATGTGCAAAACGGCATGTTCTGCAACCGAGGCATGACCATAACCCACGACCCATTTTTCGTGGAATTGCGCCGAGGATTCATCGCTGAGTTCTGCGGCGATCTCACGAAATGATTCGGGTGAGCGGGAGGTCTTTGCAAAGGCTACGGCGATGGTTTCGGGGTTGAGTGCGCGCGGCGATAAAAGATAGATTTCTCGTTCGGGCATGAATTCTCCTGTTTTATAAAAAAGCGACCAGCCCGTTTTGCGCTGATCGCTTTGGTGATTTTACCCCATTGCCTTCAATTGCCTGCCGCCAAGTAGGTGCAGGTGAATGTGGAACACGGTCTGTCCTGCATTGGCATTGGTGTTGATGATAAGGCGATAACCAGGTTCGCTTAAACCTTCTTGTGCGGCGATCTGGCGGGCAACGTTGAAGAGATGTCCGATCACTTGTTCATCAGCCTCTGTCATGGCGTTGACCGAGTCGATATGTTGTTTGGGTACGATCAAAATATGAGTGGGGGCGGCGGGAGCAATATCACGAAAGGCGTAGGTTTGCTCATCTTGAAATACGCTCGTGCTTGGAATTTCTCCGTTGATGATCTTGCAAAAAATACAATCAGACATAGTTTTCTCCTATGGGGGGGTGGGCATGGGTCCGTATTCATCTGCACAGACGATATTGTAATAGCCAAGCTCTGCGGCTTTGTTTTCTTCGGCGTATGCTGCTGCTTGATTCCCAATGGCGCGGGCTGTATCAATGGCGAGCAGCGCTTCTTCTGCTGGGTAAGCGGGCAGCGTCATTAATGGATCTACAATGCGCCCTTCGGGAATGAGGTTGGGGCGTTCAGGGTCAAAATCATCTGCAAGCGGAACCCAGTTGAACATGATGGGACCGCGTGGGTTTTGGGTGATGCCAATTCTGTATTTTAGCTGTCTGGCTGCTTCAATTGGACGAATGCCAAACCCGCCATTGGGCCAAATGATGACATTGGGTGTTTTGCCAAATTGATCTGCAAAACCGGTTAATGAACCTTGCAGTTCGCGCACGATAACAGTTTTGGCGGTTTCATCTTTAAGAACAACATCGGAGGTGGTGCCGCGTGCCTGATGATCTACAAAATTTTCGTATTCCATTTCGAAGTTTTCAAGGCGCAGGTTTTCATCCACGTTTTGTTCGCTCACCCAGCCATTGACCACGGGCCAGCCCAGACGGGCAAAGTATTCGCCGAAGTTTTTGTCGAAATAATCGGCAGACTGATTACCATCCTGAACCAGAATAACGGATCGGGGCGGGATCGGGGCATTGCGTTCCATAAATGCTTGTAATCTTTCGGCGTTTATCGCCTCGAACCCCTGTTCTTCAAGCTGGCTCATCAAAATAAGAAAATCTACAACGGTGATGCTATCTGGCAGGTCGGCGGTGCCGCGGTTGATATTTTTGAACAGGATGATCATCACCACGGTGCCTGGCTTGGAATTAAATGGGCTCCATTTGTAGCGCAGGGCGCGGCAGGTTGGTTCAATATAGGAGTGAGGAATATCAAGCGGATTTAGGTAATCGGTTTGATACGTTTCTGGCAATGGCGGGGCGGGCGGCTGAGAGGTTGTACTTTCACTTGGCGCCGGGGAAGGGGCTAACTGACAGGAGATCAGAGTACTTATAAGAATGATGATGGGGGGAAATCGAAGCACAAAATGCTTTAGGGTGTTTCTTGTGTTTTGCATACGGGTGGAATTGTAACAAATTCGGGAGATTGGCTATGGGCGATGAAATCGTAATTCCATTACCCATAGCCATGGGCTTGTTTACGGAAGCGCTCCGTATGTGGGTGCGCAGACGATGTCGTAGTATTCCAACTCGGTGGTTTTGTTTGCTTCTTCGTAGGCGGCGGCTTCATTGCCAATGGTGCGTACTGTGTCAATATTGTTCAGTACGTCGTAGCTCCAATAACGGGGCAGGGTCATGAGGGGATTGCCCGCCGGGGTTTCGGGAATTGCCAGGGGATTTGAATCGTTCACTGTATCGGCTTGTGGAATCCAGTTGTACATGACGGGGCCGCGTGGGTTGACGGTGAAGCCGAGTTTGTAGCCGAGGGTGGGTCCGATTTCCACGGCGCGTTTGGAGAATCCGCCGCCGGGCCAAACGTAGGCAATGGGCGTTTTATTCATATATTTTTGGATGGATGAAATTGCGCCGCCCATTTCGCTGGTAATGAAATCGTCGGTGGAGCCTTCGGTGATGGGGATGTTGTGAATATAGCCGTGAGATTGATAATCGACCCAGCCTTCGGCAGAGAGGGCGGCATTTTCTGCCCAGAGGTCTGTCCGTTCATCAATGCCAATGTAACCGTTGATAACGGGCCAGCCCCATTGGTCGTAATACGGGCGGAAATGGTCATTGAAATATTCGGCGAAGTGCCGGTCATCTACGATGAAGATGACGGAACGCGGGGGAATGTAATCGTTGTTGTAGAGAAAATCGGATAGTTGCTGCATGTTGATGGCTTGAAAGCCAGATTCAAAAAGGCTATCCATGATCTTTTTGTGTTGGTTTACGGTGATGTCATTTCCGCTGGCTTCGCCTTTGTTAATGCCGTGATGCATGACGACCATCACTACCGTGCCGGGGGCGGCTTTGTTCGATGCCCATTTGTTTTGCAGATAGGTGCAGGTATCTGCGATGTAGGTACGCGGGATGTCGTGTGATTTTAGCAATGCGGTCTGGTAGGTGGCGGGCAGTGCGGGCGGTGTGCGGATGGCTGTTGCGGTGGGGATGGCTGTTTCAGTTGGGACGAGGGTGGCGGTGGGCTGGCTGAGTTGGGCGACCATGGTTTCGACGGCAGCGGTTAGCGCCAGGTTTTGGTCGGGGGTTGGTGCTGCGGGGGCGCACCCTGCCAGAAGCGCCATAAACAGGCTGAATGTTAAGAGAAGATGCGTGATTTTTATTCCGTAATTATTTTTCATGCGTCGAATTCTAATCGAAAAAAAAGGACGACCGCGAGGGTCGTCCTTACGTTTATTCATCGCTTTTGCCGGAGACGAAATCTTCCACTTTTTGACGGGCGATCTCATCGCGGAATTGTTTGGGCGGGGTCTTGAAGAAGTAGGAGGATGGACCTACGATGGGACCGGCGAGTTCGCGGTCGAGTGCGATCTTGGCGCAACGCAAGGCATCGATCATTACACCTGCGGAGTTGGGGCTGTCCCACACTTCGAGTTTGACTTCCATGTTGAGGGGCACGTTGCCAAATGTGGTGCCTTCCATGCGGATATATGCCCACTTGCGGTCGGTGAGCCAGGGGACGTGGTCGCTGGGACCGACGTGGACGTTGTTGGGATCCATCTCGTAGGGGATCATGCTGGTGACGGCGTTGGTCTTGGAAATCTTTTTGCTTTCAAGGCGTTCGCGTTCGAGCATGTTGAGGAAGTCGGTATTGCCGCCGAAGTTGAGTTGGTAGGTGCGTTCGATCTTTACGCCGCGGTCGATGAAGAGGGTGGCGAGTTGACGGTGCAAAATGGTGGCGCCTACCTGACTTTTAATGTCATCGCCGAGGATGGGCAGACCGGCATCTTCAAAGCGTTTGCCCCAATATTCGGAGGAGGCGATGAAGACCGGAATGCCGTTGACGAAGGCGCAGCCTGCTTCGAGGATCTGTTCAACGTACCATTTGGTTGCCATCTCTGAGCCGACGGGCAGGAAGCTGATGACGACTTCGGTCTTGGTTTCTTTGAGTAGTTTGGCAATATCAGCGGTGGAGCCGGGCGCTTTTTCGATGACCTGGCTGAGGTATTTGCCCAAGCCATCGTGGGTCATGCCGCGTACAACGGGGGCATTGAGTTTGGGTACGTCGCAAAATTTGTAGGTGTTGTTGGGGTCGGCGAAGATGGCTTCTGAGAGGTCTTTGCCAACTTTGGTGGCGTTGACGTCAATTGCCATGGTGAATTCAATATCGCCGATATGGTATTCACCCAACATGGGGTGCATAATGCCGGGAATCACATCGTCATTTTTGGCGTTTTTGTAGAATTGCACCCCTTGCACAAGGGAGGAAGCGCAGTTTCCCACCCCGATAATTGCCACTCTTACTTTTTTCTTGTTTGCCATTTATTTAATCTCCTAAATTACAGTTTCCTTGTTGGTTTTACAGGCTATTTTTCAGATACAACCGTGAAGTATAATCTTACTAAAGCAATTATGAATACCGATCCGATAAAAACTTTTGAAAAATTACTATTTGAAGCCCGTCAGCTATCTGTTCAGACAGATTTGGATGTGTATTTAAAGTCGCTGCTTTCCACTATTGTTGAGTTGACAGAAAGTGAAGGCGCTTCTTTATTGCAATATGATGAAGAATCCATGGATTTTTATTTCAGGTTCATCCCTTGGTTTCATCAGGATGCGGTTCGTTCGGTACGGGTTCCACTTAATGGAAGTGTGGCGGGTTGGGCGTTTTTGAATCTTGAACCGGTTGCAGTGAATGATACCTCTAACGATGCGCGTCATTATAAAAAAGTGGATAATCTGGCAGGATTCAACACCTATTCACTCCTTGCAGCGCCGGTCATTTTACGTGGAAAGCCTATTGGGGTGATCGAAGCATTTAATAAGAAAAGCAAGTACGACCAGTCTGATATTAATATTTTGGAGACGCTTGCTTCGTTTTGTGCCATTGCGCTTCAAAATAATACACTTGAAAATGAGATACGCTCCACCGAAGAAGAAGTTCGCAAATTAGACACAATGAAGAGTGAGTTCATTGCGATCACATCTCATGAACTGCGCACGCCGCTGGGCTTGATCCTGGGACATGCCACTTTTTTGAAGGAACTTCTGGACGATAACAAGTATGATGAACAGGTTGATGCTATTATTCGCAATGCGTCACGCCTTAAGGAGATCATCGAAAGCCTGACCAGTGTGGATAACTACCAGACGGGCGGCGCACTGGTTCGTTCACGCAAGGTGTCACTGGCGCGGGTGATCGAAGATGTAAGCATCTCTTTTGCAGAGATGGCAGCAGATAAAAAAATAACCATCAAAAAGACATTACCCCCCGGACAGGAACTATGGGTGGAAGTAGATGGCGGTAAGGTTGCGATCATTTTGGGCAATTTAATTAAGAATGCCATTGCCTTTACCAACCCGGGCGGTGAGGTTGTTTTACGCGGTGAAAAAGAACCGGATTATGTAAAAGTATCAGTAAAAGATAATGGCGTGGGGATTCCCGCCAGGGATATTCCTCACATCTTCGAGCGTTTCTATCAGGTCGAAGGGCATCTTACCCGTCGTCATGGGGGCATGGGGCTTGGGTTATCAGTTGCCAAGGTAATGGTTGAAATGCACGGCGGGCGTATTTGGGTGGATAGTGAGGAAGGAAAAGGGAGCGTTTTCTCTTTTATCCTGCCCATTCGCAATGTTCCGCCGCCCGAAAAATCATCCCCATTTACTGAATAAAGAACGATCCCGCTGGAAATGGCGGGATTTTTATTTCCTTGATACACTCACGCAATGCAAACTCTCAACCAGCAATTTGAACTCATTCGCCAGTCTGCCACCGTCTCACTGACGGATCGCATCATGGCGCTCAAAGCCGCGGGTAAACCCATCATCAGCCTGCAAGTGGGCGACCCCGATTTCGGCACACACCCTGCCATTGCCCAAGCCGCGCTCAATGCCATGCAAGCCGGGCAGACCCATTATGGTCCCAGCAACGGCACCGTCGAATTGCGCAACGCCATTGCCCAAAAACTTAAACGCGATGAAGGCGTAGACTACGACCCTAACACAGAAATTCTCGTCACCAATGGCGGCATCCACGCCTATTACACAGCCATGCAATCCATCCTCAACCCAGGCGATGAAGTGCTGATTCCCGACCCTTCGTGGGCGACACACTCGAATATGGCAACCATGTTGCGGGGAGATGTGAAGCGCATCCCTGCCCCCGCCGAGAATGGGTTCATCCCTCATTTCGACTCTTGGCTGAAAGCGCTCACTACCAAAACCAAGATCATCGTACTCAACTACCCCTCGAATCCAACCGGTACATACCCCACCCGTGAATATTTGCAGCGACTGCAAGACTTTGCCGCCCAAAATAATTTATGGATCGTTGCCGATGAAGTCTATGGCAGCTTATATTACGGCGAAAAACCCACCAGCGCAGCCGCCATTGAAGGCGCCAAAGAGCGGACATTGATCGTCCATAGCCTGTCCAAATCGTATGCCATGACCGGTTGGCGCGTGGGCTTTCTGGCTGCGCCAGCAAAGGTGATCGGCAATGCCCTGAAAGCCAGCCAAAACTCCATCACTTGTGTGGCACCCTTCATTCAAAAAGCCGCTGCCTTTGCGTTGACCGACCCCGCCATGCAAGAGGTGACACTTTCTATGCGCGCCGCCTATGCCAAACGCCGCGACCTTGTTCTGCGCCTTGCCCGCGAACTCGAAAGTGACAAGGTCATCGTCACCCCGTCACAAGGAGCGTTCTACTTCTTCCTTGATATGCGTCCGTTGAAAATGTCTTCGGTTGAAATTTGTGAACGCCTTCTCGATGATGTCGGCGTAGCGCTTGTGCCTGGCTCGGCATTTGGTGAGCAAGGCGAAGGCTTTGCCCGCTTATGCATTGCCGCCTCCGATGAAGATGTGGAAGCGGGTTTTCGAAAAATTATTGAATGGGCGGAAGAGCGGTAATTGGAGATTGGTAATTGGTAAATCTTCAATCTCCAATCTCTATTCTCTAATTACCATTCACCCCATGGAGTCATCATGAAAGTATCCTTCCAAGGCGAACCCGGCGCGTACAGCGAACAAGCCGTTTTTAATTATTTTGGCAAAGAAGTCGAAACCGTACCCTGTGAGTCATTCGACATGATGTTTGATTCGGTGCTCAACGGCAAAAGCGATATGTTGCTGGCTCCCATTGAAAACTCACTGGCAGGCAGCATTCACCAAAACTACGACCTGCTCTTGCGGCACGACCTGCACATTGTGGGGGAGTACTTCCTGCGCGTGCGGCATTGTCTGATCGCAAACCCCGGGGTGAAAAAAGAAGACATCAAAAAAGCCATCAGCCATCCGCAAGCCTTGGGGCAGTGTGCCGCCTATTTGCGGAACTTAGGAATCAAGCCAGAAACCGTTTACGATACGGCGGGCAGTGTGAAGATGCTGAAAGAGTCCGGTGCGCGGGATGTGGCGGCAATCGCTTCACGACGTGCAGCGGAAATTTACGGCATGGAAATTCTAGAAGAAGGCATTGAAGATAACCAGGAAAACTTCACGCGTTTTCTCGCTGTCCAACGAGAGGCAACCACCCCTGAGTCCGATGCGAAGACTTCCATCGTGTTTTCGCTCAAGAACGTGCCTGGGTCACTCTTCAAAGCTATGTCTGTTTTTGCCCTGCGCGATATTGACCTGACCAAAATCGAATCCCGCCCGTTACAGGGCAAGCCGTGGGAATATCTTTTTTATATTGATCTGATCGGCTCGCTGCAAAATGAGACCGTACAACGCGCACTTGATCACCTGAGCGAATACGCCGTGATGTTGCGAGTGCTGGGGTCGTATCCGCGCTTCAAAGGATGATAAAAAGCCGTCTCGAAAGAGGCGGTTTTTTTCATCCACGAAGAGAACCATCTTATCCGTGTTCATCAATATGAATTTGTATGGCTGTAGCAAAGTCAGAAGATATTTAACACGAATTTCACGAAACGAATATCTCATGAAAATTCGCGTTATTCGACCCATTTGTGACATTCGCGTTAAGCCCTTTGAATATGCCGTACTGTTTGTCAATTTACTTTGCTACAGCCATGTATGAATTTGATTTTCATCTTGTGAAATCAGAAAATATGTTCTAAAATAAGATAAACCTTGTCTTAATAGGAAACCTCATGCGCAAACTGATTGTTCACCAATTTATTTCTCTCGATGGCGTTATTCAAGCCCCTGGTGGCGCAGACGAAGATACCGAGGGCGGCTTCACGCACGGCGGTTGGACGATTCCCTTCTGGCATGACGATATCGGTCTGCGTTTCTCGAAAGCCATGCAAACCGCCGATACGCTTTTGCTCGGGCGTAAAACCTGGAAGACGCACGGCGACGCATTCGAGCCTTTGCCGCCCGAAGAAAACCCGTTTGGCAATGTCAAAAAATACGTCGTCTCCACCACACTAAAATCTTCGGCAGCGTGGAGCAACTCCACTATCATCAGCAGCAATGTAGTTGAAGAGATTCGTAAACTCAAAAACCAACCCGGCAAAGATATTCTCTCGGATGGCAGTAGCGTACTAATGCACACCCTCATCGAAAATGATCTGGTGGATGAATTCTTTTTGCACGTCTACCCGATTGTGTTTGGGGTTGGTAAAAAATTATTTCCAGATGAGAAGCATGTAAAGTTGAAGTTGATCGAATCTGCGCCTCTTCCTACGGGTGTGCTGTTTCAACACTACGAGCTTATTCGTTAGTCTGATGGCGAATCCCATGACCCAATACCTCGTCCTGTTGCGCGGAATCAACGTCGGCGGTAAGAACATCATCAAAATGGCAGACTTGAAAGCCAGCTTTGAAGAGATGGGTTTTACCAATGTACGAACCTACATACAAAGCGGCAATGTTCTGCTTGAATCTCCAGAAAACGATAAAGCCGCCTTGACGACCAAAATAGAAGTTGGACTTTCCAAGCGCTTCAATTTTGACGCAAAGGTGGTGCTCGTCTCGCAAAAAGAACTGAAAGCCGTTGTTCAATCTGCGCCGCAGGGCTTTGGTGCAGAAGACAAGAAATTTCGCTATGATGTCATCTTTTTGAAAGAGCCGCTGACCTCCAAGGAAGCAATGAAAAGCGTAAAAGTCCGCGAGGGTGTGGATACGGCTTATGCAGGCAAACAGGCGCTTTATTTCTCGCGTCTTATCAGCCGTGCCGCGCAAAGCCATCTCACCAAAATTATTGGCACACCTGTTTATCAAAATATGACCATCCGTAACTGGAACACGACTACGAAATTATTGGAACTGATGGAAGGACAAAATGGCGAAAACTAATTTTCAATCTATTGACGAATATATTGCGGCGTGTCCGCCAGAGTCGCAGGATTATATGCGTCAGATTCGCGCTTTGATTAAGATGCTTGCGCCAGAAGCAAAAGAGAGAATCAGTTATCAGATCGCGGCGTTTGAGTTGAACGGCAGGAACTTCATTCATTTTGCGGGGTGGAAAAAGCATGTGTCGCTGTACCCGGTTCCGGCGGGGAGTGAGGCGTTCGAACGTCAAATCGCAAAATATGTAGACGGCAAAGGCACGGTCAAATTTGCGCTCGATGAGCCGCTTCCAAGTAAACTGATTGAAAGAGTTATCAAACTGCATTTAGCAGTAAATAAGAAGAAAGCCAAAGGAGATTGAAATGACAAAGGTTACCCCGTTTTTATGGTTCGATACACAAGCCGAAGAAGCGATGAATTTTTATGTGTCGCTGTTCAAGAATTCAAAGGTGTATAACATTTCGCGTTCGCCCAGTGGACAGGCGTTCACGGTCGCTTTTGCATTGGATGGACAGGACTTCATTGCCTTGAATGCGGGACCGCAGTTTAAGTTTAATGAAGCGGTTTCGATGTATGTCAATTGCGAAGACCAGGCAGAAGTGGATTATTTTTGGAATGCATTAACTGCCGATGGGGGCGAGGAATCGATGTGCGGTTGGTTGAAGGACAAGTATGGATTATCGTGGCAGATCGTGCCGAAGCAGTTGGGTGAGTTAATGAGTGACCCAGACCCTGAAAAATCGGGGCGTGTGATGGATGCCATGTTGAACATGCAGAAGATCATTATTGCCGATTTGCAAAAAGCACATGCCGGTGCGTGATCATGAGAAAAATTGTTGTACTTGAACATATTTCTTTGGATGGCGTGATCCAAGCGCCAGGCGGACCGGAGGAAGATACCAGCAGTGGTTTTGCGCATGGCGGTTGGATAGCGCACTACGGTGATGAGGTCACTGGTGGGCTTTTGCGAAAGCAGATGAACAGTCCGTTCGACTTGTTACTGGGGCGGAAAACGTTTGAAATCTGGGAACCGTATTGGCCACACCATGCCGATATTTGGGCTAATGTAAATTCGGCAACCAAGTATGTTGCGTCAAATACCAGAGTATCTAGTGAATGGCAGCCTTCTGTGTTCTTAAGCGGAGACATCGCTGGCGAAGTTGCCAAGCTCAAACAACAGCCAGGACCAGACTTGCATGTGTGGGGAAGCGGTGAACTTCTTCAGACGCTTATGAAGCATGACTTGGTTGATGTGTTCTGGCTGATGCTGTATCCGGTCACATTGGGCAGTGGAAAACGCCTGTTCGCCGATGGCACGATCCTTGCGAAATTCAAAGTGACGGAAAACGTGGTTGGCACGAGCGGAGTGTTCGTCGTGAATTACGAGCGCGATGCCGCTTGAACCTTCTCGCGTTCTTCGTCCCATAGTTTTGCGAAACGCTCGAATACATCGGCGATAATTTCAAGTTCACTTTCTGAATACGTGGACATTAACTCGTCTTGAGCTTTGCGTGCTGATTCGAACCATGACGCCATCTTTGTGCTGCTCGATGCTTCAGGCGCGATCAGAGTCCCACGGCGGTCATTGGGGTTAGGTCGGCGTTCGATCAAGCCCGCTTTTTCAAGCCGGTCGAGCATGGCGGTGGTTGCGCCGGAAGTGAGACCCGTATGTTTGGCAAGTTCGGTGGGAGTGGCGGTGCCTTTTTGAGTTAATAACCTCAGGCATTCCATGTCGGTGGCGTTGAGTCCCGCCCATTCGTTCATGGTGTTGCGGAAGTGGGTCAGGTTCACCCCGTAATCTCTCACCGCCATCAAGGCGCGTATTTTCAGATTGGTCTTTGTTGATTTTGACATGGAATGTCCCTTGACATTATCTTTACAATAAAGTATCTTTATTATATAACTAAATTGATTTTATGGCAAGGTAAAGAAAAGGAGATTTCCATGAGCCCAGTTAAAAAGACCACACAAAAAGCAGAAGGTTTTACCGCCGACGAAAAAGCCGCGATGAAGGCGCGTGCGTTGGAATTGAAGTTGGAAGCGAAAGCAAGCAAGAATAGAGAAGAAGGCGAGAAAGCCTTGCTGGCAGCAGTTGCCGCGATGAAAGACCCAACGGATCGTTCGATGGGGAAGCGGATCCATGAACTGGTGACGGCTGCTGCGCCGAACCTCATGCCGAAGACCTGGTACGGCATGCCAGCTTATGCTGACAAAGACGGCAAGGTCATTTGTTTCTTTCAGGCGGCGAGCAAGTTTGGGGTGCGGTATGCAACTTTCGGCTTCCAGCCCGATGCGAAGTTGGACGATGGCAATATGTGGGCGGCTAGTTTCGCGCTTATTAAGTTGACATCCGCTGAAGAGGCGAAGATCACCGCGCTGGTGAAAAAGGCAGTAAGCTGAGAATGAAAGCGGGCAAGACGCCATCTCAAGAGATCGATGACATCATCGAAAATGCTGCGGGTTGGAAAGGCAAGAAACTGTCGCAACTCCGTGCGGCGATCAAGAAAGCCGACCCTGCTGTGGTGGAAGAAGTGAAATGGAAGAAACCTTCCAAGCCAGAGGGCGTCGCTGTTTGGTCTCATGATGGCATCTTGTGCGTTGCTGACATTCTCAAAAATGCTGTGCGGCTGACCTTCCCCAAAGGCGCTCAGATCAAGGACTCGAAAAAAATCTTCAACACCCGGCTGGACAGCAAAACCGTCCGCGCCATCGATTTTTATGAAGAAGATGCAATTGACGCGACGGCGTTAAAAAGACTTATACTTGATGCTGTAAAGGTGAATACATCAAAATAATGCGTAGAGTTGCCAGTCTGATATGATGTTCCGCCTTGATTAATTAGAAAAAATGTTCTAAAATACAAGTCCTTTGTCTTGGGTGGGCAAAAGCGAATTTGCTTTTACCCACCTATTTTGTTTATATCTGGCAGAGATAATAGAGGAGAGACCATGCCGCAGGAATTTATTGAGATTCATGGAGCACGCGAGAACAATTTAAAGAACGTTTCGCTGCGCATTCCCAAACGCAAGATCACCATTTTCACAGGTGTGTCCGGTTCGGGTAAATCGTCCATCGTGTTCGACACGATCGCGACCGAATCACAGCGCTTGCTCAACGAAAACTTCAGCATGTTCGTGCGGAACTTCCTGCCGAAATATTCCCAACCCGAAGCGGACTCCATCGAAAACTTGAGCATGTCCATTGTAGTGGATCAGAAGCGGATGGGCGGCGGCTCACACTCGACCGTGGGCACGATCACCGACATCAACACGATCCTACGCATGATGTTTTCGCGCCTTGGTCAACCCCACGTGGGACCCACCAATGTTTTCGGCTTTAATGACCCGCAAGGCATGTGCCCGAACTGCAACGGTCTCGGTCGCAAGCTCGATGTGGACATGGACAAGTTCCTCGATAAATCCAAATCCTTAAATGAAGGCGCAATCCTGTTCCCAGAATATGCCGTGGAAAGCTGGGGTTGGAGTAATTTGATCAATACCGGTTTGTTCGACCCGGATAAGAAGATTTCCAAATACACCCAAAAGGAATTGAACGACCTTTTGTATAGCGAGCCCATCAAGGTCAAGACCAAAATAGGGGCAAAAGACTTCAACATGACCTATGAAGGTATCGTCAACCGTTTTACCAATAAATATATCAAGCAAGATCTGAAAACCAAATCCGAGCGGACTCAAAAGGCAATCGAGCCTTTCATGACAATGGGACCTTGTTCCGAATGTAACGGCGCTCGTTTGAGCAAGACCGTCTTGAATTGTAAGATCAACGGCTATAACATTGCCGACCTGACGAGCATGGAGATCCCTGATTTGATCGAAGCTGTAAAAAAGATCAAGATCCCTGCCGCTCAGCCGATGGTCAATGCGTTGCTTGAGCGGTTACAACATCTCGTGGATATTGGCTTGGAATATCTCAGCCTCAGCCGCGAAACGGACACACTTTCGGGCGGCGAGTCGCAACGTGTAAAGATCGTCAAACATCTGGGTAGCAGCCTCACGGATGTGATCTACATCTTCGATGAACCAAGCGTGGGTTTGCATCCGCGTGATGTGCATCGCATGAATGAGTTGTTGCAAAAATTACGTGACAAAGGGAACACCGTCATTGTGGTGGAGCATGACCCGGATGTCATCAAAGTGGCAGACCATATCGTGGACGTGGGTCCACATGCAGGTCCGCAGGGAGGCGAAATCGTTTTCGAAGGAAGTTATGCCAACTTGCTCAAGGCTAAGACGTTGACGGGTATGCACATGCAGCAATCCGTCCCCATTAAAGATTCATTCCGCGCGCCGACAGGGAAATTGCCGATAAAAAATGCGAAAGTCAATAATCTGCAAAACGTCAGTGTGAACATTCCAACGGGCGTATTGACTGTGGTCACGGGTGTGGCTGGATCTGGGAAAAGCTCACTCATCAACGAAGTGTTTCAGCATCAACATCCCGATGCGGTTGTGATCGATCAATCCGCGGTGGGAGTCAACAGCCGCTCGAATCCCGCTACCTACACCGGCATTCTGGATGATGTCCGCAAGGCGTTTGCATCTGCTAATAAAGTGCAGCCAGCTTTGTTCAGTTTTAACTCAAAAGGTGCGTGCGAGAACTGTCAGGGACTTGGCGTGATCTATACCGAACTGTCGTTTTTCGATAGCGTGAAATCCCCATGCGAAGTTTGTGGCGGCAAACGTTTTAAAGATGAAGTGCTTGCGTATAAACTGAATGGGAAAAATATTTCAGAGGTTCTGTCATTGAATGTGGGGCAGGCACTCGAATATTTTGAGTTGAAAGAAGTGGTCAAAAAACTGCAAGCCATGAGCGATGTCGGTTTGGACTATCTCGGACTCGGGCAGCCCTTGAGTACCCTTTCAGGCGGCGAATGTCAGCGCATCAAACTTGCCAGTGAGTTGCACAAGCAAGGCAGCATCTATATCATGGATGAACCCACCACCGGCTTGCATATGTCCGATATCGGGCATCTCATGCAGGTCATCAATCGCCTCGTGGATTCAGGTAATACGGTTGTGGTCATTGAACATAATCTGCACGTCATCAAAAATGCTGATTGGATCATCGATATGGGTCCCGAAGGCGGACATAAAGGGGGTAAGGTTATGTTCGAAGGCACGCCTAAAGAATTATTGAAAGCGAAGGGGTCGCTTACCAGTGCGTATTTGAAAAATTAAGATGCAAAATAATGGAGCAAACCTAAAGTTGATTTCGTTTTAGAAATAAACAGGAAATGGAATGAAAACCTTTTATCAAATTTTAGCGAATACTGTTTTAGCGAACGTGACCAATATGACAGTTTGGTTTGCAATGATATTTTTTATTTACCTTGAAACCAAATCTGTTACAGCCACCTCAATCGTTTCAGGGATTTATCTTGTCTTGACTGCTGGTTTGGGCATTTGGTTTGGCAGCCTGGTCGACCATAACAAGAAAAAGAATGTCATGATCCTTTCGGGTACGATCTCGTTGATTATTTACATCATTGGGTTTGTGATCTATTTGCTGATGCCAGCCGAAACATGGAAGAACCCGACCGCCCCCACGCTTTGGATATTCAATGTCTTATTGTTAATTGGTGTGATTGCAGGGAATATTCGTGGAATTGCAGTGCCAACCTTGGTGACGATATTAATTCCCGAAGAGGGACGCGCGAAGGCGAACGGGCTTACGGGTACTGCTTTTGGCATTGCCTTCTTGATCTGTTCCGCCATCAGCGGTTTGTTGGTGGGTGCGGGCGGCATGTATTATGTTTTGATCCTTGGAATCACGATGATGATTTTTTCAATTCTTCATATGTGGTTTTTGCCCATTCCAGAAAAAGAAATTGTGCATCTCGAACATCAACAAGGCAAAGTGGATCTGCGCGGCACCTTTGCCGTGGTCGCTGCGATTCCCGGCTTGATGGCATTGATCCTTTTCAGCACCATCAACAACTTTTTAGGCGGCACCTTCATGGGTCTCATGGATGCCTATGGGCTTTCACTGGTTTCGGTGGAAACATGGGGCTTGCTCTTCGCTGTGATCAGCTGTGGCTTTATCCTTGGCGGGATGTTTATCTCAAAATATGGTCTGGGCAAGAATCCACTTTTTGCAATGTTCGCTGCCAACATCGTTATATGGATTATTTCTGCTTTATTCACAATTCAGCCTTCCATTGTCTTGCTTTCAGTGGGTATGTTAATTTATATCAGCGTGGTTCCGTTCATTGAGGCGGCAGAACAGACGATCCTTCAAAAGGTTGTCCCGCAGGAAAGGCAGGGACGTGTCTTCGGATTCGCTCAAAGCGTGGAACAATCCGCCGCGCCTCTGACGACCTTTTTGATTGGTCCCATTGCTGAGACCTTTTTCATCCCGTTTATGACCACTGGCGCGGGTGTGGGTCTCATTGGCGATTGGTTCGGCACTGGACCCGCTAGAGGCATTGCCTTGGTTTTCACGGTGACGGGTATTCTTGGTTTGATCCTGACTGTAGCTGCCATGAATACAAAATATTACAAGTTGCTTTCTGAACGATACATGGATCATGAACCTGAAACATTGCCTGAAGGTGAATTGGCGTAAGGAGTATGTATGGCAATTTCTAATTTTCCCAAGATCGGTTCACCTGCTACGCGTGCTTTGGAGGCGGCAGGGTATACAAACCTAAAGCAGTTAAGCAAGCTCACCGAAGCAGAGTTGGCTCAACTGCATGGCATGGGGCCGAAGGCATTGAGAATTCTTAGTGAAGCCTTGAAAGCAGAAGGCTTGTCTTTCAAACAGGGAAAGGTGGGGGAGAACCTGAAGAAGAAAGGCTCACCTGTCAGTCGAACGGATAAGGTGGATGAATTTCTTCGGGAACTACGTCACCCGCTCACGGCGGAGATAGAAGCGGTGCGCTCCATCATCAAGGGTGTGAATAAAGATATTGCAGAAGAGGTCAAATGGAAGGCGCCATCCTTCAATTACAAAGGCGAGTATTTGGTGACGTTCAATTTGTGGGAAATGGAACGGATCTTTTTGGTGTTTCATAACCCGTTGATTCCGCAGGTCAAGAGTAAAATTCTTGAGGGAGATTACAAAGATAGACGCAAAACTTATTTTACAGATATGCAGGATATAAAGGCAAAGAAGCCCTTGTTGGAAAAAGCCCTGAAAGACTTGATTAAGTTAATCGATTTGGGATAAGTGCGGCGCGCTGTTTCAGGCTTTGATCATAGCCAAATTATAGTGAAGAGGAGTTTTAGCAATGAAAGATGCAAGCAATCATCGGGTTTTTGGAATGAAATTTGCGGATGTGTATCCGTTATATGTTAAGAAAGCGGAACGCAAAAACCGCACAAAAGAGGAAGTTGATCAGATAATTCTTTGGTTGACTGGCTATGACCATGCCGGGCTTCAAAAACAAATTAATGACGGGAATAGTTTTGAAATCTTTTTTGATCAGGCGCCAGCCTTTCACCCAAATAGTTCACTGATCACAGGTGTAGTGTGTGGGGTTCGCGTGCAGGAAATCGAAAATCCGCTGATGCGAAAAATACGCTATTTGGATAAATTGATCGACGAACTCGCAAAAGGAAAAGCGATGGAGAAGATTTTGCGGCAGTAGGTTGTTGAGTTGATTGCTTCGCCGCTGAAAATCAAAAACGGCAGCCCGCAATGACATGCGGGCATAACAATAAGGAGTCTGAATGAAGATCCATTTGGTTGATGGTACCTACGAATTATTTCGCGCTCATTTTGGCGCGCCGCCTAAAAAATCTGCCAGCGGACAGGAAGTTGGCGCAACCGTAGGGTTGCTCCGCAGTTTGTTGATGTTGTTGCAAACTGAAGGCGTGACCCATGTTGCGGTTGCGTTCGACCATGTCATTGAATCATTTCGTAACAAAATGTATGCGGGCTATAAATCCAGCGCGGGTGTTGACCCGGTCATCTTGAATCAATTTGAGATTGCTGAAAAGACAGTCGCCGCATTGGGGGTGCCTGTTTGGTCTATGGGCAAGTTTGAAGCGGACGATGCGATTGCCACGGCTGCGGCGAAGTTTAAGAAAGTTAAATCGGTTGAGCAGATCGTGATCTGTTCTGTCGATAAAGATCTGACTCAAATGGTGGACGATGACCGCATCATTTGTTGGGACAGACGCCGTGAAATCACTCTAAATGAAAAAGGTGTGATCGAAAAATTTGGTGTCTTGCCTGAATCGATTCCGGATTTCCTCGCCCTCGTCGGTGACTCTGCCGATGGCTACCCGGGCATTCAAGGCTGGGGCGAAAAATCTACATCCACCGTGTTGGCAAAGTACAAGCATATCGAAGCGATCCCTAAAGACCCGAATAAAATTCCGCTTGGTTTGGGGCGTGCCACAACGTTGATTGAAAACCTTCAGTCGAATTATAAAGATGCCTTACTTTTCAGAGAATTATCCACCTTGCGGACAGATGTTCCGCTCAAGGAAAACCTTGCAGATTTGAAGTGGCAGGGAGCACATCCGCGCTTGAGGAAGGTTTGCAAGGAGTTGCGGAGTGAAAGCATTATAGATCGGGTGACAAGGTGGCGTTGAACATTTCTGATATTAAGGAGAAAGCCATGAACAAAACTGAACTCTTGAGTTGGTTAAGGGCAGAACATAAGCACTGGGAGGAATTTCTCGACCATATCGGACTTGAGCGTATGGAGATACCCGGCGTGAACGGGAACTGGTCTATGAAAGATATGATTGCTCACATCACTTGCTACCAGCCTTGGGTTACCGCCCGCATACAGGCTGCGGCTCATGGTGCTCCGGAACCACCTTCGCCCTGGCCCGCAGAACTGCAATCGGATGATGAGGTTAATGCCTGGATCTATGAAACCAATCGTGGTCGTTCGGTGAGTGAGGTGTTGGATGATGCTCGCCAAATGTTTTATCAATTTTTTACCGTCATTGAAAATTTACCTGAGGATGTCCGCATCGAAGAGGTGCAACATGGGGGAAGAATGTTCTATCTTGTGTGGTTGGACGAACAGCGTTTTCAGGTTGGCGAGATTTTTGACCACTTCCATGACGACCATGAGGCAGATATACGCGCCTGGTTAAAAAATATTGGAAGCCAGTAAAAAAGAAAACTATGCTGACTATAAACCTCGAAACCGCCCGTCGTTTTATCCTTGGCAAACAAGGTTTATGGCCCGGGCGGCATTGGCATGGGCTGAAAGGTGCTGAGCAAGCCATGCATGCCATGGAATATTTGCAGCTTGATCCGTTGCAGATGATCGCACGCAGTCAGGATATTTCCTTATATAGCCGAGTGATCAATTACAAGCCTGAGATGTGGGAGGATGCCACATACAAAAAACGCAGGTTTTTCGATTGGGGCGGCTGGCTGGCGGCGCGACCGATGGAGGAGTTGCCCTATTGGCGGGTGGTCATGCACCGTGAACGGGATGGGGGCTACGGTGATCCGCGTCTGCGCCACATGGCAAAGGAACATGCCAGGGCGATTGTTGAAGTCCGCGCTATTTTGAAAGATCGAGAAACCGTGGGTAATCGCGACTTTGAAGCGGCAGATCGTAGGAAGACTCAAAGCTATCGTGGACGAAAAGACAGTGCTCTGGCATTGTATTATTTGTGGCGCATCGGTGACGTGATGACGCATCATCGCGAACGCTTTGAGCGGGTCTATGCACTGACGGAGAATGTCGCCCCGAAGGAATTGATCTACGAAAAGACCCAGGACGAAGCGGATCGTTTTCTCGTTAGAAAAGAAATCAGCTTTGGCGGTATCACGCGCATTCAACGTACCGGTGATTCGTATGGACGCGGCGAACCAGACCGGGCAGCAAAGAAACTTCTCGAAGGCATGTTGGCAGATGGTGAGATCATCGAAGTAAAAGTGGATGGAATGAAGGCTATTCAATATGCATTGGCAGACGATGCAAAGATGATCACAGATTTGAGCGCCGGGCGTATTCCAAAAGCATGGAAACCTGTAAACACAACGACCACTGAAGAGGCTGTTTTTCTTGCGCCGCTGGATCATGTCAGCGCGCGTGGACGGGCAAAAGCTCTATTCGGTTTTGATTATGTGTGGGAAGTGTACAAGCCCGAACATCAGCGCAAGTATGGGTATTATGTTTTGCCGGTGTTATGGGGCGACCGTCTGGTTGCCCGCTTTGACAGCAAATTGGATCGGACAACCAACACATTCATCATTTTGGGTTTCTGGCTTGAAGATAAAACCCTTGTCAAAGATAAAGCCTTTGCCGAAGCTCTGGCGCGTGGATTTGCCCGCTTTGTGAATTTTCTTGGTGCAGAAAAAATGGATGCAAAGGCAATTCCCTATCCGCTCTTGCGAAAAACCTCAAATTCATTTCTCTAATTTGTACATCGAAATTTTCCCGCCTTCGTCGTGAATGGAAAAACCATTCTTTTCCAGCACGCGCCTCGATGCAAGATTATGATTTGCCACTTCTGCGAACAACGGGCGGGTTTTCATGAGAAGTAAAAATTCGGCAACGGCTGTGCTGGCAATACCGCGCCGCCAAAACTCCTTGCCGATCCAGTAGCCGATGCGTTGTTCGTATTTGCCTTCTTTCCAGCAGATGATGTGACCTGTGACCTTGTCTTTGTAGATGATGGTGCGTGCGGTCACATTTTTATTTTTTAGAATTCCTTCCCAATGCCGCATGAACTCGCCGCGGTCTTTCGCGGGGTAGGTAGACATGGCAACGGCTTCGGGCTCAAGTTGCTGCTGGAAGAGGATGGGCAAGTCAGTTTCAGTGACGGGGCGTAATAAAATTTTTGGCATGGGTTTGAGCTAAGTATACAGGAATAATAGTTCCATCTTTTCTTTATTGCCAAAATCAGCCAGTTATAATCGAACCATGAGCGACGATTTTCCTTTACACGAGTTCGAACAAACGCGTGAGTTCAGCCGACCCGATAGCCGCGATACCTTTTTCGAGATCGCCCGCATTGACGGCTTATCTGAGGCTGAAACGCCGACCGTGCCACATCGTCATACCTATTATGAAATTTTCTGGATCACGGGTGGCAGCGGAACACATTATATCGATTTTGAAAGTTATCCTTTCCAGCCGAATACGTTGTTCTTTATCACGCCCGGGCAGATTCATTTCCCCATCATCAAGGAAAGCCTAAGCGGATACGTCCTGCTCTTTACGGATGATTTTCTTTCACTCAATCGGCTGGATCACAACTTCCTGCGTGGATTTGATTTCTTTCATCGGGTCGACCATCCACCTGCCCTGCATCTACCGCCCGAACAGTCCATCCACTTTGACAATTTTTGCCGCGACCTGCTTGCTGAGTATCAAAGCGAGAATTTTGGAAAGCTTGTTGTGCTTCAATCCCTTTTGCAGCAGTTCCTGATTCAGGCGCAGCGCCTTTATCATGCCAAAGTGACGTCTGCCAGGGTCAGCGCGGGCGATGCGTTGGTTCAACAGTTCATCCGCCTGATCGATATTCATTACCTCGAAAAACAAAGTGTTCAGGAATATGCCAGCCTGCTTGCGGTTACGGCTGGTCATCTTTCAGATACCACCCGAAAAGTATTGGGTGTACCGCCTAGCCAACTTATTCATCAACGGCTGACAGTGGAAGCCAAACGCTTGTTATTACACTCCGATCAAAGCGTGGTGGAGATCGGTCAACGCGTTGGGTTTGCTGACCCTTCCTATTTCACCCGTTTCTTCAAACGTGAGACAAGACAATCTCCCACTGTGTTCAGAACTTCTTTCCGAAAAAAGTACCAGATTTCCCGCAATTCCTAAATGGCATCTTTGCCCTTGGATGAATAGAATTCGCGCATTGGTTTTAGAAAAACCAGTGCGCGAATTTGATTTTCAAAAGAGAAAAGGAGTTTGTTATGAGTTCAAATGCGAAACTTGTTCCAACCTGGGTGCGGATTTTTGTTGGGCTGCTCGCCCTTGCCAATATTGCCTTCGGTATTTCGAACTATTTCGGCGCGTCAGCGTTATTTCAAAATAATACAGCGGGGATTGACCTGATGAGTGACGCCGCTAAATTTGCAAGTTACGAGTTCGGCGCGCGCAACCTCGCCATCGGACTGGCATTGCTGATCGTCTCCATTGTGGGCGTGCCTGAAACCATCGCCATCATGACGATTGTTCGGGCGCTCGTGGAATTGCAGAGTGTGGTCATTGGCATCATCTCTGGCAATTTCGGTATAGGGACGGTCGTCTCCATAGTTGTCTTTGCAATCGAAGCGTTTGTCATCGTCACCATGTTCAGGATTGTCGGCGAACGCGATCATAAAAAGTAAATGAAAAAGGAGAAATAAAATGGCATACATTGAATTGGCAAGATACAAATTGCTCGCGGGCGTGGATGCAAATGCCCTTATGGAAGTGGAGCGCGAGATCCAGCAGGAGGTCGGACCAAAACATGAGGGTTATGCCGGGCGTGAACTGCTGCGTACTGATGATGGGACCTTCGTCCTCATTATGCGTTGGGAAAATGCCGAGTCCGCTGCCACATGGAACAATACATTGTTTGCTTCTGCCGCAGGACAAAAACTCGGTTCCCTTGTAGACCGTTCTTCCATGTCCATGGAAAAGTTGACCAGTTTTCAATCCTAAAAAAACAGTCCATGGGTGGAATGCACTCATGGACTGTATCTAATGGAGTGGTTATGACTAAAAACCGTCTTGAAGCCTTCAGTGATGGCATGTTCGCCATCATTCTCACGATCCTTGTTCTTGAGTTACATGTCCCTGAATTGGAGAATGGTTCCCTGTCCGTTTTTTCGGAGGCGTTGAAAACCATTGCCCCAAAATTTCTGGCGTTTTTATTCAGCTTTTTTATTCTTGCCATCTTTTGGGTCAACCATCATCACATCGTACATCAGATCGTCAAAGTAGATTCGAAACTTTTGTGGCTGAACAATGCCCTGCTTTTCTCGGCTAGCCTGTTCCCTTTCCTAACGGCTTTTATTGGAGATTACCCAGATAACCCCTTTGTAGTGGCGTTGTATCCCATCAATATGGCGCTTTCCTCTGTAATTCTGGGGGCGTTCTGGAAATATGCTTTTGTAGATACTGACCTTGCACCAAACAACCTGACTATGGAACAAAAACGTAAACGCATCAATCAAGACCGTATGGCGGGTCTCATCAACCTAGCCTCTGCGGCGCTGGGGTTTGTCTGGTTGCCCATCACGTATGCGGTCATCATGGGCATGCCGTTCTTATTTATCATCCCTGAATTGATGTCTAATACCCGTGAAGAATAAATGTTACCTTGGAATATCCTTTACGTCATACGGCGTGACCTGATACACGTGATAGTTCAGCCAGTTGGAATATAGAAGGTTGGCATGTCCCCGCCAACGAACGGTGGGTTCTTGAGCCGGGTCGTCGTTGGGATAATAATTCTTCGGCACGTGAATGGGCAGTCCCTTGTTCACGTCGCGGTCGTATTCGGCTTTGAGGGTGAATGGGTCATATTCGGAGTGACCCGTGATGTAGAGATTGCGTCCCGCTTTATCACTGACGATGTACACGCCTGCTTCGTCTGACTCGGCGAGGATTTGCAGGTCGGTGTACTTCTCGATATCCATGCGGCGGATCTCGGTGTGGCGGGAGTGTGGAGCGAGGAAAATGTCATCGAATCCGCGCATCAGGCTTTCGGTCCGATTTAAGAGGCGGTGTTCGTAGACTCCGAACATCTTGCGGGGTAAGTCGTATTTTGGAATCCCATATTTATGATACAAGCCCGCTTGCGCTCCCCAGCAAATGTGAAACGTGGATTCAACGTTGGTCTCTGACCAATCCATGATGCGTTGAAGTTCCTGCCAGTAATCCACTTCTTCAAATGGCATCTGCTCGACGGGCGCACCTGTGATGATGAGACCGTCGAACTTTTGATCCTTCACATCATCGAAGGTGACGTAATGCTCCATGAGGTGATCGGCATCGGTATTCTTGGCTTCATGGGTGGCGGTGTGCAGCAGAGACACTTCCACTTGCAAAGCGGAGTTGGAAAGCAAACGCAGAATCTGCGTTTCAGTGGAAATTTTGGTGGGCATCAAGTTCAGGATGGCAACCCGCAAGGCGCGGATGTCCTGATGAATGGCACGGTCTTCGTCCATGACGAAGATATTCTCGTTTTCGAGAGTTGTTTTTGCGGGGAGTGTGGAAGGAATTTTTACAGGCATGAGAGGAAATGATGAATGCGGAATGCAGAATGCAGAATAAAAAATCTGCATTCTGCATTCTCACTTCTGCATTTATGAAAGCGCTTGATCCAGATCCCACTTGATGTCTTCGAAATCTTCGAGACCAATGCTCAAGCGGACGAAATCTGGGCTGACGCCAGCGGTGATTTGCTGATCTTCGGTCAACTGGCTGTGGGTGGTGGAGCCGGGGTGAATGGCGAGACTGCGCGCGTCACCGACATTGGCAACATGGCTGAACAGTTGCAGGCTTTCAATGAATTTTCTGCCCGCTTCCAAGCCGCCTTTCACGCCAAAGCCCATCATTGCACCAACACCTTTGGGGAAGTATTTCTTGGCGCGGTCATAATCGGGGTGACTCTTGAGCCCAGGATATTTGACCCAGCTAACTTTGGGGTGCTTCTCAAGGAATTCCGCAACGGCTTGCGCGTTCTGTACATGACGTTCCATGCGCAGGTTGAGGGTTTCGATGCCGAGCAAGGTCTGCCAGGAGTTGAAGGGTGAAGCAGAAGCGCCGATATCACGCAACACATGTACGCGCGCTTTGATGGCGAAGGGGGGCAGCCCTGCCGCGGCGATGGAGGAGTACACAAGTCCATGATAAGAAGGATCGGGTGTGTTGAAGTTCGGGAACTTCTCACTGGTCCAATCGTAGTTGCCGCCGTCCACGATGATGCCGCCGATGGAAGTGCCGTTGCCAGTGATGAATTTGGTGGTTGAGTGGGTGATGACGTGCGCGCCCCATTCGAACGGACGGAACAAATACGGCGTGGCGAAGGTGTTGTCAATCATCAAAACGAGATTGTGTTTCTTGGCGATCGCCGCTACTTCTTCAAACGGGAAGACGGAGATATCGGGGTTGCCGAGAGTCTCGCCGTAGATAATTTTTGTGTTGGGTTGAATCGCCGCTTCGAAATTCTTCGGGTCAGTGGGGTCAACGAAAGTAACGTCAATTCCCAACTTGGGCAGTGTGTACTTAAACTGGCTGTAGGTTCCACCATACAAACGGGAAGAGGTCACGATGTGGTCACCTGCATTGCACAAGGTGAAGATCGCCTGTGCCTGCGCAGCATGACCTGAACTGGAAGCGAGCGCCGCCACACCACCTTCGAGCGAAGCAATGCGCTGTTCAAGCACATCGGTGGTGGGGTTCATCAAGCGCGTATAAATATTTCCCAATTCTTTGAGTGCGAACAAATTCGCAGCATGTTCGGTGCTCTTGAACTGATAGCTCGTTGTTTGATACAACGGCACAGCACGGCTCCCCGTAGTGGGGTCTGGTGAATAGCCCGCATGAAGCTGACGGGTGGCAAAACCTAACTTGCGATCTTTTGTGGACATTTGAGTTATCTCCTCTTGAATAAAATTTTTATAAATTAATTCCGCCCGTCAGAAGAGATAACTTAAAAAAATTACCTCTTCTGAAAGTACAAGAAGAGGTATACGTCTACACCGTCCTCTCATCTTCCAGATACGAATGACCTGCGTCATTCCTATTTGCCGAATTTGGCACCATAACTATTGTTTGGTTGCCGAAGCTTCAAAGGGTCGGTCCCTCAGCTTCTCTGGATAAGAGCGAATATTTAATTTCGCGGTTTATATCATAGTAACTTTACGCTTGTCAAGCGTTTTCATCAAGTTGATTTATAAAGCACCCATTTGGGTAAGTAGTTGTAGGTCACGCTACAAGCGTGACCTACAAAAGACCTTCATTCACCAACAACTCGGCATTATAGATCGACGCACCCGCCGCGCCGCGAATGGTGTTATGAGAAAGCACAACAAATTTCAGATCAAGGATGGGATCACGCCTCACGCGACCAACTACGGTGGTCATGCCTTTACCTGCCATTCGGTCGAGTCTTGGCTGTGGGCGATCCGCTTCATCTCTGACTTCGATAACTGGTTTGGGCGCCGACGGCAGTTCCCTCGCTGACGGTTTTGCCGCGTAATCGCGTAAGGCTTGAATCGCAACTTCTGGCTCCACGGGTTTCTCTAATGCCACACTTGCACACACGGTGTGACCATCGATCACCGCCACGCGGTTGGTGTGTGCGCTGAATTGAATATCAGCCATATCAATTTTGCCGTTGTTAAATTTGCCGAGCATTTTACGGGGTTCCCATTCCACTTTTTCTTCTTCGCCGCCATTGCCCACGTTGGGGATGACATTGTCCATGATGTCGAGTGATGGCACGCCAGGGTAGCCCGCTCCTGAAAGCGCCTGCAACGAAACCATGAAAACTTTCTTCACGCCAAAGGACTCATCCAAGGCTTTGAGCGCAATGGTCAAACCTGTGCTCGTGCAGTTCGGATTGGTGACGATACATCCGCTCCAGCCTTTATTCTTGCGCTGATGCTTTACCAATTGAATATGCTCTGCGTTGATCTCAGGCAGAAGCAAAGGCACATCTTCACCTCTTCGATACGACGACGCATTCGAGCAGACAGCTGCGCCTGCTTTGGCAAAGGCGGGCTCCAGTTCATTGGCAATTTCTGTATGCAACGCTGAGAACACGATTTTTGCCTGCACGGCATCGGTGTTGGCAGGCACGATCACCATATCGCGGGCATATTCGGGCATGGGTGTATCCAACACCCAGCGTGTGGCTTTGGCATAAGGCTGCCCCGCCGAACGGTCGGATGCAGCCAGCGCCACTACCTTGAACCACGGATGATTATCCAACAACGAAATAAAACGCTGACCGACAGAACCTGTTGCACCGAGAATTGCTACGGGGATTTGAGATTGGGACATGAGAAACTCCTGTGTTTGAAAGTCTGAATGTTTAAAGGTTTGAATATTTTGCAACGTTCTAACGTGCAAACTTGCTAACTTGCAACAATAAGTTCATGCAACGCCTTGACCGCATTTTCCGTATCGTCGGCTTCCACCACCAGCGAAATGGAAACCTCCGATGACCCCTGTGCAATCGCGAGGACGTTCACGCCATCATTGCCAAGCTTGCTAAACACACGACCTGAAACGCCAGGTGTGTGCCGCATCCCTGCACCGACGACGGTGATGATGGACACATCTTCGGTTGCCCAGACGCGGTCAATGTCTTCGTCTTCGATCTCTCGGGCGAAAGATTTTTCGAGCGAAGATAAGACCGTGGAGGCGAGCTCCGATGGCACTGCAAAACAAATCGACTGTTCGGAAGAAGCCTGTGTGATCAATGGCACGCTCGTGCCCGTGGATGCCACTGCGCCGAATGCCCGCGCCGCCACGCCTGGCACACCCAACATACCACGACCTTCAATTGTGATGAGTCTCTGCTTGCGGATGGCGGTGACGGCTTTGATAACTTTCCCTTCCACTTTGCCGTTGCTCTTCACACTGGGAATCAAACGTGTGCCTGGGTGACTGGGATTGAACGTGTTGCAAATGCGTAAGCCAATCCCAGCATCGAGAACAGGACGAATCGTTTTTGGATGCAGCACCTTCGCACCATAGTAAGCCAGTTCGGCGATCTCGTTGTAGCTGATCTCTGGCAGGGTTTGTGCCTCTTTCACAATGCGCGGATCGGTGGTCATCACGCCGTCTACATCGGTACAGATCCAGACTTCATCCGCAGGGAGTACGGCGCCGATGATGGCAGCAGAATAGTCCGAACCGCCGCGCCCAAGGGTGGTGATGGCGCCTTCGGAGGTGGCACCGATAAAACCAGTTGTAATGGGAACAATACCTTTATCCATGAGCGGATTAAGTTTCCCCCGTGTCTTTTCGGTTGTGACGTTGAAATCGGGATGGGCATTCTGGAAGTGTGCGTTGGTCACCACAAACTCAGTCGACTCGATGGCTTGAGCGGGAATGCCAGCATCATGTACCACGGCGGCGAGCAAACGCACACTCATTCTTTCTCCCAAAGATGCCACCGTATCCATCGCACGCGGGCTGGCTTCGCCGAGTATGGCAATGGCTTTGCACAAGTCCACGAGTGAGAGGATGAGCGCATCGATCTCTGCTTTGACCGCTTCGCGTTGCGCTTCATCCTTGACCAGGGCATCGGCGGCGGCGAAGTGCTTTTCTCTCAGCGAGGATTCTGTCGCTGAAAGTGAATCCACTTTCCCTTGCGAAGCTGAAGCGGCGGAGTCTATTAGCAGGTTCGTCACGCCAGACATGGCAGAGGTCACCACGACGACTCGTTCCCAATCCTTTTTTGCATTGCGGATGATCTGAATAGCATTCTTGAGCGCATCCACAGACCCGACGGATGTTCCTCCGAATTTCATAACCAATGTTTTCGACATAATGTCTCCTTAGTAAGGTAAACAAAAACGCCCCGCGTTTCCGCGAGGCGTTGTGTGTTTTGATTAACCCTTGTTCGGTTACTTCATCCCAAGCACTAACGCCTCGCGGTGGGTACCGGAGGTAGTAGTGGTCATGGTCATGGAGAAGTGAACGGGTTTCATGTTGGGCGGTATTCTATGGCAGGGGAGGGGATATTGTCAAGGTTGAATTTTTAATTCTTGATTGGAAGTGTTTGTGGCTGGTTGTTTCTGAATCGGAAATGCCTGCCCTTGACGAATTTCCGTTTCTGCCTATAATCGTCCGAAATCGTTTACATATGAATTCCATTTCCACTCTCGCCCTTATTGTCGTCCTTACTATTGTCCTTATTATTAAAGGACAATTTTCGGTTAGGATGGCAACGGTGAGAAAATAAATCACTGAGTGAGAACGAGAGCCGCCCTAACCACGGGCGGCTCTTTTTATACCCCTACCTCACCCCATCCCCCTCTCCCAGAGGGAGAGGGGGATGTTCCAAGGAGAACTATGCGTTCAGATACAGTTAAGAAAGGGTACGAAAAAGCGCCGCATCGCGCGTTGCTGCGTGCCACCGGTTTGCAGGATGAAGATTTTAACAAGCCGTTCGTTGCGATTGTCAATTCGTATGTTGATGTTGTGCCCGGGCATGTGCATTTACAGGAGTTCGGCAAGTTGGTGAAAGAAGCCGTGCGTGCGGCGGGATGTGTGCCGTTCGAGTTCAACACCATCGGCGTGGATGATGGCATTGCGATGGGGCATATGGGCATGAAGTATTCGCTGCCTTCGCGTGAGTTGATCGCCGATTGTGTGGAGACGATGATCGAAGCGCATCGTTTTGATGCGATGGTCTGCATCCCGAACTGCGACAAGATCGTGCCGGGTATGTTACTGGCAGCCATGCGCGTGAACGTGCCGACCATTTTTGTTTCGGGCGGGGCAATGGCGGCAGGGCAAACTCCTGATGGAGAAACGCTGGATTTGATCTCTGTGTTTGAAGGGGTGGGGGCGTTTTCGGCGGGCAAGATCGATGAAAAACGGCTCTCGATTTTGGAGAAGTTTGCTTGCCCTTCCTGCGGTTCCTGCTCTGGGATGTTCACTGCCAACTCGATGAACTGTTTGATGGAAGTGTTGGGATTGGCACTGCCCTTCAACGGTTCGGCATTGGCGAAGACTGCCGAGCGTGAAGACCTGGCGAAGCGGGCGGCGGCTCAGATCATGACCTTAATCGAGCGGGATATCAAACCCAGAGATATTGTCACCGCTGAAGCCATTGATGATGCCTTCGCGCTGGATATGGCAATGGGCGGCTCCTCGAACACGGTGCTGCACACGCTGGCATTAGCCAACGAAGCCGGTGTGGACTATCCGCTCTCGCGCATCAACGATGTAGCAGATAAAGTGCCGCATATTTGCAAGGTGAGTCCGGCGGGCAAATGGCACATGGAAGATGTTCATCGCGCAGGGGGCATTCCGGCGATCTTGAATGAGATTCAACGGGGGACGGAGATGCTTCACTTTGAACGTTTGACAGTTACGGGTAAGTCTTTGGGGGAATCGATCCAAGGTTTGGAAATCAAAGATGATGAGGTAATTCGACGTTATGAAAACGCCCACTCCAAACGCGGTGGGTTGGCAATTTTGTTCGGTAACCTTGCACCGAATGGGGCGGTGGTGAAGGTCGGTGGTGTAAGTGCGCCGATGATGCAGTTTGAAGGTCCGGCGGTTATTTTTGAATCGCAGGATGAAGCCATGGCTGGAATTTTGGCAGGCAAGGTCAAGGCTGGCGATTGTGTGGTGGTGCGTTATGAAGGTCCCAAAGGCGGACCTGGGATGCAGGAAATGCTTTCGCCGACATCTGCCATTATGGGGCAGGGACTTGGCGATAAGGTCGCGCTCATCACCGATGGACGTTTCAGCGGTGGGACGCGCGGCGCCTGTATTGGTCACGTCTCCCCAGAGGCGGCGGCACATGGTCCGATTGCGGCGCTCAAGGCTGGGGATATTGTTCAAATTGACTTGGTGGCACGCACGCTCAACGTCAAGTTAAGTGAGGCGGAGATTGAGAGTCGGCTTGAAGCGCTGCCGAAGTTCGAATCCAAAGTCACATCCAAGTGGTTGAAGCGTTATTCATATTTTGTGACGAGTGCAGATACGGGTGCGGTTTTAAGTGCAGAATGATGAATGCAGAGTGATGAATTTGAAAGGAAGCTTTGAATGAAACTAAAAGGTGCAGAAATTGTTTGGGAATGTCTGGTGCGCGAAGGGGTGGAAGTGGTCTTCGGGTATCCGGGCGGGGCGAATATGCCCATTTATGATGCGATGTTGAATTACCCGATTCATCATGTGTTGGTGCGGCATGAACAGGGTGGGGCGCACATGGCGGATGGTTACGCCCGCGCTTCGGGTAAAGTGGGTGTCTCCATGGCGACATCTGGTCCTGGGGCAACGAACCTGGTGACGGGGATTGCCACAGCCATGATGGATTCTGTGCCGGTGGTGTTCATCACCGGGCAGGTGGCTGCGCATTTGATCGGTGGCGATGCGTTTCAGGAAATTGATGTGACCGGCATCACGCTGCCGATCACCAAACATAATTATTTGGTGACGCGTGCTGACGAGATTGCAGAGACCATTCGTGAGGCTTTCTATGTTGCCAAAAGCGGGCGCCCGGGACCTGTGTTGATCGACATTTGTAAAAATGCTCAGGTTGAGTCTTGCGAATTTATTTACCCCGCAGAAGTGGAATTGTCTGGTTATAAACCGGTGATGCATTCGCCGCGTCCGCTGTTGGATGAAGCGGTGAAGTTGATCGAGAAGGCAAAGCGCCCCGTCATTCTTTGTGGACATGGTGTCATCATGTCGAAGGCGGAAGAGGAACTGATGCAGTTTGCAGTGAAGACTCAAACTCCTGTGGCGAATACACTGTTGGGGTTGGGCGCTTTCCCCGCTTCACATGAACTCAACCTTGGCATGATGGGGATGCATGGGGAGGTTCATACCAACCTTGCCATTCAAAATGCGGACTTGATCCTTGCCTTTGGAATGCGTTTTGATGACCGTGTAACCGGTACGCTCAAGACCTATGCCCCCAAGGCAAAGAAGATCCATATTGAGATCGACCCGGCGGAAGTTCATAAAAATGTATTTGCCGATGTGCCTTTGGTGGGCGACCTGAAAACTGTTTTGCGTGACATGATTCCCTTGCTGGATGAATACGATCACGATGAATGGAAGCAGGAGATCAGCAAGTGGAGATCCGAAGCGGATGCCCGCAGCATTATGAACTGGCCCGAAGACGGCAAGTTGTATGTTGCCCATCTCATTGGAGATATTTGGAAGGCAAGCGGCGGCGGCGCGATTGTGACCACGGATGTGGGTCAGCACCAGATGTGGACGGCGCAATACTATCAACTTGAGGCTCCGAATCGATGGATCACCTCAGGTGGTGCAGGGACGATGGGTTTTGGTCTGCCTTCTGCGATTGGGGCATGGTTCGCGGCAAAAGACCAGGAAATTTGGGCGGTTGCCGGTGATGGCGGTTTCCAAATGACGGCTGCGGAATTAACCACCGCCGTTCAAGAAGGCGCGAATGTAAAAGTTGCCATTATGAACAACAACTTCCTTGGCATGGTTCGGCAGTGGCAGGAATTCTTCTTTGAGAAGCGTTACTCGGCTGTGAACATGCGCACGCCTGATTTTGTCAAGCTGGCTGAGGCGCATGGCGTCCCTGCCCGTAGAGTGACCTCGCGCGATGAAGTTGACGATGCCATTGAATGGGCGCGCAAAACACCTGGACCCGTGGTGCTTGAATTCAAAGTAGAACAAGAAGACGCGGTATACCCGATGGTTCCTGCTGGTGCGGCGCTGCATGAGATGTTGCAAAGACCGGTAAAGCAATAATTACGTCATTGCCTGCACCGTGCAATAGGCATGCGTGCGAGGAGGGTGCTTTTCCCGACGACCCGTGCCACAAAGTGGTAAGCAATCTCATTAGTCAGAATAAGAGATTGCTTCGGGCTAAGATCAAGAGCGCCCTCGCAATGACGAAGGAGAAATAAATGAACTACACCTTTATAGTGAAAGTTGAGAATAAACCCGGCGTGTTAAACCGTGTTTCGTCGCTGTTTCGCCGCCGAAATTTCAATATTGAGTCTCTGGCAGTGGGGCGCACCGAAAACCCTGATGTTTCACGCATGACCATTGTGGTGGATTGCCCGAATGGGGATGTGGATGCGCACAAGCTGGAAGCCAACCTGTACAAACTGGTCAATGTGATCGATGTGCAGGATGTGACCCGTCAGCCTTCAGTGACCCGTGACTTGGCGCTCATCAAGGTCAAAGTAGGACCGGAACGCCGCGCCGAAGTGAACGGGCTTGCCGATATCTTCCGCGCTCATATTGTAGATGTGGCGCCCGATTCGGTCATTGTGGAGATCACCGGCACCGAAGATAAGATCGAAGGTATGATCGAACTCTTGCGTCCCATTGGCATTATGGAAATGGTGCGTACGGGGCAGATCTCGATGACGCGCGGTGCGCTCGATGGGGTTCGCCGTATGCCGGGCACGGTCGGCAGCCGCTACGATGACATCATGGACCTTGCTGAGATGATGCCGTAGGGAATGAAAAAGTCAAAATGAGGAATGCAGAATCCATATCCTGCAACCTTCAACTTGTAAGTAAAAAACTTTAAAAAAACCAGGAGATTAAGAACATGGCAAAGATCGATTTTGGCGGAGTGGAAGAAGAAGTTGTAACCCGTGGCGAGTTTCCGCTTGAGAAGGCTCGTGAGGTATTGAAAGATGAAGTGGTGGCGGTGCTTGGTTACGGTGTGCAGGGACCCGCACAGGCAATGAATATGCGCGATAACGGTATCAAGGTGATCGTTGGTCAGCGCAAGGGAACAAAGAATTGGGATCGGGCTGTGTCTGACGGCTGGGTTCCCGGCGAAACCCTCTTTGAAGTGGAAGAAGCTGCTGAAAAAGGAACTGTGATCCAGTATCTGCTTTCAGATGCCGGTCAGCGTTCACAGTGGTCGAAGATCGTGGAATGTTTGAACGAAGGCGATATGCTCTACTTCTCTCACGGCTTCTCTGTCACCTTCAAGGATGATACGGGCGTCGTTCCGCCTCCGCATGTGGATGTGGCTTTGGTTGCCCCCAAGGGATCGGGTACCAGCGTCCGCCGCAACTTCCTCGATGGCAGCGGCATTAACGCCAGCTTTGCCATTCATCAGGATGCAACCGGTAAAGCCAAAGACCGCACCGTTGCGTTAGGCATTGCCATTGGCGCGGGGTATCTCTTCCCGACCACCTTTGAAAAGGAAGTTCTTTCAGACTTGACAGGTGAGCGCGGCATTTTGATGGGCGCTCTCGCTGGTGTGATGGAAGCACAGTACAACGAACTCCGCAAACACGGACATTCTCCCTCCGAAGCGTTCAACGAAACAGTTGAAGAACTGACCCAGTCCCTCATCCGCTTGGTGGGGCAGAACGGCATGGATTGGATGTATGCCAATTGCTCGACAACCGCCCAGCGCGGTGCATTGGACTGGAAGGATAAATTCCGCGATGCAACCGCACCTGTGTTCAAAGACTTATATGAAAGCGTAGCCACAGGCAACGAAGCCCGCATTACGCTCGAAGCCAACAGCCAACCCGACTATCGTGAAAAACTTGAAGAAGAACTTAGAGTGATCCGTGAATCTGAAATGTGGCGCGCTGGCGCTGCGGTACGATCCCTGCGCCCTGAGAATTGGAAGAAGTAAAAAGTGATTGGTCATTGGTAATTAGAGATTGGTACAAGATAATCTCTAATTACTAATCTCTAATTACCCAAAGGAAGATATTATGACCAACTACGTAAAAATCTTCGACACCACCTTACGTGATGGCGAACAATCTCCTGGCGCGACAATGACCTCTGCTGAAAAGCTGGAAGTGGCGCATAACCTCGCCCGTCTCGGCGTGGACATCATCGAAGCTGGTTTTCCCGCAGCCTCGCCAGATGATCTGGAAGCTGTCAGACGGATAGCGGCTGAGGTGGGCAACCCGCCCGAAGGGAATCCTGAGGCGCGTGTTCCTGTCATCGCAGGGCTGGCTCGCGCAAATAAATCGGATATTGATAAGGCTTGGGAGGCAGTGCAGGGTGCGAAACATCCGCGCATTCATACCTTCCTTGCCACTTCGCCCATTCACATGAAGCACAAGTTGAAGATGGATCCCGAAGATGTGATTCAACGTGTGAGCGAAATGGTGACGTATGCAAAGTCGCTGTGTGCGGATGTGGAATTTAGCCCTGAAGATGCCGGGCGCTCGGAGCCGGAATTTTTGTATGTGGTGTTGGGTGAAGCCATTAAAGCGGGCGCGACCACACTGAACATTCCTGATACAGTCGGTTACACCACGCCGGATGAGTTTTATAACCTGATTGACGGCATTATTAAGAACACGCCGGGGATGCACGAAGGCATTACGGTCTCGGTTCACTGCCACGATGATCTTGGCTTGGCAACTGCCAACACTTTGGCAGGGATTCGTGCGGGGGCGCGTCAAGCAGAAGTGACCATTAACGGCATTGGAGAACGTGCGGGCAATACCTCGCTGGAAGAGGTGGTGATGGCATTGAAAACCCGTCACCCGGTCTTCGGTTTGGAAACAGGCATCGAAACCCCGCAGCTTTCGCGCATATCAAAATTGGTCAGCAATTACACGGGCATTTTGGTGCAGCCCAACAAAGCCATTGTTGGCTCGAATGCTTTTGCACACGAAGCGGGTATTCATCAGGACGGCATGTTGAAACATCAAACTACCTATGAGATCATGCGTCCTGAAGATGTGGGTGTCAACCAGACCAACCTTGTGCTGGGCAAACACTCGGGGCGCGCTGCTCTGCGAAACCGCCTCGCCGCAATGGGACACTCCCTCGACGATGTGGAACTTGATAAGGCATTCGCCCGCTTCAAAGACCTTGCCGACCGTAAAAAGGTCATCACAGATATGGATCTCGAAGCCTTGATCGCGGATGAGTTCTATCAACCCCGAGATGTGTATCAGTTAAATGGCTTGCAAGTGACAAGCGGCACCATGGGCATGCCCACCGCCACTGTCCGCCTGCGCGGACCCGATGGAGTTATCCATACCCGTGCCGCCATTGGCACCGGTCCGGTAGATGCAACCTACAAAGGCATTGACCAGATCGTCAACGTGCCATGTACTTTGCTTGAATTCAACATTCATGCCATTACCGAAGGCATCGACGCGCTTGGTGAAGTGACCGTGCGTATTCAAAGCGAAGCCGGTTCCACCACCATGGATGCGCAAAGCGAAGTGCAATATAACCGCGTGTATGGCGGTCACGGCGCCGATACAGACATCATCGTTGCCAGCGCCAAGGCGTATATCAATGCACTGAACAAGCTCATCATCGCCCAAACCGAAGGGAATGAAAAGACACAGAACGATTTTGGTGTGATGCTGGGGTAGATACCCCTGTCATTGCGAGGGCGGCGTTCTTCCGCCCGAAGCAATCCTTGATTTCTTAGGAGATCGCTTCGTCGCAAAGTGCAAGAGCGCTCCTCGCAATGACATATCAACAAGGAAACTTTATGGCTAAAACACTTTTTGAAAAAATCTGGGAGAAACACATCGTCACCGAACAGGAAGGAGCCCCCGCGGTTCTTTACATCGACCTGCACCTGGTTCACGAAGTGACCTCTCCCCAAGCCTTTACCGGACTCCGCACTCGCGGGCTGAAAGTCCGCCGCCCCGATAAAACGCTGGCAACGATGGATCATTCCATCCCCACCACGCCGATTGACGTGCCTATTCTCGATCAACTTGCCGCCGCGCAGATCAAGCAGATGGAAACCAACGCCGCCGAATTCGGAATCACCCTGCACGGCATGACCAGTCCGCACCGTGGTATTGTGCATGTCATCGGACCGGAACTCGGGCGCACCCAACCCGGCATGACCATCGTCTGCGGCGATAGTCACACCGCCACGCATGGTGCTTTCGGCGCACTGGCTTTCGGCATTGGCACCAGTGAAGTGGAACACGTCCTCGCTACGCAATGTCTCTTGCAAAGAAAACCCAAAACCTACGAAGTGCGCGTGGATGGCAAACTGGGCAAGGGCGTTTCTTCCAAAGACATCATCCTCGCACTCATCGCAAGAATCGGCGTGGGTGGGGGAACGGGTCACGTTTTCGAATACACCGGTGAAGCCATTCGCGGGCTGACCATGGAACAACGCATGACCATCTGCAACATGTCCATTGAAGGCGGCGCCCGCGCAGGCATGATCGCCCCAGATGACAACACCTTTGAATATCTCGCTGGTCGCGAGTTTGCCCCCCAAGGCGCAGACTGGGACAAAGCCGTCGCCAAGTGGCGCGCGCTTCCCTCTGATGAAGGCGCTACCTACGATAAGTCCATCACGCTCAATGCCGCCGACCTCGAACCGATGATCACCTACGGAACGACTCCCGGCATGGGCATGAAGATCACCGACCGCATTCCCACCGCTGAATCATTCAGTGACGCCAATCAACGCGCCTCGTTTGAAAAAGCCATGACCTACATGGGGCTGCAACCGGGTCAATCTCTGCTCGGTCAAAAAGTGGACGTGGTCTTCATCGGCTCCTGCACCAACTCCCGCATCTCTGACCTGCGTCTCGCCGCAGGCATGTTGAAGGGACGCAAGGTTGCCGATGGTACACGCGTGATGGTCGTGCCTGGCTCACAAGATGTGAAGAAGCAAGCCGAACAAGAAGGCTTGGATAAAGTCTTCAAAGAAGCGGGCGCAGAATGGAGAGAGGCGGGATGCAGTATGTGTATTGCGATGAACGGCGATCAGTTGTCACCTGAACAGTATGCCGTCTCAACCAGCAACCGCAACTTTGAAGGACGCCAAGGCAAAGGCGGGCGCACTTTCCTCGCAAGTCCCGTTACTGCGGCGGCAACTGCCATTCATGGCGTTGTGACTGATCCGCGAACAATCAATGCAGAATGATGAATGAAGAATGCAGAACCAATTCTGCATTCCGCATTTTGCATTCCTCATTTGGAGAACCATGGCACAATTTACTTCACTCACCTCCCGCGCACTGATGATCCCCGTCAACGACATCGACACGGATCAGATCATCCCTGCGCAATTTCTCAAAGTGACCGATAAGAACGGTCTCGCCGACGCGCTCTTCTTCAACTGGCGCTACAACGACGACAAGTCACCCAAGCCCGACTTCATCATCAACAAACCCGAGTCACAGGGCGCACAAATTCTATTAGCCGGAGACAACTTCGGCTGCGGGTCGAGCCGCGAACACGCACCCTGGGCGCTCACCAGTTGGGGCATCCGCGCCGTCATCTCAACTTCCTTCGCAGACATCTTCCGCAGCAACTCATTAAAGAACGGACTCATTCCCATCATTGTGGATGAAGAGACTCACAAGATGCTGTTCGATCTGGTGGAAGAAGCGCCTCGTGCCGAACTGACAGTTGATCTTGCCACCCAAACCGTGACCTTCGCTGGAGGCTCTTTCACCTTCCCCATCGACGCCTTCAGCAAAACCTGTTTGCTTAACGGCGTGGACGAGCTCGGTTACATCATGGGTTTTGAAAAAGAGATCGCAGCCTACGAAAATGCAGAATGAAGAATGCAGAATGCAGAATTTGAAATTCAACATTCCTTATTCTGCATTCTGCATTTCCAACTAGGAAAGTTATGACATCCATCCAGATCTACGACACCACCCTGCGCGATGGGACACAGTCTGAAGGCTTCAACCTTTCGGCGAATGATAAAGTCCGTGTGGCGCAAAAATTAGATGATTTCGGCGTTGCCTTCATTGAAGGCGGCTGGCCCGGCTCGAATCCCAAAGATGTGGAGTTCTTTGAACGCGCCCGCGACATGCAATGGAAGAACGCCCTCATCACGGCGTTCGGCTCCACCTGCCGCGTCAAAGGCGGACCTGAAGACGACGCCAACATCAAAGCCCTGCTTGATTCGCAAACGCCCGTCTGCACCATCTTCGGCAAAACGTGGACTCTGCACGTCAAAGAAGTGCTGCAAACCACATACGAAGATAACCTGCGGATCATCGAAGATTCGATTGCCTATCTCAAAGCCAACGGTAAGCGCGTCATCTACGATGCCGAACATTTTTTCGATGGCTACAAAGCCGATTCGTCCTACGCGCTCGAAACCTTGAAGGCTGCCATCCGTGGCGGCGCGGAGATGGTTGTGCTGTGCGATACCAACGGTGGCTCCATGCCCTGGGAAGTAGAATCAATGATCGGCGGAGTCAAAGAAGCGGTTTCTCATCCGTTTGGCATTCACCCGCATAATGATTCCGAAACTGCCCTCATCAATGCGCTGACGGCTGTCCGCGCTGGGGCGGTGCAAGTGCAGGGAACCATCAACGGGGTGGGGGAGCGTTGCGGCAATGTGAACCTGTGCTCGGTGGTGGCGAACCTTGAGTTGAAGATGGGTTATCAATGTCTGCCGAAGGGCAACATCCAACACTTGTACGACCTCTCGCATTTCGTGGCTGAAGTTGCCAACCTCACGCCTGATGAGCATTTGCCCTTTGTGGGCAAGTCGGCTTTCGCGCACAAAGGCGGCGTGCATGTGGCAGCCATGCGCCGCTCGGCGATTTCGTATCAACATATCGACCCGGAACTGCTTGGCAATAAAATGCGCGTGGTGGTTTCGGATCTTTCCGGTCGCGGAAATTTGTTGAGCAAAGCCGAAGAACACGGCGTGGAAGTGGAAGGCACCGAGGTCGTGCCTGTGCTCAACGAAATTAAAGAACTCGAAGCGCGCGGCTTTTCATTTGAAGCGGCAGAGGCGTCCGTCGCCATTATGTTGAAGCGGCAGGAATACGGTTATAAACCGCCCTTTGAATTAATTGATTTCTTTGTCAATGTCGAACATCGTCAAGGTCGCGGCATTTTTGCCGAAGCCATGGTCAAAGTGCGTGTGCAAGGTGAAGTGTTGCATACCGCCGCCGAAGGCAATGGTCCTGTCAACGCGCTCGACCTTGCCCTGCGCAAAGCACTCAAAGATTATTACCCGCAGATCATGAAATTTAATTTGTCCGATTACAAAGTCCGTATCTTGGATTCAGACCACGGCACCGAAGCCATTACCCGCGTGTTGATCGACACCCGCAACACGACCAGCCGCTGGAGCACCGTCGGCGCGGGTACGAACATCATCGAAGCCTCGTGGCGCGCCTTGGCTGATTCTGTGGAATATGGATTGATGGTGGCGCATTAATTACCAAATACCAATTACCAATCTCTAATCTCCAATTATCAGCAATTAGTAACTAGAGATTGGAGATTAGAGATTACGGAGAACCATGAACTTCAAAATTACCCTCCTCCCTGGCGACGGAATCGGTCCCGAAGTGGTTGCCGAAGCCGTGCGCGTGCTGGAAACAGTAGCCAGCAAATACAAGCACTCTTTCGATTTTCAAGAACGTTTGATGGGCGGCTGCTCGATAGATAAATACGGCTCTTCCCTGACCGATGAGACGCTTGCCGACTGCCAAGCCTCAGACTCCGTTTTGCTGGGTGCTGTCGGCGGACCGAAATGGGACGACCCCAAAGCCAAAGACCGCCCCGAACGCGGATTGCTCGCCCTGCGCAAAGGTCTCGGTGTATTTGCCAATTTGCGCCCTGTCAAAGTTCACCCGGCGCTGGTGGATGGCTCGCCGCTCAAACCTGAAAAACTCAAAGGCGTGGATATTCTCGTCATTCGTGAATTGACCGGCGGCTTATACTTCGGCTTCCCGAAAGGTCGTGATGTTAAAGACGGACGGGAACGCGCCGTGGATACGCTTGAGTATTACGATTATGAAGTCAAGCGCATTATGAAACTTGCCTTTGACCTGGCGAAGGGACGTAAGAAAAAAGTCACCTCGGTGGATAAAGCCAACGTGCTTGAATCATCTCGCTTATGGCGGCAGATCGCCACACAAATGGGCAAGGAAAACCCCGATGTGGAATTAGAGCATGTCCTCGTGGATACCGCCGCGATGAAACTCATCACCGGTCCGGCGTGGATAGATGTGATGGTAACTGAGAACATGTTCGGCGACATCCTCACCGATGAAGCGTCTGTGTTGGCAGGGTCGATGGGGATGTTGCCCTCTGCCAGTTTGGGCGAATCAACTATCGGGTTGTATGAACCGATCCACGGTTCTGCGCCAGATATTGCGGGCAAGGGAATCGCAAATCCCACGGGCACCATCCTTTCTACCGCGATGATGTTACGGCACTCATTCAAGTTGGAAGCGGAAGCGGCGGCGATTGAAGCCGCGGTGGAGCGATCTATTACCGAGGGCGCGCGCACAGCCGACCTTGGCGGCACGTTAACCACCCGTCAAATGGCGGATGAAATTATAAAGAGAATGTAGGGATACCCCTTGCGGTTATCCTCATCTAATAAAATTATGGATAGGGGCAAGCCCTATCCCAACAAAAGGAGAATGAGATATGGGAATGGAATCCAAATTTGTTTGGAAGAATGGGGAACTGGTGCCTTTTGAACAGGCAACCTTGCACTTTTTAACGCCTGCTCTTCATTATGGTGCGGCGGTCTTTGAGGGTATTCGCTCATACAACACACCCAAAGGACCGGCGATCTTTCGCCTGCGTGAACATGTGGAGCGTTTGTTTGCTTCGGCGCGTGTGTTGGGTTTTCGTGAATTCCCGTGGACGTTTGAGGAAGTGATGAAGGGGCATATTGATACGGTGCGCGAAAATGGGTTTGCCGATTGCTATATTCGTCCCCTGATCTATTTGGATGGCGGCGGCTGGAACCTGAATGTGGATTACGGCAAGCCTTCGTTGATGATCGCGGTGTGGGAGTGGAATAATTACCTTGGTGACGATGCGCTTGCCAAGGGCATCCGTGCCAACATCTCTTCGTTTACCCGTCACCATGTCAATGTAACCATGACCAAGGCGAAGATCGCTGGCAATTATGCCAATAGCATTTTGGCGAAGACCGAATCAGAACGCAATGGTTTTCAAGAAGCTATTATGCTTGACCCGCAGGGATACATCGCTGAGTGTACCGGTGAGAACCTGTTCATGGTGCGTAACGGTGTGATTTACACCCCGTCCACTGCGCCGGTGCTGGAAGGCATTACCCGTTCTTCGTTGACTACCATTGCCAATGATTTGGGCTATGAAGTAAAGGAAGTTCCCATTTCACGCGACCAGCTTTATATTGCAGATGAAGTTTTTGTATGCGGCACTGCGGCAGAGGTTATTGGTTTAAGCGAGATCGACTTCCGCAAGATCGGTGATGGGCGCACGGGTCCCATCACGCGCAAGATACAGGAAACCTTCCACGATGCCATCCGAGGCAAGGTTGCCAAATATGAAAAATGGTGTGAATACGTAAAGTAGGGGAGTGCATGGATCGTAGACAGCGAACGGTGGCTGACGGATTTCTATAGTCCGTTGCCCACCGTTCGCTGTCTGATTCCTGTGATATAATCCCGCCGCTTCCAAAAGGGAGCATAATCTGCCTGGGACGGGCACAAGCGTCCCTGAGTGGGTCATCAACCCCACTAAACTCATTCCGCTCCACACCACCACGAGATGCGTGTCGGAGAGCGGAACACTAGGAGAAACATGGCTAATATTTCCATGAAAGCCCTGCTTGAAAGCGGCGTCCATTTCGGTCACCGTACCAACAAGTGGGATCCCCGTATGAAACCGTACATCTTCACTGAGCGTAACGGCATTCATATCCTCGACCTTCAGCAGACCGTTAAACTGGCGAACAATGCGTATCAGGTCATTCGTGATACCGTAGCCAACGGTGGAACCGTTTTGTTCGTCGGCACCAAACGCCAGGCACAGGAAACCGTGATGGAAGAAGCTGTCCGCGCTGGTATGCCTTACGTTACCGAACGCTGGTTGGGCGGTATGCTCACCAACTGGTCAACCATTCATCAGCGCATTCAGGAACTCGAACGCCTTGAAAATCTGCGCGATAGCGGCGAGATCAACCGTCTCACCAAAAAGGAAGGCTTGTTGATCGAACGTGAGATCACTCGCCTCCAGACCCGTTTGAGCGGTGTCCGCTCCATGAAACGTGTGCCCGACCTGCTCTTCATCATCGACGTTGGACGCGAAGATGCTGCAGTAGCCGAAGCCAACCTTCTCAATATTCCGATCATTGCATTGGTCGATACCAACTGCAACCCACAAAATATTGACTACGTCATCCCTTCCAATGATGATGCCATCCGTGCTATCAAGCTATTGGTCTCCAAGATGGCAGATGCCGTACTCGAAGGCAAAGCTTCCCGCAAGGATGACGAACCTGAAGCCGCCGCCGAAGCAGAAGCTAAGCCTTCCAAGGCTCGCCCTGCTCGCAAGGTTGTCGAAACAGACGATAACGCAAACGATAGCGACCTTCTTGGAAAGTCCACTCTGGCAAAACTCAGCACCAAGCCTGACGAAGCCCCTGCTGCTGAATAAGAAAAACATCAATATTGACTGAACGTATCAAGGATAGACAAGATGGAAATTACGACTGAAATGATCAAACAACTGCGCGGCGCTACTAACGCTCCCATGTTGGATTGCCGCAAAGCGCTTCAAGAAGCCGACGGCGATTTTGACAAGGCAGTGGATTGGCTCCGTGAAAAAGGCATGGCAACTGCTGCCAAGCGCTCTGACCGTGATGCATCCAACGGAACCGTTGAACTGTACTCCCATGGCGGTGGACGTGTGGGCGTGATGGTAGAGATCAACTGCGAAACTGACTTTGTTGCCCGCAACGAACAATTCCGCAACCTGGCTCATGAAATTGCCCTGCAAATTGCCGCCAGCGCTCCCAAGTACATCATTGCGGATGAGATCCCTGCTGCCGAGCTCGAACACGAAGCTGAAATTGCCCGTGCCCGCGCCAAAGAAGAAGGCAAGCCGGAAAATATCCTCCCCAAGATCGTGGAAGGTCGCATCGAAAAATATAAGGATGAAGTCTGCCTTATGCGCCAGGCTTATATTCGTGATGAGTCGATCAACATTGAAAAGCTCATTCTTCAGAATGTAGCCGCCATTGGTGAGAACATCATTGTGCGACGTTTCCAGCGTTGGGAACTTGGTGAAAGCGTAAGTAACTAGTTTTGAAAAGCCAGCCTTCGGGTTGGCTTTTTTTCTATAAATTTAGAGACATGGAGGAATGAATGGCTGAACTGAAATATAAGAGGATCCTGCTCAAATTAAGCGGCGAAGCGCTGGGCGGCTCAATGGGATATGGCATTGACGTGAACGAAGCCGAGTCCATTGCCAGCCGTATCAAAGAAGTCTACGATCTGGGTGTGGATGTGGCAGTTGTAATTGGTGCTGGAAACCTGTGGCGCGGCAAACAGGGACTCGAGCGCGGCATGGATCGTTCTACAGCAGATTACATGGGTATGCTTGCCACCGTAATGAATGCGATGGCGCTTATGGATGCGCTTGAGCGACAGGGCGTTTATACCCGTGTCATGTCTGCCATTGAAATGAGAGCCATTGCCGAGCCGTATATCCGCAGACGGGCTGTTCGCCACCTTGAAAAACGACGCGTGGTCATCTTTGGGGCAGGGACGGGGAATCCATTTTTCTCAACAGATACCGCTGCCGCTCTTCGTGCTACCGAAATTGACGCGCAGGTTGTTATCAAAGCCACCAAAGTGGACGGCGTATATGATGCCGACCCCAAGAAGAACCCCAATGCCACAAAATTTGACCAGCTCAGCTACATTGATGTACTTAATCGCCGCCTCGAAGTAATGGATAGCACTGCCATTACCCTGTGCATGGAAAACAACCTGCCCATTCTTGTGGTGAACTTGTGGGATTCAAAATCCCTTACAGGTGCCTTGTACGGTGAAAAAGTCGGTACATTGGTAGCGGCATAACCCAAAATTTAAGAAGCCCTCTCCCCGTTTTATGGGTGAGGGGCTTCTTTTTTATTTCCGATTGATAAAATAATAGACTGCTTGCAAATAAATGCCCATATAAACCCTGCTTCAGGCGGTGAAAGCATTTATACAAGAGGTCTAAGAAATTTTTTTATGATAGTCTCTCTGTTTTTTTCATAAACTATCAGGTTAAATCACATCCCATAGCCTAAATTCTTGTTTTAAGGTATCCTTATAACTGTAAATATTTTTCGGAGGAAGATCGTGAGTACAGAAGAAATCAAAAGCCTTTTAAAAGACGCCGATGCCCGCATGAATGGCGCGATCCAATCCCTTGTGGACGACCTGAATGGTATACGAACCGGGCGTGCCAGCCCTGCCTTGGTGGAAAAACTTCCGGTCGAATACTACGGAACCCCTACCCCCTTACAAAACCTTGCTTCCATCAGCGTGCCCGAGCCGCGCACATTGACGATTAAGCCGTTTGATGCGGGCGCTCTCAAAGACATTGAAAAGGCGATTCGCGTTTCAGAACTGGGCATCAACCCCAATTCTGACGGCAAAGTCATTCATTTGAACTTGCCGCCGCTCACTGAAGAACGTCGCCGCGATCTGGTCAAACTCATGCACCATCGCCTGGAAGAAGCCCGTATCGCGGTTCGTAATGTGAGACGCGATCTGCACAACGATATCCGCGAGTACGAAAAAGAAAAACTCATCACCGAGGACGATTTGAAACGTGGTGAAGATGATCTCCAAAAGCTCACCGATAAATTTGTCGAAGAGATCGCAAGACTTGGTCAGAACAAAGAAAAAGAGATCATGGAAGTCTAACGAACCGCTTTCGATGCGATTGCATTGAAAAGGTAACCCCTATGACAGATACCCCCCTGAACATTCCCGCTGAAAAAGTACCCCAACATGTTGCCATGATTATGGATGGCAATGGACGTTGGGCATTACAGCGCGGGCTTCCCCGCCTTGCCGGACACAAAGCCGGAACGGAGAACCTGCGTCGCGTCATCCGCGCCACGGTTGAATTTGGGGTGAAATACCTGACCATTTATGCCTTTTCCACTGAAAACTGGGGACGCCCTGCTGAAGAAGTGAATGGCTTAATGCTCATTCTTCAAAACGTGATTGACCGTGAACTAAATGAACTTCATAAAGAGGGCGTACAACTTCGGCATATTGGGCGGCTGGAACGGCTTGACCCCGCTGTTCAAAAAAAAGTATTACACGCCATAGACCTGACAAGAAACAATGACCGTCTTATCTTAAATGTGGCATTCAATTATGGAGGTCGTGATGAGATCGTCAATGCCATTCAGAACATCATTAAGGACGGCATTCCTGCCGAAGATGTGACAGATGAACTGGTGAACCGTCACCTCTTCACCGCTGGTGTCCCCGACCCGGATTTGATCATCCGTACCTCAGGCGAATTGCGCGTAAGCAATTTCTTGATCTGGCAAGCGGCATACTCAGAGTGGTACATCACCCCAACATATTGGCCCGATTTCGATAAAGATGAATATCGCCGCGCCTTGGAGACATTTGCCAATCGTGACCGGCGTTATGGAAAGGTATCCTCGGGGGAACTTCAGGAATCCAATGCGTAGACGATTAATAACCGCGCTTATTCTTGCTCTAATCGGGGTGCCCGCCATCGTTTTTGGCGGCATCCTTTATTATTTATTGATGGGGACATTCCTGATCGGGGCAGCATGGGAATATGTAAATCTCTTCCGTGCTGTAAAGTTTGAACCTAATATGATAGTAACCATGGGCGGCGTGATGGTTGTGACCCTGGCGCGAATGTTCCTGCCCGAATACGCCCACCCTGTATTTGCTGCTGTCATTCTCCTTGCAATGGCAGTTCATCTTATCGCCTACGAGCGCGGACGTGATCAGTCTGCGCTTGATTTTGCGATTACAGTTGGCGGCATTGTTTACATCGGCTGGATCGGTTCCTACCTGCTTGATCTGCGCAAACTGCCTGAAGGCGGATGGTGGTTCATGTTGGTGATGTTCTGTGTATGGACAGCCGACTCTGGCGCATACTCAATCGGTCGCGCATACGGTAAGCATAAATTGGCTCCACGCCTTAGCCCAAAGAAAAGTTGGGAAGGGTACGCCGCCAGCGTCTTTACCGGCGGACATACAGGTGCTTTATATGTGTGGATATTCCAAACATTTGGAAACCATATTCATGGCATTACCATCTGGCAGGGGGTAATCCTCGGATTGCTGTTGGGTGCACTGGCTCCACTCGGCGATCTTGGTGAAAGTATGATCAAACGCCAATCGGGCATTAAAGATTCTAGCGACATCATTCCCGGGCATGGCGGCTTTTTTGACCGCATTGACTCATGGCTATGGGGCGCGGTCATTGGCTATTATTTTCTAACCTGGTTCATCATTTAAGGAGGAGCACATGGAAGTATTGGGCGCAACTCCCACTCGAAACCTTGCGCTGGAACTGGCACGTGTTACAGAAGCGGCAGCCATGATGGCAGGTCGCTTTATGGGTAGGGGAGATAAAGAAGGGGCAGACCAAGCCGCAGTCAATGCGATGCGGCTCATCCTAAGCACTGTGGATATGAATGGGGTGATCGTCATCGGGGAAGGGGAGAAGGATAAAGCCCCCATGCTTTATAACGGAGAAAAAGTAGGCAACGGCTCAAAACCAGACGTGGATGTGGCAGTGGACCCCATTGATGGGACTCGCCCTTTGGCTTTTGGTCGCTCAAATTCACTCGCTACCGTTGCCCTCGCCCCGCGTGGAACCATGTTTGACCCGGGTCCATTCCTTTATATGAATAAGATCGCAGTTGGACCCGAAGCAAAAGGCAAGATCAATATCGAAAAATCAATCACCGAAAATCTACAAGCGATTGCCAAAGCAAAAGGCAAAGCAGTGGAAGATCTAACCACCATCATCCTTGACCGTCCGCGCCACGATAGTATGATCGCTGAGATCCGTAAAGCAGGCGCGCGTATTCGCGAAATCCCCGATGGTGATGTTGCCGCCTCACTGATGACTGCCTGGGCAGATGCAGGTGTGGATGTATTGTTAGGCATTGGCGGTACGCCGGAAGGCGTTATTTCTGCTTGTGCTTTGCGTGCCATGGGCGGCGAAATTCAAGGCAAACTCTATGCGCGCGACGAAGACGAACTGCTCCGTGGACGTGAGCAGGGATATGACTTTGACAAGGTTTTGACGATGGACGACCTTGTTTCTTCCGAAGATGTTTTCTTTGCAGCCACTGGCATTACCGATGGTGAATTACTCAAAGGTGTGCGTTATTACGGTAATCACATTACTACCGATACCCTTGTTGTTCGTGGCTTGACGGGTACCGTACGTCAGATTAGTGCCACACACACGGCTGACAAACTGGATAACCTGAGTTCCGTTCATTATTAATAGACCGGCTCAAACGCCCAAAGACATTTCCCGGAATTGACTTGACATTCCTGCGGCATATACATATAATACCGGTCGCGTTCCTGGCTAGCTCAATCGGCGGAGCGAGCGGCTGTTAACCGCTAGGTTATAGGTTCAAATCCTATGCCAGGAGCCACAAAGACCGTTCTCATTTCGAGAACGGTCTTTTTTTGTTAAGACGTATAATTACCCCATCGCGGACAAACCATGACCGAACCCAAACGCCCCCTCAAAGTCTTCCTCTGCCATGCCCATATCATCCCCTTGTGGGACGCGGACCGGGACGCTGTCCGCGCACTGTAACTCAATAAAAAAGACAGCCAGCCCACTAGCGGACTGGCTGTTTTCTATGCACTCGCCAAGCTAAATCCTTTTGGCATTTCATCCCACGTTCTACCTTCTAAAACTCTTCCGGCTCTCTTCTTTTGTACGCCGCCCCATTGCTTGAAGAAAAATGGGACCTTCGCTCTCACGCACTGATTTCGAATATCCACCACCCACGCCGGGTCGAGCGGACGTGCGCCGGGACCCGATTCGCCACCCACGATTGCCCAGTGAATCCCTTTCAGGTTGAGCTTGTGCAGCGGACCGAGCAATGGCTCCAGTGACAGGAATTTTGTTTTCGCACCCGTTCGGCGCAGATGGTCAATGCGGAAGGTGTAATCTTGATTTTCCACACTAACACCCATCCACACATTGTCGGGCCAGTCGATCTTGGGGCTGAGTTCTTCCAGCCGTTCGGCGCGTTTGGTGAGGACTTGGAAGGTGTGCCAATGAGCGCGGCGCATCACGTCGAAGACTTCCAGCACAAATTCAACAGGGACATCTTTATGGAACAGGTCGCTCATCGAGTTGACGAAGATGACCTGCGGCTTTTTCCATTCGAGCGGTTTTTCGAGGGCGTTTTCGTGCAAGGTGAGTTTGAAGCCGTTGCGGTAATTGGGTTGACCCATCGCCTGCAAGCGTTTTGCCATGCGCTCGGCATAGCAATGCTTACAGCCGGGGCTGATCTTGGTGCAGCCCGTCAAAGGATTCCAAGTGGATTCTGTCCACTCGATTCCTGAATGTTCAGCCATTCTTCCTCCTTTGAAGAATTTACCTGTAAAGTCTGTTTGCTTAATAATAGCGCATATGTTCTAGTATGTCTATTCTTTACTTAATGAAAAGTAAACGAAGTATATTGCCTAGGGTCTCCCTCAAATTCGACTAATTTTTGTTTTCTAAGATATCTTAGAGCCTTATCTACTTCACTTCGGAAGAAAAAGGTGTTAGCTAATTCTTTTAAGATATCTTTTTTAGTTACTTGTTTGCCAGAAAACATATCCGTTATTACCTTTCCAATTTCTTCGTTAGTTGGTCTTGATGGTTTTTCTGGTTTTGGAGGGACGAGTTCTTCATCCTGTAGGGGAAATAGATGTGGCTGTCCAGGTGGCGGTGCAGTTCGTTTGATAAGTTGTAAGCGATACCGCAATTCGTATTCTAGAAGTTTGGCATTATGAAGGACTTCATTCAAGGCTAATGCCCCGTTGGCATCATGTGTAGTTAAGAATAGATAAAATATTGTTCTCTCTTTGTCACTAAATTTGAGATTGACAAGTTTGATAGTTAATGAGGAGTCTATTGATGAAAGAACTTCCAAGTATGCTTCTACAAATCTATGTTCTTTTAAATCCGCAATTTCATCGCTCGTAAGCGGTCGTTTCTCTGCAAATTCCTTTTCATCATTCCTCATAAACTCATTGTCTTGTTCTGATAAAACTCTTGCAATGTTGATCCAATTATCACTTCCAAATGCATTTGACCAGTTATCGACTTGCTGTTTGAGCTCAGGCTTAAGGTTTTCTTTTAGTGCTAGCCCACCTTTTCTTGGTAAATCTTCATATATGAAATTTATCATCACATCATGTCTTTCTTGACGGATAATTTTTTCAACAAAATCGCGGGGTATACCACTTGGACCATATGGGTCAAGTAAGTAAAACGCCCAAGTATCTGGCTGTGTCGTGTAGGAGAGTAATTGGTTGGGGATTGTTGTTGCATCGGCATTGACAATCGCAATTTGCCCACTCGAAAGGTTATGAAAATCAGTCGTTTCTACTAGACGGTTTGAAAACCCTGCTTCATTTAGTGTATTGATTAATTCTTCATACCTTTTCTTGTCTTTTTCAATAAGTATAGAATTAACTCTAACACTAACTCCCATCTTTTGCGCGAAACTTACTAATCGATCTAGTGCCATCACACCGATAATAGGTGAGCCGTAAACAGTTTCAGCAGATTTGTTTTGAACGCTATCTTCTTTCTCGCCCAAATATTTTCCAGTGTACGAAAAGCAGTCAACATAGATAAAATGTTTTTGAGTTTTGCGTTTTGAATTTATCAACCCGCCAATGATTATTCCTCCCCATACATCAAGATATTTGGAAAGGATTTCATGCTTTACTTTTGTTTGGGTGTCTCTAGGGTGTAAATCAGCCATTTTTGCTCCCTTGAATAAGGCTATTTTGATGACAATTTTTGAATTATAGCCTGACTCAGGTCAATGGTGTCTACAAATTCAAGGAACTGCCTTATAATTTCATTAATTCACAGCGGGAAACCCTCCCTATGCCCACCACCGACAAACGCCCTCTCAAAGTATTCCTCTGCCACGCCCACGCGGACCGGGAAGCCGTCCGTACACTTTACACTCGCCTGACTAATGACGGCGTCGACGCATGGTTGGATAAAGAAAAACTCCTCCCCGGGCAGGATTGGGAATTGGAAATCAAAAAAGCCGTCCGTGAAGCGGATGTGGTAGTGGTTTGCCTTTCAAAGCAATTCAATCAAGCGGGGTTTCGACAAAAAGAAGTGCGCCTTGCTCTTGATACTGCCATGGAAAAACCCGAAGGTGAGATTTTCATCATCCCTGCACGACTGGAAGAATGCGACACACTCGAGAGTTTAAGAAAATACCATTGGGTAGATTTGTTTGACGAAGGCTACTCAATCTTGATGAAATCCTTGAAGTTGCGTTCAGCCCAACTTGGACGGATTATGACAACTGTCTTAGACTATACTTTCGAAAAGATTGATTTGGGTAGGGATGAGAATAAGTATGATACACCGACAGATAAAGATTATCTTCTGAAAAAAGTTAAAGAAGAATTGGATGCTGAGGGTGAGGATTTTATTTGGGAAAAGACCGAGGATGCTATAAAGACAATTGTAGAAAGAATTGCCAGAAGGTTAGGGACATCTTTCGATGAGATTTGGGATGCATTAAGAAGATTGGGAGGTGGGTAGGGAACCTATAGTTAATTATCGTTAGTTTTACGTACAAATCTCTACATAACTCTAAAATAATGGGTGGACTATCAGAAATAGATTCAACTAGTATCCAACAATTCGTCATTTTCATCAGTTATAATCTCCCCGCAACTTAATCTAAAATCGTAAATCGACAATCGGAAATCAAATGTCTTCCTCCTTCCAAGAAATCATCCTCAAACTCCAAGACTTCTGGGCATCCAAGGGATGTCTCATCACTCAGCCGTACTACACCCAGGTTGGTGCAGGGACGATGAACCCTGCCACCTTCCTGCGCGTGCTCGGACCCGAACCGTGGAACGTCGCCTATGTCGAGCCGTCTGTGCGCCCCGATGACGGGCGTTATGGCGAGAATCCCAACCGCTTCCAACTCCACACCCAATTTCAGGTCATCCTAAAGCCCGATCCCGGCAACCCGCAGGAACTCTACCTTGAGTCGCTCAAAGCCCTCGGCATCGACCCGCGCCAGCACGACATCCGCTTCGTGGAAGATAACTGGGAGCAGCCCGCCATCTCCGCTTGGGGCTTGGGCTGGGAGGTCTGGCTCGACGGGCAGGAGATCACGCAGTTCACCTACTTCCAGCAGATGGGCGGCGTGGCGCTCGACCCCGTCTCGGTCGAGATCACCTACGGGCTCGAACGCATCCTCATCGCGCTCAACAACGCCAACGCCATCTGGAACGAGGAATACGGCGCAGGCGTCACCTACGGCGAGATCCGCCGTCAGGAAGAGTTCGAACACTCCAAATATTATTTTGAAACCGCCGACGTTGAACGTGTCCGCGCCATGTACGATCTCTTCTCCGCCGAAGCCGACGCCTGTCTCGCCGCCGGTCTCATCGTCCCCGCGCACGACTACGTCCTCAAATGCTCGCACTCCTTCAACATCCTCGACACCCGCGGCGCCATCTCCGTCGCCGAACGTCAAGCCTTCTTCCGCCGCATCCGCGAACTCGCGAGGGGAGTGGCAACCGCCTACGAAGAACAGCGCAAAGGGTTGGAGTATCCGCTTCTTAAAGAAGGAAGCGGAAAGCAGAAAGCAGAGGTGTCAGCGTTTTCTGCCTTCCGCAATCAGCCTTCTGATTTCCTCTTCGAAATTGGTGTCGAAGAACTCCCAGCCGACGATGTGGATACCGCCTACCAAGCCTTATCCGCCCGCGTGCCGACTCTCCTCAAAGAACTGAATCTCACTCATGGCGACGTCCGCATCTTCACAACCCCGAGGCGGATCGTCGTTTCAGTAGCCTCTCTCTCCCCGAATCAGCCCGACCGCGAAGACCTCGTCAAAGGTCCACCCGCCGATAAAGCCTTCGATGCCGATGGCAAACCGACCAAAGCCGCACAAGGCTTTGCGAAAAAGAACGGCATCGACGAATCTGCTTTGGAAGTGCGCGAAGAAGGCGGCGGCAAATATGTCTTCGCCGTCGTCAAGCAGACCGGGCGCCCCACGCCCGAAGTCCTCGCCGAAGCCTTGCCCAAACTGGTGGCAGATATCAAGTTCGAGAAATCCATGCGTTGGAACGACTCTGGCGTTGCCTTCTCACGCCCGATCCGCTGGTATGTTGCCCTTCTCGGTGACATGGTCATCCCCTTCGAATACGCTGGCGTCGTGAGCGGAAACATCTCTCGCGGACTCCGCCCCTACGACTCTCCAGAGATCAAAATTACTTCTGCCGACAAATACTTCGACATCATCCGCGAAGCTGGCATTTTGCTCGATAAAGAAGAACGCAAAGCTGCCATCGTGGCGCAGGTCAATGAAGCCGCGCACCTCGTCGGCGGAGAAGCCATCATTGAGGATGGTCTGCTTAACGAAGTGACCAACCTTGTCGAAATGCCCACCGCCGTGATGGGTGGATTCAACGAAGAATTCCTCGCCTTGCCGCGTGATGTCCTCATTTCGGTGATGAAGAAACATCAGCGTTATTTCCCGATTCAGAAAGACGGGAAATTATTGGCGCATTTTATAGCTATTAGAAACGGTGACGACATCCACATTGACATCGTCCGCGAAGGGAATGAACACGTCCTCGGCGCGCGCTTTGCTGATGCCAACTTCTTCGTCCGCGAAGATGTCAAACTCAAGCTCGAAGAATATCGTCCCAAACTCGCCTCTCTGACCTTCCACACCAAACTCGGCTCCATGCTCGATAAATCGGACCGCATGTTGAAACTCGGCGCAGAAGTGGGTGCGATGCTTGGTTACAAAGATGCAGCCCTCGTCAAGAATTATGCGCGTGCTGTCTATCTCTCCAAAGCTGACCTGGTCACACAGATGGTGACCGAAATGACTTCCTTACAAGGCATCATCGGTGGGGAGTATGCTCTGCGCTCCGGAGAACCCGCTGAAGTAGCAAAGGCGATTGCAGAGCAATATCAAACCGTCCCACAAACCAAAGAAGGTCTGGTTGTAGCCTTGTCCGACCGTATCGACTCGCTGGTCGGTCTGTTTGCGGCGGGACTCGCTCCCACCGGTGCGAAAGACCCCTTCGGTTTGCGCCGCGCTGCGATTGGCGTCGTCCAACCGCTCATCGAACATGACGTGGACTTTGACCTTGCAGTCGCCGTGAAAAAGTCCGCCAAAACCCAGCCCATCGAATGCAACGCCGAGACGCAGGAAAAAATTCTCGACTTCATCAAAGGTCGCCTCGCGGTAGTCTTGAAAGACTCCGGTTACAAGCACGACGTGGTCGAAGCGGTGCTGGCGGCACAATCTGCCAACCCGGCGGCAGCGGCTCGGGCGGTGAAGCAGTTATCGGCTTGGGTGAGCCGCGAAGATTGGCAATCCATCCTGCCCGGCTACGCCCGCTGCGTGCGCATCACGCGCGATCAAAAAGAATCCTTCAAAGTGGATGAAAAGGCTTTTGTAGAAGCAGAAGAAAAGGCATTGTTCAAAGCCATTCAAGACAACGCCAAGTCTCAACCTGCCACTGTCGATGAATTCTTGAATATTGTCGTCAAACTCATCCCGTCCATCAACACCTTCTTTGATAAGGTCTTGGTGATGGCAGAGGATAAGAAGGTGAAAGAAAATCGCCTCGGCTTGCTCCAGCGCATTGCCAATCTCTCGAACGGCATCGTGGACTTAAGTCCGCTCGAAGGGTTTTAGTGAAATAAAAAGAGCGCCGTCCAAAATGGACGGCGCTCTTTTTATTTCTTCATTCCAACACGAGCGGTGGAATGTGAGCAGTGCGTTTCTTTATGTCGTAGGTGCAGCCTGGGGTGAGGACGTGGATCGTCAAACCGCTGACGGCGATGGGGCGGAAGTTGGTCACTTCGGCGATGTTGCTGGCGGTGGCATTCTTTCCGTCCACAATAGTGACGGCGCTTTTGCCAAGGATGGAGATGCGCGAGTCATCTTCCACGATGGCGGCTGTGTTCTCGTCGACGCCCACGCCTAAAAGTCCGGGGTGAGCCGTGACGGCGTATGCGAGCCTGCCGATTCTATCTCGCTGCCTGAAATGCTGGTCAAAGACGATCTTGTCTGTAAATCCAAAACCTTGCGAAAATTGAGCAATGCGTTCTCGCGGGGTTGCGCCGCCCGCGCCGTAAGAAAGCATTACTTTGGATAGGATCGCTGTTCCTGCGGATGTGCCGCAAATAACTGCTCCGCGTTGGTAGGCTTTGTGCAGTTCTTCTTCCAATTTGGTTCCGCCGATGGTGAAAGCGAGGCGCATCTGTGTGCCGCCTGCAATGAAGATGCCCGTGGCAGCACGGATGGCTTTGATGTGGCGGGCATCTTCGGCTTTGGGGCGTTCGCGGAATTCGAGTGAGATGGGTTTTTGTTTTACGCCCAGTTTTTGAAAAACTTGAACATATTCTTTGCCGGTATCTTTTACGCCTGAAGCTTGCGGTAAGACGACGATGCGGGCTTTGGCGCCGCCTGCGCGTTTGATGAATTCTTGAAAGATGACTGGTTCTTCAAAATCGACTGCACCGCCGATGGCAATGAGGGTGGTCATGAGTTAAACGTGGCGGGTGCTGTAGGGGTCGAGGGCATCGCGCAGCCCGTCACCGACGAAGTTGATGCCCAGCACGATTAGCAGAATCAATGTGCCGGGGAAGAACCATAGCCACGGCGCTTTTTCGAGATATTGATAAGCGCCATCAAGCATATTGCCCCAGGTGGCGGTTGATCCTTGCACGCCCAGCCCAAGAAAGCTGACATAGGCTTCGGAGATGATGGCGCTTGCCACGCCGAGGGTTGCGCTGACCACAAGTGGGGCGATGGTGTTGGGCAACAAATGCGAGAAGATGATGCGGGCGTCAGATGCGCCAAGAGCACGCGAGGCAGAAACGTAATCGCGCTCACGAAGCGAGAGGATGTTGGCGCGTACAATGCGGGCAAGATACATCCACGAGGTCAGCCCGATGATGACAATGATGATGATGACACTGCCGGTCAGTTCACGCCCGAAGAAGTTGATGGTTGGCAGCCCGCCGCCGAAAAAGCGCGCGCCAATGATGAGCAGGAACAGGCTGGGAATGTTCAGCATGGCTTCAGTGAAGCGCATGAGCAGGTTGTCGATCCAACCGCCGTAGTAAGCGGCGATGGCGCCGATCAACATTCCGAGTACAACCTCGAATATGGCGGCGGAGATTCCAATGAGTACGGAGATTTGTCCGCCATAAATGGTGCGGGCAAAGATGTCGCGTCCGATCACATCCGTGCCAAAGATATGATCTTTGGATGGCGGTTGAAGTTTTAGTTTTGTATCGTTGCAGTTGGCGTAGGCTTCACCCGTCAGGTCAGTTTGGAGCGGCGCGCAATAGCCGCGTGATAAAAGACTGCCAAAGGAGATATACACCAGAATAAAGCCGAGGATGAACAAGCCGATATTTGCCATGCGGTGTTTGCGAAATCTGCGAATGGCAAGCTGGGTGGGTGTGAGCGGTACGATCACCTGATCGCCGCTGCTTGAAAAGCCTGCAATGGGAGTGGAGTCAGATGGATTGGACATGGGCTTAGTTCAGTCGAATGCGCGGGTCTACCAGCGAGTAGACCACATCGGTGATGATCTGGAAAACGACCACGGCAATGGAGATGAGCATGAGAATGCCCATGAGCATGGGGAAGTCTGCGCGTTCGGTGTGGTCAATAAAGAGGCGTCCCATGCCGGGCCAGGCGAAGATGCGTTCTGTCACCACCGCGCCAGCCAACAGGAAGGGAATATCCAAACCGATCAATGTGATGAACGGAAGCGCTGCGTTGGGTAGGGCATGTTTCCAAACCACAAATCGAGAAGCAACGCCTTTTGAACGCGCGGTACGGACATAATCCTGACTCAGCACTTCCAACACACTGGAGCGTACAAAGCGGCTATATCCTGCAATGCTGATGATCGCCAAAGTGGATACGGGCAAAACCATATGTTTGATCAATTCCCACGGAGTTTTGCCGACTGCCGGGTCGAACATACCGACAGTGGGGAGGTAGGGCAACCCCCAGCGCCGGAAGTTGACTGCGAACAGGTACATAAGTGAGAGCGCCAGCCAAAAGACCGGCATGGAAAAACCTACAAAGGACAACCCTGTGATGAGGTTGTCAAAAAATGAATAAGGACGCAATGCCGAATATAAACCGATCACAAGGGATAAACCAATGATGATGATCTCAGCAGTGACCATCAAGATCAAGGTGTTTGGCAGGCGCTCACCGATCATCTCCATGACGGGGCGGCGGGTGACAAGGGAATTGCCCCAGTCGCCTCTCAATATGCCTTTGCGCGAGCCGTTGGTTTCGGGAACGCCGTCGCCGTCCATATCCAACTGTTGCCAGTCGTTACCGACCAGCCATGTGATGTATTGCATGTATGGCGGCTGGTCAAGCCCAAGCATACGGCGCAGACGTTCCTTATCTTCGGGTTTGGGCGGGGTGCGTGCGCCAAGTGTGGCGACGGGGTCACCAAATGCCTGCATCAACATAAAAAGAATAATGCTGATAATGAATAATTGCGGAATGGCTTGTCCAAGCCGGCGTAGGATATAGGTGCTCATGGTTTATGTGGGTGTGGTGGGTGGTTCTCGTCGGGTGCTGTTAGACCCGACGAGAACCATTTTACAACATCACGAGACTGTTAAGGAGCCACAGTCCATTCGTGAGCATTCCAGAACGGGGTCGCGCCGGAAAGGGTCACATTTTGCAAGCGGCTGTTGATCGACCACAGGTCAGGGTCGAGCCATACGCCGATGTAGTAGACCTTATCGAACATAAGCTGACCGATCTGGTGGTACAGGTCGATGCGTTTGTTGACATCGAGTGTCACAGCTTGTTCATTCAGGAGGGCATCGAGTTCTTCATCACAAATACCCTGCCAGTTGGCGCCATCGGGGTTATCTGCGCTGGAAATTTCGCTGCACAGGAAGTTGGCAGATGCTTCAGGATCGGGGAAGGAGCCGACGCTGGAGTATTCAGCAATGTCATAAATACCCTGAGCCTGCGGACCGCCATCGTTGTAGCCGTTCCAGAACACATCGCTGGAGTAGTTCTCAAGCTGGGCGCCGATGCCTACCAAAGACCACTGCTGTTGTACGACCGCCTGAACATTCTTGCGCAGTTCGCGCGTGTTGGTGATGTAGCGCAGGACGAGTTCAACACCGTCCTTATCGCGGGTACCATCGCCATTGCTATCCACCCAACCGGCTGCATCGAGCAACGCCTTGGCTTGCTCAGGATCGTAGGGATAGGGTTCAACATTACCGCCGTAAGGAGCGGTTCCATCCCAGAAGGTGGCGTTGACGGGGTTGATGCTTGCATCCAACAGATCATTGATGATGGTGAAGCGGTCGGTTGCCAATGCAACTGCCTTACGCACGTTCACATCCAACATGGCGGGATGAGCGGTTTCGGGGTTCACGTTCATGAACCAGCCTTCGTCATAACCAGAGGAGACCGCCACTACATCCACAGTTCCGTCAGCTTCGAGGGTTGGGATCTGGTCAGAGGAAAGGAACACACCGATATCGGTGTCGCCAGCAACGATTGCGGCTTCCTGTGCGGCATCATCAGGGACGATACGGATGAAGACCTGCTCAAGGCTGGGGGTATTCACCCAGGCAGGGTTGGCAGTAAAGATCAAGTGACTGCCAGATTCCCATTCGCTAAACACAAAGGGACCAACGCCCACGGTGGGAGCCTTGTTCCATTCGGCATTATCGAGCGTACCTTCCGCATCAAAAACGGGCTGAAGCACATGCTTGGGCAGAACATAGTTAAACACGGTGGTTAGCCATGCAGCGAAGGGTTCGCTAAACGTGACAGTAACCGTTTGAGGATCTGTGGCGGTCACGCTCGTTACATAATCTTCATAGGGGTAGCGGCTTTGAACCACATTGGCATCCGACATGATCATGTCATACGTAAAGACGAAGTCATCCGCAGTGACAGGTTCGCCATCGCTCCAAAATACGTCATCGCGCAGTTTGTAGACAATGGTTGTCCCGTCTGCACTTAAACCGCCATTATCGGCGCTCGGCACTTCTGCGGCAATTTCGAGAACGGGTTCATTATTGTTATCGAACGACCACATACCCTTGAGCCAGAAATCGCGGGTAATGCCCGAGAAGAACATGGATGTATAGAGCGGGTTCAGGCTATCCGGTTCCTGCACAAAGGTGATGGTAGCAGTTCCGCTAAAGGTGGGTTCGGCGGCGGTTTCACCACCGGTGGAAGCAGCAGCTTCCTCCGTAACGGCTGGTTCTTCTGCCGCAGGGGCTCCACATGCCGCAAGCAGCATACTTACAGCAACGAGCAGCGAGAGCAAAATATATAATTTTCGTGACATGGTTCTCCTCCAAGTAGAGAAAATAATAGGCTTGCATATACGGCTTCAAAACGATCTAAAATGATCAGGCGCCTCCTTTATGATTGAATAGCATAAACTTGTTTCTGAGAACCAGCTCATTCACAGCCGGGAATCATTCGAAATTGATTGTGAACGGATAAAAGAAATTAATTGGCTTCCGGTAAGCAGAATATGTCTTTGCATGGCTTCATTCGCCGCCTGTGGGTTCCGTTCTTCAAGCGCCGCAAGGATGGCAACATGTTCCTGGCTGTCAGTTTGATCACGGTGGGGCAGGGGCATGGTTGCAGTTCCCGGAAAATTAGAGATCAACATGGTTGGAAAAACAGCCCACATTTGGGTTAAAGTATGGATCAAATACTGGCGCTGGCTTGCCGTGTAGATCAGAGAATGGAACTGACGGTTCAACTCACGGTACACGCCCACTTGCTCAGGCGCATTATGCTGATCGATCTCATTTTGTATACCCCGCAGTTCATCAAGCGTTTCTTTACTCATCAAGGCAGCCGCAATGCCTGCGGCACGTCCTTCGAGAAAGGCGCGGTGTTCATACAAGTCTTGCACATCATCGATCGAATACTTGACCACCCTCGCCCCGCGATAGGGCACATGCTCGATCAACCCCTCTGCCGCCAACTCCTTCAATGCCTCACGCACCGGCATCTGGCTTACTTTCAACTCCTGGGCAAGCCGTTCCTGTCGCATCCATTCACCCGGGCGAAAGCGACCATCCAGAATTGCTGCCCGAAGTTGATCGGCAACCAATTTTCTAAGCTGACGGTGACTTGCTATTTCATCTATAATCATCAGAAAAGGAATATGGCAAATTAGATATAATATCGAATATCAAGATAGCATATCAAAACGTCAGAGTCAAGCAGCAAACACATCTCATTCACAGATTGAAAGCCAAGCCATAAAACAATATACTTGTAGAGGGAGGTAGTATGAAGAAAAAAATAACCTTTATTCTAATGTTTTGGCTCTTGGTTGCCTGTGGCGCTCCCGCAGCAATGGAAGGTGGCGCAGGAGCACCGCCCGACGACCCCAACCCGACATCCGCACCGGCGATGCCTGCTGCCACACGCGCCAACCCAAACAACATGCAAACCGCACAGACGTCCACGCCGCTTGCCGCGCCGCCGCCTGAATCAACACCCCAAGCCTTCGCCCCGGCTGAGAGTTTTTCCCCCATCCTCTACCGCACCCACGCAGACCGATACAACAGCTACCAACTTTTGGGCGGCGTTCAAAACGGATCGTGGCTGAGCGACGAAGAAACCCTCCTTCTACTTGAATACGAACGCCTGATTGATGTGTATGAATACCCCACCGGTTGGGTTGGCAACACCACCATCCACAACGTCATCGACCTAGACCCACCGTTCTGCGGCATGTACTTCATCGGCTCCGACCTGCTTGAAACCTCTGGCTGGCAATTTGCCTTTTATCAAGGCTGGCAAGTAACCCTGCACCCGTGGACGGAACTTCCAACCTCTGAAATCTACACACAAACCGTCCACGATTGGCTCACCATGCAGGGACTGGCACAACCACAAATTCAAATCTCCCGCATCTTGAAGGTGGATATCGAAGGCGACGGCGTTGATGAAGTCTTCATTGAAGCTTCTTATTTCAAGACCCCCAACCCGCAAAGTCCGCAAGCCGAATATGGTGATTACTCCATCATCTTAATGAGAAAGGTAAGCGGAAACTCGGTGTCTGTCATTCCAATTATTGCAGACCTGTATCACAACATCAAACCAAATGCCTTATTCCCTCACACCTATTTTCTTAACAGCTTTATCGACCTTAATCAAGACGGCAACCTTGAAGTTGTTCTCGATATAACCCGCTGGGAAGGTTCTGGCATGATGGTCTATGAAGTGAAAGAATGGCGGGTGACACAAGTGATATCAGAAGTCTGTGCAGAATAACCCTACAGCCGCGTTCTAAAGAAAATGTTCTGAATAGACGAAGCCCTCAAAAATTTTTCTTTTATTCTCTGACGTTGCGATAGCCGAGGCAGCCCCCGATAGAACCATGCCCGCGCGGGTATAATCTGGGGGAAATGTCTAATATTGATGAGATTAAAGCCAAAGTAGATATCGTTGACCTCGTTTCAGAAGCGGGAGTCAAATTACGCAAAGCCGGTCGGAACATGACCGGTTTTTGCCCATTCCACGATAACAAGCACACACCGGCTTTTGTCGTCTGGCCCGAGTCGGGCACGTGGCGCTGCTTTGGTCAATGCAATGAAGGCGGCGACATTTTCAAGTTCGTAATGAAGCGCGAGGGCTTGGATTTTAAAGATGCCCTGCAAAAACTCGCCATTCGCGCCGGTGTGGAATTACAACAATATCAAAGTGAAACCCCGCAGCAACGTGAGGCATACGACCACCTCCGCAAACTTTTGGAAGACGCGGTTTTTTATTATCGCAATCATCTTCTCAACAATCCAAGCGTGCTTGCTTACCTGCACGAAAAACGCGGACTGACCGACGCAACCATTGAAACCTTTGGCTTGGGGTACGCGCCTGCGGGGTACGATCACATCCTGCCGTATTTCACCCAGCGCGGCTACCTTGAGCAAGACCTTGTAGATGCCGGTATGCTTTCGGTACGCGATAACGGCGGCGTGTACGACCGATTCCGCAACCGCATCATGATTCCCATTCGTGATGAGCAGGGACGCATGGCAGGTTTTGGTGCGCGCATCGTAGACCCTGAAGATGTGCCGAAATTCCTCAACTCGCCTGAAACGCCTGTTTTTACAAAAGGACACCTGCTCTACGGTTTAGACCGTGCCCGCAAACCGATCCGCGCCGCAGACCAGGCAGTGATCGTGGAAGGCTACCTTGATGTGATCGCCTTGCATCAAGCAGGCTATGAGAATGTCGTTTCGCCGATGGGTACGGCGCTCACCGAAGATCAATTGCGCCTGCTCAAACGCTCCACCCGCCGCATTGTCCTCGCGCTCGACCCGGATGTTGCCGGTCAAAAAGCCATCTTGCGCGGACTTGAAGCCGCCCGCTCTGCCATGGATAAGGAAGGGGAGTTGGCGTTTGATGCGCGTGGCTTGCTTCGCAATGAAGCCCGCTTGCAAGCGGATTTGCGTGTAGCCGCTCTGCCGGATGAGCTTGATCCCGATGAGATTGTGGCGCGTAATAAAGAAGAGTGGGCGCAGATCATTGAAGATGCCAAGCCGATCATCACCCATGTGATGGAAGCGGTTTCGGCAGGGCAGGATTTGAACGACCCTAAAGTAAAGAATCAAATTGCCGAGCAGGTGCTTCCGCTGATTGACGATCTTGGGACACCGTTGGAGCGCGATACCTACCGTCAGGCATTGGCGAGAATGCTACGGGTGGATGAACGCTCCTTGATGGCTGCCCAGCCCAAGGGTCCGGTGGTGAGGCGCAAGCCGCGTGTTAGCGAATCAAACCGCCGAGCGGAACCTGTCGCCGCGACGACTGCCAATCCGCGTAAAAAGATCGAGTTTTATTGTCTGGGTATTTTGCTGCACCGTACCGAGTTGTTGTATCGTTTGGATCGCAAGTTGGAAGAGTTTGGCTTGAGCCAATTGGCTGTGGAAGATTTCGAGTATACTGACCATCAGATGTTGTTCAGTGTACTGCGACAGGCAATGGGGCAGGATGAAAAAGAACATGGGCAGTTTGTGCTTTCGCAATTGCCCGAAGATTTGACCCCCCTGACAAATGAATTGATGACGCAGACCGAAAACCTGAACTCGTTGGATGACCGCCTGCTGGATGACCTGATCGGGCGTTTGCTTGATCTTCGTCGTACTCATGCCATGACGAATGTGAATCAACTGCGTTTTATGCAGGAGGATGAACAGCAAAGCGGCGGTGCAAACCTGAAACTGTATCAGGAACAGACCATTCGCTTCACTCGTTTGCTTAACGGGTTGGACCAGGCGAAGTTGAAGTTATCAAGACGACAGGCGTGATGTTTCTTTCAAAGGATCGGCAATGACCTCGAAAAAAGGAAAACAAATGCCAGCCAGTAAGAACACAAAAAAGACTGCATCCAAACCCAAAAAACAAACCGTTACCAAAATGGGGAAAACATCCAAACCAAAGGCGGCGAATATTCGCCCGCCTCACAAGGATGCTTCTGTAAAAAAAGCGGAGGCATTATCGGTGAGGCAGGGTCCCGCTGAAGAATTTATGGAGGAAGAATCCGGTGAGTTGGATGATGGTTTCTCCATTCAACAGGAAAGTGAAGCCGAAGATGCTATTAAGTTAACGTCGCAGCAACTGGCGGGCGAGCCGGGCGAAGACCCGGTGCGTTTGTATCTGCGCGAGATCGGTCAGGTGAAGTTAATTGGGGCAGATAGCGAGTTTCGGCTTGCCACGTTGATCGAAGGCGAACGCATGGTGGATTCGCTGAACAAGTTGAAGCAGCGCAAGGGGGTTACAAGAGAAGCGTCCATTTATCATTCCATTCTTTCTGAGGCGCTCACGTCGTGGGATCGTCTTGTTGAAGATACCGAGCGCCTTGAACACGACCTGCCCGATATGGGGTTGCTGCTGGCAGAAGCCCAGTCGCTTCATGCGGGTTGGGAATTTGATTCTCCATCTTATCTGCGTGCCTATCTGGATAACGGTCAGTGGGGCGGTAATCATTTGTGGGATAACCTTGCCCGCCATGCGTACAGTGTTTTCCTTTGTTTGTATATGCTGCCCTTCTCGTATGCCGAGTGGATGTTGCCGCAACTCCGTTCTCAGCACAGCTTCCCTGCCCAGCGGACGTTGTTCCGCAACCTGCCCTCACAGGATGAATTGCGCTGCGAGATCGAGGCGATTCGCGTCCGCGCAAATGATGGGCAACAGGCGCTTGTCCGCGCCAATTTGCGTTTGGTGGTGAGCGTTGCCAAGCGGTACCTTGGACGTGGAATTCCACTGCTTGATCTGATCCAGGAAGGGAACATGGGCTTGCTGCGTGCCATTGGCAAATTTGACCCCCGGCGCGGATTTAAATTCAGCACCTATGCCACCTGGTGGATCCGCCAATCCATCAATCGTTCCATTGCCGAGCAGGCGCGCACCATTCGCATCCCTGTGCATTTATTTGAATCGATCTCACGCATCTTGCGGGCGCAGCGTCACCTTACCCAGGTGCTGGGACGTGAACCCACCAATGAGGACATTGCGCTGGAGGTCGGCTATCTTTCAGCGGTGGATGTACAAGCCATTTTGCGCGCACATTCTGAAAATAAACCTGTGGACCCTGAACTGCAAGGCAAGCTGGACCTCGCTTCGCAAAAAGTGACCCGCGCCTTGCGCTCTGCTGAAGAAACCATCTCGCTTGAAGGTCCGGTGGGGGATGATGACTCCAGCGCCTTGGGCGATTTCATCGAAGATGAAGACGCCCTCTCGCCCATTGATGCCGCCGCCCGCGAGATGCTGCGCGAACAGATCACACACGCTCTCGAGTCGCTTTCAGATCGAGAGCGGGATGTACTCGAATTGCGCTTCGGTCTTAAGGATGGCAAGGAACACACCCTGGAGGAAGTAAGCCGCTTCTTTGATGTGACCCGTGAACGGGTGCGCCAAATTGAAGCGAAAGCCCTCCGAAAGTTAAGACACCCCAGCAAGAGCCGCGAGTTGAGAGATTATTTGGGCGATTGACCCGAGAAAAAGTGACTGTCATATCCGATATGACAGTCACTTTTTTATTGTTTCGTGTTTATAAGTGTATTCGATTACATTTCCGCCAACATGACAAAAATCATCTTTTTTGTTTGAAGGCGCACTTTTTCTAGTTCATAAAAACCCTTTGTGATATACTTTCGCGGAACTGTGCAAGATTTCACACATTCAACGAGGTACTTATGCTGTTGGAATATATTGCTATCGGGGTGATGATTCTTGTCGCCACCCTCATCGCTTTTATTGCGATTGGTTTGGGGGGATTGTTCGGACCTAAAAAGCCATCTGCCGAGAAAGATACGCCCTATGAATCAGGTATGAATCCATACGGCGAAGGCACGCGGCGTATGCCCGTCCGCTTCTATTTAGTGGCTGTTCTCTTCATCCTTTTCGATATTGAAGTCGTGTTCTTTTTACCGTGGGCAATCGCGTTTCGCCAACTCGGTCTATTCGGCTTGCTTGAGATGGTCATCTTTATTGTGATCCTTCTTATCGGTTATGTGTACGCGTGGAAAAAAGGAGCCCTGGAATGGGAGTAGAACAAAAACTCGGAAACATGGGCGTGGTCACCACCACGCTTGAAGATGTTGTCAACTGGTCACGCACCAATGCGATGTGGCCCATGTTGTTCGGTCTGGCTTGCTGCGCCATTGAAATGATGGCGGCACAAGCCTCCAGTTATGACATGAGCCGCTTCGGCATGGAACTGATGCGCGCCAGCCCCCGTCAATCGGACTTGATGATCGTTGCCGGACGCGTTTCCAAAAAAATGGGACCCGTCCTGCGCCGTTTGTACGACCAGATGCCCGAACCCAAGTGGGTGATCGCCATGGGCGATTGCGCCTCTTGCGGCGGGGTTTTCAATAACTACGCCATCTACCAGGGTGTGGATGAGATCGTCCCCGTGGATGTATTCGTGGCTGGCTGCCCGCCCCGCCCCGAAGCCTTGATCCACGGTGTGTTGACCCTGCACGAAAAAGTGAAGGCTGACCGCTTCATTGCCAATGCAGCGGATAAGAAATAAATCAATAGACCTGATAGATTCCTAAAATCTATCAGGTCTTAGGTGTAATTATGGAAAAATCTCTCGAACCCATTGTAAAAGTTTTGCAGGAAAAGTTCGGCGCCACCTTTGAAGAGTTTCGCGGCGAAGTGCAGTGTATGGTCAAGCCCGAACACATCATCGAAGCGCTTACCATCCTGCGCGATGCGCATCATTTTGAATTACTTTCCATGTTGAGCGCCATCGATTATTTTCCGCAAACCTCACCGCGCTTTCATGTAATTTATCAGCTTAACTCGCTTGAAAAGAACCTGACCTTGCAGTTGAGAGTTCCAGTGGAAGGCGAAAGCCCCAAGCTCCCAACTTCAACGGGCGTGTTCAAGACCGGCTTATGGCGTGAGCGTGAAATCTTCGATATGTTCGGCATTGAATTCGAAGGTCACCCCGACCCGCGCCGAATTCTCAACCCCGATGAACTCGAAGGTCACCCCCTGCGAAGAGACTTCCCGCTCGGCTATGAAGAGCCCCAGTTCAGCTTTAACTACGAAGAAATTGACCTGGGCAAGCCGTACGCAAAGGAATAGGTTATGACTCAACTTCAACCAGCCAATGTAGAACAATACAAACATCTAATATCTGAGCGTGCCCTTACCGGCGAAACCATGCTCTTGAACATGGGACCCCAACACCCGTCCACGCATGGCGTGTTGCGTCTCGTTCTCGAACTCGATGGTGAGATCGTTGTCAACTGCATTCCTGATATCGGCTTTTTGCACACCGGCATCGAGAAGAACATGGAAGCCAAGACCTTCCAAAAAGCCGAAGTGATGACAGACCGCCTCGACTACATGAACACTATGGGCAACAACCTTGCCTATGTGATGGCAGTGGAAAAATTAATAGACCTTGATGTGCCTCCCCGCGCACAAGCCTTGCGCGTCATTCTGGTGGAACTCCAACGCATCGCCTCACATTTGGTCCTGCTCGGCACATGGGGGCTTGACCTCGCTGCCATGTCGATGTTCCTTTACTGTTTCCGTGAACGCGAACAGATCCTCGATATTTTTGAGCTTGTCTCCGGTCAGCGCATGATGACAACCTACATTCGTCCTGGCGGCGTATGGCGCGATGTCCCCGTGGAATTTGAAAAAGCCGTCCGCGATTTCATCAAGATCTTCCCCAAACGCATTGACGAATACGAAAAATTGCTGACAAAGAATCCGCTCTTTGTAGACCGCATGGTCGGCATTGGACATTTGAGCAAGGAAATGGCTCTTTCGTATGGCGTTACAGGATCCAACCTGCGCGCCTCCGGCGTGAACTGGGACCTTCGCAAAGCCCGCCCTTATATGGGCTATGAACAATACGATTTCGATGTGCCTGTTTTGACTGAAGGCGATACCTATGCCCGCTATTTAGTGCGCATTGAAGAGTTCCGTCAGTCTTTGCGCATCATTGAACAGGCGCTTGATAAACTCCCCATGGGACCCGTCCGCTCGGACAATCGCAAGTTCGTCCCGCCGCCCCGTTCAGAGATCGGCGTCAGCATGGAAGCGCTCATCCACCACTTTAAGTTGTGGACTGAGGGTTTTCACGCGCCGAATGCTTCAATTTATAGCGCAGTCGAATCACCGCGTGGAGAGTTGGGTGTGCTCATCGCCGGTGACGGTGGACCCAAGCCCCGCCGTGTTCACATGCGCACCCCATCTTTCGACAATCTTGCTGTGGTTCCTGAGCTTGTGAAAGGACACCTGGTTGCTGATCTGGTTGCGATCCTCGCTTCCATCGACATCGTTCTCGGAGATATTGACCGATGAGTCTTGAAAAGAAATACGCTAAGGAAGTCAAACAAATCCTTGCCAAGTATCCGCCGGAGCATAAACGTTCGGCGGTTATGCCGCTCCTTTACCTTGCCCAGCGCGAGGAAGGCTATGTCAACAAAGAATCCATGAAGGATATTGCCAAAATTTTGGATATCACCGAGACGGAAGTCGCCTCTATTGTCGGCTTTTACTCGCTGTACCATGATGAAAAAGCGGGCAAATATCGTATGCAAGTTTGTACCGATCTGCCCTGTGCCTTGCGCGGCGCCGATGAGTTTCTCGATAAACTTTGCGGCAATCTCGGCATCAAAGTGGGGGAGACCACCGAAGACGGTCTCGTCACTGTTGAAGCTGTCATGTGCCTCGCTGCATGTGACCGTGCGCCCATGTTCCAAACTCAGGGACCGGATGGCATCAAATATCACGAATACATGACCCTAGACCGCACCATGGAATTGATCGAAGCATTGAAGGGAGGCAAGGAATAATGGCTCACGTCCTTTTACGTCATCGTGATATTCCCGACCTCAATAAGTTGAGCGTTTACAAAAAGAACGGCGGTTTCGACGCCTTCAAAAAAGCCGTTACCAAAATGCAGCCCAACGAAGTGACCAACATCGTCAAAGACTCTGGTCTGCGTGGACGCGGCGGCGCGGGCTTCCCTACCGGCATGAAGTGGTCCTTCATTGATAACAATAGCTGGCCCCACTACGTAGTGGCAAACGCCGATGAATCTGAGCCGGGAACGTTCAAAGACCGCGAGATCATGGAAAGCAACCCCTTCCAATTTTTGGAAGGTCTGGCGCTCGCCAGTTATGCGGTTGGCGCAAATGTGGCTTACATTTATTTGCGCGGCGAATTCTGGCAGGTGGCAGCTTTTCTCGATGAAAAGATCGCAGAAATGGAAGAAGCCGGATATCTTGGTGAAAACCTCTTCGGTAAAGATTATTCCCTGAAAATCTTCACCCACCTTGGTGCAGGCGCTTACATCTGTGGTGAAGAGACCGCCCTGCTCGAATCACTCGAAGGCAAACGCGGACAGCCCCGTGTTCGTCCGCCCTTCCCGCCTTCGGTAGGCTTGTATGGCAAGCCCACCATCATCAACAACGTTGAGACCTTTACCAACGTGCCGATGATCCTCGCCAACGGCGCAGATTGGTACAAGAAAATGGGCACGGCAGATAGCGCGGGCGTGAAGATATTCTCACTCTCAGGGCGGGTACGCAAGCCCGGCAATTATGAACTGCCCTTTGGCACCACCTTCCGTCAGTTGATCTACGAACACGGCATGGGCATTCAAGATGGACGTTCCATCAAAGCCATCATGCCTGCGGGCGCATCTTCCTCGCTTATTGTGGTGGATGACAAAGTGCTCGATACCCCGATGGACTACGCCACCGTCCGCACATTGGGCGGCGACCTTGGCTCTGCCTCCGTGATCGTGTTGGATGACACCGTCAACATTGACTGGGTCATCAATAAAACCATCCACTTCTTCAAACACGAATCCTGTGGCAAATGCACCACCTGCCGTGAAGGCAACCACTGGATGCGCAACCTGACCGACCGCATCCACCACGGCAAGGGTTCAAAAGATGATGTGACACTTCTTCTAAATGTTGCCAAACAGATGCAGGGTAAATGCCTGTGTGCGTTGGGCGAGTTCTCTACCATGGCAGTTGTGACCGGTATTGAGCGCTTCCCCGATGATTTCAAGAAGGCAACGAAGGCGTAGTGAATAATGAGCAAACAAGTTACTCTTACTATCAATGGAAAACAAGTCACCGCGCCGGAAGGTTTAACCGTAGCCGATGCGGCAAAACTGGCAGGCGTGGATATTCCCGTCTTCTGCCACCACCCAAAACTTGAGCCGGTGGGCATGTGCCGCATGTGTCTGGTTGAGATCGGACGCCCCGTGTTCGACCGCGCCACCGGACAGCCCGTGATGGAAAACGGACAGCCCAAAATTCAATTCATGCCCAAACTTGAAACTGCCTGTACCAACCGCGTTTCAGAAGGCATGGTGGTTTTGACCCAATCTGAAAAAGCAAACGATGGGCAGCGCGGCACCGTGGAATTTTTGCTGACCTCACATCCGCTCGATTGCCCCATCTGCGATAAGGGTGGGGAATGCCCGCTTCAAAACCTGACCATGGAGCATGGCTCAGGCAAGAGCCGCTTCAATTACGATGAGAAGCAGCATCTTGAAAAAATGGTTCCGCTCGGCGAGTTGATCTATCTCGACCGTGAACGTTGCATTCAATGCGCACGCTGCATCCGCTTTCAAGACGAAGTGGCAGGTGAGGCGGTTCTCGGCTTCGATGAACGCGGACGCCACACCCAGATCATCTCCATCTCTGAACCTGGGTTCGACTCGGTCTTCTCTGGCAACACAACCGACATCTGCCCTGTGGGCGCACTAACCACCGTAGACTTCCGCTTTGGCGCCCGCCCGTGGGAACTCAAAGCCGAAGCCTCCATCTGTTCACAATGCCCCGTGGGTTGTAACACCACACTCAATACCCGCCGCGAAGCCAAAGCTGGCGGCGAAATTGTAGTGAAGCGTGTGATGCCGCGCCAGAACGAAGAAGTGAATGAAATTTGGCTTTGCGATAAAGGACGTTTTGCCTATCACTACACCGAAGGCAAAGAACGCCTTACCAAACCCATGGTACGCAAAGATGAGAAACTAGCCCGCGCTTCGTGGGATAACGCCACCAAAACCGCCGCCGAAAATTTTGTGGCAAACAAAAAAGATTTCGTGGTGTTAGCCTCAGGTCGCCTCTCGAACGAAGACCTGTTCAACCTCAAATCGCTGGCAGATACCGCGGGCGGCGAAGCCATTCTTTACTCGGATATGGATGGCGGTGAATTGACCCAGTTGGTGGGCGTTGGCGCAGGCACAAACCTCGGAACAATGGGCAAGGGCGATGCTATTCTCGTCATTGCCTCTGACTTGTATGAAGAAGCTCCCATTTGGTGGCTGCGTGTAAAACAGGCGGCAGATCGCGGCGCAACCGTTATCGTTGCCAACCCGCGCGCAACCAAACTCGACCGCTTTGCCACCTACACCATCCGCTACTCGTACGGCGATGAACTCAAGACCATCAATGATTTTGAGAAAAAGAGCAAGATCTCCGATGCCTTTACAAAGGCAAAGAATGCAGTCATCTTCTACGGCAACGAAGGTCTTGGCGTCACTGGAACTTCTGTCCTTTCTTCCGCTTGTGCAAACCTTCTTAAAGAAACAGGTCACACCGGCAGCGCCAACAATGGGCTCATCGGCGTCTGGCAGCGTGCCAACGATCAGGGCGCATTTGAAATCGGCTTCCGTCCGGTTGCTGACCTTGAGAAGGCGTTGAAGAACAAAGCGGTCTACATCGTCGGGGCTGACCCAGTGGGGGATGACCCGAACCTTGCCAAGGCATTGAAGAATGTAAAATTTGTCGCCGTGCAGGATATCCGCGAAACCGCCACAACCGAAATTGCGGATGTGGTCTTCCCTGCACAGGCATTTACCGAACGTGATGGAACGCTCATCTCTGGTGAGCGCCGGGTTCAGCGCTTCTATGCTGCGGTGCCCGCTGTGGGCGATAGCAAACCCGATTACGCCATCACTGCCATGCTTGCCAAGCAAATGGGCGTCATCCTTCAAGGAACATCCGCTTCGGTGGTGTTCGATATCCTCGCCAATTCTGTTGAAGCCTTGAATGAATTAACCTACGATGCCCTGGCGCAGGTGAAGGAACAGTGGCCGCTGGTGGGTCGCAACGATGTGTACTACGGCGGCACAACCTACGACAATACCAAGGGGTTGGGCGTTCAACTCATCCCGTTGGCTCAGGCTGGGGGAGCGGTAAAAATTTCAAAGGTCAGAAAAGAGGCGGCTCTTCGTCCCAAAGACAAGGAACTGCTGGCTGTGCCATCCAACAAGTTGTACGACCTCGGCGTGACGGTTCAGACTGCGGAATTTCTTGAGCAGCGCATTGGCGAGACCTCGGTTGCCATGCACCCAACCACTGCGAAAAAGTTTGAAGCGGCAGAGGGACAGGTTGTAAAGTTGAGTTTTGACGGCGTGCAGGCGGAAGCCGTTGTGAAGTTTGATGAAACCATTGGAACGGGTGTGGTGCGTATTCCGCGCTCCATGGGCATTGCGATCCGCGAGCCTGTGGTGGCAAAGGTGCAGGTTAAAGCCGCAGCCGGGAAGGCGAAGTAATTATGGATTGGACAATGTGGGTTGAATGGATCGTAAAAGGCTTTGTCCTTTGTTTGATCCTTTTGACAGGCTTTGCCTATTTGACGTGGTATGAACGCCGCGCATTGGCTCGTATTCAGGTGCGCGTAGGTCCAAACCGTGCCGGGTATCAGGGTTTGTTACAGCCGATTGCGGATGCAGTCAAATTGATCTTCAAAGAAGAGTTGACCCCCGGACATGTGTACAAGGTGGTTTTCATCCTTGCGCCAGTTTTGACGGTGGTTCCTTCGCTGGTTCTTGCGGCGGTGGTGCCGTTGGGGACTTCGTTCAATTTATTTGGACGTGAGATCACGCTGTATGTTGCCGATGTGAATGTGGGTATTTTGTACCTGACTTCCATTGCCTCGATCGCTGTGTACGGCATTGTGCTGGCGGGCTGGTCTAGCAATAACAAGTACGCCATGCTGGGCGGTATTCGCTCTTCGGCGCAGATGATCTCCTACGAATTGACGCTGGGTCTCTCGTTTGTGACTGCCATCATTCTGGGCAATTCCATGAACATGATCGACATTGTGAATGAGCAGCGTGGATTGTGGTTTGTGGTAATTCAGCCGGTTGGTGCGTTGATCTTTTGGATCGCCACACTTGCCGAAGTGAACCGCGCCCCCTTTGATATGCCCGAAGCCGAGCAGGAATTGACCGCCGGTTATCACGCTGAATATTCAGGCATGAAGTTTGCGCTCTTCTTCATGGCAGAATACCAGAAGATGATCGTGATCAGCATGATCCTGGCGACCCTGTTCTTTGGCGGTTACCTCGGACCCTTCGTAGATCAGGTTCCGCTGCTGGGACCGGTGTACCTGTTTGCCAAGGTCATCATCCTGCTTTTTGGAATGATCTGGGTGCGCGCCACATGGCCCCGCATCCGTTACGACCGCCTGATGTCTTTTGGCTGGAAGATCCTGCTGCCGCTTTCTTTGGCAATTGCCTTTATTACCGCAACGGGTATTTTGCTTGCAGATGTGCTCAACAATCAGTTGTTCTTCTGGAGCATCCCCGTCGTTTCGATCATCGCTTTATTGGTTGCGGTTGCATTTATTTATCGTGATCTGAGGAGAAAATCCCATGGGCGTATTTGATCCCATCATCGAACTTACAAAAGGTCTTGGCGAGACATTGCGCTCTTTCCTGATGGAGCCGACGGTCACCGTCAGCTACCCGGAAGAGAAGCGCCCCGTCCGCCCGCGCTTCCGTGGACGCCACGTCCTCAAACGCTACGACAACGGTTTGGAGAAATGCATCGGCTGTTCGCTTTGTGCCGCCGCCTGCCCTGCCGATGCGATCTTTGTGGAAGCCTCGGAAAATACGGACGAAAAACGCTTCTCTCCTGGCGAACGCTATGCCTCGACCTATGAGATCAACATGCTGCGCTGCATCTACTGCGGTTTCTGCGAAGATGCCTGTCCCACCGAAGCGATTGTGTTGGGAGATAACTATGAGCTGTCCTTCCTCAATCGCCGCGACGCGATCTACTCCAAAGATATGTTGTTGGAGCCCGTTTCTTCCGAGAACATGTTGACCCCGCGCAAGGTGGAAGCCGGTGTGTTCACCCGCTCTGTGCCGGAAATGCAAAACCCGACGGATTAGTGCTCGGATGAGTAGAGATCGTTACTCGTCTCTACTCTCTGGTAACTAAAAGGTGCTTATGAACTCTGAATTAATAGTCTTTCTCGTCCTTTCCCTTGTCGCAATTGCGACCGCACTTGGCATGTTGTTCAGCAAAAATGCGGTTTATTCGGCATTATTTCTTGTGCTGAACTTCGTCACCGTGGCTGTGTTTTACCTGCTGTTGGGCGCTCCGTTCCTTGCCATGTCTCAGATCACCGTTTATGCGGGTGCGATCATGGTTTTGTTCCTGTTCGTCATCATGCTCCTCGGCGCAGAGAACCTCAAACCATCGAATGCATTGCCCTGGCAAAAACCGCTGGCAATTCTGCTTTCGGTCATCCTCGGCGTGGAAGCCACCTACCTGTTATTAGCCCGCGCGCGCTCAAGCCTGAGCGTTACCTCGCCAGATGCCGCGCTCAACACCATGGATAGTTTGCGTAATATGGCAGAAACCCTGTTCAGCCAGTTTCTCCTGCCGTTTGAGATCACATCCATTCTTTTGCTGGTCGCCATGGTGGGCGCTGTCGTCCTGACCCGAGCGGAAAAAGGAGCCGCCAAATAATGGTTCCCGTTGATTATTACATTATTCTGTCTGCCATCCTTTTTACAATTGGCGCGCTTGGTGTACTTTCCCGCCGCAACCCGCTCATCATTTTCATGTCCATTGAACTGATGCTCAACGCGGCGAACCTCGCCTTTGTTGCCTTTGCCCGTGTGTACGAAACATTCAGCGGGCAGATCTTTGTCTTCTTTGTCATCGCGGTGGCTGCCGCCGAAGTGGCGGTGGGGCTCGCTTTGATCGTGGAGATTTTCAAATCCAAAAAGAACATCAATATTGATGAAATGAATTCTCTAAAAGGATAATTCGATATTCGATACTCGCATATCGAGTATCGAGTTACGGAGAATGCAATGCACTTAAGTGAAACAATAAACACAGGTTTTTATTTCCTAGCCCCCGGGTTGGTGCTGGTTCCATTATTGGGGCTGCTCATCAACGCCATTTTCGGAAAGAGCTTTTCCGAAAAAATGGTGGGAACCGTGGCAAGCCTGGCATCGGGAACAGCGTTCGTCATCTCGGTCTTGCTGGCTTACTCGGTATCGATCAACCACGGTCATACCGTGAGCGTACCCTTTGCCGAGTGGATCCACATCGGAAACCTCAAACTCGATTGGACCTTCCGTGTCGACTCGCTTTCAGCGACGATGATGCTGGTGGTTTCGGGTGTTGGGACTCTTATCCACATCTACGCCATTGGGTACATGCATGAGGATGTTCGCTTCAAACATGAAGAAGGACGCTTCACCCGCTTCTTCATTTATTTGAACCTGTTCATCGCTGCGATGATGATCCTCGTCTCAGGTGATTCCTACCTAATGCTCTTTGTTGGCTGGGAAGGCGTGGGCTTATGTTCCTTCCTGCTTATCGGCTTCTGGTACGAGATGGATACGCTTGCCCGTCCATCCTGGGCGAATTCCAACGCCGCAAAGAAAGCCTTCATCACCAACCGTGTCGGTGACTTTGGCTTTCTCATGGCTGGCTTCCTCATGTTCTGGCATCTTGGTTCATTTCAATTTGATGAAGTCTTCAAAGCTGCCCCTGCCATTGCGCATGAATCCCCGTGGATCATCGTAGCCATTACTCTCTTCATGCTTGTCGGTGTGGCTGGTAAATCTGCGCAGATTCCGCTCTACATCTGGCTGCCCGATGCGATGGCAGGTCCAACCCCGGTCTCGGCGCTCATCCATGCTGCCACCATGGTGACAGCAGGCGTGTACCTCGTTACCCGCTCGGCTCCGTTGTACACACTTGTTCCACAGGCGCAATACATTGTGGCAATGGTCGGTGCGACAACCGCTCTCTTCGCCGCAACGATTGCAGTGGGGCAGTACGATATCAAGAAAGTCCTTGCCTACTCCACCATCTCCCAACTTGGCTTTATGGTCGCCGCGGTGGGGATGGGGGCGTATGTTGCGGGCATGTTCCACCTCATCACTCATGCTTTTTTCAAGGCTTTGCTCTTCCTTTCTGCTGGTTCCGTCATCCTTGGCTTGGAGCGTGGACATCATGCACTTGCACATCATGGTCATGACGATCACAGTAAAGGAAAGAAGAAAGAAGCAAAGAAAGTGGAAAGTGGTCACGGCGGGCATGACGATCACGACGAAGTCTTCGACCCGGGCGATATGCGCAACATGGGCGGACTTCGCAAGACCATGCCTGTGACCTTCTGGCTTTACATGGCAGGGACGCTTGCCCTTGCGGGTATCTTCCCATTTGCCGGGTTCTGGTCAAAAGATGAGATTTTGCTCGATGCGAAATTGCACTTCACCAGCATTTATTGGCAGTTGAGCATTGCCGCCTTCTTCACCGCATTTTACATGGGCAGACAGATTTGGATGGTCTTCTTCGGCGAAGCGCGTACAGATGCGGCGAAACACGCAGAAGAAAGCCCCAGAGTAATGACCGTGCCCCTTATGGTTCTCGCAGTTTTGAGCGTAGCCGGAGGCGCGTTAAACCTTCCGTTTGAAGGTTTCCACAATCTCGGTCATTGGCTTAGCTATACCATTGGTGAAGTCGAAGGTCTGCCGTTGAATCTGGGTGTTGCGGGCATCTCCACTGTATTGGCGTTGCTTGCCATCTTCATCTCCTGGCTCATTTACGGACGCAACCCGCTTAAGACCGGTCAGGTAGACCCGCTCAAGAAGCCGCTTGGCTTTGTGTTTACCGGTATGGAAAATAAATGGTTCGTGGATGAAGGCTATGGCGTGCTTATTATCAAGCCGTTCAAATGGCTTTCGCAATTCCTTGCCGATGTAGTGGACTGGAAGTTCTGGCACGACTTTGTGCATGATACGGTCATTGCCGGTACTTATAACTGGATTAGTGAAGTGGCTCTCAGCCGCTATGCTGACCAGAAAGGTATTGACGCGTTCTTTAATAGCTGGGGTGATTTCACCAACTGGCTTTCTGGTAATGTCCGTAAGATCCAAAACGGTTTTGTTCGCTCGTATGCGCTTTCTGTGCTTTTGGGCGTCGTTCTGATTTTGGGTTACTTGATTTTGAAATAACTCGTAGAAACCGAGGATAGAACATGGAATTTCTTTTGCAACCCCTTACACTCCTAACCTTCCTTCCGTTGGTGGGTGTGCTCGTGCTCCTGTTTATCAATGCCGAGCAGAAATCTGCCATTCGTTGGACCGCGTTAGGCACATCGCTGGTTACGTTTGTCGTATCGTTATGGGTCTTCTCAATGTTCGATAAATCGAACCCCGACCTTCAGCTTGAAGCCAAATACGCGTGGATTCACGTGGCAGGCTGGAACATCTACTACTATATTGCAGTAGATGGCTTGAGCATTTTGCTTGTCATGCTCACCACCTTCCTGACCCCCATCTCCATCCTTTCCACTTGGAAAGCCGTGGATGAGCGCGTGAAAGATTTCATGATCTTCTTCCTGCTTTTGGAAGTAGGCATGATGGGCGTCTTCGTCGCGCAAGACCTGTTCCTCTTCTACATCTTCTGGGAATTCACCCTCGTGCCGATGTACTTCCTCATCGGTATCTGGGGTGGACCACGCCGTGTGTATGCCTCTATCAAGTTCTTCCTTTACACCATGGCGGGTTCCATTCTGATGCTGTTGGCGATCATCTACCTTGGCATTCAGGCTCAGAACACCTTCAACGTACCAGACCTGCTCGTCCGCTTGCCAGATTTATATGCAACGGGTCAAATCCCCTCAAATGTGCAGATGCTGCTCTTCATTGCCTTCACCGCCGCCTTTGCCATCAAAGTGCCGATGTGGCCCCTCCATTCGTGGCTACCCGATGCGCACGTAGAAGCGCCTACCGCCGGTTCCGTCATCCTTGCTGGTGTTTTGCTTAAGATGGGTACCTATGGCTTCCTGCGCTTCAACATGCAGCTCTTCCCAGAAGCAACCGTTAAGGCGGCTCCGGTCATCGCGCTTCTTGCCACCATTGGCATTATCTACGGCGCCGCAGTTTCCTACGCTCAAGCCGATGTGAAAAAATTGGTTGCTTACTCTTCTGTGAGCCACCTTGGGTTTGTCATGCTCGGTCTCTTTGCTCTCAATGCTGAGGGCGTTTCCGGCGCGATCTTGCAAATGATCAATCATGGTCTCAGCACCGGTGCGTTGTTCCTCCTCATCGGTATGATCTACGAACAGACCCACACTCGCGAGATTAAAGTCTATGGCGGGTTGTGGAAGATCACCCCGGTCTTCGGCACACTCATGTTGATCGCCTCTCTTTCCTCCATGGGCTTGCCCGGTCTCAACGGCTTTGTGGGTGAGTTCACCATTTTGCTTGGCGCCTTTGGTTCCAAAGCTATTGGTAGCCCGTGGTATGCCGGTCTTTCTGCACTCGGTGTGATCATGGCGGCGGTTTACATCCTCTACATGTTCCAAAAGGTCTTCCTCGGACCTGCCGGTGAGATCACTCACCACCACGAACTCAAAGACCTAAATTGGCGCGAGATCGTCACCGTCCTGCCGTTGGTTATCTTCATGTTCTGGATCGGTCTCTACCCCAAGCCTTTCTTTGAGATCCTCGCCCCCGCGGTTGAGAAGTTGTTGTCTGCTTTACCTTTGTAAACTATAACCCTTCCGTCACCTCCTCTCTTCTTTGGGGAGGGGTGGGGGAGGGAATGGAGCGTTCATGACGACGCCTACTTATACTGATTTTTACACTTTACTTCCCTACCTTATACTCACCGTCTGGGCGTGTGTGTTGTTACTGGTCGATCTCTTCATCCCCGTTGGGCGCAAAGGTATCACGGCATTTCTTGCCGCGTTGGGTATCGCTGTAACCCTTGGTTTTTCTATCACGCAGATCGGTGCTGAAAGTGTTGGCTTCAGCAGCATGGTTGCGCTGGATGGTTTCTCAACCTTCGCCAACATTTTGTTGCTCTCCAGCGGCTTGTTCGGCATTGCCCTCGCCTACGGATACACCCAGCGTTTCAACATGGTTCGCGGCGAGTACTACATCCTGCTTCTCTTCAGCGTCAGCGGTATGATGCTCATGGCGCAAGCCAATGACCTCATCATCGTGTTCCTTGCGCTCGAACTGTTATCCATTCCGCTTTACGTTCTTTCTGCCATTTCCCGCAAGTTGACATCAGAAGAATCTGGCGTGAAATACTTCCTGCTCGGCGCATTTGCCAGCGGATTTGTGGTCTACGGAACGGCTCTGATCTTCGGCGCGACAGGTTCCACCAATTTAGCTGCGATCTTCGCCCAAGCCGCCGCAGGCGTGACCTCAGGCTTGCTCCTCACCATTGGGGCAGCTCTTCTTCTGGTGGGTTTTGGTTTCAAAGTCGCCGCCGCCCCCTTCCACATGTGGACACCCGATGTGTATCAGGGCGCGCCGACATCTGTCACAGCTTTCATGGCAGCCGGTGCAAAGATCGCTGGCTTTGTAGCCCTGTTCCGTGTTTTTGCCACTGCCTTCCCCTCCCTTGCCCCCGAATTGACAACCATCCTCTGGGCGCTCTCCGCAGTGACCATGATCCTCGGCAACCTCACCGCCATTTCCCAGACGAATATCAAACGCATGTTGGCATACTCTGCCATTGCACATGCGGGTTACATTCTGATGGCATTCGTCCCATACGGAAATGCCAAAGTTGCCCCAACTGCAATCGCTGCTGGTTTGTTCTACCTTGTGGCGTATGCCGTCAGTAACTTCGGCTCATGGGGCGTGGTCATTGCCTTGGAAAAAGCCGAAGGCAAAGGGCTTGAGATCGAAGATTATGCAGGCTTGGCAAAGAAGTACCCCGCTCTCGCCGCCGCCATGACCGTCTTCATGCTCTCCCTCATCGGCTTCCCGCCGACCCTTGGCATGGTGGGTAAGTTCTACCTCTTCCGCTCAGCCCTCGCAGGTGGATTCCCCGGTCTCGCCCTCATCGGCTTGGTCACATCCCTGCTGTCTGCGTATTATTATCTGCGGGTTGTTGTCAATATGTATATGAAGGAAGGCGACCCGGAGATCGAGCGTGAACCATGGCTTGCCCTTACCACAGGCTTCACAGCCATTGCCACTGTGGTGGTTAGCTTTGTGCCTCAATTCCTTTTCATGCTGGCATATACAGCAGTGATGCGCTAAACACCCCATCATAAAATTAAAACTCCGGGCAAATGCTCGGAGTTTTTTGTTTTGGTAAAATCGCGGTATGAAAAAAGATACAGTCAAAGGTCGTGCCGTTTATGTCCTGGTTTTCATTGTATTGCTAAATATGCTCTACCCCATTACAAATGGAAATAATGCCGCCGCCCAAATTCTTTATCAAGTCTTATATGCTGGCTTGTTCGTGCTGGGAATATTCGTCACCAGCGAGAGCCGTTCACATATAGTCTTTTCCCTTGTTCTAGCTGTGATCTGGTTCATTGCAGCATTGTTCTATTCTCTTGACCCCACCAATTACTGGAAAATTCAGACCACGTATGCGATTCTCCTGGTTTTCCACATTAACATCATCTGGACTCTGATGCGGTACATTTTTACCGCCGAAAAGGTGACAGCAGATGTCATCTATGCGGCTTGTGCTGTGTATTTTTTGCTATCATTCTTTTTCGTCCCCATTTACGGGATGCTCGAAACTGCCGTCCCCGGCTCTTATGTAGATAATACCCTCGGCGCACCTGTTCAATGGCAGCAGTTCGTTTACTATAGCCTTATCACCCTCAGTACCGCAGGGTACGGTGACATTCTCCCCGCCAGTATGTGGGCGCGTATGCTTTCTGGTATTGAAGTGACGATCGGTGTTCTTTATGTTGCAATTCTTGTCGCGAGGTTGGTCAGTCTGTATGATGTTCAACGCAAAGTGGAATAGCATGGCTTTCTCAAAGTCTTAAAACCATTGGCGTAATTCGCATTAATTCTTTTGCTCTTTGTTTAATATTTGCCAACCTACTTTGAGAAAACCATGAGCGGAATCGTTGTACTTATTGACACAATTTTTCTTTGCGGTATAATACCGCCCGCGCCAAAAATAATATATGGCTCCGTAGCTCAATGGCAGAGCAGTTGACTCTTAATCAATTGGTTGAGCGTTCAAATCGCTCCGGAGTCACAACAAAAAACATCCCAAATTTGGGATGTTTTTTGTTGTACACCAATTTTTTCTCGTCGGTTTGATTCCTTCACTGAAAACTAGAAATAACCCAAACAATTAACGGAGCAACCACCAGTGCAGGCAAAAAATTCCCCACCCGAATTTTCTTGATCTCCAATAAATTACTGATCCCCAACCCAACAAGGATCACCCCGCCGGTGGCGGTCATCTCGCTCATCATCGGGTCACTGATAATGGCGCTGAGCGCCCCCGCCAGCAGACTGATCCCACCCTGGTAAAAAAGAACGATCATGGAAGAAAATGCAACCCCAATCCCAAGCGTGGAGGCGAATGCAATCGACGCGAACCCATCCAATGTAGATTTGACCGCCAGTAGATTGTAATCGCCGGAAAGACCATCCTGAATGGAGCCAAGAATCGCCATCGGACCAATGCAAAACAACAGAGATGAAACCATGAATCCGCGCACAAAGCGAGAACCAGCGCCGGTATCACCATCACTGGAAAAACGCTTCTCCAACTTCAAGCCCACATCTTGTAACCGGTCTTCAATCCCCAGCCACTCGCCGATAATTGTCCCAACGATCAAAGCGCCAAGCACGATCAATTGATTTTCACTGTTGAAGAACATCTGCATACCCATTGAAACAGTAAACAACCCCATACCCGCCACAATAGTAGACTTGAATTTCTCAGGGATGCGAGAACCAAAAAGAAGACCTATGCCGCTGCCAACAAGAATGGCAATGATATTAATGATTGTTCCAGTCATGTGCATGAAGATACCCGTAGGGCAGGCTGAAAACCTGCCCCGTTACAAATTTCAAAAATAAGGTCAGGCTCTCAGCCTGACCTGCTTATTATTCCGACTTTGCCAGAGATGTTTTACGCCCCGCGTGCTGGTTTTCCAGCAATTCCAAAACAAAGCACAAAGAAGATAGGCGGTTAAGATAACGCTGCAAGTGCTGGTTGATCACCACCTCACCATCAAATAACTCCACCACGCGCCGCTCGGCTCTACGCACCACCGCCCGCGCCATTGAAAGAGCCGCCCCACCCAACGTATCGCCAGGGATGATGAACTCACGCGGCATCTCAACCACCTTGCTTAACTCATCCGTCTCATGCTCAAGCCACTTGACCCGCTCTTCATCAATGTGGCGAAATGTTTCGGCATTTTCCGGCGTGGCAGCAACCTCCGCCATCAGCTTGTATAAATCTCGCTGCGCCGTCAACAGAATGCGGGGAGTCTGAGGCGCAATACACTGAGCGCGGGCAAGCCCCAGCGCCGCCGAGGCTTCATCCAACGTACCCACGGCTTCCATTTGAACATGATATTTGGGCACACGCCCTTCACCCAGAAGTCCGGTCGTGCCGTCATCACCTTTTGCTGTATAAAAAGACATGCGGGCATTATAACAATATCCGCTATAATGTCGCGCATGATTTCACAATATCACATCGAAATGACCCGCTCCGCGCTCACCCCGCACTTCAGTGACCGTGCGCTTGAGATCATCATCGCCGCCAACATCAAGCAGGATGCCCTCCGCAATCAGATCGGGCATGACGAGATCCATTACGATAACAACGCCATCGAAAAAGGCGACCGTTACATCAATGAACAGCGCGGGTACATCCTCGCTACCCTGCTTTCTCCGGGCGTCCTCGGCGCATGGGTGGCCTTCGGGCGGATGCTGCACACCGCGCAGGATTACTACGCCCATACCAACTACGTCACCCTCTGGCTGGATCAATTCAAAGACGCTGCGCCTCCACCCCCGTCCGAAATTGAACCGCTAAAGAGAGACCTGGTGCGCGGCTCAGACATTCGCTCCGGCAAAGTCTACTTTCCCATGGATGTGGTCTATATGATCGAGCCCCTTCGCCCCTTCGCCCTGAAACTCCTGCCAAAGGACTCCCACGGTTGGATGAACCTCGACGAGCCATCCCGTGGACCAAAATTTGACTACGCCATCTCTGCCGCCACCAAAAGAACCGTGCATGAGTTTGAGCTTTTGCAAAAATTACTCACGCCTGAAATGTTCGCAAAGTTTACAGATAAGTAGGTCATGCCTGCACATGACTTTCACAATCCCAAGAAAGGTATAATGAAATTATGAGCACAAAAGAAAAATTGAACGAACAAATGAAAAACGCCATGAAAAGCGGAGACGAACTCCGCAAGCGTACCATTCGCATGGTCTTGGCTGCCATCAAACAGGTTGAAGTGGATAAACGCGCCGACCTGGATGACATGGCAGTTTCAGCCTTGATCCAGAAAGAAGTGAAGAACCGCCGCGAAGCCCTGGAAGAAGCGAAGAAAGCCAACCGTGCCGACCTCGCCGCCGATAATGAAGCCGAAATCAAAGTACTCGAAGAATTCCTCCCCAAAGCCATGCCCGCCGAAGAACTGCGTGCCCTGGTCGAAGCCGCCATTGCAGAAACCGGCGCAGCCGCCCCAAGTGATATGGGCAAAGTGATGAAGATCGTCATGCCCAAAGTTGCCGGACGCGCCCCCAACGATATGATCAGTTCAGCAGTGAAGGAATTGTTGAATAAGTAAGACCAATCGCGGGGGATATTCCCCCGCAGGCTTTTAAAGCATGTCTACTCGAACGATTGTCCCGCGTCACATCCGTATTTTGCAGATCAGCCTGATCGCCATCGTTGCACTGGCATCTTTTGGGATTCTGATCTCCCCCACGGGCATGAATCCCACTGAGCAAAAAGTAAGCGAGGGAGACGTGGCGCAAAATACAGTAAATGCGCCGAGAGATATTGAGTATGTAAGCGAGATACGCACAGAAGAGGCGCGTAAGGCGGCTGAAAGTGCAGTACAGCCGGTGTATAGCTCGCCAGACCCCGCCATTGCTCGCCAGCAAATTGACCGGCTGCGGACATCCTTGCAAAATATCACCTCCATTCGTGATAATTCCGAATTGACAGATAGCGAAGCGCGCAGCCAATTGCTTGCTTTAAGTGACCTTCGATTAAAAGAAGAATCGGCAGATTACATTAACACCCTCACAACATCCCGTTGGGATACCGTACAAACCGAAGCAGTTCGTGTGTTGGAACAAGTTATGCGCCGCGCCATTTACGAAGATAAATTAGACGTGGCGCAGGCGGGTGTCTCTTCTTTTGTCAGCCTGACCTTGAACGAACAACAAGCGGCATTAACGACAGAACTGGTTACCTCGTTCGTTGTTCCAAATAGCTTTTTTAGCCAGGAATTAACAGATGCCGCCAAAAAAGCGGCGCGTGAAGGTGTGCAGCCCATTGTGCAGACCTACAAATCTGGCGAAACCATTGTTCCTTCAGGCGAGATCATTACCCCCGCCGATATGGAAGCCTTCCGCGAATTGGGGTTGATAAGCCCCGGGCAGCGCTGGGAAGATATTGCCGCTACTATTGCATTGATCTTACTCTTTGCAGCATTTGTGCCCATGTATTTCTACCGTAAACCGCGCGCTGTTCATTTAAACAACCCGAAGAACCTCGTCATCATCGCCTTGATCTTCATCATTTTTCTGGGAGGCGCGCGCCTGTTTGCCGAACGGACGTTGGCGCCTTATGCCTACCCCATTCAGGCGGCATCACTATTATTCACTGCCTTATTCAGTCTCGAAGTGGGGCTGGTCTTCTCCATTCCGCTTGCAATACTGGCAGCATTTGGTTTGCCCAATTCTGGCGATCTGATCTTCTACTACCTGTTCTCTTCATTGATGGGTATTCTTGCACTTGGACCCGCCCGCCGCTTCTGGGGCTTTTTGCGGGCAGGTATTGCCATTTCGCTTTCGGGGGCAGCCACATTACTGGCTTTTCGAATTCCGCTCATCACTCTCGATTGGGTTGGCATTCTTCAACTCACCGGCGCAATCGCTTTTGCCGGTTTTGCTGCGGCAAGCATCACCCTTCTGCTCCAATACATGCTTGCTCAATTGCTCGGAATTACCACCGCCCTTCAACTGCTCGATATTTCACGTCCCGACTTCCCCCTCCTGCAATTCCTTTTGCGGAGCGCGCCCGGCACCTACCAGCATAGTTTACAAGTAGCGAACCTTGCTGAACAAGCCGCTGAAAAGATCGGCGCTGACCCGTTGCTTACTAGAGTGGGGGCGTTGTTCCACGATATTGGCAAGGCAACCAATCCCAATTTCTTTATTGAGAATCAAGTGGTCGAAAACCTTGATTCTCACAAAGAATCAGACCCGCAGGAGGTTTCTGCCACCATCGTCCGCCACGTTACCGATGGGCTGTTACTTGCAAAAAAACACCGCCTGCCTGTTCGGCTTCAAGATTTCATCCTTGAACACCACGGCACACTCATCACACACTTTCAATACAACCAGGCAGTACAAGCCGCTGATGGCGATGTGACCAAAGTGGATATTGAAAAATTCCGCTACCCGGGTCCGCGCCCCGCTTCGCGCGAAACCGCCCTGCTCATGCTGGCAGATGCCACCGAAGCTCGCGCCCGTGCAGAACGCCCTGCCAAAGACGATGAAATTCGCGCATTGGTCGGCAGTGTGATCCAAACCGTGCAGAAATTTCACCAACTCGATGACACCCTGCTCACCCTGCGTGACTTGAGCCTCATCACCGAATCCTTCGTCACCACCCTGCGCGGCACCTACCATCCACGCATCCAATACCCCAAAGCCCCCACACACGATCAAGATTCAACCATGATCACCCCAAAGAAAACAAAATGATAAATATTGACAATCAAATGGACTTCCGCGATACCGCCCTGCTCGAACGGGCGGCGCTTGTTACCCTTGAAACCGTCTCGCCTCAAAACCCAGACCTCGAACCGGATTCTGCCACCGCAGATATGACCATCGTCCTGACCGATGACCGCCAACTGCACGAACTCAATGTCGATTACCTCGGCGTGGATGCCCCCACCGATGTACTCTCCTTTCCCGCAGGTGAAGTAGACCCAGAAACCGAAGTGCTCTACCTTGGCGATATTGCCATCTCCATTCCGCGCGCCGCACAACAGGCGCAAACCGGCGGGCATTCAGTTGAAGCCGAAGTGCAGCTTTTGGTGATACATGGAACTCTGCACCTGCTGGGCTACGATCACGGCACGGATGAAGAAAAAGCCGTCATGTGGGCAGAGCAAGCCAAAGTCTTGGAAAGACTCGGGCTTTCACGTATCACCATTCAGGAATAAGGCGTGGCAGAATTCATTCGCTCACGCATCCTATCCTTTAAATATGCGTTTCAAGGCTGGGGGTATGCCATGCGCACCCAGCGCAATGTGTGGATTCATAGCACAATTGCCACCATTGTTTTTTTTGTAGGGCTGTGGCTGCATCTCCCCGCGCGTGATTGGGCGGTCATCATCCTTACAGGGGCAATGGTATTTGCGGCTGAATTTATGAACACCGCCATCGAAGCCGTTGTAGACCTCGCTACATCCGAACATCATCCACTTGCCAAAATTGGAAAAGACGTAGGCGCAGCGGCAGTTCTTGTAGCAGCCATGGCGGCTGTCCTTGTTGGCTTATTAATTCTCGGTCCGCCCCTGTGGCTAAAACTTTTACCCCTAATCTCTAATCTCTAATTTCTGGAGTTTTCCCCCTCATGACTTTATCTTTCAAATTCGGTACGGTTGGCTCTCCTGCTGGCACACCCAAAAAACCAGGTGGCACCGTTGGCGCAATAGCCTTCAGCAAAAGCATCGGCTTGGATACACTCGAATTGGGCTGGGTGCAATCGGTTCGCGTGACCGAAGCGACCTGTGCCTTGATCAAAGCCGCGGGCAAAGAGCATGGTGTTGCGTTGAGCGTCCACGCCCCGTACTTCATCAACCTGAATGCCAATGCCGAAGAATGGCCCAAATCACGCAAACGCCTGATGGATGCGGCTCACTACGGCAATCTGGCTGGCACAACAGATATCATCTTTCATCCGGGTTCTTACTTTGGCAATGACCCCGCCGACGTGTTGAAGATCGCCCTTCCGCGCCTTGCAGCCTGTGTAAAAGAGCTGCAAAAGAACGGCGATAACGTCACCCTGCGCCCCGAGACAATGGGCAAATCTGCCATGCTTGGCTCATTTGAAGATGCACTTATCATGAGCAAGGAAGTGGACATGGTGCAGCCCTGCCTCGATTTCGCCCACCTGCACGCCCGCCCGGGCGATGGTTCAATGAACACCTATGATGAGTGGTCGCGTCTGCTCGAAAAATACGGCAAGACACTTGGCAGCAAAGCGCTAAAAAAACTGCACATTCACCTCTCTGGCATAGAATATGGACCGAAAGGGGAGAAACACCACCTGCCGCTTGCCGAAGCCGACCTCGATATGAAAGCCCTCTTCAAAGCCCTGCATGAATTCGGTTGCGGCGGGCGCATCATGTGCGAAAGCCCCATCATGGAAGAAGATGCCCTCGTGATGAAAAAGACCTGGATGAAAGTAAGCGGGGACGTTATATAATACCCAGACCTTAATTTCTGGAGAATTTCAGTGCGCGTTAAACAATTCTTTTTTATATTTCTGACCATTGTCATTTTGACAGCCTGCGGCGGGGATGAACTCACCGAAGTTCCGCCTCCGACGGTTGTCCCGTCTCATACCCCGCCGCCAACGGCTACCACCATCCCAACCTTATCCACACCGTTGGCGTTGCTCATCCTCCCCGCCAACATAGACCAGCCCACCTCAGACCTCTACCAAAAAACCGTTTACGATCTCGCACTGGCTTCGGGCTTCCGCTTTCAAGTTCGCAACGGCATCACACCCCAAGACCTCGCTGACCCGAACTTAAAGGTTGTCATTGCCCTGCCGCCTGACCCAGGCGTGGTCAATTACGCTGCCACTGCGCCCAATGTGCAGTTCTTAGCCGTAAACATCCCCGATATAACAGCAGGTGGTAATGTCAGCGTACTGGCGCCCAACACACAGGATGAACTTCCTGCGTTTCTGGCAGGGTACACCCTCGCCATGCTCATTGACGAATACCGCGTCGGTATGCTTTACCCCGAAGGCAACCCCGCCGCAACAAACGCGGCTGCAGCTTTCGAGAATGGTGCGCATTACTATTGCGGCTTGTGTGACGGCATATATATTGACCCCATCGAATATCCCACCTTTCAAGCCATACCCGCCAACGAAGACCCCGCTAAATTCGGTGGATATGCCAGCATCCTCATCACCGAACAACGCGTGGCTGGGTTATACATCTACCCCTCCCTTGCCAGTGACGACTTCCTTTCATATGTGGGTTCACAAGGTGTGTACCTGATCGGCACCTCACGCCCTGAGCCACGCCCCGGCGGGTGGGTGATGACCATTACCCCCGATACCATCAAAGCGATCCAAACAGCCTGGCCCCAACTGATCGCCGGGCAGGGTGGGCAGAGCGTTCAATCTCCGCTTGGTATTTCAGATGTAGATACAGGAATTCTGTCAGAAGCCAAACTGCGGGTGGTACAAGAAACCCTCGACGCCCTGATTGCCGGACGTATCCGAACGACAGGTCCGTAAAAAAAATCTCTGCGAACTTTTTCGCAGAGATTTTTTTATAAAAAATAGAAGATGGATTATCAATCACGCCCAAACCTGTGTAGATTGTCTGCGAGGTACGATCCAATCATGCCGCGCCAACCATGCAAGAGATTTCACCAACAAAGCCATCGGGCTGATATTCGAGGTGATGGTCTCATCCACACCGGCGCGGTGATATTCCAATACATTTACATTTTTATAACCTGTATTCATCAGCAATAATGTGCCGTTCGTAGTAGATCGAAGGTCGCGGCATAGCTTCAGCAGCTCATTTTCAGGGAGGTCTAGATCAATAATGATCAGTTTCGGCGCGATCAGGCTTGCGGTTGTCTTGCCATTATTGGAATCTGTTTCGCTTATGACAAGGCAGTTACGCTGCTCAAAGAGAGAATGCCAGACCCGAAGCATATCTTCATCCTGCGAAATGATCAAAACGGTATTCATGTCACTTTCATTTGGAGAGAGTTTATTTGCGGTCATCATGTCCTCTTTGCTAACTGTGTCGTTTCGTGTGTTGAAAAAGGTTCTCCTATCCCCCAAATATCCTGCTTGACGCGTCTCTGGCACTCGTGTTAAACTTCACATACCTGAACAACAGGAATTTCCACGAAAGGAGCGCACTACCCATGTTCATACGCAAGTTCCAGGTCGTCCTTGCCTCCGGTTTCACCGGTGCCGTCGATATCCGTAGTGCGTCTGTACGTCGTTAGGCTTTTTTTGAAACCCTGCGACCACGGCGCACCCAGCCCCGTGGTCGTTTCTTTTTAACCCCTAATGCGGTCGCGGAGCATCCTCTTGTGACCGCTTTTTTTGTTCAAGGAAAAATATTATGTACGCCATACACCCCCAGTTATTTGAAGCACAGGATATCCGCTTCGGACCGATAGACCATGAAGCACATCCCCATATTGAAGCCCGCTGGACGCACGACGCCGAATTTATGGATTTTATGGAGTTGGGTTCAGCACAACCGCTTTCACCTGAAATGGTGAGAGTGCAATATGAAGCCATCGAAAAAGAGATAAGCACGCAGAAAGACCTCTTCTATTTCACCATCCGCGCAAAGGATGATGACCGGCTGATCGGTAAAGCCATTCTCGAATATGTAAATTGGACAAATGGCAATGCCTACCTTCGGCTTGGCATTGGTGAGGCTGAATTTCGCCATAAAGGCTATGGTTCTCAAGCGCTGCACCTTCTGCTGCAATACGCATTTGTTGAATTAAACCTTTTTCGCGTAACGGCAGTCGTCCCTGCCTACAATGAAGATGCACTGCATTTGTTGCAAAAATTCAACTTTATGGAAGAAGTGCGCCGCCCAAATGCCATGCACTACAACGGCGCATTTTGGGACATCGTCTGCTACGGCTTGTTAAAAACCGAATGGGTAGAATCAACTTCAATTTAAGGATGATGCGATCTTGTCCAAAAAAGAAGGTTGACCCAAATTGAAAGGAAATCCAAAATGACTGAAATCACGCCTCTTGACCCAAGCTTGAACCTGCGTGGTGTGACCCCGGCAGATGCCAACGCTGTAGCCGGGTTGATCTATGCCGTCTGCGAAGCGGATGGCGATACCACCGTTGCCGATACGCCAGAAGACCTGCTTCACCAATGGGAAGAAGATGGCTTTAACCCAGAGACAGATGCCTTCCTTGTAGAGACCCCGGAGGGGGAGGTGGTTGGCTTCGAAGTTCTTTCAAATGAAAAAGATTTTGTTCACTATGCCACCGATGGTTATGTTCACCCTAATTTTCAAAAGCGCGGCATAGGTTCTGCTCTGTTGCAGCGTGTGGAAGTTCGCGCGCGCGAAATGATGAAATCTGCAAACCCCGAATTGCGGGTTTATTTGCAAAGCACATTCGATGGCAAGGATGAACCCGGAAAAGAATTGCACATCAATATGGGGTATGAATTTATTCGCTACTTCTGGCGTATGGAAATCAACCTGACAGAAAAACCGCCCATGCCCGAATTTCCGGCTGGTATTGAACTACGCCCCTTCAATAAAGAAACTGATGCGCAATTGCTTTGGCAGGCAGATAACGAAGCGTTTAGCGAGCATTGGGGCACCCATGATTCGACCTTTGAAGAATGGTGCTTTTGGAAGTTTGAACGCCCCGAATTTGACCCTACCCTGTGGTTTATTGCCTGGGATGGTGACCAGATCGCCGGTTTTACCCAGAACCGTTACCGTAATGGGATTGGTTGGGTGGGGACGTTGGGCGTCTTGAAACCCTGGCGAAAAATGGGTTTGGGCTTGGCATTGCTTCAGCACGCATTTGGCAGGTTTTATGCGCGTGACACGAAAACCATTGGGCTGGGGGTGGATGCCTCCAATACCACCGGCGCAACTCGCCTCTATCAACGCGCTGGGATGCGTGTAGCAAGCGAGTTTGTCACCTACGAAAAGGAACTTCGCCCGGGAAAAGAGATGGAAAGCGCCAAAAAACGTGTTTAAAGCGGCGGTACCTTTGAGCCATCAAAATAGAAAGAAAATAGATTCGCAACAGAGAAAATTTCGGTGTAGAATCAAGCGGTATTAAGAGTACATTTACGAGAGGTCAATTTCATGATCAATTTGCGTTGTCTATACTGTCAGACACCCTTCACTGTGGGACGTGCTGAAATGCTTACGGCTCTCATCACTATGGATGAGAAGCATCAAAACCATTACGATGCGCATTGCCCGCGCTGCCGCCGTGCCAATTCCATTTCGCGCCAGCGGATGGAGCTGTTCTTCCCAAATTGGCGTGAAGCTGCCAAAAATCTGCCCGCTGTTCCGGCAGATGATGTGGCAACCTCAACCGATTTGAAAACCGAACCTTTGCCGAAATCGGTCAAAAGTGCGGCTGGGAAAAGCCCCGCTAAAAAGACGGTTGCCAGCAAAAAAGCGCCTGCTGAAAAGAAACCGGCTGCAACCAAAAAGCCTGCGGAGAAGAAGCCAGCCGCTAAAAAACCGGCTGCTTCAAAAACATCCACTACCAAGTCCGCTTCAAAGTCTACTGAGAAAAAGACCCCGAAGAAAAAATAATCTATTGCTAAAAAAAATCCCGCAGACGAGTTTCATCCGCCTGCGGGATTTTTTATGAAATGAGTGAAAACAACCATGAAAATTAAAGCAGTCTTTTTCGATTTTGGCGGCGTGATCCAGCGCACAGAATATCAGTCGCCGCGCCAGCGCCTTGCTGAGCGTTTTGGCATGGAGTATGCGGATATTGATAACATCGTATTTAATAGCCCTACGGCAAAACAGGCAACGGTGGGGGAGCTTTCGGTGGAAAAACATTGGGAGGCGGTTGCCAAACGGCTGAAGGTTTCCAAAGAAGAGATCGCCGAGGTGGAGCGGGAGTTTTTTGCAGGAGATGTGGCCGATCATTCCATCCTTGAATATTTGCGTTCGCTGCGTCCGCGTTTTATTACGGGGTTGATCAGCAATGCCTGGTCAGATATGCGTGAATATCTTGTGCGCCAAAAAATGGATGATGCTTTCGATCACCTTATTATTTCTGCCGAGGTGGGGGTGGCAAAGCCTGAGGCGAAGATATATCAACTTGCGTTGGAGCAGGCTAAGGTCCAGCCGGGGGCAGCGGTTTTTGTCGATGATGTAGCGGCAAATATTGCCGCCTGTGAGCAGGTCGGCATGAAGGGCATCCTGTTCAAAGACCCGCAAGAAGCCAGGACACAATTGAAAAAACTTTTGAAAGAATAAGATATGAACACGAATTCTGAACTTTTTATCCGTGACCTTGGTGGTGGTTTGATTTTGCGCCGCGCCTCAAAAGCGGATGCAGATGCGCTTGCGGAGATCAACAGCCGTATGCACAGTGATGATGGTCCTGATAAACCGAACCTTGGCATTGCAGAGTGGATTCGAGATCTGGTGACCAAGCCGCACCCTACCATGGAGCCTGGCGATTTCACTGTGGTGGAAGAGACCGCTACCGGTCGCATCGTTTCAACGTTGTGCCTGATCCCCCAGAAGTGGACATTCGATGGCATTGAGTTTGGTGTAGGTAGACCGGAGCTTGTCTGCACATTGCCCGAGTTTCGCCGCCGTGGGTTGATCCGCATACAGATGGAGGAAGTGCATAAGTGGAGTAAGGAGCGGGGTGATTTGGTGCAGGTGATTACGGGCATTCCAAACTATTATCGTCAATTTGGTTATGGCATGGCATTGGAACTTTCGGGCGGGCGTAGAGGGTTTGAAGCGCATGTGCCTGTTTTGAAGGCGGACGAAACTGAATCTTTCCATTTCCGCCTGGCGGAGGAGGGAGATGTGGATTTTATTGTGAAGCTGTATGCTGCGGCTGAGTCGAAGCATTTGCTTTCTTGTAAACGACCGGCTGAAATCATCCGCTATGAAATATTTGGAAAAAGTGAAAAAAGCATCGTCCGCTATGAGAAGTTGATCATTGAGGATGTTTCAGGGAGGCGTGTTGGTTATTTTGAGATTTCCTCTGAATTATGGATGGATGGTTTGGTTTGTACCTATGCGGCTTTGGAAGATGGAGTTCCATGGTTGGAGGTTTCGCCTGCACTGGCTCGCTACCTGTGGAAAAAAGGCGGAGACTATGCCCAGCGTGATGGCGGAACCCGTACTTCTTTTGGCTTTGGGTTTGGCAGTCAGCACCCGATCTATGAGGCGTTGGATGATAAATTACCAAAGGTTAGAGAGCCGTATGCATATTACATGCGCGTGCCAGACCTACCCGCATTTTTGCGCCTCATCCGCCCTGTGTTGGAGCGGCGGCTGGCGGAATCTCCGGCGGTTGGGTACTCAGGGACGTTGCGATTAAGTTTTTATAGAAATGGTGTGTCTTTGGGCTTTGAGCGCGGGCAGATCATCCAAATTGAGCCGATGCAGGTAGGTTCGGGTACTGAGGTGGATGCACTCTTTCCTGATTTGACGTTTCTTCATCTGCTCTTTGGTCATCGGAGTTTGGGGGAATTAAGCCATATGTTTGCAGATTGTTACGCAAACCATAATACAGCACGGGTTTTGTTGAATGCGTTGTTTCCCAAGCGTCACTCCGCTGTATCGGCGGTTACATGAATTCTCTACCGCTCTGATGCGATATTTGTCACTGAGTGACCCTGCTTTGTGAGTTGAATTTATAAGAAAAACGCCCTGCGTGGAATCAGCAGGGCGTTTTTTGTGGGTGAATTTTCCTTCAATTTTGCATCCATACAAGAGTGCAAAGCAGATTAATTGCGAATTAGGGGTTTAGCAAGTATAATTTTCGCACCCCCTCCAAGCAGGGAAGAGGAATTTATGGCATTACGCGGCAATTTAAGAGATTTCACCATTACTCAATTGTTAAACCTCATCAATCTTGCCAGCAAAACGGGGACTCTGGTCATTGATGGAGCTTCGGAACAGGCATTTGTCTCTTTCCGTGAGGGTAAACTTTCGTATGCCCGCATTGGCAAGGAAGATGGAAGCCTTGCTTCGGTTTTGTATAAATCAAACAAAATCAACGCGAATCAATATAAAGCCATCATCGAACGTTCAGGCAAGATGACGGACAAAGAACTGGGGCTTTTATTGATAAATGCGGGATATGTATCACGTGAAGATATTCTTCTAAATTTACAAACATATTTTGTTGACCAGATCCGCCGCTTGTTTACATGGGTTGAGGGGGTTTTTAGTTTTGAGGCGGAAATGTTCCCGCCGGAAGACCGCATCAATGTGCGGCTCGATCTGGAGAACATCATCATTGAAGGGTCGCGTCAACTGCGTGAACTGGAACAATTGAAAGATGAAATTCCCAGTTTAGAAATGGCTCTCAAATTCACCGAACGACCGTTGACCAATGTCAACTTGAGCGTGGATGAGTGGAAGGTGGTCAAGTTCGTAGACCCGAAGAACACCATGAGCCAGATCGCCAAGACAAATAAATTATCCGAAGTGGAAGTTCGCCGTATTGTATATGGTTTGTTGCAGGCGGGTCTTGTCGAGTTAGTGCGCCCTGCGAATGCACCGTTGCCTCAAGCCGCCAAACCACTCGCCCCGCACGAAGTGGAAGAGAAGAAGAATCTTGTAAATAAACTTATCGGCCGCATTCGTTCACTCTAATTATTCAAGGCCGAAAGGATAAGGAATTATGCAAACCGTCAAAATGGTCGTCACAGGTCCCTTTAGCGCTGGAAAGACCCAGTTCATTCAATCTGTCAGTGAGATTGATGTGGTTGCCACCGAGCGCAAAATATCCTCAGAAGAGGAGCGTACTGTCAAATCTGCAACTACAGTGGCCATGGATTTTGGACGCATCACTGTAGACGAAGACCTCGTACTTTATCTGTTCGGCACCCCAGGGCAAAAACGCTTTGACTTCATGTGGGAGATCCTTTCAGAAGGCATGTTGGGCTTTATTGTCATGGTAGATAGTACCCGCCCTGAAACATTCCGCGAAGCGCGTTCCATTCTTGAAACCTTCCGTGCCTACGCTCCAACCCCATTTGTAGTGGCAGCCAATAAACAGGATAAGGAAGATGCCTGGGAACTTGAAGATATGGGACATGCCCTTCGTCTGGATAAAGCTACAAAGCTATTGCCCTGTGTTGCAACAGACCGAGACTCGGTCAAGACCGTTTTGCTTGAACTACTTTACAGTATCATGAGCGAAATGGAAGGAAAATAACGGGCGGGTGACGTTTTACTGTGTCTTCAATTACAACTAGTCAAGGAATTGTTCATTACGAAGTGTATGGTCGCGGGCGTCCAGTCATCTTATTGCATGGCTGGCTTGGTTCATGGGGATTGTGGCAGGAAACCATGGCATACCTCGGCGCATTTTACCGTACCTATGCATTGGATTTTTGGGGATTTGGCGAATCTGGTAAAAAACGAGAAACCTATGCTGTTTCTGATTTCGTAGACCTGGTAAACCAATTTATGGAGCAGCTCGGTATCGTTCATGCGCCGCTGGTGGGGCACAGCATGGGCGGCACAGTGAGCCTTTCTGTTGCGATCAAATACCCCGAACGCGTGAGCAAGGTGGCAGTGGTGGGGTCGCCCATTGTTGGCACCTCACTTGCCCCATTGTTGAAAATGGCGGGACAGCGCCCCGTCGCTTTTATGCTTTTCAATATGATGGGACCCTTTCGGGCTTTCATGAAATATTACTATTCCCGGGCGATTTGTTCTGATCCGCGTTTTCCTGAGATGATGGACCGCGATCTTTCCCGTACGACAGTTGAATCGTTTCTATTATCCATCGCCTCACTCCGGCGGACTGATCTGACCCCAATGATTTCGCAGATAAAAGTACCCTCTCTGGGTATGTATGGCGATAAGGACGTGATCGTTCACCCGATGCAGTGGCAACCCATGCTTGCGGGAATCCCTCACGCTACGATCGAGCGTTTCCCCAATGCGGGGCACTTCCCTATGCTGGAAGAGCCCGCCGTATTTGCTCAAAAACTCAAAAAATTTCTAGATAAAGATTTCCAGGCACAGGGGTAGTTTCTTTTTTACATTTTGCTTGAGTTAGCAGGGGAGGAAGGGGACACCTCAAAGCAGGCGTTTGCCCACATTCGTTTTATTGATTTGTTTGATTTATAATTCCCCCCATGCTCAAAATAATTCTTAATGCGTCGAATCCTATTATGCCGTTCTGCGAACCGGCGCGTGAGCTTCGTATTCAAAACACCCCCCTTTGGCTGAATCAGCGTGAAATGCTTGCGCCGTATGTAACCCGTGAAATGGAATATAAACAAGGGGAGCGCCTTACACCGGTAAGGGAACCTGCTATCGTTTATCGCGATAACCTGTACTTTGATAAACCCTACATCACTGCATTTATGAAAGAGGCATTGAAACGCAATCGTCCTGTACGGGCTGCCTTCCGTGCGGATGACCCGGCTTTTCGGGAACATGCTCTGCCGCTTTCCACATCCTATACCCCGGCTGGAAGTTTGTATCTGGCTGATTTGTGGTATTACCCCAACGGCCCGGTTGCAGGCGCAGAACCATTGGTAATCGACCTGCAATCAAAAGAGATCGGTTATTACCATGTTCCTACATATATGGCAGATAAAAGCGGTGATTTGATCTTCCAAGTCCCTTTACGCTCTTTCATTGCCATTGATTCATGGGTTCATATTTTTATTGCGGATATGGTATTTGGTCAATTTACGCGCGGCGCACGCTTTGAGAAACGCGCAAACGAAGAACTTGCTTTTAAACTCAAGATCATTGGAAAAGCCATTTACGAAGGGCGCCAGGTTCTGGAGTGTTCTGAGGCAGTACAGGTTGGGGAAAACTGTGTCATTGACCCCAGTGCCATCATCAAAGGACCGACCATCATCGGTAATAACGTGACCATAAACGCCGGTGCGGTGATCGATAACTCTTATATTGGAAATAACGTCAACATTGGGCAGGGCGCTCAAGTGATGTTATCGGTTGTGGGGGATGGGGCTTTTCTGCCATTTCGTGCGGCATTGTTCATGACGACCATGATGGAACACTCCATGTTGGCGCAGAATACCTGCTTGCAGATGTGTGTCGTTGGGCGTAACACCTTTATTGGCGCCGGTTCCACATGGACAGATTACAACCTTATCCCCGCGCCGATCCGCGCTCGTGATGGGAACGGGAACATCAGCATTTCCAACCGACCTGTGATGGGCGGCGCAGTGGGGCATAATTGCCGTATTGGCTCCGGGATGATTATTTACCCGGCACGTACCATCGAGTCGGATGTGGTGCTGGCGGCGTCTGCTGAGAGGCGAGTTATTGATCGCGATATTACCTTCGACCAAAGCGACCATCATAAATTGCGGTTGGCACATTTACATCAAACACCCTATCATAAAAAATCGAAAGCTGAGGTTGAATCCTGGTAAATCATGGACTCGTTTGCGTTCATCATCCACCCCATTGATCCCAAGCGCGACGTGAGCCGGAAATTCCCATTTTTGGGAAAAGTGCTTACAGAGAGGCAGATCGACTTTTTTTCCACATTTTTCCCTCCGGTCTATATTTCCGAAATCGAAGGAATTACATCCCAGTCCACTGGGAAGCAGATCAAAGGTTGGTTCCTTGCATGTCCGTATACTCCGCGCCGTATGATGGAGTTGCCTGAGCGGACGGTCTATCGTAAAATTGTCCAAACAGGGCTTGCTGCAGAGAAATTGGGAGCACAAATCCTTGGGTTGGGCGCATTTACTTCGGTAGTGGGGGATGCCGGAGTGACAATTGCCCAACAACTTGATATCCCCGTTACCACTGGTGACTCGTATACGATCATGATGGCGGTACAAGCCATTCGTGAGGCAGCGAAGGTAATGGGCATTAATATGAAGGATGCCACTGTTGCTGTCGTAGGCGCCACTGGGTCTATAGGGCGCGTCTGTGCAGAGTTGATCGCCGGGGAGGTTGCGCGTACCCTACTCATTGCCCGGGATGAGAAAAAACTCGCAGTATTGCACGACCGGCTAAAGGTCCATGCGAGAAGCGAACTTTGTACAAGTACGAAAATGGATGTTCTGAAGGAAGCGCATCTTATCCTGACCGTGACCAGTGCCATCCATGATGTGATCCACCCGGAACACCTTATGCCCGGAAGTGTCGTTTGCGATGTGGCGCGCCCTCGTGATGTTTCTGCAATGGTCGCGGCGAAGAGAGATGATATATTAGTGATTGATGGCGGTATGGTGGACGTGCCGGGTTCAGTTGATTTCCACTTTAATTTTGGTTTTCCTGAAGGCAAAGCATATGCCTGCATGGCAGAAACAATCGCTCTTGCATTGGAAGGCAGGTTTGAAGATTACACTGTAGGCAAGGAAATTACCGTTGAACGTGTAAAGGAAATCACAGAGATTGCAGATAGACACGGGTTTCGGATGAGCGGGTTTCGTTCTTTTGAAAAAGAAGTAACTGAAGAACAGATTGATACGATCCGCAAGAATGCCCGTGGAAAACAAAAACAAAGATAACGGCAAAATAACGCTTGAACAAAAGTTGCTTGGTTCGAATAATAGCCCTGTTTTTATAATAATTTCGACAAGCAGCAGGAGGCTTACATGGGAACTGCTCGCCTTTTGGTAGTGGAAGACGACCTTGACATTGCCAATATGTTAAAAATTTATTTCACAGGTTTGCAATTTGAGGTGGATGTTGCCAACCGTGGACGTGATGCGCTGGAGAAAACCCGGCAGGTGCTGCCGCACCTGATCGTACTGGATATCATGCTGCCGGATATTGACGGATATGAAGTCTGCCGTACGCTGCGCACAAACACGCGTACTAGTCACATCCCTGTGATCTTCCTGACGCAAAAAGATGAGCGCAGTGATAAACTGCAAGGGCTTGAACTTGGCGCAGATGACTACATTACCAAGCCATTTGATATTGAGGAACTAAAACTGCGGGTGCAGGGTGCCATTCGTCGTGCAGAGCGTGAAAGCCTTACCGATCCACGCTCAGGGTTGCCTGCCGGACGGCTGATCGAAGAACAGCTTCGGCGCATTATTCGTGAAAAATCCTGGTCGCTGTTGGATTTGCGTGTTAATAACTTTGAAGCCTTCAAAGATGTATATGGTTTTGTTGCTGGCGATGATGTCATGCGTTTTGCCGCCATGTTGATTGGTGAAGTCGTGGATGAGTTGGGAACCCCAAATGATTTTATTGGTCATGCGGGGGGAGATAACTTCATTATCATCACGACGACGGAGTCGGCTCCTTTGATCCGACAGAAGATCAAGGATCGTTTTGCAGAAGAAGTGCAGAGCCACTATAATTTCATAGACCGTCAACAGGGCTTTATTCAGGTGCCGAAAGCGGATGGTTTGGTGGAAAAGGCGGGTTTTATGAACTTCTCTGCGGGGATCATTTCTCCCGATGAGAACGCCTTTGCAGATATTCGAGAGATCACCGAACTGGCTGCTGAAGCGCGCCGTCAGGATGCGGCGACTGCAACGAGCGCCTAATTTGGCGGTCTGGTTTCAATGAACTTTGGGACGGGTATCGGTGTATTCATTGCCGGGCTGGTGGTTATTACACTGGCTTGGTTTTTGTTGCGCCTGCTTATTCGCAACCAATCGCCTTCGTACTCTGAACCGATTTCACAACTTAACCCAGGAAGAGAAATAAAAGAAGCGATCATCGTTATTCAGCCCGGTGGACGGGTGGAATATCTTAGCCCGTCGGTACGGGCTTTTTTCAATTTACGGGAAGATGAATCTTACGATCTTGAACGCCTGGCTCGTTTTGTACGCCCCTCAGATGATTTTATTGATCTGTGTGTAACCCCGGGCATCAAGCGGGTTTCCATAGGTGGGAAGCCTGCTGAACTTGCTTCGTATGAAGTGCCTGGAAATTACCCGCGTATTTTGGTTTCCATTCGCGGGCGTGAAACTTCCGTCTCATCAGACGTGGGGAATGAAAGTGAAAGCGCCAACGAAATCTTACAAGTGGTTACAGATTTCAGCCAAAGTATTGCTGCAAGCTTTGACCTGGAAAATACCGTCCGCACAATTTTAGATCATGTGAGTCGGCTTGTTCCTGCGGATGTGATCGAGTTGAAGTTATGGAACGAAGAACGCAAAGCGTTGATGCCATTCCGTTATCAAAATATTGGCGCGGGTAAGATTATCACAGCAACGCTCTCCCGATTTGGAGAGTTGACAGACCAGTTGTCGATGCGGCGTATCCCGCTTATGTACAACTCTGTGGGTGAGATGGATGAGTTTAACTCTCAAGCAGAACTAAACCCTATTCAGTCTTATCTGGGTATCCCACTTTTGGCGGGCGGAGAGTTGGTTGGCACTCTCGAAGTGGGTCAGTTAAATAGCGGAGCCTTCGGCTCTCACGATTTGAATATTCTCCATCTGGTTTCAGGGCAGGTGGCTATTGCCATCCGCAATGCGCGATTGTACGAAGATGAGCAGAAGCGCCGCGCAGAGTTGACCGGACTTGCGGGGTTGAACCGAGTCTTTGGTTCTGTGCGTGATGGACAGGATGTGATCTCACAATTGGTTGAAAGCATTGCGCCCTTGTTCGATGCTGAGATCATAGGCTTTTTAATTTTTGATGAGACAAAACACTCGCTTGAAGGAAGAGTCCCCTTTCGCGGGCTTCCCGACCATTTCGTTGAGATCTACCGAGTGAACATTCCCGCAGACAGTCCGGCAGATAAGATCATTACTGGGCATGAGCCGATCTTAACATCCAACGCCATGGCAGATGAGATTTGGCGCACCCTAGGGCTGGCAGATGTGGCAACCGCTGCGAGTTTGCGCGATATCGCCCTCATGCCGCTTCTTTCTTCGGGACATATGCATGGTTACCTGCAAGTGGGTCACCACGCCCGGGGAGTGACCTCTTTCAATAATGAAGAGATCCGTTTGATGGGCATTGTTGCCAACCAGGCAGCTTCGATCATTGAAAACGTTTTACTTATGCAGCAAGCCCGGGTTCGTGCCCAACGTGCAGATTCTTTAAAGCGCATTGCCAGCCTGGCAGCTTCATCTGCAACATTGGATGAGATTCTAAAATTCTCCATGCTTGAATTGGCGCGCCTTTTCAATATTGACAGTGGGGCATTTTTTCTTGTGGACGAAGCACGCGGTAGATTGGTGCTGAACCGGGAATCCATGTATGGGGTTTCAAGTGATTTGGATGAGACCTTTATTCAAATATTTGTGGATGATCCTCAATATCGTCATACGGTGTCCGGGAGTAAACGCGCTTTTATTTCAGGACATCTTAGCTCTGATCGGCGCATTCGCCCTTTGTATCGCCCGCTTGCCGGCGCATTAGCGATGGAGTCTGCCATGGTAATTCCCCTGGTGGCGCGCGACCGGAGCCTGGGTGAATTGATGCTTGGCAGCATCAAGCCCGATTTTTTTAATTCTTCTGATTTGCAAACGGTTTCCACAGCAGCTGGGCAGATCGCCGCCGCAGTGGAAACTGCGGGGTTGCTTTCCCAAACTGATGACACTCTTCGTAAACGAGTAGATCAACTTTCTGCAATTACCAAGGTGAACCGGGAACTGATTTCTTCGTTGGATACCAATCACCTGCTCAGTGTGCTGCATGATGAAGCGATACGAATTGCCAAAGCAGATTGCGCCTCTGTAGTTTTATTCTCACACTCGAGTTCCCCCGCCGATCCCATCATTGAACTTTCAACCGGTTGTCACCGTGCATCTACTGTCACGAATGTTGAAAGAAATGTATTACGAAACAGTGAACCGATGCTGATCGCTGATTTTGTGCAGGACGCCATGCTTCCGCCGCATGAAGATGTGCGCTCGGCGGTTATTCTTCCCATCACGCATCATGCACGTCCCCTTGGTTTGTTAGCTGTTCATGCTGCTCGCCCGGGATTTTTTACACCTGAAACAGTTGAGTTATTACAATTACTTACTTCTCAATCTGGCGTTGCACTGAGTAGCGCCCATCGGTACCAGACTGAGAAGCAACACAGCGAGTTAATGCGCCGTCGCGCAGATACACTTGTGCGGCTTACAGATATCAGCCAGAACCTTGGCATTGACCAACCTCTGGACCAGGCGCTTCAAATGATTGCTCGGGGTATTCGAGATGCCACTCCTTTTCGTGTGGTACTCATCAGCCTGCTTGAGGCAGATTCGGGTCAGCTACGGCGGGTGACGTCTGTTGGGCTATCTCAGGAAACATGGAATGAACTATCTGCACGCAAACAGCCATTATCCAGTGTGCAACAGTTAATGCGACCCGAATTCAAGAGCGGCAATTCCTACTTTATTCCTGCCAATCAGACTCCCATCATTCCGCCAGATGTACATCGCGTGACGCTTGATACAGGCACAATCGTAGAACAGGGTGTCGAAACTTGGAAACCCGAAGATTTCCTGATAATTCCGCTTGAAAGTTCAGAAGGAGATTTGATCGGTCTGATCAGCCTGGACGACCCATCTGATGGATTGCGCCCGGACAAAGCAACGATCGAATCTTTGGAAGTTTTTGCCTCCCAAGCCGCGCTCTTGATAGGGAATACCTTACGCCAGATCGAATTGCGTTCTCGCATTGATCAGTTGTCTTCGGCTTTTGATCGCCAGCAAAAACTGATCGACATGGCAAAAGACGACCTGCCTGTTCTTTTACGTAAGGACCTTGAGCAGACCATTTCTTTACACAACCTCGACCGGCGTGCTCAGCGCGTTCGTGCAGGTTTGGCGATCACTGAATCTGTAAGCCGCCAATTAGATGCTGGCTCTGCCCTTTCTGCGCTTGGGCGCGAAACCCTTACCCAACTTGGCATGGCAGTTGCGTTGATCGCAGAAAATACAGCAGATGGACCTCGTTTGCTCCATGTATTAGGCAGTCTGCCGCGCTCAACCAATGTTGAAGCATTGTTCGGTCAACGTAACCCGTTGCGGGCATGTCTGCAAAGCGGAAAACCCATCCTCATCCCAAACCTTGATGAAGATGACGAATGGCGCGATGCTGCCCTGCTAACTTCCCTGCGTGCCAAAGGTGTGATCTGTTTGCCGGTGGCAGTGGAGGGTAAGCCCATTTCCGCCATGCTGGCAGCAAGCCCTGAACCCATGCCCGCCTTCACAGATGAAGACCGGCATGTATATACCCAGATTTCACAACAGACATCGGTTATTCTGCAGAATATCTCCCTATTAAATACAACCCGCCGCAGGTTGGATGAAGTGAACCTGCTGCTTGATTTTAGCCGCCAACTCTCCGGCATGGATGCAAATTCTATTGTTGGTGCGTTGCTTACCAGCGCCCGCCGCGTCATTCCTCATGCACATGCAGGGGTGGTACTGGTCTGGAATCAGAAGATCGAACAGCTTGTCCCACTCGCTGTTTCAGGCTATGCCGATAACGATAGCATGATGAAGATCAATTATCGCATCGGTGAAGCCTTGCCAGGTATGGCATTCATGAACCGAAAAGCCCGCCGCGTAGATGAAATTAACTTCCCGCGTGATTACAACCTCAACACCGAAAATCTTGCGCATTACCGCCAGGCAACTGGTGGACGTTTGCCAGTGTCCTGTTTGCTTGTGCCCATTGTAGCCACCGAGCAAAACCTTGGTCTGCTAATTTTGGATAATTTCAATACAACCAACGCCTTCCGCACAGAAGACGAGACTTTGCTTGTTTCCCTTTCACAGCAGGTGGCGCTCTCGCTCGATAATATGCGCCTTGTGGAAACTTCACAGGAACGTGCGGGGCAGTTACAGGCTTTGAATGAGGCGTCTGCTTCGTTGACTTCGAGTTTAAGCACTGAACAACTGATCCACTCATTGATCGATCAATTAAGTTACATTATTCCATTTGATACCGCCACACTCTGGCTGCGTGAAAAAGATCGGCTTGCTGTGGTTTCAACTCGCGGCTTTTCTGATATTGAAGAACGCCAGGGGTTATCCGTCTCAGTTTCTGACAGCGCACTTTTCAAAGAACTGGCACAGACAGGTCAGCCTATTTTTGTTAAAGATGTTCGTGAGGACCATCGCTTTCCGCCTGTGGATGCTCCGCGCCTTTCATGGCTTGGTGTGCCACTTATTTACAAAGGCGAACTTGTGGGGGTACTTGCTGTAGAGAAATGGCAGTCAAACTACTATACACGGGAACAAATTCAATCAGGGTTTACTTTTGCTAGCCAGGCGGCGGTTTCACTTGAAAACTCACGCCTTTTTGAAGATAGCGTAAAACGTGCCACTGAACTTGACCGGCGTTCACAACGTTTGAATGCGCTTAACCGCTTCACATCCACCCTGACACGCTCATTGGATGCTGACCAGATCATGTCTGCCACTGCGGATGAACTTTTCCAATCCTTGAACGCCAGCCGCGTTTCTCTGGTAACCTTTGATCGCGGACAGAATTTATGGAATTACACCACGCCGCGTTTCCGCTTGAAACTGCCGCGCCTCCTTCCAGATGCCCCGATCTTCAGTCGGTTGCGGGATTCTCGGGGCATATTTAATACAGATGACGTCCGCGGTGAACCAGACCTTGTTTCCATATTGGAGATGTTGGGAGAAGATACTCGTGCCTTGTTGATCCTCCCCCTCCTTAGTAATGGGATGGTTTCGGCTCTGGCGTTTGTCCAACTAATGGGCGAGAACCGCTTTGGAATCAATGAGCTGGAAGTAGCGCGTACCATTGTCAATCAGTCAAGTATTGCGCTTGAGAATGCCCGCCTTTATCAAACATCCGTTCGCATGGCAGACCGTTTTGCTGTGTTGAACGAAACCAGTTCTCTTGTAGGGGCAAGCCTCAATGCGGATGAAATTTACAGCGCTGTTCATCAGGCAGCAGAACGCCTTTTGCCGCTTGATTCTATGGTCATTTCATTGCTTGATGTGGATGCCGATGAGGTAGACCCCGTATATATTTATGACCGTGGAAAACGGTTTTCTAGTGAACGTATTCCATTTGGCTCTGGACTAAGCAGTGAAGTAATTCGTTCAGGGAAACCATTTCTCATTGACGATGCCGCCAAGGAAAAAGAAATAAATTACGTAGAAGCGGGCGATGATAGTGATGGTACACGATCCATTTTGGCTGTACCCATGATCCTTGGTGGGCGCGCGCTGGGTATGCTTTCGGTGCAGAGTTATCAGGTTGGAATTTACACAGCCGAAGATACTCAACTTCTTGGAACGCTGGCAAACCAGGCAATTGTTGCCATCCAAAATGGACGGCTCTTTAACGAGACCCAAACCCTCGCCGCAGAACTCGAAATGCGTGTGTTGGAGCGCACAGGGCAATTGCAGCGTGAAAAACAGAATACCGATACCTTGCTCCGCATTCTTACAGAAGTTTCTTCCAGCCTCGACCTAGACCGCGCTCTCAATAGAACCCTTTCATTACTGAATGAAGCGTCTGGAGCAGAACAGGGCACTATTCTACTTGTCCATGCAGAAGATAACTTGCTTCACTATCGGGCTGGCTATGGCTACCTTACAGACCGTTCCGGTTCTGGTAGTTCTGGAAAAGGCTTTACGTTGAAGATCGGTGAAGGTCTGGCGGGCTGGGTTGTAAAGCACCGTCAAACAGTTCTCATTGAAGACTTATTTGAGGATGAACGCTGGGTGCGCAGCGCTGCCACCGGACAGGATCATCGAAGCGCAATTGCAGTTCCCATGTCCGTTGGCGAAGATGCCATTGGCGTTCTTATGGTTTTCCATCGTGAACCACGATTCTTCAATCCAGAATTACTTAACCTTGTTGCGGCAATAGCAGGGCAGGTGGCGGTGGCGATCAACAATGCCCGTCTGTATGAATTGATCCGCGATCAGGCAGAACGCCTTGGTTTAATGCTACGTAAGGAACAGGTTGAAGCGAGCCGCTCACAAGCCATCCTTGAAGCTGTTGCCGACGGGGTGTTGGTGACCGATGCTGACAACCGCATTTCCTTCGTCAACTCATCCATTACTCGTGTCTTGGGCGTGGACGATACACAAATGCTTGGCAAATCCCTTGAAGGATTTGCAGGGTTGTTTGGAAGCTCTTCCATCGAATGGATCAAGACCATTCGCCAATGGTCTGAAGACCCATCCACATTCCAGGTTGGCGATATGTTCTCTGAACAGATCGAACTGGAAAATGGACGCATCGTTCTTGTCCACCTCGCGCCAGTGATTATGATCTCAGATTTCCTTGGCACAGTATCCATTTTCCGTGATATTACCCGTGAAGTGGAAGTGGACAGGCTCAAATCGGAATTTGTAGCGACCGTCAGTCATGAGCTTCGCACACCCATGACCGCCATCAAGGGCTATGTCGATATTTTAACAATGGGCGCCGCCGGAACCTTGAACGAGAATCAGATGCACTTCCTGGATGTGGTACGTAATAACATTGAACGTCTCAATATCCTTGTAAGCGACCTGCTTGATATTTCACGGATCGAATCTGGTCGAGTGGATTTGGAACGCAACCCGGTAGATGTGCATGGGATTGCCGAAGAAGTGGTAACAGAAGTGCTGCGCCGCTCTCAGGATGAGCAAAAGGCAGTTGCCCTTTCATTGGATGCACCCCAAACATTACCCAAAGTCAATGGAGATGGCGCACGAATTCGCCAGATTATCAGCAACCTGGTTAACAATGCCTTTAATTACACGCCCGAGAACGGAACCATCCTCGTTAATATTCATGCAGAAGAGGACGAAATTCAGGTGGATGTACAGGATAGTGGTATTGGGATCAGACCGGAAGATCAAGGGCGCATCTTTGAACGGTTCTATCGCGGTGAACACCCGTTGGTACTTGCCACACCGGGCACCGGGTTGGGGCTGCCCATTGTCCGCCAGTTGGTTGAAATGCACAACGGACGAATGTGGATGAAGAGTACAGGCATACCAGGTGAGGGGAGTACCTTTTCCTTTACCTTGCCTGTCTATAAAAACGGAGCAAATATATAAATGGCTAGGATATTGATCGCAGAAGACGAACCGGATATTCGCGAATTGGTGGCTTTCACCCTGCGTTTTGCCGGACACGAAGTAATTCCCACCAGCAATGGTGAGGAGGCATACGAAAAGGCGCAGGAGATTGTCCCGGATTTGATCATGATGGATGTGCGTATGCCAAAAATGACAGGCTATGATGCCTGCCGCGCCATGAAACAAACACCAGCCATCAAAGACATCCCTGTCGTTTTTCTTTCAGCAAAAGGACAGGATTCAGAAATTCAGGTCGGGCTTGAAGCAGGCGCTGAAGAATACCTGCTCAAACCCTTTGCCCCAGACCAACTCGTGGAACGGGTAAAAATCATTCTTGCAAAATTTGGAAAATAAATGAGTGCAATTATTCTTGACGGTTCGATGGTGCATTACGAGGCGTTGGGACGCGGGCGTCCCATCATCTTCCTGCACGGCTGGGTCGGCTCATGGCGTTATTGGATCAACGCCATGCAGGTCGCATCCACATCATTCCGTGCCTATGCCATAGACCTTTTTGGCTTTGGTGATACGGTGCGTGAAACAAAATATTATTCCATCGAACGTCAAGCAGAACTACTCGGTAAATTTCTTGATGAAATGGGAATTGGTAAGGTTGCATTGGTAGGACATGACCTTGGGGCATTGGTCGGCTTTCATTTTCTTAAAGCTCGCCATGAAAGCGTTGACCGAATGATGGCGATCAATGTGCCGTTGGAAATTACCACATTAAACAGCCGAATGCGGACAGCCCCCGCAACCGAACTTGCCGAGTGGCTCACCAACAAACAACCAGATGCCATGACCGCCCTTTCAGACGCCTCGAAAGTAGACCCGGCAGTGGTTGCCGCCACGATGAGCAGTTTACAAGCCGGGAACATCCTCCCACATGTTCGTAATTTTAGCGTGCCCTGCTTGTTCGTTTATGGCGCAAATACCCCAGCTATTACCATTCCTGTACCAGAGACTAACGGATTGCCGGTACACATGCATCAGATCACCCTTGAAAATTCTGGACATTACCCCATGCTTGATAATGTTTCCCAGTTCAACCGCCTGCTGGTGGACTTTCTCGCCCTCGACTCTGGTGTAAGCCCAACAGAGCTACAGATGAAAGAAGAATGGAAACGCCGCGTTCGCTGAGAACACCGTGAGAATTTCTCCACGGTGTTCTTTTTTGACTTGACACACAACACCCGCAGACATATACTGCTGCCACAACCGAACGGAGAGCCTTTACGAAAGGCTGAGAGGAGCGTGAACGCGCTCGATCCGCATCACCTGATCTGGTTAATACCAGCGGAGGGATTTCACCATACGCCTGCCAACATCCTCCGCTGCTGTGAGGATGTTTTTTGTTTTTATATTCGTGTCACTTCGTGAACTTTGTGGATAAAAATGCGTATCATCATCTTTGCCAATGGCAACCTGCCAAATTTAGAAAAAGCCCGCACCCTCATCCGCCCCGAAGATTTCATCCTCTGCGCGGACGGCGGCACACGTCACGCCCTCGCGCTGGGATTAACTCCCAGCCTCATCATTGGAGATATGGATTCGCTTCCGGCTACCTTCAACCTGAAACCTGAAACCTTCATCCGTTTCCCCGCCGACAAAAACGAAACCGACCTCGAACTCGCCATCAACCACGCCCTCACCCTCAACCCCGAAGCCATCCTCATCCTCGCCGCCCTTGGCGGTCGCATGGATCAAACCCTCGCGAACATTGCGCTCCTCTCAAACTCTCAACTTGCAACCCGCAACATCAAACTAACTGACGGCGTAGAAGAAATCTTTTTTTGCCGCACCCAAGCCCAAATCCAAGGAAAAAGCGGAGACATCGTCTCACTCATCCCCTGGCAGGGTGAAGTCACCGGCGTCTTCACCGAAAACCTGCGCTGGCATCTTCGTCATGAAACACTTTACCCTGATAAGACCCGCGGCATCAGCAACGAAATGACCACTGAGATTGCCACGGTTTCAATCACGAGCGGATTGCTGCTCATCGCTCACATCACTGGTAACTGATCACTGGTTACTATGTTCAAAAGGAAAACTCAATGACTAAACTGCCTACTGCCTTCCGCCTTCCGCTTCTTGCTTTCTGCTTACTGCTTACTGCCTGTGCTCCAAAAGGACCCACCACCCTCACCGTCATGACCCATGACTCATTCGCCATCACCGAAGATGTTGTCATTGCATTTGAAACTGCAAATAACGTCGATGTTGTCTTCCTGCAAAGCGGTGATGCAGGCACGATGCTCAACAAAGCCATCCTCGCCAAAGACGCCCCACTCGCGGATGTAATGTTCGGCGTGGATAACACCTTCCTCTCCCGCGCCCTCGAAGCGGATATCTTCGACGCGTATCAATCGCCCGCGCTCAGTGACGTGCCTACCGAGTTCGTACTTGACTCATCCTTCCGTGCCCTGCCCGTGGACTATGGCGATGTCTGCATCAACTACGACACAAAATATTTTGAAGAGAATAATGTAGCCGTGCCTGCTTCGTTTGAAGATTTGGCAAAGCCCGAATATAAAAATCTGCTGGTGGTGGAAAACCCCGCCACTTCTTCGCCGGGTTTGGCGTTCATGCTCGCCACTCGCGCTTATTTTGGCGACGGCTTCCTCGATTACTGGCAGAGCCTCAAAGACAATGGTGTGGTGGTTGTGGATGGTTGGGAGACCGCTTACTACAACAACTTCTCCGCCTCATCGGGACAGGGACCGCAGCCGATGGTCGTCTCCTACGCCTCCAGCCCCGCCGCCGAGGTCTTCTTCGCCGCCGAGCCATTGACCGAGTCTCCAACCGCTTCCATCGTTGCACCAGGTATGTGCTTCCGCCAGATCGAATTTGTCGGCATCCTCAAAAATGGCGAGAACCGCGACCTTGCCGAAAAATTTGTAGATTTTATGTTGAGCAAGCAATTCCAGGAAGATATGCCGCTCAATATGTTCGTCTACCCTGTGAACCTGTCCGCGCAACTGCCGGAGGTGTTCACGCTACACGCCCAAGTTGCAAGCCAGCCTGCTGCCATTACCTATGAAGACATTGCCGCCAACCGTGACTCATGGATCGAAGCGTGGAATGAGGTAATGAAGTAAAAAATACTTGCCACAGATAAACACAGATGAATTGGATTTTTTTGATATCCGCGTTTATCCGTGTTCATCTGTGGTTGTAATTTAACAATGAGCTTCTTACCAACACTTGCCGGAAAAACTCGTTCGTTTCTATCTGCCAACTCGCGGATTCTGCTTTGGGTTCCCACCCTTCTCTTTCTTTTTTCCTTTTTCTTCTTCCCTCTCTTCAAAATCCTGGCACTCACCTTCAACCTGGAGACCTTTACTGACCTAAACAATTTACGCATCACGTTTCACTCTTTACGCTTCACCTTTTACCAAGCCACCCTCTCCACCCTCCTCACCTTCGCCCTCGGACTCCCCGCTGCTCTTCTCTTCTCTAAATTTAACTTCCGTGGCAAAACCTTGCTTCGTGCGCTGACCGCCGTCCCCTTCATGCTGCCCACCGTCGTCGTTGCCGCTGCATTCAATTCCCTGTTCGGTCAACGCGGATTCTTCTTTCTTCTTTCCTCTTTCCTCTCAACCACTTTCCACTTTCCACTTTCCACCAACTTCGTCCTTCATCCTTCACCTTTCATCCTTATCCTCATTGCCCACACCTTTTACAACACCTCCATCGTCATCCGCATCGTTGGAAACGCCATCTCACGGCTTGACCCAAAACTCGAAGCCTCCGCCCGTGTTCTCGGCGCGGATACGTTCCACGTTTGGAAAGATGTCATCCTCCCCATTCTTCGCCCCTCTCTTCTCGCCGCCGCATTACTCGTCTTCATGTTCGACTTCACCAGTTTTGGCGTGATTCTTTTGCTTGGCGGCTCGCAATTCGCCACTCTCGAAGTGGAAATCTACATCCGCGCCTTGCAGCTTCCCAACCTCAACCTTGCCGCGCTATTATCTGTTATCCAACTCATCTTCACCCTTATCTTCTCCATTCTCTATTCTCGTACCATCAACCAAGTGAGCACCCAAACGGCTCCGCGTTTTTCTCCAACTCGCCCAGCTAAAACTCTAACTGAACGCATCTTCGTCTTTGCTCTTTCCTTATTGCTCGTTACTTTTTTCTTTCTTCCTCTCATCTCCCTCCCCATCCGTTCCCTCACCCGCCTCGAAGCCGACCGTGGACAACGTGCCGAAGTCCAATACGGTTTCACCACTGACTACTACGAAGAACTCTTCATCAACCGACGCGGCTCGTTGTTCTACGTCCCGCCCGTGCAAGCTGCGCTTAACTCTCTAGGCTTTGCGGGCATCACCGTTATTCTCTCACTGGCACTTGGCTATCCCGCCGCCTATGCTCTCGCCAAACCGACGCGACTTGAAAAATTTCTTGATCCCTTCCTCATGTTGCCGCTCGGCGCCTCTGCCGTGATGATGGGACTCGGCTTCATCCTCGCTTTTGGTCGCCTCATCGCTTCGCCATTTTTCATCCCCATCGCGCACACGCTCATCGCTTTGCCTTTCGTCATCCGCACATTGCAACCGGCACTCGCCTCCATCCCTGAAAGACTGCGCCAAGCCGCATCGACACTCGGCGCGTCACCTCTGCGCGTTTGGCAAACTGTCGATTTTCCCATCCTCTCACGCGCTACACTCAGTGCCGCCACCTTCGCCTTCACCGTTTCGCTCGGCGAGTTCGGCGCAACCTTGCTCATCACCCGCCCCGAATATCCCACCATCCCCATCGCCATCTCGCGCTTCCTCTCGCAACCCGGCGGACTCAACTACGGTCAAGCCATGGCGATGGCAACCGTCCTCATGCTGCTCACCACGCTCAGCATTCTGCTCATCGAAAAATTGCGTTTCAACAACGCCGGAGAACTCTGATGCTCGAACTTCGCAACGTCGTCAAATCCTACGAAGGCAAGCCGTTACTCACAGACATCTCCTTCACTGTCGCTGAAGGCGAAACTATCTGCTTGCTTGGGGCATCGGGCAGCGGCAAAAGCACCATTTTGAGGATGATCGCTGGGTTGGATTTTCCCGACCGTGGAGCGATTCTGCTAAATAACCTTGACCTCGCCGGTACACCGCCTCATCTCCGCGACTTTGGCTTGGTCTTCCAAGACTATGGGCTTTTTCCTCACCTGAACGTTTTTGACAACATCGCTTTCGGTTTGAAGATGAAAGGCTTTAAACACGAAGGGCACGAAGTACACAAAGGAGAGATCAAGAAACGTGTGCATGAAATGTTGGAATTGGTTAACTTGACTGGTTTTGACTCTCGCCAAGTGACCGATCTCTCCGGCGGTGAACAGCAACGTGTGGCACTTGCGCGTGCGCTTGCGCCTAGTCCGCGCCTGCTGATGTTCGACGAACCTCTCGGCGCATTAGACCGCTCTCTCAAAGAAGACTTGCTCAATGAAATTCGCGGCATCTTACACCAGACAAAAATCCCTGCTATCTACGTCACCCACGACCAGGAGGAAGCCTTCACTATCGCAGACCGCATCCTCGTTTTGCACGAAGGGACGATCATCCGCGACGGAACGCCAAGCGAAATTTGGAAAGATCCACAGTCCGCTTTTGTGGCGAAATTGCTTGGTATTGGGAATGTAATCGAAGGGGAAGTGGTTGAAATGCAGAATGTGAAAACGGAGTTTGGTGTGTTTGCGCTTGACTGTAACAAGCATGTTGGAGAGAAAATCCAGTTGCTAGTGCAACAGTCCTCCTCTCCCTCTAGGAGAGGGGCTAGGGGTGAGGGTGAAGCGCAGATTCAACTCACAGTGGAGGATGTTCTCTTTAAGCGGGATCAGTTCCAAATCAAAGGGAGAGGCGGGCTTGTCATCCATATGCAAGAAGCGCCCCGCATCGGTGATGTCATCACCGTGCAGGTTCAGGTAAAATGCCTGTCATGAAAATCCTGAAAAAGAATTTAAAAGAAGAAGTGCTCTGGCAGTACGAAGGTGTGGAAGTAAGCCGTGGCGAGAATTCTGTAACAGTGGAAGCGTTTTTTAATCGTGATGATCTGCCGTTTCAAGGCATTGTTTTGAAACGAAATGATCGTTTTGTTGAAACATTCTTTAGTAACAAGTGGTACAACATTTTTGAAATTTATGACTGTGAGGATGGCGGGCTCAAAGGCTGGTATTGCAACCTCGCCAAGCCTGCTGTGATCGAGGTGGAATCGGTCGCGTATGTAGACCTTGCTCTGGACCTATGGGTTACGCCTGATGGCGTGCAAAAGGTGTTGGACGAAGATGAATTTGAAGCTCTGGGGTTGGATGACGAAATGAAGGCGCGTGTTATTGCCGGACTGCAGGAATTGGAAGAATATTTTGAATCAAAAAATCCTCCGCGCTGAACGGAGGATTTTTTTGTGGGTGAAAATTACATTCCCATTGCGGCGACGAATTGATCGCCGAAGACCCAGCCGCCAGCAACCAAGGCACAGCAGCAGCAAAGTACCACGACCACTACGATGCCGATGATGAGACCCTGGTTGCTCTTTTTGGGCTGTTCTTCTGAAGGCATTACGGGCATTTCATTCATGATTTCTCTCCTATTGATTGGTTAAAAAAATATTTTGGGCATTATAAACGATGTCAGGCAGATTGGGATTTGGCTTTGCGGTTCATCCACCACCAAATGCCAAAGGCAAACACGACGATGAGCAGGGTGCCGACAATGATCGGCAAAATGATGGCGAGGATGGATGTGATGAGTGACACGATGTCTTCGGCAATGGAGACGGGAATATTGGCGGTGCCGCCTGAAACGGCTGTGACAGCCGGACGAACAGCCGCCGCCTTAACCGTATGAACGCTGCCCGCCACGAGCAGACCACATGCCAGCGCCAGTACCGGGTTAATATCGGTGATGACGTTGGCGCTGGCGGCGAAGGCAATGGCACCTGCCACCGGACGGATGACGGTTTGGATGATGTCGTTGATGTGGTTGACGGCGGGGACTTTATCGGCGACCATTTCGATAATGACGAGTACGCCCAGTAGAACGAGAATCCAGGGGTTGGCAAGCAGGTCAAATGGGGCGGCGAGGTTGAGGGTTTCGGGAAAGTAATGTCCGATGGCGCCTACGACCAGAAGTGGGATATAGGCATTCAACCCGGCGCTGGCTGAGAGCCCAAAGGCGGAGAAAATTCCAAGTAAGAGTTCCATTTATATTTTTCCTTTTCAAAAAATCGTTGTTTGATTATACGATTTTTTATTGGCAGGGTTGTATCACCCTGTCAGCCCGGGGAAGCCGCCCCATGTGCCGGTGAATGTGAGGCGGAACAAATCGATGCCAAGGACGAGCAGCAGAGCCAGAGTCAGACCGGCAGCAAAGGCAAGCCATAATTGGCGCGGATGCTCAAAGGTGTTGTCCTGTTTCACGATGATGATCCATAACAAGCTGAAAACAAGCACAAGCAGAGAAAGTGTGCCGAGAGCGCTGATATAGGCGATGGGGTACAGGATGATCGGGCTATCCGTTAGAATGAGCAGGTTGATGAAAGTAATGATCGCAACCAACACGCCGAGAGATTTCCATTCCATGGCGGGGCGTTCATCTACGGTGCGCCACAGGGTTTGGTTGACCACTGGGAAAAGCATGGTAGCCAGTGCAATACCCATGCCGCTGCCTGTGAAAAGGCGCAGAACGTGATTGGGTAGGTAAAGTGTGGGCAGCATGGCAAGCCCGCCCTGTGAAGTTTGCTTGAGAAGGTAAATGTAGGAGTTTGTCCCATCAAAGCCAAAGGCGACGAAGAAGCCAAAAAGGACAGCCATCACACCGCGCGAGGGCAGCCCGCTGCGTCTTTTGCTGAAGAAAGCCTGATAGAGCAGGGCAATGCCGGCAGCGTAGAATTCCCCGGTACAGCGGGCGCAAAGCGGAAGCTGCCGGTCGCCGATCTGGAAGGAGCGCGCATCAATTCGATGACAAACAGCGTAGCCGATGGCATCTAGTTTGCCGAGCGCACCTTCGGGGGAAATGATGAACCAGGCAATGACTGCCGCAATGGCGGCAATGGGGACGACCCAACTGGCAATGGTTTCGAATTTGGAGGTTTGTGTATTTGTTTGCATTTGTCACATTATATGGGGGATGAATGTGAATTGCAAGAAACGGGTCTCTCAGGTATCAATAGCTGAATTATTATTAAAATTATAGGAGCAGGTATTTTATGAAACGTATTGGTATTCTTACTGGTGGCGGTGATGCGCCCGGGCTTAATGCGGTCATCCGTGCGGCGGTGAAGACGGCGCTCAATGAATACGATTGTGAAGTTTTTGGCATCAAAAATGGATACGATGGATTCCTCGAAGAGGATGGCATCATACCGTTAGGTTTGGATACCGTGCGCGGAATTCTGCCGCGCGGCGGAACCATTCTCGGTGCGGTCAATCGCGGCAACCCCTACACCCGAACATTGATTCGTAACGGTAAAGAGGAAACCGTGAACGTTGCAGACGAAGTGTTGGCAGGTGTGCAGCGCCTCGGGTTAGATGCCCTTTTGGTATTGGGCGGTGATGGTACCCTGAGCAGCGCTCATGAATTCTATAAAAGGGGAATCCCTGTGATCGGCGTCCCCAAGACCATTGATAATGATATTGGCGGAACCGAGATCACCTTTGGGTTTGATACCGCGCTTAATATCGCCACAGAAGCATTGGATCGCTTGCACACCACTGCCGAGTCTCACCGGCGTGTGATGGTTCTGGAATTGATGGGGCGTGATGCCGGTTTTATCACCTTGAACGCAGGTGTTTCTGGCGGCGCAGATGTGATCTTAATTCCAGAAATTCCGTTCTCCTTTGAGAGTATCGTGAAGAAGATTCGCTCTCGTAACGAAAAAGGCGCTTCTTTCAATTTGATCGCTGTGTCTGAAGGCGCAAAGCCCAGAGATGGCGCTCAGGTGTACTCACGCGCTGGCGATGAAGCTTTCGTTCCACGGCTTGGCGGTATTGGGCAGTTGGTTGCGGAATATGTTGAAGGACAGGGGTACGAATCGCGTGTAACCGTTTTGGGTCATGTACAGCGTGGCGGCACCCCTACCGCCTTCGACCGCTGGCTGGCAACCCGATATGGCGCGGCGGCTGTGCGCCTTGCCGCTCGCGGCGGGTTTGACCGCATGGTGGCATTGCAAAAAGGTGAGATCACCGATATTCCGATCGCAGACGCCATTAAAGAACCCAAGCGGGTTAACGTGAATAGTGACGCCGTCATTACAGCGCGAAACATAGGCATCTCTTTTGGAGATGAATAAAAAAAGAGCGACCTGTTTACAGGTCGCTCTTTTGCTTTACTTACTTATCGAAAACGAATTGACCATTTTTGTAGAACAATTCCCCATCCACAAGGATTTCTGAATCCGTTCGCAGGTCGCAGATCATATCCCAGTGGATCGCAGACTTGTTCTTGGAGCCCGTTTCAGGGTAACCCGCCCCAAACGCCATGTGAAAGGAACCGCCGATCTTTTCATCGAACAGGATGTTACCGGTGAATTTCTGAATATCAAAGTTCGTGCCGATGGCAAACTCACCCAAATAGCGCGAACGCTCATCGCTATCCAGGGTCTTCAAAAGAAAATCCAAATTCTTGTCTGCATTGGCGGTGGTTGCGCGCCCATTTGAGAAGGTGATCTCTGCGCCTTCCACACTGGTGCCGCCATAGTTGGCAGGGTAGGTGAACTTCACCCATCCATTCACCGATTCCTCAACGGGACCGGTATAAATTTCACCATCCGGCATGTTATGAACCCCATACGAGTTCATGAACGTGCGCCCTTTTACAGAGAGTGTTAAATCTACATTCGGTCCGCGCAAAGTGACCTGACTTTTACCCTTCATAAAATCCACAGCCGCTTGCTGCCTGGCTTTTACATCATTCCAAAACGCAATGGGGTCAGCTTCGTTGGCATGAACCGCACCAAAGACAAAATTTTCATACTCTTGCAGGCTCATATTGGCGTCCTGGGCATAGGCTTCGGTGGGGTAGAGGGTGGTACACCACTTAAATTCATCGGTCGCACCGCGCCGGAATTGCGCCTCGGTAATCACCGAAGTTGCCTTGTTGCGTCGGGCGCTCTTTGCAGGGTCAATGTTCGAGGTGCCCTTGGTATTGGTCGCCGAATGAATGCGGATGCGCCCTTCGAATTGTTCATAGGCTAATTTATAAAATGTGGGCACAAAATCCAACTGCGTATCATCGGCGTAGGTCAGGTACATCTCATCCTGACTAAACGGCATGGTTCCGGGCAGGGCAACCATCAAATGCGGGTGACCGCCCTTTTCCAAAATCTGAATATATAACTCACGCAAAAGCGGCTCGGCGGCGGTTGTACCTTCGAGCAGAATGCGGTCACCGGGTTTTACACGAGTGGAATGTTCTACCAGAATTTTTGCGTACTTTTGAACGCGAATGTCTGCCAAGATAGACTCCTAAATGTCAGAATAATTAAATTATATCACCTCCAAAAAGTTGACCCAGATTGGGTATACTTTTGCCCATGAAGCAACTTTTACAAAACATCAAAGATGGCAAGACCATCGTCGAAGACGTCCCCATCCCAACCCCGCGCGAAGGGCAGGCGCTCGTCAAAGTTTTTGCCAGCCTCGTTTCAGCAGGTACTGAACGCATGGTGGTGGAATTCGCAGAAAAAAGTTACCTCGGCAAGGCACGTTCCCGCCCCGACCTCGTAAAACAAACGCTCGACAAAGCCAAACGCGAAGGCATCATGCCGACCGTGCAAGCCGTCTTTAATCGTCTCGACCAGCCCATGGGCTTGGGTTACTCCACCGCAGGGGTGATCGTGGCACTTGGCAAAAATATGCAAGGCTTCAAAGTCGGTCAGCGTGTGGCGTGTGCGGGCGGCGGCTATGCCACTCATGCCGAATACAACGTCGTGCCGCGCAACCTGCTTACCCCGCTTCCCAAAAATGTCGATTTTGAATCCGCATCCTTTACCACGCTCGGCGCAATTGCCCTGCACGGCTTTCGACTGGCTGACCCCCAACTCGGTGAAAACGTCGCCGTAATTGGCTTGGGGCTTTTGGGATTATTGACGATTCAACTGGCAGCCGCAGCGGGATGCAACGTCCTCGGCATTGACATTGACCCAAAGAGAGTCAAGCTCGCCTCTTCCCTTAACGTTGAAGCTGTCACACGTCCCCAAGCCGAATCTGCCGCCTCAGCTTTTACCGCCAACCGCGGCTTCGACAGCATCATCATCTGCGCAGACACTTCATCCAATGATCCGGTTGAGTTGGCAGGCGTCATTGCCCGTGACCGCGCCAAAGTGGTGGCGACGGGTGCAGTAGGGCTGAACTTCCCCAGAAAGATCTACTACGAAAAAGAACTCTCCTTCATCAACTCTCGCTCCTATGGACCCGGTCGCTACGACCTGAACTACGAAGAGAATGGACAAGATTACCCCATCGGTTATGTCCGCTGGACGGAGGGACGGAATTTTCAAGCCGTGGTCGATCTAATGGCGAGCGGAAAATTGAAAGTGGAACGTTTAATTTCTCATCGTTTTGATATTGAGGAGGGCGTTAAGGCGTATGAGGTGATTACGGGGAAGAAGAAAGAACCGTTCCTTGGGGTGGTGTTGAAATACCCTGAAGAGAAAGTGTCAGGTGCTCCGGTGTCACGTGTCACATTCAAGCAACCTGACACTGGAACACTTGACACTGTGAAACTCGGTGTTCTCGGCGCGGGGTTATTCGCAAACTCAACATTACTTCCGGTTTTAAAGAACAACAAAGATTTTGAACTGGTTGGCATTGCCTCTTCTGGCGGTTTACATGCCCAGCACTCTGGTAAGAAGTTTGGTTTTCAGTATGCCACCTCCAGCGAAGATGAGATCATCAACGACCCGAAGATCAACACGGTTGCCATTCTCACCCGTCACGATACTCATGCCGATCTGGTGGTGAAGGCGCTCAAGGCGGGCAAGCATGTGTTTGTGGAAAAGCCGTTAGCAGTGGACAGTAGACAGTTGGCAGTGGTCAGTAAACAGTTGAAAAGTAGCGGCACATTGCTAACTGTCGGTTTCAACCGTAGGTTTGCATCTCTAATCCAATCTCTCAAATCTCAAATCTCAAATCACCAGGAACCAAAACACTTGCACTACCGTGTCAACGCCGGTTTTATCCCTGCCAATCATTGGACGCAGGATGAAGCCATCGGCGGCGGACGCATCATTGGCGAGGCATGTCACTTTATTGATGTGCTCACATTTTTGGTTGGGGCATTGCCTGTGAAGGTCTCGGCTCATGCGTTGCCGAACAACGGCAAATATAAAGAAGACAACGTCTCGATGACCTTCACCTTTGCGGACGGTTCCATTGGCGTGGTGGATTATCTGGCAAATGGCGATAAGTCTCTGCCGAAGGAGCGGTTGGAAGTGTTCTGTGGGGGCAGGGTGGCGGTGCTGGATGATTACGTCTCATTGACCACTGTGAAAGATGGAAAGAAGAAAGTGGAAAGCGGGGCGCAAGACAAAGGCTGGAGGGCAGAAATGGCTGCCTTCGCTGAGTCGGTTCGAGCGGGGAAAGAGCCGCCGATTCCGTATGAACAGATTCTGGCTGTCACCAAGTCCACGTTTGCGGCGGTTGAGTCGATTCGAAGCGGTAGTCCGGTCGAAATAAAATAATAAGGTTTGCATTGTGAATAAAATTCATCCTGTCCTTGCTTTTGGATTGCCAAAATTGAGAGATATCCTTTTCGTGGGTGTGCTTTTTGGATTGGTTGTGATGGGTGGACCGAAGATCATTAATGCAGATGGCGACCTTGGGCGGCACATCACCATTGGAAACCATATTCTTGATAGCGGCAGCATTCCGGTTAAAGATATTTTTTCGCATACGTTATATGGGGAAAAGCTTGTGCCGCATGAATGGCTGGCAGATGTTGCTTTTGCGCTGGCGCATCGTGTGATGGGATTAAGCGGTGACCTGCTTTTGGCGGCGCTGGTGATCGCAATGACGGTCCTGCTGATGTACGAGGAAATGATAAAGCGTGGCGTGATGCGTTTGAACGCGTTGGTGGTCACCATGTGGTTGATCTCGATCTCTGCCGTTCACTGGCTTGTGCGTCCGCATATCTTTACTTTTTTATTTGTTGCTTTGTGGACGTACAGACTGGAAACCATTTACAAAGGCGAGAGTAAAAATATCGGCTGGTTTGCCCTTGTGATGCTGATGTGGGTGAATACTCATGGGGCTTACATTGCCGGTTTCGTGATCTGGGGAACATATTTTGCCGACTGGCTTTTGGAGTTTTGGCAAGGCAGGGGAACAAAAGAAATGGGAGCGCGTCTTGGGGCGATCGGTGGAGCTTCTCTGTTGGCAACTTTTATTAACCCGTCGGGCTGGCATATTTGGGAAACCAGTGTGGGATACCTCGGCAATGATTTTCTGACGCAAGTGACTGTGGAATATATGTCGCCCAATTTTCATGATCGCGGAATGTGGCTTTTTATGTTCATGATCGCATTTGGTTTATTTTCACTGGTGCAGGATCGAAGGCTGCAAGTGCGTGAGGGATTATTGTTTGCCGGTTGGACGATCATGTCGTTGTACAGCATACGGAACTTTCCGCTTTTTGCGGTGGTTAATGCTCCCATTATTGGCGGGCTTGTGCAATCGTGGTTGGGGAAGGTCTCGTGGTTGGTGAAAAGAAATGCAGGGGTAGATGCAGTTGAATCAAAATTGCGCGGACATCTCTGGGCTATTCTCGCGTTCGTTTCAATAGGGGCATTGCTGTGGAATCAGGTTCCGTTGGACCTGAACCGGCGGGGCAATATTTATTTGCCAGAGAAGATGCCCGTAGAAGCGGTGGATTGGTTAACGGCAAACCCGCAGGAAGGCAAAATGTTCAACCACTTTGTGTGGGGGGGGTATCTTCTTTACCGCACATGGCCGAACGAATTGGTGTTTATTGATGGGCAAACCGATTTTTACGGCGAGCCTCTGACGCGTGAATATTTGACGGTGGTGAATGGTGCGGATGGCTGGCAATCCATACTTGATGAATACGAGGTGGAATGGATGTTGTTACGGGGCGATGATCCGCTGGCTGTAAAGTTATCTGCTGTGGAGGATGATGGCTGGCTGCTGATCTATGAAGATGATCTGGCGGTCATTTTTCGGCGGGATTAACTTGCAGACTGCCCTCCATACTTGGGCGGAATGAGCCGCCGCAAAGACGAAGAATTTCAAGACGCTCTTTTTGAGAAAAGCCCATAAAACAAACGAGGTTGCATGGAAACGATCTATCTGGATGGACAAAGTTTGACCTTTGCGCAAGTGCAAGCCGTGGCGTATGGAAAGCCGAACGCGCCGCGTGTGGAGATCAGCGAGGCGGCGAAGAAATTGGTGACGCGTGCCGCCGATGCGGTGCAGACCTTACTTTCACGCGGCACGATTGCGTATGGAATCACGACCGGCTTTGGTGCGTTCAAAGATAAGATCATTCCGCCTGACCAGGTGGAGTTGTTGCAGCGCAATATTTTGGTGAGCCATGCGGTGGGGGTGGGGAATCCGTTTGACCAGGCGACCACGCGCGCGATCATGTTGATCCGTGCCAACACGCTTTCACGCGGACATTCCGGCATTCGCCTGACAACCTTGCAACTGCTGGTGGATATGCTCAACGCGGGCGTTCATCCTGTCATCCCTGAGAAGGGTTCGCTTGGCGCGAGCGGTGACCTTGCCCCGCTGGCGCACATGGCGCTGCCGATCATCGGCGAAGGCAAGGTGGAATATCGGGGTGAAGTGATGAGCGGCGCAGAGGCGTTCAAGCGGACGGGTCTGACGGCGATTAAGTTAGCCGCAAAAGAAGGCTTGGCATTGACCAACGGCACGACCATCATGACGGCGATGGGTGTTTTGCAAACCTTGCGAGCGGAACGCTACAGCCAAACTGCCGATATTGCGGGATGCCTGAGCCTCGAAGCCTTAAGTGGAACTGATCTTGCCTTCGATGAGCGGATTCATAATCTGCGACCTTTTCCGCGCCAGATCGAGTGCGCGGCTTATTTGCGGAGTTTGTTGAAAGGCAGCGAGTTCACCCGTGAACATTCGTCGTTGAATGTGCAGGATGCGTACACCCTGCGTTGTATTCCACAGGTGCATGGAGCCGTGCGCGATGCGATTGCGTATGCGCGTTGGGCGTTTGAAATCGAATTGAACGCGGTTACGGATAATCCGCTGATCTTTATTGACGAGAAAGATGAGATCACTGTTTTATCTGGCGGCAACTTCCACGGCGAGCCGCTGGCTATTGCGATGGATTACCTCGCTTTTTCGGTGGCGGAGTTGGGCAATATTTCGGAACGGCGCGTGATGCGGTTGACCGATGAAAGTTCGAATATCCATACCTTGCCTGCTTTTCTCACCAAAGAAGGCGGCTTGAACTCCGGCTTTATGATTCTGCAATACACGGCGGCGGCTCTTGCAACCGAGAACAAAGTTTTTGCCCACCCCGCCAGCGTGGACACGATCCCCACATCCGCTAACGTGGAGGATCATGTCAGTATGGGCGCAACAGCCGCGGTCAAGCTGCGAAGCGTGCTCGATAACGTGGAGCGAATCCTCGCCATTGAGTTGATGTCTGCGGCGCAGGGAGTCGATTTCCGCAAGCAGGTTATCGGCGCGGAGAAACGTTTGGGCGAAGGGACACGCGGCGCGTATGCGCTCATCCGCGAACGTGTGCCATTTATTGAGTCAGATACGGTGATGTACGAGTATCTGGAGGCGGTGCGTCAACTGGTGGCGGCGGGGGAGATGTTGGTGTAAGTCAGGTATAATTGTTATAAATGAGGTGAACTATGGTTGTCATAAATATTCCCGTAGACAACGAAACCGCCAAAATTTACGAGCAGGCTCCACAGGCGGACAAAAAGAAGATGCAAATTCTCATGAGCCTTTGGCTGCGCGAGTTTGAAAAGCCGTCAGTGTCTCTCGATGAGTTGATGGACGAAATCAGCCGCAAAGCGCAGTCTCGTGGATTGACCTCCGATATTCTGGATTCTATTCTCAATGGCTAATCGGGGGAGATTTGTTCTTGATACAAATGTGATCGTTAGCGCGCTACTGATGAAGAAGTCGGTAGCGCGTGATGCTTTAGATAGAGCAAGAGCAGAAGGGGAAATTTTGTTGTCATTAACTGTCATTGAAGAACTGCACGACGTTCTCAGCCGCCCAGCCTTTGACCGTTACATCGATGAGGAAGACCGTCTACGGTTTCTTTCTCTTTTCATCAAAGAGGCAACTTTGGTTGAAATCTCTGAACAAATACAAGAATGTCGTGACCCAAAAGATGACAAATTCCTTGAACTCGCTGTAAATGGGAATGCAACACTTATCATTAGCGGCGACAAGGATTTACAGGTCTTAAATCCTTTCCGAAATATTTCCATATTCTCCCCACGAGAATTTCTTGATACCGAGTTGTAATTCATCCTTATGACCTCCCGCCCCCTTCGCGTTTTCCTCTGCCACTCGTCCAATGACAAACCTGCCGTGCGTGAGTTGTATCAAAAACTCCGCGCCGAATCATGGATTCAACCCTGGCTGGACGAAGAAGAACTCTTCCCCGGCATGGACTGGAACCTAGAGATTGAAAAAGCCATCGAAGCCACGGACGTGATTCTCGTCTGCCTTTCCAATAACTCCATCACCAAAGAGGGATATGTTCAACGCGAAATTCGCATTGCCTTGGATTATGCCGACTACAAACCCGAAGGGACACTGTTTATCATTCCTGTTCGCTTGGAAGAGTGTACACCTCCCAAGCGTTTAGCACGTTGGCAGTATGCGGATTACTTTGAAGGAAGTCGGGAACGGGGTTTTGAAAGATTGCGTACTAGTTTAGAGAGACGTGCCAATTCACTTGAATTAAATCCACAAAAGGAAATTCAACCATTAGTTGAAAAAGAAACAAGTGAAATAAAACCGCGAGTTAACAAACAGAAGAAGACGGAAAGTGTTACTCTAAAAGTTGACCCATTATTTGAGGAATGTGTTAAGTTTGCCCAAGAACGTGGGCAGATATCTGCTGCCATGATAAAAAGCAAGATACGAATTGGATATACACGTGCTTCGCAAATTCTTTTCGCAATGGAAAGAGAACGAATAATTGGACCTGCTGAAGGCGAAATGCAGATTCATAAAGTATTGAATTTTGCACCCAAATCTTCTCAAACTTCTTTGCCTTCCCAGAATAAACTAACCCTCTCCAACGGCATGGAATTTATGCGCGTCCCCGCGGGTGAATTCCTGATGGGTGAGGGAAACGAGCAACATTCAGTAGACATCCCCTACGATTACTGGATGGCGCATTTCCCTGTAACCAATGCGCAATACAGCCAATTCAAGAAAAAAGATTTTGGCGAAGGCAAGGAGAAACACCCCGTTGTGGGTGTTTCGTGGAATGACGCAATTGAGTATTGTCAGTGGTTAAATCAAATTCTGATTTCTGAATTCAAAAACCAGAATTTGATCTTGCGCCTGCCCACCGAAGCGGAATGGGAAAAAGCTGCACGTGGCACAGATGGACGTGAATACCCGTGGGGAAATCAATTCGATAAAAATAAATGTAATACACATGAAGGCGGAAAAGGCGACACAACGCCCTTTAGTTTATTTTCCCCACAAGGCGATTCACCTTATGGCTGTGCCGATATGAGCGGTAATGTTTGGGAGTGGACGCATAGTTTGTATAAACCATACCCATATAACATAAATGATGGGCGCGAAAATGAAAAAGGCTCAGGCACCCGTATACTTCGTGGTGGTTCCTTCCTCAGTGTTTCCGACCTCGCGCGTTGTGGTTTCCGCCTCGGGAACTCTCCAGTCTACGGGGACTGGAGCCTCGGGTTTCGAGTCGTCGTCTCCCCACGTCTCCCATCATAACTCTGGTCTCTGGAAACTCTGAATCTCTGGGGCTCTGGGTTCTCTGGCTCTCTATAACGCTAATTTATAAGTGATGTTTGATTGGAAAAACAGGTTCTTCCCCTCTGCCCGCGAAGCGGGCTTTTTTTTTAGAAAATTTAATACAGTTGCCCATAGACCTGTTAGGTCTTTTATAATGGACGCCACCTTCCAACTTTCAAACCTTCAACCTGAAACTTGGAACCTGACACCTGAAATCGGAGAACCGAAATGCAACTCAAAGGAATATACGCCCCCATCGTCACCCCCTTCAATGCGGACGAAAGCATCAACTACCCCGTCCTTGAACAACTGATCGAATACCTGATTCAAAACAAGATCGCAGGGCTTGTCCCTGGCGGCACCACGGGCGAAGTCTACGCCTTCACCGAAGCCGAGCGGCTGGACATTTTCAAATTTGTCAAAGAAAAGGTCAACGGGCGGGTCACTCTCATTGCAGGCACCAACAGCGGAGCCACCCGCGACGTGATCCGCTACTCGCAGATTGCCGAGGGCATGGGCTACGACGCGCTCATGGTCGCCGTCCCGCCGTATTCACGTCCCAACCAGCGCGAACTGCTCGCGCATTATGAAACCGTCGCCAAAGCCGTCAAAATTCCCATCGTGCTCTACAACTTCCCCTGGCGTGCAGGTACCGAAGTCAGCTACGAAGTGATGGACGGTCTCACCAAATACGATCACGTCATCGGCATCAAAGAAGCCAGCGGCGACATGTCCCGCGTCTACGAGTTCCGTCTGCGCTACGGCGACCGCTATCAAATGATCTGCGGTTCCGACGATCAGGCGCTCGACTACTTCCTGTGGGGCACGGCATCATGGATCGGCGGCGCCGCCTCCTGCGCTCCAATAGAACATCACAACGTTCTAGAAGCCGCGCTCAACAACGACTTCGTCACTGCCCGCAAGCACATGGACAAGCTCCTCCCGCTCCTCCGCAACATGGAAAGCGGCGGCTACACCCAAAAGGTCAAACTCGGCTGCGAACTGCGCGGCATCCCCGTTGGAAATCCGCGCCAGCCGTTGCTGCCATTGGCAAGCGAAGACCGACAGGAATTTGAGAAAATCTTTAAGAGCATTTGACCACGAAGGACACAAAGAGCACGAAGGAAAACCTTTGACCTCCGACCTTTGACTTTCATCCTTCATCCTTTCTTATGAAACGTATCCCCTTCCTCGACTCCCACACTGGCGGCGAACCCACGCGATTAATCACCGCGCTTCCCTTCGACCTCGGAACTGGTTCCGTTGCTGATAAATTATCCACGCTGAAAGCGGACCACGACGATCTGCGCCGCACCGTCCTGCTCGAACCCCGTGGCTCGGATGTACTCGTCGGCGCGTACCTCGTCCCGCCCGCCGACCCGACTTGTCAATTCGGAGTCATCTACTTCAACAACGTCGGCTACCTCGGCATGTGTGGACACGGCACGATTGGTCTCATTGCATCACTCGCGTATTTAGGAAAAGTCCAACCTGGAGTCATCCGCGTGGAAACTCCTGTTGGGGTGGTCGAAGCAACCTTGCACAAGAATGAAGCGGGTGAGTACCCAAACAAAGTCTCCGTGCAAAACATCCCCGCCTACCGTCACCTGACTCACATCCCTGTCACAGTGGACGGCAAAACCATCCACGGCGACGTGGCGTGGGGCGGCAACTGGTTTTTCCTCTGCCACGACCACGGACTTGAAGTCAATATGCAGAACCTCGAAGCGCTGACCGATTTCTCATGGCGAGTCCGCGAACAATTGATTGCGAATGGCATCACTGGCGCGAACGGCGCAGAGATTGACCACGTCGAGTTGTTCGCGTCCACACCCGATGCCGACAGTAAAAGTTTTGTCCTCTGCCCCGGCAAAGCCTACGATCGCTCTCCCTGCGGCACAGGTACGAGTGCAAAACTTGCTTGTCTCTACGGCGATGGCAAACTGCAAGTCGGTCAAGTATGGAAACAGCAAAGCGTCGTCGGCAGTATCTTCGAGGGGAGTATCCAACTCAATGGTGACAAGATCATCCCGACCATCACCGGCGAAGCGTGGGTTATGTCCGAAGGGACGATCTTGGTGGATGAACGCGACCCGTTTGGAAAAGGGATTTAGTAAAGATATTCACCACAGATAAACACTGATGTACTCAGATTTTTGGATGAACGATTGGAGTAAGGCTCTTCCATCCTATTTATCTGTGTGGTTGAAAAGAGAGAGAAGTTATGACTACAAAATCAGACGTTCTCATCATCGGTGGGGGACCGGTTGGATTAAGTTGTGCGTATTACCTTTTGAAGTCTGGTAGGCAAGTCACCTTGCTGGATGCAAAAGATATCGGCAAGGGCAGCGGCTCGGGCAATGCCGGACATATTGTGCCGAGTCATATTATTCCGCTGGCGGCGCCGGGGGTGGTGACCTCTGCCCTTAAGTGGATGCTTGACCCGGCGCACAGTCCGTTTGGGATGAAGGTCAGTCTCGACCCGAATTATTTGATATGGCTGTTGAAGTTTGTTTTAGCGTGTAGCCAAAATAATGTAAATCGATCAATCGAACCTTTAAATCAACTCGGTCAACTCAGTGCCAGGAATTTTGCCCAGATCATCGCCGAAGAAAAATTCGATTGCGCTTACCAAGAGAAGGGCTTGCTTCATCTTTTCAAAACCGAAAAAGCCTTTCACGAGGGACAGCACGAAGGCGAGTTCATGCAGAAGCATGGTATTCCCGTCAGCATGTATGACAAAAATAAAATTCATGAAGTGGAACCCGCCGCTGTGGACGATGTCATTGGCGGCGTGCATTTCACGGGTGACGCACATCTCAACCCGGCGGTCTTTCTCAATTTGCTGAAAGAACGCATCCAGTCTATGGGCGCGGAATTGATGGGCGGCACACAGGTCACTGGGTTTGAAACCTCAAATGGCAAAGTGACCAAGGTCAAAACCACGGCTGGAGATTTTGAAGCCGAACAGATCGTGCTGGCGGCTGGCGCGTTGACTCCCTCCGTTTCCAAAGATTTGAAGTTGAACATTCCCATCCAACCGGCGCGCGGATACAGCCTGACCATGTCTGCTAATAAGACCATGCCGAGCCATGCGCTGATTTTGGGCGAACGCCGAATTGCCGTTTCGCCGATGGCGGGTTTGCTTCGCTTCACGGGTCGGCTGGAGGTTGGCAATTACAGCATGGAGCCGAACCCCGTTTGGCTTGAGCGCATTGAAAATTCGGCGCGGGAATATCTGCGCCTTGATGAAAAATTGGATGTGCAAGAAACCTGGGCGGGGTTGCGCCCCACTACGCCCGATGGTGTGCCGATCATTGGCAAGTCGCCGAAGCATGAAAATCTTTTCCCTGCTACGGGTCATGCCATGTTGGGTCTCTCGCTTGCGCCGGGGACAGGCTTGGTTGTAAGTCAACTGCTCAATGGGCAGGAACCCGCTTTCAGTTTAAGTCCGATGCGGTTGGAGCGGTTTGGGTAAGATTTGTTAATGGGTCAAAAGTAGCGGGGGAAACCATCCCATAGTATGGGATATCTTCCATTCGGCGCTTCTATAATTTCCCAACTTCTTGAGGAGGAAGGTATATGAGACGAGTGCTGATCGTTCTGTTCTTGAGTGCTATTTTATTGACAGCGTGCGGGGGAGGTGAGGAAGCAGCTCCAACATCTACAGCAATACCAACTCAAATCCCTACCATCGAGGCGACCATGACCCCTGAACGACCTTTTGAAATCAAACTGCCTGAAGGCAGCATGAAAGACCCGTATGGCGTGGCGATCAATTCGCTTGGGCATATCTATGTCAGTGATGCGGGGAATCATCGTGTGTTGATCTTTGATGCAGAGAGCAACCTGCTTGCAAAGTGGGATAAGGAAGGCAGCGCCGAGGGAGAATTTAAAACGATGGGGTTTGGCGGGTTGGCTATTGATGCCAACGACAACGTGTTTGTGGTGGATAATGGCAATTACCGTATTCAAAAATTTGATAAAGATGGAAACTTTCTTTTGCAGTGGGGCAGTGAAGGGACGGAGGATGGTCAGTTCGTGCGTGCCATTGGTATTGCGGTGGATGCAGACGGCAATGTGTACGTGACCGACGATGGCAACCCTTATTTGCAAAAGTTCGATAACAACGGTGTCTTCTTGATGAAGTTTGGCGGTGAAGGCAACGGTGGTGGCAAGTTCAAACATGCCACCGGCATTGCAGTAGATGCGCAGGGGAATCTTTTTGTTGCTGATTACGAAACCAAGTATGTGCAGAAATTCGATGCAACCGGTGCATTCATCACAGCATGGAAGATGGGTGAAGATATTGGCTTTCCCGGCACACCCGAAGGGATTGCGGTGGATGCTGATGGCAATGTATATGTTACCGATTATGACTTGGGTCGGATGCAGGTTTTTGATAATGACGGCAATTTCTTGTGGGGCTTGGGCGGTAAAAAGACCTCTGATAATCCCTTCAAACGTCCGACTGCTATCGCATTTGGTAACGGCGTGATCTATGTTGTCAATCAATCGGGCGCGAAGGTTTCGGTGGTGGAGTTTCCGTAACCGTTTTGTGAACGTATCTTAAATGATAGAAAGTGGGAAGTGGAAAGTATAATCAGCCCACTTCCCACTTCCCACTTTCTACTTTCTACTCACTTCCCTTGCCTCCTTCTTTCTTCCTCATCCTCGTTTCCGTTTTTGTTGATATGCTCGGCTACGGCATTATGCTGCCCTTGCTGCCTTTCTTCGTGCAAGCGCAGGATGGCGGCGCCGCCATCGCGGGCGGATTGATGTCGATGTACTCGGCGATTCAACTCGTCTCGGGTCCCATTCTCGGCGCACTCTCCGACCGTTACGGGCGTAAACCGATTTTGCTGCTTTGTCTGTTTGGCACGGGCACATCCTATCTTTTGCTCGGCTTGGCAAATTCGCTCGTCATCATTTTTCTTGCGGTCTTCATTGACGGACTCACCGGCTCAAACCTCACTCTCGCTCACGCCTACGTTGCCGACACCACCACTGCCGAGAATCGCGCCAAGGGAATCAACTACTCACAACTCGCTTTTGGATTGGGCATCATGGCGGGGCCCATCCTTGGCGGACTCCTCAGTGGATACGGTCTCAGCACTCCGGCGCTCTTCGCCTCTTTCTTAACTTTTGCCAATGCGGCTTTCGGATTCTTTTTCCTCCCCGAATCATTATCCCCAGACCGCCGCGAGAGCAAGCCGCTTTCTCAAGTCTTTTCATGGGCTGGGCAGTTCACCAGCATCTTCCGCCAGAAGAATATTCAGCGTTTTCTGGTGGTTCTCTTCCTGCTCAATCTCGCCTTCGCTGGTTTGCAGACGAATTTTCCGCTTTTCTCCAACGCCCGCTTCGGCTGGACTCCCGCGCAGAATAGTTATTTTTATTTGTATGTCGGTTTGTGTGGGGTGATCGTGCAGGGAATTTTATTTTCCAAGTTACAGGCACGCTATGGCGAAAGTAAACTCATCCCTGCCGGTCTATTCTTCATGGTGATCGGTTTGGCGGGCATGGCATTTGCTGCTGAGGCTTGGATGATCTTCCCCGCTGTCGCCATCGTTGCGCTTGGGACGGGAATCAGTATCCCTTCGTTGACGGCGTTAGTCTCGTTGCGAGTCCCTGATAGTGAGCAAGGACGTTTGATGGGTGGCAATCAAACTTTATTAGCACTCACCAATATATTTGGTCCGACCATTGCGGGCATTTCGTTCGATGTGATTGCCATCTCTGCGCCATATTGGTTGGGGAGTGTGTTCTCCACGTTTGCGTTAATTGTGGCGATTATGTCGTTGCGAAGAAATAATCCCGAAGGGATTACATGATTCTAGAACTAAATTAATCGAACATCTAATCCCGAAGGGATGGCATTGGTTTGCAAAATTATGTCACCCCTTCGGGGTTTTGTTTTATTGACACCGATTTCTATAATCGTTTCACTCCTTCGGAGTTTTTACAGCAGGTTTCTGATCTGTCTCACAGCAAGTTCGATCCCATTTTCTTGACTTAGGGATGCACTAATTGCTTTTGATTTCAAACCCATGTCTTTATTATTCAATGCTTCAATTATCGTTTGCGCAAGATTTTGCGCATTCAGTTTTCTCTGCGGGATGGACAAGCCCACACCTAATTTCTCAACCCGCTCGGCCCAGAAGAATTGGTCAATGGCGAGGGGCAGGGTGATGGTAGGTATGCCTGCGTGCAAACTCGCGGACGTGGTGCCAGCCCCGCCGTGGTGGACGGCAACTCTCACGCGCTGATACAGCCATTCATGCGGGGCGTATTCGATGGGGAAGATGTTTTGTGATTTGATCTCGCCGTGCCATTTTGAGGGGAGAGTCAACACGGCTTGAGCGTTTGCCATGTGTAAGGCTTCTTCGAGCATGGGTAAATATCCCTGTGTGCCGGGGCTGCCGAAGCCGATGGCGATGGGGTTCTTGGCTGAGTCGATGAAGTGTTGGAGTGCTTGGGGCGGTGTCCAGTCTGGCGAATCCAGTTTCCAGTAACCGGTGATCCGTTGATTGGCGTTCCAATCTTTTGGGCGCGGGACGACGATTTCACTGAATGCGTTGAGGGTGAGGGGTTGGGCAGAGTCCGCTTGCAGCGAAGGGTCAAGCCAATGGGCGGGAGTCAGCCCAAAGTCTGCGTGACGCGCGTGGTTTATTTCCGAGCGCCACGAAAGCCAGGTGGCTTGAGTCACTGCCCAGTGCGAGAGCCAGTTTCCGATTCCCAAAGAAAAACGAAAAGGTAAAAGCGCCGATGGAAATTCGCGGGTGGGGGTTAGCGGCTGCAAGTTGGCGCGGACGGCGGGAATGCCGAGCCCTTCGGCGATGTGCGCGCCCCAAATGGTGGGCAAGCCGTGAATGAGCAGGTCTGAGCCGCGGCAGGCTTGGGCGGCGCTGTGCAGCATGTGCCGATAGAGGTGACGGGCTTTTTGCAAAAAGGCGCGCGTGGCTTGAATGGACCGAATGAGGTTCGTACCGAGGGTGAAAGGTGTGAAGTCGCCTTGCTCGACCATCAGGTCGGTGGGGTTGCCATCGAATGGCGCGAAGCGTAGGGGCGAGGGGACCTCGCCCATGTTGTTGAATAAATTCGCAAACCCACGCGGCGCGGCAATGCGGACATTGTAGCCTGCTTCTGCCAAGCCTTTGCCAAGCGCAATGTAAGGAATGATGTCGCCGCGGGTGCCGCTGGTTAATAAGGTGATGGTTTTTGACATCAATTCACCACAGATGCACACAGATGAAAAGGATATGTTGAGAAAAATCTGCGTTTATCTGTATTCATCTGTGGTTGATTTTTCAAACACCAACATCCGATACTCCACCACCTTCATGGTCAGGCATTGCTGCAATGCCATGCTCCCCAGCATGGATGGAACAATAGCGTGTTTGATGGGAAGTTTCTCGCCAAGGAAGAGTAAGGCGCTGGCAAGAAGATCGGGCAGGTTGCGCAGGCGAAGATAGGGTGTGAGTTCTTCATTCTTTTTAAGTTGAAGTCCGTGTTTTTCTGCAAAGGAAATTATCTGTTCTACGGTGCGCACGCCGGGGACGTACCAACCGTCCATGTAGGCGTTGAGCCATTTGTTTTCATTTGCAGAGAATGGACGCGTCGCCTGATAATCATCTACGAGAATGAGCTTACCGCCTTTGCGTAAAAGTCGGCTGGCTTCGCGGAAATACTTTTCAGGGTCAACGGCATGACAGACGGCTTCTACAGAATACACCGCGTCGAGTGATTTGCTCGGCAAAGGCACGGATGTGAAATCCCCTTCTGCGAAGCGGATTTGGTCTTGCAAACCGAGTTGATTTGCCGATTCTTGTGCGAGGTGGGCTTGCACGGGGCTGAGAGTTAATCCCAGTGCGGGGGCGGGGTTTTGTAAACGCAGGTGGATGTAGAACAGGCTCGCGCCTACGCCGCAGCCGAGATCGGCAATGCCGGCGTTTGTTTGGGTGACGGATTCAATCTCCGCTTTAATGAGGGCATTCGAGGTATTGAGAGCGTCTTCAAGCGTTTTGGTTTCGGGCATCCATAATGAGCGGTGGATGTTTTGCGCTTGTTTATGTCCGCTGAATTTTAGAAAGAGATTGGTATTTTCATCGTAATACGTGCGGACGGAATCGGTGGTAATGGGCATGGTCAAATTATAATGGAGGCAATCTGCTAAAGGAGAACCCATGTCTCACACTTCGTTTGCCACCACCACCCGCGGATTGAACCGTGACCTGCCGCCGATGCGCTTGTATGAAAAAGCCAAAAAGCTCGGCATCTGGAATCCCTCGGATATTGACCTGACCAAAGATAAACAGGATTGGGCTGGCTTCACTGATGAAGAGAAAGATCTGTGCCTTATGCTACTCTCCATGTTTGTGGCGGGTGAAGAGGCGGTCACGCTTGACCTGTTGCCATTGATTCAAGTGATTGCTGAAGAAGGTCGCATCGAAGAAGAAATGTACCTGACCACATTTCTGTTCGAGGAAGCCAAACACACCGATTTCTTCCGCCGCTTTATGGATGAGGTTGCATTCCCCTCTCCTTCAGGAGAGGGGGTAGGGGTGAGGTCAGACCTTTCCCGCTTCCATGGCGATAACTACCGACAACTTTTTTACGAAGCCTTGCCCGACGCGTTGAACGCGCTTCGCTCTGACCCGTCACCTGCTTCTCAAATTCGGGCATCGGTGACCTATAACATGGTTGTCGAAGGCGTGTTGGCAGAGACAGGTTATCAGGCTTTCTTCACTATGTTGGAACGCAATGACCTTTGCCCTGGCTTACGCAAAGGGATTGCATTACTCAAGCAGGATGAGTCGCGTCATATTGCTTACGGCGTATACCTGCTCTCGCGCCTCATGGCAGAACACCCGGATGAGTGGGACAACCTGCAAATGCAGATGAATATGCTGCTGCCCTCTGCCATTGGTGTGATCGGTGATGCTTTCGCACGGTATGAAGTCGTGCCGTTTGGTTTGAAGGAAGAGGACTTTGTCAACTACGCCATGGGACAGTTCACCAAACGCTATGAACGCCTTGAAAAAGCACGCGGCGCCAGTTTGGATGAGATCAATAAAGTGGCAAAAGAAAATGAGGATGCCTGACCATGCCGCTTGAACCGTGGAAGATCCTTTCGTCTCGCCATCTCTTTCCCAAGTTTCGTTCTGATAAATGTGAATTGCCCAGCGGTAAACCTTATACAGCGTTTGTCATGGAATTTGATTCGTGGGCGAATATATTTGCGTTGACAAAGAATAGCGAAGTGGTACTGGTCAAACAGTACCGGCATGGTGTGCAGGAAATATTGCTTGAACTGCCGGGCGGTGTGGTGAACGAGGGCGAAGATCCGCTGGAAGGGGCGAAGCGTGAGTTGGTTGAAGAGACGGGTTACTCTGTCGGAGAGATCATCGAAGTGGGATGTCTCTATCCCAACCCTGCAATTCAACAAAATACCTTGTATTGTTATCTCGCCACCGATGTCGAATTAACCCATTCCCAGCATTTGGATGAATCTGAAGAGATCGAAGTTTGCCTTGTGCCGTTGGATGAATTGCCGGGCATGGTTCAGCGAGGTGAGTTCAAACACGCTTTGCATGTTGCGATCCTGTTTCAGGTGCTGGCGCATTTGGGGCGGATTAAGTGAAATTCAGTTACAGATAAGGAAAAAGTTGGAAACGCTGATGCAGTTCAACTTTAGAAAAAAGAGGCGCAGATTTTTGCCATCGAATCCCTTTGTTATTTTCGTTCATTGGGCGTAAAATTGGCGCGGTTCAAAATCATGCATACCACTGAAGAAAGCGATCTAGGTTCCACCGATATCAATCCGCCAAGTACACGCGGATTTAATATTCCAATACCCGTCACGTAGGCGCGGCGCGCCTTGCGTGACTTACTTCATGCAAGGAGGCTGCCATGCTGAGCATTTATAAAAACGTAGAAGGTGGGCTGGAAACGCTCGAAACCATTGCAAACGGTGCGTGGGTCAATGTTGTAGACCCAACGCCGGATGAGGTTGAAAAACTGGTCAATTGGGGGATGGAGATGGACTATATCAATTACTGTCTCGATCAAGATGAAATGCCGCGTATGGAACGGGATGAAGATTACACTTTCATCCTTCTTCGCATTCCCGTTCGGCAGCCCGAAAAGGATATTCCATATATCACCGCCCCACTTGGCATCATGATTCTTGGGAACAAGATCATTACCATTTGCCGCTACGACAGCGATATTTTCAAAGCGCTCACCAATGGCAAATACAAACAAATGCGTACCGGCAAACGCTACCGCCTTACCCTTTATATCTTTCTCGAAACCGCCGCTCGCTATTTGAATCTTCTGCGTGAGATCAACCGCGCCACCGAAGATGTGGAAGACCGTTTGCAAAAATCCACCCAGAACCGTGAATTGCTCGAATTGCTCAAATATCAAAAAAGCCTGACCTTCTTTGCCACCGCCCTGCGCTCCAACGAAGTGATGATGGAGCGCGTGCAAAAAACGCAGATGTTCAACTACTACGAAGAAGACCAGGACTTGCTCGAAGATGTGCTCACCGAAAACCAGCAAGCCATTCAAATGACCAGCATCAATGCCGAAATCCTTTCCAGCATGATGGATGCCTTCGCCTCGATTATCTCGAACAACCTGAACGTGGTCATGAAGGCGCTTGCCGCGCTCACCATCATTCTCAATGTGCCGACCATCGTCGCCTCGTTCTATGGCATGAACGTGTACTTGCCCGGCGAAAATCACCCGCTTGCATTTCTCACCGTCATCGGGCTGGCGCTTGGGCTTACTGCCATTGCAACGTACATCTTTTACAAACGGAATTGGTTCTAATGGAAGCTCAAGTTTTCTTCGATGCCAAAGCCATCCTTGGTGAAGGTCCCGCATGGGACGAGAAGACTCAAACGCTTTACTGGGTCGATATTCTTGCAAAACGAGTCTATGCCGGAACTGAAGTGCTTGTTGAATTGGATGAATTCATCGGCTGCCTTGCCCCGCGAAAAAACGGGAATTTGATTTTGGGAAAACGCGCCTCTTTCGTAGACTTTGACCTGCGCACCTCCCAGCAGACCGTTCTCGCCGCTGTGACCGAATCTGCCACCAACCGCATGAACGATGGTAAATGTGACCCCGCCGGTCGCCTCATTGCCGGTACGATGGACATGAACGAGAAAGATCCCACGGGAACCGTCTACTCATTCGACGGAGAAGATACGCGCGTCTTATTCCGTGACGTGACCATCTCCAACGGCATGGCGTGGAGCCCCGACTACAAAACTTTCTACTACATTGACACGCCTACACGTGAGATTCAAGCGTTTGATTATGACCTGCCTACAGGAAGCATTGCAAATCCACGTGTGGCGTTTAAGATTTCTGAACAAATGGGATGGCCCGACGGTATGACCTCTGACACCCAGGGCAATTTGTGGATCGCCATGTGGGGTGGGGCAGAGGTGACGCGCTGGAACCCGAATACAGGCACAATGATCGGTCGGGTTTCGGTGCCCGCCTTGCAAACCTCGTCGGTGGTCTTTGGCGGCAGGGATAGAAACGAGTTGTATGTCACATCTGCGCGGGTAGGCATGAGCGAAGACAGCCTGAATATTTTCCCCCTGTCAGGCGGGTTGTTCAAAATAGTAACAGATGTCGAGGGGATGCCGACTTTTGAATTTGGGTAAAGCAGGTAGGTCACGCTTCAAGCGTGACTTACAAATTTAATTTCTCGCCATTCTCTCGCAACCACTTGCGCTGACGTTTGTAATCGGGGCAAATCTTCTCGACCAAATTCCAAAAGCGGGGGGAATGGTTCTTCACCTTCAAATGCGCCAATTCATGCAAGACCACATAATCCACCACCTCCAGCGGAGCCATCACAAGCCGCCAGGTGAAGTTGATGTTTCCGCTTGCGCTGCACGAACCCCAGCGCGTTTTCGCCGAATTGACCTTGACCTGCTTCGGTTCAAATCTGTGCAAGGTGGCGTAGTGATTCACGCGTTCGTTGAAAATTGTTAATGCCTGCGTTTTATACCACTGCGTGAACATCCGCTCGCCGCGTTCTCGCGCAGAAGCCGACAGGGTGAACTCCCCGTCGAATTTGAGAGCAGGCCGCTGAGGTGGGACGAGGCGCAGCTCGTAATCTGTTCCGAGGAAAAGAAATTTTTCCCCATCCATGTATTGCTTCTTCGGAACCTCGACAATCGCCTTCATCTTTTCACGCGAGCGGATGATCCAATCCATTTTCTCTGCGATGAAGCTGTGAATATCGTTCAGCGTTGCCCGCCTCGGCGCACGGACGGTGAGACTGCCATCGCGTTCGATGATGAGCGCAATCGTGCGGCGTTTGGCGCGGACGAGTGTATCAATTTGAATTGCGTTATTTTCTGTCATACACTTCCGGGTTTACACAATGCGGCAAACGCTCACCCTTCAACCCCGCGATCAAATTCTCTGCTGCAAGCCGCGCCATTTCGTCGCGGGTGTGTTCACTGGCGCTGCCAATGTGCGGGAGAATGACGCAGTTCTCCAGCGTGAGCAGGGGAGAATCCAGCGGCAAGGGTTCGGGGTCGGTCACATCCAAACCGGCGGCGAATATCCGTTTGGCTTTTAACGCCTCATACAAAGCGGTTTGATCTACAACCGGTCCGCGCGAGGTATTCACAAAAACGGCATTCGGTTTCATCTTCGAGAGAAAGTCCGCGTTTACCATGTGGCGTGTGGCAGCATTCAACGGCGTATGCACCGAAACAAAATCAGATTGCTTCAGCAACTCATCGAGGCTGTTCATTTTTATCGCGCCAAATTCTGGCTCTGCACTCGGGCTGTAAAAAATGATCCGCAGCCCAAAGCCAACGGCGCGTTTTGCCACCGCCCGCCCAATGCGACCAAAGCCCACAATGCCGAGCGTTTTACCTGCCATGTCCATGCCAAGCAGCATGGATGGATGCCATGTCTTCCACTTGCCTTCACGAATATAGCGTTCTGATTCAACGATACGCCGACCCGCCGCAAGTAGCAGCGCAAAGGCAATATCGGCGGTGGCATCGGTCAAAATGCCTGGCGTGTTGCCAATCGGAATTCCACGCGCGGTCACATCGGGCACAACGATATTATCGAAACCCACCGCATGGTTGCTAACCACTTTTAATTGCGATCCGGCTGCATCCAACAATTCTGCATCTACACGGTCGGTGAGCATACTGATGAAGCCATCTACACCGCGCACTTTTTCAAGCAACACATCACGCGTGGGCGGCATTGCCTGATCCCACACATCTGCATCACAAAAATCCAACACCAAATTCAAACCGGCATCACGCATTTTTCGGGCAACAAATACCTTGGGGCGCATCGCAACTCCTTCTGCGTTATCATACTCGAAACATGAAAAATATTTCCACAGCTACGTTGCACACACATCCGCACGGCAAAGACATTATGCAGATCCTAAATGCCTGCATAAACGCCGTCGAGCCGGGCAATGCCATCCGCAACTTTGTGCGCCGTGAAAAAAATATTTTGCAGATCGAAGACCAAAAATATGATCTGAATGAATTTGACCAAGTGACCGTGCTTGGTTTGGGCAAAGCGACCGAAGCCATGTCGCTTGCCTTGTTGGATGTACTCGGTTCGTATCCAAGCCGGGGCTTGCTCATTCCAAAACAAGCCTTCACTTCCCCCGCCAGCGGATTCACCGTCTCGCCCGGCGGACATCCCGTCCCAACCGCAGCGAGCATCCACGCCGGAAATTCCGCCTTCGATCTTGCCTCCACGCTCACAGAAAAAGACCTGCTCATCTGCCTCATCTCTGGCGGCGGCTCGGCACTGATGACCTCACCCCAGCGCGGGCTGCAACTTGAAGACCTTCAAGCCCTCACCAAACTTCTGCTCGCCTGTGGCGCCCGCGTAGACGAGATCAACACCCTGCGCCGTCACCTCGACCGAGTGAAAGGCGGCGGCATTGCCAAGTCTGTGAATGGGGCGCGCATTGCCAGTCTGATTCTCTCGGACGTGGTGGCTAATCCGCTTGAAGCGATTGCATCTGGTCCCACCGCGCCAGACCCATCCACACGAGAAGACGCGTTGAGTATTTTGAAGAAATATGACCTGCTGGCAAAAGTCCCTGCCGCGATTTTGCAGGTTTTAGAAAACACCCCCGAAACACCCAAACCGAATGACCCGTTATTTGAGCGTGTGCAAAATGTTTTAGTGGGCAGTAACTCACTCGCCGCCGAAGCCGGGTTGGAGATGGCGAAGTCGCTCGGCTTTGAAACGCATTTCCTCGGCGATACATGGCAAGGCGAAGCCCGCGAGGTTGCCAAAAAGTTGTGCAGATATTTCAAGCGCGAGTACCCTCGTCCATTTTGTTGGATCGCAGGCGGTGAAACCACCGTCACCTTGCATGGGCGCGGCAAAGGCGGGCGCAACCAGGAACTCGCCCTCGCCGCTGCCATAGAAATGAATGGACTTGAAAACTCCATGCTCATCACCCTCGCCACGGACGGCGAAGATGGTCCCACCGATGCGGCGGGTGCCGTAGTAGTGGGGGAGAGTTACCAGCGAGGGGAGCGGCTTGGGGTCAATGCTCAAGCCTTCCTGAGTCAGAACGATGCACATTCCTATTTTGAGAAACTGGGCGATCTGCTCCAAACCGGTCCAACCGGCACAAATGTCAACGATCTGACCATCCTTTTTGGGTTTTAGCATAAAGATATGCAAACTCTACTCAAAAGTTAATAATTCTTACACTCCTCTTATTGACGTGAATTTTTACGGCTGATATTATTATTCCGTTATCAATTGGCACTCTAAAATAAAGAGTGCTAAATTTTTGAATATGCCGAACCTCACCGAAAGACAGAAAACCCTCCTGATGCTAATCATCCGTGATTACATCGATACTGCCCAGCCCATTGGCTCGAAGCGGTTGGCAGAGCATTACCACATCAATCTGTCGTCGGCGACCATTCGTAATGAGATGGCGGCTCTCACTGAAATGGGCTACTTGCGCCAACCGCATACCTCCGCCGGACGCGTGCCCACCGAAGAAGGCTACCGCTATTTCGTCAGTGAGATGATGCACAGCGCCGAACTGCCCGAAACCGTTCAGCGCACCATCTCGCACCAGTTCTTTCAATCGCGCCCCGAACTCGATCAGTGGATGACCCTCGCGGCGTCCATCCTTGCAAGCCAATCGCAGGGCGTTTCGGTTGTTGCCGCGCCGCATGTCGAAAGTACAAAATTCAAGCATGTTGAATTGATCTCGACCCAAGGGCGACAAGTGCTCATGGTGTTGGTGATGCTCGGTGGGGAAGTGTCACAGCAGATTTTGACGTTGGCGGAACCTGTCGCTCAAGAACGTCTCAGCGGAACAGCAGCGCGTCTTAACGGACTTTTAGCGGGTCAGACCGCCCAAGCCATGTCCACGCTGACGGCTCGTCCCGACCCGCTCGATCAGGACATCCTCCTGCTCATTGCAAACGACATGCGCCGCCTGACCGAAAAAGCATCCGGCGAAATCTACACCGACGGTTTGACCAACATTTTGGGCGAACCTGAATTCTCCGAGGTGGACGGTCCGCGGCGGGCATTGAAGATTTTTGAAGAACCCGCCACCTTGCAGGATTTGCTGGCAAAGACCACCAGCAACAGCAATGTCGGCGCCTTGCAAGTGTTGATCGGCGGCGAAGGCGAATATGATGACCTGCGTCAGTGCAGTTTGGTCATTGCCCGTTACGGCGTCCCTGGCATGGCAACCGGCGCGTTGGGGGTGCTCGGTCCCATGCGCATGGCATACTCGCGGACAATTCCCACCGTGAGATTCGTGGCTGGGCTGTTGAGCGAATTGGTCAGCGATAACATCTCAGGCGAATAAAATCTATGTCACCCCTTCGGGGTTTGGAATTTGATTTCGTTTGAGGCTATAAAAATAACACCCCTTCGGGGTTGTTTGATGGTGTAAATGACATTTCAATCCCGAAGGGATGAAATGATTATAGAAAATGTAATAGAGAGAAATAAATCCCGAAGGGATGACATAACAACGTCAAACGGAAGTGATATTTATGGCAGAAGAAGTGAACAAGAACGAAGAAATCGAAGAGACTCAAGCCGCAGCGGAAGAACAGGCTGAGACGACCGAGCAGGCTCCCGTCGACGCGGAGCGTGAGGCGTTGATCCAGCAGTTGAAAGAGGCTGAAGGGAAGATCGTCGAATATAAGGACGGGTGGGCGCGGACTCAGGCGGAGTTCCAGAATTTCCGCAAACGAGTAGACCGCGATAATGAGTTGTTCAAGGCATCCACGAAGGGCGACATTATCAAGAAGGTGCTGCCCGTGCTCGATGACCTGGAGCGTGCTCTGCAAAACCGCCCCGCAGATGATGCTTGGGCAAATGGCGTGGAGTTGGTGGTGCGCAAATTCCAGAACATTCTGGATATGGAAGGCGTCAAGAAGATCGAAGCCAAAGGCGCAGAGTTTGACCCGAACTTTCACGAAGCGATCTCCAACGAGCCTTCGGATGAAGTGGAAAGCGGTCATGTGATCGATGTGGTTCAGAACGGTTATGTGATCGGTGAACGTGTGATCCGACCGGCATTGGTGAGAGTTGCCCAGTGATTTCGTGTTCACGTGTCAAGTGTTCCAGTATCGTAAGTGATGCTGTGAATCGTGACACTGAAATACCGGAAAACTGGAACACAGACAAAGAAATGCAGAGACACTGGAGAACTTAATTATGGCAAAAATCATTGGTATTGACTTAGGCACGACCAACTCGGTAGCGGCGGTGATGCAAGGCGGCGAACCGATCGTGATCCCATCGGCGGAAGGGGAGCGTTTGGTTCCTTCTGTGGTGGCGATGAATAAAAATAACGAGCGTTTGGTGGGACGTGTGGCGCGCAATCAGGCGATCACCAATCCGACCAATACGATCTTTTCGGTGAAGCGTTTTATGGGTCGCAAGGCAGGCGATGCCGAAGTGGAACGCACCAAGAAGCGCGTGCCCTATGCGGTGAATGAAGCCGCGAATGGCGATGTGCGCGTGGAACTGGGCGGCAAGGATTACTCCGCGCCGGAAGTTTCGGCGATGATCCTTGCGAAGATCAAGGCAGATGCCGAAGCCTTTTTAGGTGAGACCATTACGCAGGCGGTGATTACCGTGCCTGCTTACTTCAATGATGCCCAACGCAACGCAACCAAAGATGCGGGCAAGATCGCAGGTTTGGAAGTGCTGCGTATCATCAACGAGCCGACGGCTTCTTCGCTGGCATACGGCTTGGATAAGAAGAAGAACGAAGTCATCATTGTGTACGACCTCGGCGGCGGTACCTTCGACGTGTCCATTTTGGATGTGGGTGATGGTGTGTTCCAGGTTCGTGCCACGAGCGGCGATACCTTCCTCGGCGGCGATGACTTTGACCTTCGCATTATGGATCATTTGATCGCCGAGTTCAAGAAAGACAACGGCATTGATCTGAATAATGACCGACAGGCGCTTCAGCGTTTGAAGGAAGCCTCCGAAAAGGCGAAGATCGAACTTTCGACCGTGATGCAGACCGAAATCAACCTGCCTTACTTGACAGCAGACGCAAGTGGACCCAAACATTTGGTGATGACCCTGACTCGCGCCAAGTTCGAGCAGTTGGTTGCCGATCTGGTAGACCGCACCATTGCGCCGGTCAAGCAGGCGCTTGCCGATGCCGACTTGAAGGCTGGCGACATCAACGAAATTGTTTTGGTTGGCGGTATGACCCGTATGCCCGCCATTCAAGACCGTGTACGCGCTTTCTTTGGCAAAGACCCGCACAAAGGTGTGAACCCCGATGAAGTGGTTGCCATTGGTGCGGCAATTCAAGGCGGCGTGCTCGGCGGGGATGTGACTGACATCCTCCTCCTCGATGTGACGCCGCTGACCCTTGCTATTGAAACTCTCGGCGGCGTTGCCACGGCTCAGATCGAACGCAATACCACCATCCCGACCCGCCGTTCACAGGTATTCTCCACTGCGGCAGACAGCCAGACTCAGGTTGAAATCCATGTCTTGCAAGGTGAGCGCCCAATGGCGGCGGATAACAAGTCGCTGGGCAAGTTCATTTTGGATGGCATTCCACCTGCGCCGCGTGGCGTCCCTCAAGTGGAAGTGACCTTTGATGTGGATGCGAACGGCATTCTCAAAGTCAGCGCACAGGATAAAGCAACGGGTAAGAGTCAGCACATTACCATCACCGCCTCTTCAGGATTGAGCGATAGCGAAGTGGAAAAGATGCGCAAGGATGCTGAATCACATGCCGAGGAAGACCGCAAGCGCAAGGACTTGATCGAAGCGCGTAATAATGCCGATAACACCGTCTATGCGGGTGAGAAGGCGTTGCGCGATTTGGGCGATAAAGTCCCGGCGGAGATCAAGGCTGAAGTCGAGGCGAAAAGCGCCGAGGTCAAGGAAGCAGCGCAAGGTGAAGATGTGGAGAAGATCAAAGCCGCAGTCGAATCCTTGGGACAGACCATCCAAAAGATTGGTGCATCCGTTTATGAGCAGGGTCAAGCTGCAGGGGCGGGCGAAGCGGGTTCTTCATCCGACGCGGGACCTGATGTGGTGGATGGGGAAGTCAAAGAGTAATTGGTAATTGGAGATTGGTAATTCAATCTCTAGTCACTAATCTCCAATCTCTAAATTATGTCAAACCAAGACTATTACGAAACTCTGGGCGTGGGCAAGGGCGCGAGCGATGATGAAATCAAAGCCGCGTTCCGTAAACTTGCGCGTCAGTATCACCCTGATGTGAACAAGGAAGAACACGCCGAAGAGAAGTTCAAAGAGATCAACGAGGCGTATGGCGTGCTTTCGGATTCTGAGAAGCGCGCGCGCTATGACCGTTTTGGCAAGGCTGGTGTCAGCGGTGCGGGTGGGCAGAGCTATCAGGATTTCTCTGGCTTCGGCGATATTTTCGAAGATTTATTTAACGGGTTTGGATTCTCAACCGGTGGAGGACGTTCGCGCCGCTCTCCGCGCCGTGGGCGGGATCTACAAATGCAGGTTTCGCTTACCTTTGAGGAGGCGGTCTTCGGCGTTGAGAAAGAGATCGAGTTCTCGCGCGATGAGACTTGTTCACGTTGTAGCGGCAAAGGCGCCGAGCCGGGGACAACTCCGCTTCGGTGTGCAACCTGTAACGGACAAGGCGAAGTGCGTCAGGTGCGTCAGACCTTTTTGGGTCAGATGGTGCAGACGGCTCCATGCCCAACCTGTAGCGGTCGCGGTGAGACGATTGCCTCTCCGTGTACCACTTGTCGCGGCAGCGGCTTGGAGCGTAAGAAGGTCAAGAAGAAGGTACAAATCCCCGCTGGTGTGGACGTTGGCACACAGATCCGCTTGAATGGGGAAGGGGCGCCGGGCGAGAACGGCGGTCCGCAGGGCAGTTTGTTCCTTGTGTTGGATGTGAAGCCGCATCAGTTCTTCAAACGCCGCGATCAGGATTTGATCTTGAACCTCGATATCAATATCGCACAAGCAGCCTTGGGCGCGGAAGTGACTGTGCCAACCTTGGAAGGCGAAGATAAACTGAAAATCCCTGCGGGCACACAGCCAGGCAAGATTTTCCATATTCGTGGAAAGGGCGTGCCGCACGTCCGCAATAAGAATCAGCGTGGCGACCAGATCGTGATCGTCAATGTGGCTGTCCCAACCAAGTTGTCGAAGGAACAGAAGGAACTCTTCGAGAAATTGGCAGAGAGTTTGGGAACGACGGTCAAGCCGCAGGAGAAGGGCTTCCTAGATTGGTTGAATGATGCGTTTGGGGGATAGGGCGGTAATTGAAGGTTGGTAATTGGCAATTAAAAACGAGTGGATATTCCATCCACTCGTTTTTTTGTTTGTAGAAAGTTTGTTATTGTGTAAATCTACTTCAAATCCATTTTGTTGACAAAGAACATGGCTGGTGTCAACAGCAAGATATTGAAAAGTTCAATGCTTGCGGCATTGAGGCGTTCGCTTGCTTCCACAAATGGATTGTTGAATAAGATCAACCCATCTTGAACACTGACTAGAATGATCATTGACAATGCAGTGAGAAGAAGCGGCTTACGACGCGTCAACACGCCAACGAGGATGATAAAACAATATGCCATATGCCGCGCTGCGAGTGTCTTAACCGCAAGCCAGGCGTCTGGATTGGTCATGTCTAAGGTTGTGAAAAAGTCATTGGGGCTGACGTAGAGCGTATATGCCCGTTGCAGGAAAAAGACGGGGATCAGTAACAAATATCCCAACAGCAGCCAATATAAAACCCGTTTCATATAGCAATGCCTTATTTGATGGTAGTACAGAAGCAGATAATCTCTGCGTCGAAAATTTTGGCAAATTCACCAATATAAGACAACCCTTTGGCGCGATCCATCAACATATCGAAATCGGCTTTACTTTTGTAGACCGTGAAATGCGGGAAGGTATCTGTATTCTTGAATCCACCTGCAACTTCGAAAGTGTAGGAATTTTTTACTTCAGGCTCAGAATCCAATGCTTTTAGAAATTTGGTACGTGCCTGTAAGAATTGATCTTTACTGATCCCTGCTTTGGGGCGCAGAAGGGCGATCTCAGTGATGTTGCTTTTATCGGCAAAACTTCCATAATCAAAATTAGGATCTTCAGGTTTGAGGAAGATGCCCCCCATATTGTCCATCATCCCCATAAATGGCATAAGGTTTCTTAGCACGTTGAAACTGACCATGGCTTGATAGGTCTTCATTTTGCTTTGATATCGGGTCATTCCTACGAAAACTTTTGCAGATTTTTCCGGCATGGTTTTGAATGGCTCAAATTCGCGCTCGGGACCGATGCCCTTGATGCTGACAAGCGACTTGACGGCGGCATTTTTTGCGGCAATGAAGTCTACTTCCTTGATCCCTGCCTTGGGGGCGCGGATGGCGATCTCGATGATCTGGTTACTCATGATTGCTCCTGTTTTTTTTATTTTTTTGAAATCCAACAATTGTTGTAAAAACAACAATTGTTGGATATAATTCTAAACAGTGCAATTCATCCATGCAACCATTAAAACGCGTGGATTGTTGGAAAACCAACGGAAGGAAAAAAATGTCGGAAATCAACCTCTCAGACCGCCGTGTGGCAAAAACCTTAGACTCCATCGAAACTGCATTTCTTGATGCGCTCAATGAAAAGACCTTGCAAAAATTGACCATCAACGATGTTACCGAACGTGCAAACATCAACCGCTCCACGTTCTACGAATACTTTACCGATAAATATGCCCTGTTCAATCATATTATCCGCAAGACATTTGAGAAAAAGATGCTCGAGCACTTAACGGGTGACTTTGGTTCATATTCTGATGAGAACATGGGAAATATCATTAGGGCAGTAAGCGAATACTTTCAATACCTTAATGCGATCTGTCCTCCGGCAGATCGGCACTTACGTCCCGTTGCAGAAGCGCAAGTGCAGGTGGTTTTGTATGAAGCACTCACTTGTTGGTATCCGCCAGAGGGGAAGAATATGCCCAGCACAAAGGCGCTCTTTATTAGTTGGGCGGTCTTTGGCACATTGTTGGATGGCATCGCCAATGGGAAGGCAAATAACATTGAGGTGTTGACCCAAAAAGTGATGGAACTTTCTAAAAAAGTTTTAGAGGATTGAATGTATTCCCAAGGGCTGTTTCTGTTAGATCGGATACTCCGCTTTATAATCGCTAGATCATGATCAAACCTCTAATGCGCCTCTGGCGTCTGCTTCCCATGTGGGTGCATGTCATTGTCACAAGACTTGTCCAACCGAAATTCAATGCGGGTGTTTCTTCCTTGATCTTTGATGAGCAGGGCAAGGTTTTGTTGTTCAAACACACCTATCGTAAATACGAGTGGGGGATTCCCGGCGGGGCGTTGGAATATAGGGAGCAGCCGATTGAAGCGGTTGTCCGTGAGTTTCAAGAAGAGACAGGTATGCAAATTGAAGTTATTAAACTTATGAGGGTGGCGAGTGCGCGGGAATTTCCGCATTTGGGAATCACATATCTGTGTAAAATAATGGGCGGCGAGTTCAAACCGTCACATGAAATTTCTGAGATGAAATACTTCGATGTGAACGACTTGCCCATCATGCTGTTCGCGGAGAAGGATTTGATCCGCTGGGCAGCAGAAAATCTGACCACGGATAAACACAGATAAATCAGATTTATTTTTATCCGACCTGTGTTCATCCGCGTTCATCTGTGGCTAAGAAGGATTTATGACAAATATTTTTCTTGTTGGCGCGGGCGGATTTATCGGCTCGGTCTTGCGTTATCTGGTCAGCGGCTATGTGCAGCAATCTGCCAACCGAATGGACTTTCCCTTCGGTACGTTGGCGGTCAATATCATCGGTTGCTTTATCATTGGTCTGCTGGCACAGTTTGGCGATAAATACGGCACGTTCTCAAATGAGTCGCGTGCCTTTCTGGTGATTGGCGTCTTGGGCGGCTTCACCACCTTCTCGTCCTTTGGCAATGACACGGTCAACTTGATACAGCAAGACTTTGTTATGAACGCCGTCGCAAACGTCGGCGCGAATGTAATAATTGGACTACTCGCGGTTTGGCTGGGTCGAACCGTTGGACATTTAATTTGGAGATAAACATGAACTGGCTTGAAGTTTCTTTGACCGTCAACGGCGAGCTCGCCGAATCTGTTGCCGATGTGCTGGCGCGTTTTGCGCCCAACGGCGTGATGACTGAGCAGGGTGTGCGATTTGTGAATGATGAAGACGAAGGTACCGCAACGGGTCCCATCACCGTCCGTGCTTATTTGGAGGTCAACGATCAACTCGAAGAGACGCGACAGAAGCTCGAAGAGTCACTTTTCTATTTGGGGATGATCACGCCGGTACCCATTCCCACGTACAAGCAGATCGCGGATCAAAACTGGATGGAAGCCTGGAAACAGCACTACAAGCCGATTCTCATCGGTGAGGGTCTCCTCATCCTGCCCGCATGGTTAGACAACCCCGACCCAAAACGAATCCCGATCAAGATCGACCCCGGCATGGCGTTTGGGACGGGAACACATCCAACAACGCAGTTATGTCTCGAACTCATGGAAATCTCCACTTCCCACTTTCCACTTTCCACGGTCATTGATGTTGGTTGTGGTTCTGGCATTCTCTCTATTGCCGCACTCAAACTCGGCGCAAAGACCGTCCTCGGTGTGGACATTGACATTGAGTCCGTCAAGAACTCGCGCGAGAATGCAGATGTCAACGAGGTGGGGGAGGAGCTTCTGCTCGGTCAAGGTTCGGTGACGGAAGTGCTAGCGGGGCAGTTTGCGTTCAAGTCCGCGCCGCTGGTGGTGGCGAACATCCTCGCGCCGGTGCTCATCCGTCTCTTTGATGCAGGGCTGGCAGACTTGGTCGAGCCGAATGGAGAGATCATCCTAAGTGGGATTCTTGACCATCAGGCAGAAAATGTTATAGAGGCTGGTCAAGCTAAGGGGTTGAAGCGAGGCGAAATCCGTCAAATGAAAGATTGGGTTGCTATTTCCATGAAGAAGTGACATCGTCACACCTGCACTTGCGTCAGGTGCAAGTGTTGCGAGCCGCCGTTCTTGCCTTTAGGCGGCGAAGCAATCTCCATGTCAATTACAGGATTGCTTCGTCAGGCTGTCGTCCTCCTCGCACGCGTGCCTGCGCACGGTGCAGGCAATGACAATTCGCAAATCTGTGCTATGATTCGGGCACGATGGATCGCCGTAAACTCATCCAATACCTGCTGTTGAATGTCTTCGTCTCGGCGAGCGTGACGGGCGCTATCCTTTTTTGGTATGACCGCAATTACCGAAACTCTGCCCCTGTCGTCATCCAACAGGCGGCTCCAGTCGTGAGCAGCGATGACTCTGAGTCCACGTCTGGTACTGATCTACAGACGGATATTCCTGTGAAGATTAGCAGCGTGGTAGGTGCGGGAGTGCTTTCCTCCGAAATCGTCATCATCAAATTTGAAGGCGAAGGTCAACTCGACCTGACTTCATGGCAGCTCAAAGATGAAGATGGCAATACCTTCACTTTCCCAAACATTGTTTTGTACCCCAACGGAGCCGTTCAAGTTCATACTGCCGCAGGAACCGATAATGTGATTGACCTCTATTGGGGCACCGCCGATTCGGTCTGGGATTCGAGTGAAGAAGCGCGTTTGTTCGATTCGCAAGGAAATTTAAGAGCCGTTTATAAAGTGCCGTAAATCAGTAGATAGTGGACGGTGGGTGGCGGGCAGTAAAACCACTCCTGCCCCTACTATCCACTTCCAACTAACCACTACCCACTAAAAAATGACCCAAGCCCTCTACCGCAAGTACCGCCCAAAACAATGGGATACCGTGATCGGACAAGACCACGTCATCCAAACCCTGACCAACTCCATCAAAGCAGACAGAGTCGGTCACGCCTATCTCTTCGCGGGACCACGCGGAACGGGCAAGACCACTGTCGCGCGTTTGTTGGCGAAGGCAGTTAACTGTCTCAACGAAAACCCGGCTCAACGTCCGTGCAACGAGTGTGAACACTGTAAGGCAGTCAACGAAAACCGCTTCATGGACATGATCGAGATCGATGCCGCCTCCAACAACGGCGTGGACGATGTCCGCGACTTGCGCGAAAAGATTAATTTCTCGCCATCGCAGGGCAAATACAAAGTTTATGTCATCGACGAAGTTCACATGCTTTCAGGCGGCGCGTTCAATGCCCTGCTAAAAACGCTCGAAGAGCCGCCTCCGCACGCCATCTTCGTTTTAGCTACCACCGAAATTCACAAGATTCCCGCCACGGTGTTATCTCGTTGCCAACGCCATGAGTTTCGCCGGGTGCCCATTGATGAGATCGTCAAAAATCTCAAAGAGATCGCCGCAACTGAAAACATCCAAGCCGACGAAGAAGCGCTCACGCTCATTGCTCGTCAGTCAGCGGGGGGCATGCGCGACGCGCAATCTTTGCTCGACCAGCTTTCATCCACAGGCGCGAATATCACGCTTCACATTGCACAGCAAGTTCTTGGCACGGCAACCAGCCAAACCGTGCTTGATGTCGTCAACTCGATTCTCGATCATCAACCCGCGCGCGGACTCGAAACCATGCACAAAGCGCTCGACTCGGGCGCCGATCCGCGCTCGCTGGCGCGTCAACTCGTCGAATACACTCGTGGGCTCATGCTCATTCAAATGGGCAACGCCGAGCAGGTCGAAGCCACGCGCGAAGTCAAAACCCAAATGGAAGCGCACGCTCAAGCCTTCAACACCTCCGATGTTTTGCGCATGATGAAAATCTTCAACAGCGCGGCAACGGATTTGCGCGGCGGCTGGCAGCCCTCTTTGAGTTTGGAACTCGCCCTCGCGGAAGTGATTGACGCTCCAGCCGAAATTGCCCAAGTCGCTGTTGCGCCTCGAACCAAGCCTCAGCCTGTATCTGCTCCCGTAGCAGAATCCAAGCCTGAGGTTAAGAAAGAGCCGCAGCCCGTCGCCGAATCACCCGCCATTAACTCCAACGACATCGTCAAAGCATGGAAGCCGCTGATCAACACGCTTCCCAAAGATAAAAATACACTTGGCGCGTTGATGAACTCGGTCAAGATGATCGACGTGCAAGGCAAAACCCTCATCCTCGGCATGGCAAGTGACGTGCTCGTGGAAAAGCTCAACAAGCCCGACCAGATCGAAACCATTCAGCGTCTCATCAAAGACCATTTCCACGTGGACTTGTCCGTGCGTTGTGTGGTCACCAATGCCAAAGGCAAGCTCCCCGCACACGTCGCGCAAGATGGCATGGTCGCTGCCGCGATTCAACACGGCGGCGAGATCGTGGATATGGATTAATAGAAAAGATGATATTCGAACTCGATTACCGAGTGCCGAATATCAAGTATCGAATATCACATAACGAGGTTTAATTATGGCAAAAGGATTTAACAAAGGACCCGCCATGGGCGGACAAGGCGGAATGATGCAGCAGATTCAAAAGCTGCAACAACAAATGGAACAAGCGCAAGCAAAACTTGCCGAAGAAACCGTATCTGCAACAGCGGGTGGGGGAGCGATCAAAGTCACCATGACTGGCGACCAGAAGTGTAAATCGGTCGAGATTTCTCCCGAATTTCTCAAAGATGCCGATGCTGAAATGCTGCAAGATATGGTCTTATCCGCAGTCAACATGGCATTGGATGAGTCGCGCGCCTTGCAGGAAAAGTTGATGGGTCCGCTCGCGGGTGGGATGCCGTTTTAGTAATTGGTAATCGGTAATTGGAGATTTTTGCAAGCCCAATTACCAATTACTAATCTCCAATTACCCTCATGCTACTACCTGAATCAATACAAAATTTAGTAACTGCCCTCGAACGCCTGCCTGGCATCGGACCCAAGTCCGCTTCACGGTTGGCATTCTATTTGCTTCGCGCTCCCGAAGATGTCGCGCAAGATCTGTCCACGGCGTTGGCGAATCTTAAAGCTAATACCGCTTTTTGTTCCGAATGTTTCAACATCACGGACGCCGGACGTGAACGCTGTGAGATTTGCGAATCCCAAAAACGCGATGCATCTCTCATCTGTGTCGTCGAAGAAGCCTTGGATGTCCTCGCGCTCGAACGCACCGGTGGATTTCAAGGCAAGTATCACGTCTTACAGGGAGTTTTATCTCCCATCGAAGGCATCGGTCCCGACGATTTGAAGATCAAGCAACTCGCCGAACGTGTGGCGCGTGGGGGAGTGGGGGAGGTCATCATCGCAACCAATCCCAGCATGGAAGGGGATGCGACTGGGCTTTATCTTCGTCAAGTCCTCGAACCCATGGGAGTCAAAGTCACCCGCCTTGCGCGCGGTCTGCCCGTGGGCGGAGACTTGGAATACGCCGATCAAAACACACTGCTGCGTGCGTTGGCAGGCAGGCATGAGATAAATTAATGTGGGCGACCATGAAGGTCGCCCACGCGTTTTAAAAATGAACATCACCATCCTCACCTTTGGCTCTCGCGGCGACGTCCAACCGTTTTTACCGCTATCCCTCGGCTTGATGTCTCGCGGACATAATGTCATCCTCGCTGCACCAGCGCGTTTCAAATCGCTGGTCGAAGAACATGGCATCACATTCTTTCCGCTTGCTGGCGACCCTGAAGAACTTAGTCGACGTCTCAACGATGCAGGGTACAACTTCTTCAAGCTAATGAAAGAGTTAATGAGCCACGCCATAGATATCGGCGCCGAAATGATGCGTCAAACCGACGAAGCCTGCCTCAATGCAGACCTTATCATCCACACCTTCGCTCACGCTGTCGGTGCCCATACTCTTGCCCGTGAGAAAAACATCCCTGATATTCATATCCAAACCTTCCCCATGTTCACGCCCACTGGTGACTATCCCAACATCTCTTTGCCAAATCTTGGGTCTCGCTTTTTGAATCGTTTGACACATACCACCTCTTTAGAAATTACTGAACTAACTGCATTTTTGGGATTTGAACAAGTCCGCCGCCGAGCGGGATTGCCTAAGCGAAAGCTTTATTCTCCCTTCAAAGATTCCCCGCTTCGCCTCCGGACGCCGCTCCTGTGTGCCTGGTCCCCAAGCCTGATCCCACCCTCAAGCGACTGGAGTCCGCGTGTGCATGTCACTGGATATTATTTCTTTCCGCATAACGATTCATATGTTCCACCTACTGCATTGAAAGAATTTCTCGAATCGGGCAAATCACCAGTTTGTATTTCATTTGGAAGCATGGTCAATAAGAATGCAGAAAAAGTAGATGAAATTATTCGTGAAGCATTGAAGCAAACCAATAATCGCGGCATTATCTTATCGGGGTGGGGGAGTACGAAGCGCAAATCGACAAGTGATTTGCTGTATCTTGAATCTGCGCCGCATGATTGGTTGCTGCCAAAATGCAAGATGTTGATTCATCATGGCGGTGCTGGAACAACGTCATCCACATTGCGGGCAGGGATTCCGCAAATTGTTGTGCCATTCATGGCTGATCAACCATTTTGGG
>JACKAW010000006.1:197500-208700 GCA_020634885.1 Anaerolineales bacterium
AGCGTCGGTGGAGCCTTCAGTGAAATACCACCCTGATTATGTTTAGATCCTAACCCCATTCCGTCATCCGGATGGGGGACCGTGCCAGGTGGGCAGTTTGACTGGGGCGGTCGCCTCCCAAAAGGTAACGGAGGCGCCCAAAGGTTCCCTCAGGTGGAATGGAAACCCACCATAGAGTGTAAAGGCATAAGGGAGCTTGACTGTAAGGCCAACGCGCCGAACAGAGACGAAAGTCGGGCTTAGTGATCCCACGGTACCGAGTGGAAGGGCCGTGGCTTACCGGATAAAAGCTACCCCGGGGATAACAGGCTGGTGAGATCCAAGAGTTCACATCGACGATCTCGCTCGGCACCTCGATGTCGGCTCATCGCATCCTGGGGCTGGACAAGGTCCCAAGGGTCGGGCTGTTCGCCCGTTAAAGCGGTACGCGAGCTGGGTTCAGACCGTCGTGAGACAGGTCGGTCTCTATCCGCTGTGGGCGTAAGGGATTTGAAGGGAGCTGCTCCTAGTACGAGAGGACCGGAGTGGACAGACCTCTAGTGTGCCAGTTGTTCCGCCAGGAGCATCGCTGGGTAGCCATGTCTGGCAAAGATAACCGCTGAAAGCATCTAAGTGGGAAACTTGCCCTAAGATTAGATCCCTGTATTCCCGTAAGGGAGTAAGACCCCAGGTAGACTACCTGGTATATAGGCAGGGTGTGTAAGCACAGCAATGTGTTCAGCTAACCTGTACTAATGGTCGAGGGCTTCATCCTGTGATACGGAGAAATTGGTACTTTTCCAATAAAACAACTACATCATTTTGTTATTCAGGACAATTCCTTTGTGAAATTGTCCCTTGGTGATCTGAGCGATATGGGTACACCCGGTCCCATCCCGAACCCGGCAGTTAAGCATATCAGCGCTGATGGTACTTGGAGGGCAGCCTCCCGGGAGAGTAGGTCATTGCCAAGGGGCTTTTTTCTTTAAACTCTGCAAAGAGTTTATAAAAGCGGATGCTTCGGCGTCCGCTTTTGCGTTTAAGCTGAAAGAAGGTCGATTTCTTTCGTAAATGAAGTCATAAATTGACTAATAAAAAGAGGAGGCTCCAAGCTTGGAGCCTCCTCTTTTGCTTTTTACGCACAAGGTCACTGATTACGACAAAATCACCTGTCCACAATACTCGCATTTATCCATGCCGAGTTCCAGAGTCCCGCCGCAGTTGGGGCAGGCGAAGGTTTCGGTTTTGACTTGGAAGCCAGCCGTTTTGAAGGCGGTTTCGTTATCGGCGAGATCGCTGCGCAGGCGTTTGAGACGGGCGAGGTAGGCATCGTTACCCATCTCACCAGATTTGCGCAGGCGTTCCACATCTGCAATGGATTCTTTTAACATACGGCGCTGAGCCTCGAGGCTTTCGCGGCTTTTATCTTGAATGGAGAGTTTCATCTCCGGTTTGGGCGGAATGGACGCCAGAATGCCCGCAATGACGAGGATGACCGTCGAGACGATCACGCCCACCACCAGCGGCGCAAACCTAAACCCAGGAATGGAACTGAAATTCACCTTGTTGGTGGTCACTTCGTTGTAATCGGCGATGACGACATAACGCTCATTGCCGAGCTTGCCAATATCAATGCGAGTGATGCCGCTATTATGATCGGGCAGGTTGTTGCGAGTTCCATTATCGGTGAAAACAGCCACTTTGCCCGAATCATCGCCGATCACCGCTTCTTCCTTGCCATCTTCGTTGATATCCAGACCGGCGATCTCAGTGACTTTGTCTGATAAAGAACCAGTCCATAGCTGATTTGCGGTTTCGCCGTTGAACGAGAACGCCCAAATACCGCCATCTTTACCGCCAACTACGATCTCGCGCGATGATGGGTCGCCGTCCAACTCCACTTCGCGCACTTCGCTTACTGCCTGCCCAAGCGTTTTCTCGAAGAGGACTTTCCCATTTGCTGCGTTGTAGATACGGAACAAGCCGTACTCGCCGCCGGTGATGATCTCGCTGTTGCCATCTGCGTTGAGGTCGAAGGCACGCATCCTTCTTAATTGTTCCTGATTCACCGTCCAAACATTTTTGCCGTCTGACGAGAATATCTTCAGCGTACCATCATTTGAGGCAATGGACACATAAATTTGCCCATCAATGCGGGCATCGTCCATGCCGCGGATCTCTGCCAAGCCAACGGAACTGCTCCACAACGGCGTGCCATCCACGCTCAAGGCGAGGACATTGCCGCCAGTATCGCCGAGCACAATTTCAGGTCCAGTAGAGAAGCGGATGAGTGCCACACGCGAAGGAGCACCGATGGCAAGATTCGTCGCAAGTGTGGAAACTTTTCCATTTGAGATCACATCCACCCCGCTAAAGTGGAATACTACAATATCTTCCACACCATCGCCATTCACATCGCCGAGGGTGGTTTTGGCTCCATTGTAAGCAATGCTGTACAACACGTTGCCATTGCCGTCAAAAACGCTGACCCCGTCTTTTCCTTGAATGAAAAGTTCATCCTGTCCGTCGCCAGTTAGGTCGATGACCTTCATGCTTTCAGCCGTATTAAACGGTTGAGACCATGCAGTTTTGCTGCCGAATTTTTCGGCAGATGCAAACCCGCTGAAGGCGAATACACCTGCCACGCCCATGACAAGACAGATCAAAACGAACGCGATGATAAAGGGAATTACTTTACGACTCATTTAAACAGCCTTTCTTTCCAATAGTGAATAAGCGGATTTTAGAAATGCGAGAATATCTTTCTGACCGACTTCCTCGAAGGGGGAGATGGCAAGGATATTAATGATGCCGCCATCGGTGGTCAGTTGATGTATGCGATACTTGCCCACATCTTTGTTGAGTGAAAAGGTATTGTTGTGTTTGATGGTGTACACCTCAGGGTTTACCACAATTCGCACTTTTAATTCCTGTTGCGACCCCTTGAACTTTTCGGGCTTGAGTTTGCTTTTGCCGCTGATGCTGCGTTTCCAGTATGAATCGCGTTTTTTTGTTTTTTGAATGGCGGTCACACGCAAAACATTGCCATCGTAAAGTTTTGCCTTGAGAGAAAGCCAGGGGTCATTGAAAAGTTTGGTGGTGCGTTTGCGGGTATCCTGGGTTTCACGCGCTACCTTCGTTTTAAGCAAGGCTCCTGTCAGGTCGATATGACCGAGAAAGGATGTGCCGGGCTTGAGGTCGTCACGAAGGGTGTGCAGAATTTCCTTTACACCGGTATAACGGGGGGAGAAGTCCAATAGGTCGCTGCGGCGCAAACTGCGTGCCATTACAAAAGCGGCGATCCAAAGCAGGAACCCGCCGCCAAGAAAGACATATGAAACGGAAAAACCGAGCAACCCGATAAAAACATCCACCAACGCAAGCCCAATCCCTGCAAAAAAGATCATCATGGGAATCCAACGCCATTTATCTCCTGAAGTTTCAGTTTTGCGTGCTTCAGCAGCAAACTTGTTCATGCCGCGAATAATGGCATCGGGCTTGTCGGCAATGGAAATAAAAACCGGTGTATATTCTTTTTTGCCAAATTGGTTTGTATCTTGATTGCCTTTTTTACGGGCAGTATTGAGCAGGTAGAAAAAGAAGGAAATAACTACGATCCCTGTAATGACTAAAATACAGCCTAAACCTTCCATCCATGCCTCCGAGTTATAATTTATCGAATGCCAAACATACTCTATACGGCTTTCGATATTGTGCCAAGCCCCAAAGGGGCAAGTACCCATATTCTCCACAACTTGCGAGGTTTGGTCAATACGGGCTATAAAGTCCATCTTATCACGCCTAATGACGGACTGCTCCCCCCCGAAGATACTATTGAAGGGGCACAGGTTACCCGAATTTCACAGGACCTTTCGCAAAACTTCCTTGCCCGCGCTGTTCATTTTGGCAAGTCGGTTTTTGCTCACCTTGCGCTTCACCCTGATTATGAGGTGGTTCACTTCCGCAATGTTTGGGATGGTTTTCACATCGCACATAACAAAAAGAAACTTGGCTACAAAACCCTCTTTGAAGTAAATGGACTTCCTTCGATTGAACTCAAATACCATTACCCGGGCATGGATTCGACCCTGCTTGCCAAGATAAAAGAACAGGAAATAGCGACTCTGCACCTGAGCGATGCCATCATCTGCCCCTCAAACGTGACCCGCGATTACATTGCCTCGCTCGGACTAAGCCGGAAGCTGGTCACGGTCATCCCAAACGGGGTCAGCCCCTCAGATTTTTCCGCCACTCCGTTACCCACCCGTGATGGGCGAGTGCCTGTTTTGCTTTACATTGGCACCCTGGCAGATTGGCAAGGCTTGGATATTGTCATCAAATCTCTGCCAAAAATTCTCGAAGGGCAGGCAGTAAAACTCCACATCGTCGGGCGTGGACGCTCGCGCCAGCGAAAGATGTTGGCAAAGCAAATTAGAAAGCTGGGCTTGGATGAGCATGTAATCGTACAGCCTGCCGTGCCGCATCATGAAATCCCTGCGTTAGTCGCGCAGGCAGATATTTGCGTTGCCCCGCTTGGCTTGAATGATCGTAATGTAACGCAGGGCGCCTGCCCGATCAAAGTCCTTGAATACATGGCGGCGGGACGTCCCCTGCTTGCCTCAAATATGCCCATCGTCCGCGAACTTGTCCGTGAAGATGTGGATGGATTGCTCTTTTCACCCAACGACCCCAACGATCTGGCACGACAGGCGGGCGTTTTGTTGAGGGATATCGAATTATCAAAACGGCTGGCTGAATCTGCGGCGGCGCATGTGCGCGAGAAATTCACATGGCACGAATCGCAGAAAAAATTGGTAAAGGTGTATGAGAGATTATTGTTGTAAATCGTGCTTTTAGTGTGACGAGCAGAGTGAGATGGCTGTAAACCTACCAGCTACTTTGCTTCAAATATCTTTTCCACTTCCAGCGGAATAGGTTTAGGTCTGCCTGTTTTCACATCCATGAAGACCCAGTCGGTTTCCCCTTTTACCAAAACTTTCCCATCACTTTTTCTCACAAATTCATACATTCGCAAAGACCGCACTTTGCGAATATTCTCTATCCAGGTGCGGATCTCGATCTCCTCACCCTCGAATGCTGGTAAAAAATATTCAATGCTGTGTCTGCGGGCAACCCATGTCACATCAGTGCCCTGCACTTCAATGCCGCCGATTGAGGCATAATGTTCAACTGCAATATCCTGCATCCACTGGACGTAGACCACATTGTTGACGTGTCCGTTCTCGTCAATGGCGGAGGGCGGAATGGAGATGATTTTGCTGTAAGTGGGGGAGATAGGCATGACAGAATTTTACATGGACTTCCCCCAAACGGGGGAGTTTGAATATTTTTCGAGGAGTTATAAAATAACCTCATCGATTTTATAGGAGAGTTCAAATGGAATTTATTGGCGGCGCTTCAATATTGTTAACGGTTGTGATAGGGGCATGTTCCTGTTTGCTTACCCTTGTTATTCTGGCGGGTACGGGTTTCTTCATTTATAAAACATTTGGAAGCACATTCAAAAGCATGGCAGGGAACCGTAATGTTCTTCAAACTGGGGTCTCTGCACCGGCTGTAATTTTGAGCGTTCAAGATACAGGCGTGACTATGAACGATAACCCCCAGGCACGGATTCGGCTAAGAGTTATGCCAATGGGGAGCGAACCCTTTGAAGTGGAAGTAACCCAGATCGTCGGGCGCTTTCAGGTGGGGATGCTTATCCCCAACGCCTCGGTGATGGTAAAGTATGACCCGAACGATAAAACCAAGGTTGCCATTGAGGCATTTGGGGCTGGAATGTAACCATAAAAAAAGCGCGGAATTTACTCCGCGCTTTTTTTATGGTGCAGTGGTTGCCGATGGGGTAGTGATATTCCCAACAATGATCTTTACTGAGAGCGTATCTCCAAAGAACACGCCGTTCTCATCTGCCATTTGCCAGGCGCTTTCAATCACCCCGTTAATGCCGCTGGGTACGACCATCTCCACCGAGAGTTGACGTTTCGCGCCGGTGGGAATTGCCTCATCAATGGTGACGGTGTTTCCACGCATCGGTTCGCCGCCCACATGGCGGAAGGTAAAGCCGGGGCGCCATGCACAGCCGCCGATGTTTTGTACCTCCCAAACTTTGGTGAAGGTTTCACCAGGTTTCATTTGAGTATTGTCGTCAATGGTTATATCTGCAATGTAGAGCAGGTTGTAACAAGGATTGCTTGTGGGTGCAGGCTCTGGCGTATTGGAAGGCGTTTCGGTGACGAGCAGGACAGCCGTCAGCGTAGGGAGCGGTGTGGGGGTGGGGGCAAGCTCGGTCAGGTTTGAAGCGAATGTTTCCACCGCTTGAGTGCGGATTGCATCCGTATCCACTTCGTCAGTTTGTTCGGTCTGGTTGTTGGCACATGAAAATAAGAAAATGCCAAGGAGCAGGGTCAGACCGAGAAGGATGGTGCGCGATTTCATTCTATTTATTTTTCTCTTTTGCCAGTGCAATGCCAGTGGCGATGGAACCTAAAAGTTCCCATAACCCTACGCCGAAAAAGTTGACCGGCGCAGCGCCTGTGATAACTAACAGGGTGAACACAACGAATGTAACGACACGAAAGGGAACTGTCCAGCGGTAAAAACTCTTCACATCGTTAAGGGCGGCGAGGATGTAATAAACGCCCATATTGAAAGATGCCATCGAAGAGGCGGTCATGAATACGATGGTGTAATCTGATGAGGCGCGCGCGCTTCGTTCTACGATCTCAAAACCGAGAATACCGAGCAGAATTTCGGGGCGTATTAAACCGAGTAAACCCAGTAAAAAGGCAAGAACACCGAAGATAAAAATGGTCCAGCCGGATGCATCACGGATTTTCATAAAATAAATCTCCTTTGAATGTGAGTATCTTACGATTATACCTGTAACCTTTTGGCATGATAAAATCACGGACTATGGCTAAACATCTTGTTTTGGTTGCTGGCAATATCGGTGTAGGAAAGACCACGCTCACAGATCGCATTGGCGCGCGTTTGGGCTGGTGGACGGGGTACGAATCTGTGACGGATAACCCCTATCTTTCCGATTTTTATGGAGACATGCGAACCTGGTCGTTTCATTTGCAGATCTTCTTTTTGGGTCATCGCGCAGAGCAATATTTAGTGGCGGCGCGTGATTCTCGTTCTGCAATTTCAGATCGCAGCATTTATGAAGATGCCTACATTTTTGCCCGCGCCTTGAATCATCTTGGTAACTTGAACGAACGTGATTACCTATCCTACCGGCGTTTGTTTGAACTGGTCGTGAACGGACTTCCGCGCCCCGACCTGCTGATCTACCTCAAAGCGCCTGTACCGGTGTTGATGGAACGCATCCGCCGCCGCGCCCGTAACATGGAGACGGGGATTACCGAAGAGTACCTGACCCTGCTCGATTCTTTTTACGATGAATGGCTCGGTTCATTCGACCTTTGTCCTGTTCTGACCATCCATACCGATAACCTCGATTATGCCAACTCTCCCAGTCACCTCGACCTGGTAGTGCAGCGCATTCAAGACAAATTAGCCGGACGTGAAGTGATGGACCTGCGTGGAGACTCAAAACCATGAACGAAAAAATGGATAGTTCATTATTTCTAAAAATACCGCTTTTTAAAGACCTTTCCCGTGAAGACCTGTATGACTTGGTTGCCGAACTGCCCATAGAAACCTACACCAGCGGCGAATATCTCTTCCGTGAAGGTGAACCCGGAAACAGTTTATATGTAGTAAAGCAGGGGAAGATCGAAGTGGTACTTGCCGGTGGCACGACCGATGAAATGTTATTGCGCACCTGTGGACCTGGTGAGTATGTCGGCGAAATGAGCCTCATCCTCAAACAGGGACGGCGCACCGCTGCGGTTCGGGCAAACACGAATTGCAAAGTTTGGATGATGTCTCGTGACAAGTTCACCGAGTGCCTTGAGCGCTGGCCCCATCTGGCGTATGCCATGGTGGAAGTGATCAGCGAACGCCTGGATTCTTCGAACGAAGCGGCATTCCATGATCTGGTAACCAAGAACCAGATGCTTCAAAAAGCCTACGATGAATTAAAAGCAGCGCAGGCGCAATTGATCGAAAAAGAGCGCCTTGAACGAGAATTACAGCTTGCGGCAGATATTCAACTTAGCATTCTTCCCGATGTTTTGCCGGACACCGAGGAATATAGTTTCGGCGCACGTATGCTGCCTGCCCGTCAGGTAGGCGGTGATTTTTATGACGTTTTTGAATTGAAAGATAATCGTATTGGGGTGTTGATCGGTGATGTGGCGGATAAAGGCGTGCCCTCTGCACTATTCATGGCGCGCGCACATGCCCTCATCATGGCAGAGGCAGATATTGGGATGAATCCGGCGGAAGTGATGCATCTTGTTAATAAGCATATTACACGCTTGCAAAAATCCACCCAGTTCGTCACCGTGTTGTATGGAATTCTCGACCTTCGCACCCGTGAATTTTCCTATGCGCGGGCAGGGCACGAACCGCCGCTCATTTTATCGAATGGCATCGTGGAACGAATGCCATACAATGCCGGTATGGCAATTGGTTTATGGGAACCCATGACCATAGACGAGCAAACCATCAAGTTGAACCCGGGAGATACGCTTCTTTTGTATACCGACGGCATGACCGATTGCCGTGACCCCAAGGGTGAGGCATTTGGTTTGGAACGCATCAAGGATAAACTGAGTGAGTTCTCAAAAATGAATGCCCAACAGGTTTGTAACTCGCTGCTTGAGACCCTGCAGGGCTATCAAGACGGCTCCAAACAGGATGACGATGTCACTCTCGTAGCAGTGAAAGCCAAATAAAAAAATGACCTCCCGCAAGGGAGGTCTTCGTTTTACTTCAACGCCTGTTCCAAGTCTGCCAGCAGGTCGTCGACGTTTTCGATACCAACCGAAAGCCGTACCAGCCCAGGGTCAATTTCGAGCGTGGAACCTTGCGTGGAGAGATGCGTCATCGCCGCCGGAACTTCAATAAGCGACTCTACCCCGCCCAATGATTCAGCCAGCGTGAAAAGTTTGGTGGATTCAGCGACCTTCACCGCCGCGTCACGCCCCTCTTTCATGATGAAGGAGATCATCCCACCGCCATTTTTCATCTGTCGCTTCGCCACGTGGACCTGTGGGTGACTCTCATGAAATGGGTAGATCAGCCGTTTGACGTTTTTCTGCTTCTCTAAAAACGCTACGATCTTCTCTGCATTTTGAGCATGTCTATCCATGCGGATTGGCAGAGTCTTGATTCCACGTAGCACGAGGAAGGAATCCATCGGTCCCTGCACACCGCCGATGGCATTTTGCAAATAAGCCAGCTTCTCGCCCAAATCTTTATCTTTGCCAATGATCGCGCCACCGACCACGTCTGAATGCCCGCCGAGATATTTCGTCATCGAGTGGACGACCAAATCTGCACCGAGTTCGAGCGGACGTTGCAGGTACGGTGTGGCGAAGGTGTTATCCACCACCAGCAATGGTTTATTTGGGTGGCTTTTCACCACCTCCGCCACAGCGCGGATGTCTGACACTGCCAGCAGGGGATTGGTGGGTGTCTCCAGCCACACGATGCGCGTGGACGGGGTTAAGGCTTCAGCGAGGTTCTCAGGATCGGTTGTGTCGGCAAATGTAAAGTCCAGACCGAAGCGGCGCAGCACTTTATCAAACAAACGGAATGTGCCGCCATACACGTCATTGCCTGCCACAATATGGTCGCCTTGTCCGAGCATTCGTAACACGGTATCGGTGGCAGCCATGCCGGAGGCGAACGCCAAACCCCACTGTCCGCTTTCGAGTTCGGCGAGACAATCTTGCAGCGCCTTGCGGGTGGGATTCAGTGTGCGCGAATATTCATAGCCCTGACGAGGTTTGCCAATGCCATCTTGCTTGTACGTGGAGGTGAGGTAGACAGGCGTCATTACGGCGCCATTGTTTGGGTCGGGTTCCTGTCCCGCATGAATGGCGAGGGTTTCAAATTTCATTTTTGCTCCTGTGATAAAGATTCATTTGTCCAAGTGTATTGCATTTGACGCGCGGTTAGTTTGGCGATTTCTTTTGTTGTTAATTTGCTGACAAGGTGCAGCGCCATTTCAATGCCTGCCGAAATTCCCGCAGATGTGATGACCTGCCCATTGTCCACCCATGGAACGTCTTCTTTTACATTAAGGGCGGGGAACATGGTGCGCAAGTCATCAACATCTTCCCAATGAGTGGTGCAAGCTTTGTCTTTTAATATCCCTGCTTTCGCCAGCAGGAACGCGCCAGTGCAAACGGATGCGGTCAGTGTGGTGTTGGGTGATACCTTTGCAAGCCATTCAATGACATTTGCTTTTCCCAATTCATGAGCATGCACACCGCCAGGGACGATTAACACATATAGCTCTGGGTGATCTTGAATTGTGTAATGCGGCTGGACGTTGAAGTTTGCCCGCGCCGAGATCATGCCTGCTTTTTCCGCGATCAAAAAGACGTTGAAAAGTTTGGGTGTATCGGGGTAAATCCGCTCGTACACCCGCGATGCCGTGGTGAAAACTTCGAACGGACCTGAAAAATCGAGAACTTCCACTTCATCGTAAATATAAATTCCGATATTCATGTGTACCTTGTATAAGTCGGTGAGGCGATTATACCTTTTGCTAAAGGTCTTCGCGTTGAACGCCATCGAACTGCAAAATAAAATCTGCACCATACACTTTGCTTGGCGTTTGAAATCCTGCTTTGATCTCTCCGGCGAGGATGCGTTTCATGATCTCCACTGAAGTGAGCGCGGTCAAATGATATGCCTCGGGTGTTCGCAGCTTTGCGCGGACAGTTTTCACGCCATCGGTCACTTCGGCAATGAGCAATGCAAAACCGGTTTTATTCTGCTCACGTGACGGACCCGGCGCAAAGAAAATACCGATCAACCATTTGATGAAATTTCTTGCCGTGCGTGAATAAAACAACGGACCCGCTACTTTTGTAAATTTCATCATCGAGATCATTGCTTTTGGGAAGCCCATATAAACGGTTACGTTTGGAATGCCCGTGCTGTGATAGGCTGTGCTCACGTCGCCCCAGCCCATTGTGACGAGCCGCGTTGGTCCGCGCCCGAAATCTACATCTTTGCTGTCGTATAAATTCGGCACGCTGACAATTTTTCCATCGCGGCGAATCCGCCCTGCTCGGTGACTGTTCTCGACTCCCGAACGAGCCGTGCCGCG
>JACKAW010000007.1 GCA_020634885.1 Anaerolineales bacterium
ATTACGGAGGATTTTTGTCCACCCCCCTACGCTTCCCTCTTGTTTCTACCTGTCCCTGCACTGCCAAGCCTTACACAACACCCAAAGCGACTCAACCTAAAGCCACCCCACTTACACATTGTCATCAGGCAAGCGCAAAGCATACATAAAAACTGCAAGCCCTGTCAGAGTGAAAACTGCTCCGACCACCCCTGCCATCCAAAGCGGAATTCCCCAAGCGGCAACATCCACTGGCAGCAAACCCAGCCAAATAAGCAACCCGGCGCTGCCGAGCAGAATATCTGTGGCACTCGTAAATAAAAGCACATTGCGTTTCAAACTATCCTCTTTTCTTCAACCAATCGGTTAACTTCTTTGGCGTCCAGGTATTGAGCACATTTTTGGGTTCCAGCCACGCACGGCGGGCGGTGGCAATGCCATAATGCAGCACATCAAAACCATCCCCGGCGTGTGAATCAGTGTTGATGCTAATGAGCACGCCCAAATCTTTGGCACGGCGGGCAAGTGCATCATCCAGGTCGAGGCGCGAGGGATGGGCATTGATCTCCAGCGCTACACCTGATTCGGCGGCGGCAGGCAGGATGACTTCCATATCCAGATCTGCACCTTCGCGGTCTGGAATTTCGCGTCCGGTCGGGTGACCGATAATATCTACATGCGGGTTGCGGATGGCGTTAAGCAATCGCTGGGTGACCTTCTCTCTCGGCTGGCGCAAGCTCGAATGGAGAGAGGCAACTACAAGGTCGAGTGAGGCGAGGAATTCATCGGGGTAATCCAATGAGCCATCGGCTTTAATTTCCACTTCGCTGCCGTGCAGAATCAAAATTTTATCTCCCAATTGTTTTTGAATCTTTTTGATCTCCGCCGCTTGTTGTTTATGCCGTTCAATTGAAAGCCCGTTTGCCACACCCAGACTGACAGAGTGATCGGTAAATGCGATCACCTTTAAGCCGCGTCGAATAGCCGCTTGCGCCATCTCAAGCATGGAGAGTTTGCCATCGCTGTAGGTCGAGTGCATGTGTAGATCGGTTTTGATATCTTTGAGTTGAATTAACTTCGGGAGTTTATTTGCCTTTGCCGCCTCCACCTCGCCGCGATCTTCGCGTAATTCTGGAGGCACATATTGCAAGCCAAGTGTTTTATACACTTCCTCTTCGGTGGCACAAAGAATCTCACCCTTGCCTTTGGTTTTGGTCAGCGCGTGTTCTGAAAGCGAAAGCCCTTTATCCAACGCGATCTGACGCAGTTTTACATTATGGTCTTTCGAGCCGGTGGAATATTGAAGCGCCGTGCCAAACTTCTCTGGCGGGTGAACCCAAATTTGCGCGCGTACGCCGTCAAAAAATTCGATGCTGGCTTTTGTATCGCCCTTACCTAGCACACGCTCCACGCCTTTGAGGTTTACAAAGGCTTCCATGACAGCCATTGAATCTTTTGCCGCCACAAGAATATCGAGGTCGCCTACCGTCGAACGCATTCGGCGCAGACTTCCCGCGGGCTGGGCATCTACAACGCCTTTCACACTTTTCAGCACACTGACAATTTCCTGCGCCAAAGGATAGGCCCTGCCCAACGGCAAGCGACCTGAACGGCGGGATAGCGCAGCGATGCCTTCAAGAATCGCTGTCTCCGATTTTGCACCCATGCCGGGCAGGTCTCGCAACTTACCTTCTTTTGCGGCGGTTTCCAGCTCTGCAAGTGTGGTGATGTTGAGGGTCTTCCAGATCAGCGCAATCTTTTTCGGTCCAAGCGATTGCACTTGCAGCCACCCTGCCAAACTTTCTGGCACTTCTGTTTTTACTTTCTCTAAAAATTCCAACTTGCCGGTAGAAAGCAACTCATCTATCTTCTCTGCGATGGCTTTTCCCACACCCGGGATATCGGCTAACTTGCCTTCCTTCCAATACTCGCTTGCTTCACGTCCCAATGATTCCAAACTTTCTGCCGCTTTGCGGTAGGCAAGGGTTTTGTAAATGATCTCACCTTTAATCTCCAATAAATTGGCAATGAGGGTAAATACATTAGCTAGTTGTTTATTATTCATCATGGGGTACCTTTCAAGTGAAGGAAGAAAGAATTAAAGCGTTGGTATTCAGATTATACTCGGCAGAAAAATGAAACTCACTCGTTTATTTCTTCCGATCATTATCATCCTTAGCGCAGTCTTCGCTAGCCTGCGTTTTAACTCCCTGCAAATTGGCACATCCTACGATGATGCAAAGTACATCATCCTCGCCGAAAGCCTTGCCAGTGGAGAGGGCTACCAACTCATCAATTTTCCACGCCCGCAGATCGAGCGGAACTTTCCGCCGGGCTGGGCGCTTTTGCTTGCGCCGTTCACACTTGCCTTTCCAAAAAATTATGATGCGCTAAAAATCGTTTCGCTTGTGTTGTGGCTTGTTTCCATTTTTCTGGTTCACAAGTTTTTCTCAAAGCGACTCGCATCTCCACATCTTGAAATCCTTACAGCCTTCGTCGCTTTGAATCCGCTGCTCATTGGCACTTCGGTCACGGTCATGTCTGAGACGGCGTATCTTTTCTTTTCACTGCTGGCATTGCTCGCCTTTGATAAAGCAGACGGCAGAAAGTACGGCTGGCTTGCACTCGCTATTTTGCTGACTTTTTACACCCAACAAATTCGCACGATTGGGATCGCCCTCACTGCCTCGCTGATCATTGTCCTCTTCCTCTTTCGCCGCTGGCGTGACCTGGGGCTGGCTGCGGTTATTCTGGTAGTTGGATTCTCCTTCCAGAGTTGGCTCAATCTCCGCAATGGCGGTACAGTCATCTCATCTGGTTATGAGGCGCAGGTATTAAGCGGATCGATATTGGAAAAAATTTCACAGGTGTGGTCAAACGTCAGCGGTTACTTTGACGGGGTGTTATCGGGCTCGCTCATTCCCATCTTCGGCACACGTCTGGATGCAATGTTTGGATGGCTGTTCCTTGCTTTGAACATTATCATTTTGTTGGTATTGCTTTTCGGCTTTTTTAGATCACAAACCAAACTTGAGTGGATGCACATATACTTTGTCATTTATACAGTTGGCATCCTTGCTTTTTGGAATCCACAGGTAGGAAGTGTGAAGGCGCGTTTTCTTATTCCAATTTTGCCAATGCTGTATTTTTATTTTCTTCAGGGAAGTGCATGGCTCGCCGAGACATTCATGCCGCGCAAGTCCAATACTGTTTTGTTGGGAATGACGGCTTTTATTGCACTCGTACTCATTGCCCGCAACCTGCAAGATTGGCGTTCCCCCATCCGTGAGCAGATCACAGACTTATCCATTGGCTCAAGTTGGGTCGCCGAGAACGCACCCACGGATGCGATCGTGATGGTCAATGAGCCTGCGCCCGCCTATGTGCATGTAAAACGAAAGACGATCAATTTTCCAAAGAATGGACAAGGGTTGGTGCAATACCTGCACAATCAGGGCATTGATTACATAATCATTTCCCCTTTACTGCAATCGCCAAAAAATGCAAACCTAAGCAAAGACGCCCAATCCACTCTTTCTCAAATGGAGTCACTGCCAGATGCTTTTCTATTGGTCTTTGAAGATGGCGGCAACAACGTCAGGGTTTATCAATATATAGGACAATAAAAAATAAAACTCCCGATGACCGACATCGGGAGTTTTATTTTACAGATTACCAATCTGCCATTTTCTTTACGCGGGTACGCTCGAACATGGCAACCAGAGTAAGCGCAGGGATCGCCCAGCGTTCGTGTTGATCGGACAGGTCGCCTATTTTTTCAACAGTGTATTTATCCACCAGCAGGTCACGCTGTTTTTGCAGTTTCAACACAGTGGGGTTGTATAAATTACCGATCTTGAATTCATAAGATGGAGCGTAGGCACGGGCAGCCAAAGGCAGGTTCAATAATTGAATGCGAGTGGAATAAGGTAAAAAGTCGAACCAGGCGGTGCCGCGTGAAGGGACGATCCACCCCAGAGTGTTGCCGTCTTCATGATCTTTTACTTGATAGACAAGCCGTGAAGGCAGGTTGGAGCGAACGGCAGAGTTCACCAGATTGTTGCCAAAACTGGCGGCTACATTTCCAAGAACGCCCTGCACATCGGCAATTCCATTGCTTTGCATCACAGGAGCCGATGAGGTGATATTCACGCTCATATCCTTGAATTCTTCCATACGCGCCCAATAATCATCCACATGCGCCACGGGTTTGCCATCTGCTGTGACTATGTTCCAAGTGGAAGACATGCTGGCAAATTGAAACATAAACCGGAAAGAGGTATCTCCTTCTGCACGGTATACCTCTTTCCCAGAGCCGTCTACATACGACATGGCATCCTTGAACGAGATGAAGGGGTCGGATGCGCGCATAATAAATTTGCCGTCTCCATTGCGAACATCAACCTGACGACCAATGCTTATCATTGGGAATTCCATTTTGAGCGGGTAGGTATACATCAAGACATTCTCCGGTTTGATTTGAATAATTTGCATCATTGTATTTATCTTTATACAGTTCACAATAGGATTAAGGATGGATAAACCGCTTTTTTCGAGTACGTCTTTAGTACTATAAAAAAATAAACCCCGCATTTTGCAGGGTTTATTCATGAATTTTCACTCTTGAGGCGGTGCATCTTCAGGCGGGGTTATATCGCCATAATCCAGCACGGGGCGCATTTGAGAAGCTCCCTCCGGCTGTCCGACGATCTTTTTATCTTCCATCGTATCCATCAAACGCGAGGCGCGAGTGTAGCCAATGCGCAGCCTGCGCTGAAGCATGGAAACCGACCCCTTGCCTTCTTTGCGGACGATTGCCACAGCTTCTTCATACAGTGGGTCGCCGTTCACTTTGGCTCCCTCTTCCCAAAGCGGTACTTGTTTTAGCGGCACATTTTCAGGGATGGTGTTGGCGGGCACATCGGCATTGGCGGGCTGAGGTTTGCCTGTACCTGCCTGATCCTGCCAATATTCCACCAAGCGGTGTATTTCCATATCGGAGACAAACACGCCCTGCAAACGCGCAGCGGCGGGGGCATCAGGCGCCTGATACAGCATATCGCCGCGCCCCAGTAATTTTTCGGCGCCGGGCTGGTCGAGAATGACGCGGCTATCGGTATTCGATGCCACGGCAAACGCAATACGCGCCGGAAAGTTGGCTTTGATGAGACCTGTCACTACATCCACCGAAGGGCGCTGTGTGGCAAGGATCATGTGAATACCGGTGGCGCGTGCCAATTGCGCGAGGCGGGTGATGGTCTTTTCGGTTTCGTCTGGTGCGATCATCATCAAGTCTGCAAGTTCGTCAATAACAATGACGAGATAGGGTAGTTTCTTTTGTCCTTGCAGTTTCAGCTTAGCGTTGTAGTCAGTGATATTACGCGAACCCACTTGTGCGAACATGTGATAGCGTTTGTCCATTTCGCGTGTGATCCATTGCAAGGCACCGATCACGCGATCCATTTCCACTACGACGGGTCCGAGCAGGTGAGGCACACCGTTATAGCCGGTAAGTTCCACGCGTTTGGGGTCAACCAGTACAAGGCGCAGGTCGTCGGGGGTGTTGTAAAGCAGCATACAAGTGAGGATGGTATTCACACACACTGATTTACCTGAGCCGGTCGTTCCTGCTATGAGCATGTGCGGCATGTTCTCAATACTGGCAATGGCGGGCATGCCTGCCACATCGCGCCCAAGTGCAAATGCCAGTGGTTTCTTGAAGCCTTTGAAAAGCTCGCCTTCCAAAATATCACGTAATGCCACACGCGCCATTTCTTCGTTTGGAACTTCGATGCCCACATAGCTATGTCCTGGCACGGGGGCTTGAATACGGATGCGCGGCGCAGCGAGTGCAAGCGCGAGGTCATCGGCAAGGGATGCAATTTTACTGACGCGAACACGGGTGCGGACTCCGCCTCTTGTCTCAAGGAAAAGCGGCTCCACCCCAAATTGGGTGATCGAAGGTCCACGGCTGATCGCCACTACTTGCGCTGGCGCGCCAAAGGAGGCAAGTGTTTCTTCGATAAGGCGTGCGCGTTGTTTGATAAAGTCTTCGTTTACGGCAGCTTCACTGCCTTCATCGAGGATGTCTGTGAGGTCGGGTAGTTTCCATTCGATGATCGTTGTACCGGTGCGGGTTTGCACAGGTACGGCAGGAACCGCGCCAGAGGCGTCTACTGCGGGCATGGCAGAGGGGTCTATCGGTGTGAGTCCATCTATCTGGGTAGAGGCAGGTATGGGCTGAGTCTGAGGCGCAGGTTTGATGATCAGGTCACGCAGTTTTTGAATCCAGGGGGTGAGCCATTTAAAGAGTTCGGCTACGGGTTTATCCAACATGATGGATACGCCAATGATGAGCCAGGCGATCATCCAAATAGCCGCTCCGCCCGAGCCAAATGCCCCCCAAAAGACTCGCTGTGCCAGCCCGCCAAAGTAGCCGCCGCCTACTCCTGTAAGCGCTACGGCTTCAGCGGTTTCAGCGGTTGCGATTAGTGAATGAAAAAGTGTGAGCAGCCAAAAGAAGAGGATGATGCTGCCTGTTGCATTTTCAACAGTGAGTGGATGAACGCGTTCGATCTTGCGAAAGACAAGCCAGAGACCAAATATCAATAAGCCCAATGGGAGAATGTATACGCCCCACCCAAATAATTGGGCGAGGAAGAAAATGACTCCGCCTACAATAGGTGAACGGTTGGCAGAGATCAAACCAAGCAGGATGATAACTCCAACAAATGCCAATATTACGCCCACAACATCAAGTTTGCGTTCGGGTGAAAGTTTGTTCCACCATGTTGTTTCGCGCTGCGCTGGGGTGTATGTTGGTTCTGCGGGCTGGGGAGATACGGGCGGCGGGGGTGATTTTTGTTTTGCCATGCCTCTTGCGTGTGAATCTGCACCGCCTTTTTTTGGGGAGGACTTTTTGCCAGCAGCAGGCTTTTTATTTTTTGAGCCGAAGGGGGTTAGGAGAGGCATTCGATTTACGATTTGTGCAATTTGCGAGTAAAAAAATTATATTGATTCATTATAGCACAAATGGTCTGTTTAACTTTTTAGGCGAACAGGAAGGTATCTTTGGTTGATACTTTCCTGTTCGCCTGTTTAATCTTACTGATGTTATACAGTAGGGGCGACCCGCCCACATCCATGAGAGCTTTCTTTCGCCAGAAAGGGTCGCCCTGCCGCCGGGACAACCCTTTCTTTGGGATAAAAGCCCTGATAGACCTTGACGGGTTGCCCTACGGAAAATCGCGTAAGGTGAGTAATCTTATTAACGACGCCACAAGCATACGGAATTTCGCAAGGGGGGTTTTAACGGCGTACGCCGCGCAGTGCGCGGCGTAGCCTTAAGACCAACTCAGAGGGAGGAGAGAGAGTTTGGATGAACAGTTTTCGCTGTTCTATTCAACAGGGTCAATGCCAGGATTTGTTCCGCTCAGTGAGCAGGCGGGGTGTTCCATGCAATTGCATTCAATTGCTTTGTTGCAACGCCTTGCCACAATACGGGGGGCTTGCTCGGGCAGTTGTTCCGCCGGGTGTACAACCTCGACTTCGATGGCTACATTTTCCTGCAAGTGCTCGCAGTATTTGGTTTTTTCAACTTGCCAAACCTTTTTTGCCATAACTGCCTCCTGACTCCGATGCTGTTAGTTTACGGGGAAACGGATAAGCAGACCAGTGACAGGCGTCACAATCTGGAATGACAAAGTGCCTATTTAGGATGTGATAAGTCTTTATTTTTTTGTAAGGTTATAAATGCCGCCAGCATCGCTGACCAGATATAACTCACCATTTTCATCTTCACCAAAGGATGTGATGGAAAGCCCCGTCTCAAACATGACCTGGGTCTGCCACTGCCCATTGGAGAGGATCAACCCCCAAACCGTGCCAGTGCAATAGTCGCCGTATAGGTAGATGCCGTTCCACTCAGACATGGAACCACGGTACACATACCCGCCGGTAACAGAACACCCGCTATGGGGGTTTGAGTGGCTGTACTCAGCAACAGGAAGCAGCATACCCTCTTGAAAAAGACCATCGTATCCGTGCCCGCCTTCCATCACACTCCAGCCAAAGTTTGCGCCGCTGGGAGAGCCGATGGGCAGGTAATCCACTTCTTCCCATTCGCCTTGCCCTACATCCCCAATATACAGGTCGCCCGTAAGCCGATCAAAAGAGAAACGCCACGGGTTACGCAGACCATACGCCCAAACTTCATTACCAAACGGGTTATCGGCAGGAATGGAGTAAGGGCTGCCGTGATTTACGTCAATACGCAGAATTTTACCGAGAAGGCTTTGGGTATTTTGTCCGTGCTTGTGCGGGTCGCCTGCCAATCCGCCATCACCCAAACCGAGGTAGAGATACCCGTCAGGACCAAAGGCGACCTTTCCGCCATTGTGGTTTGAGTAAGGCTGCTCGATCACCATGAGTACCTGTTCACTGTTCGGGTCGGCGGTATCGCCATTGGCTGTAAAACGCGAAATGCGGGTATGCCCGCCCGCACCGGTGTAGTTGACGTAGAAGTAGCCGTTCTGTTCAAAATCGGGGTGAAAGGCAAAACCGAGCAAACCCATTTCATTGCCGCCTTCATTTACCCGGTCTGAAATATCGAGAAAGGGCTGCGGGCTGGGCAGCCAATCTTTTACCAAACGAATAACGCCGTATTTTTCAATGACGAACAAACGTCCCGATCCATCGTGTGCCGATTGCAAGTCTACGGGACGGGTGAAGCCGTTGATTACCAGTTTCCATTCGTATTGGGTTGGGTCTGGGAATTGCAATGCAGATTGAACTGGAGCCTGGGTTGGGGGGCTCTCGGCAGATTCAGGCTGGGGTTGAGATTCGGTTTGAGGGGTTGAAGCAGCCCCCAACGGAGAAAGAGGCGTAACCGTCGGGGCGGGAATGCCGTTCCCACCGCAGGCAAGCGCGGTGAGCAGGATACCGATCAGAATGGGCAGACGTTTCATTATTCTTTAACTTCGGTCGCTTCACCATCCACCACATCTTCACTGTTGGCTGCCTGCGCGTTCATGTTTCCAGCGAGCGCTTTCATATGTTCTGTTACCACCTCGGGCGGGCAGAGTTCGGTAAAGATATAGGAGCCGAGCCAGATCAGTGCGGCATCATCCACCACGCCGATGACAGGCAGTGAAAAAGCATCGACGGGAGAAATAAGGTAGATGAGCGTTCCAACGGGGATGATCTTTGCAAAAAAGTTGACCCGTCGGTCGCCCATAAGGCGAAGGATAAGTTTGAACTGATTCAAGAGGTTGCGTACCACGCCCCCTTGTTGATTAACGATGATGTCTGACGCTTTTTTCTCGTTCATTTTGTTCTCCTTTAGAATGTGTGTTGATTATATTCCCAATTCATTTTGAAACTTGCACTTGCCTTTGGTATACGAAATTAGAGTTAATAAGGTGCATTTCCAAATTGGGTTAAAGAATACGATTTAAAACTGCAACTTTTTTAGAGAAAGGGCATCCAATAAGCATACAACAAATTTTTGGAGGAACACCCTACCATGGAAATGATCATTGATTTCCCCGGCGGACAAAAAGTGGATGCCCACTTCCGCGGACACACGATTGCAACAGACCAACCGATGGAAAATTCGGCGCCCATGCCCTTTGAAGTATTTCTCGCTTCCATTGGAACGTGTGCAGGTATTTATGTTTTGGGCTTTTGCCAGCAACGCGGCTTACCCACCGATGGCATTCGCATTATTCAACGCAATTATGCCAACCCGATGAACGGCTTGATGGACAAGATCGATCTTGAAATTCAGGTGCCGCCCACCTTCCCGGCGCAGTATCATACGGCGCTCGTCCGTTCGGCGGAATTGTGCAAGGTCAAGAAAACGCTCGAAAACCCACCAACTTTCGATGTAACCACAAAAGTTCTGGAAACCGCTTAATCGCATTTCCAGTTTGCATTCTCCTGTAGACCTTCAATGGTGGGCGCCATTGAAGGTCTATATTTTTTAACCCAATACACATTCTATAAAAGTAAAATCACGCCATGCCTTTTTTGATTGATGGACACAACCTGATTCCCAAACTTGGTTTGCGATTAGACGAACCGGATGATGAACTGGAACTCGTGCGCCTCTTACAAGACTTTGCGCGGATTCGGCGGCAGCCGGTTGAAGTCTACTTTGACGGCGCGCCGGTTGGGCAGGCGGGTATGCGCAAGTTTGGCAGTATTAAGGCTCATTTCGTCCGCCAGGGCACAACTGCCGATGCCGCCATTCGCAGACGGTTGGAGAGTATGGACAAGGCGGCAAAGAATTGGACAGTGGTTTCATCTGACCGCGAAGTGCAAAGCTCGGCTAGGGTAAACCATGCGGCATTTCTTTCTGCTGAAGAGTTTAGAACTCTGATGCGTTCTGCACTTGCCACACCTCCAAGATCAAATGAAGAAAAGCCGCTTTCCTCAAGAGAAGTGGATGAATGGCTGAGCATTTTCAAAGGGGAAAAATAGAGTCTTTTTTATAGTACCTATGTCTTATACATTTTTAATGCAAAGTGGACAAAAAAGGTGTATATTGACCGTAACGACACCTGCCCTCCCCTTTATTGGTATTTGGTGTCCACCGCCGTACCGATCAGCCTGCCCCCCCCATGCTGACGGACGGCGGTAACTTTTTAAACCTTGCAGGAGGCTATAATCCTTCCATGTCCACTATTTTCACCTACGTTGCATCACGCGAACATAAATACCCAGACCATCCTGAACGTCCGGGCAGGCTCGATATTTTGGAACCCAAGTTAAATTCTTTTGGTGCAGAACGGGTGGAAGCAGTTCGCGCCGCTGAAGATGATGTGATGCAAGTTCATCCGGCACAGATGATCCGTGAGTTGCAGCAAGCCTGTGCTGAGGGTCCGGGCATTATTGATTACGCCCCGACCTACGTGACGCAAACCTCCTACGAAGATGCCCTGCTTGCAGCCGGTGGCGTTTTAGCTTGTGCCCGCTCGGTGATGAATGGCGATGCGCAGAATGGCTTTGCCATTGTTCGCCCGCCGGGTCATCATGCCGAACCAGATCAGGCTATGGGGTTCTGTCTTTTCAGCAATATTGCCATTGCGGCAAAAGACTTGCTTGCAAAAGGGGCGCAGCGGGTAATGGTGATCGACTATGATGCTCATCATGGCAATGGCACACAGGCTTGTTTGTTGAACGAAGACCGCGCGGGTTTTATTTCCACACATCAGTGGGGAATTTACCCCGGCTCTGGCTGGTTGGAAGATGCCCCTCATGCCAAGAACCGCCTGGTCAATGTGCCGCTTCCGGCGTATGCGGGGGATATCACTTTTTCACGAATTGCAAATGAAATATTCAAACCGATGGTTCAGAATTTCAAACCAGAAATGCTGCTTGTTTCGGCGGGATTTGATTCGCACTGGAATGACCCGATCACGTCACTGGGACTTTCTACGCGCGGGTTTTACGATATCTCCCAAAAGCTGGTTGAGATGGCAGGCGAATACTGCAATGGCAAAATTCTCTTTGTGCTTGAAGGCGGCTATGACCCGCACAACGTCGCTAACGGCGTGGCAGCCGTTTTTGATGCGCTGACCAACCGTCCGTTAAGGGATGATGCGAACGATGCCTCCCCGCATCAGGAGCCGGATTTTGAATCCCGTTTGAGTGAGATCAAAAAACGTCATGGAATTTGAGTATCTTGTGATATAAACTCGAAAGATACAAGGATCAAGGAGTGAGAGATGCAGAGAAGCAGCAAAGGTGTTGTTCAACTGGAATGGGTTTGCCCGAACTGTGACAGCCGCAATCCCGGACCTGTAAAGAATTGTGAGAACTGCGGTGCAGCCCAACCGGAGAATGTTCAGTTTCAACGTGCAGCAGAGGAAAAGCTCATTACCGATGAGAAAGCGGTGGCGGCAGCAAAAGCGGGTGCAGATATTCACTGCGGCTTTTGTGGTACGCGCAACCCTGCCACGGCTGCCACTTGTTCTCAATGCGGCGCTGATCTGAAAGAGGGAACTTCGCGCCAGGCAGGACAGGCTCTTAAGGCGGCTCCTGCCGTACCGAAGGTTGTTCGTTGTTCCAATTGTGGGAGTGAAAACCCAGGCAGTGCAAAAACCTGCACAAACTGCGGCGCGCCGCTTGTCATTGCCAAGCCTGCGCCAACTCATGTTCATGCGGCGGTCCAATCGGGTGCGGCAGTTTCCAAACCCAAGGCAAAGCCTTTCAACTGGCTGATCGCTGGCGGTATTGGTGCATTCCTGCTTTTGTGCTGTGTTGCTGTTATTGTGATGTTTTTAGTGCCTTCCAGTTCTGTGCAAGGAACCGTTTCAAATGTGTATTGGAAGACCTCGGTTCCGGTACAGGAGCTTCAGTCGGTGAATTATTCCAATGAGAGTGGCAACCCGCCTTCAGATGCGTATAACGTTTCGTGCCGTACTGAAAGCCGTCAGGTCTGCGAAGAGAAGACCGTTGACCAGGGCAACGGGTATGCCGAGGTTATTCAAGAGTGTCGTGATGTTTCTGAGCAATATTGCAGTTACACGGTGGATGAGTGGAAGACCGTTCAATCCTATAATCTGGATGGTACCGATCTATTCCCTGTCTATGCCGAACCGACTCTTTTTAATGACCAGCGCCTTGGAACGGCATCCACTGATATGACGGTTTATTTCAGCACAGATAAAGGTCAGGAAACCTATACGCCGGGTTCGCTTGGCGAGTTCCAACAGTTTCAGATCGGCAGTGTGTGGACGTTGAATTTAAATGTACTGGGCGGGGTAGTGAACGTGGAAAAGTGATGAAAAAGAAACTCTCATTAATTTGAGAGTTTCTTTTTATACCCAACGCGGCATTCTGTAACAGACTTCTTGCGAAAGTCTTGAACACACTTTCACGCCGCACGGCAACGCTCTCTGAAGTAGAACTTCAGGAGTCCAAATTCCTTATGCAAGAGAACAAATGACATCATGAAAAAACTAGCAGCAATCATCGGTGGCGGACCCGCTGGCTTAATGGCGGCAGAGGTTTTGAGCGGGCAGGGTGTTCAGGTGGATGTATACGATGCGATGCCTTCGCTTGGGCGCAAGTTGCTCATGGCGGGCAAAAGCGGGTTAAACCTCACGCATTCTGAACCCTACGAAAAATTTATTACCCGCTACGGCAACCGCCAGCCGGAAGTTCAAACATGGCTCAATGATTTCACGCCAGACGATCTACGCACATGGGCGCAGGGGTTGGGTGTGGAAACATTTGTGGGCACATCGGGAAGAGTCTTTCCGAAAGAGATGAAAGCCAGTCCGCTTTTGCGGGCGTGGATTCAAAGACTCAGCGCCTCAGGCGTGACCTTTCACCTGCGCCACAAATTGACCGGAATCCACGCTGGAAAGTCTCTACACTTCCTCACGCCAGATGGCGGAGTGACGGTGCAAGCCGATGCCGTGATCCTTGCCTTGGGCGGCGGCAGTTGGCGCAAACTCGGCTCGGATGGAGAATGGGCTGGGTGGTTGGGTCAAGCCGGGGTTAAGGTCGATCCGTTGAAACCATCCAATTGCGGGTTTGATGTAGAGTGGTCGCAAGTTTTTCGAGATAAGTTTGACGGCGCTCCGATCAAATCGGTGATCGTATCGTTTGGCGGGTTTCGCCAGCAAGGTGAGTTCATCATTACAAAAGAAGGCGTGGAGGGAAGTTTGGTGTACGCGGCTTCGTCATTGTTGCGCGATGAGATTTTAACGAACGGCAGTGCAGTGATGCACCTCGACCTTGCGCCAGATAAGACCGAGGCGCAGTTGGCAGAGAGGCTTTCCAAACCGCGCGGGTCAAGATCGATGGCGAGCCATTTGGAAAAGACGGTGGGAATGAAAGGCGTGAAGGCGGGTTTGTTGCGCGAGTTTGTGCCCAGGGAAGGTTTTAATGAGGTTCAGCTTGCTGCTTACATAAAGCATTTGCCTGTCAGGTTATCTGCTGTGCGCCCATTGGATGAGGCGATCAGTTCTGCTGGAGGCGTGATGTTTGAATCGCTGACCGAGGACCTCATGCTGAAAGCCTTGCCTGGCATTTTTTGTGCCGGTGAGATGTTGGATTGGGAAGCCCCCACCGGCGGCTATTTATTGACGGCTTGTTTTGCCAGCGGACGTTGGGCTGGGCATGGGGCATTGAGATGGTTTGGGGGCACAGGTTAAGAAAATCACGAACATAACGTCATAATAGTTTTGTAATTTTGGCTTAAAGTTTGACATGCTATACTAAATTTGCCTTCCACAGGCAAAAGCGAATAAGCGCACCCCTGGAAACACCCTTCATGTCAACGCAAAAGATGCAGAACTCTTCTGAAAGAAAGACAACCTCAAACCTGCAAAAGAAGCAGCAGGTATTATTGGATATTGAAGCGCTGGAAGTTGAAAATAAGCGGCTTCTTGTAAAGTTGGAAGAAGCCGCCAATGCAAATGATGCCCTTGAAGAAAAACGAAACGCACAAGAGCGGGCTTTCAACGAACTTTCCAAGACGAGTGAAAGACAGGCACAGGAATTAACTCTTTTGGAGAAGGTTCGCTCCATGCTTGCCCTGCAATTGGCATTGGACGAACTTTTAAAGAATATTGTCCAAGCGATTGTGGATGTGTATAGTTACAGCCATGTAAGCATTTATTTACTCGAAGGCGATGCATTACTCCTAAAGCACCAGATCGGGTATAAAAAGGTGATACACAGCATCAACATAAACGAGGGGGTCAGTGGACAAGTTGTCAGAACCGGCAAACCCATATTGGTTAAGGATGCAAAGAATCACCCCTTATTTCTTGAGGCGGAAAATAATCTTCAATCAGAGATCACCGTTCCACTGATGGACGAGACCCAGGTGTTCGGCACATTAAGCGTGGAAAGTACAGGCAGCCTAACCGAAGTAGATCTGAAAATCCTCATGACACTGAGTGCTGACGTCAGCTTTGCCATTGGCAGAGCACGCCTGTATGAAGATGTGCAGAACCGCAATAGTGCGCTTTCGGCATTGCAAGAAGCCACCCTGGCCGTGATGGGGGAATTAAGCCTGCCCGATGCGTTAAGAGCCATCCTTAAGCAGGCAGCGCAATTGATCGGTACATCCCATGGGTATATTTACCTGCTCCAGTCGGATGGGTCGTTGCAATTGACAACAGGCATAGGGGTGTATCCAAAATATATCGGTTTGAAACTTCAAAAAGGCGAGGGGTTGGCTGGCAAGGTGTGGGAAACCGCAAAACCATTTGCACTTGTTGATTATGAGGAATGGGAAGGTCGTTCTGAAAAATTCGGAGAAACCCGTTTTTATGCCATTATTGGCATTCCGATCATGAATGGTTCGTCTGTTGGTGGAATTTTGGGGCTTTCGCGCTTGACACCCGGCAATCCGTTTACAGACCAAGACCTGGACCTGCTAAATCGTTTTTGCCAGTTGGTTTCCATTGCAATTAATAACGCCTCCCTGTATACGCAGGCTCGCAAAGAACTGGTCGAGCACCAACAAACTGAAGTTGCGCTGCGCGACATGAAAGAACAATACCGCCAACTGGTTGAGCAGCTTCCATTGGTCGTTTACCAGGATCGCCCCGGCATTTTTGGGGAAACACTGTATATCAGCCCGCAGATCGTCGATCTATTGGGGTACACGTCTGATGATTACAGGAAAGACCCCTCCTTATGGAAAACAATTGTCCACCCTGATGATTACAAACAAGCCGTACATTCCATTGAAAGTGTGATCTCTCATGGAAAAAACGTTAGTAATTATCGAATGGTCACAAAAAATGGAGAAGTGATCTGGGTGCGAGATACGGCTGTTGCAATCTCCAACGAAAAAGGAGAAGTGGATCTTATACAGGGATTCCTTGAAGATGTTACAGAACGTATACAGGCAGTCGAATCTCTGCGCAAAAGCGAACGGCGTCTTCAGGCTTTCTTCAATCAATCGTTGGACGGCTTCTTTTTCTGCGACTTTGAAGAACCCGTGGAATGGAAACATGTTGCCAACAAGGAAGCCGTTCTTGATTACATCATTAATACAAAGCGGTTTACAGATGTCAATAATGCCATGCTGGAACAATATGGCATTTCTCGTGAACAATTCCTTCAATTAACTACAAAAGATATTTTTGCACACGACCTCGAACAGGGACGAAACCTGCGGCGGCAATTATTTAACCAAGGCTCGCTCCATATTGAAACCTCTGAACGCACCACAAACGGCGAACCGGTCTGGTTCGAAGGGGATTACGTTTGTTTATATGATGAAAATGAATGTATCACCGGTTACTTCGGCATTCAACGCGATATCACCGACAGGAAGAATACAGAAAAAGCGCTGCGCGAAAGTGAAGAGCGCTATCGAACGCTGTTCAATGGAATGCTGGATGGTATTTACCGGAGCACCCATACCGGCAAGTTTGTGGATGTAAACCCCAGCATGGTCCAAATGTTCGGTTTCTCTTCGCGTGATGAAATGCTGAACGTTGACATCAAGAAAGAACTTTACTTTGCGCCGGAAGAACGGGGCAGCCACATTCTGGATACAGGGCAGCAGGAAACAGAAATCTACCGTATGCGGCGCAAAGATGGGAATGAAATTTGGGTGGAAGATCATGGGTACTACGTCCATGATGAGCAGGGGAATATTCTCTATCACGAAGGCATTTTGAGAGATGTCACAGAACGTGTGTACGCCGAAAACGCCCTGCGCGCCGCAGAAGAGAATTACCGCAGCATCTTTGAAAATGCAATTGAAGGTATTTACCAAAGTTCGCCTGCCGGGTTCTTCCTTACGGTCAACCCCGCTTTTGCAACAATGCTGGGGTTTGCCAGCCCGCAAGATATGCTGAAATCCGTCACTGATATTGCAGGGCAGTTATACAGCAATCCTTCCCGTCGTGATGACTTCAAACTCTTGCTCGAAGAGGAAGGCAGTATCTCTGGTTTTGAATATCAAATGAAACGTCAGGACGGGCAGATCGTATGGGTATCTGAAAATGCGCGCATTGTTCGCAATGCAAATGGAAATATCCTGTATTACGAAGGCATTCTTGAAGATATCACCGCCCGAAAACTAAACGAACAACAGCTTGATAACCACCTCAAACAGCTCAATGCCCTGCACGCCATCGACACCGCCATCAACTCGAACTTTGACCTGCGCATGACACTTGAAGTCATCTTACGTGAAGTGCTGACACAGCTCAAGGTGGATGCGGCTTCCATGCTGCTTTTCAACAAAGATACCCACACCTTAAACTATACCGCCGGGCGTGGCTTCCTTTCCAAAGCAACCCAATACACCAAGCTCGGCATGGGTGAGGGGTTTGCCGGACGCGTCCTTGTAGATCGAAAAACCCTCCATATTCCCAACCTTTCCAAAACAGAGACACGCCTTGCAAATGCCCTCTCTATGGCAGGCGAAAACTTTAGCGCTTATATCGGTTCTCCGCTCATCGCCAAAGGACAGATCGTGGGCGTTTTGGAGATATTCCAGCGTTCGCCTCTTCACCCCGACCAGGACTGGTTAGACTTTCTTGGCATGATCGCAGACCAGGCGGCAATTGCCATTGATAACGCCCAACTCTTTGAAAACCTTCAACGATCAAACTTTGAACTGACACTTGCATACGATGCCACCATCGAAGGCTGGTCGCGTGCATTAGACTTGCGAGACCGCGAAACCGAGGGGCATACCCAGCGGGTCACAAACCTCACGCTCAAACTGGCGCAGCGCATGGGCATTCCAGATACCGATATCATGAACATTCGGCGGGGAGCTCTTTTGCATGATATTGGCAAAATGGGAATTCCCGATAACATTCTTCATAAACCAGATCAACTCACCCCCGAAGAATGGGAGATCATGCGTCAGCACACCACCCATGCGTACAACATGCTTCACCCCATCGCCTATCTTAAACCCGCATTGGATATTCCCCAGTTTCACCATGAACGTTGGGATGGAACCGGTTACCCAAAAGCGCTGCGCGGGGAGCAAATCCCCATTTCTGCACGCATCTTCGCCGTGGTGGATGTTTGGGACGCCCTAACCAGTGACCGGTCTTATCGTGAAGCGTGGTCAAAAGAAATGGCGGCAGAATACATCCGTAACGAATCTGGCAAACACTTTGACCCAAGAGTGGTGGATATTTTCCTCTCCATGATCGAAGAAGAGGATTTCTACAAAACCGGTTAACACAAAAGGCGGCGATGACCACACAGTCATCGCCGCCTTTTTGTTTGTTTTATCGTGCGAGCACCTTCACCATGTGATAGTACTCCATATTTACCTTGCGTTTATTATTAATTACATCAGCGATAGGAACAAACCCAATACCTTTGCTTCTCAAGCCAGTCATCACACCATGTGTGCCTTCCACCAGCGCCTCCACTGCTTTCACGCCCATGCGAGAGGCCAGCAGACGATCATACGCAGTCGGCGACCCGCCACGCTGGATATGACCAAGAATGGTCATACGCGTCTTGAAACCGAGATCCATCTCGTCGATCATGGCGGCGAGTTCAGTTGTACGAATATCAGAGCCTTCCGCATTGATGATGATGGCATGGGTCTTGCCACGCCGGTAGGCATCTTCCACAGCTTTTGCTACTTCTTCTTTAACCACAGGTGTTTCGGGGATCAACACGATCTCAGCACCGCAGATGATACCTGCCATAACCGCAAGATAACCGCTGTTACGCCCCATGGTTTCGATGAGAAAAGCCCGTTGATGCGAAGAAGCCGTATCACGCAGTTTATCCACCGCATCCATAATGGTGTTCATGGCAGTATCGGTGCCAACGGCAATATTCGTACCCCAAATATCATTATCAATACTGCCGGGGATGCCGATCACCTTCACACCCTGTTGCGAAAGTGCATAAGCGCCATTCATTGAACCTTCGCCGCCGATCACGATCAGGGCATCCATACCCGCCTCGTTCATCTTACGGATCGCCTCCCGTTGACCGGTCGGCTCCATAAAACGTTTGCTGCGGCTGGTCAGCAGCACCGTCCCGCCGCGCTGCAAAATGCCGCCCACATCACGCGCACCCATAGACTTAAACTCACCGTTAATGAGCCCTTCGTATCCATGCATCACGCCAAGCACATTCATATTATTCGCCAGCGCTGTACGCACCACTGCGCGAATCGCAGCATTCATACCCGGGGCATCACCCCCGGATGTTAAAACACCTATTGTAAATTTATCAGCCATCTTGAGTTTCTTTCTTTATCACAAAAGTATCAAAATCCCGCGCCACCACACTGTTGGGGAAGATCGCCTGCGCTTCGGCAAGCACATCCCTGCCACGATAACGGCGTGAAATATGCGTAAGAATTAATTTCTTAACCCCTGCCTGTTTGGCAAGTTCTGCTCCCATTCGTGCGGTAAGGTGTGAGAACTGCCCCGCCATATCCGCTTCTTCTTCAGTATAAGTGGATTCGATCACCACGGCATCGGCATCCCGGCAGACTTCAACAAGATTATCGGTGCGTCCGGTATCACCCACAAGGACAAGTTTACTGCCATTTTCCCAGGCACCCAGCACATCGTCAGGTTCGATGCGTGTTCCATCTTTCAATGTAACCGCCTCGCCTTGAACCAATGCTTTGCGTTCCGGTCCGAACGGCACACCCAACGCGTCCGCTTTTTCGGCAAGAAAAGGGCGGCGGGATTTTTCTTCAAAAACATAACCCAGACTGTCTGCCCGTCCATGCGAAACGGAAAAAGCTGTGACCGTGAAATCTTCCGCTTCAAAGATGACCCCAGGCTTGATCTCCACCAGACGCAGGGGCATTGGGGTTTTTCTTCCTCTCAGAACCACATCGAACAAAAGAGTACGAACACGCTCCAATGTGCCTTTACTTCCAAACACCTCGAACTCTTCAATGGCTTCCCAACGCAGGAAGGTGGAAAGCAGCCCGCCCAAACCAAGGATATGGTCGAGGTGCCCATGTGTAATGAGTGCGCGGGTCAGCCGTTTGAAGCCCTTGCCCGACTGCAATATCTGACGCTGCGTGCCTTCTCCGCAATCGACCAAAAAACGATATTCGTTATGGGAAACAATATGAGCGGATAGGCCACGGTGGGCAGATGGAGCAGATGCTGAAGTGCCAAGAAATAGAATTTCGAACAAAATAAGTTCCTGTCTTACTAAGGGGTAACTTTCAAACCCCGTGTATTGGGAATTAAACCCAGCAATTTTACCTTAAACCCACGCCCATCCAAGTCGCTGATCTCAGATCGAAAAAAAAATCACAACCCTCTCTCGCACGGTACATCTGCAAAAGGGGGTTGGATGAATTTAGAGTACTCGCCTCATGTGAAAAAGAGAACGAGAAAATTATTCTTTACTTTAATGCGCGGCGTAATTTTTCGGCAACCGTGCGCAGAGATTTGATGCGTGCAAAATATTTGTCGTTGGCTTCCACTAATGTCCACGGGGCATCAGGGGTGCTTGTCTTCAATAGCATTTCTTCAGCGGCAATGATGTAATCTTCCCATTTGCCGCGATTGCGCCAATCTTCATCGGTGATCTTCCAAGTCTTGTAGTGGGTGCGGGTACGTTCTTTGAAGCGGCGCAGTTGTTCCTGCTTGCTGATATGCATCCAAAATTTAAAGACAATGGTGCCAGACTCGGTGAGTTGACGTTCAAATTGATTGATCTCACTATAAGCGCGGCGCCAATCGGCTTCGGTGCAAAAACCTTCGAGGCGTTCGACCAACACGCGACCATACCAGGATCGGTCAAAGATGGCGATCTGTCCCTGTTCGGGTAAACGCCGCCAGAAACGATATAGGTAGTGACGCTCTTTCTCTTCGCCAGAGGGAGCTGCAATGGGCCAGACCACGTATCCGCGTGGGTCGATGCGTTCTGTCAGGCGTTTGATGGTGCCGCCCTTGCCGGAGGCATCCATACCTTCGTAAACGATCACCACAGGTCGCTTTTGGACATAGACTTGAAACGCAAGTTCATGGATCTCAGCTTGCAAGGTCTTGAGTTGTTTATCGTATGCTTCGCGTTCCATTGCCTGGGTAAGATCAAGTCGATCAAGCATTGACGGCTCCTTTCATTTCTTTTGTCACACGCGGACGTTTAGGCTTTGTCTCTGAAGAGGCGGGCAGCCCCAGGCGGGTTTCAAGGGAGGCGATGATGGTTTCAAACACTTTGATGCGCATGTAATATCGGTCGGCTGCTTCCACGATCGTCCAGGGAGAATGCGGCGAGTCTGTGCGGGCGATCATATCTTCGACATAGGTTGTGAATTTTTCATAACGCTTGTTTTGCAACTGATCTTCTTCACTAACCTGCCACGCTGTCAATTTATCTTTGCTTAGTTTCTTGATGCGTTTTTTTTGATCGGCTTCGCTGATGTGCAGCCAGAATTTTAAGATGACGGTTCCATCGGCGCTGAGCATTTCTTCGAATTCGACAATGTCTTGATAGGCGGCACGCAGTTCAGTTTTTTTGACCGTTTTATTCAACCGTTCGATCAAGACGCGGCGATACCATGAGGTATCAAATGCGACCATTTGCCCACGGGCTGGAATTTTCTGCCAGAAGCGCCACATCCACGGGTAGCGGGTTTCGGCGGTGCGTGGCGGCGTGATGGGGACGACGCGAAAACCGCGCGGGTCTAGCCGTTCCGCGAGCAGGGTGATGAGCCGTCCTTTGCCAGTGGCTGCCCAGCCCTCAAAGACGATGATGACCGGAATTTTGGCATCAAAGACGGCGTGCTCTAATTCATAGAGCCGCTGCTGTAAGGGACGCAGTCGTTTTTTATATTCGTCCTGCGGCAAAGCCAGTTCAAGGTTGACGTATTCCAGCATGGCAGACTCCCATTTGACTAAGATGATTCTCCAAAATATTTTTGGGGTGTCACAATTTTACCCTTCCCCAGCCTTTCATACGCCGCCTACGGTACAAAAGATTTCAATCTGTTGTTGCTATGTTGGTTTATAACCAATGAGCCGGTCAAACCTCTTTAGAATGGCTGACCAGAACACTAGAATGGGAAGCATGATGATCACAAAAATGCCAATCGTCGCCCACCATCCAATACGTTTTTGAAGTTTTATAACCTCGTTATAAGCTTCATTTGTCACTTCGCGCTTATCTCCAGTGGTCTGATTTACACAATAAAGTGTATTTTCTGTAAAACCAGTGTCATACGAGTATCCATCAACTACAACCGTACCACCACTCGTGCTCGTGGACTTTTCAAGCGACAACTCTTCACCCTGATGGCAAACAGCTCCAGCTGTGTATGGGAGCATGGTTTCATATCTACCCGCAAGGACTCCATTGGCGATGATCACCAGCCCAAAGAACATGCTGGCAAGGAACACAAATACAGCAACAATAAGTTTCATGAGTTACACCTAAATTTTAAAATGATTTATTTCAAATTATATAAAACCACCCACGCTTTCCCTACCCCCCATTCTGGGGGCAAGTTTCCCCTGCCACCAACTACCCTTCGGGCAAACGGACTTGTTCGATTATTACGCCGATCAGGGAGAGGTCTGCGGACTTGTTCCATCCCCACCTCCAGCAGGGACAGCCCCTATCATGCGCCGAAAAACAACCCCACCCCCGCCTCCCCGAGGAGCTAAAACCACACCTCCCCAGAAGCCTCTCTCAGATGAATTTTAGGAAAACACTACATTTCCATTGAAAATGTAGTGTTTTCCTTGTAAAATAAGAGCGGAGGCACGAGCCAATGAAAACCAACAAATTCCAAACAGCCAAAAGCATCTTTCAAAAGCGGCATGGCATCTTGCGACGTGTGGAAGCCATTAACCTTGGCGTGCCGGAATATATCCTTTACGAAATGACCAAAAGCGGTGATCTGATAAAAGAGGCACGGGGGCTGTACAGGCTGGCAGAGTCCGAGCCGTTGAGCGACCCCGACCTTGTGCTAACCAGCCTGCTCATTCCCAAAGGTATTGTGTTTTTGATATCCGCACTGTATTTTCATCGGCTCACCACCCAAATTCCACATTGGATATACCTTGCCCTACCTCGTGGAACAAGTTACCCAAAAGTTGAATACCCACCTGTCAAAGCATTTATCCGGTCAGAAAAGCAATATGCGGCTGGCGTGGAAGAACATACAATTGATGGCATTAAAGTCCGAATCTATTGCAAGGAAAAAACCGTTGCCGATTGCTTTACATATCGTCACGAGGTCGGGAAAGATGTCGCTCTGGAAGCCTTGAAGGATTATATGTCGAGCAGGTCTCGCAATGTGAATAAGCTCATGGAATACGCCAGAATCAACCGCGTCGAGAAATTGATGCTTCCCTATTTGGAAACGCTTGTATGAAAAATATCTCCGCTTCGATACATGCACGTCTAGCCAATGAAAGTCAACGGTCCAAAAAGCCATTCAATGAATTGCTTCAACACTACGGCATGGAACGGTTTCTGTATCGTATATCAAAGACCGAATATGCCAACAATTTCGTCCTCAAAGGCGGTTTGATATTTACAGTATGGGAAATAGAACAACGCCGCTCTACAAGAGACATAGATTTTCTCGGTTCGTTGAAGCAGAATACAGAAGCCATCATTCAAATTCTCAAGGCGGCCGTCACTACTCTTGTCCCTGAAGATGGTCTGAATTTCGACGCTAACACCATTCAAGTTGAAGAAAGACTGGTCGATGTCGAACGCATGGGCATCAGTGCCAATCTATTGGGATATTTGGGCAGGGCTGAAATTCCCATTCACATTGACATTGGATTTTCAGATGAAATTCTATCTTCCGCCAAAGAGATCAGTTTTCCGACACTGCTAAGCGGCATGGAACGTCCACAGATCAAGGGATATTCGCCCGAATTTGTTGTTTCAGAAAAGTTACATGCAATGGATAAATACGCCCAAGCACCCAGTCGTTGGAAAGATTATTATGATGTGTGGTTGATCTCCGAATATTTTGAACTCGATCTATTTCCTTTGCAGGAAGCGCTCATAACGACGTTCAAAAACCGCAACACCGAGCTTCCCGTCAGCCGCCCCAAATGTTTATCCGCCGACTTTGCGCTTAAATATCAGGCGGGCTGGCAAAGTTTCTTGAAGAAAAACACCTTGAACACCAATACCAACAATTTGCTCACATTGACAGAAGAAATATGGAATTTTTTGGAGACGCCCCTCGCAAACCCAGAACTTTCTCCAAATACAAAATGGAATCCCGCCAAACGAACATGGCAATAAAAGGACGGCGTCCCACCCCTGACGCCGTCCCATTCACTATTTCCTATTCACTTACTACAACTTCGCAAACCTACTCACCACCTTCGCCAACCCGGCGGGACGTTCCATATTCCCGCCCTGATGGATGCCGATAACCGTATCCTGTTTCGCATACGCCAAATCCACGAAGGCTTGACCGGTAATGAAGCGCGCGCTGTCGATGGCGCAGGAGGTCACGAAGCCGATCTGCTTCCCGTCCGCATTGACCACCGGGTCACCGTTGTGCGCCATGCGTGTGCGCTGTTCGTCGAAGGTGAAACGGACGACCACTCCCTTGCGTTCTTTCTCACGCGCCACAAAGGCATCGCGCCCGATGAACCACGGCTTGTAGGTCTTCACATACGAACCAAATCCGCCTTCGGCAACGCCCAGATCGCGTCCGTCAAATTTACCGGAACCCAATCCCATTTCATGACCATACAACGGCAAGCCCGCTTCGGTGCGGAGTGAATCTCTCGCGCCCAAACCGATGGGCTTCACGCCGAACTGCTCACCCGCTTTCAAGATGCCATTCCAAAATGCCACGGCGCTATCGGGGTGAACGAACAACTCAAACGCCATCTTCTCGCCGGTGTAACCCGTGCGCGAAACGATCAAGTCAAAGCCGCCCACGTTCGCATCACATAATTCAGTTCTCTTCAACTTCATAATGCGTGCGCGGGTTTCATCATCCACGCCCATCGCCAGCAGCGTGTCGCGGCTCTTCGGTCCTTGCAGAGCAATGTCCACGCGCATGGCATCGCCAGACGACGCCTCACGCAGGTTGCGGATCTCCGCATTGTAGCCGTACGAGCGCGCCCACGGACGAGCGTTATCAATTTTCACTTTGCCGTCGCGCACACTTTCCAACCAAGTGCGATCCTTGTCATCGTTCGAGGCGTTGACTACCACCAGGAAGTTATCAAATCCGCGGCGATAGACCAATGTATCGTCGATCACATCGCCATCGGGCGTGAGGAAGTGGGTGTACAAACTCTCACCCGGCATCAAACCTCCGCAGTCATTGCCACAGACCGTGTCGAGGAAAGAGGCGGCATCCGCACCGCGCACGTCATAGGCGCCCATGTGGCTCACGTCAAACAAACCCGCCGCCTGCCGAGTCGCCAAATGCTCCTCAAAAATAGACGTGTACACCACCGGCATTTCCCAACCGGCAAAGGGGACCATTCTACCGCCGAGGTCTCGATGAGTTTGATTCAACGCTGTTTTCTTTAACTCCCCTTCGACTTCATTCCAAGCGAAGGGCGGCAGCGCCTCTTCCTTAACGTTTGAGCTGACGCCTACAAACCAAGGCTTGACCTCACTCTGAAGCGGCGGATTCGTAGCGGCGAGTTTCGCTTTCACTTCACTCACCACAAACGGACCCGGCACGCGCTTGGTGCTGAAATCTTTCGAGCCGTCCAAATTGAACGAGGTGTACCCATCAGAAAGATCGCGCAGCCATGTGCCCACGACAGAAGCATCCTTCACCGGAACAGATAATTGATAGGTGGTGTTATCCACGTTCTTCAACAAACCTTTGACAACACCCTTCGGAGTCGCAATCGAAGTGACTTGCGTCTTGCCCTTCTTCAAAGCCGAGAGGTCAGACGAAGCGACATAATCCAACACCTGGCGAATGCGTTGACCGCTGAGTTCATACACACCCGTGGTGGCTTTGTCGTCGATGTAATAGAAATGCGGGTAACCGGTTTTGGTCGGCTTGAAGTCAATGCCTGCACCCATCGCCAACTTGCGGATCTTCAACTTGGCATCGTTGAACACTTTGAAGTCCACTTTTGCGCGGCGTTGGTTGCCCTTGCGAACGGTTGCTACGGCATGAGGCGCACACGCCAACAGCACATCGGCAATGATGTCTGCCAACTGGCGCGACTGCTTCTCGTTGAATCCGCGCTGGGTGATCCACGGTGTACCGAGGCGAATGCCCGAAGGCGCCGCCGCGCTCTTATCACCCGGAATGGTATTGCGGTTGACGACCACACCGACGATATCGAGAATGCGAGCCGCCTGATCACCGCTTAACTTCGTTCCATCTTCACCAACGATGGAGGAACAATCCACGTTCAGCATGTGGCAGTTCGTACCGCCGAACGGCACGCGCAGTCCGCGCTTGGTGAATTGATCTGCCATCGCTACCGCGTTCTTGATGGTCTGGTCTTGCAGTTTCTTGAACTGCTTGGTCTGCGCCAGCTTGAAGGTCAGCGCCAAACCTGCAAAGACATTTACATGCGGTCCACCCTGCTCACCGGGGAAAACGGCTTTATCGATCTTCTTGGCGATGTCGGCTTTGGTGGTCATCAACACCGCCCCGCGTGGACCGTCGAGCGACTTATGCGTAGTAGACATCACGATATCGGCAATGCCGACGGGCGAAGGTACAACGCCCGCCGCAACAAGACCGCCGATGTGGGAGATGTCGGTCAGCAAGTACGCGCCCACTTCATCGGCGATCTCGCGGAACTTCTTCCAATCTGGCACCCATGAATAGGACGAGTAACCGGCGATCAACAGTTTCGGCTTGTTTTCTAAAGCCAACTGACGAATGGCTTCGTAATCGAGCTTCTCATTCGCATCCACGCCGTAATGCACAGCCTTGAACCATTTGCCGCTGCGATTGACCGGCGAGCCGTGCGAGAGATGACCGCCATGCAGCAGGTCGAGTCCCATTACGGTATCGCCGATGTTCAACAAGGCTTGATAGACCGCATTGTTGGCAGGTCCGCCCGAAAGCGCCTGCACGTTGACGTAGATCTGGTCGGCGGTAAAGCCATTCGCAGCGAAGGCTTCGGCGGCACGGCGGCGGGCAAGGGCTTCCACGGCGTCAGCATATTCCACGCCTTTGTAATAGCGTGGGTCGCCGTTGCGGCGATAATCGGCGAGGCGCATGGGGTGATCGAGAATTTCATCCTCACTCATCCAGCGCGATTCTTCGCTGGGGTAGCCTTCGGCGTAAATGTTCTGAAAGGCAGACATGAGCGCTTCACGCACTGCCATCGGCGCGGTCGATTCACTGGGGATGAGGATCAGTTTGCGATATTGGCGTTCGGCTTCGAGTTGGGTCAGATCAAAGACATCCTTATCCAGCTTTTCGAGCGAACCACGGAAAAGATAATCGGGCATGTTATGTCTCCTGTTTGGGGAAAGGTATCAGAGTGGTAAAAGGTCAATGGAGCCGCACCCGTTCAAAATGATGAAAGAGGCGGTGAATTTGTCAGACTATTGAATTGTAGGACGTTCAAAGTGACGGGTCAAGTTAAAAATGACTTCTGTCCAGATTTTTTATTTTCTTGCATTCCTTTATTGACATTCCCCCCTCCCTCAGGTAGAATAGCCATCGCCTTTTGAACGACGGGCCTGTAGCGCAGTTGGGAGCGCGCCTCAATCGCACTGAGGAGGTCAGGGGTTCGAATCCCCTCAGGTCCACAGCGTTCAGACAAATATATTCCTGGGCCCATAGCGCAGTTGGGAGCGCGTCTCAATGGCATTGAGAAGGTCGGGGGTTCGAATCCCCCTGGGTCCACCACAATGTAGGGACGGGTTTTATACCCGTCCTTTTTGTAAAAGTGATGGCAGGAGTAGTAGGTCGTCTCGTCAGCGAGTTGGGAAGTTGAGGTGGAAGCCCAGCAGCCGTGCCCACGAGAGCACTTAAAAAGACCGAACTCGCCTGACCGCTCGCAAGAGCAACTGCGTTGGTGAATCAAGTAGTCTGCGCCGGGTATGCCCGTTACAGCGTTCAAAGAGCGTTGGTTAGTTATGTAGTTGGTTAGTCAAATAGTCGGTTGGTCGCAAGATAAACAGACGAAGGACTCCCAAACCATGTGGCTAAGTGACGAATTCGGGTGGTACCGCGGAGAGAACTCTTCGTCCCTGATGTGGATGAAGGGTTTTTTGTTTTAAGCGAGGACAACAGCCCAAAGCAATCCCCTACATAGACTAGAGATTGCTTCGGCGGGACGAACACCGCCTCGCAATGACAATAAAAAGGAGGCACGCATGAACGGTATACAAATTTTTTGGAAGCAGGGTCCACTTCTTGCGGGTCTTCTTTGTTTGCGTGTATCGTAGGTCAGGCTATGTGCCCGTAGGGCATTTAGACTGGAAAGTTTTCAATAACAAATACATGGCGGGTTAGAAACCCGCCCTACAAGAATTATTACGAGGTAAGAATGGTTACAACAAAAAACAAAAAAGAAGAAACAAAAAAGAAACCCGCTGCGAAGAAGGCTGTAAAGCCGACCGCAAAGAAAACTACGGTAAAGAAGAAGGTAGTGAAGGCAACCGTAAAAAAGACGGTAAAGCCAGTTGCCAAAAAGGCGGTAAAGAAGGTTGTGGCGAAAAAGCCCACAGCCAAAGCAACGGTCAAAAAGGCGAGTCAGCCTAAAGTCAAGAAAGAAGCGGTGAAATCCAAGGCTACAGCGTCCCCGAAGGCGATCATTCCTGCGCCACAGGCTGCCATTACACCTGTGACTGAGAAGCCCAAAGCCATCGTCCCTGTGGAGAAAAAGAAAAAGGCAATTGAGGAGAATAAAGTGAAGGATCTGTCTTATAACCCCGGCAGTATTGAAAAAAAATGGCAGTCAAAATGGGATGCTGATCAACTTTACCGCTCAAAAATTGATCACAGCAAAAAGAAATTTTATGCATTGACGATGCTGCCCTATCCCAGCGGTGACCTGCACATCGGTCACTGGTATGCGATGACGCCTTCGGACGCGCGCGCGCGTTACATGCGCATGAAGGGATTCAACGTGTTGTTCCCGATGGGCTTCGATGCGTTTGGTCTGCCTGCGGAGAACGCCGCCATCAAGAGCGGAATTCACCCGATGGTGCGCACCCGTGACAATATCGTCCGTATGCGCGGACAACTGCGCTCGATGGGCGCGATGTTCGATTGGGAACGCGAGATGGTTTCGTGCGAACCGGAATATTACAAGTGGACGGAGTGGTTCTTCATCCAGTTGTACAAACACGGGCTGGCGTATCGCAAAATGTCGCCAGTGGATTTCTGTCCGAACTGCAATACGACGCTGGCACGCGAGCAGGTTTGGGGCGACGACCGTCACTGCGAACGCTGTGAAACGCCAGTGATCAAAAAGGATTTGGAACAGTGGTTCTTCAAGACCACCCAATACGCAGATGAGCTGTTGCGCTTCGACGGCATAGACTGGCCCCAAACGGTGAAGACCCTGCAAACGAATTGGATTGACCGCAGTGAAGGCGCTTCGGTGATCTTCAAGACCGAAATTGGCAACCACGATGTAGAGATCTTCACCACCCGCCCAGACACGCTGTGGGGTGCGACCTTTATGGTCTTCTCGCCGGAACATCCGTTGGTGGATGAGATCACGACTGCCGAAAACAAAGCCGCGGTGAACGAATATAAAGTGCAAGCCGCGAGACAATCGGATATTCAGCGCGGTGCGTTGGATAAGGAAAAGACCGGCGTGTTCACCGGCGGGTACGCCATCAACCCGGTCAATGGTGCGCGCATTCCGATCTGGATCGCAGATTATGTTTTGATGTCTTACGGCACGGGCGCGATCATGGCTGTGCCCGCGCACGATGAGCGCGACTTTGCCTTTGCCAAAAAGTATGACCTGCCCATTATCCCCGTGATCCTGCCTGAAGGTCAGAATGAAGCGGTGGTCGGTGACGTTGCTTTTATTGGCGCGGGTGTCATGGTCAATTCTGGCATATTGGACGGTACCCCCGTCAATACCGAAAAGGGACGCAAAAATCCGAGCATAGCCAAAGTGATCGACTGGCTGCAAGAAAAAGGTGTAGGCAAAGAGTCGGTCAACTATCGCTACCGTGACTGGTTGATCTCGCGCCAGCGTTATTGGGGGTCGCCCATCCCAATGGTGAACTGCCCCACCCACGGCTGGAATCCCGTCCCCGACGACCAATTACCTGTAACCCTGCCCGAAGATGTCGAGTGGAAGCCGACCGGCGAATCTCCACTGAAACTGCACCCGACCTGGAAGCACACCACCTGCCCCGTCTGCAACGGACCCGCCGAGCGTGAGACCGACACAATGGATACCTTCATGTGTTCGTCGTGGTACCACCTGCGTTATCTCTCGCCAAAATTTGACCAAGGTCCGTTCAGCGAAGAAGAATACAACTACTGGATGCCCGTGGATACCTACACCGGCGGCATTGAACATGCCACCATGCACCTGCTGTATACGCGCTTCTTCCACAAAGCCTTGCGCGACATGGGCATCACCGAAGGTCACGAACCGATGACGCAGCTGCGCAACCAGGGCATGGTGTTGGGCGAAGACAACGAAAAGATGTCGAAGAGTCGCGGCAACGTTATTGCACCCGACGTGCTGGTAGATAAATACGGCGCCGATACCGTCCGTGCTTACATCATGTTCTTTGCGCGTTGGGAGATGGGCGCACCGTGGGACTCGAAAGGCATTGAAGGCGCCGCCCGCTGGATCCGCCGTGTGTGGACTCTATTCACGGATCAAACCGGACCTGTAACTGCCTCTGACGAAACGAAAAAGAATCTACGCCGAAAGGTTCACCAAACCTTGAAGCGCGTCACCCGCGATTTCGAAAATTTCGATTTCAATACCATCGTCTCTTCGCTGATGGAACTGTTAAACGAAATGTACAAAGCCCGCGAAGCCGGAGCCGCCGGTTCAGACGAGTGGAAGGAAGCGCAGGAAATCTACTTGAAGCTGATGGCTCCTGTCACCCCGCACGTCGCCGAAGAGTTGTGGACCGAGCACCTCGGCAAACCGTACTCCATCCATCAGCAGGAATGGCCTCGTGTGGATGAAGCCGCCGCCAAGGAAGACGTGGTCGAGATCCCCGTCCAGATCAACGGCAAAGTCCGCGACCGCATCAAAGTGGATGCCGACGCCAGCGAGGAAGATATCAAGGCGGCAGTGCTGGCAAGCGAAACCGTTCAAAAACAACTGGAAGGCAAAGAACCAAAGAAAGTGATCGTGGTCAAAGGCAAACTGGTTAGCCTAGTTGTATAAACAAGCAAGACAAAATCCCTGAAGGTTCTTAACCTTCAGGGATTTTTATAATTATGGGAAAATTATGTAGAAACTTTCAAGAAGGCATGTTTGTAATCATAAATTAATACAACACGTCTATAGTCAGTAAAACAAAATCAGGAGAAAAAAATGGAAACACCCAAACGATATCATCCCGCACTTGTTACCTTGCATTGGCTTGTTGTAATCGTTATGTTGAGCGCAGGCTTGCTTTCTGAATCGGGCGGCGACTCACCCGTGAACATTCACATGCGCCTCGGCTTCATCTTGTTCGTTTTGATGGTCATCCGCGTCATTGTCCGATTCTCCACCAAACGCCCCGCCCCATTGGATGCCGGTAACTCATTCTTCAACAAGATCGGCGAATTGACGCATCTCGGTCTGTACCTGGCTACCTTCTTTATTTTAGGCTTGGGCGGACTGATCGCCTATAACCGCAATTTATTTGCCTACATGGCAGATAATACTGTGCAAATTACCCGAGCCGGTTTCCTGGGTGATATTCACCACCTCGGTTTCATCCTCGCCATCGGGCTTGTCACTTTACATGTTGGCGCGGCTCTCTATCACCAGTTCGACATCAAAGATAATATCCTCGCCCGCATGTGGTACGGAAAATAATACAAAAAAACATCAAATGCCCCTGAGATTTTCAGGGGCATTTTTCTTGGTCGTATAATTTGACCATGCCCACCGTCCAACTCTTTATCACCTGCCTCACCGATTCATTCTTCCCCGAAACGGGAGAAGCCGTCGTAAAGATTCTCAACCGCCTCGGCATTGACGTGGACTTCGCCCCCGACCAAACCTGCTGTGGGCAGCCCCAATTCAACGCCGGTTTGCGGACGGATGCGCGGGCAATTGCAGAACACACCATTAATTTATTCGAGCAGGCAGGGGGAGATATCGTCACGCCTTCCGGCTCATGCGCCCATCATTTCAAGCACAATCTTCTGGAACTCTTTGAAGGAGACCCTGAATGGCATCCGCGTGCAGAGGCATTTGGAAAACGAGTCTACGAATTCACCGAATACCTCGTGGATAAACTCCACGTCACCGACCTCGGCGCAAAATGGGACGGACTGCTCACCTACCATCCCTCCTGCCACACCCTGCGCGGACTGAACGTAGACAGGCAGCCACGCGCACTTTTACAAAACGTGAAAGGCGCAACGCTGGTCGAACTACCCAACGCCCACGAATGCTGCGGCTTCGGCGGCGTGATGTCTGTCGAGCACCCCGAACTCTCGGCGGAGTGGTTGAAGCGCAAAATTTCCAATCTCGAAGCAACGCAAGCCCCCACTCTCGTCATCACCGATGCAGGCTGTCTCATGCATATCATGGGCGGCTTGAAGCGGCAGGAGAAACAACAACGGGTTGTGCATATCGCCGAAGTCTTGGATCAAAGATGAAAGAGCCATCACCGTACAACTTTGTCAAAGTTGGCAATGGACGGATGGCGCTTAATCACCGTCCCGGCAGCAGGGATTTCAAACTCCTGCGCGAGTTGGGCTGTACGCATGTCATTACCTTGTTGAAGGAAAGCGAGTTTGCGCCGAAGATCGGCAGCCAGACCCAAAACGCCGGTATGGAATGGGTCTGGATTCCCGTACCCAATGGCAATTACCCACAAGGCGAGGTGCATGAGAGATTATTAAACGCCATGCCACAACTCTCACAACTTTTAGACGATGGCAATTACTTGCTCATTCATTGTTCGGCAGGGATTCACCGTACCGGCACCGTCGCTTACGGGCTTCTGCGGTGGCGCGGCATGGCAAGCGAAGAAGCCATGCGCATCATTCATGAAATGCGCAAAGAAACAGCCGAAGGCATGATGGAAAAACGAAAACGCTGGGGCGATGAAAACGCCCGCCTTGCTGTAAAAAAGGAAAACTCATGGGTACGTTCCGTCAAAGAATCCGTCAATCAATTGAGAATGAAACTCTCCAAACTGCATTAGATAACAACACTGAGCGCAGACTCAAAGGCAAAGCCGCCGCTTTCGAATCCATCCCCGACTGGCGTGAGCGGCGTGTGCGCGCCCACAACATCCGCGCGGACGTAATCGAACGGCTGGACGAATCCCTGCATCAATTCATCGCCAACGCCCAAGCCAACGGCATCATCGTCCACCGCGCCAAAGATGCACACGAAGCCATCAATATCGTTTTAGAAATTTCCAAATCAATTACCAATCACCAATTACCAAGCACCCTCATCGCCAAATCCAAAAGCATGGTCAGCGAAGAGATCGAACTAAATCGCGCCCTCGAAACACACGGCATCAACGTCGTCGAAACGGACCTGGGCGAATACATCATCCAACTGCGCAAAGAGAAACCCAGTCACATCATCACACCGGCGGCACACCTCAAAAAAGAACAAGTCGCCCAACTCTTTCACGAAAAACTTGGCATCCCATACACCGAAGACATCCCCACCCTCACTGCCACCGCCCGTAAAGTTTTGAGGGAAGTCTTCCTCACCGCCGACATCGGCGTAAGCGGTGTCAACTTTGGCGTGGCAGAAACCGGCGGCATGTGCATTGTCACCAACGAAGGCAACGGGCGCATGGTTACAACAATTCCCAAAACGCATATCGCCCTTATGGGTATGGAACGCCTCGCGCCAAATCTCGACGACCTTGCCTTGCTGCTCTCGCTGCTTCCACGTTCTGCCACCGGGCAAAAACTCACCGTCTACACCCAACTGATTCACAAACCCATGCCGGGTCAAACCCGTCATCTCATTCTCCTCGACAACGGACGCAGCAAACTGCGCAACTCGCCGCTCAAAGAAAGCCTCTACTGCATCCGCTGCGGCGCGTGCCTCAACGCCTGCCCTGTCTTCCGCGAACTCAGCGGGCACGCCTACATCGGGCGCGACCTTTCGATTGCGCCATATCCCGGTCCCATCGGCTCGGTCATCTCGCCGGGGCTGTTCGGCGAAAATTATGTTCAACTCGCGCAAGCCTCATCCCTGTGCGGCGCCTGCAAAGAAGCCTGCCCCGTAGATATTGACCTGCCCAAGTTGTTGACGAGAGTAAGAGCGGGGCAATCACCAATTACCAATCACCAATTACCAATCTCAGGCGGCGCAGGATTAACTTCATCTACAAAATTTTTCTTGAAGATGTACACCCGCCTCGTGACTCATCCGAAGCTGTTTGCCCTCTCTCAAAAGTTTGCTTCACTGACAACGCATCTCCTCTCGCCCCGCTCGCAGTGGATGCGCCTGCCCGCGTTTACCGGTTGGGGATACAGCAAAGACATGCCGCGTTTTGCGGGTAAAACATTTCGGGAGAGGTTTGCGAAATCGGAAATAATGAATAGGGAAATCAAGCCGCAAACCGCACCCGTAGAACAACCTGAAAACATTCCAACTTTCCAACCTTCCAACTTGACCGACCCATTCACCGCCGAACTTACCGCGCTCTCCGGCAACGTCCATCAAACCACAAGCCCAACCCAATCCATCATCGAATATCTACTATCGAATAACGTCAACCGCATTTATCTTCAACCCAACGTCCTCGACGAATCTCTCTTGCACCAGGCAGGCATCGACTTCACCCACAACCCCGACCCGACTCTCACCGTCGGTGTGACAAAGGCTTGGGTTGGGCTGGCAGATACCGGGTCGGTTTTAGAGGCGGATGAAGAGTTATTTGGCTCGCTGTTGCCTGAAATCCATCTCACCGTTTTGCAGGCAGAAGACATCCTCCCATCCCTGCCCGATGCAATCGATTTGGTCAAAGGAAAAAACGCCGTCTTCATCACGGGACCTTCGCGCACGGCAGATATTGAGATGACCTTGACCATCGGTGTGCATGGACCACGGGAACTACACATTTTTGTTGACGTTTCAAAACGCGGGTGATACAATCTCGCCCGCGTTCCAAAAGACGCTAATTGCCCCCATCGTCTAGCGGCCCAGGACGGAGCCCTCTCAAGGCTCAAACCGGAGTTCGAGTCTCCGTGGGGGCACCTTAAAAAGGCAGTCACGTTTTGTGGCTGTCTTTTATTTTGTAAAGGAACCCATGCACAAACCTACATCCTCTCGCGGTTTTATGATCGCACTTGCCGCCACCATCATTTGGTCTACCACCGGACCACTCATCAGCTACATTGTTGTCACCTACAAACTCCCTTCGCTTGTGCTCGCCTTCTGGCGGGATTTGTTCGTGGCGTTCGGCATGTTCGTTGGTCTGCTGATTTTCAACCGAACGTTATTCGCATTAGACCGCAAGCATTGGGGCTTGATGGTATGGTATGGAATTTCGCTGGCGGTCTTCAATTCGATGTGGACCTTCTCGGTTCAATACAACGGGGCGGCGGTTGCCACGGTGTTGGCTTTTTCTTCCCCGGCAATGACGGCGATACTGAGCCGCATCATTTTCAAAGAGACCTTCAACAGGGTGAAGGTCATCTCGATTGCGTTGAGTTTTATCGGCACCATTTTGGTGGCTGGCGCGCACAACCCCGCCATGTGGAAATTGAACCCGCTGGGCATTATTTTTGGCTTGATGACCGGTTTGATGTTCGCCGTGTACAACCTGCAAGGCAAAACCGCCGGTGATAGAAACATCGATTCGTGGACGGCGCTGCTTTACAGCTTTGCCTGGGCAACATTCTTTTTATTCTTCTTCAACCTCGGCAGCGACCTGTTCATCACCAAAGACCCGGCGTTCTCAAATTTGATGTGGTTGGGTAATTCACTGCCTGGCTGGGGGCTGCTGTTCTTCCTCGGCGTTGCCCCCACCCTCGGCGGGTTCGGTCTTTACACCTTGAGTATCCGCTATCTTTCGCCAACGGTTTCAAACCTAGTTGCCACCCTGGAGCCGGTCTTTACGGCGGTGTTGTCGTATTTCTTTTTGAGCGAAGTGATGAGCAATGTACAATTGGGTGGGAGTTTGCTGTTGTTGTTTGGGGTGATTTTATTGAGGATAGCGGATCGAAATTGATAATAAAAGTGCCAGATTTTTTCTGGCACTTTTGCTTTATTCATGTGAATGATATGTCTCGATCGTTTTCCTGCCCGAAGCATCTATAAATTCAAAGGTATAGTCGTGACCATCCACACCATAGTTTACATAATACTTTTGCCCGTTAATTTCATATTCCAGTGAATAATGCGTGGAATCTACTTCGGTGAAGTCTGTGATGACTGCGCCCCTGAGCGGTTGCAACGCTTCACGGATCTGAGTGGTATGGGGTTGTGGCTCGATTTGGTCACCGCGGACAGTGACCACTCCACGCATCCCGCCGTTGATGTAGGGATAGGTCGTTGTGCCGTGGTAGTGATAACTGCCATCCGAACCGAAGTGACCGTTGAACTCATCCAGTTCGGTGACGGGAGAACCATCTGTTTCGGTGAGTCCGTAAACGGGGAAACCGTCGAGGGCGTAGGCAATGGGCTTATCCATGCCCACGATCTCAGTGAGATGAAGGGGCGCAATGTGATAGTGATAATCATCCGCGCGCCCGGAGTGTCCGCCCCATTGATCCAATTCTCCAAAGAGGTAGGCATCATCACCACGGTTGTTCAGGGCATTGAAGATCGGCACACCGTTTACCGCGATGGCAATTGCACCACGGTATAGGTTTGTCTTTGTCGAAACCGGATTCTTGGCGAGGACGGGTTGAAGCGGAATCTGCCAGGCATTGCTCCCTGTGTACGGCTGCGGCAACGGAACTTGTTGCTGCCAACTTGTAATACCGACCATCATATTGTGGTTGGGCATTCCATCAGATTCAACGTGCAGGTACTTATCATCTCGATATGTTGTTACTTTATTTGCGAAGGCAGAGAAGCCGAGTTCGTTCAAGGCTTGAGAAATGACCGTGGGAGACAGAGCAGGCATCTCAGTCAGGTCGAGAGGCGGGGGTGTATCGCCGGGGCGGTATCCACAGGCGGCAAGAAACGCGGCGCCGAATCCGTAGGCTGAAAGTTTCAAAAAATCTCGTCGGGTAATGGACATGATCTCACCTCGTGTATGTTACATTGAGCGTGGCACTTGCCAAAGTGATGTCTTTGATCGCATTGAGCAAGACATCGCGGCTGACTTCAGAAGCAGACACGTTCAATTGCGGTTCTGCGGAAAGTGCATAGACAGTATAGGTATAAAGTTTTTCACCGGGTCCTTTGGAACAAGGCGGCGCGTATTTGGTTTCGCTATTGACGCTGTTATTGCCGAGCGCGCCAATACCACTGGTGTTCTTTTCAAGGCTTGTGACATTTGCAGGAATGTTATACAGAACCCAATACCAATGCGAGTCACCGGGACCGGGAATGTGATGCATGATCACGGCAAAACTTTTCGTTCCCTCTGGCACATCACTCCATGAAAGTGGGAGGGTTGCGCTGGAACCATCACAGGTGAATTCCTTTGGAAGTTCGCCTCCTTCGCTCACCTCTGAACTGGTGAGAGTGAATGTGCCGTCAGACGATGTTGATGGAATGTCAGTCGCTTCAACTGTGGTCTCGTTTGTGGGGGGTGCAGGTGGAGGTGGCGGTTGGTTATCTGGCGCAGAGCCGCACCCAACAACAAAGAATATGACCACTGCCATGAAAGGAATCAACTTCGTTTTCATGGCGTCACCGTTAATTTGCACAGGATGGTGTTATCGGTTTCCAGGTCTGGTCCCCAGATGAATTGAGCCGATGAATTCCAGCGGATCTGGTCGTAGCCGTCTTTGGGTCCAACCTGTTGTGCGGAATAGACGGTGGCTTTGCTCCATGTGGAGAAATCGAAGTCTGCGCTTGTCCAGCCGGTGGGTTCTTCGAGCGAGGTGTAACCGCAAGGCATTGTCCCTGCTACGGGATTTGATTCTCTTTCGCAAGATTTATCAAGCGGCGCTTCATGGATGACTGAGCAGGACCAGTTTGCATCTGTCACGGCGATGATCTCGCCGGTTTGCACGTTCGTGAATTGAGCAATCAGCCCGCCATCACCCATTTGCTGACGCTGTGTGCCGATGTATTCCAAACCTGTATCGTTTTCTTTAAAATCCTTGGCGATGAAGTTAAAGGTCATCGGATATGAAGCGTTGAAGGTGAAAGTTTCGGAGTTGAAAGACCGTTCAGTCGTAATTGGAACCGAATCTTCTTTGATAAGTTGATCTCCAAGATAAAAAGCGAACCAGTTATCTGCCCATACCTCGGCTTTGATCTGCACCTCGCCCATTGTTGCATCCTGTTGGGTAGGTTGAGTTGCCTGGTCTGGTTGCGTTTGTGCCAGTGGCGCCGGGTTGGAATTCTCGGATACAGGTTCGGGCTTTGTTGGTTGACATGCAGTGAGTGTTGTTATTAGTACAAGGATGGGCAATACAAGTTTGTAATTCATGGGATTATCCTTTTTTCTCGCTCCCATCGTTGGAAAGAACGATGGGAGCATTTTGATTTGAATAAGTCTATGGGCGTCCCCTGCCGCCACCACCGCGCCCGTTTCCGTTGCGTGGAGGGCGGTCATTCGGTCTGGGAGGCGGTGGGGGTGGATTACCCCGCTGCTCCTGTTCGCCCTCCTCTTCATCTTGAGTAGAAAGTGTTGATTGTCCCTGAACCTGCGCCCGTGTTGTGGAAGAGGTATCGATTATCACTGTGCTTTCGTTGAAGAAGAATACATTTTCCTGCAGCTTGGTAATGTCTGTATTGCGGCGGATGATATCTGCCAGCGAGGTATCGTTGATCTCATTCACCAAATCACGCGGCAGGGATGATTCATACCAGTAGCGGTCACCATCGCGCAGGCGCACGAACTGATCCACAAGAATGGCGCTGAAGGTTTCACCAACGCTGGAGCCGGGCAGGTGGTCTTCTGCCAAGCCGCCGATCCACAGGTCGATGTTATTCACGCTTCCATACGTGGAAGCGAGCTTTGCCTGCATCGCCGGGTCAGATGTGATCTGGTCAAAGCGGGTGACGCGGCTCAAGCCATACGCTTCACGGGTGGTGTTGTAATCCGCCAACCCGTGGTCACGTCCGCGTTGGATGTTGAGCGAGACGAGGTCAAAGCCGCCCTGCCCGGGTTCACCAAAGAGGAAGTTGCGCACATCATCCACCGCAACCGTATCGATCTCCTGCGCATTGTCCGAAGCGAGATACTTCAAGAGTGGGTCAATGTCTGTATCGCTGAGCACGAGCGGGTTAAAGAATGAGTCGCGCAGCTCCATCGCATCACGCACTTCTTCGCCATCGTTATCCAAAAACTCAATATCGCTTCCCAACATGCTGTGACCAAGGCGGAATGCACCCGTGGCAAACTCGTTGGCAATGCCCGGGTTCACATCTTCCTTGTAGCCGCTATAGCGTGGCAGGGCATTCGAGCCAAGCAGGGCTGGCAGGAATTCTGCATAGGTAATGTGTTGAAGTTCCGCGATCACAATACGACGCGCATATTGATACAGTTCTTCATCCGTCCAGTTGGGGTGCTGCTGCGCGGCTTCACTGGCAACGCGGTTATGCTCACGCACAAAGAGCACATGCAAAGACACCAACTCAGGGTTCTCATTCGCGCGCACATCGCCTGCCAGATACAACTGGGCATCATCCACACGGTGGGCATCATTGGCATTCGGCAAGCCCTGTGTGTTCAAGGGAAGCAAATTCCCCGCGCTCACCTTCATCTGTCCGCCGGTAAACGTTCGTAAGGCGGCGGCGCGTTCTGCATCCACACCGTATACCTGCGACCCGTCCACAAATGCTGTGATCGAATTGATCTGTTCGCGCGGACTGCTGGCAGGATCATAATTTGAGCGTGAAAGCGGAATGACCATCGTGCCGGTTCCAGTTGGGTCAAACCATTCATCCCCCGCAGGCACGATCACCATGAGCGCTTCCTTTGGCGAGGCGCTATCGGTCAGGTCAATGTCGTGGTCGAGGAACTGTCCCCACGCATACACAAACGCCGTGTAATCGCGGTCGTTCAAAATACCATCCTGCGAGTTGGGCGAAAAAGTATTGCTGATCGTGCGCGCACTGGGTCTATCTGACCCAGCCGGTGTGCTGACACCATCGCCATAATCTGCGGGGGTGAGGCGTAAAAAGTTTTGGTTCACACTTCCCCATTCCGGGTGGCTGATGTTATTGCCCCTGCCATCCAGCGGAATAATTCCAAAGTTCATCGTATCCTGCTGAACATCCAGGAAACTACCCGCGGCTTGAACCTGCACAACTTCAAATGCAATTGCCGCGATACTGACGCCGATCAATACATTTCTAAACAAGTGTTTCATTTTTTTCTCCTCTGTCGCTAAAATATTTTTACGGTCTTCCACCCGCAGGCATACATGCCAACTGACTTGAATTAGGCGGTGTACCGCAGGTGCCGTTCATGGTTCCGTTGGGGGTATTGAAAGAACAGACTGAGCCATCGGACAAACCATTGCACGCGGATATGGCTTCCTGCGGGGGTTGCTGCCCTTGCCCGCCTTGTGCGCTTCCACCCTGACCGGTAGGCTGGTTCTGTCCATTGGTCCCTTGCCCACTCTGCGGCTGTTGCTGCTGCCCGTTGACGGTTGTGCCCGGGTTTGTGTTCGTTGGCGCATTGCCGGAGGTGTAAGTCACATCTCCGCCGCGCACACAGCGGACGTAATTATTCACACGCACCACATCACCCTGCGGACCATGTCCCTCAGAATATTGCGAGGCATCGCCAGCCTTGGGGTCGCTGCGTTGCGCGCCCGCGCCATGCACATCCAGCACCTGTCCATTCATAATGCCGTATGCCGCGCCGAAAGAGATGTACACACCCCACGCCCCGCTGCCGTTGGATGAGGCATGGGTGGTGCTTGTCCAGTAAGCGGCGTAATCTGTAGCGCCGTTCTCGGCGATGATGGTGGAGGTTTGGAAGAGCGGGTCTATGGCGGCGGAGTTGGTGGTAAATGGTGAACGGGAATAATCCACAATGCTTTGCAGTTCTTTGGCGTTCGGCAATCGCCAATCGTCAAAGCCGCTGGCGGTGGAGGCTTCGCAGTAGTTCAGCGCGTCACCCCAGTTCATACCGATGCCGCTGTCGGCTTGCATCCAGGTGAGTCCGGTGGCATGGTCGGTGATGGCGCCATTGCCGTTATCTGCAAAGGCGTTCACGCCGTAGCTGGGATTGCCGCGCACATAGCGGACGTACTGCGTCGTTTCGCCGCGCGGGCTGGAAATGGGGTAGCCCTTAATACGTCCATCGGCGAAGTTGTAGCCGAATGCGGTTGCATTGCCGCCCATGGTGGTGCTGACGTATTGTGTGCTCGACCAGAATTGTGCGTCAATATCGCGTTCACCGGCGGCGGTATCGCCGTAGCCAAAGCCGAAATAAGTGGTGTTCAAGAACGGCACGGCATTGCAGGCGCCGCCCATGCCACAGGCGCTGATATCCATGCCGTCAAAGGTGACGATGGAGTACAACTCTTTGATGGTCGGCAGTCGCCAATCGTCGTAGCCCGCCAATGTGGAAGAGTCCGCGCTGCTGATGGCTTGCGAGAAGGTCATCTTATCGTTGGAGTCGATCACGCCATCCCCATTGAAGTCGGGTGATTGCGACCACATCAAGCCGGTGACAAGGTCGGTGACGGTGCCATCGCCGTTATCCTGATATTGCGGGGCGCTGCTCTGGTAATTGCCGTCCTGCCCGGCGTAGGCGCTTCCGCTCTCGGGGCAGGTGACAATGTTTTCGCTGCTGTAGCAGTTGGTTTGGTTGGTATCCACAATGGGGTAGGTCAATGACAAGTTGGCTTGCGCAGGTGAAGTCTGTTCATTGCCGCCCGTCGGCGCGGATGCATTCGTTGTCGGCTGGGATTCACTTACTGGAGCCGAATCCACTGTCGCGGCGGCAAGAGGCGCGTTGCATGAGGCGAGGATCAGGCTTGAGATCGTAAAAGCTAAAATGGCGATTCTTTTCATCATGTTCTCCTTTGTTTTGTTCGATGTTTTGATTTTACGGATGTAAAAAGAATGTAATGAGTGTGTAAAATCATTGGTTTGAATGAAAAGACATGCAAAAAAGAAAAAGACCCGTGACTGGTGTCACGGGTCTTTGTTTTAGTTATGGCTGACTGCCGTTCTGTCCGCCGGGTCCACGCCGTCCGTTGGCGTTGCCGAGCGCTTGTTGAAGATCTTCCACGGTGACGCCGAGGGTTGTGGCTGCCGTTTCAAGATCGGCGCGGCAGTTGGGGTCTTTGGGTGCGCCCTCTTCGGTGCTTGTGCATTCGGCAGGTTTGGCGTTTTCCAATGCGGCTTTCAAGTCTTCTTCGGTTACGCCGAGGGCTTCGGCGGCTGCGGCGAGACCCTGTTGTTGGCTGCCAAGAGCGGTTTTTAACTCTTCGGTGGTTATGCCGAGGGCGCTGGCGACGGCATCCATATCGGCATGGCAGTCTACGCCTTGCGAGGGTTCACCGTCGGTGCATTCGGCGGGCTTGGCGGCAGCGAATGCGGCTTGCAGTTCTTCCACCGTTACGCCGAGAGTTTCGGCAGCGGCGGTCAGGTCTCGAGTGCCGCGCTCGCCACGGGCTCCCTGGTTCGAGTTGGTCAGTGCGGTTTGCAATTCTTCCACGGTTACACCAAGCGTTTCGGCGGTAATGGTCAGGTCGGGGCGGCAGGCTTCGGTTTTATCGGTTTGGGCGGCGCAATCAGCGCTGATCGAAGATTGAAGTGCGGCTTGTAATTCTTCCACGGTGACGCCGAGAGATTCGGCGGCAGCGGTCAGGTCACCGCCGCGTTTTTCGCGGTTCTGCCCACCCTGCTGGTTGTTCTGGTCTTTGGGGGCAGTGTTATTTTCCACGGCTTGTGTCGCCGGGGCTGAGGCTGCTTCGGTTTGGGCATCGCTTGTTTGGGCGGGGGTTTCTGTTGAAACGCCGCCACACGCGCTGAGCAACACTACAAACAGGGCAACGAAAGTTACGAGTAAATATTTTTTATTCATGTTAATCTCCTTTTTTCGGGTCATTTTTTAGTTATGCGCCCGTTCTTTCTTTGAGCGTGATGTCATTGTACAAAGGCTGGCAATTTGACGAGAGTGTGTGCTGTCATCATTCGAGCTTGTGAGACATGCAAAAAATAAAAAGACCCATGACAGGTGTCATGGGTCTTGAGGTGGGTCTTGAGGGTTGAAAATATATTTATTGATTGAGTTCCCAGATAATTCGCAACCCGTCCAAAGTGAGCCAGGGGGCGATGACGTTGATAACGTTGGTCTCTTTGGCGACGACTTCTGCCAGCCCGCCGGTTGCGACAACTTTCATCTCGGCTCCCAACTCCGCCCTGAACCTGCTCACCATTCCCTCGATCATTGAGACATAGCCGAAGAGGAGTCCGGATTGCATGGCGTGGACGGTGTTGCGTCCGATGACAGAAGGCGGTACTTGCAAATCAATACGCGGAAGTTTGGCAGCACGGGTGTAAAGCGCTTCGGCGGCAAGGTTCACCCCGGCAGTGATGGCGCCGCCAAGATATTCACCCTCTTTGGTGACGGCGTTGAAGGTGGTGGCTGTGCCAAAGTCCACTACGCAGGCGGGACCGCCGTAGAGCTTCATCACGGCGACCGCGTCACAGACCCGATCCGCGCCGACGGCTTTGGGGTCTTCGTAGCGAATCTTGATGCCGGTCTTCACGCCTGTATCTACGACGAGCGGCTCCACCTTAAGGTATTCGCGGCAGGCTTGCACCACCCGCCCAGTGAGCGGCGGCACCACAGATGCCAGTGAAATTCCCTGAATATCTTTGATGGTCTTTCCGGCATTTTGCAGCAAGCCAAGAAACTGCAATCCGTATTCATCAGGCATACGGTTATGGTCGGTGGCAAGCCGCCAATGCGCGCCGAGTTGTCCGTTCTCGTACAAGCCGAGTGTGAGGTTGGTATTGCCTACATCAATGGTGAGAAGCATGATTTTATTTTACCCTTTCACGATCAAGCCGATGCGTAAAAAGGAGCCAGTGCCTTGAACATCTCAGCAACAAAGTTGAAATTACTGAGCATCAAAACTATCACAATCAGTGCAAGTATCCACTGGAACCATTTTTTATCAGCAAAGTCTGCCCAGGCAAGCGCGGCGAATAAAACAAAGGCGTACACCCAATAAGGGGTGTAGAGAAATAACTCGGTGCCGTAGAACAGGTGCATGAGGAAATTAAAACTGATCGTGCCGAATAAACCAAGCATCAACGGGGCATGTTTGGATGAGCGTATATTTTTCAAGAACAACATAAAACCGCCGCCCAAAAGGATCAACCACAGAACAAGCGGCAGGTTGGCAATCCCTTTGTAGGAGGCGAATTTCCTGGCGCGGACATCGAAAGTTTTCAGGTCAATGGTGGGGAAAGGCGGCTTATCTGAAGTCGCTTCGATCACATCGGGTCCGACCGCGCCATACAGGATGATGGAGCGGGAGACAACGTTGAATTTGCGGATGATCGAATCGGGTTCAGAGAGGCGCATCGGGTCGGATAAATTCCCATCTGACGAATTGACGAAATTGAATTCGAAGGCAATATCATTGGGTACATAGAAAAGCGTGATGAAGTTGGGGTAGATAATGTCGGTCACTGCCGTCAGCAAAATACCGAGCGAGAGCACCGTCAGCCCGTACTGCACCAGTCGTTTGAAACCAAATTTATTTGCGAAAAGTGCGATCACTCCCTGGGCAATGTTGGTAATAGTGATGCCAAAGAGAAATAAACCGGCAGGGACAAGTACCGAGAAACGGGTTTCTTTGGATTGAAGGAGTAAAAAGAAAAATAGGAGCGCGGCTGTGCCAAAGATATAGTTCTCGGTCAGTGAGCCGAAGAGCAAATGAGAAGCCGTGGAACCAAGCAAGACGGCGAAGATGAAAGCGTAGGTGCTGGAGTTGGTGGCGCGTTTGACGAAGAGCCAGGTCATGAAGACACAAGCGGCGGCGACCAACGAGACGGCGATCATACCGCCGAGGGCGTAGTGTTCGCCCATGAAACCGGAGACCAGTCGCACCAGCGGGCGGATGAGAATGAGACTCAGCGGATGCACAGCGCGGTTGATAGGCGCGCTCTCCGGGCTGGCAAGGATGGTCATCCACGGACCGGCGTCGGCTTCGAAGAGGACGGTGTTCTTCTCAAGCGCGGGATGGTTGAGGGTGCGGGAGATGATGAGTTCGATAAGGAAGAAGAAGGCGGAGGCGTAGATGCCGGGAAGATTTTTGGAAGACAGAATGATGAATGATGAATTAGGGATAAGGGATGAGGTATTAGGAATTAGGAACAGAGCAAGGATGGCAGAGGCGAGGGCGGTGAGGAGGAAGAGGGGCATCCATGCGGGGGGGACGAGGATGTATTCGATGGCGAACATGGATGGGTATTGAGAAGCATTGACGATGAGGGCGATCCAAAAGATGGGCAGGGATAATGCGAGGAGGACGTTGAGCGGTTTGCTGAGAAAGCCGTTGCGGAAAGATTCGGCGGCGCGTTGAACGAGGAAATAGCCGAGGGTTGTGCCGACGGTTAGGGTGATGATGGCGAAGAGGAACATGCCAAAGGGGGTGCGTAGAACGGGTTGCAGAAAGCCGATTGCGCCGTAGGTGAGGTTAAGAGTAACGAGAAATGAGAGAAGTAAGTGGAAAGTGGAAAGTGGGAAGTGGGAAGTTTTCGCCCAGGTGGAGATGGCGGGGGAGGTTTGGTGGTAGAGAATGCCAAAGGCGAGTGCCGGGACGAGGACGAGAAAGAGGCGGTCTATGGGCGAGGTAAAGGTCGAGTAGTGGAAAAAGGTCAGGGCGAGGATCAGGCTGGTGAGGAGACCTGTCAACGCGCTAAAAAAGATACGGGAGAATTTCATGGGTGGAATTATAAATGCCACCGCCGCCGAGGACGGCGGCGGGAGCGATATTTATTCTTTGACCGCCACGATGATTTCGGAGGCTTGGTCGTATCGGTGGAATTGGGGCATCATGTAAATGCCGCTTGCCCAGCCTTTGATGCTTTGGATGAGTTCGACGGCGAGTTCCACGCCGACCTTTGCGCCGCTTTCGCCTGCAGCTTCGATGCGGGCGCGGGCTTCGTCGGGGATGGAGATGCCGGGGACTTCGTTGTGCAGGAAGTTGGCATGTTTGGCGCTGACCAGCGGCAGGATTCCGGCGAGGATCGGCTTGTCGAATTTGCCGTGTTTGGCTTCGTAGGCTTCGATGAGTTTGGGACCGTCGTCGGGGCGGTAGATGGGTTGGGTGAGGAAGAAGTCGGCTCCGGCTTTGATCTTGCGGTGCAGATTCTTCACTTCGGTGTCCATATCTTGCGGGCAGAGGTTGAGCGCCGAGCCGACGAAGAAGTTGGTCGGCTGACCAATGCTCGTGCCGGAGTGATCGACGCCCATATTGAAACCTTGCTTGATGAGCTTGACCAAGCCGGAGGGGACGAGGTCGTAGTTGTCGGTCGCTTCGGGATAATCGCCGATGGAGGTCGGGTCACCCATCACGACGAAGACGTTGCGAATGCCGAGGGCGTGTGCGGCGAGCAAATCCCCTTGCACACGCAGGAGGTTGCGTCCGCGGGTCGGGAAGTGCAAAGTGGTTTCCACGCCGATCTGACGCTGTACGACTTCGCAAACCGCCCAAGCAGACATGCGCATACGCGCCAGCGGACTGTCGGCGACGTTGATGATGTCCGCGCCGGAGTCTTGAAGGAGAGAAGCACCTGCAAGAAGTTTGTGAGTGGAGAGTCCGCGCGGGGGATCCATTTCGACGCAGATGGAGAATTGCTTGTTGGCGAGTCGCTGTGCGAGTTGAGTCGGTTGCTCGGCGGGTTCGGCAGTGACTTCGTCTTCGTCCACGATGGAGATTTCAGCCACGGGTATTGCAGGTGCTGTTGCAAGAGCCTTCTTCATCACAGCAATATGCTGCGGGGTGGTACCGCAACAGCCGCCCATAATGTTCGCGCCCGCCTGACGGAACTGCACCGCATACTCGCCAAAGTAATCGGCATCGGCAGGGTACATGATGCGCCCACTGACTTGTTCGGGCCAGCCTGCGTTCGGTTTGACCCAGAACTTGGCGTTCGGTTCGGCTTGGCGCATCTGCTTGAGAATGCGCAACAGTTGCGAAGGTCCACCCGAGCAGTTGACGCCGATCACATCAGCACCGGCTTCGGCGAGGCGGTGCGCCACTTTGGCGGGGTCATCGCCCAGCAGGGTTCGGTCGTCGCGGGTGAAGGTCACCGATGCGATGATGGGCAACGATGAGTTTTCTTTGGCGGCTTTGATGGCTTCCTGGATTTCGTACAGGTCAGACATGGTCTCGATGATGATGACATCGGCACCGGCTTCGGCAAGGGCTTGAATTTGCTCCGCAAACGCCTCACGCGCCTCTTCGAGCTTGACCCGTCCATACGGGGCGATTCTCACACCGAGCGGACCCACATCTCCAGCGATCAAAACCTCTTTGAACGAAGCGGCAACCACACGCTTGGCGAGTTCCACACCGGCGCGGTTAATGGCGGCAACGTCATGGTGCAAGCCATGTTTGGACAGTTTGAAACGATTGGCGCCAAAGGTGTTGGTAATAATTAATTCCGCGCCTGCTTCGATATATTCACGGTGAACGTCCGCCACGGCGGCGGGGTTGGTAAGGTTGAGTTCGTCAAAGCATTTATCAAAACTCACGCCGCGTGCATGGAGCATGGTTCCCATGGCGCCATCGGCAATGACAGTTTTTTGATTCAAAATTTCAAGTAGATTCATGGTTTCTCTTTCTTGTCATTAAACCCTAAAGGTTTTGAAAACCTTTAGGGTTTTTTAATCACAGTCAACGTCGCCCCATCACGTTCAATGCGGTGAACGATCTCGGCATCGGGGTAAATGGTCTCGTCAAAATTGTAGCGGGTGAAGGTCACCACATACTCGTAGCTCTCGGCGCGTTCCAATTCACCCGATGAATAAATTTTCAAATCTTCACGCGCGAACAATGCAAACAACTGCGCCGGTCCTTCGACCCAAATGTCCGCGTTGGGTGCAGCGACACTGTTTACATAGTCTGCCGCTTCACGATACGAGATCGCCCAGTAATCCATTTCGTAACGATCTTTCGCACCGTCCACACCGCCAACAAACTGGTTGTAGTAAATGTACTCGTATGGATGCAGTGTGAGGATGCCAATCATACCTGGCAACAAACTCAACACGATCAACGCGGCTTGCCATTTTACATTCTTAATCGCTTCAAAGGCAACACCCGCCATCAAAAAGATCGGCGGCAAGATAAACAAAATTTGCCGGAAGTTATCGTACAAAGCGACACGCATAAAGATGAACGCCAACAACGGGATGACAAACCATAGCAAGGCGACTACGACAAGCGTGCGCTTCTTTTCCTTGTTTTGAATTGCTACTACCCATCCGGCAATAGACAACAACCAGACCGGTTCGGTCAACTGAATGGCGAGTAATGCGGGTAAATAGGTAACTGGTAAATTGGTAGATTGGTAGAGTTCACCGTTGAAGATGACTCCACCCAGCCAGGGGTATAAGGACATTTCTCTGAGGCTCTCGAAAAAACGCGGGATGGGATTCATCCACAAGTAGGGCCAGGAGATGTAGGTAGCGACGAGGGCGAGAGTAGCATAGATGGCAATGGCTGGAAGGGACTGTTTCCCTTTGGTACGCCATGCGTAATACGCGATGATGACACCCGCAAATGGACCGAGGATGCGGGTGGAGGTGGAGAGTCCCAGCAGGAGGGCGGCGGGGAGGATTTGGAGAATGGCAATTAGTAATTGGTGATTAAGACGGTGGAAAGCGATAAGAAGGATTAAAGTGGAAAGTAGAAAGTAGTATGTGCGCAGTTGCAAGAAGAGGACGAAGTATCGTTGAGTGTATGTCTCGGCGGAGACAGCATTGATGTCTTTGGCGATGAGCGAGAAGAGATTGGTGTTGCCAGCCTGCGCAGAATGGACAAGCGCTTCAATGTAGGTGTGAATGGCTTGGGTGAAGATGAAAAGCCCGAAGACAGAGACAAGCCAGAGCACGGTGAGAAGCGTGAGAGTCCGCTTGGAGCGGGGGGAAAGGCTGATGGGTGAATCAAGTTTGAGCGAGTCAAAGGCTTGAATCCCAAAAGAGATGGAAAGAAGAAAGAGGGCGAGGAAGGGGGTGTCTTTAGGGTTGATGAAGGCGTGCCCCCAGAAAACAGGTTGCAGGGCGAAGAGCAGCGTTGCGCCGAGGGCGGGGATGTGGCTGAGCCAGCGTTTGGCGATGGAGTGAAAGGCGAGCACGCCCGCGAAGTAAGTGAGATAGTAAATGAGGTGACGCAGGTCGGGCAGCGAGAAAGGCAGGAAGGTGCTCAACGATTTTGAGAGAACGTCGGTGAGCATGACGAAGAAGGGACCGTAAAAGCCAAGGTCTTCGCGCGCGATGTTGACCACGCCTTCCTGCGGGAAGGTTGTGTAGGCGGCGATGGATTTCTCGGCATATTTTTGGAGCGAGCGGTCATCCCAACTTTCGCCGTATTGGTCGAAGGTGAGCAAGCCTGCAATGAAAACACAGGCGAGGATTATGGAATGAAGATGCTTCTTCATGGTTTTAAAACCTTTAACCACGAAGGGCACGAAGTACACGAAGGTTTAAAGGTTTGCTGGTTAGCCAATTTTTGTAAGCCATTGATTTGCGAATATGATGAATGGTGAAGGTTCGTCGTTTTTGCGAGTGGCATACATCAGCCAGAGGACGACCATCGGCGCAACGAGGCGACCATACGACCAGGGGAAGAAGTCGAAGGAGGGCAGCATGAACTGAAAGAAGTAGGCGGCGAGGAAGATCATCCAGTGAGTTGGAGATTGGATGCGTTTGAGGAGAAGCAGGAAGGCAAGTGTGGTGAACAAGCCGTGATGATCCCAAACGATGGGAGATGCTAAAGTCATGAAGACGAACAAGGCGGGCGCGGCGTTGAGCAGTCGGTTCTCTTTGGAGAAGGACTGCGCGAGGATGTTTTGCATCATGGTGTAAAGCGTGGCGAGAAGCAAAAGCACTTTTGCACCAATCGCCATCAGGCGGGTGGTTTCGATGGAAATGTCAAAGAAGGGATTGAGGAAACGCAGGAATGAGTCGAAGGAGGTATCGTGGAAGTTGGTGTCGGGAATTTGGGAAAGTGATACAGTGTTATTGATGAATTGCAAGTAAATCTCTGTGCCGTGCATGGCGACGGGGAAAAGACCTACAGCAAGAAAACTTAGAGCGAACCAGAAAATCCAACGCCAGTTAAAGGTGAGTAAAAAGGCAAGCACAATGGCGGCTGGGCTGGTCTTAAGGTGAACAGCGATAGCCAATGCAAGAGCAGAGAGAAAATTATTTTTAGGGTAAACCAGAATGCTGAAGAATATCAAGTCGAGCGTGATGAGATTCACTTGAATGAATCCAAGTGTGCGCATCAGCGGAGTGTTGATTAACAGGAAGAGAACGGTAATGATGACGGAAAGGTGATAGAAAAAACCATAGCGTTCAAGAACTTGGATGAGTAGAAAGTAGAAAGTGGCAAGTGCAATGACGTTGACCGTCCACAGCACGATCATCACGCCCTGGTCACCGAGTGGGACGAGGAAGCGCAACAACGTGCCCCATAGGGGTAGATAGAGATAGGTGTCGGGGAGAGGCTGTCCGTTGGCAAGGGCGGTGGCAGCTTCGAGGTAGTAGTGATAGTCGCCATAGCGGAAGCGTTCGCGCAAAATTTGCAGGTACACGAACATGACGAGGAAGAATCCCGCCGTGAGCCAGAGATTGTCTTGGTTTATTTTTTCATGGGCGAGCAGATAAAGCAACACGCCAGCTAAAATCCATGTGAGGGAAGTCGAAACGAGAGTCACCGCAAGATTGGATAGCGGCCACTCTTGAATGAAGAGGTTAATTCCCACCATGCCGTTGCGGAGGTAAATGGCAATCAGGCTTGCAAGGACAAGAAAAGTCGTTACAACCCAAATGCGAAGTGTATTTTGCAGAGATTTCTTCATCGTGTTGCAAGTGTAACTTAAAAGGCAGGGAGCGCGGTGACTCCCTGCCTTTGTTGTAGGTTTACTTGGTCAATTGCTCCACGCGGCTTTCGCCCACGGCGTAATACTTCGCGTCTTTGTGGTGGACGATGATGGCGGCGGTGGATTGCTCTGGAATCAATTGTCCTGAAACAGAGAGACTCATGCCCAGTTCTGTTTCGGCGGCAGGGAGAAGTTTAAAGACTTTGAAATGGTCTTCGAGTTCGGGAATGGCAGGATAGCCCCATGAGTAACGCTTGCCCTGTTCTTCGCCAATGCCCAACTCGCGGCGGACATGCTCATGCAAATAATTCGCGGTGGCTTCGGCGGCTTGGACGGCGAGACCATGGACGAAGTAGGCTTCGGTGTAGTTGTTGGCGGCTTGCAGCTTGTCGAATTTGTCGCTGGCGGCTTGACCAACAGTCACGACCTGAAGCGCAACGACGTCCATTTGACCAGATTCGACGGAGGCGTAGTAATCGGATAGGGCGAGATGGTCATCATACGGTTGACGGGGGAAGGTGAAGCGCGAAATCTCTTTCTTGCTTTCGGCATCTTCGTAGATGATGAGGTCATTCCCATCGGCTTGACAAGCGAAGTAGCCGTAGACGGCTTGCGGTTTGAGCCAGCCTTCTTTGAGGGCGTCTTTGGTCATCGTGGCAAGGCGGGCGTCAAACTCGGCTTTGAGTTTTTCCCACGCAGCGCCGTGCGTATTTTTTGCGCCCCATGAAAGGCGATACAACTCGTTCATGTTGAGGTGTTTCAAGACCATTTCGAGCGGCATGTCTTTGACAATGCGTTGACCGAGTTTGGCGGGGAGAAGAATCGGTGCGGGCGTAACAGAGGATCGTTGAGCAGAAGCAACTGTCGGCGCGGATTGTGAGGCGCGGTTTAATTCCATATCTGATTCTTTGCGAATCTTCTCAAGCAGTTCGGGACGCTTGTTTTTGTCGATGAGCGTATCCATGGTTTCCAAGCCTTCAAAAGCGTCCTTGCAATAGAAGACGCCCGCTTCGTAGGTTGCGCCATCTTCGGTTTGTAAGATGCGGCGACCAAATCGGCGATTGATGGCTGCGCCTCCGATCAGGACGGGGAAGTTGAGCTTACGACGTTGGAGTTCGTTCACGATCAGAGGCATTTGCTTGGACGTGGACACGAGCAATGCGGAAAGCCCAATCGCAGTGGCGTTGACTTCCACTGCTTTGGAAATGATCGTCTCGGCAGGGACTTGTTTGCCGAGGTCGATCACATCGTAGCCGTTGTTGGCGAGGATGGTCTTGACCAAATTTTTACCGATGTCATGCACATCGCCGTAGACGGTGGCAAGCACGACCAAGCCCTTGCTGACGCCTTCCACCTTTTCGAGATAATTCTCAAGGTGTGAGACGGTCTTCTTCATCACTTCGGCAGATTGCAACACGAAGGGCAGGATCAACTCACCTGCACCGAACTTGTCGCCCACTTCTTTCATGGCGGGCAGAAGCGTATTGTTCAAAACGCCAACCGCCACTTCATGGCGGGCGGAGCGTCCACCTGTCGGTTCGCGGTTGATGATCTCGTCAATATCGGCTTCGACGCCATCCTTGAAGCGATGCACGATCTTCCAATGAAGTTTCTGTTCGGAGGTCATGCCTTCGGTCGGGTCAGCCACGTTTGAACCCGTAGAGACTTCCACTTTTTCAAAGTATTGAATGAATCGCTGCAACGCGTCTTCACGGCGATTGAAGATCAGGTCTTCGCAGAGTTCTTTTTCTTCGGCGCTGATCTCAGCGTAGGGCATCACATGCGCAGCGTTAACTATCGCCATATCCAAACCGGCTTGCACGCAGTGATAGAGCATGACCGAGTTCAACGCGGGGCGGGCTTGCGGTGCAAAGCCGAAGGAAAGATTACTCACGCCGAGCGAGGTCATCACACCAGGTAACGCAGATTCGATCAAACGAATACCTTCAATGGTTTCCTTCGCCGAATCAATGAACTCCGGGTCGCCAGTGGCGAGAGTGAAGGTCAAGTCGTCGAAGACCAGGTCTTCGGCTTTCAATCCGTGGTCGTTGACAGCGATGTCGTAAATGCGCTGAGCCACTTCCAATTTACGTTGAGCGGTCTTCGCCATGCCTTGCTCGTCGATGGTCAACACGATCACAGCCGCGTTGTATTTCTTTGCCAGCGCAAAAACCTTATCGGCTTTTTCACGTCCCGCTTCGAGATGCGTGGAGTTAATCAAACAACGTCCTGGCGCAGTTTGTAGCGCCACTTCGAGCACATCCAATTCGGTGGTGTCAATCACGAGCGGAACGTCCACGCCCATTTGCAATTTCTTGACGACCTTGCGCATTTGCTCGGCTTCGTCTGCGCGTTCGGTGACGGCTACAGAAATATCCAGCGCGTGCGCGCCGCCCGCCACTTGTTCGCGCGCGACATCCAAAATGCCGTCGTAATCTTCTTCGAGCAGCAGGCGTTTGAACTTGCGTGAACCTTGCGCGTTGCAGCGTTCACCAAGCAAGGTTGGGGCGGGGTCCTGTCGCATGGCAATGGCTGACATGGCAGAGGCAAGCTGAGGCGTAGAGCGACGCGGTGCGTCGGTAATTGGCAATTGGTAATTGTTGAGCTTATCCACCAAAAGTTTGAGATGCGCGGGAGTCGTGCCACAACATCCACCGACGACACGGACATTATGTTTCGTCACGAACTCATACATGTCATTCGCATATGGTTCGGGTTCGAGTGGATACACGGCTTGCCCATCGACATTCAATGGCAGACCTGCATTCGGAATGCATGAAACAGGCAATACAGAATTTTCACCGAGGAAACGAATCGGCTCGCGCATGTGTTCAGGTCCGGTGGAACAGTTGAGGCCGATGACGTCGATGCCCATGCCTTCGAGGATGGTGAGGGATGCGTTGATGTCGGTGCCGAGCAACATGCGCCCGGTCGTATCGAGCGTGACCTGAGCCTGGATCGGCAAATAGACATTTGTTTCGCTGAAAGCTTTGTGAATGCCCGTGATGGCGGCTTTGACTTCGAGAATATCTTGCGAGGTTTCAATTAAAAGAAGATCGACACCGCCTTGAATGAGTCCCACCGTCTGTTCGCGGAAAGTGTCGATGAGTTCATCGTATTTGACGTTTGAGAGTTCGGGGTCATTAGTAGACGGCAACTTGCCAGACGGACCAATCGAGCCAGCGACGAAGCGCGGCTGACCAGTCTTCGCGGCGAATTCATCTGCCACTTTGCGGGCGAGGCTCGCCGCAGCAACGTTGATCTCGATGATGCGATCTTGCAGTTTGTATTCCTGCATCGTCAAACGGTTCGAGCGGAAGGTGTCCGTCTCGAGCACATCCACGCCCGCTTCGAGGAACGAGCGATGTACTTTTTCCACGGCTTCGGGATACGAGATGACGAGGTAATCGTTGCATCCGTTGTATTGCTCGCCGCCGAAATGCTCGGCGGTCAGGTCTTGCAGTTGCAGGCTCGTGCCCATCGCGCCATCGAAGACGAGGACTTTCTTTTCCATTACATCGAGGTAACGGCGATTGGTGTATTGTCTTTTCATTTATTATTTTTCCTTATCATTTTTTTTACCACAGATAAACCCAGATGAACCGGATTATCAGAAAAGTTTTTTCTTTAGTGTGAGGTCATATTCTTCATAACCAAGTTTCTTATAAAGCGAGAGTGCAGGGATATTATCATCTCCTGTTTGCACAAGGATACTTCGCGCACCTTTTTGAACTGCAATTTGTTCAGCGAAGGCAATAAGTCCACTGGCAATGCCATGCTGACGGAATTTTTCTAATACATATAACTCGGTCAACTCGGCGTGAGAGGTGGGATATAAAACACTAGGCACTACACGTACGAGGGCAAAACCCACGGCATTATCCGCCGCCTTGGCGAGGATGACCGTCTCCACGCAGTTCGGGTCACTCATGCGGGCAGCAATGACTTCGGGAGATGCATCCACTTCGTTAAAAAGCAGATTGAGTTTCGCAATGGTTGGGGCATCCTCGGTGGTGGCAAGGGAGATCACAATATTTTCTTCCATATTACTTCGCGCCCAAATGAATAGACGCCGTTCCTTCATTCCACATTTTTTTTGCGTGATACCGCTGATCTTCCATTCTTCCTGCAATTTCACAAAAGAAATTGGCGAATTTGGAAATTCATTGTTGAATTTTGTATGGTATTCACTACGTACATTATTCTTTGGGTTTCCTCGCTGCCAGAACGAAACTTGAATTATCGTTCAACGCCCCGCGTAATGGGCTTGCATCCAGCGCCATCACCCGCCCATTGGCAAAGAACGCAAAGTCGAAGGTAGTGGCATCGCCCGCTTTTTTGCCGGGGATGGGCATCAACCTTGCAGTGAGGGGTTTGTTTAATCGAAGCGCCAAAGCTGAGAGGTCCAGCAGAAGAGGCGTGATCTCATCCGCCGTTGCATCACCTGCGAGCGGCACAGTATCCAACCCTGTTCCGCAAACCGCTGAATACATCAAAGCATCTTTCACAGTCAACACACCTTCGGCAGAGCGTTTCGCCAAAATCGAATCTTCGAGAATAGGCTGCATAAAACCGTTGAAGCCAATGTGCGGAAAATCTGCACGTTCGATGGCATCTGTGAGGATCGCAGCGGCAGCAAGCGAACCATGCAAACCGATCTTTGGCACGCCCATATTTTCAACAGCCATGCCAAGCGAATGAGCATCATCAGGGAAAGGCGCAAGCGAAAAATCAATGCCTTTGAAATCCACGCGCAGGTCTTTTGCAATTTTCGTGATCGCCTGCCCATGTTTTGTCATTTCAGAAACCAACCACTGCCTTCCATCGTCCACGGTCTTCGCATTCGCAAACGCATCCACGGCAAGGTCTGCACACTCCACCGCAATTCCAAAAGCAGGTTGATCGGATGTGTGATACGCCCCCGGGAAGAACGGAGCATTCGCGCCCACATTCGCCAGCGCGGTGAAATGCAGGTTGGCGAATCCGTTCGGGTCAATGGGAGCGTTCCTCACGATGATCTCTGCACACGCTTTGACCTGTGCCATGCGGATGGTCTGCGCATCTGCCATGACAGCGCTAAAGAAGATGTTCTCGCTCGCGGCAATCGCCTCAGGGATGACCCGATAACTGGTCGGCGCTTCCGGCAGGGCTGGGCCCAACGCCGCAAACGATACGCCGATCTCCCGCATGGACGTTGAAAAATTCTCGGCATACTTTGGCAGTTCAGCGATATGACTTTCACCCAGCATCTTCACGAAAGAAACCGTCGCCACACGCACAGTTTGCACTTCGTAGCCCGCCGATTCATACGCCGCTTTTGCCTTGGATAAAAAATCTCCTGCTTCACGCAGGATATTTTCTTTTATGGGAGAGCCTGGGTTGCAAAAATAGGTAATGGATCGAATCTTCATAATGTTTATCTCTCCTCTTTTTCCTCATTTTGCCTGGCAGATGGTTTAATGAAGCCGGAACGTTCCCCCAATAAAAAGATAAAGCCAGAGAGCAGCCCAATTCCGACAAAGATATAAACCATGGTAAATATCTTGCCCGCATCGGTTTTGGGTGAAAAATCACCATAACCGACCGTGGTCAATGTGATGACAGTGAAATACAACGAGTCCAGAACCCGCCACCCTTCCACCTTTGAATAAAACCAGGTTCCCATCCCAATAATTCCAAGCACCCAATAAAGCAAAGCACGAAAGTCTCGATCTTGCATTCCATGCCAAATAGTTCTAAAAAAGCGATAAATTAAAATAAAAAAAGCAGGCATTTAGTTCTCCATTTTAGTTCGTTGACGCATCACCTCGAACATCAGCACCGACCCCGCCGCCCCTGCATTCAGAGACTCGGTTTCACCAGACATCGGAATGCTGACACTTCCATCTGCCAACTTCCGCGCAGATTCACTTGCACCCTCCGCTTCGTTGCCAATGATCAACACCACAGGCGTGCGTAAATCCGTTTCCCAGCAAGATCGTCCTTCCATATCCGCAACATAAACCTGAAATCCTTTGGACGCAGCCTCAATCTCGTCCCAACTCATCGAGCAGATCGGCAGGCGAAAATGAGCGCCCATGCCAGAACGAAGCACCTTTGGCGCGAAAGCATCCGTCGTTTCGGGCGGAATGAGAACCGCCGCCACCCCAGCCGCCGCAGCAGACCGAAGCAGTGTGCCCAAATTTCCAGGATCGCGGATTTGGTCTGGGATGAGGATGAAGTTGGCAGATCGGGGAATTGGCAAGTTGGTCGATTCTAAAACAGCCAGAATACCCTGCGGCGTTTCCGTCTCACTGATGGATTTCATCACACTGGCAGAGACTTCCTCCACATCCACACCCGCCGCCCTAAGACTTTCCACCTGCGACCTGCCGCGCTCACTCAACGTTTCATCATAAAGCGCAAACCTAAACTTCCAATTTGCGTTCACTGCCTCTTCCACCAGCCGCACCCCTTCAGCAACAAATACCCCCGCCTCACGGCGTTCTTTGGCACGTCCCAATAAAGCACGCACAAGTTTGATCTTTGAATTTTGGTTGGAGGTAATCATTGGAAGGAAGAATATAGAATCAGGAATGCAGAATTATTGGAAGTACGTTTTCCAAACAGTTTGAAAAACATCAATTGTAGGCTGGTCATACAGCACAATGCGGACTTGTTTTAATTCAGAGTTTGAATTCTTTTCGAAATACGCTGCAACAGATCTAAAGATAATTCCCGCCGCACGGTCTTTGGGAAAACCAAAGATGCCAGTTGAAATCGCAGGCATGGATATGGATTCGCATTTCAATTCGTCCGCCACCCGCAAAGAACCATTTACAGCATCTTGCAATTTTGTATCTTCATTTCCATCCCCCCACACCGGACCCACAGCGTGGATCACATACTTCGCAGGCAGGTTCCCGCCCGAGGTCCAGGCAGGATGCGCGTGTGAGACCAACCCATGTTTACGAACCCAGGCATCACTTTCTTCCTGGATCTTCGATCCGCCTTTTTTCAAGATCGCCCAAGCCACTCCGCCGCCATGCGCAAGATGTTCATTGGCAGCATTAACGATCGCATCCACTTCTTCGGTGGTGATATCGCCTTGCACGATCTGTAATAACTGACCTGCTGTAAATTTCTTTTCGATCTGCACTATGTTCATAAAACCATTTTACCCCGTTAAAAAACTGTAGGTCACGCTTGAAGCGTGACCTACAAAATTTATTGCAAAATTACTTGGTTTGTGCAACAACTGCGGCGAAGGCTTGCGGGTTCTTCACAGCAATATCGGCAAGCATCTTGCGGTTGATGTCGATATTCGCCTTCTTCATGGCAGACACCAAACGGCTGTAGGTTGTGCCATTCAAGCGAGCCGCGGCATTGATGCGGGCGATCCACAACTTGCGAAGATCGCGTTTGCGTACGCGGCGGTCACGAGTGGCGTACCAGAGGCTCTTTAGCATTGCCTCGTTGGCTCGTTTGAACAACGTGCTCTTTGAGCCGCGCTGTCCTTTCGTGATCTTCAAAACTTTCTTGTGACGTAAGTGCCCTTGCGGGCCTCCTTTAACGCGCATTGTATTTCTACCTCCTGCAAACTCGCGGGCGTCGGCGGGCTATGAACCTCACCAGTTGCGCACACCCGAAAGCCGCAAATAAAAAAAATTCGACGATCGGAAAGGCTTAGCCTTCCATGTTGGGTGCGAGGCGCTTAATGCGCTTCACGAACTTGCGACCCTTCACCACAATGGTCTCACTTAAGAGCGCCTTGGTGCGGTCCGAAGTGCGGCGGCGCAAGTGGCTTTTGCCACCCTTGGTGCGCACCAACACACCGGAACCCGTCAGGCGAAATCGTTTGGATGTCGCCTTGTGGGTCTTGAGTTTGAATTTCTTGCCAGGTTTAGCTTTGCGTGGCATCGCGTAGTTCTCCTTTCAGACAATATAAACCGCGGACATTTCTGCCCGCGGACGAATCACATCTTTGGGGTCGTGCTCACCTCTCAGGCTACGCTTCTTCTTTTGTTTCAGCCTGTTCGGGTTTCTCTTTCTTTTTCGGCACCACAGCCTTGTTCGGAGCCATTACCACCAACATGGTGCGTCCTTCCATTTGCGGAGGAACTTCGATGACGGCGACATCCGAAAGGTCTTGGGCAATTTCCTTGAGGTCTTCCAACGCAATTTCGGGGTAATCCATTTCGCGTCCACGGAACTTGACCGTCACACGAACCTTGTGCCCCTGCTGTAACCAGCGGCGGGCATCATCCACCTTGAAACCACGGTGAGCTTCGTTCGTTTTCGGGCGCAGACGAATCTCTTTGACCTCGATCTTGGTCTGAGATTTTCTGGCTTCGCGTTCCTTCTTCGCCTTTTCGTAGATGAACTTACCAAAGTCCATTACACGGCAAACGGGCGGATTCGCTCCGGGCGAGACCTCTACAAGGTCCAAGTCCGCTTCGCGTGCTATTCTCAAGGCTTCCTTGATGCTGACAACACCCACGTTGCCCCCATCCGGACCGATCAGACGCACTTCCGCGACGCGGATACCCTCATTTACTCGAAATTCGTTGGCGCTTATATGTTTCTCCTCTTGGCTTATTTACAAAGCAACCCAGCTTTTGGCTGGTTTTTTAGCGGGCGAATAATACCATGAAGGCAGGTGACTCGTCAACAAAATGGCGCTTCATTTAACAGAAAAGGAGCCGGTGAAAGCCAGCTCCTTTTTCACTACACATGCGGGGTTACTTTTGCTTCGATCTTATCTTTGGGCAGGTAACCGGTAATGCGTTCTTTGACCTCGCCGCTTTTGAAAAGCATCAGGGTTGGAATACCCATCACCCCATACTGCATCATGATATTGGGGTTCTGGTCAGCGTCTAATTTGACGACCTTGACCTTGCCCTGCCATTCTCCGGCAAGTTGTTCTACGATCGGCGCGATCATTTTACAGGGCTGGCACCAATCCGCAGTGAAATCCACCAAAACCGGGGTTTGCGATGTGATAACTTCCTCTTGGAAATCTTGTTCGGTTACATATTTAACTGAGCTCATTTTTGCCTCCGCCTGTTTGGATGGCGCGGTAGCTCATTCCCTTACCTCACATTGACGCATGTTTCCTGCCGTGATAGAATGCAAACCGCTTTAAAAATGGGCGCGTAGCTCAATGGTAGAGCAGCGGCCTTTTAAGCCGTTTGTTGAGGTTTCGAGCACCTCCGCGCTCACAAAAACTCCCTTGCATGCAAGGGAGTTTTTGTTTTTTAAAATCAAATCATGAGAAGGTGTTGTATTGCCGAGTGATGGGATCGCTACCCCCACCTTACCGCTTCGCACCTTTCGCAATCGGGTCTGCCACACAAGAGCGAATAAGCATCTTCGTGGATCTTATTAACCACGGCGCGAAGCAATTCGTTGACCGGAATTGCTTGAAGCGTCACGCCTTCCACTTCAGTTTTGCGGATGAAGGGATTGAGCGTGAGCGAAATGGCGTTGAAGCCTTCCGAATCGCCGGGGAAGTTGAGGCATTCGATCACACCATCTCCAGTCAGCGCCCAGCGGACAAATTGCATACGTCCTGCCACTTTTTCGCCATAGTGAATACTAAAGTTGACGCGTTGATCCATACCCGCAAGCAGGATAACTCCGTCCTTTTCTGCCAATGCGTTTATAGGAGCGTACAGGTCATGGACGGTTTGCGAGCGGATGACATCATCTGCGCCGATACCTGCAAAAGACAAAGCAGGGTGAATGGAACGCTGCGCCTTCGGGTGTTTGCGGACCAGTTCTGTAAATTTACCAAAGGCTTCATCTGCGGGCATGGCAGGGGTGAAAGGTTTCGCAAGTGAAGCAACATCTCCTTTGAACCGTGCGGGATGATAATCCAACGGGAGGAGCGCTTTGGGGGTAAAGGTTGGGGTGAAGAATCCGCTGGTGGTCTCAAGCAGGGCTTTAAGCAATTCATCTGCATTCACAGCGGGGGATGCGTGAACCAGCACAAGGCGTTTTCCAAGGCTCAGGTCAGAGAGAGCAAAACTGAAATTAAGGGATGAGGCGGGCATTTTAGTCGGGTAGTCAAGCAGTCGAATCGTTGAGTAGTCCAAATCGATCAGGCGACGATATGACTACCCAACTAACAAACTACAAGACTACTTGCCTTTCCAGTTCGGTTTACGTTTTTCGATGAAGGCGGTCATGCCTTCTTTTTGGTCTTCGGTGGCAAAAAGCGGATAGAAGTTGCGCTTCTCGACGGCGAGACCTTCGGTGAGGGTGGTTTCAAATGCGGCGTTGACGGCATCTTTCGCCATGCGGACGGCGATGGGTGCGCGTGAGGCGATCTCTTCAGCAAAGGCGACGGCGGCATCGAGATAGCCTTCGACAGGCACAATGCGATTTGCCAAACCAAACTGCTGCGCTTCCTGCGCGGTGAGTGTGCGGTTGTTGATGACCATTTCCATGGCGAGGTGTTTACCCACAAGGCGGGCGAGTCTTTGTGTGCCGCCTGCGCCAGGGATGATGCCGATGGTGATCTCGGGTTGACCAAACTTTGCCGATTCACTTGCCACCACCATATCGCACGAGAGCACGAATTCACTGCCGCCGCCAAGCGCCCAACCCGAAACCGCCGCGATGACCGGCTTGCGGATGCCGCGAATGCGGTCCCAAATTTTGACATGCTCATTGGCAAGCATTTGCACGTAGGATTGATCTGCCATTTCTTTGATGTCGGCTCCGGCAGCAAAGGCTTTCTCATTGCCGGTGACGATGATCGCGCCGACGTTCTCATCTTTGTCGAAAGATTCCAACGCATCAAAGACTTCGCCAAGCATGGCGAGATTAAAAGCATTCATCGCTTGCGGGCGGTTCAACTGCACAATACCCACGCGTCCGCGCGTTTCGGTCAGAATGGTGGTGTAGGTCATGCTTCCTCCAAAGGGTCAGATGTACAGATTATAAACTCAACACAGTTCTTTGCTTTATAATCTCGGGCTCGTACGGTCATGGTGTAAGAACGCCCTGCCAGACTTCATCTTGAAAAATAAAAATTAATATTGGAGAAACTCATGGACTTCCTATTTACCCTGCACTCGCATACACGCTGGCTCATTCTGCTGGTTGCCGTTGCTGCCATTGATAAACTCGCCATTGGCTGGCAGCGTGGCAGCGCTTTCAAAGGAATGGATCGTGGTCTTGCTGCTGGCTTTAGCGGCTTGATGGATCTGCAAGCCACCCTCGGCTTGATCTTCCTGATCTGGACAAGCATTGCCGGTGTACCCTTCGCCCCCAACCGTATCGAACACCTCACCACCATGCTTATCGCCGCAGCGGTGGCGCATTTGCCTGCCATGTGGAAAAAATCAGCCGATAACATCCGCTTCCGCAACACATTATTTTGTATCATCGGTTCGTTGGCGTTGGTTTTCATGGGGGTATGGCGCTTGCGCGGCGGTTGGACTTGGTAAACTAAAAAAGGGAACAGCCTCGCATATGCGAGGCTGTTTTGTTTAAACATGAAAAAACTAATTCTTATGGGTCCCGTTCTTTTTGCTGTTGTGCTTGCTGCCTTGACATTCGTCGAATACGATTTTCTTTTAAGTCTGGGCTGGCATCCCATCAACGACCCCACCTTCGACTGGCCCAGCGGGCTGGCGCTCGGTCGCTTTGGGTGGATCATGACCCTGACCTTTATCCTCACCGGTCTGCTCATGACCCTCTTCGCCCGCCGCCTCTTTCTGGATTTGAAGTTGACTCCTGCCTCCAAACTTGGCACCACGCTGATGGCTCTCGCCGGTCTATTCCTCGCCACCCTAGCCTTCACCACCGACCCGACCATTCGAGACTATCCCGCCACCTGGCACGGACGCTTGCACGACCTCTCCTTTGTTTTGCTTGGGTTAACTCTCTTCCCCGCCATGATCATCCTCGGCTTCGCCTTCCGCGCTGACCCTCGCTGGAAAAATTTTGCCATCTACACATGGGGCACACTCGCGCTGGCAGGTCCGGCATTTTTCATCAAAGGCGCGGCGTTCTATGTCTTTCTATTTGCGATCTTGGTGTGGAATGAACTAGCGGCGATACGACTGAATAGGTATTATTCATAATCAACAGGGGGCAACCCGACGTTCTTTAGATTTTATGAACAGGTCAGATTAACTCTGACCTGTTTTATCTTAATTCTGGTTGCCAGTAAATTATATATAATGTACAATCCGCGCCAATCAAGGAATCATTCCCCCATGTTAAATCTCAACCTCAAAACCACCCCCTTCCACGAACGGACGTCCGCGTTGTGCCAGCCGCAGAACTGGCGCAAGTGGGCGGGCTATTTTGTCGTCGGCTCGTATGAGCATGTGCTTGACCGCGAGTATTGGGCGATCCGCAACTCGGCGGCGCTCATTGATGTCTCGCCGTTGATTAAGTACGTCATCAAAGGCAAGGATGCTGCCGCACTTCTGCACCGCGTCACCACCCGCAATGTTCACAAAATGAAAGTAGGACAGGTCGCTTACACCGGCTGGTGCGATGAAGAAGGCAAGATGATCGACGATGGCACGATCTCACGCCTCGAAGACTCGACCTTTCGCCTGACTGCCGCGGAACCGAATCTGCGCTGGCTGACGATGAATGCGGTTGGCATGGACGTTTCCATCACCGAAGTGACCGATGATGTGGCGGCGCTCAGTTTTCAGGGACCGAACACCCGCAAGGTGTTGAATAAAGTTACCGAAAAACCCGTTGACGAGTTGAAATACTTCCGCTTGATGACGAACAAAATTAATGGGGTTGACGTCACGATTTCAAGAACCGGCTACACCGGCGACCTCGGCTATGAGATTTGGATGGATAAAAAAGACGCGCTCAAAGTATGGGACGCGCTCATGGAATCAGGCTCCGATTACGGCATCACCCCCGTCGGCATTCTCGCCATGGACATGGCTCGCGTGGAAGCAGGTCTCTTCATGCTCGATGTCGATTACACCTCCGCTTCTCATGCGTGGATCGAATCACAGAAATCCTCTCCGTTTGAATTGGGGCTCGATTGGACAGTCGCGCTCGATAAACCTGGTTACTTCGTCGGTCGCCGCGCTTTGGAAAAAGAAAAGCGCGAAGGCTCGGCGTGGAAGATGGTTGGCTTGGCAGTCGATTGGGTCGGCATGGAAAAGTTATTCGGCAAAGTTGGCTTGCCGCCACAAATTCCCGGCTCGGCTATTCGTGGAAGTTTGCCTGTGATGGTGGGTGGTGTGCATGTCGGGTATGCCTCCACTTCTACATGGTCGCCGTTATTGAAAACCTACATCGCCCTCGCGCACTTGCAGAAACCATATTACGAAATCGGCACCGATGTAACCATGGAAATCACGGTCGAACATCATCGCCGCCAAGCGCCTGCAAAAGTGGTCAAACTGCCGTTCTACGAACCTGAATGGAAGAAGAAATAATTAACCGCTAAGAGCGCAAAGCGCGCGAAGACTTAAGAGGTTTTCTTGGCGTTCTTAGCGTGCTTCGCGGTTTAAAAAGGAATTATTCATGACAGCAAATCAATACGACGCAATTATCATCGGCGGTGGACATAACGGTCTGGTCGCCGCATCTTATTTAGCCCGCGCAGGCAAAAAAGTGGTCGTACTTGAACGCCGACCCATCGTCGGCGGCGCGGCAGTGACCGAGGAAATCTTCCCCGGCTACAAGTTCACCGAATTTTCCTACGTGGTGAGTTTGTTACGCCCGGAGATCATCCGCGACTTGGAATTGCCCAAACACGGATTAAAGATTCTTCCATTGCCCAGCACCTTCACCCCCATGGAAAACGGCGACTACCTCGCCGCATGGGATGACCACGACCTGACCCGCCGCGAGTTATATCGTCACTCGCCCAAAGACGCCGAAGCCTACGACGAGTACGCCCGCGTCATGGCACGTGCCGCGAAAGCCATCAAACCGATCATCAATTTGATTCCGCCTGATCCCTCTTCCATGAGCATTCGTGATCTGATGGGACTGCTCAAGGTCGGTCAATACGCGGCATCGCTTTCCGAAAAAGAACTCTACATGGTTGCCAAACTCGCCACGCAATCTTCGGCAGATTTGCTCGAAGAGTGGTTCGAGACTGACGCACTCAAAGGCACCAAAGCCGCCAGCGGAATCATCGGCACCTATCTCGGACCGCGCTCTCCCGGCACGGCGTATGTGTTGCTTCATCACTACATGGGCGAAATTGACGGTGCCTTCCGCGCTTGGGGTTTTGCCAAGAACGGTTCCGGCGGGGTCAGCGGCTCGATCTATAACGCGTCGCAAGCGCTTGGGGTGGAGGTCAGAGTCAACGCGAGCGTGCAGCAGGTCAAGGTCAAGGGAGGACGCGCCGTAGGCGTCATCCTCGAAAATGGCGACGAACTCGATTCCAAAGTCGTCATGTCTGCCGCCGACCCGAAGCGCACCTTCCTGCAATTCGTTGAGCAAAAACATCTGCCCGATGATTTTGTCACCTCGATTCAAAACTTCCGCGCGCGCGGCTCGTCGGGCAAGATCAACATCGCCCTGAGCAAACTGCCGAACTTCACCGCGTTGCCATACACAGGCAACGGCGCAAATTCGGTTCTGCATCGCGGCGCAGTTTCGATCAGCCCGAGCATTGATTACATCGAACGCGCCTATGACGACGCGAAGTATGGGCAGATTTCCAAGCGCCCCTACATCGACATGATCTTCCCCTCGATGATTGACCCCGACATGGCACCGCCCGGACATCATGTGATGTCTTGCTTCGTGCAATACGCGCCCTACGATCTCGAAGGCGGCTGGACAGACCAGCGCCGCGACGAACTCGGTGAAGCGGTCATCGCCACCATCGAACAATACGCGCCGAACATCCGCGAGTGCATCGTGGGCATGCAGGTCATCTCACCCAAAGACATCGAACGCATCGCGGGCATCACAGGCGGCAACATCTTCCACGGCGAACTGCTGCTGCATCAGATCTTCTTCCTGCGCCCCACTCCGCAATGGGCAGACTTCCGCACACCGCTCAAAGGTTACTACTTCGGCGCAAGCGGCGCACACCCCGGCGGTGGCGTGATGGGCGCGCCCGGCATGTTGGCGGCAAAAGAAATTCTCAAGGACGGTATGCTATGAGCCACTACGACAACATCATCATCGGCGCGGGACACAACGGCTTGGTCGCCGCCGCCTATCTCGCCAAGCAAGGCAAAAAAGTTTTGGTGCTTGAACGTCGTTCCATCATCGGCGGTTCGGTGGTCACAGAATCTTTTGGGGATAATTTCTCCGTGGACTCTCTCCACACCGGTGGGACTCTGCGCCCAGACATTATCAAAGACCTGAAACTCGCTTCATACGGACTTCAGCCTGATTCTGCTCCCCAGCCTTTCATCACCCTGTTAGCGGATGGCTCCCCCCTCACCCTCGACGTAGAATCCATCAAACGCATCTCCGAAAAAGACGCGGCGCGCTTCCCTGAATTTGTGCGCTTCATGAACAAAGCCGCGCAGATCATGGATGTGACCTACTCCACCATCATGCCGCGCCTGCCAATGAACTTTGGTTTCAAAGAAGGCTACGGCTTGCTCGAATGGGCGCTGGAGTTGAAGCTCGCCGGTCGCAAAGACATGCTCAACTTCATCCGCGCCCTGCCGATGACCGCGCAAGAACTCGTTGAAGAGTATTTTGAATCTGATATTGTCAAAGCCGCGATTTGCGCCGTTGCCATTCACGGCTCCACCCTCGGACCGATGGGCGCAGGCACCGGCTACACCCTCATCCACAGCTGGATGAATCGCGGCGGGCTGGCTCACAAGAATGTCGGCAAAGCAGGCGAGATCACAACTGCCTTGGCGAATGCGGTCAAAGCCTTTGGTGGAGAAATCCGCACCGAAGCTGAAGTTGCCAGCATCAAAATTGAAAACCAAATTGCGAAGGGTGTTGTTCTTATAAACGGTGAAGAGATTTCTGCGAATCAAATCTTCTCCGCCGCAGACCCGAAGCACACCCTGCTCAAACTGGTCGGCGCGCAGGATCTGCCGCCCGAATTCGTCTGGCACACCCAATCCATCAAAATGCGTGGATCGGTAGCAAAGATCCACTTGCAGACCAATGGCAATCACGGCATCCCCGAAGGAACTCTGGTTGTTGCGCCATCCATCAAGTATCTAGAAAAAGCCTACGACGCCACCAAGTACGGCGAGGTTTCCGAAGAGCCCTATCTTGAAGTCACGACTTCAGGCAATACCATATCCATTCACTTCCAGTTTGCACCCTATGCGTTGAAGAGCGGAGATTGGAAATTGGAGATTAAGAAGGTTGAGGAATTGGCAATTAACTCACTCTCAGAATACTTTCCCAATTTGAGAGCATCAATCTCCAATCTCAAATCTCTTTCTCCTCTCGACCTTGAACAGACCTACGGTCTCACCGAAGGCGACCTCAACCACGGTCAACTCATGCTCGATCAGTTCCTGTTCATGCGACCAATACCGGGCTGGTCTAACCACAAGACGCCGATTGATAACCTCTATCTCTGCGGCAGCGGAGTCCACGGCGGCGGCGGGGTCAGCGGGGCGGCGGGACGGAACGCGGCAAAATCAGTACGCTAACAAAAAAAGACCTCCTGTTTTGAACAGGAGGTCTTTTTTTGTACTCATTCACTAAAGTTCAGCCGATCTTCGGCTAATGCGGTCTTTTGCCCGTGTAATGAACTCGTTTAGGGCAAATCCATTTTGCTGGCTGCCATCACGAACTCGCAACGAAATCTGGTTGGCTTCCATTTCGTTCTTGCCAACCACGATCATATACGGAACTTTCATCAATTGCGCCTGACGGATCTTGGCATTCATACGCTGAGATGACATATCTGCACTGGCTCGGATGCCATTCGCGCGAAGTTCCTTTGCGATCTTCTCAGCGTAGTCATTCTGCTCATCCGTGATGGAGATGACGCGCACCTGTTCCGGCGAAAGCCAGACCGGGAAGTTACCCGCGTAATGCTCCAGCAGGAAGCCCACCATGCGTTCATGCGTGGACAGCGGCGCGCGGTGGATGCACAGCGGCACTTCGTCGTGACCTTCGCTGTTCGTGAATTTCAGGTCGAAGCGTTCCGGCACGGCAAAATCCACTTGATTCGTAGCAAGTGAGAATTCACGCCCGATGGCAGACCAGATCTGCACGTCGATCTTGGGACCGTAGAACGCGGCTTCGTCTTCAGCTTCTACATAGGGGACGCCGCCGTTGTCCATGGCGCGGCGCACCATGTCTTCGGTCTTGATCCACAGTTCGGGGTTGTCCACATATTTTTTGCCGAGTCCAGCTTTCGAGTGAAGCGAGAGGCGCATCACATATTTTTCGATACCGAACAACTCGAAGTACTTTTTATACAGTTCGACCACGCCCATGAATTCCTGCTCAAATTGAGATTCGGAACAGTAGATGTGCGCATCGTTCATCTGCATCGAGCGGACACGCATCAGACCGAACAATTCACCCGATTTCTCATAGCGATAACACGTACCGTATTCTGCGAGACGCACGGGTAAGTCACGGTAGGAGCGTCCTTTTGAGCCAAAAATCTTGTGATGCATCGGGCAGTTCATCGGCTTGATGTAATACTTCACGCCTTCGAGTTCCATCGGCGGGTACATGCTTTCGGCGTAATAAGGCAGGTGACCGGAACGCAGGAACAGGTCTTCCTTCGTCACACTCGGCGTCTTGACGCGATCGTAGCCAGCCTGCAATTCCATTTCCTTGGCAAGCTTTTCCAACTCTTCGATCATGATGCCGCCATTCGGCAGCCACAACGGCAAGCCAGGACCTACCTCTTCATCAAAGATGAAGATTTCCAAATCCTTACCAAGTTTACGGTGGTCGCGTTTCTTGGCTTCTTCCAACTGGTGAAGGTATTCTTCAAGCTGTTTTTTGTTTTCCCATGCCGTCCCGTACAGACGCTGCAACTGTTTATTCTTCTCGTCACCGCGCCAATACGCACCCGCAACGGACATCAACTTGAAGGCATCTTGTTTGATCTCCTTCGTGTTCGCCACATGCGGACCACGGCACAGGTCTGTGAAGGTATCCTGCTGATAAATGGAAATCTCTGGCTTTTCTTTGAGCGGATTGCCGTATTCATCGAAGCCGCCTTTTTCCAAGCCTTCAATCAACTCCAATTTATAGGGCTGTTCGGCAAAGATTTTCTTCGCCTCCTCCGCCGAGATGACGGTCTTCTTGAAATCGTGCTTGCCCTGCACGATCTGGCGCATGCGCTTTTCGATGGCTTCGAGATCTTCCGGCGTCAGGTTGCGCGGAAGGTCGAAATCGTAATAGAACCCATTCTCCACCGGCGGACCAATGGTCGGCTTCCCATCCGGGAAGATTTCCATCACGGCTTGTGCCATGACATGTGCCGCCGAGTGACGGATCTTATAGAGATAAGACTCTTCGTATTTTTCTTGTGCTTGTTGTGCCATTTTCGTTTCCTTTCTTAACTTCGGTTTGCTTGTACCCGTTAGGGTAACTCTGCTTCCCTGGACATTACCGCGTCTCAGAGGAAAGCAGACCAAAACCTCTGAGGCGCTCACGAGTGTTAGTCTTCATGGCTGCCTCCTACCCCGAATGGGGAAAGTCCCCGAATGGGGATTAAAACAAAAACTCGCCCGAACACGGGGCGAGAATTTAATTCACGCGGTTCCACCCGATTTACCCTGAATTTCAGAGTATCTCTTAAGCCTCTAACGGAGCCATCCGTTTCCCTTACTTTCCTTTGATTTCAGGGTTACGCTCGCGAGTGGTTTTCTGTGATATTCCCTTGAAGAAACTCTCAATCACCGGTTTCTTCTCCCTGTCAGGGACTTGACCACATACTCGTCTCGGTCAACGCATTTATATTTTCGAACTTGTGGGCGAGATAGGGCTCGAACCTACGACCTTCGCGATGTCAACGCGATGCTCTAACCAACTGAGCTACCCGCCCGAACAGATGCGCATTATATCACTCTCCCCAAAATTGACAATCCCCTGCGGTATAATCCCCGCGTTATGGCACGCAAAAAAGCGCCCGAAGAACTCTCTGTGGAGGAACTCCGCCGCCTGCTCGTTGAAAAGCGACGCGGCGCACGCAAGGAACGGCTGGAACACTACCGCCGGACTGGACGTGTGATAGCCCTTGCGCCCGATCTGGATGTAGATTCGCCTCCAGCTTCGCCGACGATTGATACAACAGAATCAGCCGTCCCTGCGCCTGAGCCGCTTCCCGTCTCTCCGCAAAGAAAGTTTTTGGATCGCTTCCTGCTCGGCGTGGAAGTTCTCGCCATCCTTGGTTTGGTGGTCGTAATCTTAAATGGCGTTGGGTTGCTGCAAACTCTGAACGACGAAGTGGTTTCAGCGCTCAACCCCGTCACCGCCGAGCCGACCCCGCTGGTAATGGCAGTTGTGCTTCCTTCTGGGCACACACCGCCCGATGCACAAGGCAACACCCGCCCCAACGAAGCAGAGATCCCTGCGCATTTACAGCCGATGGTGCAATCGCTCTCGAACATCCCCGTGCCAACTGCCGCACCCGACCAGGCTGTGCGTATTCAAATCCCTTCCATCAATGTGGATGCGCCCGTGGTGCAAGGTGACGGCTGGGAGCAATTGAAGAAGGGCGTTGGTCAATACATTGGCTCATCTCCGCCCGGGCGAGACGGCAACCTTGTGCTTTCAGCTCATAATGATGTGTATGGCGAGATATTCCGCTATCTTGACAGGCTCGTCCCCGGCGATCAGGTTATCGTCTACACCCAACAGCGCCAGTATATTTATATTGTAGACCGCACCGTTCTCGTTGAACCCACCGCAGTGGAGGTAATGGCATCGACCAATGCGCCGACCGTCACACTGATTTCATGTTATCCCTATCTCGTAAATGATCAGCGCATTGTTGTCTTTGCGCGATTGCAGAATTAAACTAGGAGAAATAAAAATGGCTAAGAAAAATAAACGCCCCACCCCAACTGTTTCGGTATCGAACCAACCACAAAAGTATGAGTTCAACCCCGATTACAGCCTCATCAAGAAGGACCTCACCCGTATCGGCGTTCTTGCCGGGTTCTTCATTGCAATTCTGGTGGCGCTCTCATTCGTCTTGAAATAAAGAGACAGCAAACAACAAAAAAGAGGAAGGGCTGCAAATAGCCTTTCCTCTTTTTTGTTGACGTATAATCACATAACCTGTTCTTCTTCGTGAAACTTCGTGCTCTTCGTGGATAAAAATGACCCAACACCAAATCACCCTTGAAAAACTCACCTACGGCGGCGAAGCGATGGGACGCTTACAAGACGGTCGTGCCGTCTTTGTTCCCTTCGGCTTACCCGGCGAAACCGTCCGCATTCAACTGACACAAGAAAAACAAAACTTCGCGCGCGGCGAAATCCTCGAAATTCTCAACCCTTCCCCAGACCGCATTGAGCCAAAATGCAAACACTTCACCCAATGCGGCGGATGTCACTACCAAAATCTGCCCTACGAAAAACAACTAACAGCCAAAGCGGACATTCTACGTGACCAACTTCAGCGCATCGGCAAAATTGAAAATCCGCCTGTTCAAGCTACAATCGCGTCACCGAATCAATGGAACTATCGCAACCACGTTCAATTCCATCTCACCGACGATGGCAAGATTGGCTTTATCAACTCGCAGGGACGTAAAACACTTCCCATCGAAGAATGCCACCTCCCCGAAGCAACCATCAACGCTTTCCGCAACGACCTGCAATTCGAATCGCGCATGAACCTCGAGCGCGTATCCCTCCGCTCCGGCGCAGACGATGACCTCATGCTCATCCTCGAATCCGAAACCGAAGAGACCCCCGAACTCGAAATCGAAGCCGACATCTCCATCGTCCATATTTACGAAGACCACCCCGTCGTCATCGCCGGAAGCAACGCACTCACCATCCAAGTCCTCGGGGTAGACTTCCACGTCTCCGCGCCATCCTTCTTCCAGGTCAACACCCCCATGGCAGAAAAAATGGTGCAACACCTAATTGCAAATCTCCAATTACCAAGTACCAACAACCAATCTACCACTCTACTAGATATATATTGCGGCGTCGGCTTATTCAGCAAATTCTTCGCCGACAAATACGCCAAAGTCATCGGCATCGAATCCGCCCCCTCCTCCTGTGAAGACTTCGCCATCAACCTCGACGAATTCGACAACGTCGAACTCTACGAAGGCTCCGCCGAAGAAATTCTCCCCGCACTCGCGCCACAACTGACGCAACCCACGCACATGATCATTGACCCACCCCGTGCTGGCATCGATAAATTCGCCCTCGATGCGATTCTGCAAATCAATCCGCAAGTCATTGTCTACGTCTCCTGCGATCCTTCCACCCTCGCGCGTGACGCGGCGCGCTTAATCAAAGGCGGCTACACCCTGCAACACGCCACGCCCTTCGACCTCTTTCCGCAGACCTATCACATCGAGTCCATTTCCATCTTCACGCGCTGACATGCTCAAGCCGCTCGGCGACTCATCCATCCTCATCCAACTCGGCGACGCCATCGACCCCGCACTCAATCAACGCGTCCACGCCCTCGATGCGATTCTGCAAACCAGCCCTGCCGTCACCGAGACCGTCCCTGCCTACTGCACTATCCTCGTCCACTACAACCCGCTCGTCACAACCTACAACCAGATCAAAAACATCATTGAGGAAAAAATCTCCCTTCTGGATGATGCGACTCACAGACCTTCCCGTCGCTTGGAGATTCCTGTCCTCTACGGCAGCGCCTCCGGTCTGGACTTTGAAGCGGTTGCAACAACCCTAACCTTATCTCCCTCCGAACTGATTCGCCTGCACAGCGAGCGCGAGTACACCGTCTACATGATGGGATTCACCCCCGGCTTCCCCTACCTCGGCATCCTCAACGAAAAACTGACCCTACCCCGCATGTCCACCCCACGCACTCGTGTACCCGCCGGTTCTGTCGCCATCGCCGGTTCCCAAACCGGAATCTACCCCGTAGATTCTCCCGGCGGTTGGCATATCCTCGGTCACACGCCGCTCAAACTCTTCGACCCAACCAGTGACAACCCCTTTTTATTTTCCCCCGGCGACACCGTAAAATTCATCCCCACCTAACCACTTCCCACTTTCTACTCACCACTCATGCTTGAAATCACCGAACTCACCGGCATCGCCACCATCCAAGACTCCGGCAGACGCGGATTCAACAAATTTGGCGTGCCTACCTCCGGCGCCATGGACTGGTATGCCTACCAAGCCGCGAACTCTTTGCTCAACAACCCAACCAACTCCGCCGTCATCGAACTCGGTTTAGGTGAACTGACTTTTCGCGCTTTACGCAATACGGTAATCTCCGTCACTGGCGCAGGTTACGAAGTGGAAAACTACATCTGGACATTTCCACTCTGGACGAGCTTTTACGTCCGCGCCGGGTGGACGGTGCGTTTGAAGAAAACGAGTGGCGGCAACTGGGCATACATCGCCATCGCAGGCGGATTCGATTCGCCCGTCATCATGAATTCCCGTTCAACCTACCTACGCGGTGGAATTGGCTCCGCGCTCAAAGCCGGAGATGTTCTGCAATCCTTTCCTCCCACCGCTGACTTGCTCAAACTCGCCGCCCGCGACCATGTGCCGCTAATACCCTACAGCCAAACCCCAACCATCGATGTCATCCCCGCCCCCCAAGCGGATTGGTTCACACCGGAAGGTATCCGCACATTTTACGAAAGCGAATACACCCTCAGTCCCTCATTCGACCGCATGGGCTATCGTTTGCAAGGTTCACCCATCGAGAAAGCCATCACCAAAGAACTTATCTCCGAAGGCATGACCATGGGCAGCATCCAAATCCCAGCCGATGGTCAGCCCATCGTCATGATGGCGGATGCACCCACCACAGGCGGCTACCCCAAAATAGCGAATGTGACTCGTGCAAGTTTGCCATTGCTTGCACAATGCGAAGCGGGTGTGAGCAAAATCCGTTTTAGAGAAACAACCGTGGAATTAGCTCAGGAAAAATATCGTACGATATGTCATCCCTTCGGGATTTAGGTCTGGGGATGGCAAAATCTATAATAAGTTCACCCCTTCGGGGTTATCGAAGACATATCCGAATATTGAAATAATCAATCCCGAAGGGATGACAAGATTATAGAAATAGGCAAACAAAGAAACCAACCCCGAAGGGGTGGAATAGCCGTAATGCTTAACAAGAGATGCACAGACGTTAGGTGAACTACCATCGTCCATCGTCTATGGTCTATCATCCAAAAAGGAGTTTCCATGCACATCGACCTAAACTGCGACCTCGGCGAAGGGAGTGGCAATGACGAAGCCATCATGCCGTATATCACATCCGCCAACATCGCCTGTGGATTCCATGCGGGGGATGAACACACCATGCGCGAGACTCTGCGGCTGGCAAAACGCTTCGGCGTGAATGCAGGCGCACACCCAAGTTGGAATGACCGTGAGAATTTTGGTCGCAAAGAAATGAACGTTTCTCCCGCAGAAGCAGAAAAAATCGTTTTAGAACAAATTCAAATTCTGGCGACGATTGCGAAAGAAGAAGGTTTGACGTTGACGCACGTCAAACCGCATGGGGCGTTGTATAACCAGTCTGCGAAGGATGTGGAATTGGCAAGCGCGATTGCGCGGGCAGTAAAAGCCCACAGTGTAGATTTAATTTTGGTTGGGCTGGCAGGCTCAAGGTCGATTGAGGCGGGGCGGGAGATGGGAGTCAGAGTCGCGGCGGAGGGATTCCCCGATAGAGGCTACAACGCTGATGGGTCGTTGATGTCCCGCCTTCTTCCGGGGGCACTTATTGAATCGCCAGAAGAAGTGGCGAGACATGCCGTGGAGTTGGTGAAGACGGGGAAAATGGACACGCTGTGCCTGCATGGCGACCACCCAAACGCAGCCGAGAACGCGAAGATGTTGAGAGATGTTTTAGAGAAAAATGAGATGGAAGTTCGAAGGTTTTAATCGTTCAACAGGTCTGCCAGAAAACCAAACAAACCACCGGGTTCATCATCATCTTCGGGCAGGTCGCTGGCAACCACACCACTTTGACCGTTGATGAGTACAAGGTGATTGCGCCCGTCAAAAGGAAGTTCGGTCATCCACACTGGAAGTAATGCGAGTTTGAAAGACTCGACCATCATGCCCGCAGAGGAAGCGCGGATAAGGTTGATGTTATTCAACAGGCTTGGCATTTGTTTTTTAATTTTTTGAAAAGATTGACTGCGCGCATCAAGTGAAGCATCTGCCATGGGAATGTCGTAGACCTCGGCGATCCAATTGGCGAGATAGCGCCGGTCATATTCTTTGAGCGCAGAAAGATCATAGGCGGGAAGCAGCTTCATAAACACAGCAGACATTTTTCGTGATGCAGGCAGCGCAAGGTCATTGACCATGATTGGGTATTGATCGTTGATACGAGTCACTTTGCGTTCGCGGCGATTATTGAAAGGCGATTCATCTTCATATTCGACCATCTCGCCGGTGTAGTCAATGAAACCGCCGATATCGAAGGTCCACATGGGCAGGTAAATGCCGCGTGGAAGGTCTACCTGTTTTTCGGGTTTGATGTTGTTGCCTTCCACCCAGTCGATGAGCAAGCGTACCGCGCGTTTTTGGTCGAAGGCGTGCGGCAGGATGGAGTTTGGTTCGATCAGGTCTTTGGTGCCTTCAAATTTCACAACGTGCGGCGAGTCACAGTACGCACACGCGGCAGAGATTTGGCTGGGCGGCAGAATAAATTCTGCGCCGCATCCATCACAGTGAAAGACCTGTTCCTGCAGGGGTTTACCGTGCCCCTTCATCGTCGCCATTGCCACAATGAAATCTTTTTCGTTCTCTGTTCCGCTGCCGCCACCCAAGGCAGAATGGCGTGAACAGAAATCACAAACGAGCGAAGACCCATCGGGTGAAAACGACATCCGTCCGCCGCACTTGGGGCACATAAAACGGTCTGCCTGCGCTTCACGCAACCCATCTGGCGCGACGGGTAATTTGTTCGGGTCGATCACATCTTCCGCTTTTAATTTGCCATCGAGGATCGCAAGCGACCTTCGCGCACGAGTGTGATGCAAGTCATGTGAAAGGCAGTTTTCCAATGCCTTGCGTTTTTCAACGGCGTCGTCCACAACTTCGCTCATCCAAAACCATGCTTCAGCCAGCATCTCATGCGAGCCAGCCATGTAAATGGCACGGTCTAAATATTGGCGCGCCGAATTTTTATTGCCCGTCTTTGCATCAATAATGCCCGAGCGTAAAAGTTCTTTTGCGTAATCTGCCGAACTCATGGCGTCCTCACAATGGCATCAGTCATCTTTGCCACACGCGCCATCTCTTTTACATCATGCACACGGATGATGTCCGCGCCGCGTGTAATGCCCACCGCCACAGTGGCGGCAGTCCCTTCCACGCGTTGCTCAGGCGGCAAGTCGAGAGTGAAGCCGATAAATGATTTTCGAGAAGTGCCCAACAGGATGGGATACCCCAGCGAGCGGATCTCATCGAGGCGGTTAATCAACTCAAGATTATGCTCCCGCTTCTTTCCAAAGCCGATGCCTGGATCGAGCAAAATGAGCTTTTCCTCCACCCCAGCCTTAACTGCAATATCCACACTGGCAAGCAATTCCCGTTTTACATCTTCGAGCAGATCATCATATTCCGCGCCGATGTACGTGCCGCCAAGTTTCTCTCTCACTTCCACATTGGCGGGGTTACTGCGGTTGTGCATAAGAATCACCGGCACTTTATATTTCGCTGCCACGGGCGCAAGTTCAGAGTCTGCGCGAAAGCCCCACACATCGTTGATGATGTTCGCGCCTGCCTGAATCGCCGCATCCGCGACTTTGGCTTTATAGGTATCAATTGAAATAAGAACCTGGGGGAAATTCTTTCGCAGCGCCGCAATGACCGGAATGACGCGTTCGATCTCATCCTCGGCATTGACCGGCTCCGAGCCCGGGCGCGTGGATTCGCCGCCCACGTCCAAAATATCTGCGCCGTACAAGATGAACTCGCGAGCCTGTTCCACCGCCTGTGTGATCACATCCCCTTTGGCGATGATGCCGTCACCAGAAAACGAATCGGGAGTCACATTCAGAATTCCCATCACATACGTGCGGGAACCCCAATCAAATATAAAATTCCCGATCTGCAAAGTTGTTGATTTCATCGGTTATAAAAATGCTCTCGCAGGAGATCCCCCCTGCGAGAGCGCTGGTGCAAACTACGCAATCTGATCAAGCGGACGAGCCAGCCAGGCTTCGGCTTCGTTGATATCGGTGAAGAGTTTTATTGCCGCAGCGTATTCAGTATCTGCCAATGCCGCCACTTTGCGAATGGCATCTGCAACGGCTGCGCTTGCCACCACCACCGCCGCGCGGATGTAGCGGGCAGAGGGGTCGCTGTTCGCTTCAACTGCCATGCGAATGACCTTTTCGGGAATATCAGCGACAGAGCGAAGGTCGTACAGGTTGCGGGTGCGGCGGTCTGCCTCCAGAAGATGATCGAAGGCAAATTTGCGCCAATGTTCCATGGTTGCATCGGAAAGGTCGGTGAAGGTCAGGGTCATGCCGCCATCGCCTCGGCGAACGACAGAATAGCCAATGCCGGGTTCAGGTGTCCAGTTAAGCGGTTTGGGTTCGTTCATTGTGTATCTCCTATTTAGCCCATAGAGTTGTCTGATAAATCCATTATACCCACATCCCCAACAAGGGCAAAAACATTCCGCTTTTTTTGAAATGACGTGCTATAATGCCCGTCTCCGGGTGCTTAGCTCAGTTGGTTAGAGCACTTCTTTTACACAGAAGGGGTCGGGGGTTCGAGTCCCTCAGCGCCCACAAAAGCCCTGCATGATGCGGGGCTTTTCATTTCCCTATGTCGGGGGGTCCCCTTACAGGGACAGGCGTGTCCCTCAGCGCCCACCAAAAGCCTTGCTAACACAGGGCTTTTTTCTTTTACAGGTCGGGGGTTCCCCTTACAGGGACAGGCGAGTCCCTCAGCGCCCACCAAAAGCCTTGCTAACGCAGGGCTTTTTTCTTTCACGGGTCGGGGGTTCCCCTTACAGGGACAGGCGAGTCCCTCAGCGCCAAACGGGGGCTTGAACGATTGGGGATGTGACTTCAAGCATGGTTTTCAACAAGCCTGCATTATTCACGAATAAAAGCAAAACAAACGCCAAAAGCAAGACCTGAAACCAGCGTTTGTCTGCAAGGTCTCGCCAGGCAAGCGCAAGGAAGAGGGCGATGGCATACGTCCAGTTGGCGGCGTAGAGGAATACATCCTTGCCGTAGCTTAGGTGAAGGGCAAAGTAAAACAACAGAGTTACCACAAAGGCTATTGAAAAGCCGTCATATTTTTTGGTGATATTGCGAAGAAACATCACGCCGCCCAAGAGCAGCAAGCCTGCCCAGGTAAATGCCAGCCCATTCCCGAGCGGCGTATCATAGGTTGCCAGTTGCATGGGTTCTTTTTTGATCGAGGCGCGGAACATCCATATTTTTGTGAAAACAAAGTCATCGTCAATGGTGATGGGCTCGGGTGCGACAAAACTATTCAACGCCATGACACGCGCAAGATAGGTAGTACGCTGAAGAGTGACGGGAAATTGATTGTGTCCTTCCCCGTCGAGGAGGGATAGGTCCCAAAAATAGGGTTGGGATTCGGGGTATATCTGATTATGTAAAAGCGACAATGGCACGACCAGCAAAGCGACAATGACGCCGTAGAGAATGATCTGCTTTAGGTTTCGTTTGACGAACAGATGCGCAATAAATGTCTGCGCGATGTTTGAGATGGTGATGCCAAATGCCGCCAACCCGGCAATGACCTGCGTCCACAACGGCGCATCTTTTAGCAGCAGGACGAGGAAGATGAGCGCCACCGCCGAAAGGTAGATATAACTCTCTATAACGGAACCAAACACCAGTTGAGTCGATGAGGCGCCGAACAGGGCGGCGATCAACAGAGCGTGGAGCGGATTCCCGCTGGAGTGTTTGACAAAGTACCAGACCAGAAAAACGCACAGGGCGGCGGTCAGGGCATTGAGGGTGAAGGCGGCGAAGAGAGTGTCGCCGCGAAAAAGCAGAGCGAGTATCCCTACCAGCGGGCGGATGATGAGGAGGATGAATGGATGAGCCGGTCGCCAGTAATAATCACGCAGGTCTGTGGTGGCAAAACGCCAGCGGTAAAGACGGCTGTCTGCATCGAAGAAAATATCATCTTCATTAAAGGAGGGGCGGTTAAAGATCGAAGCATATACGAGGTATGCGCCAAAAAGCAGAAAGGCAAGCATGAGCCCGCCGAGGTTATCATCAACAAAATGATAAAACTTTGACTCGTGCCATTTTCTCAGCCTGCCAACATGCAAAAGAACCATGGCGATAAAGAAGGCGGGGATCAATGCGTTGACAAAAGAGACCCGCAGCGCCGCGTCCAAATGAAAGACCGAAGCATCAAACAGGTTTGAAAAGGGCTTTGCCATGTTGTACAGGGCAGGGACGAAGATAAGTAAGGCTGTGAATAGAACAGCAATGACCGATGAGCGGAACGGATCTGCGCGAAACTCACGCATGGTTCTGCCGATCAAATAATAGCCGAACAGGTTTATGAGACTGTGGAACACAATTGCAAACAGAGCCACCAGAACAGGCTGGGGGTAAAAGTTTTCAAGGTAGGCTGTTACAAAATACGAAAAGGGGATGCCCAAAAACCAGGCAATGGGAAGGCGTTTATCAAATGATTGCACGTTGAAAGTTCCTCGATCAGCGAATATGCATGTAGGATGCCAGAAGCATCGTCAGGATCAATCTGGAATTATTGACCATCAAAAGTACAACGAAGGCGAAGAGTCCGGTTTGGAACCAGCGCTTATCGGCAAGGTCGCGCCAGGCGAGCGCCAGAAAGAGGGTGATGGCGTATGTCCAGTTGGTGGAGTAGAGAAATACGTCCCTGCCGTAGCGCATGTAAAACACAAAAGAGAACAGGGTGATCAAAACAAACGAAACGGGAAAACCGAAATCGTATTTGAAAAGATTTTTTATGGCAAGCAAGCTGCCCACCCCCAGCAGCACAAGCCAGATAAAAACAAGCGCGTTACCAAGGTCTGTCTCATAACGTCCGATTTGCAAAGGTGCATTTTTAAGCGCAGCACGGAAAAACCAAACCTTTATAAAAGGCAGGTCTTCTTTCAACAGCAAGGGTTCCGGCGCAATGAAACTGTGCAAGACGATCACCCGCCCCAAATAATTGGCACGCTGAAGCGAGGGAGTGAACACGTTCTTCTCTTCAAATTGAAGCGTGCCCACATCCCATAAATAAGGGTGTGCCTTGGGGTAAAAAACGTTGTTGAGCAAATTAAGCGGCACGATCAATGCACCGATGATCAGCCCGTATTTGATAAGTTGGGGAATATCGCGTTTGACAAAGAAGTGCGCGATCACCGTCTGCGCAATGTTGGAGATGGTAATTCCAAACGCTGCCGAACCTGTCAGAACCAATGCGTACAGCGGACTTTTCTTCAACAGCAGAACCATGAAGATCAATGCGGTAAGCCCGAGAAAAATGTAATTTTCAATGATCGAGCCGAAAACAAGCTGCGAGGTTGTCGCTCCAAACAGGGCGGCGATCAGCAGGGCATAGGTTCGGTTTTTGAGTGAGCTATCTACAAAATACCAAACAAGGAAAACAGACAATGCACCCGCCAAAGCCGTCACAATGAATATGCCGTACAACATATCGCCTTTGAGGAAGAGTGAAACCATCCACACCCACGGGCGGACGATGATCAGCACATAGGGGTGAACCGTGCGCTCGTAATAATCCTGATACAACTCAGTGCCAAAACGTTGGCGGTAGAGTTTACTATCGGTATCAAAGAAGATGTCATCAAAGCGGAAGACCGGCTGATTGAAAATGGATGAAAGTAAAAAGTACACAGCAAAGAAAAGCAGGGTAATAAGAATGCCGCCAAGGTTGGCATCTACAAATTGATAAAAACGGGTTTGTTGAAATTCTGCACGACGCAGCGCAGGCACAGCCCACATTGAGACAAAGAATGCCGCCACAACCCCCAAAAAGAAGCTGGTCTGAATAATGGGAGCAAGCACAAAGGAAGAAATATCGAACAGCTTCGGAAAATCTGCTGCCATTTGTACGAGGTATGCGAAGAATAAAATGACAGATACCGCCGCCGCAGATTGCAGGGCAAAATCCACCCGGCTGGCACGAAACTTAAGCAGCAGCCTGCCGAGCACAAAATAAATAAATAAAGCAGCCAGACATTGGAGAAAAAAAGAAAGGAAGAGGGTTTCAGTAAAGGTTTGATAATACGAATCTAAAAAGCCCAGGGCGGCATAAACAAGCGGAAGCCCCAACAACCAGGCGGGAAACAATCGTTTTACGGGAATCAAAAATAATTTTTTACTTTTCATGGGTCAGGCGTTTGGAGTCTACCACACGCCCAAATTACACTTGCGCAGCCAATGTTTCAAAAATGGTAATGAACAACGTGGCATTATTCCAAGCCAACAGAAAGAGAAAAGCCAGCAGCACGAGTTGAAACCAACGCTCCCCGGCAAACCGGCGCCATGCCATGCCGAGCAGCAAAACCAGGGCGTACGTCCAGTTGGGTGTGTAAAGGAATAGCTCTTTGCCGTAGCGCAGGTGTAGCAAAAAATTAAAGCCCATGCATCCGATCAACGCCAGCGACAGTCGCAAATGCACATCCTTTCGGAAGTTCAGCAGGAACATGCTTCCGCCCAGCAACAGTAAAAACGTCCATGTCCACACCGTCACATTTTGGATCATCCAATAATACTGGCTTAACTTGTTGATCTCCGGTTTGAAAAAACGGAATTGGACAAAAGGAATCTCACCCGTGTGCAGGATGGCATCGGGCGCGGCGATGTTATGAAAAAAGAAGGCGCGGATCAAAGCCTGACCTCGAAGCTGGTTCAGCGGATACAGGTTGCTTTCCTCCGCCTGAAGCGAAGATGGCACAAAGAAGAACGGGTGTGAATCAGGGTATAGAATGTTGTTGGCAAGGGTGAGCAGAACCAGAAAGACCATTACGGTTACGCCAAACTTAAACATCTGTTTGATATTCGGTTTGATGGTGAACAACGCAATAACGTTCTGGGCAAAGTTTGAATGCGTGAGCCCAATGGTCACCAAACTGGCAGAGACAAGGGCGGGCAGAGGTCTGTCTTTTAGAAGCAGTATAAAGAACAGCAGCAAGCTCGCAGCGAGGAAAATGTATGATTCGAGTAACGAGCCGAAAATCAGGTGTGAGGCGCTTAATCCCAACAACGCTGAAATGAGCGAAGCATAGACCGAATTCCCCGTCACTGATTTAATGAACATCCATACCAGGTAAACACATGCCGCACCACCCAAGGCAACCAGCATGTATGAACCCCAAAGCTTGTCGCCTTTGAGCAGGAGCCCAAAGAGATCAACAAGCGGACGGAGAAGCAGCACAATAAAGGGATGAACCGAACGCCAGTAGTAATCATTCCAGTGATCGGTGGTGAGACGCAGGCGGTAGTTGAAGTGATCGGCGTCAAAGTAGATGTCGTCCACATCGAAGCGCGGCAGGTTGAGGGCAGAAGCAAGTACAAGGTAAAGAGTAAAGAAAGCGAGGGCAAGCGATAAGCCTGCAAGGTTGGCGCTTATATATTCGTAAGTTTTTGTTTGCTTGAGCCGGTTATAAAAACCGCTGAACTTTAATTTGATGTGAAGCCAGCCCTGCCAGGGCAATGCCAGCAAAGTAAAAATGGCGAAAACATTTTTTGTGTTTTCATTCAAAAGAAAGTAGCTGGAAGGGAAGATCGAAATGACCTGTCCTTCATTGAAAGACCAGAGAATAAAGGCTATGAGCAAAACGAACAAACTGAAGTGAATGAAGGCATCAAACCAGCGCTCACCCGCTACACGACGCGCCCTGCCCATGAAGAAATATCCGCCAATGCCAAACAATGCTTGAAGAAAGACCACCAGAATAATGATCTCGATTGCACTGGTGTAAAAGTCATCCAGAAAGCTGGTGACAAAAAAGCTAAAGATGGAAGCAAATATCCATGCACCCCAAATGCGGGAACGTCCACCTGCTTCTTGCAAAATTTGCAGGGATGCAGCTGAAGGAATTAGGGCAAGTGTAAAAAGGATGAAGAAGAAAAGCAGGGATAATAAAGAAAAGCCTGAAAGAAAAGCGGATAATACGGCTGAAATAAAAGTCCATCCAAAAATAAACTTGCGAACAAAAGGAGAAACGCCTGTAAGCGTTGTTTCCAAAGCGGGTATCAAATACAACAGGCAGGTAAAGATGGCTCCAGCGGGTACGATGACCAGAAAGAACTGGTCTACCAAAGCACGAGACTCAAAAGCAAAATAGGTTTGCGCCAGGAAAAAAGAAATAAATCCGGCTATGAACAAGGCAGATATTGTTCGCAAGAAGAGTCTTTGATTGTTCATAAAAAGTTCCTTGGCAACTTAAAAGGCGGCAGTCACTTTGTACATGACTGCCGCCTTATTGCAATTATTCGATCTCGCGTAACAGGCTGAGGAATTCAGCCCAGTCGTCGCCATCCATCCAGACATCCACATTATCGAAGGAAACGGCGTACATGCCGTCTTCATCCGATTTGGCTTTTTTCAGTTCCGGGATGGAAGCGCGGAGTTCATCCCATTCTTCCATAAAGAAATTGATCGTTGCGCGTCCGAGTTGAAGGTAGTAAGTCACTTCACCATCGGGTTCGTCTGCGCGCCAAGCCATGAAATTTTCGGTTTCGGCGAGGGTTTCGGTATTGGGTTCGTTACTCATTTTTTTCTCCTTTTTGATTCGAGTATTGCATAAATGATTAGGTGGTTGATCGTAATTCGAGGCATAAGCCAGGAGGTGCTGGAAAAGGTTATTTTTTGGCGGTCCGTTTGCGGCTGCGAATGAAGCGGCGGATGGTGACCATGAGGCGTGAGCCGGGGGGCGGGGGCGGCTGGGTCACTTCCGCTTCGGGAAAGGGATCGAGGTCGAGCATCTTCCGCATGATGTAGTTCCAAAGCAGAATCACGGTGGCGAGAATGGGCGCTGCGACCACCACTCCAAGGATGCCGAATAAGTTGGCGGCAATAATGGCGGCAACCAATACAGAAGCGGGGTGAACCTTGAGTGCGCTGGACATGATGCGCGGTGAAACCACGTTATCGAATATCTGGTCGATGACAAGGGCAACGCCAAGCACGATCAGGGAATAGGAAAGGTCGGTTATGCCAAAAAGGGTGAATTCTTGAAAGTATGCGACGATGAGCAAGATAATCCAATTAACGGCGGGTCCAACGTAGGGGACGAAACGTGCCAACCCGGCAAGGAAGGCAAGGCTGACGGCATAATGGACACCCAACAAGCCAAGCACAATGGAGTAGGTTACTACGGTCAGGAAAAAGATGATGATCTGTCCGCGTAGAAAGGCGTTCCAGATACGTCCCAGGTCGCGGCTGAGGCGGGAAAAGTCATCACCATAGCCGGGGATATCCACGGTAATGATTCGGTCTCGTAAGCCTTTGCTTTCAACCAATGTAAAGTATGAAACCAGTAAAACGAATAACGTCCACCCCAGAAAGTTGGCTGCGCCGCCAGCTACGGTGCCAAGCAAATTGCCGGTTTGGCTGAGCAGCGGCTGCACCATGCCAAGCACTTGACGGCTGAGGTCTGTAAGATCCATTGTGCTAAAGTCAATGGTGAAGGGACCGAAATGCAAGACCTGCCCGGAAATATCCTGGATCAACTGTGGGAGGGTACGAAGCGCGTCCTGCACAATGACGACCAGGCTCTGAATCTGCTGCACCAGACCTACTCCACCCAGGGTTAGCAACCCTACCAGCAGGATGATGATCAAAATGTAAATGATCCCCACCGAGATACTCCATGAAATGCGGGTTCTCTTTTGAATGAGGTCTGCAACAGGGTGAAAGAGGTATGAAAGTAAAAAAGCCATCACCAAAGGCGTGATGATGAACTGAAACTTAACCAGTAAAGCGCCGATAATAACAACAAAGGTGAGTGCAATGACCAACTTTGTATTTGTTCCCCAACTGGGGGAGGTGAGGTGAGGGGCAGGTTGCATACTTTACGATCCTTAGGAGGTTACACGAACGTTGATTCGATTTTATCAAAGATGGATGATTTTATACCGTGGGTATTATACAAACAAAAAGCCCCGTGATAAACACGGGGCTGAATAGCTTGGGCAAAATTAGCAGCCTGAAATGAAGGGGAATAAAATACACCAACGGTAGGTGGCGTCTACCCAGAATAAGAACCCGGCACAAAGGCAAAGAAACAGTAAAACACCGGCGCCAATAATGATGGGGGTCGTATTGCTCTTCTTCGTTCCGCCTTGCACCTGTTGAGGGGCGGCGCCATACGGGGTGGAAGCAGGCTGGGAGTAAGCAGGGGCGGCATATTGCGGCGCAGAAGGCTGGGCAGCAGGGATGGCAGCCTGTACAGCCTTGCGCGAAACGGCAACGGTTGCGCCGGCGTCGGCAGAAATTGCATCGTACATCAGGACGATCTGTTCGCCAAGCGAGACTACATCACCTGATTTAAGCACAACTGGTCCTGATAAACGCTGTCCATTAACAAAAGTTCCATTGGTGGAACCCAGGTCTTCCAAAACATATTTACCGCCCTGAAACATCAGACGGGCGTGTTTTCTCGAAACTTCAGCGTCGTTGATCGCAACCCCATTGGTAGAATCGCGTCCAATGGTAAGCTGGTCGCCTTCCAATGGAAAAGTAACCCCCGGCGTGGGACCCGAACGCATAACAAACTGGAATTGTGCCATCTTCTTCCTCCAATAATTTCTTTATACGAACTCGTGCCTAGTTTACAATCTTCAACTTAAAAAGTCAAATCTTTCAACCTCACCCGAAACTACTAACGAGGGACTGTCTTTGTTGTGCGGGGCAGGTATATCATAAAAACCGTACCAACCCCCATTTTGCTTTTGACTTCAATGCGTCCACCGTGTCCATTTACAATTTGTTTACAGATCGAAAGCCCCAGCCCTGTACCCGAAGCTCTGGTTTCATGCTCGCGGACACGGTAGAATTTTTGGAAGAGGTGGGGCAGCGCTTCATCTGGGATCCCTATGCCGGTATCCTGAATTATGATCTTGACTTCGTTATCCATTACTTCAGCCCGTAACTGCACACTTCCATTTGGGCGATTGTATTTGATGGCATTGCTCAACAAGTTCAAAAACACCTGCTTGATCTTGTCGCGGTCGGCATCTACCAGGGGCAGCCCTTCAGGCGATTCAACCCGCACGTGGATATTATCTTCAATGGATTTTGCAGACATAATATCCTTGCATTCGTACATCAAGTCGGCAAGGCTGAAAACGTTCTTGCGATACTGCACCCGCCCCGATTCGAGACGGGCAAGGTCAAGAAAAGAGGAAGCCAGGGCATTCAATCGCATGGTTTCACTGTGAATGTTCTGAATGATCTGGTCGCGCTGGTCTTGTGACATTTCGGGGCGGAGCAAAAGGTAGGTTGCCGTGCTCAACGATGAAAGCGGTGTGCGCAGTTCATGCACGAACTCCGAGATCAAATCGGACTGTTGGAAAAGGCGGGTATTTTCAATTGCCACCGCAGCCTGTGCGCCCAACACCAGCAACAAGGCTTCATCTTGCTCTGAAAAATTCCCACGGTGCTTGTTCAAGGCTTCGAGCACGCCGACAATCTTGTTTTTTGTAATGAGGGGAATTCCCAGCAGGGATTGAGTTGATAAACCAGTAACCGCCTCCACGTTGGAATAGAAGCGTTCATCCTCATGTGCGTTGGTAATGCGCACCGGCTTGCGATTCGTCACAATCCACCCGGCAATGCTGCCATCAAGCGGAACGGTGATGCCGCGACGGGTCGATTCATCCATGTTCGTGGAAACCTGAAAGTACAACTGACGTGAAGCCTCATCGTACAAAAGGATCGAAGCCGCCTCTGACCCGCTAATCTCTGCCGCGGCATGAACAATGCGGGATAGTAGGATATCCAGGTCAAGGGTTGACGCCAGATCGCGTGAAATATCGATCAGGCGGCGATAACTATCCAATCTTTCAGTTTTGATCTCAGCCATTCAGCACTCTCTCTGCAATTGCAGGTAAAATCTCGGCAACATCGTTAAAAAAGACTGCATCAGCGCGAATATTCAGGTAGGTGGGGGCATTATTTATGATGATCAAATGAGCACCGCGATCCAACGCCTGCATGGGCAAACCTGCCACCGGTAAAACCTCTAGCGATGAACCGACCACCAGCATAACATCGCATGAACGCGCTGCGCGCTGCGCGGCAAACCAAGCCGATTGCGGTAACTGCTCCCCGAATAGGATCACATCCGGCTTTAGCAGCGCGCCGCATTTGGGGCAGGAAGGCAGGGTTCCATCTTCCACAAAAGAGGCAATATACACGTCTGCCTGTGCCTGATGATAACACTGGGTACAGGTCAATGTTTGCAGGGTTCCGTGCATTTCAATAACAGTTTTCGAACCGGATCGTTGGTGCAGCACATCCACATTTTGAGTGATGACAGCTTTGATAAAACCATGCTGTTCCAGTTTAGCCAGCGCAAAGTGGGCCGCATTGGGGCGGGCATCAAACATTTGACGCGCCAGCGGACGAAACCATTCAAAGAACAAACCGGGCTTTGTACGAAACGTACTAAGAGATGCCACTTCCAATGGTTCGTCACGAGACCATAACCCCGTGCCGGAAGACCGAAAATCAGGGATCCCCGAAGGAGTAGACATCCCCGCCCCCGTCAGAGCAACGGCATGTCGAGATTGACGGATAAGGTCCGCCGCAAAGTCGATAGCTGCCTGCGCTTCAAGGGAATCTGATTTCATTTATTATTTTTTTCGCGCTCCAGAATCGCATCTGCGATCTTGAGGAATTGCTGCGAGATCATATTTTCAGGTTGCGCCAAAATTGCCGGGGTCTGCAAACGCAGGGCTTGCATAAACAATTCTGGCGAAGGGATGATGGTGGAGAGAATGGAATGCCCCAGCTTTTCCTGAACCTGCACCCATGGAATTTGCATGTCAGAACGGATACGGTTATTCACCACCACCGAAACAGATTTTTTTTCCAGCTTCAATTCTTCAAACGCGCTCAATAGTTGGCGGGTATAGTGAATAGAGTTAACCGTCCCCTCAAGCACGACGATCCGTTCGGCGCACAAAGGTAACATTTTTTGCACAGAATGAGGTAACCCAGCCCCAAAGTCTAGAATAACGAAACGTGCAAGTGTGGCAAGGCGCAAAACCAGGGCGTTAAAGTTTTCGGTTCGGGCTGCAAGGTCCATATCAAGCGGGTTATCTGATGCAAGCAATAGCCGCATTCCTGAGGCATGTGTAACCAGTGAGGATAACACCTTTTCACGGGTTACTTCCACGGGGGTGCTTTTTAACAATTCGCTTAGTTTGGTGTTTTCTTCAAGCCCAAGATCCAACGCCAGCGTACCCTGCCCGGGTGTCAATTCGGCCACGATCACATCTGCTTTGTCACGCGCGTACAAGGCTGCCGCAAGGTTTGAAGCAAAGGTGGAAACCCCTGCCCCGCTGCGCGCAGACGAGACACCAATCACATATCCGTGTTTTTCCTTAATTACGGTTTCAAGTTCTTCGGGCGTTTTTGCTGCCGTTGAAACACGTGACAACAAAGCTCGTATATGCGTCTGCAATTCAGTGGGGTGCGTTGGTTTGGTCAGGTAATCATCTGCGCCCGCTTCAAACCCGGTCACTTTATCATCCAACTGGGTTTTGGCAGTAAACATCAAAATGGGGATGGATGCGGTAGCTGGGTTACTGCGCAAACGGCGGGTAACCTCATAGCCATCCATATCCGGCATCATCACGTCCAAAAGAATCAGGTTTGGGCGTTCTTCAAATGCTTTTGTTAATCCCTGTGACCCGTTCGAAGCCGCAATGACCTGATACCCCTGACGTTGGAGCATAAGCCCCACCAGCCGCAGAGTGTCCACATCATCATCGACAATTAAAATTCGCTCAGGCATAGTTTCCTCATTTTGGGTAGGTTTGTTGCATTTTAATCCAAGTATCGAATCAAAAACCGCCAATCTCATTATAACGGACAAGTAACATCTTTTTCCACTTCGACATGCTATAATGAAAACAGCGAAGGGACACCCTTCCAAAGCAAGCCTCGGGGATGACAGGCTTCGACGGGAGAGGCTGGTTCCGGAATGCGAGCCGAGCGCGCACCGACCTCGTAAAATCAGTGCAAACAATCAAGTGCCAATAACCGCACTTACGCCGCTATGCCCCTCGCCGCCTAGGCGAACATAACGGTCGGCATCCTTTGATGATGCCGCGTCCACCGTCCTCGTCCTCCACCCGGTGACGGCTCGGGCGAAACAATGATGGAGTGCCGCGTGTGATTCTGCTAAACACGCCCAAGCCAAGCAGATGGTCACAGGCTTACCTGCCCGCCGGGGCGCCTGTGGTGACGATAAACGGCAGGCTACGCTCGTAGAGTTCCGAGAGTCGAATCTTTCGGACGCGGGTTCTTTAACAACTTAGAGCTCCCCTGTATGGTGACATACAGGGAAAATCCGGCTTAATCAGGGAACGCTTACCGGCTCGCGCCGCTGCCAACCCTGAGGGGTGAACCCGAAAGGGATAAGCCCTGCATCGACTTATAGGCTCCTACATCAAAACTTGACATGGAGTACTAGGGTAGGGAGAAAAAAGCCTCGATTAATGCCTCTTTTTGCTCTGCCAACTCTGTTGTATAACGACCATTACGTGGCGTGCAACGAATGTAATCATTGAGCAAAAGATCAATCCTCCTTATTTTGCGTTCAATCACAAGGTATGGACGAATTTTCTGCAAAAAATTGAGTGCTCGGCGGTCTGTAAGACGCCAATCCCAAGATAATGAGTGATTGGGCATGCGTGGTTGCTTTGTAACAATTGACCCGCCAAAGCGAGTCTGAAACCACTCACAGATTTCATAATCTGTAGATGCCACCGAAACCTGTGGAGAGTGCCAACGTGAAACTCTATGCTTCACAAGCGAAATCGACCCCTCTCCATCAAACAGACCAGCAGCATAAACAAAATCTCGTTCATCCATAATCTATTCTCCTTACAATACGCCGGAGAAGTGAACCATCACTTCAAGATATAGTCAGCGCCGCGGCGAAAGCCCGGAACATACGTGTCAATTCCCGCCATCTCCACAAGACATAGACCAGCATTATACATGCTGGTCTATGTCTTTAAAACAAGGTTATGTTAGTGCCATCCACAGGTATAATCTCGCAACCCATGTCCATTTGTCTTCCCAACCTTCGCACACCGGCGCTGCTCGGGTTCTTCACCACCCTGCCATTTGCCATTTTTGAGGTGGTGAACCAAAAAGCAAACCCGGGCTTCCCATTCAACTTGTTTGGCGTTTTGTGGTTATCCTCTGCCTTATTCTTTGCCACGCTGCTCCCCATCGTCCACTACCTGCGCGCCGGAGGCAAACTGCTCGACCATCCCTTCAGCCTCTTAACCCGCCTCATCGTTTTATTCATGCTTGGCTCCATGTGGGCTGGCATCATCTCAGACCAAATGCCCTGTTTTCTTGGCATCCCCAATTGCGATTAACCTAATGAAAAAAAATATTCTTATTGGATTTCTCCTTCTTTTGACTTCTGCCTGTACCATGCCTGCTGCCACGCCACAGGTTGAATCCACCTCCACACAAACGCCTCTCCCCCCGCCGACAACTGTCAGCGTAACCCCAAGCCTGGTGCCCACCGAAACAACCGTCCCCACGCCAGAGCCGCCCCCGCTCTACTTCACAGATGAGTTCGTTTCATCCGATCCGTATTGGCAATTCACCCAAGCCGCCGGAAGTTCCGCCCCCGTCATTGATTTCAACGGCAGCCTGCAAATAGATTTCAAATCACCAGACACATGGATGATCGGGATTCACACGGCGCACACATATGAAAATGTTCTTGTAGCAGCCAAAGCCGATATCAGCCCCGATGGCTCCATTGGTTTGATCTGCCGTTACTCAGAAGATGGCTGGTACGAGTTCAATATTTCAAACGGCGTGTACAGCCTGCTCTTTGGCTCATGGCTTGCGCCCGGTGTTGCGAAATATGTGCCGATCATTATTGAAGAAAATTCTGCCGTCTCGAACAGTGGTGAGTTCTCCCTCTTTTGCGAAGATACCTTCCTGCGCGCCTACGCAGGCGAAAAATTATTACGAAACATTGATGTGACCAATTACGGGTTAACCGAAGGTAACGCAGGGGTAGCTGCCGCTTCCTTTGTTGACACCCTCGCCAGCGCCGCTTTTGAATGGTTTACGGTTTCGGAAAAATAAGCTGCGATGTTGCCATAAAAAACAGCCGCCAAATATGGCGGCTGTTTTTATTTAGAACCTACACACCGTTAACAAAAATCTTGCAGACGTCGTTTAATATGATGACATTGAAAAATAAAAGTAAAGCCCAATCTTTGGGCAGCAAGGAGATTTTATTATGGGCAAGATCATAGGAATTGACCTCGGCACGACCAACAGCGTTGTATCCGTCATGGAAGGCGGTTCACCAACCGTCATCACCACCGCAGAGGGCGGACGTTTGTGCCCGTCTGTTGTGGCATTCAACAAGAATGGTGAACGCATGGTGGGGCAGACCGCGAAACGTCAGGCGGTTGTAAATGCCGACAACACTATTTATTCGATTAAACGTTTTATCGGTCGTCATTACGACGAAACCGAGGCTGAACGCGCAATGGTTCCTTATCAGGTTGTACAGGGACCCACCGGTGATGTGCGCGTGAAAGTACCCACCAACGGCAAGGAATATTCTCCGCAGGAGATCAGCGCAATGGTGCTGGGCAAACTCAAGGCAGATGCCGAGGCGTACCTCGGTGAGCCAGTGACCCAGGCGGTTATCACTGTTCCAGCGTATTTTAATGACAGTCAGCGCCAGGCGACAAAAGACGCAGGCAAAATTGCCGGCTTGGAAGTGCTGCGTATCATCAACGAGCCGACAGCCTCTGCACTTGCTTATGGCTTGGATAAGAAGAAGAACGAAACCATTCTCGTCTTCGACCTCGGCGGCGGTACCTTCGATGTATCTGTGCTTGAAGTGGGCGAAGGCGTGATCGAAGTAAAAGCCACCCATGGCGACACCCACCTCGGCGGCGATGACTGGGATCAGAAGATCACCAACTGGGCAGCCGATGAGTTCAAGAAAGACCAGGGTATTGACTTGCGGCAAGATAAGCAAGCTTTGCAGCGTTTGCGTGAAGCGGCTGAAAAGGCAAAGATCGAACTCTCGACCGTTATGGAAACCGAGATCAACCTGCCATACATCACTGCCGATGCTTCTGGACCGAAACACCTGCAACTGAAACTCAGCCGCTCTAAATTTGAGCAGATGACTGAAGACCTGCTCCAACGCTGCCGCCATCCGTTTGAATCGGCGTTGAAAGATGCCGGTATGTCGGCTGGGCAACTGGATGAGGTTGTTCTCGTTGGCGGTTCTTCTCGTATGCCGATGGTTGCAGAATTGGTTCGCAAATTAACCCAGAAAGAACCGAACAAAGGCGTGAACCCCGACGAAGTTGTGGCTGTTGGTGCTGCCATTCAAGGCGGCGTACTCGGCGGCGATGTTAAAGATATTCTCTTGCTCGATGTAACCCCACTCTCCCTCGGCGTGGAAACAATGGGCAGTGTAATGACCGTGATGATCGAACGCAACACGACCATCCCCGTCCGCAAGACCGAGGTGTACTCCACCGCCGCAGACAACCAGACCGCTGTAGACATCCACGTGCTGCAAGGCGAACGCCCGATGGCTGGCGATAACATGTCGCTTGGGCGCTTCCGCCTCGATGGAATTCCACCGGCACCGCGCGGCGTTCCACAGGTTGAAGTAACCTTCGATATCGATGCCAATGGCATTTTGCATGTAACTGCAAAAGACAAGGCAACCGGCAAAGAGCAGAAGGTGACGATCACCGCCTCAACCAACCTGAACAAAAGCGATATTGACCGCATGGTGCAGGAATCCAAGCAGAACGAAGCCGCAGACAAGAAGCGCCGCGAAGCGATCCAGATCAAGAACGATGCAGACAATCTCACATATCAGATCGAGAAGGCTTTGCGCGAACTTGGCGACAAGGTTCCATCCGCTGAAAAAGAATCCATCGAAGCCAAGGTCAATGAGCTGAAACAAGCCGCTCAGGGTGATGATGTGGAACACATCAAGAAGTTGACCGAGGAATTGCAAAACACCTTCCACGCACTCAGCCAGCAGATGTATGCCCAGGGTCAAGGTGCACAGCCCCAGCCCGAAGGCGGACCCGCTCCTGACGATAATGTTGTAGATGGCGAAGTGAAAGAGTAAGCAGTACTCGGCAAGTAAAAGACCTCTGGAGTCTCAAAGACTCCAGAGGTCTTTTTATACATGTATAATGCCCCGATGCAAACATTAAGAGCAGGCGATGTAATTCCCGTTCAAGCCCGTAAAGCAGATGAGACTGTTTACCGAAGTTGGAAGGCAATGGTCGAGTCTGTAACTGACGATCTGCTCGTTACCATCGCGCCTGCCGGGTCGTCGGTATTCAATATCAAGGGCGAGGATCATCCGATTCTGCATCATTACCGCGCTTATTATTGGACAAAGAAGTATTACAACCTGCTTGAAATCTTTGATCCCAACGGCACACTGGTACAAATCTACGTCAACATTGCCGCGCCGCCAGAATTCAAGAACGGCATATTGAGTTTCAAAGACCACGAACTGGATGTTTCCAAAAAACTGCCGGAAGCCGCGCTCTTGGTGGATGAAGATGAATTTGCCGAAGCCGTTATCAAGTATGGCTACTCAAAAGAATTTCAAGAAAAAATGTACGCTACAGGAAGAATAGCGCTCGAATTGGCTGAAAACTGGCAGGCAAAGCCCTGCCCAATATTTGGAGATGACCATGCTTAAGAAGAAGATCGCATTCATTGGTCCCGGGGTAATGGCTGAAGCCATGATTGCGGGACTGCTCAACAAGAAACTGGCAGATGCAAAAAACATCACAGCATCGGGTCCACGGGCTGTACGCGGCGAGGAGTTGAATAAAAAATACGGGATCCATTTCACCACCGATAACTCCGCCGCCAGCCATGGTGCGGATGTGGTTGTCCTTTCCGTCAAACCGCAAAGGCTCACCGAGGTGATGAAAGAACTTAAAGGCGTTCGCGCAGACGCATTGGTTCTATCCATCATTGCGGGTGCGACGATGAAAAAAATCGGCGCAGGGTTGAAGCACAAAGCCATTGTGCGTTCCATGCCCAACACACCCGGGCAGATCGGCGAAGGGATCACGGTGTGGGCGGCATCGAAAGAAGTGACCGAAGAACAGCAGGAAATGACCCGCGCCATCCTCGGCGCATTGGGCGAGGAAGTGTTCGTGGAAGATGAAAGCTATCTCGATATGGCAACCGCTCTTTCCGGCTCTGGTCCTGCATATGTCTTCCTCTTTACCGAGGCGCTCATTGACGCTGGCGTTCACATGGGTTTTCCGCGCCGCATTGCCGAGCAGCTTGTTCTAAAAACCATCAAAGGCTCGGCATCCTATTACGAAGGCGCGGCAAGGCACCCTGCTACATTGCGAAACCAGGTCACCTCGCCAGGTGGAACTTCTGCCGAGGCGTTGTATTATTTGGAGAAGGCTGGTTTCCGTACCGCCATCTCGCGTGCGGTATGGGCAGCGTATCAACGCTCATTGGAATTGGGCAAAGAAAAGCCCGGGCATATTGAAGTAGATGAGGAAAATTAAAAAAAGCCGCAAGGGAAACCCTTGCGGCTTTTTTATTACATTTTACGGATCCTCATCCAAATAAATATCTTCTTCGTCTGAATAATCCTCCCCATCGTCCTCTGACGATACGTCATCAGAATCATCATTCGAATCGATTGATGTATCGGAGCCGCTATCTTCCTCATCAGCATCGTCTGATGTATCAACGCTGTCTTCATCGCCGACATCATCAAGATTGCCCAACTCATCGTAAAAGGTATCTATAAGTTCGGCTTCTTCTTCCGTGAGAAATTCATCATCAAATTCTGAGCTTGAAAGCGCGTAAAAGAAATCTTCAAAATCCTCATCGTCCCAATCTGTAAAAAGTTCATCGAGGTCGTACGAATCGTCTTCTTCATAATACGTATCGTATGTGTACGCCTCTAAATCATTAAACAAGCCCTCGTATTGGTCAGGGTCTGCCGCACCTACTTGAAAAACGCCGTGTTGTATCAACCTGCCGTTGATGTAAAAGAGGACTTCGTAGTTTCCATCGCGCACCAGGTACAGGTCGGCGTAGTTTGGCGTTAAGGAGAGGTTCAAGACACCATCGGCTGGGTGATCCCAGATCACGGTTCTTGTCCAGGAGGGGTCTTCTACGCCGTTTCGCAAAACTTTTACGACCAGTAAGCTCCCTTTGGGAATTCCTTTGTAATGAGAAAGCGCATAAATTTTATAAACAGAACCTTTGTCTTTGAGCTGCTCAAAGCGGAATCGGGGTGGGTCAAAGCTTGCATCTGCCGCACCCGTTTCAAGGTCATATTGAAGCGTGACGGAAGTTTCATCCAGCAGAGTGATCATTTCACGAAGGGCTGCTTTTACCTCGTCTGGATTCTTGATCGCATCCTTCACTGGAGATTGGGCTGTTTCGCTGTCTATTAGTTTTTCCAGCCGCCCAAGCAGATACGATGCTTGGTTAAGCTGCCACCAGATATCGGAGACATCATCGTGAAGCGCGCGCTTTTCGTCAACCATGGTTTTGGCATATTCGATTGCGGTTTGGTACTGTGCGCGAGATTCTTCCAGATCGCCATTGGCAAGGAGTACCATCGCCACCCGTAACTGAAGCCAGAGATCATTTGGCGTGATATCAAGGATGTAATATCCTTCATCGAGGGCTTCTTCAAATTTACCAACCTGAAACAATGCCCACACAAGATCGCTGACCACGTGAGAATCGTCTTCACCGGCATCCAAGGCTTCATAGTAATCGTCAATTGCGGCTGCGTAATCCATACGTCCGGCATTGGCTTCAGCGCGGATGAGGAAGGCGCGTCCGTATGGATGTTCATCGCCCGCCAACTCGATGGCTGCATCCAATTTTGCTATGGCTTCATCCCATTTTTTCTGCGCAACCAGACTCTGTCCTTCTGCATAATACGGAATGGCGCCGGTTGTACGCAGGTCGTACACGGGTTGCCGCCAGATGATATATGCCCATACCGAGATGATGAAGATCATGGGAATACCAGACCAGGCGAAGACAAGGCGCGCCACTTGAGATTTTGTAGTCAATGACAAGCCGAGTAAAAAGCCCGCAACTGCCAAAAGGGTCAACTGTAATATGTAGGCGCTGGATTTTGCCCCCCAGGCAGAAGCCACCTCAGAAGACGCCTGCTTTTCTTCTTCCAAACGCAGGATGTTCTGTTGATAGGTTTCAAGACGGTACCCAACCAAATCCACTTCACCGGTTACGCGGTTGAAATATGCGGAATTTAGCAGTTTGCTTCCCTTCACCAGGTCATCGCGCAATTTTCGGTAGGATTCTGCCGCTGCTGCATTACCGCCTTTTTCGGCAGCTATGGCAAGCAGGTTGTACTCCTGCCATAGTTGGTACATGGTGCCAAATTCGCTATTCGTACCAGCGTCACCCATGATCTGTTCGCCCATGGCTTGATAGTAATAGCGCTGTTCGTCATTACCGGCAATGCCGCCAGCCGTGGCGGCATCTCCCTGTATTTTGGTGATCAAAGAACCCACCAGAGCAATCACAGCAACAGACACTGCTACAATGGTATTAAATAAGGGGGTGGGCGTTTGGGGTTTTACATCGTTGGTCTGTGTAGCGCTCATTTTATCCTGCCTTATACCCAATTTATAATGCCTGTCACAAGACCGGCAGAGCCGAACAACATACCTAAAACAGTAAATCCCCAAAAGAATACATTGGATAGTTTCCCGATCGTTGAAACCATGGCAAAGAAGAACAGGGACGCCGCCAGCATCATCAAGGCATACTGTATGCGTTGAACCTGCGCATTGTACAAAGCAGCCTGATCCAAATGCAGTTGCGGATTCAAGTCCATATCCTGCGCGGCGCGGGCATAGAGCTGACCCAGATGGGCTTCCACATCATAATTACCATCATAGGTGATGTAGGCATTGGGGAAGAGGTTGAGGTTTGAGATATACAAAGCGCGCAGCCCTTCCTGCTTTGTGCGCAGTGACGAAACCAGGGTTTCATCCACAGGTTCAGAGGCAAGGGCATCTTGCAACTGAGTGGATATCAACTGATATTCATCAAAATTTCGTTTGTAATTTAGAAAACTGCGATTGGCTTCATCCACAGTTAATGCATTGAGTGATTTAACCTTTTGAGCATTCAGTTCAGCCCGCTGCGCAGCACCATATTGCCCCGAAGCCTTTCCCTTAACGCTCGCCATGTGCCTGCCCAAAAGGGCGCTAAAAATAGTCAATACTGAAATTGTGATGGCAATAATTGTATTTAATTTGGAATTAGCATTCATATCCAAACCGTTCTCCTATAAAATCACTTTTCATATCTGAATTTCAGCAGAATTTAGAAGTTACAACAGAAGTATAATGCCCGCCGCTCTGCAATTTGAATTTTCATGGGTTTGCTGTTTTCAACGGGAAAGCTCTATTCGACCACAAAGGAAAAAAGCCTAAACATTCCCGCCAGAAATGGGAGAGTCTTTTTTATAAAAAGCGCAATTCAGCGCCACGCTGGGTATAATACCGCCTCGGTACAAAAATCATGGCACTCATTACTACATCCAACCTCACCAAATCCTACGGCGTAACAGACATCTTCGCCGGTCTAACCGTTTCCATTGAAAAGGGCGAACGGCTCGGTATTGTTGGTCCAAACGGCGTGGGCAAGACCACGTTCCTGCGGATCATTGCCAGCGAAGATGAAGCCTCGACGGGGGTCGTCACCCGCACAAAGGGAGTCCGAACCGGATATCTTTCGCAGGAGGCAGATTTCAAAATGGAAGGCACGCTTTGGGATGCGTGTCATTCTGTTTTCGATGATCTCATCCGCCTGCAACAGGAACTTCACCGCCTTGAAGAGCAGATGGCAACCAACCCCGATGTGATCGAACAATACGGCAAACTGCAAGAGGATTTTGAACGACGCGGCGGCTATACCTACGAGACTCGCATGAAACAGGTACTCACCGGTTTGGGTTTCGACGCTTCAGACTACACTTTGTCTTTGGATCACCTTTCAGGCGGACAGCGCACCCGGGCTTTTCTCGCCCGACTCCTTCTTTCGGGTCCTGATATTTTGTTGTTGGACGAACCCACCAACCATCTCGACATCCGCGCGGTGGAATGGCTGGAAGGCTACTTGAATCAGTGGGACGGCGCGGCGATCATCGTTTCGCATGACCGTTATTTTTTGGATAAGGTCAGTACCGAGATTTTGGAAATGCTGCCCGGCGCGTACGAAACCTATAAAGGAAATTACACCGCATATCTAAAACAGCGTGAAGAACGCATTGCCCGCAGGCAGGAAGTGTTCGAGAGCGAAAAAGAAAAACTGAATAAAGAGATGGAATACATCCGCAAGAATGTGGCGGGACAAAATGTATTGCAAGCCAAAGGGAAACTGAAACGCATCTCGCGTTTGATTCAAGCCATTGAGCAGGTGGGTTTCGATGCGGCGCTCAACCAAAAATGGAGTGAGACCGCCAGCGAAATTTCAGTAACAACTTCCATTATGAGCGTGGAGGAAGCGGGGCGGCGAATCAATGCGTTGAAATCTCCCGTGCGGACGTTGCCGCATTTGCATTTGCGCCTCGGTTCAGAGAAACGTTCCGGCGATCTTGTTGTGCGCACAAAAGACTTGGAAGTGGGTTTCCCCGATAAACCCCTGTTCAAGTCGCCGGATATTGAACTTCGCAGGCAAGATTGCGCCGCGCTGATCGGTCCAAATGGCGCGGGGAAGTCTACGTTCTTAAAGACCATTCTCGGTCAGTTCGAGCCGCTGGCAGGTGAAGTGGTGCTGGGTTCTAGTTTGCACATTGGGTACTTTGCTCAGGCACATGAAGGGCTAGACCCCGAAAAGACTCTGTTGCAGGAAATTGACTCCGTCATGCCGAATTGGCTGCCCGGGCAGATCCGCGATTATTTGGGCAAATATCTTTTCAGCGGCGACGATGTGCAAAAGAAAGTGGGGATGCTCTCCGGCGGCGAGCGCGGACGTTTGGCACTGGCAAAACTTGCCTTGCAAGATACGAACCTGCTGCTGCTCGACGAGCCGACAAATCACCTCGACATTCCTTCGCAGGAAGTGTTGGAAGCGGTGCTGGAAGATTACACCGGCACCATTCTACTCATCTCGCATGACCGTTATCTCGTGGATGCGCTGGCAACCCAAATTTGGGAGGTGAATCCTGAAGCGGGTGAACTAATCGCATTCAAGGGAACATATTCTGAGTTGAGAGCTGAACGCGAGCAGAAGGAGTACGAAGCGTTTATGGCGGCGCAGGCGAAAAGCGATATTCGAGATTCGGGAAGCGATAATCGGGCTTCGAATACAGGCGCTAAAAAATCAAAGAATGCTGTTACGAAGGAAGAAAGAAGAAAGATTGCGCAGGTGCAGGAGTTGGAAAACAAGATCGCCGAGTTGGAATCTACACTGGCGAATTTGACGGCACAGTTGGAGAGTCCGCTGGTGAAGCCGGATGAGGTGATGAAGATCGGCAACGAGTACAACCGCGTGCAAGCCGAGATGGATCAGAAACTGGCAGAGTGGGAGCGGATGCAAAGTTAACTTATCGCTCCTGATGGGGGCTAAGCCCCCATCAGAGCATTATGGGAGGAAATATGCCGGTTCGACCTGAATTCAACCCTGAATACCTCTACTTCATCACCACAACTGCTGAAAAGCACTTTCACATTTTCAGAAGAGAATCCATTATCCGCATTTTATTGGACAGTTTGCATTTTCTACGCACCAGCAAACGAATGGAATTATTTTGCTTTGTTATCATGCCCAACCACATCCACTTAATTGGCAGATTTAGCCACGAACATCCCATGTCTGACATGGTACGGGACTTCAAACAACACACGGCAAGGCAAATCATCCGTCAACTGATGGCGGAAGAAAAAAATGAGCGGTTGGGAATTCTCGAAAAATTGAACAAACATAAGGGTCAGCAGTACAAAGTATGGGAAGATGGTTTCGATGCACGAGATGTATTTACGCCTGAATTTCTTTGGCAAAAGATGGAGTACATCCATTACAATCCCTGTCACACAAAATGGAATCTGGCAACGTCACCCGAAACATATCCATGGTCAAGCGCCAGGTTCTATATGCTGGATAAACCCTCTGTAATTCCAGTAGATGATGTGAGAAACCTTTTCATAAATTGCTCGTGTGGGGGCTAAGCCCCCACACGAGCGGAAAGATAGCCATGCCAACCTACATTGACCTTAGCCACACCATTCACGACGGACTTGTCACCTACAAGGGACTGCCCGCCGCCATCGTTTGCGATTACCTTAGCCGTGAAGCGTCTCGTGCAAATTACGAAGCAGGGACGGAATTCCACATCGGCAAGATCGAAATGGTGACCAACACCGGCACCTATGTGGATTGTCCCTTTCACCGCTATGCTGATGGAAAAGACCTCTCAGAGGTGATGCTTGAATCCTTTGCCGATCTCGAAGGCATTGTCATCCGCGTGAATTGGCGAGAGGGGTTAGCCGTCACCGCCGAAGCGTTCAAAGGGAAGGATGTTCGCGGGCGCGCGGTTCTTGTTCACACGGGCTGGGCAGAGCATTGGGAAACCGATGCCTATTACACAGGTCATCCATTTCTAACGGAAGATGCCGCCGTGTATCTGCGCGACCACGGCGCCAAACTTGTTGGCATTGACTCGTACAATATTGACGATACACGCAGCAAAGGCAGACCCGTCCACTCTACGCTTTTACGGGCAGATATCATCATTGCAGAGCATTTATGCAATTTGGAAAATATCCCAGATGATGGTTTCACTTTTTCAGCGGTCCCACCAAAGGTCAAAGGCGCAGGAACGTTCCCTGTGCGGGCGTTTGCAAAAATCAAGTAACAAAAAATCCGATGCTTATGCATCGGATTTTTTGTTTTTAGTACTCGATCACTCGTTTAAGTTTTTTTGCTTCAGCAATCCATGCCTTCACATTGCTTAAACCAGGCATCTGGTTCACAAGGTTTTTCTTTTCATTAACTTTTGTCATCGTTTCAAGCAGGGCTTCGGGCTTACGTCCTGCCAATTCAACAGCGGTATCAACACCAGCGGCTTCAAGCAAATCTGAGAACTGTGTACCAATTCCCTTTACACGGAACAAGTCAGCACGGTTGACCCACTCAAGAATTGTCTTCGGGGTAAAACCAGTTGCCTTGGCAAGTTCCTGACGTCCCTTGCGGGTGGCGCCCATTTTCAAAAGTCCATTTGTTCCGCGAACGCCAGCCTTCTCCAACTTCGCAGCGCGTGCGGATCCAATACCTTCAATTTGTTTAAGTGTAGCCATAATTATCTCCTTCGCCATGAGTATAGCATCATATAAAGAGAACACAAATTCTTTTATGAAGTTTTTATGTAATATTTTACAAATTAATCCACGACCACTTTGAGTTCGAATGAACCGCTATTATCGTCACATTCCCAATCGTTCACGGTGAACATCAGGCTGCCATCGGCTTCAACTATAAACTCAAGGTATGTTCCCACAAAGAAAGCGTTTTGATCGCCCACTCTGGCAATCAACGAACCATAGCCAACGCCTTGAACCGGGCACTCAATCGCGCCACAAATATATGTTTGCCCGTTCGGGTCTGAATTGCTGCCTTCTACTCCGCCATTGGTATTGCCAATGCCGCTGGCAAAAATAGTAACGCGCTGTCCTTTTGTCACGGCAACTCCCGAGTCCATCCAGCACGCGGCGGCAGGTACGCTGACTTGATACGAATCGTAGGCGGGTGTGGCGGTGGGGGTACGCGGCGCAGCTTTGGTAAGCGCACCCGCAGTGACTGCGGCAACAACGGCGTTCACTGTGGCAGTGGGCGGCACGGTTTGGGTTGCTATGACTGTTTCTGTTGGCGGTACTTCTGCCGCACTACAGGATATTACCAACGCAGACAAGATCACCAAAATAAAAAATTTGCAAACTGAGTTCATAACCTGTTTCTCCTTGATGAAGTGGTTGAAACTTCTGATAACCCTGACTGAACCCTGGAACAGATCGTATTTTTCATACCGGCGGGTATGGATATGACCTGCGTCCATGAATGGGTTGCGGAAATAATTTTGTTTGACGAAGTTCTTCGGCTCGTTGGATGAGGGCGGCGATCTCGTTTGGGCTTAGGTAACGCTCAAAGAGGCTGAGCCAGCCCTCCGTCGAAGAAAGAGGCGCGAGCAATTCATCGGGGATGGGTTGTCCGGCAAAGTCCCATAAGACGGTGCGCAGTTTATATTCTTCATGAAAACAGATGCCATGGTCAATGGCGTAAAGACGCTTTGTTTCGTCTTCAAAAAAGATGTGGCTGCCTTTGCGGTCGGCATTGTTGGCAAGGTAATCAAAGAGGACGATGGGGCGAAGTAACTGTTTGTCTTCCACGCTGAAGTTGAAGTAGTGATATTCAATATCGTAATCTATGTATTGCTGTAAGGAACCGGGTCCGTAGGGACCATCGTCACGGTAGACTGTGACGGGAACAATGTGTAAGCCCAATGCCTCACTCAACTCATATGCGGCAACCTCACGCAGGGCGAGGGTGTTTTCTGGAAAATCCCACAGGGGTTGTTCGCCTTTACTTGGTTTATAAACCGCCTTGATACTTTCACCTTCATGCTGAACATCAACAAGAAAGGTGTAGTTGGAACCAAGCATAAATTGACCGCGGAGTTCATAACTGCCATTGGCAAGGATATTTTTTATATTTTGATAAGTGGGAGAATTCATAAAGTTATAAGAATTTAAAAAGGTCGAAAGCTGTTGACCTTCGACCTTTGGATGAGTTTAGTGAAAATGTCCATTCTTCTTAGGGCAGAAGTGTCCGCCAGGTTCCATGGGCTGACCGCATTGCGGGCAGACGGGTCGCCCACGAGAGGAGACTTCCTGCCCCCAGCGGGCGAGCTGGCGCAGTTGTGTGCGGGTTGCCCAAAAACGGATCTGTGATGCCTGTTCGGGGTCTTGTTCTTCGGTGAGAAGTTCCTTGGCAAAGACCACAACACGGTCGCGGTCTTTATCGTACCCCAAGCCAATTTCTCCGGCGCGGAAGAGCGGGTCTACCGGCGGGTTAATGCGCATGACATCTTCCACATAATCGCCTGCGGCTTCTTCAAGGTCTGGGTATTGCTGGGTAAGTTGGGCAAGGAACTGTTCCACCCCGATGGCAAGCGAGATCAATTGCGCTTTTTCAATGATGATGGTGATGGTGCGTTTATCTTCATAGGCATGTAAATAAAAAACACGCTGCCCGGGCTTGCCGATGGCGTCTGTAGTGATGTGGTCACATTCAATATCGTAGTCGATGCGGGACATAAGTTACCTTTTTGAGAGTATACCAGAAGAGACTATGGACAGTGGATGATGGATGCTGATTCATGAACTATGGTTCATCGTCTCAAAACGGTATAATCGCAACAACCCAACAAAGGAGCTGCCATGTACGATAAAAAGAAATTGGATGAGTTACAGCAATCACTTTCCAACTGGGAAGATACCTCTCTCAAAAAGGCATTGAACCAGCTACCTGAACGAGCCGAAGAATTTATCACTACATCCTCCGAACCGATCAACAGACTTTATACCCCGCTCGATATTGCCGACCTCGATTACAACGCCTCCCTCGGATTACCCGGCGAGTATCCCTACACGCGCGGCGTTCACCCCACATTGCACCGCTCCAAACTGTGGACGATGCGTATGTTCGCCGGTTTTGGCACCGCCGAAGAAACGAACCAGCGCTTCAAATACCTGCTGGAGCAGGGGCAAACCGGTTTGAGCATTGCCTTCGACCTGGCAACGCTGATGGGCTACGACACCGACCAGCCTGAAGCCTTTGGTGAATTTGGCAAATGCGGTGTGGCGATCTCCTCGCTCAAAGATATGGAAATTCTTCTGGAGGGCATTCCGCTCGACAAGGTTTCCTCCAGCATGACCATTAACTCACCTGCCGCCATTATTTGGGCAATGTACATCGCGGCGGCGGAAAAACAGGGAGTGCGTTCCGATCAATTGCGCGGCACGACCCAAAACGATATTCTCAAGGAATTTATCGCACAGAAGGAATACATCTTCCCGCCGGAGCCTTCCATGCGCCTCGTGGTAGATACGATGGAGTACGGCTCAAAACATGTGCCGCAGTGGAATACCATTTCCATTTCGGGGTATCACATCCGCGAAGCCGGTTCGACGGCGGCACAGGAACTGGCGTTCACCCTCGCAGACGGGTTGGAATATGTGCGCTGGGGCATTGCGCGCGGCATGGATGTGGATGACTTTGCGCCGCGCCTTTCGTTCTTCTTCAACGCACATAACGATTTCTTTGAAGAGATCGCCAAGTACCGCGCCGCCCGCCGCATTTGGGCACGCGAGATGCGCGAAACCTTCAAGGCGAAAAATCCGCGCTCGTGGCTGATGCGCTTCCACACGCAGACGGCGGGTGTCTCGCTCACGGCGCAGCAGCCGGAGAATAACATCGTCCGCGTGGCGATACAGGCATTGGCGGCTGTGTTGGGCGGCACACAAAGTTTGCACACCAATTCAATGGACGAGGCACTCGCGCTTCCGTCCGAACATGCGGTCAAAGTTGCATTGCGCACACAGCAGGTCATTGCAGAAGAATCTGGCGTGACGAACACAGTGGATCCGCTTGGGGGGAGTTTCTTCGTCGAAGCGCAAACAGACCGAATGGAGAAAGATGCGTATACCTACTTCCAGCGCATTCAAGACCTTGGCGGCGTGATCCCCGCGTTGGAAAAAGGTTTCATGCAAAGCGAAATCTCCGATGCGGCGTATCGTTATCAGCGTGAAATTGATGAAGGTCACCGCAAGGTTGTGGGTGTGAATGCCTATCTCGATGAGAAGCCTGCCAGCATCCCCATTCTGAAAATGGACCCGCAAGGGTACGACCGACAACTGGCGCGGTTGAAGGAAGTCCGCGAGACGCGAGACAGCGGGCGCGTGGGACAAACCCTCGATGCCCTGCGAATTGCCTGCGAAGGAACCGAGAACACCATGCCGTATATTTTAGATTGTGTGCGTGCCTATTGCACGCTTGGAGAAGTTGTGGGGGTAATGACCAAGGTATTCGGGAAGTACGAAGAGCCGACGATGATCTAAATGATGTAGTAGGGGCAGATCGCGATCTGCCCCTACATTTTTCCACGTCGAACAGCCAGCAGTCTCTGAATTCTTGCGTACTTCTCCCGCGTCAGCGGGTATGACCATGCGATCAAAATCGTCCCAAGCAGAATTCCTGCACCGATAAATGACACCATCATGCGGATCATAAACAGGGCGGCATCGGGTTGTTGAAATTGTGTCACCCCTTCGGGCGGCGCCTGATACCCCGACCAGCCTAAGACCTGCAAGGTTATAAAAATCACCCCTGCGCCCGTCAATTTGCGGATCAATGTGCGGATGCCGTAATAGATGCCTTCCTGCCTGCGCCCCGTACGCAATTCATCCCACTCGATCACATCCGGCAAAATAGAGTCTGGCAAAATGTATGCCGCCGAAACGCCAATGCCTGCCAGCGCCGCAATGACAAGCAAATAGACCGTCTGCCCGGGCTGAATGGTGAAGATAAGAACCTGCACAACGATCCACGCAGCCATGCCCGCAATATAAACCCCCGCCTTGCTGTATCGTTTGGATATCCATAACCAGAACGGCACAAAAAGAACACAGGCAAACATCATCACGCCAAAGAACGCAGACTCCAAGGCAAGGTCTACGCCAAAGAGATTGATCTTTGCCAGCAAATTTCCCTGCGCCACCCAATACAAAAGGAAGAATGGAAAGGCAATGGCAACCATATCCACCGCCGACCAGTTGAACATATAGATGCCCACCGCATAACGGAAGGGAATATTCTGCCAGGCAACCCGCATGGTTTCGCGGAAGGGAATTTCCTGCGGATCTTCGGAAGCATATTTTTCACGCACAAATATGCCAAGTAACAAGAGCGGCAGTGCGCCGATTGCGCCAAACACCGCCCCCGCTGTCATAAACCCCTGCTGTTGCGTACCACCGCCTTCGATCACAACATCCACGATCATGGGCGCGGCGACCACAACCACCATCGCTGAAAGCAATTGAAAGATCGTGCGAAAACTCGTCAACGAAGTGCGTTCGTCATAATCCTGCGTCAGTTCGGGAGTCAAGGCAAGGTAGGGAACCCCCACCAAGGTCACAAGAGTATCGGAGATCATAAAAGAAAGCGTTACATACGCCATCAAAGCGAACTGACTCTCCCAATTGGGCGCCGACCACAACATCACAAAACTAAGCCCAAAGGGAATGGCAAACCACAAAAGAAATGGTCTGCGCCTGCCCAGCTTTGATTTCACACGGTCACTCAACACACCAATGATCGGGTCGTTGATGGCATCCCAAACAATACCGACCAGAGCGCCCAACGAAGCCAGGCGCGGCTCAATGCCCACCACATCCGTCAGGTAAATGGCGTAAAAGATCGAACGCATCATGCCAATGCTGGCAATGCCCCAATCGCCCGAACCATATAAAATTTTCATCCAGTAGGGAAGTTTAGAACTCATAAAGTTCGCGCAAGTGTATCATGGATAAAAGGATAAAATACGGGTATGCCCTCCCTCGCGGATAAACTCAAATCACTTGGCGTAAAGACAGCAAACACGCTCGAAACCAAGCCGAAGCCTGAGAGCCATGCCATTGATTCGGTCATCGCCGGAAGTTTCATCCCCACCCCGCGCGGAGAAGCCTTCGTCACCGAACAAATATACGGCAGCGACTATTTTCACGGCGGCATCTCCCCTTATTCACACTTCCCGCTTTCCGTCGTTTCGCAATGGGCAAAAAACCCCCGCATTGAACAAATACCCATCTCCAAATACGCCTTTCTCGATACAGAAACCTCCGGTCTCTCTGGCGGCACAGGGACGTATGCCTTTCTCATCGGTGCCGCGCGTTTTATAGAAGGAAAATTCACACTCAAGCAATTCTTTCTGCGTGACCCCGCCGAAGAACCCGCCATGCTCGAAGCGTTAATCGAATTCCTTGCGCCCTGCGAAGGGCTGGTCACCTTCAACGGCAAAGCCTTCGATGCGCCCCTGCTCGCCACCCGCTACAAAATGCACCACATCCCCGTCCCATTTGAAGGGTACGCCCATATAGACCTGCTGCCCCTCGCCCGCAGACTCTGGCGCGACCGGCTCGCCTCGCGCACATTGAAATATCTTGAAGAACATGTAATGGGCTTTACCCGCACCAGCGAAGAAGTACCCGGTTATGAAATTCCGTGGATGTACTTTGATTACCTGCGCACCGGCGATGCCCGCCCGCTTGGAGGCGTGTTCTACCACAACGCCATGGACATGGTGGCAATGGCGGCACTGCTTGGGCATGTCAGCGAGATTTTGGCAGACCCGTATGATGGGCGCGTGGAACACGGGCTGGATTTTATTGCGCTCGGCAAGTTATTCGAAGACCTCGGTCACTGGGATGAAGCGGCGCGTCTGTTTGAGCGTGGGCTGGAGCTTGGGTTGGATGAATCAGACTTCGGCGTGGCAGTGAAGCGCATCTCCATCCTGCAAAAGAAACGCGGCGATGTGGAACGGGCTGTCGAGTTGTGGCAGGCGGCGGCGAAGCAGGGTCATGTGTATGCTCATATTGAACTGGCAAAATATTACGAACATAATAAACGTGATATAAAGTCTGCACTTAAATGGGCGAAGTCTGCACGGGTTCACGCCGAAAAAGCAGACCTGCCCGCCTACATGCGCAACCACTGGCTGAACGAGATCGACCACCGCATAAAACGGTTGAACCGTAAAGCTGGCTTATAATTTGTATAGTTAATCAATTTAGAGAGAGGTAACATGGATATTACGATTACCAACGAACAAGAGAATATTTCCATCCTTCACCTGTCCGGCGCATTGGATGGGCAAACCTATAGAGAATTGGTCACCGCGGCACAAGGGGTATTGACCGGCGGCGCAAAAAATATTCTGATCGATATGAGCGAGTTGACCTTTATTTCAAGCGCCGGTTTGGTTGCCTTGCACGTCACCGCGCTCATTTCACGCGGCGAAGCCATGCCCAACCTGGACCAGGGTTGGACGGCGTTGAAATCGGTGGGAACTTCAAGAGAAGGCGGGATGCAAAAGCATGTAAAACTGCTCAACCCCCGAAAAGAAATTGTAGACGTGCTTGAAATGGTCGGCTTTTCCCTGTTCTTTGAAATCTTTACAGATAAAGACAAAGCCCTCAAATCTTTTTCATAGAATCATTTTTCAAAAACGGCGGCGCAATCGGTTTGCGCCGCCGTCATTTATTATCAGGTATGGAATATGAAAAACAAACTTGGAAACATTCTCTTTATCGTTTTAGCATTACTCACCATTGTGGTCTGGCTGGTCTTTCCCCCCATTAATGACGGGCGTGAAGATTTTGCCCGCACCTACGCAGGCGAAGTACTCGGCTCGCTTTTGATCGTGCTGATGTCTTTCGCCCTGTTCCTCTCTACCCGCCCGCGCTGGGCAGAACCCTACTTTGGCGGCATGGATAAAATGTACGCTGCGCATCGCAATGTGGCAACCAGCGCCTTTTTGCTCATGTTCGTCCACCTGTTGGTCGTGCCCATCACCACCATAAACCTGCGCCTCGGCAATTACCTCGCCATCATCTCTTTTCTTGGCATTGTAGTCATTGTCCTGCCCACGCTGGCGCCGCGCATTCCCTTTTTGAGCAAACTCACCAACGCCAGTTACGAAGGCTGGAAAAAACTACACAAGCTGATCGGCATCTTTTTTATCGCGGGCTACATCCACGCCCTCACCATTGATGCACTCAGCGCTTTCATTGCCATCAACTGGGTGCAGTTATTTTTCATTCTCGGCACAGTCTCCTACATCTACACCGAATTCCTTGGCAAATGGGTTGGCAAGTATCTCCCGTACACCGTTACAGAGGTCAACCGCCCCAACGTATCCACAACCGAGATTGTGATGAAAGCAAAGGGAAAGTCCATTCAACATGCCCACGCGGGACAGTTCCTCTTTGTGCGCTTCCCCGGCGACAAGGTTCTGAATGAAGCGCATCCCTTCACCATCTCCAGCGCGCCTCAAGCAGATGAGTTGCGCGTCACTGTGAAAGCCGCCGGTGATTTCACCCGTCATCTTTTTCAGCATCTCCAACCCGGCATGGATGCAGTCGTTGAAGGCGCGTATGGCTTGTTCAATTACAAGACCGGCGCTGAAAAACAGATCTGGGTTGCGGGCGGCATTGGCATTACCCCCTTCCTCTCCTTCCTGCGCGACCTGAAAACCGAACTCGCGCATGATGTCCACTTCTATTACACCGTCCGCCACCCCGAAGAAGCGGTCTTCAAAGACGAGATCGAAGCCATCATCAAGCAGCACCCTAAACTCAAGGCGCACATCCGCTTTTCATCGCAGCATGGCTCGCTCAGTGTGGATGAGATCGCAAAGAACGCAGGCGGCAACCTCTCGGCACATCACGTCTACATGTGCGGACCCTTCCCCATGGTGCAGGCGTTTGAAAAGAAATTCATTGAAACCGGCGTACCCAGTGGTAACATTCACTTTGAAGAATTCAATTTTAGATAGGAGACCGTCATGCAAATCTCTTTTTCCAACCATGCAAACGTAAGTGTGATGCGACTGGCGGGGGAAGTGGACTCATCCAACTACACCGAGGTGATCGCCCGCGCACAAAAAGCCTACGATGAAGGCGCGCGCAACTTGCTGCTCGATCTCGAACTGGTTTCCTACGTCAGCAGCGCCGGACTGATGGCTTTTCACACCATCGCACGCATCTATTCTGGTCAGACCCTGCTCGATGCCAACAGCGGCAGACCCATCTTCCGCGCCATCAACCCGGCAAAAGATTCATCTGCCCGTGAACACTTCAAGCTACTCAACCCGCAAGCCGCAGTAGACCAGGTGCTGGATGTGGTCGGCTTGAAAACATTTTTTGAAATATTCACAGATATGGAAGCTGCGCTCGCCTCTTTCTCAGCCTAAGCCTGTTCCCATCCATTGAAGTTTGAACCCGCCCTGCAACTTTCGGGCGGGTTTCGCATCCAAATACAAAATCAACATTAACCGTGAGGAAACATGTCCAAAAAGAAATCGACTAAAAAATCCAGTTCCATGGCACAAGGCGGCTTGGGCGGCTTCTTGCGCCAGCCTGCCGGTCAGATCACTGTCGTTGCCGTCATCGCCCTTATCATCTACTTGATCGCCAGCGCCAGCGGTGGAACCGCCACAACCTCATCCACTGCAAATGAAGTAACCGTAGATGAAGCCTACGAAATGTACCAATCTGGCGAGTACTTTGTGCTGGATGTACGCACCCAGGAAGAATGGGACGAATATCACGCCCCCAACACCACTCTCATTCCGCTTGACCAGCTTGAAAATCGTTTGAGTGAAATCCCTGCCGACAAGGACGTGCTTGTTATCTGCCGCTCCGGCAACCGCAGCCAACAGGGACGCGATATTCTTGTGAACGCCGGTTTCAACGCAACCAGCATGGCAGGCGGCTTGAAAGCATGGTACGCCAGCGGCTACCCCACCGAAGGTCAACCTGCACAGTAGGCAAACAAGTATTTTATAAAGAACAGCCCTTGATTTTGCATCAAGGGCTGTTTTGTTTTATGGCGCTTGGTAAATAACAGTACTCCCCTGTTGAAAGACCGGTGTGAGGCGCAGCATGAATTTTTCTTCGTTCACGGGCAGGGTGAAGCGCTCCTGATTACCGATGACGATATAACGAATGTTATACAGATCAATGACCGCCTGCGCTTCTTCCCAACGGGTGGTGGTGTAAAGCGTTTTGATGTCTTCTTCGCGGGTTCCGTGCAGATGATAGCCGCCGCGCCATTGAGCTTCGTGACCGATCCAGCCCAGCACGGTGGGATAGCCGGTGTAGGTGGAAATGCGCCCATAATAACTGTACCCGCCGCCCACTGCTTCGGCGATAACGCCCTCGGGCTGAGTAAGCAAAAATTCGATGGCGGCGGCATCTTCAGGGTTTTCACGTTTGAGGCGGTTGAAATCGTTCAGGTCGAAACCGGCGGGCGGGTTGAAGTTATTGGTCTTGGTCAACACGCCGAAGACGGGGTAAAGCAAACCACAAAAGATAACAATGCCAGCCAGAACGCGAAAAGCGATGTTTGAAAATCCGCGCAGGGTTTGAAGTAGATACCCCACACCGAAAGCCGCAACCAGGCTCCAGAGCATCCATGCCTGGTAGTAGAACTTGAACACGGTATTAATGCGGTAGCCGAACTGGTCACGCAAAAAGACAAACTCGGGGGCGAGGACGAGGAGTGAGCCGAGGACAGCGAGAAGAAAAACAAATGTGGAATGCGGAATGAGGAATGATGAATTTTGTTTTTCCTCACTGCTTGCTTCTTGGCTTTGATTGTTCCTGAATAAAAGGGCAAGCGCAGGAATTAAAACCGCCAGCAAGGTAATGAGACTGCCAATATTGTTCAAGCGGCGCAGGAAGGTGGCGGCGAGGTATTGCAAGATGCTCATGTTATAGGACGCGAGAGTCGCATCAATGAAGGGACGGTCTGTGATGAGCCCAAGGATGCCGAAGATGAACATGAGCAGGAGCAGCGTCAGTGTGAGAGAAAGCCCGATGATGAATCCCAGCTTCCAGTTTGGGCGAGGCGGTTCTTTCATCCCGATGTAAAGTAAAAGGGAGAAGATCGGGATCAGCAGCGTGCCCCACATCACCCAGAGATGGGTTCCGCGTGTGATGTACATGAAGTTGGGAATGATGCCGCCCGCCTGCGAGGAGAAACCGAGGTAAAAGGGAAAATACGCCAGCAATGAAACGATGCCAAGCGGCAGGGCAAAGAGGACAAGGTCTTCGATGCGTGCCCAAGACCAGCCTTCTTCGTGGGCGCGCCAAAGGACGAAGGAGAAGACGATCAGCGCGGCGGCGATGAGGATGTCCCATGTGTTGAGGAAGGCAAGCCCACCCAGTACCAACGCAGTGAAGGCGAAGTGAGCGGGTGAAATATCCAACCGTGCGCCGAAGATGTTGAGTTTGCCGCGTGCGCCGCCAAGGAAAATATTGAACGCCACAGAAACGGCAAGCAAGCCAAAGGGAATGGCAAGGACGTGCGGGTGCAGGTCGCCGAGCAGGAAGGAGAAGAAGGGGAATTCATCGATCACTTCTCGCGCCCCGCCAACAATGTCGTAATCTTGAATGACGCGCGAAGCCCGCCACCACCAAAGATAACGATCTGGCATATAACCAAACGGTTCCATGGGCGGCTGGGAAAGTTCCTTCATATCGAACCATGTCCAGAATGCGCTGGTGTAGGCGCCGTTGGCATCTTTACTCCAGAACAAGCCGAGGCGGTGCAGCACTTCGAACACGGTTTCGAAATTGGAGACGAGCAGGAGGAAGAGCGGGGCGAAAAGCGCATTGACGATTGATGATTTTTGATCGTTGTATCCATCATCTGCGATCTGTCGCCCACGGTTTAAGAGGTTGTACACAATGCCAAAGGAGCCGATCGCGCCCAAGCCGAAGATGAGCGATGTCATCAGGTTGTGGGCAATGCTGGCGTTGATGTTAGCAAGCATGGCGAGCATGGCGGTAAGCACATAGCCAAAGTAATAGTATGAAATGCTGTAGCCGGTCAGCCAGGCATCTTGCGGCGGGAAGGTTTCGGAGCGCAGAATGGAGTTAATGAACATCAACTCCATGGGTTTTTCGGTGCTGGCAAGCTCGGGGTTTGCCGAGCGGACAAAGGCAAGAAAGCCAAATGCGATTAGAAAAAGAAATTCGGCGGTGAGGATGAGCGACAGGTTCGATTTTATGAAATTTACGATCTCAGGTCTATGGTTTATGAAACTCCATAGGCTGAGTGCAATGAGTACGGCAAGCGCGAGGAGAATGCCGCCAAGGTCATTGCGGGAGAGTCCCAGCGAAGTGAACAACCAAAAGGCATAACCCCAAACCAGCAGTCCTACCGTCCGCGCGAGGGTGTAGCCACGGTCGGACAAGGCGGGGAATAGATGATAGACCAGCGGAAAGGCAAGCCAGCCAAGAATGGTCAGAATAATGTACCAGGTTATGAATGCAGGCATTAGAGATTCGGGAGGGTGAAGGTTCCGGTTGTAGAGTCAGGCTGAAAGTCCAGCACGGAGGCGACTGCATCAAGATTGAGTGGACCGTAGAGATGGGGGAATTTATCGGCTTCAGAGATGTTATCTGCGGGCGGACCGGCGGGCGGCTCCCACTTAAGCTCGGGCTTGAGCTTGCCTTCATCGACCACCAGCAAGACCAGGTCGGTGCGTCCGCGATAGAAAGCGTTGGCAACGTGCAACGCCTGCTTCTCGGTTGAGAAGTGGATGAAGCCTTCGGTGGCAATGCTCGGCGCGGTGTACTCACCTTTTGCCTGCGCATCTGTCCAATCTTGTTTGGAAGTGATATGGAGAATCATGGGCGAGTCCTTTCAAAGAACCATTTCTAATTACCATCTGTAATCAGGAAATGGTAAATGGTAATTAATTACGGTTTGACCTTGTAAATGGTCGTGTTCGCATCCTGATAAACGGCATCCCAGTATTCGCCTTCATACACTTCAAATTTGGCAAAACCATCCGGCGAATCGAGAACAACGGGGTAGACATTGCGTTCCAATTGTCCGACGACAATATATTTCACGTCATATTTTTTCAAAAAGTCCAGCGCAACTTGCACATCATCAGATGTGTAGAACATGCCGATCTCATCCACGCGTTCCTGCACCTGCGGCGCAAAGACCCCGCGCTGCTGGCGCTGATGCCAGTTCCAGCCGACCACGCCAGGCAGACCGGTGTAAATGGTGAAGCGCGTACACCAGCGGTACTCGGTACATTTGGCTTCCACGATCACAGGCGAGCCTTCCACATTATCCTGCATCCAGCGGATGGCGTTGTAGTCTTCGACCAATTTCATGGTCTGCCCATCCCAAAGCTCGGAATGCGCCATGTATTCCATTGCATCGAGAGAATGCGGCGCGGCGGGGTTCAAGCGGTCACTGACCTTATCTGTAGAGGCGGTGAGGGTGAACAGGAACGCGCCCATTAAGAGAATGTAAAATCCGCTCTGATAGGTGAGCCGCCATTTCAATCTCCATTGACTGAAGGCAGGCAATAGCCAGCCAAACGCCGCCGCCGCGCTGACAGCGAACATCATCCACGCTTGCAGGTACAGTTTGAAGATGGTGTTCATGCGTCCGATATCGCCGACAAGAGCGGTGAATTCGACTGCAATGGTGATGGTGAGAGCCGTGCCAATGAGGAAGAGCACAAACCGTTTTTCATCGGGCTGGTCAGGGCGCAGGAGAAGAGCCGCCGCCCAAAACGCAAGCGGAAGCGCCAGGAAACCAACCGTCGCTTTTTCAACGGCGAAGAAGACGAGCAGGGCAATGAATGCCGCAATGACTATTTCAAACAAGATCACATGTGGACGCAAGCGGCTCAAATGTGAGACCGGGGTTGCTGCCATCCATTCGCGGGTTTCCCAGATCATCCATGCCGTAATGATGAAGAGGAAGAAGCCCCATTGCGTGAAATAGGATGAGAACGGAGTCCGCGAACCCTGCCAGAAAGCAACCGAGTTATACGCCTGCCCAAACCAATGCGAGAACGGCAAATAAAAAAGTGAGCCAAGCACATACAACGTTCCCGCCGCACCAATGGCAAGCAAAGCCTTGCCTGCCCAATCCGGCAGGTTGAAGCGCCCATGCCACTCAAAATATCGAACCAACGTATAAGCCACGGCGATTGCCGCAAGCAGATAATAGGTGTACAGATCCCAGGTGTTGGTCGGTTTCAAGGCGCCGATGAACAATGCGCCAATGCCAAACGAAGCAACCCATTCACCGCGCGTCAACTTTCCACCCGAACGGACGAACGCCAACGCCCACGCAATGATGAACAACGCCAGCGGCATCACCAGCATGTGCGCGTGCATATCGCTGTAAAGGAATGTGAACAGCGGAAATTCCGTGATCTCATTACCGGGTCCCGCCGGAATGACGCGGCTGGGGAACCAATACCAGTCACCGCGCCCAATAGGCAGGAGCACATCCTGGGTAATCATTTTCCAAACTCCCTGCAACGCCCAAGACCAACGTTGAAAGAAGCCCGCATCCACAGGAATTGTTCCCTCCGGCGCAGCGATCCGCTGAAAGGCATTGAAGATCAACTGAACGGTGCCAAGATTGCCAAGGAAGATGGTTAATAGTGAAGCCGCCAGACCGGTAATAAGCGGAAAGTGGAAAGTGGGAAGTGAAGTATCCTTTCTAGTTTCTACAACCCCATACCCAACCGCAAACGCACCCAATGCCACCAACGCAAACCATGTGGGCAAAATAAAGTTGTACGCGATCGAAGGCACAATCCCAAGCAGTTTCACAGGTGTGCCTGCCAGCACAAAACCGTAATAATAATAGTTGATATACCCGCCCGCAAACCACGGGTCATACGGCGGGAAACTCGTGCTCTTCAACACCGCATTGAAATACGAAAAATCCATCGGGCGCTCGCCGCCTTTGGACGGATGCCACATATCGGGGTTACCCAAACGAATGAGCAAGTCAATGAGGAAGAAGGAGAGGAAGACGATCTCCACCATCACAAAGAATTGACGATGGCGAGTCCAATCTTCGGCGAACTCCTCGCGGCGCTTCAACCACAAACCGACGCCTGTCACTACAACCAAGCCGAGTGCCACGCCGATACTGAGCCGCGTGTACGGCACACCCACCGAACCGCCCATCCATGCCAGCCAAGCCAAAACCACCAAGCCCACGATCCTGCCGAGGGCGTAGGAATACTGCTTCAAGCCGGGCAATGCCAAACGCGCAATCGGGTAGGCAAACAAGCCCAGCACAAAGATGAAGAGATACCAAATCAGCAACCCCAGCCATGGATATTTATTCTGCGCCCAATCGTAGTTGAACAAGTCCGACCAGGTGCCGCCTGCACGTTGACTCGCCCAACGGGTAGCGGGCAGCATAAGGGTTTTGAAATCGTTGAATTGTGTGGGGGTAAGCTGCACAGCCATGGAAAGGTCTACAGAACTGAGCGAGGCGCGGAGTTTTTCCGCATCAAAGGCATCGGTCTTTTTGAAGATCAACACCTTGGGGTGATCGTAAAAAGTGAAGGCTTCTTCAGCCGCCTGGTCGTTGATGACGATCTTCCCCAGGGTAGGGTACGACTCAAAAACGGCAACCAGATCGAAACCCAGCCTGCCTTCATAATCTCCGGGCTGGGCAAGGCGATAACACTCACTGACCGCCTGTGTATCTGGACAGCCAATGAGTTCACGGTAGTAAAAAGTGGTCAACGGGTAACGCTCTGGCAGGCGTGTGATCTGCCCGTACTGGTGATTGGTGGGGATGACAATGTAATCTGCATTGGAAAGTACGTTGATGTAGCGTTCCAACTTATTGAAATCTTCCACCCAATACACTTGCAGAACAAGGTCATCATTACTATACAAGCCGCCATACGGGTCGTAACCATCAATGCGGAAGGGTAAGCCCCAGTCGTAATCGGTTTCGTTGGCAATGGCAGAACCTTCGATATGGAGCGTCTGCCCAAGAGTTTCAATACGCAGGGTATAGGCTTCTGTAGAAGAGAGTGGAATGACCGTATCGAAGGTAAAGGTCAACGGCACGCCGCGCGGATTATCCGTCTGCGTAGTATCAAGCATGGTGGAAGCACGCCCCAGCATCAGGTCTGGTTGAGAGGCGGGGGTGAGCGTCAGCACAACCGGTGCGGGGATTTCAGCATCGTCCCGGGCATATGCAATCTTGATTTCCGTCAACATGCCGTCTTTTTCAGGGATGAATGAAAGAGAGGAGGGCAACCCTGCCGGAATGGGAAGTTTGGGAACTGTTGAAATCGGCTGGTCGTATGTGCCCGAAGTGGTTTCGATGGAAAGATTGAGCGAAGCGGGCACGTTTTGGAATATCCAACGTGAGGCTGCCATGCGGGTTTCATCGCGGGTGTAAATGCTTTGGAAGGCGAACGCCCAGATGGCAGTGAGGGCAAGGACAACCGCTCCAAGTACGGGGAGGGCGTAATTAAAAATTTTGAATTTTGAATGCGTTGCGTGAATTCTGAATTCGAATACCACCCATGCCGCCATCATGGCAAGCAATGGATAAACCGGCAATTGATAACGCATGGTGGGGTTGAATTGCAACGATTGCCAAATGAAGTAGAACGCCGTCCACCCCCAAAGCAAAAGGTGGCGATACTCTCCTTTGAGGATGCGCCAACCCATCAACAGGAAGCCCGTCCACGCGAGAATGCCAAGCGGAAGACCCAGCCCCCATACGGTGAGGTTTTCAAATGAATATAAATGGGTGCGCTTTGCCCATTGCAAATTCCACGGCAGGTCGGCTTTGCCGGTAGCTTGTGTGCGCTGTTCGGCAATGCCTTTTATCCATTGTTCACTAAGCATGATGCCGTCAAAAGCGTAGGGCTGGAAGAGGCGGAAGGAGATGATGGTGGCAATTCCACCGGCGACGAGAAAGAGTAAAACTTGCGCCAAGTAAGTGGTTGATAGTTGATGGTTGGTGGTTGACAGTTTCTTGCGGTCGTAGATCAGCCAGCGGATGAAGAACGCCAGCGGTAGGACGAATGCCATGACCGCTGCGTTGATCTTGGATGCCATTGCCATACCCAACGCAAAACCGAAGCCGATGGAGAGCCAGGTGAGGGGATGTTTTAGAAATGCAGAATGTAGAATGAAAAATGCAGAATGCGGGGTTTCCTCGTTGGTTGTTTCTTTTTCCTCATAACTAATATTCTCCCTGCCCCATTCCAAAATGCCGACGGCAAAAAGAAGGGCAAGAAAGAGAAATGTATTAACGAACAAGTCTACAGTGAAGAAGTGGGATTGCTGGATCTGCATCACTGCAAGCGATGAGAACGCGGCGGCAAGTACACCGACCTTACGCCCATATAAACGAGATACCAGTAAGTACAGGAAGAAGATGGCGAACAGGTCTGCAATGGCAGACATTTGCCGAGCGAAGAACTTGGATGCGCCGATATTGTCATTGCCGGTGGCTTCCATCAAAGCCCGGGTGACGGTTAATGGAAGGTTGCCATAAACGTAGAAACCATATCCGCGATTGAAGGGGTTGAGCGTGGATTTGGCGCCGTTGAGATATTCGCCAAGGTTCATCCAACGGAGATTTTCCGGCGAGCAGGATTCCACGGGCGCGCCCACGGGTTCATCACACACATGTGCGCGCAGGTTATCTAACACGCCGGTTAGAAAAAGTTCATCGGGATGCTGGTGATAGCCCTCTCCCCATTGATTGCCGCTGAGTCGCAAATACCCCGCCATAAGCAGGATGAATACGAATAAAATGTCATAAAGCCACGAGTGTTTTGAGTTGTTCATATTATTTGGTAAATTGTAGGGCGGGTTTCCAACCCGCCACGAATTCAATCGAATGCGTCAGGCTTAAAGCCTGACCTGCATATCGTTTACTGCTCCACCAGGAATATATAAAAATCCTTACCAGGGAATTCTGAAGTATAGCGGGTCACTTCTCCATTCGGGTAGAGTTCTTTGAGAATATTCTCAGTTTCGGTATCTGCATTCCAATAAATAAACATTTTCGGCGCAGGGTAGGCAAGGCTGTCGGATAACTGGTATGACCACATGGCAAAATTACGATTCGGAATTCCCGCCCACACCCCGGGCAAACGTGTATCTACCCAGAATGGGAAGGGCACAATCCAAACCGTATCTGTTTGTCCGTATTCTTTTTCAAAGTAAATAATAACCTCTCCCATTTCAGAGGTATTCCAGCTTGACGCTTTAAATGCCTCGCCAAATTGATTAAAGACCAGGTCATAATTGGAATAACCGATGCCAGCAAACAGAACAACTACCATGCTGTATGCAATGACCTTGCGCTTCAACTCGGACCCAAAGCTAACTACCAGCCCATCGAGCGCCAGGGCGGCGATGATGAACACCACCACCGAAGCCCCGCCCGCCCGATTCAACGCCGGATTCTCACCCGGGAATGCCAGCGACAATACCGAAGGCTGGATCAACACTGGAACAGAAACCAGCAGGAACAGGTCTCGCCAATCTTTCTGGCGAATATATCTCACAATCAGAAGCAACACCCCAAGCAGGAATAACGCCGCAGAGATAAGATCCAATGCAGGACGATTTAAAACCGAATGGGTTTGAATATCGCCATCGTCCCAGTTGAACATTAGCAAGCCTTTATACATGTTTGAGAGGAATATCTGCCAGGCAGGTCCAGGCAGCGCCATCTCAACGCTGCTCAAGCGGGTAAAGGCACGATACCCAAACTTATCTGGGTGTCCGATCCAATAACGCAGCAACGGCGAAAAGACAAAGACCGAAACAATGACGATCAGTAACAGCCAGAATATCGCCTGCTGTCTGCTCTCGGTAGATTTTGCGTGCATGATGTAAATGCCAAAAGCGATCACCACCAAAATAGGCACAATGCGGAAGGGACTGTACCCATGCAAGCCCAAACCGAGAAAAATACCAGCGAGGATCAGGTCGTTACGGCTTTGAGTCCGCAAGCCGCGGATTAGGAAAAGAAGCGTCGGTGCGACAAAGAGCGGATACAGCGGAAAGCGCAATCCGATCCGCGAAATGATATTGGGCCAGCTTGCCACGCCAAAAAGAAAAAGCGCGAAGAGCGCCACCCGTTCGTTCCCCACTTCCTTGCCGAGCATATAAACAAATGGGACGGTGAAGATACCGAGCAGCGCTGTACCTAGTTTCAAGCTCATGAACGACAAGCCTGTGCCAAAGATAAAATCAACGAGCAGAGTCCAATACATTTGGATGGCTTCGCGCCCCGTATTACGCTCAAAAAAGATATATGTTTCTCCCTGTGTAATATCGTACACATCAAGAATTTTTTCAGCATGGTCGCTGAATGGTTCGATGGGAACTTCCACCAATTGCGTGAGGCGGAAGAAAACAACCAGCCCAAACGCTGCTGATACAAGAACAAACCATACCCAGCGATTTTTTATCCGTTCTTCTTTTATCTTGGGCGCGGGAACCCAAAAACTATAGACAAGCAACATCAACGACACAAGCCAGAACGCAACATTCAACCATGTGAACATACCATCGCCGAACAATACGAAAGCGATCAAACCAGTGAAGAGTGCAAACCCAAGCGGAACAAGGCGCATGGTCAGCGGGTCTTGTCCGCGCCAGGCAACAGGCAAGGCAGGAAGCCGCCATTCGTTCGAAAGGTACGACCAGACCGCCACGCCAAATGCGGCAAGATAGATCGCCACCGAAATTATGCCAAGCCGCAACGGAGGTTCAACCAGCGCCTGAGCAAGCAAGGCAAGCAAAAATGCCAACACCGCTCGAAAGGGAAACATATCAGAACGCATCGGTTCTTCTGCCTGCTCCACAGCAACAGGCTGCGCCGCTTCGTACGCCAACGCCTGATTCAATTCTTCACGGCGGCGCGCATCCCAGATCGAACGAATAAAATTAAAGAAAGAACGCCAATCCTTTGTAACGGATTTATAAAGATCCAGGACAGTGGGTTCTTTTTCGGAGGGCTGATTGGTATCTTGTTCCATTGGTTTCCAAATTATCTCATTTTACAAATTACGGATTACGCGATTGCGTAATCCGTAACAGGATTCTATACCATTTTTGGTTATTTTTTCCTTGCGATTACCAGCAAACTCTCCCCCCAACGCATGGGTAAAAAGACCCAGCCGGTGATGGCTTGAAACCCGCCGAGCGAGCCGAAGAATAATTTCTGTAGCTGCTTCGGCACAAAACGGATATACGGCACATCCCAAAATCCATCCGAAAACACGCGGATAAATTCAAAGCCCGCCTCTTCGATCAGCCTCAGCCATTCTTCCGGCTCTTTGAGCGAGATATGCGTCGGGTCTTGATACCCGATCCAGCGGTCACCCTTCCACGGTTTGAGCAGCGAGCCCAAATTTGGCGTGGCGAGGATGAGAATGCCGCCCTTCTCCGTCACGCGCCCGATCTCGTTAATGGCTTTTGCGGGGTCGGGCAAATGCTCCACAATGTGCTTGATGATGACCACATTGAACGACTCATTCGCATACGGTAATTCCTGGGCAGATGCAGTTTGGAGGGATGCCTTCTCGGTAAATTCCTTGGATTTATTGACAGCCCAGTGATTCAAGTCCATGCCGTACGCTTCAAACTCCGCTGACAGTTGTCCGGTAAGATGCCCCATGCCTGACCCTACCTCAAGCAGACGCGCTCCGCGCCGTCCGTGACGCCGTGCGAGTGTGGCAAAGAATCGGTTCGACCACCAATACATGCTGTATTTGGCAAAGGTGATATTGGCATACGTGTGAGTGGAAAAATATTTTTCGTCGAAGGGCATAAGAATTATCGCTTTCGTGCAATATAAAATGTGAATGTGCCATCGTCCACGGGTTTGGGCGAAGCATATTTTTTCACAAAGGCTTCAGTCGGCGCAAGATTCCACTTGGTTGGAGAAATGATCCAATTGCCGGTGAGCACCTTGGCAACCACCGAAGGCAGCCCAAAGTAGTGACCCCATTCCAGGACACGCATGGAGGCAGGTGAAAAGTAGTGCCACCATTTTTCAAGGACAAAGCCTGCTTCGTTCAAACGTTTTTCCCATACATCGGGTTCATCGGCATGGTACACACGCGAAATTTTGCGAAACCAATTCTCGTACGGCTTGCCAAAAACTTTGGTGAGCGAAAGCGCAGAAAAGTAACGAGTATTCGGCACACAAAAATAAAAAGGCGCGCCAGGCTGAAGCACGCGGGCTGTCTCTTTGAGAACTGCGTCAATATGCGGAATATGCTCCAGCACCGAGTTACTCAACCCGCTGGCAAAATGGTCAGATGGAAAAGGCGTCTGCGAACCATCCGCTTCGACGAGGGATTTGTAGGCGTTGTACTTTGCCGCTTCTTTCATTGAGAAACGCCACGGGTCGAGTCCCACATCGAGCTTGCGGTCAAACGTCAACGAAGCGAAATGACCGTCGCCGCAGCCCACGTCGTAGACGGGGGAAGGCAGGGGCAAGTCTTGATAATACGAAGATTCCACCGCCCGCAACATTCCGCGGAAGTAAGGCAGGGAACTGATCTGGAGAAAGAGAAAGTCTTTTTTCACTTCTTTGCACCCAGCCTTTCAAAAAGGTTTTCATATTCTTGAGCCACCGAATCGGGGTCGTAGGCGGTTTTGAGTGAAGGAATATCTCCGCGATATTTTTCCTTGTTGCCCAACACTTCGAGGATGGCATTGGCAAGGCTTTCTGCGTTGCCGATCTCTGAAACGACGCCCATGCCATGCATTTGCACCGGTCGGCGGACGCCCGGCAACGCAGACGGCACACTGGGCACGCCGTTCATCATTGCTTCGATCTGTACCAAGCCAAAGGCTTCGGTGGAGTTGAGTGACGGCACGGTGAGTACATCCAGGTTGGGGTAATATGCCGCCATTTGAACGGGGTCGAGATTGCCAAGGAATTTCCAGTTGCCGTTCACTTCATGTTCATGGATGCGGGGCATGAGACGGTCTGAGTAGGCTTGTTCGCCCATCACGTTCTGGTACGTGCCGGCAAACAGGACTTGCGCCTTGGGGTATTTGGCAAGGATGGCGGGCATGGCATCAAGCAACACTTCCACGCCTTTTTCTGAGGCGAAGCGTGCCGCCATGCCGATAACAGGGTGGCGCTGTTTGGTGAGATGGGTCTCTGCAAAGGCAGAAACAGCTTCCGGTGTGGCAAAAGGCAATTCGACGGGAGGCAGGATCGGGGTCAGTTTTGAGGCGAAGCGGGAGAGATAGGGCGAATGGTCTGCGTAATCTTGTGTGTAGGTCACGATGTGATTCGCCAGCTTCCCCGCCATGTTGTTTTGAAAATCCACCACTTGATTGACGATGCGGTTGAAGAATGTTTTTGGAAGCTGCACGTCGCAATGGTATGTGAGAACGGCAGGCTTGCCAAAGAGACGGGCGCGCAGGGCAACGCCGGGGGCATCGAACTGCGGCAGGTGAAGCTGCACCACATCATGCTCCCAAACAAGTTTGGTGGCAACCAAACCAAAGGTGGGCGCAAGCACCCCTTTGCTGACGCGCGCCATCACCGGCACACGGATAACCCTCACGCCATCCATCATCTCTTCGTTGGGAAGGGATGGATCGTATTGGGTGGTCATCACGGTCACTTGGTGTCCGCGTTTGGCGAAGGTACGCGCGAGGCGCTCGGCGTAGATAGTGAGTCCGCTGGTGTGCGGACGATAGTAAGTGAGAACGGTAAGTATTTTCATTATTTTTTACGGCGGGTGTTTTTGGCTTGAGCGCTGCGATTGTACTGCACGGTGATGGGGTAGGGAATTTCGATCTTGTTCTTTTCAAAAGCTGTTTTGATCAGGGTAAGCGCCTCATCTTTCGCAGCAAGCGGCGATGCGGCGGGGTCGGCGGTGTTGATCCAAAACAAAACGCTTAAATCTACAGATGAAGCGCCAAAGGTGTGAAAGAGAACTTTTGGCGCGGGGTCGGTGATAAATCCATCCACCTTGGGGAGTACCTCCAGAATCGTTTTGCGTACAAGCTCGGTATCTGAGCCGTATGCCACACCCACGGGCAATTCGATGCGGCGTAGTTTTGCGCGGGTATAGTTTGTAATGGGGTGGGCAAGCACATCAGCATTTGGGAGGAAGACGATGCGTCCATCGAGAGTCTTCATTTCGGTGGTGCGCAAGCCGACTTCAAGCACGGCGCCATCAAACCCGTCAATATTCACGGCATCGCCCACTTTGAACGGACGTTGCAGCAGCAGGATCACGCCTGAAACAAAATTCTGCATAATGTTCTGAAGCGCAAAGCCGATGGTAAAGCCGAGAATCCCCAAACCGGTAAGGAAGGCGGTTACATCGAAAAATTTTTGGAGGGCAGAGATCACCCCCAGAACAATGACTGTCCATTTAGTGGTTTGCGTTAACAGGCTGGTTACACCGGCATCTGCATTTTGCCTATTAAGAACCCGATACAAGACCCTGCTCAAAAATACGCCGCCATAGTAACTGACCAACACGATCAGAATGGCAGATAACATATCGGGCGCTGAGTTTGAAAAGTTTTCAGCAAGTGTTGAAAAATATTCCTGCAATAGAACCTCTCTTTCCGCCCCTATTTAACCACAAATGAGCGCGGAGAAGTCCGCGCTCATTGATGCCTGATGTTACAAGGGTTGCCCTGCAACCTGGACAACCCTTTCTTTGAAAAAAAATGCGTGGCTGGCATAGACGGGTTGTCCCTACGGATAATCTTTTTAGAACAAGGATTTATTTTGCGCCACCCACTCAAACAGCATGTGTACGCCTCGTTCCACGGTGATGGCGGGCTGCCAGCCCAATTCTTTTTCCACTTTTGAGATGTCGGCGTAAAAAACTTTTTGGTCGCCGGGGCGCCAATCGCCGCGCGCAACTTCTATTTTTTTGCCAAGCATTTTTTCCAGCCTTGGCTGAAACTCTGCCCAAATAGACATCACATTTGAAGGTCCGCCGCCCATGTTGTAGACCTGCCCGCGGGCAATGTCTATTTTTTCCACGGCAAGATCATACGCACGGATAAGGTCGCTGACGTGCAAAATATCGCGCACCTGCTTGCCGTCTCCGTAGATGGTGATGTTGCGTCCCATCACGGCGGCGATGATGAACCATGCCACCCAGCCTTGATCTTCAATGCCAAACTGGCGCGGTCCATAAATGCAAGACTGGCGAAAGACTACAGTCGGCAGGTCGTAGATGCGGGCATAGTCGCGCACGTATTGGTCGCCGGTTCCTTTTGAGCAGCCATAAGGCGAGTGAAAATCGAGCGGTTGGGTTTCTGGGCAGCCGTTCACCAGGTCTTTGTAACGCCAGCGAGTGGGTTCTTCGTACAACTCCACCTCTTCCATGCCGCCGTAGACTTTATTTGTCGAAGCATAAATAACAATGGGTTTGCGTCCCGAAGCACGCGCAGCTTCCAACACATTGAATGTACCGATGGCATTGGATTCAAAATCATCTCTGGGATTGGTGACGGAAGTTGTCACGGCAACCTGACCTGCCAGATGCACGATCACATCTGCGGTTTGGGCTGCTTCGGTTATTCTGGCAGCGTCTCTTACATCCCCAGTGACCACCTGAAAGGCGTTCTCTCCAAACTCGGCTTTGAGCCATTCCAAATTACGGGGAGCGCCTCCGCGCGAGAAGTTATCGTAAATGGTCACTTTCTCTTTGCGTTCAAGCAGGCGGTGGACGTAGTTCGAACCGATAAAGCCCGCGCCGCCGGTGATGAGGTAATTCTTTTTATTCGCCATTCTTTTCTTTATTCCTAAAACTCATAAGTTGTTGATACACACCAGATAATGTCTGCCCTTCGCTGAGAAGACCCAGAACGCCAATGACCGTTGAGTTGAGGTAGTTGTAGATGCGCATGGTCAATGCGGCGGCAAACGCCGTGGATTCATCTGTGGTGAAGCGGGTCAAGGCGAAGACCACAGCCCCTTCGAAGGTGCCAACAGCCCCCGGCGCAGAAGGAACCGCGCCGCCGAAGGCGGCCATCCCCAAGCCAAAGATCGCCCAGATCGGCTGCGCTTCGGGGAAGAAGGCGATCACCATCAGGTAATAGGCAACGAGAGCAATTGCCCAGTTGAGGATCATCCAAAAAAGGAAGCGCAGGAAGAGCCAGCCATCGGTGATGACGCCCAACCCCTGAAAGAACGATTCGAGGAAGCTGCCGCCAAAACGCTGGAGTGCGGGAATGCGCCCGCTGAGTTTGTGAAAGTTATCGAGCGCCCATTGGTTGTTGCGGGCAAGGATGTATAAAAACACCAATCCTGAAAGCATGACGCCGCCAATGATGTAAGCAAAGGTGGGTGAACTCTCTGAGTTGACAACATAAGGCAAGGCGGCAAGAAATACAACCGCCGAGATGATGAGGTCTACAACCCGTTCGATGACAATGGTGGGAATGATCTCGGCGAAGGTCATGCCGCCAGATTTGCGGCTGAGCAAAAACGCGCGCCCGATCTCACCGAGGCGGAAGGGCAAAAAGTTGTTGAGCAGGTAACCTTCGCCTTCGGTAAAGAACACATCCTTGAAGGTCGGCTTGTTGCGCAGCAATGTCCGCCAGACGATGGCGCGAACCACGAGCCACACAAAGGAAAGGGAAAAGGCGATGCCGATCAGCACGTAATTGGCATCGCGCAGGGCATCACCCATTTTCTGGAAATCAACAAAGTATAGGATGACCAGAATGAGGGCAATGCTGATAACGACACCGGGGAGTATTTTTTTTATATCTTTCATTTTTCACCATAAAGCGAACAGAGTATACGGAGATTTTTTATCTCTATTCGTATACTCTGTGAGTAAACTTTATTCGTCTTCCAATTTCAAGACCGCCATGAAAGCGTCTTGTGGAATTTCAACATTGCCCACCATCTTCAAACGTTTCTTGCCGCGTTTCTGTTTTTCGAGCAGTTTTTTCTTGCGTGAGATGTCGCCGCCGTAACATTTGGCGAGCACATCCTTGCGGGTGGCTTTGACGGTGGCGCGGCTGATGATACGTCCGCCGGATGCGGCTTGAACAGCCACATCGTACAACTGGCGGGGAATCAGGTCTTTGAGTTTGGTGATAAGTCGCTGACCTTTATGGTACGCGTCCTTTTCGTGGACGATGGCGGCGAGTGCATCCACTTGATCGCCATTGACGAGGATCTCCAGTTTTTGGAGTTTATCGGCGCGGTATTCAAGGAACTGGTAATCGAGCGAGGCGTACCCCTTGGTACGAGACTTAAGGTGGTCGAAGAAATCGACAATGATCTCAGATAGCGGAATTTCAAAATCCAACTGCACACGGTGCGGAGCGGGGTGTTCCTGTTGTTTGAAGATGCCGCGACGCTTCGTGACCAGATCCATGATGGGTCCGTAGTATTCGGTGGGTGTGATAATCTCGATATTCATCCACGGCTCACGCACTTCGACGATTTTGCTGGGGTCGGGCAATTCTGCGGGCGAATCTATGGTGACGACTTCGTCTCCAATCGTCAGCACTTCATATTCCACCGAAGGGGCGGTGAATAACACATCAAGCAGGTATTCTCTTTCGATGCGTTCCTGAATAATTTCCATGTGGAACAAACCGAGAAAGCCCGCGCGAAAGCCAAAGCCCAATGCCTGTGAGGTTTCGGGTTGGTAGGTCAGTGAAGCATCATTGAGTTGCAGTTTTTCAAGCGATTCACGAAGTTCGCCGTAGTCATCTGCATCAACGGGGTAGATACCGGCAAAGACCATTGGTTTGGGGAGGAAGTACCCTGGCAGGGGTTCGGCGGCGGGTGCGGCAGTAAGGGTTATTGTGTCACCTACGCGGCATTCGTGAACGGTCTTAAAGCCGGTGGCAACATAGCCTACTTCGCCAGAGCCGATCTTATCCACAGGTTTCATGCCGGGGGAGAAGATGCCAATTTCCACGGGGCGCAGGTCTGTTTTGGTGGAGAACATGCGCAGCACGTCGTTGGCTTTGACTTGTCCTTCAAATACGCGGATGTAAGCCACCACGCCTTTGTAAGAGTCGTAATGCGCATCAAAGACGAGTGCGCGCATGGGTTCATTATCCGCATCTTTGGGGGCAGGGACGCGCTGCACGATGGCTTCGAGGATCGCTTCCATGTTGATGCCTTCTTTGGCAGAAACGCGCAGAACAGAATCTGGGTCTACGCCGAGGAGGGAGCCCACATCTTCCGCCACTTCGTCGGGGGTGGCTGAGGGGAGGTCAATTTTATTGATAACGGGAACAATTTCGAGGTCCGCTTCGAGCGCTTGGTAAAGATTTGCAAGGGTTTGCGCTTCGATGCCCTGTGTCGCATCCACCACCAAAATCGCACCTTCGCAGGCTTTGAGTGCGCGGCTGACTTCGTAGCCAAAATCCACATGCCCGGGGGTGTCGATAAGGTTGAGCTCATACTTCTGCCCGTTTTTGGCGTTGTAGAACATGCGCACAGCAGACGCCTTGATGGTGACGCCTTTTTCGCGTTCGAGGTCCATCGAGTCGAGCGCCTGGTCGGTCATGTCGCGGTCGGAGACGGTGCCGGTAAGCTGCAAGAGACGATCTGCCAGCGTGGATTTTCCGTGGTCTACATGGGCGATGATACAAAAATTGCGGATATGGTCGGTCATTCTTCTTTCAATTTTTCCGTAAATAATAGAAGTAAAGAGGCGTTTCCGCCTCGTAAGCGAACGAAGTATACCCGATTAAAGACGGGCTACTCGCTCTGGCTCCCACCGTATCTATGACCCTTGTGTGATGGAAAAACTAAAACCTTGGGATTATATTTGCGTATGTAATACGTCAAGGAGACAAACAATGAACTTCTTATACACACTCTGTTTTGGGGGAATTGGCGTTCTCTTCCTGGTCTTACTCACAGGCATCCGCTTTATCCCTAACAATCGCATTGGCATTGTGGAAAAACGATTCGGCGGTAAGTCGCTTAAATCAGGGTTGATCGCCTTGAACGGCGAGACGGGTTTCCAGCCGCAGGTTTTGCGCGGTGGTCTGCATTACCGTATGCCTATTCAGTATGCGGTTCACATCGCCCCGTTGGTGACGATCACGCAGGGCAAGGTCGGTTATATTTTTGCCCGCGACGGTCTGCCCCTTGAACCAGCGCAGGTACTGGCATCGAACGTGACAGCCAGTGATTTTCAGGATGTGACCAACTTTCTCAAGAATGGCGGGCAAAAGGGTCCGCAGCGTTTGATCTTGCGTGAAGGTACATATGCCTTCAACTTAATGCAGTTCGTGGTCATCACCGAAGAACGGGTATATTCCCTGCCCTTAAGTCGTGATGATAGCGCGGTGATCGTGCGCATGGCTGAAGTCATCAAAGAACGAGATGGGTTCCGTCCAGTCATCATCAAGGATAACGATGATGAGATCGGCATTGTCACCGTTCATGATGGACCTTCCCTGCCGCAGGGTGAGATCATTGCCCCAGTGGTTGGGGATAATCCCGAAAAGTCGGATGAATATCACAACAAATTCCAGGATGTTGACCGCTTCTTGAAGGCGGGTGGTATGCGCGGACGCCAGTTGCAGGTACTTGTAGAAGGTACCTACTATGTCAACCGCTTGTTTGCTACAGTGGAGATGATCCAAAAAACGATCATTGATGTCGGCAATGTGGGCGTGGTGGTTTCCTATACAGGCGAGCAAGGCACAGACCTTTCGGGGTCTGAATACCGCCACGGTGAATTGGTCACTCGCGGGCAGCGCGGTGTTTGGAGCGAGGCGCTGCTGCCGGGCAAGTATCCGTTCAATACGTATGCGGGCAAGGTCATCCCTGTGCCGACCACCAACTTCATTTTGAAGTGGATCAAGAACGAGGTCGGCTCTCACAACTTTGATGAGAACTTGAGTGAAGTGGCGCTCATCACAAAGGATGCCTTTGAACCGACCCTGCCGCTTTCGGTGGTGGTTCATATTGATTATAAGAAAGCGCCGCTGGTCATTCAACGCTTCGGCGATATTAAGAAACTGGTGGAGCAAACCCTCGACCCGATGGTGGCGGCATACTTCAAGAACGTTGCACAGACCCGCACGCTCATTCAACTTTTGCAGGAACGCAGCGCGATTCAACAGCAATCCAGTTCAGAGATGAAGGAAAAGTTCGCTCATTACAACCTGGAACTGGAAGAGGTTTTGATCGGCACGCCTTCTTCACATGCAGGCGATAAGCAGATCGAAACCATCCTCACCCAGTTACGTCAGCGGCAGGTGGCGGAAGAGCAGGTGGAAACCTACTCACAGCAGGAAAAAGCCGCCGTCAAGGAACGCGAATTGCGTGAAGCGGAATCTCGTGCCGCCATGCAAGGGAAGATGACGGAAGCAGAGTTGAGCATCACCATTCAGTCGAATCAGGGTAAGGCGGAGTATGAGCGTTCCATCCAGCAGGCGCAGCAGATCCGCGCACTGGCAGAAGCTGAAGCGGAAAAGGTCGCCCGTGTGGGTATTGCTCAGGCGCTCGCCACTGAAGAACAGGTGCGCGCGTATGGCGGTCCGCAGTTCCAGGTGACGCAGCAGGTGCTCAACCGCTTTGCCGAAGCTATTCAACAATCAGGCGTGGACGTGGTTCCGCGTGTGGTGGTGGGCGGAAACAATGGCGAGAACGGCGGCAGTCAGTCTGCCAATGTGATGGAAGGCTTGCTGACCATGATGCTCTCCGACCGTTTTGGCGCCATGACAGATAAAACTGAATCAGCGCAGCGTTCGCCGGATGTGGAAGCCATGCGCGAGAAGATCTTGAAAGATATGCAAAAGAAAGACGAAGGAAAGAAAGACCCCGGCAAGAAGGCTTGATCTGTAAAAATCAAAATGCGGGCGTCGTATGACGCCCGCATTTTGATTCATTTCAACACCCATCATCTCTTCGCCGGGAACCACAAGCGAATATCTCGCCGATTTCGGAAGTAATTAAACATCAGTAACCCGATGCCGATCAAATAGATCGTGATCCCAAATGTGGCAAAGGCATACCCGATCTCCCCTCCTAAATCTTCAGCCACCATAAAAACAACACTTCTATCCAATATCCAAACAGCAACCGAAAGCAGCCCTTGTACAAGCACACCAATTGCAATACGTAGGGGGTCCGCATAAAAGCCATCACGGTTAAGTAAGCCACGTGCCATCAGTGTGGAATTCCCCACATAAAGCAAACCACCCACAACCAGCATGGCGACCAGTTCAGAGAAAGCCAGATCGCCCAGCACCGTATGAAGTTGGGCAAAGAACACCATGTCTATGACTGTCCCTATAAAGATCGCGGTCATAAACAAGGTGAAGTAATACAAGATGGTGATCATGGGCGGGTAAACCGTTTGCGAACTGACTGGGCGCATCCCCAATGCCTTAAGCATGGCAGCAGGGTCTGCCAACAGTTGAGCGATCACATCCAAACCGCGCACTCCGGGTCGAAAGTCGATCCATTGGATTTTGGAAAGATTCCTGGGAATATCGTAATTGGTTTGCACCATCACTGGGAAGACCACTTGTGTATCGGGATTCGCCTCAGTATCCCCTTTAAATTTGGAGATCAAGGCAAAAACCGACTTCGCAGATTTAATATCCGCAGCCTGCGAGTGCCCATATTTTTTTAGCGTACCGCTAAGTTCTTCGGCTACAAAGCGGTCTTCAGGAGCATGATCAATATAATAAGAAACCGTTACCGGGTTCGAGACGTTGGGGTCATATGGGTTGGCAAACTTCAAGGCAGTTGCTTCGGGTCTACCCCAGCGGCTCATGGCACTACTGCGCAAAAGCCAAAGCAAAAGCCAACCCAATAGACCAAAACTCATACCGATCAAGAACGAGGTGAGTAGGTGCCCATCCACCCCGCCAATAAAAACAAGATGTGCCAGCGATAGGGCAACCGGCAACGCCAGCAAGGCAACCTGCACACGCGAGAAGTCAAAACTGCGTTTGAATATCCGATACGGTAATGGCACGAGAAAGATCGGAATGAAGATCGTCCAAAATGCGCCCAGCGAAAGAATGGCAACTAGGATGCTGAGCGCCGCTACACCCCATACCATGGCAGGGGCTTTGAAACCTGTTTCAGGGACAGGATGTTCCTCTTGGATCGGCTGATCTAATTGTGAGAAGAGTTCATCCAACCCGGCTTTGTAATTGCCGCGAAAATCCACCCACTCAAATTTTTCCAACTCGGTGGGAAGATCCACGGCTTCAAAAACAACAAGGATGACACGCTTTTTGGCTTCTAGAAAATGCCGCCATTCGAGCGCAACAAATTCTGAGCCGAGTGAAGCCTTCGATACCACCAAAATAACAGTATCCGCTTCTCGTAACCCTTTATCGATTTGTTCTGCCCATGGTACGCCAGGAATCAAGGCGCGATAATCCAGCCAGACTTGATATTTCTCCTCAAGTTTATTGACAAGATCATCCACAAATCCCAATTCGCGGCGGGAATAGCTAATAAAAATCTTCTCTGTCATAATCTGCCTCCATTAAGATAAGCCCGATTATATGTGAAGGTTTCCAACAAATTGTTATTGATTTTGTTAAGTAGCGGGTCGAAATCGTTCTAACGATTTAAGACCAACTACCCGGCTCGTTTTTTTGAAGGGAACCAATACATCAGGTTCTTGCGTTTAATGAAAAGATAAACCAACATCAGGGCATTGCCCCAAAGGTAAAATCTGTAAGGATAATACGAGGAATACCCAATATCCTGCAAGGTGGTTTCCAATAGATCGAACACCATGTAATCGATCTCGATCTGCCAGAGGATGATCCCGCCCAGGGTCAACATCCCAACGATCAGGGCGGGGAGAGAGGCGAAAAGACCTTTTCGATCCACAAGATGTTTTGCCATAAAATAAGCGAGCGTTCCAAACAGAATAAGGCTGACGGTCAATTCCCCGATCACAGGCGTGAACCCTGGGTCATAAATAAAATCGTCGGCATATTGCAGAATATAGGGAAACCAACTGCCAATACAAACCACAGCAAGCAGGGTGATGAAATAGGCAAGATGCAAAATGATGGATGGCATGATCAATTGGTTCCCCATCGGGCGAATGCCCAGGCTGCGCAAAAGTTTATCGGGCGCGGGCAGCATCCTTGCCACCACATCCATATCCTTCACTCCTGTCCGCAGGTCCAGCCATTGCAGGCGCGAAAGCTGCCGAGATACCGCATTATTAGACTGCACAATAACGGGGTACACCACGTGATTATCGCAATCGACAACGCTATCGCTTTTGAAGCGTGAAACAAGTGTAAAAACAGAATTTGCAGATGCGGGGTCTGCCGCTTCCACATGCCCTGCCTCTTGAAGGGTGGTTTGGATATGAGCCGCAATCTTGTTATCTTCGGGAGCGTGCTCAACATAGAAAGAGACCGGCTTGAGCGGCGGATATTCCACGGCTCTTTTCTGCGCCCTGGCTGGAGCAACCGCCTCAGGCTTGCCCCAACGCTGTAACGCGGGTGAGCGCAAGAGGAATGCAAGCCCAAATGCAAACGGGATGCTGACCATCCACAAATCGGAAAGGATCAGATTGAATGCTTCAGTTACCGTGAAATTGACCGCAAGCCAAATTGCAAGCGGAAGGGTCACCAACGACGCCTGTACAAGAGAGTAGTTGAAATTACGTTTTAGAATCCTATACGGCAGGGGAATCAGAAAAAACGGAATGAAGAGAGTCCATATCGCGCCGATTGAGAAAATAGCAGCCAGCAAACTCAACCCGAACGCCAGCCAGACAGGCGCAGGCACTTTGAACCCGGTTTGCGGAACAGGGTGTTCCTCTTTTTCAGGCATCCCCAACTGACGTTCCAATTCCTGTAGAGCGCTTTGATAATTGGCTCGAAAATCCACCCATTCAAATTTTTCCAGCTCAACCGGCAGGTCTACCGCCTCAAAGATCAATAAAATGATCCGCTTCTTCTTTTCATCCAAAACCTGCCGCCACTCAAACTCCACATTATCAGATTCCATGGAGGCTTGCGAAACGACCAGCAAAACGGTATCTGAAGCCGCGATCCCCTGATTGATCTGATCCACCCAGGGTTTCCCGGGTACAAGATTACGATAATCCAACCAGAGGGTAAAACCTTTTGTTTCCAGGTGGTCGGCAAGCGCATCTACAAATCCCACTTCACGGCGTGAATAACTGATAAAGATATTTTTGCTCATAAGAACTGGTCTCCACTTTCAAGTTTACCCTGAAGGGGTCTGTGATTTGCTGGTCGAATAGATCCATACCGGCTCGTTCACTCCATTGACCGGCAGCTCGGTTTTCTTTTCAAGCCGCATCCCCATTTTCTCTGCCACTTTTTGAGAGCCGATATTTTCCTTATCGCTCAAAATCAGTCTCAAGTATCCTAATAGGATACATAATTATAAGACTGCAATTCCTTGACTCTCCAGCAACTGGAGGGTGTATAAAACAACGGAGGCGCCCACCACATGATCCGAATCGGAGATTTTTCAAAACTTAGCCGCGTTTCCATCAAGACGCTACGGTACTATGATGAGATGGGATTGCTCAAACCCGTTGAAGTAGACCGCTTCACTGGCTACCGTTATTACGACTTCCACCAATTGCCACGCTTGTATCGCATTTTAGCATTGAAAGAATTGGGTTTCTCTTTGGAGGAGATCGCGCGTTTTCTCGAAGAGAATCTTTCCACCGAATCGTTACGCGGAATGCTCAAACTGCGTCAGGCAGAGATTCGGCAGCGAGTGGAAGAAGAAACGGCGAGACTGGAACAAGTGGAACGCTGGCTGAGACAAACTCAACAGGAGAACTTTATGTCGAAGTATGATGTCGTTATCAAGAAGATCGATGCAATGAAAGCCGCCACAGTACGAGGCGTGGTCGCGAATCCACCCGCGCAGCGCTCGCTGTGGGATGAGCTGCTAGGCTTTATTTACCAGAACGATATTCGCATGAATGGCACGCCAATGGCGATCTATCATGACGCCGATGCGCGTGAAGGCGACTGGGACATTGAAGTTGCCATGCCCATTGCCGGGGAACCGAGCTCTGCCGGGCGCATCAAGATCTATCATCTGCCTGCCATTGAGACGATGGCTTGTGTCGTCCATGCCGGGTCGTTTGCCACTATCGGCGAAGCCTACGACGCCCTTGCCAAATGGATCGATGTGAACGGGTATCAGATCGTCGGTCCGAGCCGTGAGTTGAATCTCAAGATGCCGGAGAAACCAGAAGATCAGAATGATCCGAATACGGTCAATGAGATTCAATTCCCGGTTCAAAAGATATAAATAAAAAGAGACTGGCTTTTGCCAGTCTCTTTTATATCGTTACAACTTACTTCACCAAATTCCTCAGCACCGTGTGCAGGATGCCGCCGTTACGGTAGTAGTTCACTTCCACGTCGGTGTTCAAGAGCGCGGTGGCTTTGAACTCGACCACCTTGCCGTCGGCTTTCTTTGCTTTGACGGTGAGCTCGCCCTTGGGCTGGATGCTGTCGCTCAGACCTTCGATGTCGAAGACTTCGCTGCCATCCAAGCCAAGCGACTCAGCATTTTGACCTTCAGCGAAGCGCAGCGGGAGCACACCCATACCCACCAAATTGGAGCGGTGGATGCGTTCGAAGGATTCAGCGATGACCGCCTTCACGCCCTGCAGCATGGGACCTTTCGCCGCCCAGTCGCGGCTCGAACCCGTGCCGTATTCTTTGCCTGCAAGGACGATGCTCCCTACGCCTTCACTTTGATACTTCATCGCCGCATCGAAGATGGACATCACTTCGCCGCTGGGCTGGTGCTTGGTCCAGTTGCCTTCTTTCGGCGCAACCATGATGTTCTTGAGGCGGATGTTCGCAAATGTGCCGCGTGCCATCACCAAGTCATTGCCACGGCGGGTGCCATACTGGTTGAAGTCTTTCGGCTGCACGCCGCGTTCCTGCAAGAACTTGCCAGCGGGAGAATCCGCGGCGATGTTACCGGCAGGCGAGATGTGATCTGTGGTGATGGAGTCCGCGAAGACGCCGAGCACACGCGCATTCTTGATGGGCTGAATGGTCGGCACATCGAGCGAGAGAGTCTGGAAATAAGGCGGGTGGTGAATATAGGTGGATTCTTCGCTCCACTCGAACAGGTCACCTTCTTTGATGCTGATGTTCTGCCACTCACTTGAGCCGGAGAACACGTCAGAATATTTTTCCATGAACATTTCAGAGGTGACGCTTTGAGCAACCGCTTCAGCGACTTCTTTCTGGGTGGGCCACAAGTCTTTGAGATAGACTTCCTTCCCATCGGAGTCAGTGCCGAGCGGTTCATTGTTCAAGTCAATGTCTACAGTGCCAGCAAGAGCATACGCCACAACCAACGGAGGTGAGGCGAGGAAGTTTGCCTTCACCAGCGGATGCACGCGTCCTTCAAAGTTGCGGTTGCCGGAGATGACCGCCGAAGCGACGAGGTCAGACCCGGTCACAGCCTTGGCAACTTCACCGGGCAGCGGACCGGAGTTCCCAATACAAGTTGTACAACCATAAGCGATGACGTTGAAACCAAGTTTGGAAAGCGGGTCGATCAGACCAGCCTTTTTGAGATATTCGGTCACTACGCGAGAGCCGGGAGCGAGGGAGGTCTTCACATACGGCTTGACGTTCAAGCCTTTTTCCACGGCTTTCTTGGCGACAAGTCCCGCCGCGACAAGTACGGAAGGATTGCTGGTGTTTGTGCAGGAGGTGATGGCGGCGATGACAACTGCGCCATGCTTCATCTGAGTCGAGCCGCCATTTGTACCGAAAGTCGCTTCTTTGTTAAGCGCTTCTTGTGAGAGTTCGAATCCGCGATCTTTAACCGGGGCGGTTAAGGCTTTTCGGAATGTATCCTTCATATCGGTAAGAGCGACGCGGTCTTGCGGGCGTTTGGGTCCAGCCAACGAGGGGACGACACTTCCCAAATCCAATTCGAGCGTGTCGGTGAATTCGGGTTCGGGGCTGTTGGCTTCACGGAAGAGTCCTTGAGCGCGGAGATAGGCTTCGGTGCGGGCAATGACTTCTTCGGAGCGACCAGTCAATCGCATGTAGCGAAGCGTCTCTTCATCCACAGGGAAGTAGCCCATGGTGGCGCCGTATTCGGGAGCCATGTTGGCGATGGTGGCGCGGTCGGTCAGCGACATGTTGTTGAGACCTTCACCGAAGAACTCAACGAACTTATCCACCACGCCCTTCTTGCGCAGCATTTGAGTGACGGTGAGCACGAGGTCGGTGGCGGTCACGCCTTCTTTGAGTTTGCCGTACAGTTTGAAACCGATCACATCCGGGAGCAGCATATCCATGGGCTGACCGAGCATCACAGCTTCGGCTTCGATACCGCCCACGCCCCAACCCACCACGCCCAAACCATTGATCATGGTGGTGTGCGAGTCGGTGCCGACAAGCGTATCGGGGAAGGCGATGGTTTCGCCGTTCTCTTCCTTGGTCATCACGGCATCGGCGAGATATTCCAAGTTGACCTGATGCACGATACCGGTCATCGGGGGCACAACGCGGAAATTGCTGAAAGCTTTTTGTCCCCACTTGAGGAACTCGTAGCGTTCGCGGTTGCGTTGAAATTCAACTTCGGTGTTGCGGTTGAGCGCTTCGGCTGTGGCGAAGAAGTCGACCTGCACCGAGTGGTCAATGACCAAGTCAACCGGCACGAGCGGATTGATCTTCTTCGGGTCGCCGCCCAAACGAGCCACGGCGGCGCGCATCGCAGCGAGGTCAACCACGGCGGGCACGCCGGTGAAATCTTGCATCACCACGCGACCCGGCAGGAAAGGAATGCCCGGGCGGGTGCCTTTGGGAGTCCACGCGGCGATGTTCTTCACATCAGCTTGTGTGATCTCTTTGTCATTGCATTGGCGCAATGCGGCTTCGAGCACGATACGAATGGAATAGGGAAGTTTGCTGAGTTGGGTCAGCCCGGCTTTTTCGAGCGCCTCGAGCCGGAAGTAGACGTATTTCTTCTTGCCCACGGTCAATACGTCACGGGACTTAAATAGGTCTTGCATAGGATACTCCTTTGGTATGAGGTTTTTCGTAGGGACAGGGCTTGCAATTGTCCATTGGATGAGGACGAGCCTCATCCCTACGCTCACACCACAATCTGGAAGAACTCAAAGGAGCGCCTTTGATATCCTTTTTTTATGTGGTGGGGTTAAATTGGAAATTCGAGCCGATTATACTGACTTCCAAGTGTAGATGGAAGTGGAATCCCCTTATTGTTCGGGATCAATGCAAACTCACACAATTCCTTTATTTTAAAGCGGAATTAAGGCGAGTTCATACGTGTATAATTACCTAACTATGAGTGACATAAAACATTCCCCCTACGTTTGGGATTACGATTTAAGTGATGCGCAGTTTCGAGATATTCTTGAAGGGAAGTTAGTGTTGGGACGTCTGAATAGAGATTGGGCAGCACGTCGCCTTCTAGATTACGCCCCTTATGATGAGATCATTCGCTTGATCGGTTTCAAACAACTTGTGGAGAATTGGTCTCGCTGGCGTTCAGGAGTACGCTCCCAGCGGCGTATTCGTGGATTGGATTTTCTTGTTACTTGGCTACCAGCCAAACATCCCGAGGTTCTAAATGGATAACTTGTTATATTACTTTGATATTCTCTATCCCTTTCAAGACCGGGTGATAAAAGTTATTAGTCAAGTCGATACAGAATTCTATTTATCAGGTGGAACCGCCGCGTCACGAGGCTATCTTGAACATCGATTTTCAGATGATTTGGACTATTTTGTCAATGATGATGATCAATTTGGGCTATGGACTGAAAGGTTGTTACAAGTCCTAAACTCTCGGTGGAAATGTGAAGTGATTCAAAAGGAAGAACGATTTGCTCGCTTCAATATCATCGAAGAAGAGAACATGCTCAAGATCGAGTTGATTAATGACGTCCCTGCACGAGTTGGAAAGACACAGAAACACCCCATACTTGGACGAATAGATAACGCCGAAAACATCCTTGCAAATAAGATTACGGCATTACTAGATCGTAATGAACCTAAAGACTTGGCGGATATATGGGGATTTTGTTGTGTAAAAGGATTGAGTATTCACGATGCAATTGTGAACGCCCAGGGAAAGGCAGCAGGTGTCTTTCCTGCCGATCTGGGGCGCGCTTTGTGTTCTGTTACTAAAGAAGATTGGGAAACGATACGTTGGATCAATCGACCATCTTTAGACAACTTTTTATCACAATTGAATAAGCTGGGGGAAAGTTTATTACTACCGGGAAGCCTGTAACCCTTATCCAGTTTTGAAGGTGAACAATAAGGGGATTCCACACAGTTAATTTACCTCAGAGCCAGATACTACAACCCCGCCGATGGGAGATTCCAATCCCGGGATACGTGGAGTGGGGATTACAATCGTCCCTTGTCCCTGAACCGGTGGATGTATGGATATGCTAATCCTATAAGGTATGTTGATCCAACCGGAATGTATTCGGTTGACGATCTTCCTGTGGTGTTATTAGATCCGCGCAAATTAGGCTTTTACGCGGGTGAAAATGTAGACCTGCTCCCATATCTTTTTTATCTAAATCCTAATGACTTTTCATTTACATCCAGCGTTAGATATAATGCAAACAGCCTGTTGGAAGAGTCTGCTATTAGTGAAATTGCAAAAACCTTGTCCAATGTTATTGGACAAGGTGGTATCCCTAATCTTCCCGGAAATGAAAATTACCCAACCAGATTTATAGTGCGATCTCTTGGCATTAATAAGTTTTGGGAAAGATTAATACAGGTAAATGGAAATCCTCAGAATCTTTTTTCTGCATGGTTTGTTACAGAATCAGTTAATGGTAAGACAATGATTGCTGAAACTTTTCCATTAAGGTCTCCCCAAAATTATTATTCGAGAGCAACAGTATATTTTGGATCAGTTACTCAAGGAAATGCTAATAGGCTAATACTTCAATCGGATTATGTGCGCTTTCATTTCGGGTTTATCTCTAATTGGGGCGATATAACGGGTATTTGCACACTATCAAATATTCCTCTTGAATTTAGCATATTTGATACTGGTATACAAAGATCAGATTCCGTTTTCAGAGTTGAGTTTTCAACTAGACAAACAGGAGCAAAATCAGTTCAAACAACAGGAACCGTAAAATTACTCACCGATCCTAACCCTATAGGTATATTTACCATGAACGGTGATTATATTGGTGAAGACTGGAAATTGCATGTACTCGATAAAGAACTTGATATGGTTGGCAGATAAGATGAAAGCACATAAGATTTCTTTATTTCTTTTATGTGCTTTAGTTGCGGCTTGTTCAGAGAGCCACCCACTTGAAAGTATTTCTTCTAGCGGACATATTGCATTTTGCGGGAAGACAGCAAATTCTGATCGTTTTGATATTTATCTTTTGGATTTAACCACTCATAGCATAAAGAATTTGACAAAGGAGTTTATCTATAATATTGACAACTCTTTTGGACACAGCATCGGTTGCAGCGACGATATGACTCCTTATAGAATATCAGGATTGGAATGGGCGCCTTCTGGGGATTTATTAATCGTAAATGCTAGTGAGCCCTTTTTAACAATCCCATATGTAATGGAAATTTCCTTAGATGGAAAAGTTATCAGTATTACTAGACAACGATCTATGTCTCCTAATGAAGCAAATATTCTTGAATGGCCTAATGAATATTCATGGTCGCCCAGCGAGGACGTGGTTGCTTTTGTTGGGGTAAATAAACCAGATGGTTTTCAAAACCTATTTATTGGTGACTTAAGCAACTGGAAAAATAGTGCTGATGCTGGAAAAATATTGCAAATCACGAATATAGAACAAGACTGGCCTGGGATTATTTATTCTCCTAGCTGGTCACCAGATGGACAAAAAATTGCTGTATCAATCAATAGACACTCCAGCGGGGTAGCCATCTTATCTAAAGATGGAGAATCTTCTGTTTTTGTTACAAATGGAAATTACCCCCAACTAAGCAGTGTTTCTAATCCAACAGATCCTTGGATCAATGTAAAACCGAGCTGGTTTCCAGATAGCAAATCACTGGTCTTTATTGGTGCAATATCGAAGGATAGCCGTACGGCATTATTCAGTATCAACAACGATGGAACTGAATTAAGACTCTTGATACCTAATGGGGTATCCAATCCTGTAGTCTCACCTTCTGGGGATTCCATTGCATACATTGAATACAGCAGTCATGAAATAAATACTATTGGCAGAATTGTGATCGTCGATACAGATGGAAACCATAAAAAGATAATTGCAACAATAAAGCCTGATAATTTTTTTGCCTTAAAGAAATATTACATTCGAGATTTGTCATGGTCGCCAGACGGGAAGTATCTAGTGTTCACTTCGAATAAGAGTGGACAATTTCAGCTTTATTTAGTTTCGGTGAATGATTCTCAGTTGTTTCAAATTACTAACTTTGATGGAAATGCCGTAAATCCCAAATGGAGACCCACATATTATGATAATCTCCCCTAAACCCACCTTTAGGAGATTATCATGCAAACAGATTTCACCTCATTTTCAAACTGGCTGACCTGCCAGTATCCGCACTCCAGCGCTAGGAAACACTATCATAGTGACCTGGCGCTTTTCTTTTCATGGATGAGTTTTATTCTTCAAAACCTTCCCAGATTACGTAAGTTTCATTTGAAATAATACTTTCGATTTGCTCACTTAAGACTATTGATACAATTTGGATTGGTATATTTTGGGGCAATTTCCAATTTGTCTCAAGAAGATGGCTGCATAAATCCCTTTTAAGTGTCCCAGTCTCTTCGCTAAAACTTACTGTCATTTGCTTTTTAATCCATATGAGCGAAATATAGCAACCGCTTGTCTCTACACCTAAAGGTGTGTAGAAAAAACCATTAGGCTCGCCTAATTGTTCTACTGCTTGATCAAAAGATATTTGATAGTTCGGCCAAATATATATACTTTCCAGTGTTTTTTCATAGAATCGCGCATCAACACAAGTTTTTCCAGGACTTTCTTTACATTCAGCTAAAACAGACTCGATGTTTTTTGAGGGCAACCTTGTTTCAACCAATTTTAAACTTTCAGGATTAATAAACGATAATTCTTTGATTGCTACGATAGCATCTGCGATAGAAGTCTTACCCAGTCTTAGTTCATGCCAGCATGGTGTATCACATGGACTAATTGTTAACCAACTTGTATCAAATAGGTTTGGATTTTTACCTGAAAAATCAGGATACATCGGTAATAGATTGTCATTCACGGCTGAAGAATTGCACGACAGTGAAAATATTCCAAATGCAAGTAAACAACTAAGGTATATTGCTAATTTTTTCTTGAACATATTGTTTCCTTATGGGTCCAAGCCCTATAGCATAGCCTTGGTTGAAGTTGGGATATACATAATATGCAAGAGAATTTGCCCAGTCTTCTGCTCCAGGTCCTGTGAGAACGGGAAAACCTCCAAATCCAGCCGAGTATGGAGGACAGTTAGCGCCTAATGGGTTATTTACACATGCAAGTGGTGTGTCAGGAGGAAGCTCAGGTCGAATAATTTGATTAGTAGATGGATCAATCGTGTTCCCATATGGCGCCCAACAAATCCGATTATCAGGAAAACCCACATCTGTGCTTGGGCATAACCATGTGCCTAATGCTACCATCATATTGCGTGATAACTGATTTCCAGTACGATAATCCCAAACATGCCCTAGTTCATGGACAATAGTGAATTTTGCATAAGATTCTCCGTTGTCAAATATGTAATTGGGCATTACAACATCTCCCATGATAGATAAATATCCTGGAGGAGAAAATGGATGGATTTTCTCAGATGTTATTGCAAATCGCGTAATCGCAACTGTGCTGAATGCTGACCTGAATTTGTTAGCCCCACCGAGTTTTCTTGAAAGATGGTTTATTGATTCTAATACCAATCTTAGTTCTTCAACATTACGCCAATTTCCGTTTCTCCATTCACAACTAGTTGGAGCATCAATATACAATCCTCCTGTATGAATAATACTATTCAAATAACCCCAATCCTTTTGTATATATACGCCATAACGATCTCTTAACTTGTCCAAAATGATTTCTGCTTCTCTTGACTCGGCTCCTTCTTTAATGAGTCCAGTTGGGTCGGAAAAAATAATTGGATTCCCTTCAACGTACATCCAGCGATTCATGGACAAGGGACGATTGTAATCCCCACTCCACGTATCCCGTGACTGGAAACGCCCATCGGTGGGGTTGTAGTATCTGGCTCTGAGGTAAATTAACTGTGTGGAATCCCCTTATTGTTCTTTCCCCGTAAAAAACTACACGTTCAAATCTTTCCGAAGCGATTGAGTTAATTCGGTTCTTTCTGCATCTGGCAAAAAGGAGGAATGTGCCGCGAGAACCGTCATCTTCTTCAAGACATCCAACGAAACATTCAACTTCTCATGGATCGCCTGAACCTCATGCGAAAGCGTAATGCGCGAAACGCTCGGGTCATCGGTATTGACCGTAACCTTCAACCCGGCTGCCAGCATTTGCGGCAACGGATGCTTTTCAAACTGATTCACCACACCCGATTGAAAGTTACTGGTAACACACACCTCAAAGGTCAAGCCGCGCTCTTTTGCCAGCGCGGTTACATTCGCATCTTCCAACACGCGCACCCCATGACCGATCCGCTCTGCGCCGAGGTTCTCAATGGCATCACGCACATTTTCAGCGCCGCCCCACTCCCCGGCATGGATGGTGATATGCAGCCCCGATTGCGCGGCTTCCTTGAAAATGCCATAAAACGGATTCGCCTTGAATTCCGCTTCATTCCCGGCAAGATCCAAACCGACCATGCCGCGATCTTTATAAGAAGCCGCCAGCCACGCCACCTGCTCGGCAAGGTCTGGGCTTTCATGGCGGTTCACAGAAGCGATCAACCCCACCTTAATGCCAGTATCCTTCGCCGCCGCTTGCGCACTGGTCATTACCCAATCCATCACATCATGCAGCGGAAACCCCTCAGCGCGGCTCAATGCCACAGGGGTGAAGCGTAATTCCAAATAACGAATGTTGTCATGCGCGGCATCTTCCACCGCCTCGCGGGTAATACGGTGAATCACATCCGGCGATTTATAGAACAGGCGCAGGGTCTTGAACTTTTCAAGAAAATTATGAAAGGTCATCGGGTCGCGGTCTTGCACCTGCACCAACCCGCTCAAATTCAACAACGAAACCGGCACCGTCACCCCATGCTTGCGCGCAATATCCAGCATGGTCGATAAACGCAACGACCCCTCCAAATGGCGGTGAAGTTCCACCTTTGGAAGGGCATGATATGGATTTTTAGGAGCGGTCTTTTCTGCCAAACAAATCCTCGTTACGAACGGCGGCGACGCTTCTTCTTCGAACCAGAGTCACCGATCTCGATCTGCGTTTCAGTCGGCACAGAAGCAGCTTCAGCCGTTTCAATCGGAGTGATCTCAACCCGGCGCGGTCTTGCCGCAAACGCACGGCTGATCACCAACCCGCGCACTTCTTCAAGAAGTTGAGCAAACATTTCCGAAGCCTGTCCTTTGTATTGTACCAGCGGGTCACGTTGAGCATAAGCCTCCAACCCAATGGAAATACGCAGGGCTTCCACCTTTGTAAGATATTCCACCCATAATTCACTGAACGCACCCAACAACAACTGGCGATGGACTTCATTCAAAACATATTTTCCAATTGCAGAGGAAAGCTGCGCCGCCTCTTCCTCATTCAGGCTTGAGAAAGCGTCAGTGAGTCTCGCCTCACCGAAAGCGATTCGCGCCGCCGGACCAAAATCTGCCAGCTTGGCAGCGTTCTGGCTCAAGCGGGTGAACTCACTCTGCCCCCACGTTTCACGCAAGGATTCTTCCGCCTGCTCAAGGTGCGACATCACCTCATCGGCAATGTCTTCCGCATCCCTGCCCCCAAGCAATTGCGCGGCATAAAAAGCGTAGGCAAAGCGTGTGTAAACCTGCTTTACCTGTTTGTGTGTTCTCTGGTCAAACGCAGTCCGCTGCCCTTGTGAAAGGGTAATGAGCAAACGCAATTTACCCGAAGTAGTGGAAACATCTTCACGCTGCAACAACAAGTCAATATCTCGGGCAATTTGGGCATTCAGTCTTTTCTTCTTTGCCTCAAATGCCGCTTGAGTCGTTCCGAGCAGCACATCTGTGAGTTCGTCCCAATCTGAAGGCAGGGGATTTTGCCACTGCACCTGTTCGCCAAGGCGGTTCTGAATGGCGCCAATGACACGTGCCGCGCTAATGCCCGTCAACTGCGAGGCGACCATTCCTTGAATTTCGTCCTTCGCTTCTTCCGGGTCATCTGCCAGTTTCTTCAACAAGTCATTGTTTGGACGCAGAGCAAGCCGCGCAAAGGTATTGATCTCTTCGATCAGTTTTTGCGGTTTGGGGTTATCTTCGCGGTCTCCCAAAGTCTGGAAGAATGCATCGAGGGTATCTTCTCGTTCCGAGATCTGCATCTCAAGAGTTTCGCCCGTGCGTTCAATAAGTTGGTCAATGGCATGGAGGGCGTGAGCGTATTCGGCGTCAATAGATTTGGCAACAACGTCCAACGTAGAACGTTTAACCTCCTCTTTTTCAGTTCCACGAATTTGGTCAAGCAATAACTTAAACCCATACGACGGATACAGACCGTTCTTTGAATCAAATGCCGGTTGAACCTGGTCCAGCCATGCCAGTAAACGCCACGGACCTTCTTCATCTGCCAGACCAACTTCTACACGTTTGGTCACTTCGGCATCGAGCATTTCCGCCACATCGCGGCTCAAATCTTCTTTTACAAAGATCTTGTCACGCTGCAGGTAAATTTGCTGTCGCTGTGTATTCAACACATCGTCATATTCCAGCAAATGTTTGCGGACATCGAAGTTCGCGCCTTCGATGCGGTGCTGCGATTGTTCGATGACGCTTGCAACCAGGCGGGCTTCCAGCGGGAGTGAATCATCCACTTTGAGGCGTTCCATCAAAGCGCTGACCTGCTGCCCACCCTGCACACGCATCAGGTCATCTTCAAGCGAAAGATAAAAGCGGGAAGAACCCGGGTCACCCTGACGGGCAGCACGTCCGCGCAACTGGTTATCGATGCGGCGGGCTTCGTGGCGTTCGGAGCCGATGACGTGCAAACCGCCAAGTTCCTTCACGCGTTCCATATCTTCAAAATATTGAAGGAAACTCTTAACCTCGGCTTCATACAAACCGTAATTCGATGGGTCAATGGTCTTCAGCGCGGCACGGCGTTCATCGTGGGTCATATCGAACGGGTCATTTGAACCGTTCTTTCCCAACACACGGTTGACCGCAGAGATCACTTCTTCGGCAAGCTCACCGCCGAGTTTAATATCCACACCACGCCCTGCCATGTTGGTGGCGATGGTCACTGCGCCGAAAGCGCCCGCGCCCGCAATGATCTGCGATTCTTCGGTATGGCGGCGGGCATTCAAAACTTCGTGCATCACCCCGCCCTGAAATATTTTCTTGAGGCGGTCTTTTGTGGTTTCCGGCACACGCAGAATTTCACACAAGGTTTGCAGGTTGGTTTCGTCATCAAGACTGATGTTCGTCAAGCCATGCGGTTTTATGAAGGCACGCAAAGCATCAGGGGTGATGCGGTCAATGGGCTGGTTAAAAGGCACGAGGTCCGCAATGAGCCGCCCGTCTTCATCAATATTATTGGCGCGGACGTAGTGATCGCGCACCAGCAGGTATTGCATCAATCGGCGGACGGGTTCAGCCTTGAGGCGGTTTGAAAGCAGTTCAGAAGATTCAACCGAGGTGGTACCCACAAGCATTGGACGACCCAATGCGTTGAAGCGCACGATCTCCTGCACAATGGCACGCAGTTTGGCTTCGACAGTTCGGTAGATCACATCGGGGTAATCTTTACGACGATAGAAAAGCGGCTCGGTCTCGCCCGCTTTTGTGAAATACGAATAGGTGTAGCCCTCTTCGTCCTTGGCTTTGACCTCGGTCAAAGGCGCTTCTTTTCCATAGGAAAGATATTCAAGGTTCGGCGAGATCGGCGCCACTTCGATGGAATAGATCTTATTAAATTCTTCGGCTTCGGTGAGCGCGGTACCGGTCATACCTGCCAGTTTCTGGTACATGCGGTAGTAGTTCTGCAATGTGACTGTGGCATAGGTAACCGACTCTGGCTCAACCTTCACGCCTTCTTTGGCTTCCACAGCTTGATGAAGACCATCGCTCCATCTTCGCCCGGGCATAAGCCGCCCGGTAGACTCATCCACGATGACGACTTTGCCCGCCTGTACCAAATAATCTTTGTTGCGGTGAAAGAGGAACTGCGCCCGCATGGATTGCTGTAAATAACCCATCAGGCGTGCCTGCTCCGGGTTCACATCTTCGGGGCGGTCGGGGTCGAGAAGCTGAATGCCGAGCAAAGACTCCACCCGTGCCATACCGATCTCGGTGAAGTTGATCGAGCGGGATTTTTCATCCATCTCGTAATCTTCGGGCTTGAGTTGCTTCACGATCTGCGCCATGCGCCCATACCATTCCAGGTCACCAGAAGCGGGACCAGAAATAATAAGCGGGGTGCGCGATTCGTCAATGAGGACGTTATCCACTTCATCGATCATGGCGTAGTAATGTCCGCGTTGAACACGGTTCTCAAGTTTCATTGCCATGTTGTCACGCAGGTAATCGAAGCCGAATTCCGAGTTGGTGCCAAAGGTCACGTCGGCGCGGTAGGCTTCGGCGCGGTCTACGAGGCGCATGTGACGTTGATCTTCCTGCGGCGACTCGCGTTCAAAGTCGACGATAAAGGCTTTCTTGCCATTCTCGGTGGCAGCCGCCATTTGCAACACGCCCACACTCAAACCAAGCGCCTGATAAATGGGCGCCATCCAACGGGCATCGCGGCGCGCCAGATAATCGTTGACGGTGATCAGGTGAACGCCGCGTCCGAGCAGGGCATTGAGGTACACCGGCATGGTAGCCACGAGGGTTTTCCCTTCACCTGTGCGCATTTCAGCGATCTCGCCGCCATGCAGCGCCGCGCCGCCGATGATCTGCACATCGTAATGTCTTAACCCAAGCGTACGTTTGGAGGCTTCACGCACCACGGCAAAGGCTTCGGGCAAAATTTCGTTAAGTGCATCCTGCTCTGCCTTGTGACGTTCTTTATCGGTCAGCCCATCCAGGCTGCCGGTTAATTCTGCAATGCGTTTCTTGAATTCATCCGTCTTGGCGCGTAACGCATCATCGCTCAGCGGTTCGAACTGCGCCTCCAATGCGTTCACTTTCTCCACGATCGGGCGGTATTGGTCTACAGTTTTCTTTGTGGGGTCGCCACTAAATAGTTTCACGAAGTTCTTAAGCATGTAATCCCTTTCAATGGGAAAAGATTATAGCATGTGGGGTATTGGAGGAATGTAAGAGAAGTGCGAGGGGTTTATCTCGTAGCTTATAAAATCTGCTGGTGTATAATGCCGAGAAATGCTAAAAAACAACTCATCCTGGCAGGTATTAAATCGCAAGATCACGCTGTCAATCCTTGCAGCCCTCGCGACGTTAATCGTCCTCACGCAGAGCAACCCGGGTACAGTCCTTCCCAACCGTGACTACGGTTTTTATTCTTATATCGGTTTGCAAGTTCTACGGGGAAACATACCCTACAAGGATGTGTGGGAAAGCAAGCCGCCCGCCATTTTTTACCTGAACGCCGCTGCATTATCCCTTGGGCGTGGATATCGCTGGGGAATTTGGTTGGTTGAGTTCGCCTTTCTCTTTGCCTCCATTCTGGTTTCATATTCTCTTTTCAAAAAACTTTGGGGCACCACACCCGCCCTCTTTGGCGCAGCCACCTGGCTTTTGGGTATGAACCTGACCTTGCAAGGCGGAAACTATACCGAGGAATATCCTCTGCTTTTCCACTTCCTTTCCTTCACCCTGCTCCTGTACCTGATTGAAAACCCCAAACAGCGTCTCGTCAACCTGATCATTGGATTGCTCTTCTCCATCAGCTTTTTATTTCGCCCAAACAATGCAGTCGTCGAAGCAGTTGTCATCCTTGTCCTTGGCGCCACCCTTTTATGGCAGCGCCAATGGAAAGATCTATTCAACACTGTCTTGTGGGTTACGCTTGGCATTGTCATTCCCCTTGCGATCACATCCGCGTACTTTGCATATCAGGGTCTCTTTCAAGACATGCTGAATGCTTCCATTATTTACAACCTTACCTATAGCGCCACAGACCAAAGCGCCTCATCGCCGCTTTTGGTTGGGTTTAAGTTTTTGAACATTACCGCATGGATCGGGCTAGTCGGATACCTGCTTATGTTCACAAAGATCAATGAGATACGCAAAAGCGCTTATCTACCGTTCTTCATTGCACTGGCTGTTGATGTGCCCGCCGTTGTAGCGTTTAGCGACCCCGCCAAGCGGAATTACGGTCATTATTTCATGAACTGGCTGCCGTTCATCGGCGTACTGGCTGCGCTCGCATTTCATAGCATTAGAGAAAAACTATTCCCAAAATTTAACGAGACTCTATTCATTTCACTATTTTTCGCCATCGCCATTGGGGTCTTTGTTTTCAACGGCAACGCCTCCACATACGTCAAAGCCATTGACCACTTTTTCACCACATCTGACCGTGAAGCCCGCTCTCCAATTTCCATTTATGTGGACAATCACACAAACCCCGGCGAATATGTCCTTTTCTGGGCAACTCACCCTGGCGAAAACTTCATGTCCCATCGAGATGCACCCATGACCGCGCTGTTCTATCCGAACATGGTGAAATCCGATATCTCGGATCGCTTGAATGACCAGTTTCTCACTGAGCTTCAAACAAAAACCCCCGTCCTTATTGTAGATATGGGACGCCTCACCATTCCATCCCTTGACCCCATCCGTCGGGAAGAGCAGAAAGCCATGGGGGTGTACCCCGCCAACCCACCCCATAACCTGGATGAAGTGCTCGCCTTCATAGAAAAAAACTACTATCTTGAAGCCGAAGTCAAGGGACGGTCTATCTACCGCCTGAGCGGAACGCAAGAGCCATAAATCTTTAAGCCGCGCGTAGGGGAATAACCTGAACATGCGTGCTATAATGCCGACTAGTTCAGTAGTTTTGTAGTTGCATAGTTTTTTAGTTATGTAGCCTCATCATCTTCTACTGAGCGCTCCACTACCTAACCACTCAACTAACTATCCAACTAACTCATGTCTTTCGCCCATCTCCACGTTCATACCGAATACTCCATGCTCGACGGCTTCTCGAACATCAAGAAGCTGGTCAAACGCGTCAAGGAAATGAACATGGAATCGGTCGCCATTACCGACCATGGCACCATGTTCGGCGTGATCGACTTCTACAAAGCCGCCAAAGCCGAAGGGGTCAAACCCATCATCGGGTTAGAAGCCTACATGGCGGCACGCGGCATGAAAGACAAAGACTCCAAACTTGACCGCTCCTCCTTCCATTTATTGTTACTTGCAGAGAACGAAAAAGGCTACCAGAACCTGCTAAAGATCGCCTCTGCTGCACAACTGGAAGGTTTCTACTACTACCCCCGCATCGACCATGACTTTTTAGCGGCTCACTCCGAAGGGCTGATCTGCACCTCGGGCTGTATGTCTGCGGAAATTCCGCGCGCGTTGCTGAACGACAACCCCGAAGAAGCCGTGCGTAAATGGAATTGGTACTACGACGTCTTCGGACCCGACCGCTTCTTCGTCGAGTTGCAGGAACACAACATCCCTGAAATTCTCGACCTGAACCGAAAACTACTCTCTCTCGGTGCGCGCTATTCTGCAAAATTCGTCGCCACCAATGATGTGCATTACGTCAACCAAGCAGATGCAAAGCTGCAAGATGTGCTTTTGGCGATTCAGACCAACTCGACGCTGGCAGACCCCAACCGTATGCGCATGACCGATGACTCATACTTCTTACGCTCGCCGCTTGAGATGAGCAAACTCTTCTCTGAAGTGCCGGATGCGCTCTCAAATACACTGCTCATTGCTGAACGCTGTAACGTAAACCTTGATTTCAAAGGCTATCACCTGCCGGAGTTCCCCGTGCCGGAAGGTCACACCGCGGAATCATATCTGCGCTCGCTGTGCGAGGCTGGAGCGGAGAGAAGGTACGGGGACGATTGCGACAGCCCCAAAGTCCGCGAGAGGCTGAATTACGAGTTGGGTATCGTCCACACCATGGGATTCGACGCCTACTTCCTGATCGTGTGGGACCTGTGTTCCTTCGCCCGCGAACATGGCATTTGGTACAACGCGCGCGGTTCGGCGGCTGGTTCCATCATTGCGTACACGCTTGGCATCACGATGGTGGACCCACTCGAACATGCGCTGATCTTTGAACGCTTCTTAAATCCGGGGCGTGTATCAATGCCCGATATTGACCTTGACTTCCGCGACGACCGCCGCCATGAAATGCTCGAATATTGTGCGCGTAAATACGGCGACGATAAAGTCGCACAGATCATCACCTTCGGCACCATGGGCACCAAAGCCGCCATCCGTGATGTGGCGCGCGTGATGGAAATTCCGCTGCCCGAAGTGGATAAGGTTGCCAAACTCGTTCCGTTCTCGGCGGGCGGCACGACGGTTGCCGAAGCCAAGGAAGTAAAAGAATTCAAAGAGATTTACGACACCAACCCGAAAATGCGCGAGGTGATCGATATTGCCGAACGCATGGAAGGCACGGTGCGCAATGCAGGCACACACGCTGCGGGCGTGGTCATCTCAGATAAACCCATCCTCGAATACCTGCCGCTTCACCGCCCAACCTCCAACTCAGAAGATACACCCATCAAGTCGGTGACGCAGTTCGAAATGGGTATTCTCGACTCGCTCGGCATGTTGAAAGTGGACTTCCTTGGTCTCATCACCTTGACGGTGATGGCGCGTGCCTGCGACCTGATCTACAAGCGGCACGGAATCAAATTTGATTTAACCAACATTCCCATTGATGATCCAAAATCTTTTGAGATCATGGGCGCGGGTCAAACTGCTGGAATATTCCAGGTTGAAGGCGGGGGGATGACACGTTGGCTCGTGCAGATGAAGCCAAAGAACCTCGACAACATCATCGCCATGGTGGCGCTCTACCGCCCGGGACCAATGGCGTTCATCCCCGATTACATCGCCCGTATGAATGGCGATCAGGAAGTGGTCTATCGTCACCCCGCCATGGAGCCGATCTTCAAAGACACCTTCGGCATTCCAGTCTATCAGGAACAACTGATGCGCGCCGCGGTGGAACTCGCCGGGTACACGCCCTCCGAGTCGGATGAGCTGCGTAAAGCCATCTCAAAGAAGAAAAAAGAAGACATCGAAAAGCACCGCAACAAATTCGTAGCAGGCGCAGTGGAAAAAGGCATGGAGCAATCCACTGCCGATGCGATCTATGCAGATTGGGAAGAGTTCGCGAGGTATGGATTTAACAAATCTCACGCCGCCGACTACGGTGTGATCGCCGTGCAAACTGCGTACCTCAAATCACATTACCCCGCTGAGTACATGACCGCGCTCATGTCGGCTTCAGCGAGCCAGACCGAGAAAGTGGCATTTTATGTAGCCGATGCCCGCAGCATGGGCATTCCCGTTCTGCAACCCGATATCAACTCATCGATGTGGGACTTCGATATTGAAGACGTGGAAGAAAAACCCAACATCCGTTTTGGCATGGGCGCCATCAAAAACGTCGGTCAAGGCGCAGTCGAGCCGATCATTCAAGAGCGCATTGCCAATGGAAAGTTCAGCGACCTCAACGACTTCGCCCGCCGCGTAGACTTGCGCGCCGTGGGCAAACGCGCGTTGGAAGGACTCATCAAAGTCGGTGCCATGGACTCCTTTGGCAACCGCGCCTCATTGCTTGCCTCACTCGACCGAATTGTCGCCATCTCCAGCAACCACTTCCGCGCCGCCGATGCGGGACAAATGAGTCTCTTTGGCGCAGACACCGGCATCATTGAAGAGATCACCCTGCCCGAAGTCAAAGACGTGGATAAGCGCGAAATGCTCAATTGGGAACGCGACCTCATTGGGCTGTACATCTCCGACCACCCGCTCAACGAATACCAAACCACCCTCGCCAAGATCGTCAGCTATTTCTCCGCTCAACTCAGCGAAGCCAGCCACGAAGAGAAAGTCCGCATGGCGGGGCTTGTCACCGGCGTGCGTCCCTACACCACCAAAACCGGCAAACCCATGGGCTTCGCCCAAATGGAAGACATTCAAGGCACCATCGAACTCGTGCTCTTCCCAAAAACCTGGGAGCAAGCCAAAGACAACCTCACCATCGGGCAGATCGTCATCGTGGAAGGCAAGGTCGATCAAGGCAGCACCCCGCCAAAAATTTTGGTCGATACGGTCAAGACCGAGATTCCCGTGACAACATCGGCGGATGATCCCTTCATCACAAAAGACTCTTCTCCCAAACCGCTTCTTGCCCGAACACAGGAGCAATCTCCCCGCCGACCGGATGCGGCTCAGACTAAGCCGGTCACTGCTTCACAACCCAAACCGGATCCCATGCCGAAAGCGCAGACTCCGCCGCCTGTTACCAAACCCATTGTGGCTGAACCTGCTCCTGCCTACAAAGCGCCTGTTGCAACCGATGATGACCTGAATGACGACATGCCCCCTCCGCCCGATAACTTCCCTGAAGGTTGGGATAACGAATGGCAGCCTTCATTTGATGAAGCCGCCATCGCCGCGCAGCCTGCGCCGAAGTTCAAGAAAGATGAACCCGTGACACCTCCGCTGGTAGCTCGCGCCGTCACAGCGTTGGATCAGGCTGGGATGGCAGATCAACTCGAAGACCGTGACGAAGCGTTCATTCCATCTTTATATGTTCCGCTTGCCAAAGAGAACAAGGACAAGGACCATCCGCCGCGCCAGATCACCATCATCCTGCGCCCCACCGGCGACAAGGAACGCGACAAACGCCGCATCAAAACCTTGCATGGCAACCTCACCCGTTTTCATGGCAAAGATCGTTTTAGTTTTCAGATCTTCGAGAACGGCAAGGGACACCTGATCGATTTTCCCAACGACACCACCCGCATTTGCCCCGAACTGCTTGAGAACCTAAGAAAGCTCATGGGCGAAGAAAGCTGGCGCGTGGAAGAGATCACGTTTCAGTAGAAATTAAAGAGACAGTCACTTTGGCAGTGACTGTCTCTTTAATTGAACGACAAACCCTTATTCGGTTATTTGATTTTCTTTCGACCGAATTGTGCTCATTGCTTTAGAACTCATTATCTTTGAAACAAAATCTATCAAAATAAGCCTTGACTTTATAAAATTTCAAATAAAGTAAGTAAGCAATCTCGTTGCGCCCTAAATTTCTTTCTGGACTCTATAAGGTTGATTTCATCGAACTCAAAATATTGATCTTTCCCAACTAGGGCTTTCAACCGCTTTTTCCCATCTTTAATTTCAACTTTGCTGTGAGCTACAGCATTTCGATAATGAACAACATCATTTTCGAAAGCACTAAAGATTTCTTTGCACTTGCTTAGTTGTTTACCACGATCAGATTTTCGAACTGCTTCATCATTAGATTCTTGAATGGTTTTTAGTTCCTCTGAAATAATGCTATTTAACGCCATTTGTTTCCTGTTGAAGTCAAATACGCCAAACTTTCTCATAACTTGAGACTCGAAAACTTTATGTTTAGGTGTAAACCATTTTATTAATAATTCTTCAATCATCTGCTCAAGCTCAATAGCATCTGCTACGACCCATCCTCTAAGCGTAGCAAGATCGGAAGAACGTTTCAATTTTAATTCAACAAGTTCTTTGATGCGAGTTTTTGCATCTTGCTTGCTTACATAAAAAACCCCGTCAAATTTCCTATTAGGCAATTCACCTTCTGAATAAAATATCACATCTTGATAGCAACCTATTTCCCTTATTTCTTCAATGATACCGTCACCGTTGCCCTTAGGCAACTTGTAATCAACAATTATTAACTCTAAATCATTGCTCTTTACATCATCTAAAACTTTAGTTTTGTCTCTGTGCATAAATGTCTTAAGCTCAAAGCCCTTTTCGTCGAGCCAATCTCTTAATTCAACCTCCAAAGACTCGACAAAAGGACGATTATCATCAACCCACAAAGCAAGAAATTCTGTTTTCATAAACTAGCCCTCTCTATTTTTTGAAAGTAAGAATAAACTCTGCTCCATTTTCAGAGTTTTCATTGTACAACAAGCTTCCACCCATTTCTTCCATGACCTCTTTTGCGTGATTTAATCCTAAGCCAGAGCCATCAGTGGTAGTGAAGCCGATTTGGAAAAGAAGGGGTATGTTTTTTTGAGGTACACCTTTACCATCATCTTTAAAACTTATTAATAAGTTTTCCTTATTGCTTTCAACAACAGAAACTACAATATTTTTCGACTTGTGCTTTCGAGAATTGCTTATCAAGTTGTCGAGAACGATGCTTACATTTACAGGGGCAAATTCTGTTTCAAATTTATCTATACCATTAGGCGTAAACTCGATTGTAACTTTATTTTGGTATGGGTCCAATACAAAACCACCGTAAACATTCAAAAGATATTCTCGAATATAGGATATTAAGTCTGCTTTTATTTCTTCTGCATCAGCGCGGAAGTTTGCCTTTGTGGCAAAACGGCTCACAGTAGATATTTTTTTTGCAGCATAACTAATTCTCTCTAAAGTGGCTTGAAGCATCTCCCTTTTTAATGGTTTGCTTTCGTCTCGCAATGATGAAAGCAAGTTTGCAGAAAATTGTTCAATAGTTCTTGCATCTTGCCCGATTGTATGGTGAAGTTCGATAACATGTTGTAAATCTTTTGATAATACAGACTTCAGGAATATATTTTGTGTACTTACATCTTTTGCACTTTCCTGCGCCTGACGAGCAGTTTCTTCAGCTTCTTGAACTTTTTCATCTGCTTTCCTAGCTTTTTCCTCAGCCTTTTCAGCTCGGGCGCGTTCTTTCTCAGTCTCTGCCTCAGCTTCTTCTTTTGCCTTAGCAAGCACAGTTACTTGTTTCTTTGCGCGCCTAATTTCTTTATCTAACTCATTACTTCCTTGTTCTACTGCAATCCTCTCAAGGTTTTTCAACAAAGAAGTTACGCTCTCTGCAGACCTATTTTCTAAAATATTTAATACATCTTTGTTGTATCGTATATCAACTACATCTTCTGATTGCGTCAACTTGACAATTAAGTCAAAGGTAAGTTGTCGTTGTTCAGAACTATCTTTATCAATCAATTCGGGAAACTCGCCTTGCGTCCCAAATTTCGCAAGATTGATAACAAAATTCTCAAGCCTTTTTAATGCATACTCAATAAATAATTCTTTAAGTGCTGCAAAAGCCTGATTTTTTATCAATCCACCATCACGACTACTGGTCTCTTGGAATTCTGGATTTCTTCCATTGATTTCTATGCGCCCTGACAGGTCTCGATTACCTAGGAAACGAAAAATACCTTGTTGTTTCCTTCGATCGATTTCTAAAGAGTCATCTCCTACGTCACCAAAGGGATGAACCCTAAACCCGTTTTTGTAAAGAAAGACAGAGCCATACTTAACTGGTGGAAGTCCCATGCGCCGAGTAAAGGAAGATTTCGCAGATCTATTAAGATGAAAAAGGCTTATTTGTATATCAAACAATATCCCCTTGTATGGGTTATGCTCCATCAACTCGTAAATGAGGGTTCCACGATCATTCAATTTCGTAATTAATGTATCACCATCTCTATCAATTTCCAATTGAATTTGAGTAGTTTTAAGTTCTAAAGCTTCAAAGAGAAAATTTCTTACTGGTCCATTAACTATATTCCATGGTTCTTCTGGCTTTGTCTTTCTTAAGATATTATCTTCTTCAATTTCTTCAGGTGCAGAAAGAGAAACTACAAACCTTTCAACATCATTTTCTTGGTGCGGATTAATTAGTCGTTCAAGAGATTGACGCAACTTAAGGAGTTTTTCTCGATTCCAGTCAGAACTTCTTAGTTCAGAAATTTCAAGTATTGTGCCACCTTGAAGTTTAGGAATTGGATTATTTTTTGATTGAGTTAGTTGAGCCTTTATTGTATGAAACTCTACTTCAGCATCTTTTTCAAAATCACTCCAATCAACATCTAGGACATGCCAAGTATCTTCCTTTTTTTTCTTTGTAGTAAGTTTAAGCTTGGCGCCCAACCTATCGCATGAAAAACGTCCAATCCCTTTTGCACCAGCGTATATACGGTTTGATTTGATTTTGTCCCGATAGTCTTGCTCAAGTTTTTTTGCAGAGTAAGCAACGAAAAGCCACTTATTCTTTAGGTCATCATCGTTCATTCCGTCGCCGTTATCTTTAATAACAACGCGCGGGTTATCCGATTTTAGCCCCTCAAAAATAATCTCAACCTCTCTAGCATTTGCATCAAAGGCGTTTTTGACAAGCTCATAGACAGCAATAAAATCATCCGTAATCAATTCTTTACCGATGATATTTTTTAAAGCTGAACTGATCTTGAAAGTTACGTTTGTCATTTTTTAAGAGCCTTGGTTATAGCTATCCCAACTTGTTCTGCAAAAAGCGGCGGCACTGCATTTCCTACTTGGGTGTACCGTGGAGTTTGTTTGACCCTTCTTGGTCCACCTGTTGTATATGGTCCTTTGAATTCAAACCAATCAGGGAAGGTTTGAAGCCTCGCACATTCGCGGACAGTCATTACCCTTGGTTCAGAGTAATGAACAAAATCATCTGGGATAGTAGTGATTGTAAGGGAAGGTTGCTCTGGGTCAAGAACGGTAACATTTCGCTTTTTAATACCATATTCTTTTCTTGCTTCGCCCATAATACGCTTATTTCGTGGCGCTTCATCGAGTAAATAACTAAAAACCTTTTCAGCTTCTTCTGTGTGGTTTACAAACCTATGACTATCAGGAAGATAATTTTCCTTTTTAGGCACACGAAGATATTTCTGAAGATTTGTTTGAGCCTTTGATGAGATGCCAGACATAAAGCCTTTTGTGTCTGGGCAAATATCTGTGCCATGAATACTTTCTAAGTCTGAAAGGGCTTGTTGGGTTGTAGTCCGTTCTGGAATTCCCCTGGATTTTAGGAAGTCCTTGCGCCCATCGAATAAATCCTTGAAAATCTTGTCTGCAAACCCCTCACGGGTAGCAATCACAATGAAGCGTTTCCTGCGTTGCGGAACCCCAAATTCAGACATATCAATCAATTCACCGCGAGCATCGGTATAACCAAGTTTGTGAAGTTCGCTAATAACAATCTCGGAATATGCGAGTTTTTTATGCTTCTTTGAATTCGAAAATTTCAAAGTAAAGCCATACACATTTTCAAACATAATAACGCGCGGTCGCACAATCTTTACAAAGTCTAAATAGGAATGAATCAGCTTATTGCGCTTATCAGAAGCACGTCGTTCCCCTGCCATTGAAAAACCTTGGCAAGGAGGTCCGCCCACAACAAGGTCAACTTGCCCGCGAAGTTTATGAAGTTCTTTTCCTTCTTTTGAAAGTAAGCTGTTAATATCCCAATTTTTCTCAGGAAGCCAACCAGGCCATTTAAAGTGTTTATGAGTATCAATAAGGTTATATTTCAGGGTCGAAAAGGCATCTGGGTTTTTCTCAACTGCAAACAAACCTTGTAACCCCGCTTTGTGCAGGCCAAGGCTGATTCCACCGCATCCCGCGAATAGATCAACATACTTGACTGTCATTTCAATATTTTACCTTAACTGAACACAAATTCTAGGAATAGTGATTTGTGTTTTTGAGTCGATGGTTGTGTGCATAGTCCGTCCTTTTTCAGTTCAAACAAAATAATTTTACCTTGCCAGCATTACAATCTCCTCATGATCACCCTCCCCTTCTTCAACTTGCCATGCAAACAACACCCCTGTCATTGAAGTCGGAAACATCACTTTCACACGAACGAATGATATAGTAGTTTAAAATAGTTCTCAGGAGAAAAATATGCACTACAACCTCGCGCTCATTGGTTTTGGGAATGTTGCCCGCTCGCTGGCTCGTCTGCTCGTCCGCAAACAGGATGTGTTGAAATCGAAACATGATGTCACGTTCTCGTTCACCGGAATTTCCACCGGTCAGCATGGACATGCTGTTAACCCGAATGGGTTGGATATCGAAAAAGCATTGGATTTAGTGGAAAGTGGAAAATCCATCGACTCAATCTCCAGTTCTCCAATCTCTGATTCTCTTTCCGTCATCAAGAACTCCGCCGCCAACTTTATGTTCGAGAACTCCCCCGTCAACACGCAGACGGGTCAGCCTGCCATTGACCACATCCGCACGGCGTTGGAATTGGGAATGCACGTCAGCACGGCGAATAAAGGTCCGGTCGTGCATGGGTATCGCGAATTGACCGCGTTAGCGGCATCGAAGGGAAAAATCTTCCGGCACGAATCTGCGGTCTTGGGCGGCGCACCCGTTTTCTCGGTCATGCGTGAGGCGTTTCCGTTGGCAGAACTTGAATCCTTCAAAGGTATCTTCAACGCCACCACCAATGTCATCCTCTCCAGAATGGAAAGCGGCGAGACCTATGAGCAGGCGCTCGCCTACGCCCAGAAGATTGGTCTGGCTGAAACCGACCCCACCAACGACGTGGACGGTTGGGATGCCGCCATCAAGGTCGCTTCCCTTGTGACCGTGTTGTGGGATACGCCCATGACCCCGCAGCAAGTGAATCCCACTGGCATTCGCGGCATTACAAGCGAAATGATCGCCAACGCCAAAGCCGAAGGCAAGCGCTATAAACTGGTTTGTTCTGCTGAAAAAGTGAACGGCGAGATCAAGGTGGGAGTCGCCCCGCAACTGGTCGACTCGACTTCACCGCTCTATGGCATGATGAATTCCAGCACGGGCATCACCTTCCGCACCGATGTCATCATTGACTATTCCATCGTCCTCTCGGAAAAACCCGGCATGACCGGTGGACCGGTGGAGACGGCGTATGGTCTCTTTGCCGATTTTGTGAATACGGTGAAATAATAATTTGCAATAAAAAAATCTTTTTGTTTCACTATCGTGATAAGGTAGCAAATAAGAGCCTTTGTGTTTACAATGGTAAATACAAAGGCTCTTATGACACCTCCAAACATTTTATATAGCACAGCGCTCTTAACCGCGGGGTTATGCTGTTTTATTGTTGGGCTATTGGTCTTACAAAGGCGTCCGTTCACCCCGGGTTCAGTTCCATTAATGGTGTTTATCCTTGCCATGTGCTGGTGGGATGTTTCATACGGCATTTTCTGGGGCGGCGTTATAAAACCTTCACCTTATTTCTGGTTGGATATTAGTTACATCGGGGTGGTGATCGTCCCTGCAACGTTCTTTGTTTTCGCCATGCAAATTTCAGGGCAGCAGGAATGGCTGAAAAAACCGTTCCTGATCGGTTTGTATGTAGAACCGTTACTGGTGCTCCTGTTGATGTGGACCGATCCCTTGCACAACTTGTTCTTTGCCGGGAAACGGTTGGAAAACACCGGTATGATCTTGAATGCAGGTCCGGTATTTTGGGGGAATGTTGTGTATTCTTATTTATTACTATTCGTGACGTTCATTTTGCTGGTGCGTAGATTCATGGCTACCTCAGGCATTTATCGCCGCCAGCTTGGGGTTGTGATCGCCGGAGCCGGCGTTACCTGGCTAAACAGCTTTATTTTTATCGCGGGTTTAAGTCCTTTCCCCAATGCTGATAACACGCCCTTTTCGTTTACGCTTGCCGCTTTTGCATTTGCCTATGCCTTGCTGCGTTATCGCATGTTGGATGTTGTGCCGGTTGCACGCGATACGTTGATTGAAGGCATGAGCGACGGGGTATTAGTCCTCGATGCAAATAATCGGATCGTGGACATGAACCCTGAAGCGGGCAAACTGTTATCTACTTCACCCGCCGGTGCAATTGGCAGGCAGGTGGAGGAAGTTTTCTCTCACTGGGTAGACATCGATCAGGGGTCTGTGAAAACATCAAAGACCCGCGCGGAAGTTCTAATCGAAAAAGAAATGAACACCTACCTTGACCTTCAAATTTCCCCGCTCTTCGACAAGCGCAGGAATTTTATTGGGCGTCTGGTTGTATGGCACGATATTTCGAACTTGAAAAAAATTCAAGCCGATCTTGAAAAGCTCGCCACACAGGACTCGCTGACGCACGCCTACAATCGGCGGCATTTTTATACGCTGGCAGAAGTGGAAATTCAACGCTCCCTCCGTTCTCAATTGCCGTTCTCAGTGATATTGGTGGATATTGATCACTTCAAGGACGTGAACGATAAGTATGGACACAAAGCCGGAGATCAAGCGCTGGTTCATTTTACAAAGGTCTGCATACAAAACCTGCGCCAGGTGGATATTTTTGCGAGGTTTGGCGGCGAAGAATTTGTCATTGTGCTGCCCGAAACAGCCATGGATCAAGCCAAAGTGACCGCCGAACGGATTCGAAAGATCGTAGAAAGCGCCGCATTAAACATTGACGATCAACAGCTAAAGATCACTGCCAGCTTCGGCGTTTCTACATTCAAGAGCGAAGAAGATACATTGGAGCACCTGCTTCAAAAAGCCGACAAAGCCTTGTATGCCGCAAAAAACAAGGGACGGAATCGGGTCGTCTGCGCGGAGTGAAGTTTTCAAACAACGCCATAAAAGCAGGGACGGTATTAACGCGGTACTCAGGCGGGATATATATAATCGAATATTCCATGTATAAAAAAGCCAGCAGACAGTCACTTAAAAAGTGACTGTCTGCTTAAAGCGAGGAACTCATGCAAACAAGAAAACTAACCCGAAGAGATTTCCTGAAACTAAGCGGCACATTCGCGGCGACATCTGCGCTGGCGGCTTGCGCCCCGGGAGAGGAAACGCCCACCGCCGCTCCGTTCGAATCGACGGGACAAAGCCCGGTCATCCAACCCGAAGCGCAAACGCAACTGCCGCCCGTACCAATGGCGATCCTTGCCTTAAGCCGCCTCACCTTCGGCATCCGCCCGGGTGACGTGGACGCCTTCAACGCGCTCGGCTCCAGTGACGACGAACGGCTGCTGAACTTTATCAACCAGCAGCTCAACCCCGACACATTGGATGACAGCGATTTCGAAAACCGTTACAACAATGCCGGTTTTGAAACCCTGTATAAATCGCATGAACAGATCTACGCGGATCACATTGCCTCCAACCCCTACGACTCGAATGATGATGCCTACTGGGAATGGTACAGCAAACCCGCGTACGAATTGGCAGATGCCACCGTGCTTCGGGCTGTTCACAGCAAAAAGCAACTGGTCGAACTGCTTGCCGATTTCTGGCACAACCATTTCAACGTCTATTTCTGGCAGGATGACGGCGTACCGTTGCTTGCCTCATACAACCGTGACGTGCTGAGAACGCACATGCTGGGCAACTTCCGGCAAATGCTGGAGGCGGTGGCGAAACACCCGTCCATGCTGTATTACCTGAACCAGAACAATAGCAGTGATGCTGGTCCCAATGAAAATTTTGCGCGCGAGTTGTTCGAGTTACACACTCTCGGCGCAGAGAATTACCTGGGGGTGCGCGACCCGAACTCAGTGGAAAAAGATGCGAATGGGATCGCCATCGGCTATGTGGATAACGACGTCTACGAAGCGGCGCGATGTTTTACCGGCTGGCGCATTGATGACGACCTCGGCGATTGGGAAGACGGTATCGAGAAGACCGGCAACTTCCTGTATTACAAACCCTGGCACGACCGCTTCAATAAACTGGTGCTGGGCAGATACATTCCCGCCGATCAGGAAGATCTGAAAGACGGCTACGATGTACTCGACCTGCTCGCCAGTCACCCGGGTACGGCGCGTCATATCGCAAGAAAACTGTGCCGCAGGTTTATTTCAGACGTTCCGCCAGAGTCGCTTGTTCAGGCGGCAGCCGATACCTTTCTTCAATATAAAGATGCCCCCGACCAACTCAAGCGCGTGATGGAGACGATCCTGCTTTCTGCGGAGTTCAAAGCCAGTTGGGGCGGAAAGGTCAAACGTCCGTTCGAGGCGGCAATGTCCATGATGCGCGCGCTCAACTCCGACTTCACCCGCATCCCCGGCGGGGTTCACTGGATGCTTGGTCTGATGGGGCAGGCATTGTTCGAGCGCCGCCCGCCCGATGGCTATCCCGATATGCGTGAAGCCTGGGCAAACTCCATGTCTTTACTTTTTGAGTGGAACTTTGCCGTGGGGCTGACCGAGAACTGGCTGGATGATGACGATACCGGCTACAAAATCCGCTCGGATGTGATGGCTCAAACCCCGGCGGAGATTCGAAGCGCTTCTTCCCTAGCCGATTATTGGATTCAAAGAATCCTGAACCGTTCTCTCCCCGAAGCCAGCCGCAATGCCGTTGTAGCTGTGATGGCGCAGGAATACGGTTGGGACGAAACCTTGACCGAAGAGCATGTGCAATATGTTTTGCCAGCGATGATCGAAGTGATCTTAATGAGCCCTGATTTTCAATGGAGATGACCATATGAAACCCGCCCTTACCCGCCGACAATTTTTACAGGGATGCTCCGCCGCCATTGCCGCAATGTCTGGCGCAAAACTCACCAACCTCGCCTTTGCCAAACAGGATAATCCATCTGATACTTTGGTGGTCGTCTTTTTGCGCGGCGGCTGGGATGCGCTCAATGTCGTCCCGCCGATGGATGGCGATGATCGCGGCTTTTATGAAAAAGCCCGCCCTGATATCAAGATCCAAAACCTGTTACGTTTGAACGATCAATTTGGTTTGCACCCTGCCATGTCGCCGCTGTATGACCTGTACCAGCAGGGCAAAGCGGGTGTCATTCATGCTGTCGGTTTGAACTACGACACGCGCAGTCACTTTGATGCGCAGGAATACATTGAATTGGGAACACCCGGCGCAAAGAACACTGCCTCCGGCTGGATCACCCGTCACTTGCAGGCGACGGGCATTTCATCCATCCTGCCTGTTGTATCCACCTCGGGGCAGCCGACTTCGGTATTAAATTTTGTACCCACCGTCAGCCTGAGCACGCCCGATGAATTCTCGCTGTGGGATAACGGCTTACGCGACTCGCATACCAACGCGTTACGCACAATGTATGCAGGCGAAAGTCTCGTCCACCGAGCCGGGTTGCGCACATTAGATGCATTGGACATCGTCCGCCCGTTGACCGGCGGCGAATACCAGCCGTCGAACGGCGCCTATTACAACGATGATGATTTCGGGCGTCAATTGAAAACCGTTGCCCAAATGATCAAGCTGGATGCCGGTCTGCGTGTCGCCGCCGTGGACTTTGGCGGTTGGGATACGCACGAATATCAAAATGACCACGATGGCGGCTACATGGCTGATCTGTTGAATAGTCTCGCCTCGGGGTTGGCAAACTTCTACCTCGACCTTGATTCAGGCTACACCAACAAATTATCTGTGGTTGTCATTAGTGAATTTGGGCGGCGGCTGGTTCAGAACGAATCCTACGGCACCGATCACGGTCACGGCAGTGTGATGCTTACGCTGGGGGGCAGCGTCAATGGCGGACAGGTCTTCGGGCAATTCCCCGGGTTGCAAAACGATCAACTTTACGACCGCGCCGACCTTGCCATCACCACCGATTACCGCTCGGTCTTGAGCGAATTACTTGCCAAACGCATGGGCAATGCGGATATTGAATCGGTGTTCCCTGGTTTTTCGCAGGGGTATAACCCGTTGGGAATTTACCAGTAGGCAGCTTTTGTTCGCAGGAAAATGCGTCGTCCCAAACCTGAGGCGGCGCATTTTTTTATGCAATCAACAAAATCACCAACGCCAAAATAGCGGGGACAGCTTGAATGTAAAAGATTCTTTTACTCACGGTAAACGCGCCGAAAATTCCCGCGATGATGACACAACTCAGGAAGAAGATTTTTACTGGGTCGCCTGCAACAAGTCCCCACAGCAGACCGGCGGCGAGGAAGCCGTTGTACAGTCCCTGATTCATGGCAAGCCGTTTCGATTGTTTGGCGAACTCTGCGGTGAGATTGAAAGATTTCATCCCGCGCGGCTTGTCCCATAGAAACATTTCGAGGTAAAGAAAGAAAAAGTGCAAGAGGGCAACGATCACAATAAGAATGTCGGATACGAGTTTCATAAAGTTTTCCTTTGGGTAGGTCACGCTTTTAGCGTGACGTCATGTTACAAACGCGACCTACAGTATAGCAGGTGAAAAACAGAACAAAAATTCTGTTATACTGACCTCACCCCCTGCCCCTCTCCTAAAAGGAGAGGGGGGAGAAGATGAAATGGCAAAAACAAAAACCCACACCCGATTTGTATGTCAACAATGCGGACGTGTCTCCGCATCGTACATGGGCAAATGCCCGCAATGCAGCGCGTTTGACAGCATGGTGGAAGAAGTCATCCACGATGAGCCTGCCCCGAAAAAAGGTGCGGTCAACGTTCGCGGCTTGAGCGGACGTTCGGAGCCGCGCCCCATCTCCGAGGTCAGTGGTGAGGCGGAAGATCGCGTTCACCTGCCCATTGGTGAGTTCGCGCGCGTGCTCGGCGGCGGCATCGTCCCCGGTTCCATCGTACTTGTGGGCGGTGACCCGGGCATTGGCAAATCCACGCTCATGCTGCAAATGGCGATGGAGATGGGCAAGGTGCAGCGTGTGTTGTATGTCTCCGGCGAAGAGTCGGAGCGGCAGATCAAGATGCGCGCCTCGCGTTTGTTCAACGGCGGGAAGGACTTGCCGAAGGATTTGCTGTTGGTGACAGAGACCAATCTCGAAGTGATCTTCAGCCACGTCCGCGAATCCAAACCGGACCTTTTGATCGTGGACTCCATCCAGACGACTTATCTCTCTGAATTGGATTCATCCGCTGGCTCGGTTTCGCAGGTGCGCGAGTGTTCGTCGCAGTTGCGTGAGTTGGCGAAGTCCAGCGGCGTGACGGTCTTCATGATCGGGCACGTTACAAAAGAAGGCGCGATTGCCGGTCCGCGCGTGTTGGAACATATCGTGGATACGGTTCTGTATCTTGAAGGGGATCGCTTCCAAGCCTATCGTCTGTTACGCTCGGTCAAGAACCGCTTCGGCGCGACCTCCGAAGTGGGCGTGTTCGAAATGCGCGAAGGCGGCATGATCGAAATCACCAATCCGTCTGAGGCGTTTTTGGCGGAGCGTTTGGTGAATGCGGCTGGGTCTGCGATTGCGGTGACGATGGAAGGGACTCGTCCCATTCTCGTGGAAGTGCAGGGATTAACCTCCCCGACTCAATTTGGGAATGCGCGCCGCACGCCCAACGGTGTGGACTTTAACCGTCTGTTGCTCATTTCAGCGGTTCTCACACGCCGCGTAGGACTCAAACTTGCCGAGCAGGATGTCTTCGTCAACGTGGTGGGCGGTATCCAAATCGACGAACCCGCCGCGGACTTAGCCGTCGCCGCTGCTATCGCTTCTTCATGGCGGGATGTGCCCATTCAAGCCAATGTGGTCTTGATCGGTGAGATCGGCTTGGCAGGTGAACTGCGTATGCCGGGACAAATGGTGGCGCGATTAAAAGAAGCGCAAAAATTGGGTTTCAAAACTGCCATTGTGCCGAAGGCTATCCGCAAAGGGGAAGACTATCCAAAAGGAATTGAAGTTATCGAAGTCCGCTCGGTGGACCAGGCGTTGGATAAGGCGTTGAAGAAAGAGAAGTAGTGAGTAGTGAGTAGTGAGTAGTTCGGTGGTCGAGTAGGGTGGATGCTCTTCCCGCCCGTATCGAGACCACCAGTAATAGGTATATATAAAATTCAGAGTTGTGGTCTCGATATGCCTTCGGCTATCGCCTCAGGCTACTCGACCACCGCAAGAAATAAAGAGGTCTTTATGTGCCGAAGTATCAAACCCCTTAGAAATATGGATCACCCTGTCACCGAGCAGGAGATTTACGAAGCGGCGCTGCAATACGTCCGCAAAGTCAGCGGGTATCGCAAACCGTCGAAAGCAAATGAAGAGGCGTTCAACAAGGCGATCGAAGAAGTGGCGGATTCCACGCGAAAGATATTGGCGAATCTAAAAACCGTCGAAAGCCAAAAGTCAAAAGCCGCTTTCTGACTTTCAACCTGTAACCTGCAACCTGCAACTCATTCAAACCGTATACCTCCCTAGGCATTAAACCGAAGGAGGTTTTTCTTATGTATAAACTATTTACCTTTATCGCGATCCTCGCGCTGACAACTCTGGCATGTGGAATTAATGTACCCAAACCGCCAACCCCCAGCCCCGAAATGACCGAAGACATCACAGTCGAATACCCGGATGCGAAAGATATCAACCTACAGATCAAATTTGGCGCAGGTGAACTCAACCTCACCCCCGGCACAGAGATACTTGTCGATGGTACAGCCACCTACAACTACAAAGAATTCAAGCCGGGCATTAGTGTCGATGGCGGCGATGTGGAAGTGCGTGTCGTCGAAAAAGACTTCAGCATGATTTCTGGTTTCAAAGACATCAAAAACGTATGGGATCTGCAACTCGGCGACCAGCCCATGAGCCTGAGCATTGACGCAGGCGCATATGACGGCACATACGAATTCGGCGGGCTTGCCCTTACCCGTCTCGATATTTCCGACGGCGCAGCAGATGTAGAACTCAACTTCTCCGAACCGAACCAGACTGAGATGAGCACCTTCACCTACAGCACAGGCGCATCCAATGTCAAACTGCTTGGGCTGGCAAACGCCAACTTCACCCTGTTCGATTTTTCCTCCGGCGCGGGAGATTACACCCTCGATTTCTCCGGTGACTTGAAACGCGACGCCTCCATCAAAGTGGAAAGCGGACTCAGCAACCTCATCATCATCGTCCCTGAAGGGGTCGACGCAGTGGTCACAGTGGAGGGAGGGCTCATGAATGTAAGCACAAGCCCCGGCTGGGAAAGAAGCGGAGGCGATTACATCCAAAAAGGCGAAGGACCCACCCTCACATTCATCATCGAAATGGGCGCAGGCAATCTCACCCTCACAAGATAAATTCAGAGCAAAAGGTCATAATTGACCCGTGACCTCTATCACTTGCCTCGTTCAAGTTATCACAATAAAATCGTGATTGTGGGTAATTTTTACCTAGATAAGTGAGGACTTATGCAGATCACCCGTCAAGCCGACTACGCCGTACGAGCCATTTTACATCTTGCACGCAGCGGTGATGTACGCACCGCCACCAGCGCCATTGCGGAAGAACAGAAAATTCCGCCTTCATTTCTTGCAAAGATCATCTCCCAGCTTTCCATTGCCGGGTTACTGCACACATCACGCGGAGCACGCGGCGGCGTAACGCTTGCGCGTGAGCCGAAAGAAATTACCCTGCTCGAAGTTATCGAAGCCATCGATGGTCCCATTCAACTCAACGAATGCGTTGGTGATTCAGGCAGCTGCTCGTTCGATGAAGATTGTCCCTTGCGCCCCGTGTGGTGTGAAGCACAGGAAGAACTTGTGGCAAAATTGAAAGGCACCAACTTTGCAGATATGGCAGCCAAAGGACAGGCAGCAACAGCGTAACAACAAAAGGAAATCAAAGCCTCTCGGCTATAATAGCCGAGAGGCTTTTTTTATACATTCTCTGCCGTACCTCCAAACCCAAAAAGTCTATGTCCCTGCATATTTTTTGTATGACCAGCAATAATCTTTAGGGTCTCTCCATGAAAGAGATGTACGGTAAAAAAATTTATATACATCCTGCAAGGATAGAAACATGAAAAATAATCGCATTTTCACAACCATCTTCCTACTCGGAATAACCACCCTGGCATGTGCCGTCCCCGCGCTTCCGTTCGGGAACACATCATCACCCACGCACCTGCCGCTGCCCACACAAGATACAAGGCTGGAAGTGATGGTTGCAGAAACTGTGACAGCCGCCATTGGGATGACCCAACAAGCGCTTCCGACTCCGACCGAAGTTGCCCCCACCCCCAAACCGACCTCTACACCCGAGCCGACCGCCACCCTCTCCGTTGAGAGCATGTTGGACAAGAACACAGATGGAACAAGCACCTTCATCGACCTGACCGGCAAATATCAATTAACACTCCCCATGCAATGGCTCGCCTTGCGCATCAACTCCCCAGAATACGAAGAGGCGTTACAACTCCCCGAAGCCTCAAATGCCGCCATTCAACGCTCGCTGGAAGTCATCAAAGAACAAGACCCCAATGTCTTCCGCCTGTTCATGCTTGATATTGCCGAAGAACACGCCGATGAAGGCTTTGTAACCAACATCAACCTCGTTTGGGACCAGCAAATGGAAGCCGATTTTACGAACGCCGACGATCTGGATACGCTAGCCGAATCACTGCCCGCTTCTCTTGAAAACTCCACGGTGACCAATGCGGCGTTGAAGAATACCAGCAACGAAACCCCGTACGGAGTGATCACACTGGAAACATCCGCCACATCGCAAGACGGCACAGATATCCTCATCTACCAAACACTCGCCTTTTTCGACCTGCCAATCGGCACATTAAACATCACCCTCTCCACCACCGAAAAATGGCATAAGACGGTAAGCCCTTCCTTTGACGAGTTCATTAATTCATTCGTTGTATTGCAATAGGAGATTTCAATGACCACACCTCGCATCATCCGTGCCCCGCGCGGAACTGACCTGACCTGCAAGAACTGGCTAAGCGAAGCCGCCTATCGCATGATCCAAAACAACCTCGACCCTGAAGTGGCAGAGAAGCCCGAAGACCTCGTCGTGTATGGCGGGCGCGGAAAAGCCGCCCGCACCTGGGAAGCCTTCGACGCCATTCTCGAATCATTGAAGAACCTTGAAGAAGATGAAACCCTGCTTGTGCAATCGGGCAAGCCGGTGGTGGTCTTCAAAAGCCACAAAGACGCGCCCAAAGTTCTGATCGCCAATTCCAACCTTGTGCCGCATTGGGCAACATGGGAGCACTTTGACGAACTCGCCAAAAAGGGACTCATCATGTACGGGCAGATGACCGCCGGTTCGTGGATCTACATCGGCACGCAGGGCATTTTGCAAGGGACGTATGAAACCTTCGGCGCACTTGCCAAACTTAAAGGCTGGGGCTCGCTCAAAGGGAAGTTCGTGCTCACAGCGGGGCTGGGCGGCATGGGCGGCGCCCAACCGCTTTCCATCACCATGAACGAAGGCGTGGGACTCATCGTTGAAGTAGACCCCGAACGTGCCGAACGCCGCCGTGCTATTGGCTATGTGGATATGGTTGTGGACAACCTCGAAGAAGCCATGACGCTGGTCGAAGAGAACGTTAAAAGCGGCACACCCAAATCCATTGGGCTGATCGGCAACGCCGCAGACGTGTACGACGAACTCTCACAGCGTGGAATCGTTCCCGATGTGGTAACAGACCAAACGTCGGCGCATGAGGCGTTGTTCTATGTCCCCTCGGGGTTGAGCATTACGGCGGCAAATCAATTACGCGAAACAGACCCTGAAAAATATAAAGCCATGTCGATGGACTCAATGGCGAAGCATGTGAAAGCCATGCTCGCCTTTCAACGCGCCGGAGCCGAAGTGTTTGACTATGGCAACAACCTGCGCCAGCAAGCCTTCAACCACGGCGTGACAGATGCCTTTGAGTTTCCGGGCTTTGTGCCGGCATACATCCGCCCGTTGTTCTGCGAAGGCAAGGGACCGTTCCGCTGGGTGGCGCTCTCTGGCGACAAGGAAGATATTTACACAACCGACAAAGCCATCATGGAGTTGTTCCCCGAAGATGAGCACCTGCATCGCTGGCTAAAGATGGCGCGTGAAAAAGTTCCGTTCCAGGGCTTGCCCTCGCGCATTTGCTGGCTTGGGTACGGCGAGCGCGTGAAGGCTGGCTTGATGTTTAACGAACTCGTCGCAAGCGGAAAAGTAAAAGCGCCCATCGTGATCGGACGCGACCACTTGGATAGCGGCTCGGTCGCCTCACCCAACCGCGAGACCGAAGCGATGAAAGACGGCTCAGACGCGATCTCAGACTGGGCGATCCTCAATGCCATGATCAACGCCGTGGGCGGCGCCACATGGGTCTCGTTCCATCATGGCGGCGGCGTCGGCATGGGATATAGCCAACACGCCGGTCAGGTCATCGTCGCAGACGGCACCCCCGAAGCCGCCGCGCGTTTGGAAAGAGTCCTGACCACCGACCCGGGTATGGGCGTTGTGCGCCACGCCGATGCCGGTTATGAGATCGCCATCGAAGCGGCAAAACGTCACGGCATAAAAATGCCGATGTTAAAATAAGTTCTTATTTGTACACGGATTCGACGGATCGATGGGATAAAAAGATTCCGTGAATTCCGTGAATTCCGTGTTATCCGTGTACAAATGCACTTTGGAGAAATTCCCTGAAACGCCTTACTCTCATTTTTCTTGTTCTGCTTCTTTCCGGCTGTGGAACCGCCCCAAACATTTGGGGCAGTTCCCTGCCGCCAGTTCCTTCACCCACGGCATACGTTGCGCCAAGTGAAATCCCAACACAATCACCGTTCTCGCCTACACCCGAAGCCACCACCACCTTCATCCCCAGCATCACGCCCACCTTCACGCCAGAACCGACATTCACGCCCAGCCCAACACCCCTGCCCTCCAAAGCGGATATTAAACGGGTCATCATCATCAGCTACGATGGGTTGCGCCCCGACGCAATAGACCTTGCCCCCATGCCCAACCTCATCACCCTGCGCGAAGGCGGCTCTCATGCCTCACTCACCGCAAGAACCATAGACTACCCCGCCACCTCACCCAGCCACGCCTCCATGCTCACCGGCGTCTGCATGGAAGACCACGGCGTGATCTACAACAAGTTCTTCATGTACATGGGTTACGCAAAAGGACCCGATGTCTTTGAGCTTGCACACAACGCCGGAATGCGCACCGTGATGATCGTCAGCAAAGACAAACTGCGCCAAATGGCAGAACCCGAAACCACCGACGTGTTCGAGATCGCCTACGGCGAACCCGCCATTCAACGCGCCGTCCTGCCGCAGCTTGAAACCGACTTTCAACTCATGTTCATCCATTTTGCCGGAGCCGATAATCGCGGACACAAATACGACTGGATGTCCGGCGAGTACTTCAAAGTCCTGCGCGAAGGCGATGCCGTGCTCGGCGAGATCATCAACACCCTCAAAGCCAACGGCAAATTTGACAGCACCCTCTTCATCATCACGTCAGACCACGGCGGGCATGATGGCAACCACATCGGCACGATCATCGAAGACTACCGCATCACCTGGATCACCTACGGACCCGGCGTACTCCCGCAGGAAATAGAACTGCAAATTTACACCTTCGACACCGGACCCACCGCCGCCTACGCCCTTGGTCTGCCCATGCAAGAAGAATGGGATGGCATCCCCGTTTACAAAATATTTGGCGAACCTCAACTAGAGATCCATGAAAAATATCCCTGTAAAACCTAAAACATTTTTGACGACATCCCCCTCCCTGCCTCGTCTACCCGCAGCCTTGCTCCTGCTCTCGATCCTTCTTCAAGGCTGTTTGCCTGCTTCCGCCTCCCCCGTGCAGACGGCTGTTCTGCCGCTGCCCACACCGACAGCCACGCTGGAAGTGATCCTCCCCGCGCTGGAAGAAACAGCGCCACCCCCCGAAAGTATCGCCCCGCAGCCCATCTCGCGCGTCCTGATCGTCACCTTTGACGGAATGCGTCCCGAAGCCATCGAAACCGCCGAAATGACCAACGTGATCGCGCTCATGCAAAGTGGAGCCTACACCATGAGCGCGCAGACCATTATGCCCAGCAACACCCTGCCTGCTCATGCCGCCATGGTCACTGGCACCTGCCCCGCAAAGAACGCCGTGCGCTGGAATGAATACGTCCCCCAAAACGGCTTCGCCCTCGGCACCGACATCTTCGACCTCGCCCACGCCGTCGGCTTGCGCACCGGCATCGTCACCGGCAAACTCAAACTACGTCAACTCACCGAACCCACCAGCACAGACTTCTTCGGCTTTGTTGATAATACCGATGAAGACAAAGACCGCATCACCCTCGAGAACCTGGCGGTGGATGAACTCAAAAAAGGCTTTGGGCTTGCGCTTATCCACTTTCCTGATGGCGACGTGGTAGGGCATAAATACGGATGGCTTTCCAAACAACAGCTTGCCGCCTACAAAAAAAATGATAACGACCTGGGGCTGCTCATAAAAGCCCTCAAGAACAGCGGCTACTACGACGGAACCCTCTTCATCATCACTTCTGACCACGGCGGCAGAAACGAAGACCCCAAACACGGCGAAAACACCCCAGAGATCATGACCATCCCCTGGATCATCAGCGGACCGCAAGTCGCCCCCGGTGAGATCCAATCCCCCGTCTATATCATAGATACCGCCCCCACTGTGGCTTTCGCACTCGGCTTACCCTTCCAAGCCGATTGGGACGGCGCCCCCGTCTATGAAGCCTTTGGTCTGCCCGCCGATACCCTTCGCGCAGAAGGCTGCCCCAGAGTAACGCCTGAGCTTCACACAACAACCTACGACAGCCCGTAAAAAGGAAAACTCACATGACCCAAACCTACGATGCCATTGTCATTGGAGCCGGTGTGATGGGCGCAAGCATCGCCTTTCACCTCGCCGAACGCGGACTGAAAACCGCCATTCTTGAACGCACGGTCAGCGCGGCTGGTGCAACCGGTCACTCCAGCGGGCTTGTGCGTATGCACTACGATCTCGCCGCCGAATCTCATTTGACCTTTGCCAGTTACAAAAACTATTTCAACGTATGGAAAGAACGTGTGGGTGGTGAGTGCGGCTTTCAACAAACCGGCTTTTTGCAAATTGCCAAACGCGAGCACGAAGACAAACTGCGCGGCAATGTTGCCAACCAACAAAAGATCGGCATCAACACCTCGGTCATTTCGGTGGATGAAGTGCAGCGGCTCTTCCCCGACCTGCAAACGGATCACTTCGACTTTGCCGCCTACGAACCCGATTCTGGCTATGCCGATGCCACGTTGACCACCAATGCCTTTCTTGAGTCTGCCAAACGCAATGGTGCGGCGCTCATCCAAAACTGCGAGGTGACTGGCATCTCTCAAAGTGGCGGAAACGTGACCGGTGTAACAACGACCAAAGGCGACTTCTCAGCCCCAATCGTTGTCAATGCGGCGGGACCGTGGGCAAAGCATGTCGGTGCGCTAGCAGGTATCGATATTCCACTTGTCACATGGACGCACGATGTCGCCTTCCTGCACCGCCCGCCCACGCTGGGGAAATTCCCGGCGGTGATCGATGATGTGATCAACTGCTATTTTCGTCCTGAGGGGTCTGCGCTCATTTTGGCGGCAGGTGAAGATGAAAGCCTGCGAGGCGAAGCGCCCGATGCCGAAGATCAAACGCCCACACCGACCTTCCTCGATAAACTCATCGATGCGATGGTGCAGCGCATTCCGAAGATCGAAGAGAGCGGCTTGCATTCCATTCATGTGGGGCGCGATGGCATCACCCCCGATCAACGCGCCATTTACAGCGGAACCGAACTGGGCGGTTTTTATCTCGCTTGCGGCTTAAGCGGCACTGGTTTCAAGACATCGCCCGCCGCCGGTGCCAGTATGGTGGAATTGATCTTGGATGGGAACCCAAAGACCGTAGACATCAACCCATTTCGATTTAGCCGTTTCGCCGAAGGGAATTTATTGGAAGGCGAATATGGGTATGGTCATATTTGGAAATGAAACATGACCATCACCTACCGTCGTGCCACTCTTGAAGATAATTTCACTTCGTTCAACATCTGCCGTGCCGCGCTCGAAGATTTTAGCAAACGCACTGGCGTGCAAGCCATCACCGGCGCCAACGACCCCGAAACCCGTGAGAAATTATGGGAAACCCGCAAACCGTTTTGGGATCATCTCGCCAGCACCAGCGACAATTTTTGGATCGCAGAAAAAGATGGCGAAGCCATTGGCTACGCTCGCAGCATTTTACGCGGCAACCATCGCGAGCTGACCGAGTTCTTTGTCTTGCCGGGCAGTCAATCTGCGGGCGTCGGCAGGGAGTTGATCCAACGCGCCTTTCCTAACGATGTGCCGCATCGCACCATCATCGCCACGCCCGATATCCGCGCCCAGGCTCGTTATCTTAAGTCTGGCGTGTATCCCTTCATGACCGAATTTTATTTTGAGCGCACGCCCGAAGCGCAGGAAATGGAAACGGATCTGGTCATCGAATTGGCAGACGCTTCGCCCGCCTCTCTCGAAGACTTGAGCCGAATCGACCTTTCGATCCTTGGCTTCCGCCGTGACGTGGACCACCAATTTCTAACCAGCAATCGCAGCCTATACTTCTACAAACGCAACGGACAGATGATCGGCTACGGTTATATAGAAAAAGATTTTTACGGTCCGTTTGCGTTGCTTGAAAAAGAGGACTTTCCTGCCGTGCTTGCTCATGCTGAAAATGAAGCATATAAAATGGGCGCAAGTGCTATTGGGTTTGAAGTACCCACCATCAACTCCAGTGCCATTGGTCCCCTGCTCAAACGCGGATACCGCCTTGAAGGCTTCCTTGGTTCGATCATGTCTGAAAAGCCGTTTGGAAAATTTGAGAACTACCTGCTCACCAGTCCGCCCTATATTTTGTAAACAAAGAAAAAATTTACCACAAAGAGCACACGCGCGCCTGTTGCACGGTGCAGGCAAAGAGCACGAAGGAGAACTTAAAACCTTTGTGTCCTTCGTGCCCTTTGTGTTTAAGTCTTTAAGAGGGGAACAACTTCTCGAACACTTCAGGGCAATACTTCTGCACCATCTCGCTTGAAATCCCATTCTCTTTGCAGATCTCCGCATAAAAATCCACAGACGGGCGTCTGATTCTCTTCTGCGTATCAATATCCAAGCCCCACAGACCGAAGCGCTGAGTCCAGCCGCGCTCCCATTCAAAGTTATCCACCAATGACCAGTGGAAGTATCCCTTCACGGGCCAATTAAAATTAACCGTCCGCCAGACCTGATGCAAATGCTGTGCCAAATAACGCGGACGCATATGGTCGTCATAATCTTCCACGCCGTTCTCGGTGATGATGATGGGCAGGTTCGGGTAGGTCCGCACGATCCATTTGACCGAGTCGTAGATCCCTTCTGGAATATTTGCCAGGAAATTCGTATCGCTCATATCGGCATTCTTTGGGTAGCCGCTGTTCGAAAACATCTCACCAGCTTTGGCAAGATCGAACCAGACCGTATCCACCGAGTAATAGTTCAAGCCGAGATAATCCTGCGTACCTTTGGCTTCTGGAATGTTGAAACTGCCCAATGGGGTTTTCATGACACCGGTTGAAATGCCGGTTGGGAAGCCCATGTTGACTCCCTCATAGCGGATATTGCGCATCAGCCGGTCTAACGGATTCCAACCCGTGCGCGGCACCATCGGGCGGAAGTGCAAGGCATAGCCAACACGAGATTCCGGCTGCAATTCATGAATGGCGCGATACGCAGCGGCATGTCCGCGCAGCATGTTGGCAAGCACCTGCATTGCGAGTTTGAGATCCTTTTTTCCAGGCGGGAAGGCTCCCACGGCGTAACCGCTTAAGGCATATACATTCGGCTCATTGATCGTCACCCACAGGTTGGTGTATTCCTTCAATGAATCCACCATCTTGCGGACGTACTTCTCAAACAGCGGCACGATCTCTGCGCTTTCCCACGCGCCGCGCTCCGTGACCCACAACGGTTCAGTGAAATGATGCAGCGTCACCAAAGCTGTCATGTTGCGTTCCCGCAATCCGCGCAGCATGAGGCGGTATTTTTCAATCGCTTCTTCATCCCATTTATCGGGCGTCGGCTGCACACGGCTCCATTCAATCGACAAGCGATGCGCGTTCTGTCCGGCTTCGGCAGCGCGGTCAAAATCCTCGCGCCAGCGTCCGCCCCACCAATCGGCAGCCAGCCCAGATTTATGCGCCGTGTGACCTTCTTCTTCCCACGCATGCCAGTTGTTGTTGGTGTTGTTGCCCTCCACCTGATGCGACGCCGTCGCCGTCCCCCATAAAAATCCTTTTGGAAAATGATATGTTCCTTGAGGCATGATGTTTCTCCGTTTATGTAGGGGCGGGGTGACCCCGCCCTTACTTGCGATTCAAATACGCCAAATACAACGCCACCGACCCCGCCACAGCAGCATTCAACGATTCAATTTTGCCCTTCATCGGCAACTTCAAGACGATGTCACATTTCTTGCGCGTGAGTTCATGAATACCCTCACCCTCGGAACCGACGACGAGTCCTAGTGCTCCCTTAAGATGACGTGAACCCGCCTCCACCTCCGCCCCGGCTTGGTCCAAGCCTACCAGCCAGATGTCTGCATCTCGAAGCGCATCCATCGCCTGCGAAAGATTCGACTTGGCAATGAGCATGTGCTCGCTCGCCCCTGAAGATGCATTCACTGCTGAGGGTGTCACTTCCACAGTACGTGCCAGCGGAATGATGATGCCATGCACGCCCACCGCTTCGGCAGTGCGAATGAGCGTGCCAAAGTTTTGCGGGTCTTGCAGTGCGTCGAGGATGAGGATAAACGGCGGTTCGTCTTTGATACTGTCGAGAATTTCCACCAAATCTGAATACGGATACCCGCTGACTTCTGCCACCACCCCTTGATTGTGCTGGTTGACCTTGTCCAGTTTGGTGCGCGGCACACGGTTAACCTTTACCTTTTGCTGCCCGGCAAGCTTGACGATCTCTGCCAGTGTGCCTTTTTCCTGCGCCCCTTCGGCAATCTCTATTGAAAATATCTGCCTGCGTTTGGCGAGCAGGGCTTCATGAACGGCGTTACGTGAGTAGATATATTCCTTCATACGGGCTGATTTTACTTGATAACTCACCATCGCCCAGTGGGCATATAATTCAAGAGAAAGGAATCTCATGCCCCTCACACTCGATGTTCCCCTGCTTTTCACCACACGCATCATCCGCATGTTTTGTTACGGATTTCTCTCGGTCATCCTCGTGCTGTATCTCGCCGAAGTAGGTCTGACCGAACAACAAGCCGGCTTACTTTTCACCTTCACCCTCGCCGGTGACGCGGGCATTTCGCTCTGGCTCACCACCCATGCGGATGGGTTTGGGCGTAAGAAAACGCTTATCATTGGCGCGCTGCTCATGCTTGGCGCAGGCATCATCTTTTTGCTCACCAACAATCTCATCGTCCTGATGATCGCCGCCATCATCGGTGTCATCAGCCCGAGCGGAAATGAGATCGGTCCCTTCCTTTCGGTAGAGCAGGCGGGGTTGAGTCAACTGCTGCCAGATAAATTGCGCACCAAAGTCTTTGCCTGGTACAACCTTGCTGGTTCTTTCTCCACAGCGGTGGGCGCACTCACAGGCGGCTGGCTGGCTCAACTGTTGCAATCTGCCGGCTGGTCTGCATTGGATGCGTATCGTTACATCCTCACCGGCTATGCGGTTGGAGGTTTCCTCATTGCGGTTTTATTTTTACAAATTTCCCCCGCCATCGAAGCCCGCGCTGAAAACCATAACGCCAAAAAAGTTCTAGGCTTGCACCAATCGCGCAAAGTCGTTTTCAAACTCAGTTCCTTCTTCGCGCTGGATGCCTTCGCAGGCGGTCTCATTGTGCAAAGCATGATCGCCTACTGGTTCCACGTCAAATTCGGCGTAGACTCGGGCATCCTCGGCAGCATTTTCTTCGGTGCCAATATCCTTGCCGGAATTTCGTCATTACTGGCGGTCAAGATCGCAGAGAAGTTCGGGTTGATCAATACGATGGTCTTTACCCACATCCCATCCAACATCCTCTTGATCCTCGTCCCGCTGATGCCATCCCTGCCTCTCGCCATTGGGATTCTACTCCTGCGCTTCAGCATCTCTCAAATGGACGTACCCACGCGTCAATCCTACACCATGGCTGTTGTGGCTCCAGACGAACGATCCGCCGCTGCGGGTGTGACCGGTATTGCGCGTTCGATAGGCGCCTCCCTCTCCCCCGCATTAACCGGAATCTTCTTCAGCATTCCATCCCTGCTCAGTGTGCCGTTCTTTCTATGCGGCGGGTTGAAGATCATTTACGATCTGTTATTGTGGCGCGAGTTTAGCCAAGTCAAACCGCCGGAAGAAACGTAGAGATAACCCTTGCGGTCATTGCATTAAATTACGGGGATAGGGGCAAGCCCTATCCCTACGAGTGGTTCAAAAAGGAGAACCCATGTCTACTGCCCCTAAATCAGAAATCCTGCACATTGCTGAAATGGTCAATTATCAAGAAGGCTCCGTCGTCAGCCGTCAGATCACCAAAGCGGACGCGGGCAATGTGACCTTATTTGCTTTCGACAAAGATCAGGGTTTGAGTGAGCACACAGCCCCCTACGACGCCCTTGTCCACATCCTTGAAGGCGAAGCCGAAGTGAGAATTTCGGGCACGCCCTACCTGCTTCACGCGGGTGACGCCATCATCATGCCTGCCAACGAACCGCACACGCTCAAAGCCGTCGGAAAATTCAAAATGCTGTTGACAATGATCCGCGCATAGCGGACGATAAACAATAAAAAAGACGGTGGATGATAGCCTTTGATCTATCACCCACCGTCTTTCTTACCCACTCACAAACGGATTATGTTCCTTCTCATGCCCCACCGTGGTCTGCGGACCATGCCCCGACAGTAATAAGGTTTCATCGGGCATTACATAAATCTGTTCGCGGATACTTTTCTCCAGCGTGGCGAAATCGCCGCCGGGCAGATCAGTGCGCCCCACACTTTCGTTGAAAATTAGATCGCCGCAGAAACAGACCTTTTCTTTTTCAACATACAACACGCAATGACCGCGGGTGTGACCGGGTGTAAAGCGGACTTCGAATTCGTTCGAGCCGAGATTCATCTTCATTCCGTGGATCAGGTCAATGGTCGGTTCGGGACCCGGGTCTATATCCAGCCCAAATTTTTTACCGCCGCCGCCCTCGCGCCAGAGGACATGGTCATCGGGGTGCAGCGCCACATGCGGCAGCGGATTAAGCGCATCTGCAATCGCCGCCGCGCCGCCGATGTGATCGAAGTGCGCGTGGGTGTACCACATGTGCCCGATACGCCATCCGCGATCTTGAGCGGCTTTGAGGATGATGTGCCCATCCCAAGACGGGTCTATGACCACGGCTTCTTTGGTTTCAGGGTCAGCAACGAGATAAGCATTCGTGGAAGCAGGACCAAGGGTGAATTGAATGACTTCAAGCATAAAGAAAATCCTTTCTGTAAAAAGGTGACAGTCACCTACGAGGTGACTGTCACCTGCTCTGCATTCTTCCGTGGCGCAAAGAAATAGCTGATGAAAATAGACACCACGATCAACCCAATCGCCAGTGGATAGATGATGAACGGGTCGCGTTCAAAGATAAAACCTGCAATCGGCGGCGCAATGATAAAGATCACCGCACTGACGGTTTCCATCGTGCCGTAGCTGATTCCCATTTGCGAGATGTGAACCAACTCACGCGCCTGCGCCATAGCCATGGGGCGCGCCGCACGAAAACCGCCAAGCAAAAAGTATGCCAGCATAAAAACGGGCAATCCCATGCCAAGCCACATCAAGGCGGCAAAGAAGATCACCAACACTTGCGCGAGTAAAAATCCACGGCGCGGAGAGAGGCGCCCGATCCCCAGTGCGAGCAAGGAATTGCCCAACGCCCCAGCCGAGAAGACCCAGCCTGTTTCGGTCAGCGAGAGCGAACGCACGCCTTTCAAAAAGTTGGGCGTGAGCGGTTGGGCAATGTACAAGGCAAAGACCGCAAAGGCAAAGATCATCACAAAATTGATGAAGCGCGTATTCTTCCACAAACTCATGGGCGGCGCTTCGGGGTCGTGTTTGTCGATGGGTTGTTTTTCAATAAAAATAATGAAGAGCAGCGAGATCACAAAAATACCCGAAGCCACCAGATAACTGGTGCGCACGCCGTAATTTTCAGCGATCCAGCCGCCGGTCACGGGTCCCAGCGCCATGCCCATATTGAAGGTGGCAGTCGTGAGCGAAAGCGCTGTGCCTACTTCCCATTTGCCGCGCGCCGCTGTGACATAGCTGCCCAAAGGCGAAGATACGAACGCCGTCACACCATACAAAAGCAAACCGATCAAATAGAACGGAAGACTTTTTGCAAGTCCCATCGTCAATGTGGAAATTAATCCCAGCGTCCAGGCAATGATCAACAGCGGACGCCGCCCCACACGGTCGGCTAAATGTCCGCCGGGCAGGTGCGTGATCGCCATAAAAAAGCCGAACGCGCCCAAAGCAAAGCCGACCTGTTGCTTGCTCAACAAGAATTCGCTTTCCAAATGGATCGGCACAAAATTAAAGAACATTCCTTCACCCACACCCCACAGCAAAAGCGCCGCCGCAATAAAACCAAGGTTACGATTCAAAGTTTTCCTCTTCTTAAAAAAGTAGGTCACGCTTGAAGCGTGACTGTCACGTTACAAACGTGACCTACAGTGACGAATCAACCCGCCGAATAAAATCACGCGCCATCTCAAACACCTGATGACGAGCCGCATCACGCGTCACGACGTGACCTGCTTCTACAACATAAGCCTTTGTCTTGTCTGAAGCATTCACCAACCCATCATAGAGTCGCTCTACGTTTTCAGGCAATACATACTTATCGTTCTTCGAGTGAATCAACAACACAGGCTTGGTCACCTTGGGCAGTGCTGCCCGCATTTGAAGAATGAGGCGCTTCATCTCTGCGATCGAGCGGATCGGGTTCTGTGGGTACGAAATATGGCTTTTGAAGGCTTCTTTATCAAACCAACTCTCACCAGGTACTTCAGTCGATTTCGGTAAAAATTTTACAAAGCGGCTGTAAAACTCAATGAACTCTGGCGAGTAATCTTTTTCATCTCGCGGCAATTGATAGGGCGTAGACATTGCCACCACGCCCGCCACATCCAACCGCGTAGACATCAGCAAAGAAAGCACACCGCCCATCGAAAGCCCCACCAAAAAGATTTTATCGGTCACGCCGCGCAAAAGGTTGTAGCCGTCTTCCACCGAAGCCGTCCAATCTGTCCAACGCGAACGGATCATATCCTCCGGCGAAGTGGCGTGTCCTGCCAGTCGAATGCCCAAACAGGTATAGCCCTGCTGGTTCAAGTATTCCCCCATCCAGCGCATTTCTTTGGGCGCACCGGTGAAGCCATGTATAAGCAAAATGCCCGTACGATTACCGGGCAATAAAAAAGGTTCAGTTGTTGGAATGGTTTGAGTGTTCACCCTTTAATTATATCAACGAGCCCGCGCAAACCCAATTCATATGAGCGCCAGCCAAAGCCGGTCACTTTGCCTTTGCAAACCGCCGAAACGAACGAAACATGCCGAAACTCTTCCCGCGCATACACGTTCGATAAATGCACTTCGATCACCGGAATCACAATCGCCGAAATCGCATCACGTAGCGCAACAGAAGTATGTGTGTACCCGCCGGGATTGAAGACCACGCCGTTCGCCCACGTCCGCGCATCGTGCAGAGTATCAATCAACGCACCTTCGTGGTTCGATTGCTTGCAAATCACTTCCGCGCCCAACTCTTTGCCCAGCACAATCATCTTTTCATTGATGTCATCCAATGTCATCGAACCGTACACTTCAGGCTCACGCGTCCCCAGCAAATTCAAATTCGGTCCGTGCAGAATTAGTATTTTCATCGTTACTCCAAAACAGATTCCAAATCATCTACATTCACCAACTCAACTTTACCAATTTCAACCGGCAACGCAAAACGAATCGACTTCGCGTTTTTCTTTTTATCCACTCGCATGGCTTGGATGATTTTCTCACGTGGCATCTCAGCAGGGATATGGATGGGCAGCCCCAACGCCTCAAGCGTGGACTCAATCGCCTCGACCGTGCTTTGGCTTGCCAGCCCAACCCGAGCCGCATACCTCGCCTCAGCCACTGTGCCGATGGCAATCGCCTCGCCATGTCGCAGTTCAAACTTGCTGACCAATTCCACCGCGTGCCCAACGGTGTGCCCCAAATTTAACGCCGCACGGAATCCTTTTTCATACGGGTCTTCTTCGATGACTTTGATCTTCACCGCCATTGCATGTTTGACCACGTCTTCGAGATTATTTTTCACCCAGTCCATGCCGCGCTGACATAAGTCAAATAATTCAGGGTCAGAAATAATTCCGTGCTTGACCACTTCCGCCATACCCGAAATCAATTCGCGCTCTGGCAGGGTGGATAAAAACCGCGTGTCTGCCAAAATCAATTTGGGCGGGTAAAACGCGCCGATCAAATTTTTTCCTTCGGGCAAGTCAAAGCCCGTCTTGCCACCAATGGACGCGTCCACCATGCCGAGCAGAGTCGTGGGCAGCGCGATCCAATTAATGCCGCGCATATAACTCGAAGCCGCAAAGCCGACCAGATCGGTCACTACGCCACCACCGAGGGCAATGACCGTGCTTTTGCGGTCGAGTCCGTTTTCGAGGAAGGCTTTCCACAGCACGTGAACCGTTTCAAGGGTTTTGTGTTCTTCGCCCGCGTGAATGACGAATGATTTAATGTCGCCAAATTTTTCGAGATGATGTTTTGCGATATTTTCGTCGGTGACGATTAAATTTGCAGACAGGTTTGAAGCCTGCCCGACAATCACATCATATTCACCCATTGCAGAGAGATGATGCCTGCCGAGTTGAATCTGTGCTTCGTGTGCATTTTGTTCGGCGGGTTTGCCATCTACATGATGTTGAAGTGGGAAGGAAGCATAATGCTCCTTGCGCTTTTCAAGCAACGCTGCGAGTTTGTTCTTCAAATCCCCAGCCAACAGCGGACGTTTGCCCGGCTCATGTTGAATGCGCTCGAGCAAAGTAGGCAGTTCTGCCATGAGCAAAAGGACTTTGCCGTTGGCTTCGGCGAAGGTGCGGTTTTCATCGCGCAGAAGTGCGCCGCCGCCGAGTGCAACGACACTGTCCCTCACCCCTTGACCCTCTCCCTGAAGGAGAGGGGGTGGGGTGAGGACTTTCAACGCTGCGGTTTCCATATCGCGGAAGGCGATCTCGCCATGTTGTTCCATGATCTGCGGAATGGACATACCCGCATTCGTTTCAATGACGCGGTCAAGGTCAATGAAGGGAAGTTTGAGGTTGTGGGCAATTTTTTTACCGACTGTTGATTTGCCCGTGCCGGGAGGTCCGTAGAGGAATAGGTGCATGAGTTCAGTATCCAGTGGTCAGTAACCAGTTATTCCCAAAAAACGTGTGGGATATTGTCCATTGGTAAATCTTCGAGGGTGGCTTTACGTAAGGATTCAAAGCGCGGCTTCATTTCGTTGATGGAGTCGCCGCCGAGTTTTTCGAGCAGGGCGTCAGCGAGGACAAATGCGGTCATGGCTTCGAGGATGGGCACGGCACGTGGGACGGGGCAGAAGTCGGAGCGTTCATATTTGGTGGGAGATTCTGCTCCTAACGCCAGATCCACTGTCGGCTGGGGAAGAAGCGTGGTGGCTATCGGTTTCATCGCGGCGCGGATGACGATGGGCTGTCCATTGCTCACTCCGCCTTCGGTGCCGCCTGCCCTGTTGGAAGAACGAAGTAATTGGTGATTAGTAATTGGTAATTGGTTGTTGATATTCTGCATTCCGCCTTCTGCGTTCTGCATTAGTATCGGGTCATGTGCTTGGGTGCCAATACGTTTTGCATTTTCAAACGCGTCACCAATTTCCACGCCTTTGATGGCTTGGACGGACATGATGGCATGGGCGAGTTTGGCTTCGAGGCGTTTGTCCCACTGCACGAAACTGCCGAGACCGACAGGCAGGTTGAGCGCGACAATTTCAAGCACGCCGCCCAAAGTGTTTTTGCCGTGGATGGTCTTTTCGATTTCGGCGCGCATGGCTTCAGCGGAGGATTCGACTGGGCAGCGCACATCCGATTCTTCGGCGCGGAGGAAGCGTTCTTCGTAGGGCATGTCACCAAAGTCTGCGGTCACTTCACCGATGGAGGCGACATATCCACCGACGATGATTCCGAATTGCGCGAGAAAGTGTTTGCAAACGGCGCCCGCTGCAACGCGCATGGTGGTCTCACGCGCAGACGCACGTTCAAGTGCGGGGCGCAAATCTTTGTAACCGTATTTGACTGCGCCGGTTAAATCCGCGTGACCTGGGCGGGGAGCGGTCATCGGTTCGATGGCTTTGCCCTTCCATTTGACATGGTCATCGTTTTGGACAAGCAGGGCAATCGGTGCGCCTGTGGTTTCGCCACCCATGACACCACCAAGGATTTGCACGGTGTCTTTTTCTATTTTCATGCGTCCGCCTGAGCCGTAGCCTTGCTGACGGCGGGCAAGTTCTTTGTTGATGATTTCAGGGGACAAAGGCAAGCCAGCAGGAATTCCATCCAAGATCGTTGTTAAAGATGGTCCATGTGATTCACCAGCAGTTAAAAATCTAAGCATAAGTTCTCCATTCATAAAGCAGGGGCGACCCTTCGTGGGCGTCGGGTGTTTTGATCAATCAGGGCGGGTCGCCCCTACAGCATCAAACAAAATTTCGCGCGGCGGGGTGTGACCTGTCCATTTTTCGAAGGCAAGGGCGGCTTGTTCGATGAGCATTCCCAGACCCGTAAAGGCGTTCAGTCCCTGTGCGCGGGCGGTTTTTACTAATTTTGTTTCGCGTGGATTGTAGACCAGATCGTAAACAAAAGTGTGTTTTGCTAATTCTGTCCCTTCGGGCAAGGGCGAGGTTTCAGTGTTGGGGGTCATGCCGAGCGGGGTGGTGTTGATTATTAATGAAGAATGCGGAATGAAGAATGAAGAATTATCTGTAGTTTGTAATTGGTACTTGGTAAATGAGGCTGCAAGTTGTTGTGCCTGTTCGATTCGTCGAGCGGCGAGGGTGACATTCCAGCCGTCATTGAGCAAAGCATATACAACGGCTCTTGCTGAACCGCCTGCGCCGAAGACCAATGCAGAATCTCCAATCTCCAATCTCCAATCTCCAATAAATCTCTTCAAATCAGCCAGAAACCCTGGCGCATCTGTGTTATCGCCGATGAGTTTATCTCCGCGCATGTAAATGGTGTTGACCGCGCCGATGGCTTGGGCGGTGGGCATCAGTTCATCCATAAATTCGATGACATTTTGTTTGTGCGGAATGGTGACGTTGAGTCCGTGAATCTCGCCAGCGCGGACTTGGGCGAGTAAATCTTGCAAGGCTTGTTTATCTTCAGGGGGAATGGGGAATAGGGAATAGTTACCTTCAAGTCCACTGGCTTGGAGGGCTGCAGTGTGAATTTTAGGTGAAAGGCTATGCCCAAGCGGATAGCCGATGAGACCCAATTTGTAATTGGTAATTGGTAATTGGAGATTGGGATTCATGCGGTTTGGTTTCTTAACTGATTGAGAACTTCAAAGAAATTGGGAAACGTCTTTGAAACGCAGGATGGATTTTCAATCGTCACGCCATCGAAGCGCAAGCCGATGAGAGAGAATGCCATTGCCATGCGGTGATCGTTATAGGTTTGGATGGAAGCGCTGCGCATCTTTTCTACGGGATAGATGGTCATTCCATCTTCATGCTCTTCCACGCGGACGCCGAGTCTACCCAACTCCACGCAGGTCGCGTGAACTCGATCCGTTTCTTTCACACGAGCAGACGCAATGCCGCGAATTCTTGTTGGTGATGAAGCGAATGGCGCAACAGCGGCGAGAGTTTGAGCCGTGTCGGGGATATCGCGCATGTCAACATCTATACCAACAAGCGACGAGTTCCGAGTAACGAGTATCGAATTATCGCGTTCGTCAACTTCACATCCCATTTGTTTCAACACATCCACAAACGCGACATCACCCTGCACAGACTTGCGCGAAATGTTTTCCACTTTGACCGTCCCGCCGCAGATGGCAGGCGCAGCGAAGAAGTAGGAGGCGGCGGAGGCGTCGGATTCAATTGGATAATTAGAGATTAGAGAATAGAGATTAGGCGAAACTGTAAATGAGCGGTATCCATCACGTTCAATTTCAACCCCAAAATCTTTCATAATAGAGAGAGTCATATCCACATACGGCTTGGAGTTAAGTTCGGTGGTGAGTTCGATTTCAATGGGGAATTGAGCGTAGGGCGCAACCATTAATAGCGCGGATAAAAATTGGCTTGAAATATCGCCCGCGATTTTTGTTTTGCCGCCTTTCAACCCTGAAGCCATAATTTTTATCGGCGGACAAATTTGCCCCTTCCGCCTTCCGCCTTCTGCCTTCTGCCTTCTGCCTTCTGCCTTCTGCATTGCTCGAATATCGCACCCCAACTGACTCAACGCTTCCACCAAATCCCCTATCGGGCGTTCACGCATTCTGGGTTCCCCGTCCAAAATATATTCGCCGTGACCGAGCGTGAGAAATGCCGACAAAAATCTTGCCGCAGTGCCTGCATTGCCGATGAAGAGTTCGGCTTGTTTGGCAGGGATTTTCCCGCCCAAGCCTGTGACGGTCATGGAAAAATTCGCTTCATCCAGTTGCACATCAAAGCCGAGGGTTTGCAAGGCTTTGGCAAAATAACGCGAGTCATCGGAGAAGAGGGCGTTGGAGAGGTGGGTTGTGCCGTTTGCGAGTGAGGCAATCAGCAAGGCGCGGTTGGTCAGCGACTTGGAGCCAGGCACGCGGACGGTGGCGGATAGGGGATGGGTGACGGGAAGGATTTTCATATTTAAAAACGAGACTAATTCTGCATAGACACTATTGCATCTACGATTTGCTGCTGGTGATCCAAACCTAGATACGCAATGGCTTGTTCAATCGACCCGAATGCCTTTATATCCATATCTACCTTGGTGGACATTAGGTTTAAAGTATCTACGACCAACTTAATACCTTTATCCAAGGTGATAATAACCATCGGTCCAAATTTGTGTCCCTGTTCCATCTTTGTTCGAGACCATTCAATGGCATACTTCATATCATCCAAATTAAAATCCAGGCTGGCTCTTGTAAGATCAAGGATACTTACCATGTGTGGCACATCACCCTTACGATGAATGACTTCTTCTTGCACTGAATAGAATTCTTCACGAGTGATGACACCTTCGCAAACATACAGGATCAAATTTAGTTCTGGGAGGATGGCATAACGAGTCGTCATAAGTCAAAACCTCATTGAAAATATTTTTTCTTCCTTTCATTTTACAACGAGGGAATTAGCTCCTGGTATTTTTTTTGAGATCTATTCAAGATAAGCTCGAGCTTCTCAAAATCCCCAGCATTTAATGCAGATTCGATCTCAGCAAGTTGAGTTTGCATTCCGTGCAGGGCAGTTAGCACATTCTCGCGGTTGGATTGCAGCACGCCCAACATCATGGAGGATGAAGTGCCTGCGAGTCTACTCGTGGACTTGAAGCCGGGTCCAACAAATGGGGCGACTTCTTGCGGGGTGGCGTGTGCCAATGCAGACGAGATCAAGAATGGGAGATGGCTCGTGGAAGCAAGAATTCGGTCGTGGTCAATGGCGTTGAGCGTTTTGCCTTTGGCGCCGAGAGCTTCGATGATTTGGTTGGCGGCAGAGATAGCTCTTTGTGAAGTTCGTTCCAATGGAGTCAGCAAAAATGGTGCGGCGTAGTACAAAGTGCGTTCAGCATTTGCCAGCGAGAGTTTTTCCTTGCCGCAAATAGGATGTCCGCCGATGGGGTCGAATCGTTCGGGGAGTTTGGACATGGCTTCGACCACCAATCGTTTTGTAGAACCCAAGTCCATCACGATACAAGGGTTCGGTGTGAACGAAGGCAACTTCTCCAGCAGAGTCAAGATCGCAGGCACGGGCGCAGACAGGATCACTAAATCCACTTCGGGGAGCAGTTTGGCAGGGTCGCTTTCAGCGTAGTCCACGATGTGCTGGGACAGAGCAAGCTCGAGCGTGGGGCGATGCGGGTCGATCCCATACAGCGCGGCGCATTTGCCCCTTAATCCCAATGCCAGCGAGCCGCCCATCAAGCCTAATCCGATGATGGCGATTTTTGATTCAGAGAGTGTAAAGTTTGAGTCGTCCATTTTAAGTAATTGGTAATTGGAGATTGGTAATTACCAGTTACCAATTACTAATCTCCAATCTCCATTCTCTAATGTACCAGTTTTCGATCCACCGCTTCAGCCACCGCTTTGACCTGCTTCACCATTTTGGCAAAGGCTTCGGGTGTGAGCGACTGCTTGCCATCAGAAATGGCGTGCGGCGGGTCTTGGTGGACTTCAACGATGAGACCATCGGCGCCTGCGGCAACACTGGCACGGGCAATGGATTGGACATACGCCGAGTCGCCTGTGGAATGGGATGGGTCCATGACGACGGGCAGGTGCGTGAGTTTCTTAAGCACGGGCACGGCGTTGATGTCGGTGGTGTTGCGGGTGGCGGTTTCAAAGGTGCGGATGCCGCGCTCGCACAAGATGACCTTGTGATTGCCACCGTTGAGAATGTATTCGCTTGCCATCAGCATTTCTTCGATGGTGGCAGACATGCCGCGTTTGAAGAGCACGGGTGTGCGGGTTTCACCGAGGGCACGCAGCAGATTGAAGTTTTGCATATTGCGCGCACCGAGTTGGAAGATGTCTACATATTTTTCCATCATCTCAATTTGCGAGACCGCCATCACTTCGACGACCAAAGGCAAGCCGGTTTTCTCGCGGGCTTCTGCCATGTATTCAAGACCTTCTTCGCCGAGACCTTGAAAGGCATACGGCGAGGTGCGCGGTTTGAAGACTCCGCCGCGTAAGGCGTTTGCGCCCGCTTCTTTCACGGCTTGCGCTACTTCGAGAATTTGCGTACGCCCTTCCACCGAGCAGGGACCCGCGATGATGGGAACTTCCGTGCCGCCAATGGTGAAGCCGTTGAATTCAAAAACAGAATCCTGTTCATGGAATTGGCGCGATGCCAATTTGTACGGTTTGGAAATGCGCTGCACTTCGAGCACGCCGGGGAATGCTTCAAAGGTTTCTTTTAGTACATAATGTCCGTCACCGACTGCGCCGATGATGGTCTGCTCCACCCCAAAGATGGGATGAGCGGTGAGTTTGTGTCCTTCAACTGCTGAAATGACTGCGTCAATTTGTTCGCGGGGTGCGCCGGGGCGCATGATGATCATCATGGTGGTATGGTTTCCTTTTGGGTGAATGTGGTGGTGGGTGGTAATTGGTAATTAGAGATTGGAGATTGGTACTTACTATTTACCAATTACTCATCTCCAATCTCTGTTCTTCACGCCCAACCGTTCTTGCTATACTCGCCTTGCACAGTCGCGAGTTTACGTCCCATAATTTGGGCGATCTGCCCGACCTGCTTGACCATCGCGGCGAAGGCTTCAGGTTTGAGCGACTGTCTGCCATCTGAGACGGCTTTCGCCGGGTCGGGGTGAACTTCCACAATGAGTCCATCGGCGCCTGCGGCAATGCCTGCGCGGGCAATGGCAGCGACGAATTCTGAATAGCCGGTCGAGTGGCTGGGGTCAAGAATGACAGGCAAATGGGTAAGGCTTTTCAAAACAGGGATGGCATTGATATCCGTTGTATTGCGGGTGGATGTTTCAAAGGTACGGATGCCGCGCTCGCACAACATCACACGATTATTTCCCCCCGCTAAAATGTATTCTGCCGACATGAGCAATTCTTCCACCGAAGCCGAGAGACCGCGCTTGAGCAACACTGCGGTGCGCGTCTCGCCGATGGCACGCAGCAGGTTGAAGTTCTGCATATTGCGCGCGCCCACTTGCAGCACATCCACATACTTCACCATCAAATCCACCTGCACCTGCGACATGATCTCCGCCACGATGGGCAGACCGGTTTTCTCACGCGCCTCTGCCAACAATTCGAGACCTTCTTCACCAAGTCCCTGAAAGGAATATGGGGATGTGCGCGGCTTGAAGACCCCGCCGCGCAGCGCAGACGCGCCCGCCTCTTTCACAGCCAAAGCGGTTTCAATGATCTGTGAGCGACTCTCCACTGAACACGGTCCCGCAATGACGGCGATCTCGTCACCGCCCACATGGAATCCATCGAGAGGCACAAGCGAATCTTCCGGGTGAAACTGGCGTGATGCCAGCTTGTACGGCTTGGTGATACGTTGAACAATATCAACGCCATCCATTCCTTCAAAACGCTCAAGCGGAATACTGTGCGTCTCGCCAATGGCGCCGATAATGGTCGCCTCAACACCTTGTGAAAGATGGACGTTCAAACCCGCCTCTTTGACGGATGCGATTACCGCTTCTGTCTGCTGCGGGGTCGCGTTGGCTTTCATAATGATCATCATGGGTTCTTCTCCAAAAAAAAGTTTCAGGTTGAAAGTTGAAGGTTACAGGTTGAAGAACTTTCAACATTCAACCTTGAACCTTCAACCGACTTACTGCGCCGCCACCAAATCGGGTCTCAGCTTCACCGCGTCTCGCAGATAGACATGCTTGATCTCACTCTGCGGCGTTTCGGTATTCCAATGCACCAGCACACGAATGGCTTTAGGCAAACTACCCGGCACAGGAATCTCTCGAGCACACATCATCGGCACCATACTCCATCCCATTTGGCGGGCAGCCTGTGCAGGGAAGGTGGCGGCGAGGTCATCTGTCACCGTAAAGATGGCGCTGCCAATATCCTCTGGTTTCATGCTGGCATTCTCTTTCACAATCGCTTCAAGCAGTTCACGCGTTGCCTGAAGAATCAGGTCTACATTATCTTCGGTTACGGTGGTCGCGCCGCGAATTCCACGGGTGGTCATACATTCTTCTCCTGTCCAACGTTCTGAAAATCAGGATAACCGCAAGGATTATCCCTACGAAAAAATAAAAAAAGAGCGAGACCGTGTGGTCTCGCTCTTTTGCATACAGTGTTTGCTGTCTACTTAAGCGCCGCCACCGGCAACCGGACTCCGGAAACCGTAATAAAAATAAAAGCTAAACCAACGGGCAGACTTAAGCATTGGGCGCTATTCTAGGCTTGTCAGTGAAATGAGTCAAGGGGCAGAATTAAAAACCT
>JACKAW010000008.1 GCA_020634885.1 Anaerolineales bacterium
CGTTCCCAGCTTATCTCTACGCCGAGAACTGATTCGACAGTCGTTGCCCGAGCCAGCAATCTTTCTTTTGAGTTTTGTCGCGTGGATTCATTTTCAAAAATCAACGCATCACAAATACGAGACAGGTCACCGGTCAACGGAAGCGAGCCATGTTGCAACACGCCTTCTTTCTTCCGCGCCTGTGCCGAGCCGATGAGCTTCTTCCCATCGACTGTAATTTCATAAGTTGAAGGCACTTCAAAGCAGATGGGGTTCAAGTTTTGCTGAGTATGCCCATCTTCATGTTCTTTCATTTCAACAGGCACGCTCAACTCGTGCACGGCATGGAGCAACGCCTGTGCGAGTCGGTTGTAAGACTCAAGCACGCCACCTGCAAGAGTCGACTCATCTGTTGAACCGGTTACAGAGTAGGTCAACTCGTCGGTGTGCAGGATCGCCCTTCCCCCCGTCACGCGGCGGACGACATCCCAGCCTTGAGCGTGGAGTCGTTCCACATCCACATCCTTGAAGGATTGGGCGTGACCGAGCGAGAGACAAGCCGGATTCCATGCATAAAGCCGCAGGGTTGAAATTGATTCGCCGCGATGGATATGTTCGAGAATAGCTTCATCGGCTGCCATGTTCCATGCGCCGCTGGTTGGGGGAGTGTAAAGTAGTCGCCAGATGGTCATAGGGTTTGTAGGTCACGTTTTCAACGTGACATTTCTTGATTTACATCGTCACGCTACAAGCGTGACCTACGTGATAGCCAAAAATTTCTCAGCCGCTTCTTCAACTGTCTTTTCATCGGCGCTTTCGAGCGGATGGCGCAATGCCCAATTTGGCAAGCCGTGAATTTTGTGCAGCAAGCCTTTCACAACCGGCGCAATGGGGGAGTACTGTTCAAGGAAGTGACGCTGTGCTGTAACTCGTGCCTGCACTTCAGATGGGTCTTTGCCCGCTTGGAACAAGTCCCAGACCTCGCGCAGGTTGTCTGAAATGAGATTGGCTGGGGCGGTGATCGCACCCTGGGCATGATTCTTCAGTGCGTGATGAAAGTATGAATCGGTTCCGTTCAACACCAGCAGGTCGCTGCCAAAGCGTTGTCCTAAAGCGGTTGCAAACGATTCATCATGTGACGAATCTTTGATGCCTGCGAATCGACGGGGGAACTTTTCCTTCAAGCGTTCCAGCAGATCCAAAGAGAAACCGATGCCCGTCATCACTGGGATGTGATACCCAAGCAGGTATTTTCCCTCGGGCACGGCTTGCTCGATCAGTTCGCTAAACCAATTGAACAAACCTTCTTCGCTTGCTTTGCGGAAGTAGTATGGCGGCAGGACGACTGTGCCGTCGTAGCCGAGTTCGTAGGCAAGTTTTGTCAGCTCGATGGTTTCGCTCAGGCTGGGCGTGCCTGTCCCTGCCAGCAGGCGGAAATCGCGCACTTGATGCCGAATCACGCGAATGGCACGCAGCAGGGCTTCGCGTTCTTTGGGTGAAAACGATGGACCTTCGCCAGTGGTGCCGAATAGCAAGGCGCCGTGACATCCGCGCTCTGCGAGAAAATGCAGGAAGATCGAGATCGATTCAAAATCGAATGCTGTATCTGGCTTGCCCGCTGTTTTGGGTTTGCCAAGATAGGGGGTGACGGCGGCAGCGTATACGCCTGCGAGGGGGTGGAGGGGAGTGGTCATGGGTTACTCGTTTTCTTCAATGAATTCCAACGCAGCAATCTCAGGCTTTTGCAAGGGACGACCGTGTTCTTTGTAAAGATAATGCTGGTGGTCGAGCGTCCACAAGTATAGGTCGCCTTCGGTTTTCTCGGGGAAATCATCAAGTAATTTGCTTTGGCGGATGATGGATACGATGGGCATGTAGACGTTATCGTACCAATGTTCAATAGCCTCTTGCTCAGAGATATCGCGTTTGAAATCAATGCCCATAAAATATTTATGTACGGCAATGTGTTCCAACATGCGGCTGAATCCATCTGGAATGGTCAGGCTGATGTTTATATCGCTTCGCAGGGTATCCAGGTTGGTGCGTTCCAGAAAGTCTACTTTTGCGCCGAGTACTTCCAGGTCTTCCGGTTTGATGCTGGCTGTAAGGTTGACGCGTGTGGCACATTCGCGCACTTCTGCGTCAATGTAGGTTTGTCCCTTTTCGCGGGCAACGGATACGCGGTGGTGACCATCTACGACAAAATAAACATCGCCTACTTTGTAAAGAACCACAGGCGGGAGGTGAATATCTTCGTAGAAGGCGCGGTCAACTTTTGTCCATCGGCTGGCGAGTTGATCTTCCTTGGGGAGGAAGACATCATCAAATTCGTGATAACGGTTCAAACTCCCTGCGATCTGTTCCACGAGGACGGTTTGCATACCCCGATAAATGGGTCCGCCGATACGCAATTTTTCTTTCACGTCATCGTACGATAGCAGGTTGTTGCGCTTGCCTGAAAGAATGGATACGACTTGATTGATAAATGATTTGAAGCGTGCCCGGTTGAAATCGGCACGGGTTTGTTGGTCTAGTTCGTTTGGCATTTGTTGCTCACTTTTTATTAAGAACGGGAGGTTCAAAGTACGGATTTAAAAATGATTAGTGTCAAATATTTTGTATGGGTAGACGTTGATGATCTTGGTTTGCTCCAGAATGGTTTCGTTATTTTCAAGGTTGTTTCTGTAAAAATGCGTATGTCCGTGTAAAAAGTAACGGGGTCTGGTGATGCGAATGAGCCAGTTTAAGGCTTTTAATCCATTATGCGCCGGATCGTTATCATCATGAATGCCAAATGGGGGAGAGTGGCTGATGAGAAGGTCAAGTGTACGCCGGTAGCGGATGCGATTCATTAGCAGCTTGGGCAGCATTTTAAAAGCACGTTGATACGCTTCGGCTTGGGTGTATTGGTTTGCGCCATCTGGTCGATAGCGGACACATCCGCCAAAGCCGCCGATCAAAACTCCTTGATGGTTGACCAGTTTCAAATCCAGGTTTGAGCCGCCTTCCACTCTTGAGCGGGGGTCTTTGGCATTGAAATCTGGATCGTGGTTTCCAGGCACGTAATACAAGGGTGTGCTTAATATAGTAAGCAGGTATTCGAGATAGGTGTAGGGCAGGTCACCGCAGCCAAGAATGAGTTTGACATCGTTGAGATGTTCATTCGCTGCAAGGGTGTACATGCGTTCTATCACTTGATCGCTGATTGCCAGAATTTTCACAGAAGCTGATTGTGCCGTAGAACCTCTTTGTGTGCAAGCCTTGTTTTCTGAAAAAAAAGGGTTTTTTTGTGTTTTTTCATGCGATTAATCTCAAAATTGCAATTCCCATAGGCGGTAATTCCCCTTATAATTCAATGAACCTCAAAGAAGAATTTGTCAATGGAAACGAAAAACATCAACCTCCCTGAACCCTACGACCCAAATTCTGGTGATCAATCGCGTCAGCAATTGGTTTCGGGGGTAACTTTAGTTAACCGTTACACTATTCAAGATGTGATTGGTGTGGGCGGTATGGGGTCGGTGTACCGTGCTCGGGATATGCACTTTCCGAATGTGGTTAAGTTGGTGGCTGTAAAAGAGATGATCAATATGGCGCCAGACCCGTTGGTGCGGCAGACCATTGTACAGAATTTTGAGCGTGAGGCGAATCTGCTCGCCACACTGCATCATCCATCCATTCCTCGTATTTACGATTATTTTTCTCATGACGACCGTTCGTACCTTGTGCTTGAATTTATTCAAGGGAGAGACCTTGAAACTGTTATTAATGAGACAAGCGGATTTCTCTCTGAAGAGCAGGTGATCAGTTGGGCGGTACAGTTATGCGATGTGCTTGAATACCTGCATTCTCATAAACCGGATGCGATCATCTTCCGTGATATGAAGCCCTCGAACGTGATGATTAACCAGAGTGGGAGTGTAGTACTCGTGGATTTTGGCATTGCCAAGACCTTTCAAACGGGCATTAAGGGAACGATGATCGGCACGGAAGGATATTCTCCTCCTGAGCAGTATCGTGGTGATGCCACGCCTCTCGCGGATGTGTACTCACTGGGTGCAACTCTTCATCATTCTCTTACCCGGCGTGACCCGCGTCTTGAACCGCCGTTTACATTTTCTGAGAGACCTATTCGGCGAATTAATTCGCGTGTTACCGTGGAGTTGGAAACGGTTATAAATACTGCCTTGCAATACAGTCCGGCAGACCGCTTCCCATCGGCTTCGGCGATGAAGGACGCTTTGATGAGTGTTGCCCGTAAGACGGGTACCTTATCAAAGATTACGGTTGTTGCCAGCCCCTCAGGTGGGTTGCCTACCCCGGCAACAAGCGGGGTTAAGCCTATCTGGGATTTTAAGTGTGAAGATGAGATTCGCGGCACCCCCACAATTCATCAGGGTATCCTGTATATTGGTTGTTATGATAATAACCTGTACGCCTTGAGCGCTGCGGATGGTAAATTCCAGTGGAAGTACCCATCAGAAGGCGGAATCGTCTCACGTCCGGCTGTTCATGAGAATAATATCTATTTTGGTTCGGAAGATCGGTTGTTACATGTGGTTGGCGCTCGTACAGGTAAACTAGCCTGGACATATCCAACAGAAGGTAGAATCTATTCCTCTCCGCGTATTTCAGATAATCATATCTTTTTTGGATCAGATGATAACTACCTTCATGCAGTGAATATTCATAGCGGCAGGGCCGCCTGGAAATTTGCAACGGATGCCGAGGTACACTCTTCGCCGCTTGTTGCAAATGAGATGATCTATTTTGGAACAGAAGCAGGCACATTTTACGCTCTTGATTTCCGTGGCGGGGCAAAATGGAGGTTTTCGGCGAAGCGGGGATTGACTTCGTCGCCAGTGAGCCAGGGTGAGGTTATTTTCACGGGTTCGTTGGATGGAACACTATATGCGCTGGATATGAAGAGTGGGTGGGCGCTTTGGAAGTTCAGGCTTGGGAAGGGGACGATCTCTTCTCCGGCGGTAGCAGGCGATTTTGTTTTCATTGGCGCGGCAGATGGTCATGTTTATTGTGTGGATAGCTATACCGGCAAGGAAGTTTGGCGATTTAAGACGGATAACCAGGTGAGCAGCTCACCAGCCATATACAAAGATTCGCTTTATATTGGCTCTGTGGATGGTTGTATGTATTGCCTTGAATTTCGAACGGGGAAGATGCGTTGGAAATTTGAAGGAAAGGGATCCATTACAGGGTCTCCAGTGATTGTTGATGATATTGTTTACTTCGGCTCAACCGACCATCATGTATACGCGTTGTTTGCCTAAAAGGAGAGCTTGTGTCTGATTTCTTTCGTAAGTTATTTGGTTCAAAGGAAGAGCCTAAGTCAAACCCTGTAAAGCCTGAAGCGCAGTTGACCGATTCTGCTACGACGGCTCCGCTTTCTGACCTTCAATTGCAATCCATTATGACAAGCCAGGGTCCGAAATACGAAATGAAACAGTTGGTGGCAGCCGTTGGACAATCGGTTGGGAAACAACGCGACCATAATGAGGATAGTGTCCTGGCGTTGACGACTACCATCTCTGGCAGCGCTGAGAGTATTCCATTTGGCTTATACATTGTTGCAGATGGGATGGGTGGGCATCAATTTGGCGAAGTAGCAAGTAATGCTGCTGCTCGTATTGTTGGCGGGAATATTGCTAAAAAATTCCATTCGTACCTTTTTCGGATCCCGACACAGTCAATGCAGGATTCGTTGCAGGAAGTGATGGAGACGTCCATTCTTGAGGCGCACCAATATATTCAGCGTGAAGCGCCAGGCAGCGGCACAACGATCACTGCCGCATTGGTGGTTGGACAGCAGGTTACGATTGGTCATGTAGGTGATAGCCGTGCCTATGCCGTCCATACTGACGGACGTATGGAAGCCTTGACCCGTGATCATTCCCTTGTAAAACGGCTGGAAGAACTTGGTCATCTTAGCAAGGATGAGGTGGATAGTTTCCCACACCGTAATGTTCTCATCCGCGCCCTTGGACAGGGAGAAACCCTGGAAGCAGATATTTTTACAGTGCGTTTTCCACAACCGGGCTATCTTATGATCTGTAGTGATGGGTTGTGGGGGGTGATCAGTGAGAACGACGTTATTCGTATTATTGGTGAAGCTCCCAACATGCATCGCGCCTGTCAAAGTATGGTAGATGCTGCCAATGCCGCTGGAGGACCCGATAATATTTCAGTCATTCTTGTTCAAATGATTGGGTAGTTATGCCTCAAAATCCGCCGGATTTCTACTCTATTCTTGGAGTTTTCCGTGATGCAACGCAGGAGGAGATCAAACGCGCCTATCTCCATTCTGCTCAGCGTTTGCACCCGGATAAAAATACGGCGGCTGGTGAGACTGAACTTTTCTTAACCATTCAACAGGCGTATGAGGTTCTATCAAATCCCAACCGGCGTAAGCAATACGACCTTACACTTCCGAGTGAAGCGTTCACAGAAAAACATAAATACATTCGTTACGCGGTGCAATATAGCCGCCCAAGCCTGGTGTATCTTCAGGAAAAGCAGATCTTATACGCTTTGGTGAAAATTGAACCTTCGGAGCGGCAATCTGGCAGTTTACCTGCCCCGCCATTAAATATCTGCCTTGTGTTGGATCGCTCGACTTCCATGCAGGGCGAAAAAATGAATATCCTGAAGGATACAGCGGTGCAATTGATGCGTTCGCTTCGTGCGCACGATGTATTAAGCATTGTCACTTTTAGTGACCGTGCAGAGGTGGTCGTACCGGCTTCGATAAATACCGATATAAAAAAACATGCAGATAGTATACAAAAGATCACGCCGTCTGGAGCTACGGAGATTTTTCAAGGTTTAAATGCAGGGCTGAATGAGATTCGTAAGACCATCAGCCCAGACCGTGTGAATCACATCATTCTCCTTACTGATGGAAATACCTATGGAGACGAACAAAAATGCCTGGCTCTGGCTGAAAAGGCTGCGTTACTGAACGTAGGCATTACAGGAATGGGAATAGGATACGAGTGGAATGATGTTTTTTTGGATGCTCTTGCAGGAAAGACCGGTGGGTCGTCAGTTCATATTTCTCAACCGAGAGATATTGAACATTTCCTGATCGAGAAATTCAAGTCGTTTTCCAATATTTATGCAGATGAAGTGAATTTGGAAATCAGGCTTCGCGATGGTGTGGAGACAAATTTTGTTTTCCGGCTTCAACCAGATGGTGGGCAGGTGGATGTAGCCAGCCCCTTGCGTCTGGGTCCAATTCTGCGTAATGCCCCGCTTGAAATCCTTATTGAGATGATCGTTCACCCTCAGGCATTACATAATGGACCTGTGACTTTGCTGGAAGGTGCGCTCAAAGTATCTGTAAAATCTGACCCGATGCCAGTCGCACCTTTGCTTATCCGCTTGAACCGTGAGGTGAAGGATGAACCGGCTGCCTCTGAACCTCCAAAATCCATCTTAAAGGCGATCTCGCAGTTGACCTTGTATCGAATGCAGGAGCGTGCCAAGGTAGCCGCTGAAGAAGGAAGATATAACGAAGCATCACAACAACTGCAAAGGCTGGCAACGCATTTGCTGGCGCAGGGCGAGAACTCGGCGGCAAAAACAGCCTTGTTGGAAGCGCAAAACCTTGAAAACTCACATGCCTGGAGTGCATCGGGCATTAAAGATATTAAATACCAAACCCGTGCCTTGTTGCTGGGGGGTGGTAAGGAGAAGAACTGATGATTATTTGTTCCAATTGTAAACATGCCAATGTGACTGGAACCATGTTCTGCGTTGAATGCGGCGCCCAATTGATTGGCAAGGATACGTTGGTGACCCAATCCATTGGGACGGATATACCTGAAAAAACGGGAGCAAGAGAAGTTACCGAAGCCGTTGAAGGGGAGAATGCCTGGGCGAATTTACACTTGCTGGAAACCGGACAGGTATTGCCCCTGACCGTTCGTAATGAATTCACCATGGGGCGCATTAGCGAAGGGCAGCCCATCATGCCGGATATTGACCTTTCGCCCTATCAGGCATATGCTGCGGGTGTTTCGCGTTTACACGCGGTGATCAAGCGCTTCGGTTTACAGATCATTTTTATGGATCTGGGCTCTGCAAATGGTTCGTTTCTAAATAACGCCCGATTGGAACCAAACACCGAAAATACCCTGAAACATGGCGATGTGATTTCGCTCGGTAAGCTAAGAATTCAGGTATTGATCGAAAAAAAATAAGTTAAAGGAAAACGGAAATGCCATACAGTATTATTTTACATATCCCCAATGAGGCATCCGTTCTGTGCGAGGTTGAGGCGCTCCCTGGTCCCTCAGATACCATTATCACGGTTATTAATCCGCGACAGAAGGATGGGAAGGATCTTCATTACATCGATGCGGAGACCGCCAAGGTGATCTGGCCCCTGGTTAAGATCGGCTTCATTGAAGTTCTTGGCGATGCCGAAGATGACAAGATCATTGGCTTTGTGAGGAAATAATGACAGATTTGGATAGACGCCGCATTCTCGTAGTAGATGACGAAGAACGCATGGTGCGGTTTATTCGTATGAACCTGGAGCATGACGGCTTTCAAGTGGCAGAAGCATTCAACGGAAAACAAGCCATTCAAAAGATCCGCGACTTTACCCCCGATCTCATCCTGCTGGATGTGATGATGCCGGATATTGACGGGTTTGACGTGCTCGAAACCGTACGCGATTTTAGCAGCGTGCCGGTCATCATGCTGACCGCCAAAGGCGAAGAAGATGACCGTGTGCGCGGACTGGAACATGGCGCGGACGATTACATCACCAAACCGTTCAGTCCGCGTGAGTTAGTCAGCCGTATCAAAGCCGTGCTGCGCCGCACCGAAGGGACGGGCGGCTCGATGCACGGACTGATCGAAATTGACAGCCGCCTCAAGATCGATTTTGAACGCCGTGAGATCTGGCTCGAAGGTAAACTCGTCAAGCTCCGCCCGACCGAATACCGCTTGTTGTATCACCTTGTGCAAAATGCAGGCTGGGTCGTTTCTCATGACCAACTGCTCCAAAAAGTATGGGGTTACGAATACCGTGACGAGCCGCACTATGTCCGCCTTTACATCAACTACCTGCGCCAAAAGCTGGAGAAAGACCCCGCCAACCCGGTCTACATTCTCACCGAGCGCGGCGTGGGCTACCGCTTTGTAGATTTCAAACGCAGCAAGGAATAAGAATGCCTGACCAAAAGCCTGAAAATAAATGGCTTACAGCCGCAAAGATGCTGGGTGTTTGCATTACCTGCGTAGGCATTGTGTATGGCATCGTCATCCTTATCAACGCCTTTTCTTCCTGAAACGACCCTCTAACAAAACGAATACAAAACGCTTGCGTTTTTTTAACGCAGGCGTTTTAAATTAAAGGGCGTAAGATAAATTCCAATTACCCATAAGGAGGTAGCTATGTCAAACATTATTCGTTGGGAGCCCGCTCGTGAGATGATGACCCTGCGCGAAGCCATGGATCGCCTCTTCGACGATGCGTTCACCCGCCCGCTCAGCCTTGCTGGCAGCAACTGGTCCATCCCCGCGGTGGATATGTACCAGACCGACAATGAGGTCGTGGTTAAAGCCGCCCTGCCCGGCATCAAAGCCGATGAAGTGCAAATCAACGTCACCGGCGAGGTGCTCACCCTCAAAGGCGAGACCAAGCAGGAGAGCGAAACCAAAGAGAAGGCGTATCACATCCGTGAACAACGCTGGGGCACGTTTGAACGCTCGCTCGTTCTACCCACCGAGGTGGTGGCAGATAAAGCCAAAGCCGATTTCGAGAACGGCATTCTGACCATCACGCTCCCCAAAGCTGAAGAGGTCAAACCCAAAACCATCAGCATCAAGACCAAGTAACATCACCAAAAACAGGAGCCGAGGCAACTCGGCTCCTGTTCGTTTTAAGGGCATGAACGCGAATTTTGCGAATGGGCGAATGCTACGAATATAAATATGTTTTATCATAGGCAGGATACAGGAGACTCTGACTCATGACCCAAGCCTTTTCCTCTTTGCGCATCAACTCTGACCGATTGCTGGATGCCTTCAACCAGTTAGCCTTAATCGGTGCGACGGCTGATTCGGGCGTAGACCGACCGTCGCTCAGTGAAGCGCATCTCGCCGCCCGCAAATGGCTGCACGAACACATCGAAGCCAGCGGATTTGAATTCCGCACAGATGGCGCAGGCAATCACTCTGCTGTCCTGCCGTGCGATGAACCATCTGCGCCGACGCTCATCCTCGGCTCGCATTTGGACTCGGTGCCGAATGGCGGTCGATTCGATGGGGCGTTGGGTGTAATGGCAGCGCTTGAAGTGTTGAAAACGCTCCGAGAAAACAGAATCAACCTCAAAGTCCAGATCGAGGCGATGGACTTTACCGACGAAGAAGGCACGCTGGTCGGACTCCTCGGCAGCGCCGCGTTGGCGGGTCATTTATCCAAAGAAAATTTAGAGAAACCGCGTGGCGGGCGCGAGCGGCTGGTGGAAGGAATGATGCGGGCGGGCTTGACCGAGGCAGGCATGTTGAGCGCGGCGCGTAAACCCGAAACGCTGGCGGGCTATTTGGAATTGCACATTGAGCAAGGCAAGCGTCTGGAAAAATCGGGCACGGATATTGGGATTGTGACTGCCATCGTTGGAATCTGGTCGTACAAGTTGACGTTTCTGGGCAAGGCTGACCACGCCGGTTCGACGGCGATGGAAGACCGGCGCGATGCTTCGCTGGGGGCGAGCGCTTTCACATTGGCGGCACGGGAGATGGTGATGCGAGACTTTCCGAATTGCGTGGTGAACGTGGGCAAAATGGAGTTTGCACCGGGTGCGTTTAATATTGTGCCTGCGCAAGTGGATGTTTCGCTCGAATTCCGCTCGCCCGATGCCGCAGAATTTGAACGCTTGAATCAGGCGTTGTTGAATTTGGCGGGGGAGCAGGCGGTGCGTTTTGGCTTGGGCTTGCAGACGGAGTTTTTTGGCAAACATGCGCCCAGCCTGATGGACACCGATGTACGCGGCGCCTTTGCGAATGCGTGTGATGAACTTGGCTTGTCGCACATGCCGCTGCCTTCGGGTGCCGGGCATGACGGGCAGTCACTGGCAGATCTGTGCCCGGTGGGCATGATCTTCGTCCCCTCGGTGGATGGCGCCAGTCACTCGCCGCGTGAGTTTACCAAATGGGAAGATTGCGTGAACGGCGCCAATGTGCTTTTGCAGGCGGCGCTGCGGCTGGGAATGTAGGTCACGCTTGTAGCGTGACGAAGGTTTTCTCAAAGCAGGTTGAAAATTTTAAAAGAAGAGCAAAAGGCAGAACGCGAATTTCGCGAATCGGGCGAATAACGCGAATTTTTCGCGAAATTCGTTTCATTTGCGCTATTCGCGTTAAGATTTTTTCGTCTTGTCAAACGACGGCATATCTTTTACACACGAGCCGAAAATTATTGTAGCGTGGCGGTATTTTTATATCAGGCTGTCACACTGAAAGCATGACCTACAGGGTAAAATATAGCCATGAAAAACTTCGACCCAAAATACAACTCAATCCCCAAGACCGAAATTCACTGCCACCTCGAAGGCGCGATCCGCACGCAGACCATTATTGACGTGGCGCGTGCGCAGGGCGTGAGCCTGCCTTCCTACGAAGTGGGGGAGTTGGATAAACACGTCAAAGTATTGGAGCAGATGCAAAGCCTGAAAGCGGTGCTGGATGCTTTTGACATCTTCCAGCGCACCATCACCTCGCCCGAAGTCTTTGAACGTATTTCGTGGGAGCTCTTCGAAGATTGCGCCAAACAGAATATCAAACTCTTTGAAGTACGCTTCTCACCCGATTGGGCGTTTCATGGCTATAACTTGAATTGGGATGCCTGTCTCGATGGTTTGCTGCGCGCACAAGAACGCGCCGAAAAAGAATTCGATATGGCAATCGGCATCATTGCCATTACCTCGCGCGGCATGGGACCCGAGTCCTGCGTCAAAACCGTGGATTGGGCGATCAAGCACAAGCAGCACATCCAAGCCGTAGACCTCGCCGATGCCGAAAAACTCTACCCGGTCAAAGATTTCATCAAGCCGATCATGAAAGCCAAAGATGCCGGGCTGAAAGTAACCATCCACTCCGGCGAAGATACGCCCGCTTCGTATGTGATCGATACCATTAACCATTTTCAGCCTGACCGCATTGGACATGGTATTCACAGTATTGAAGATATGAAAGCCGTGGAACTTTTGATTGAGAAGGGGATTACCCTCGAAGTGAATCCCTGGTCAAACTATCTGACCAACGGTGTGCGAACAATTGAGGAACATCCGCTCAAAAAGCTATTCGACCTCGGTGTGCGTGTAACCATTAATTCAGACGACCCCGAAGTGCTCGAAACCAACGTCAACAACGAATACCGCATTGCACACGAAATCCTTGGCATGAGCATGGATGATATTAAGACCTGTAATCGCTTTGCTTTTGAATCATCGTTCATAAACCCCGCCAAGACCAAGCCGCTTTGGGACAAATACTTCGCCTGATTCAAATTGACCGATTCGCACCCCTTAGGGTAAAATAACGCGCTGTCTAGCTCAGAAAATACCGTCCCATTGGGGATTGTGTAAATAATTGAAGGAATAAAGGAAGAACGTAGAATGACCAAGCGAACTTATCAACCCAAGATCCGCCGCCGTGTCCGCGTGCATGGCTTCCGCTCGCGTATGGCAACCTCCTCCGGACGCGACGTTCTCAAGCGCCGCCGCTTGAAGGGACGCCACAAACTGACTGTCAAGATGAACGAGCACGTTAAGAAGACTCGTTGGTAATCTCCCTTTGAGGAGAAATTATTAAGAGGCGCGGGTGCAGAAGCGATTTAGACTGTCCCGATCCGAAGATTTCAAGCGGGTGAGGCGAACAGGCAAGTCCTATGCCCATCCGCTTGTTGTGTTAGTAACACAAGCGAACGATAATGGCGAACACTTAAAGATCGGTGTCGCCGCCGGTAAAACAACAGGATCAGCCGTCCACCGCAACCGCGCAAAGCGACTGCTGCGTGAAGCGATGCGCGAACTGATTCCCTCCATCGCCTCCGGCTGGGATTTGATCCTGATCGCCAGACCCGCACTTGTCACTGCCTCCCTGGCAGATACCCGCTCCGCGTTGTTAAACCTGCTCCGAAGAGCCAGGCTCCTCGCCACAGATAACGCCACCGAATGAATCAAGACCACGAACACGAAGAGCAATTTATCCTTCACGATTATTCCCATGAACCGCGCTTGCGAGATATGCCGCGTACACTTGGGAATGTTCCTCGTATCCTGGTTCTTTCCATCATACGTCTCTATCAAATGGTGATCTCACCCGGGCTGCCTGCAAACACATGCCGTTTTTACCCATCCTGTTCACATTATGGGTATCAGGCGGTATACAAACATGGTGCATTCAAGGGATCATTCATGGCGGCATGGCGTGTTTTGCGCTGTAACCCCTTCAACCCGGGCGGGTACGACCCCGTTCCGTAATCAAGCATATTTCCGGGAAAGCTCGGCGCTTTTCCGTATGTTAGGAGTAAATCCAATTTGAACACGAACAAGTTAAAACTGTTTTTGTTGCTTGTACTTGGCGCTGTAATTCTTAGCGCTTGTTCGGGCAGCCGTGCTACCATCGTGAATACTTGGGCAGGGCTTTCAGCAGATGCCACACAGGCATATTTGGCATCCGGGTCTCATGTCTATGCTGTTGACGTACAAAACGGCACAGAAGTATGGCGTTATCCGGCTGAAGTGGATACGAATCTCATATTCAATTCAAACCCAGCGATCACCCCAGATGGTCAGCTTATTATCGGCAGTGAAGGGAACAGCCATATTTTGGTGAGCATCAACCCCGAAACCGGTAAGGATAATTGGGCAGCCCCATTCACTGGCGCCAAAAGCAAGTGGGTGGCTACCCCCCTTATTCTTAATGAAATCATTTATGCGCCCAACTCTGACGGTTTTCTCTACATCCTTGATTTGAATGGGAAACAGTTGCAAGACCCCATTGAATTGGGCGGCGCACTTTGGTCATCTCCTGTGACAGATGGTACCTACCTCTACATCACATCCCTTGACCACCACCTTCACATCATTGACCTTGACACCATGAAACTCAGCGAACCCGTGGATATTGGCGGCGCTTTGCCCAGCAGCCCGGCAGTTGGTGAGAATGGTATCTACGTTGGTTCGTTCAATTCAAATATTGAATTCGTTTCAGCGTCTGGTCAAAATGAAGTCTTGACCACCTCCCCCGCATGGATTTGGGGCACTCCCGTTTTTAATAACGGCGCCCTCTACTATGCCGACCTGGGCGGCAATATTTATTCATTGGATGTTGCCAGCAACCGCCAAAACTGGGGTGATGTCAAACCAGATGGCCCCATCGTAGCAAGTCCGCTGATCGTAAATGACAGCATTTACTTTGTAACAGAAGAAGGCACCCTCGTTGCATTCGATGTTGACGGCAAGACCGTTTGGGAAAAGACCGTCGGCGGAAAGTTATACACAACCCCGGTTCTTTCCAACGAACTTGTCCTCGTTGCACCCTATCAGGCAGATTTCTCCCTCGCCGCCTACGATCTTGAAGGTCGGCAAGCCTGGACCTTCACCCCCGAAAAATAAGGAACACACCCCATGTGGCAGACACTTATCATACAACCCATGGTTAACCTCCTCCTGTGGATCTATGACATCCTTGGTCATGGTCCGCAAATGTTTGGGGTAGCCATCATATTATTTACAATCGTTATCAGGCTCATTACCTGGCCCCTCAACGCCTCACAGGTAAAAGGCGCCCAAGCCATGCAGGAATTGCAAAGCGACAAGGAATGGCAGGATATTCAAAAGAAATATGCCAAAGACCGTGAAAAACTGGCGCAGGAACAAATGCGCATTTATAAAGAACGCGGTATTAATCCATTTGCCTCCTGTCTCCCTACACTTATTCAATTCCCGATCATCATCGGCTTGTATCAGGCAGTCATCCGCGCCATGGCAGCCACCCCGCTCGATATGCTCAACCTTGCGCGTACCATCTACCCCTTTCAAAACGTGAGCAATATCATCCCGCTCAACAGCACCTTTTTGTGGATGAACCTGGGTCGCCCTGAAGGCATCCCCCTGCCCTTCGAAGTATCCTTCCTTCCTAATGGTTTTCCTTTGCTGGCGCTGGTTGTAGCTCTCACCACCTACATTCAAACAAAACTGACCATGCCGGCAACGCCTCCCAACCCCAACGATCAGGCAGCCGCGCAAACTGCCGCCATGAGCAGCAGCATGGCAATTTACATGCCGCTTATGCTGGGCTGGTTTGCACTTACCTTCCCCTCGGGCATCTCTGTTTATTTCATCACAAGCAACTTATTGGGTATCTTACAATATGCTGCCACCGGACGCGCCAATTGGAGCAATTTAATTCCCGGCAGTAAGAACAATACTCCGGCAAAAAAGTAGGGAGGCACCATGAATGAGCGAACCACATTGGAGATCATCGCTCCAACGGTCGAAGAAGCCATTCAGCAAGGGCTTGAACAACTTGGGCTTACTGCTGATGCAGTTTCTGTAGAAGTTTTGGACTCTGGCTCAAAAGGATTATTTGGACTCGGCGGGCGGCAGGTGCGCGTGCGCCTTTCTGTGACCCCGCCCCCCATGCCAGAAATCCCTGCAGAAAAACCGGATGTAAGTACCGCCTCAGGGCGTGGACCCAAACCTGCCTCGACCAAAAAGGCAGACCCCAAGCCGAAAGCGAAAGAGCAGCCCAAACCGCGTGCAGAGAAAAAGCCGGTGGAAGCGAAGCCGAAACCAAAACCAGAACCAAAACCAGAACCAAAGCGTGAGCCAAAACCCGCCCCGCAGCGCACCGCCATTGTAGATCACGATGCCGTGCTAAATACAGCAGAAGAAGTCGTATCCAAACTGATTTATCACATGGGTATGACGGCACAAGTCTCGGCGCACTTTGACGACAGCGACGGAGCCGACACCCACACCATTCAAGTGGACGTTCGTGGCGAAGACCTGAGCGCTCTGATCGGACGCAAGGCAGAAACACTGGCGGCGTTCCAGCATGTGGCTTCACTCATCGTTGGCAAACAGACCCAACAATGGGTGCAGGTGATCGTGGATGTGGAAGGCTACCGTGCCCGCCGCGAAAAACAGATTCGCCAACTCGCCAACCGCATGGCAGACCAGGTCACCAAAACGGGGCGTAAAGTGACCATGGAACCCATGCCCTCCAGCGAACGTCGTGTCGTTCACATCGAACTGCGCGGGCACCCCGCCGTAAAAACAGAAAGTGCAGGCGAAGAACCCTACCGCAAGGTTGTGATCCTGCCAAAAGAATAAATGAGACAGATAGACCGTGGAAGAAATTCCACGGTCTTTTTCTTACTTTTTTCATCTTGACCTCATAGGAATGAAGAAAGGGGAAAGAGTTCACTACGGTATAATTTGCCCATGCTTGAGCCTCTCCCTGTAGATTACCTGCTGATCGGTCATGTGGCAGTAGACCTGACGCCTTCGGGCAAACAGCTTGGCGGCACGGTAAGCTACTCGGCATTAACTGCGCTGGCAATGGGTATGAGAGTTGGCATTGTCACCTCGGCTGGAGAAGATGCGCCGTTGCACCTTCTTGACGGGGTTCAGATCGTAAATATCCCATCCAAGACCAGCACCATTTTTGAGAACGTCTACACCGAAAGCGGACGCAAACAAACCTTGCATGGACAGGCAGAGCGCATCACATACGAGCACATTCCACAGGCATGGCAAAACGCTCCAGTCGTTCATCTTGCGCCCATTGCGCAGGAGGTAGACCCCACACTGACAGAAATGTTCCCTGCATCGTGGGTGGGGGTGACGCCGCAAGGCTGGATGCGGGCGTGGGACGAAAAGGGTTCAGTGTTTGCTAAGGCTTGGGAAAACAGCGAACAGGTTCTCAGTAGGGTTGGAGGCGTGGTCATGTCGCTCGAAGATATTAATCACGATCTCGAACTGGTCGAATGGATGGCGCATCACACCCGTCTGCTTTGCCTGACAGAAGGTGAAAATGGAGCAGTCTTGCATTGGCATGGCGACCGCAGACGATACCGCCCTCTTTCGGTGAAGGAAGTGGATGCGACCGGTGCGGGCGATATTTTTACGGCAGGTTTTTTTACGCGGCTTTACCAAACGAAAGACCCCTGGGAAGCTGCGCGTTTTGCGACACACCTTGCGGCGTATTCAGTGACACGAGTAGGTTTGCTGGGTATTCCAACCCATGAAGAAATTGAGCATTGCAAGATGGAGGTTTTGTCTTGACGAAAATTTATACTTTGGTGAATCAAAAAGGTGGCGTGGGTAAGACCACTTCGACCATTAATCTTGCGGCGTATTTGGCGAAGCACGGTCAGCGGGTGTTGGTGGTAGACCTTGACCCGCAGGCGAATGCCACATCTTGTTTGGGTGTGGATAAGTTGACGGTTGAAAATAGTACCTATGATGCGCTGCTGGGCGAAGAGGATATCTTCCCGTTTATTTTGTTAAATGACCGCCTGAAGTTATCGCTCTTGCCATCGGCGCCTGAGTTGGCGGGCGCCGAGGTGGAATTGGTGGATGAGCTTGCGCGTGAGTCTCGTTTGCGTAAGGCGATCCTCAAAGTGGCAAATCGCTATGATTATGTGCTGGTGGATTGTCCGCCTTCGCTTGGGCTGTTGACCATTAACGGCTTGATGGCGGCGATGGATGGTGTGATCGTGCCGGTGCAGTGCGAATATCTTGCGCTCGAAGGATTGGGACAATTGACCCAAACCATTGAACGCGTGCGCGCGGCTATTTTTCCTGATCTGAAGGTGCGTGGTGTGATCCTGACCATGTACGACACCCGAACCAATCTCTCGGCAGATGTGGTGCGCGAGGTGAACAAGCACTTCCCGAATCAGGTGTTCAAGAGCATCATCCCCCGCAATATTCGTCTGGCAGAGGCGCCTTCGTATGGGTTGCCGATCTCTGAATATGCGCCGAATTCTCCGGGTGCAGATGCGTATGAGGCATTGGCGAAAGAATTGGTTCGAGGCGATAAAAATTAACCACAAAGTATCACAAAGGAAAACCTTCAAATCCTTTGTGGTTGAAAAGGTAGAAATATGGCTCAACGAAAAGGTCTTGGCAAAGGTTTAGATGCACTCATCCCCGGCGGGGGGAAGGCGGCTGTACCCCCTGCAAATACAAATAAAAGCGGCGGACAGACGGTAACTGGCGGGGTTCAAGAAGTTCCCGTAGAAGCGATCAAACGCAATCCACGCCAGCCGCGTGTTCATTTCAAAGAAGAGCAGTTGGATGAGCTAGCCGCGTCAATTCAGGAACATGGCGTGATTCAACCGTTGATTGTCTCGCCGCAAGGTAATGGGACGTTTATTCTCATTGCGGGGGAACGGCGTTGGCAGGCTTCGCAGCGGGCGGGTTTGAAAACCGTGCCTGTGGTTTCACGTCAGGCAAATAACCAGGAACTGCTTGAGGTTGCCCTCATCGAAAACGTGCAGCGTTCAGATTTGAACGCCATGGAAGAAGCCGAAGCCTATCACCAGCTTTCTGAGGAATTTGGTCTTTCACATGAAATGATCGCCAGGCGCGTTGGCAAGAGCCGTGTGGCAGTGACCAATACCATGCGCCTCACCAACCTTGCGGATGTGGTCAAGCAGGCGTTGGTGGATGAGAAGATTACAGAAGGTCATGCGCGTGTGCTGCTTTCACTTTCCACGCAAAAGGCTCAATCTTCTGCTTTGCAGACTGTCATCAACCTTTCTCTAAGCGTCCGCCAAACTGAGGATTTGATCCGCAAACTGACAGGCTTTAAGCCGGTCAAGGCGAAGAAGGCAACGGTCAGCGCCGATGTGATTGACGTGGAAAAACGCCTCCAACGCAGTTTGGGTACGAAAGTCTCGCTCAAGCACGGCAAGAAGGGCGGCACGGTGACGATTTACTATTATTCTGATGAAGAGTTAGACGAATTGCTGAAGAAGATGACGTAAACTATGAAACTCCTTTACAACGCCAACATACACACCCTTGATTCGTCCAATCCGCACGCTTCTGCGATTCTCATCGCGGGCGGGCGGATTATTGCTGTGGGAAGCAAAGACCAGCTTGAAACCATTGCACATGGCAAAGTCGAAAAGCAAGATATGAAAGGCAAGACCATCCTGCCTGGGCTGACCGATGCGCACATCCATATGCAGTTTTATTCGCTGGGACTTTCCAAAGTGGATTGCGAAACCAAGACAAAAGAAGAATGTCTGCGGCGGGTGGGGGAGCGTGCGCGCAACTCCAAGGCGGGCGAATGGGTGTTGGGGCATGGCTGGCAGCAAAATGATTGGGATGGTGAATTCCCAACCGCTGCGGAACTCGATGCCGTTGCGCCAAATAACCCTGTGTACCTCACCGCCAAGTCGCTTCATGCGGCGTGGGCGAATACACCTGCGCTGAAGTTGGCAAATATCACGGATACGACGCCAGACCCGAAAGACGGCTCCATACATCGGGATGCGAATGGCAAAGCGACCGGCGTGATGTTAGAAACGGCTATGGCGTTGGTCAATGCTGCGGTGCCAGAACCAACTTTGGCTGAGATCGAAGCGGCGATGCTTCGCGCTCAATCTGTGCTGTGGAAGATGGGCGTTACCGGCATCCACGATTTTGACCGCCGCGATTCGTTCATGGCATTGCAATCTCTGCGGGCACAAGGTAAATTAAAATTGCGCGTGTGCAAAAATATCCCTGTTGAAAGTGTGCAACAGGCAAACGACCTCGGTCTGCGCACTGGCTTTGGCGATGAAATGCTTTGGCTTGGCTCGGTAAAAGTTTTTATGGACGGCGCACTCGGTCCGCGCACGGCGGCGATGTTCCAGCCTTATGAGAATGAACCTGAAAATAAGGGCATTCTCAACATGGATGGCGAAGAACTTTTTGAACACGCTCGCAAAGCCGCTGATGTTGGCTTGAGCATGACCGTCCACGCGATTGGTGATAAAGCCAATCACGAAGTGCTCAACGCATTTGAACAATTGCGCAATTATGAAACGCAACATAACCTGCCGCATCTGCGTCACCGCATTGAGCATGTGCAGGTCATTCATCCCGATGATGCGCCGCGCCTTGCAAAGCTGAATGTTATCGCTTCGATGCAGCCCATTCATGCCACCTCCGATATGTTCGCCGCAGACCGTTATTGGGGCGAACGCGCCAAACTCTCGTATGCCTGGCGAACTCAATTGGATTATGGCGCCGTGCTCGCTTTTGGATCGGATGCGCCCGTGGAATCGCCCAATCCATTTTTAGGATTGTATGCCGCCATCACCCGTCAACGCGCAGACGGTTCTCCCTCCGCCGAGGGTTGGTTGCCCGAACAAAAATTGACCCTCGCCGAAGCCTTGTCTGGCTACACCATCGGCGCGGCGTACACGGCAAATGCTGAAAACCGCCTCGGCAAATTGGCAGAAAATTATCACGCCGATCTGATCGTGTTGGATGAAGATCCGTTTAAGATCGTCCCCGAATGCTTGTTAACAATGACCCCGTCCGCTGTCATGATTGATGGTGATTGGGTTATTCAATAGAGAAACCAAAGCAGAAAAGAGGCAAAATGACGAGCGCTCCTCCCAAACTATCTCCAGAAATGCTTGTGCCACGCATGGGGGAATATCTTGTCCAAAAGGGGCTGATCAGTGAACTAGATCTTCAACGTGCGCTCACACTTCAACAAGAAGCCATAAGCAAAGGCGAACATGCCCTATTGGGGCAGGCGCTCATGGATTTAAACCTGTTGGATCGGGATACGTTGGATCAGGTGATCACTGAGCAGATCATCCAATTGCGCTCTGCTTTGCAATCGGCAAACCGCAACCTGGAGCAGCGCGTCCGTGAACGTACCGCCGACCTGAATGACGCCCTAAACCGCCTTTCTGAGCTAAACCAGATGAAGGCAAATTTTGTTTCCAATATTTCTCACGAACTTCGCACTCCATTAACCCATATCAAAGGCTATCTTGAATTGCTGGTTTCAGGGTCGCTGGGTGATGTTTCAGATGAACAGAAGCACGCGCTCACGGTCAGCCAGCGCTCGGCAGGTAAATTGGAAGATTTGATCGAAGACTTGATCATGTTCTCGCTTGCCTCCAAGGGCGAGTTGAGCATGAAATTGGGCAGTGTAGATATTCACCGTCTTGTAAATCTTGCCGCCAAATCTGCAAGGCGCAAAGCAGAAGGTCGTGGTGTGTCGGTGTTGGTAGAGTCTCCCGAAGCCATGCCGTTCGTTCAGGCAGATGGTGAAAAAATCAGTTGGGTGATCTCGCAACTGGTGGATAATGGGATCAAGTTCACGCCAGATGGCGGGACGGTAACTATTTCATTGGAAGAAGAAGGAAAAAACCTGATACGCATTGGGGTGAGTGATACCGGTGTGGGTATTCCACAAAACCGCTTGAAAGAGGTTTTTGAACCATTTCACCAGTTGGATGGATCCTCAACCCGTCGTTATGGCGGGACGGGACTGGGCTTGTCTTTGGTTCGCCAGATCGTTGAAGCGCATGGTTCCCTGCTGGATGTGAAATCTGCCGAGGGGAAGGGCGCGACCTTTAAGTTCCCACTTTTAGTAATTCGAGAATAAATCTCATTATGAATAAAGACACACTGGTACAACTTGACGGCGTCTTTCGGGAAATGCAATCTGCTGAGGATTGGAAAAACGCCCTGGATATTATGTTCACGTCCATGCGTGGGCTGTTTGTTTTTGATAATGTCGCCATCTATACCCTGGATGACCGGGCAAAAGGTTTGGATGTGGTCTACGCCCGCGCATTGGGTCGTGGAAAAACAGCCGAAGCCGATGCTTCATGGGGGGAAGGTATCGCTTCGGATGTGATCCAAAACGAACACATGATCATTCGTGGTCCGTTGCAGGATGCAAGCCCGAACAATCGTTTATCGCAGATCCACATGCTGGGCATTCCCTTGTATGTGGCATCAAAATTACATGGGGCGCTTCTCTTCGTGCGGTTTGGCGGACCAGAGTATTTAGATTTGCATATTCATGTTGCGTCCCTTCAGGCTGTATGGGCATCGTCACTTTTGGAGCGTAAACAACTTCAGGAAGCACGCGCCGAATTGGATTCTGTACAAAGGCAAATGCGGCTTCAGGATGATTTTGTCTCAACCATATCGCATGAATTACGAACCCCGCTTGGGTTTATCAAAGGATACAGCACAAGCCTGCTTCGGCAGGACACCATATGGGATGAAGCCACGCAGCGGGAATTTCTTACCATTATTGACGAAGAGGCAGATCGGCTGGCTAAATTGATCGAAGATATGCTCGAATCAGCCCGTCTACAAAGCAAGACGATCCAGTTCAAATTTTCGCCGGTCCGCCTGGATGCATTGGTAAGAGATGTGGTGGCAAGGACAAAAACACACCACCACACATTGGACATCGAATTAAATATGGATGTCCTTCCGCCTGTATTGGCAGATGGGGTGCGCTTTTCGCAAGTTCTGGAAAATTTGATCGGCAACGCGATCAAATACGCCCCGGAATCCAGGATCGTGATCCAAGGCGCTTACATCGACAATAAAGTGCTGATCTCAGTGAACGATGAAGGGGAGGGAATCCCCGCCGAATATATTCCATTTCTGTTTGAGCGTTTTTATCGTGTGCCTGGCGAACGCACAGTAACGGGGACGGGTCTTGGGTTGTATATTTGCAAGCAAATTGTTATGGCGCATCATGGTAATATTTGGGTAGAGTCAGTGTTGGATCGCGGTACGACCTTTTTTATAGAACTACCTGCGAACCCAACGCTTTGACAACATCGTATTTTCAAGGAGCTATTATGGCAAAGCGTATTCTGATTGTGGATGATGAACCCCGCTATCTTCGCCTCTTGGAGGCGAATTTGCGAACCGAAGGGTACGAGGTGGCTACTGCACAGGATGGAATGCAGGCGTTGGAGGTTTTTTCTACCAATCCGATTGATCTGGTTTTATTGGACGTTATGATGCCCCGCTTGGATGGCTTTGGCGCAACCCAGCGCCTGCGCGAATTTACCAACGTCCCCATTGTGATTCTCACTGCGCGAGGAGAAGAACAAGACCGTGTGCGCGGGTTGGACCTCGGAGCAGATGACTATCTCATCAAGCCATTTTCAGCCACAGAGCTCCTTGCCCGTGTTCGGGCAGTCCTACGCCGGGCTCACGCGCCTGTAGAGACCGGACAAGCACGCTTCTTCACTCACGATAATTTGAGGATCGATTTTGCCCGTGCCGAAGTTTGGAAAGGCGAAGAACCAGTTTCGCTTTCGGCAACAGAATACCGCCTGCTCCTTCAGTTTGCCCACAACCTTGGCAAAATTCTTACTTCAGAAGAATTGCTCACCAGCGTTTGGGGCGCAGAATATAAGAACGATAAAGAAATTCTCTGGGTGAGTATTGCCCGCCTGCGGCAGAAACTCGAAATTGACGCTCACTCACCTCAACATATTGTTACACGTTCCGGGTTGGGTTACCTCATGCCGCCCACCGAGTCGTAAGGCTGCGCAATCTTCGGGTGTGCGTAGTCGGATAGGATGCCATGCCTCAGAAAAAAATTTTGATCGTTGATTCAGATGCCGCGAGCCGTAATTTTATTGCCCGAAAACTGCTTGAAAAAAATTATGAAATTCTTCAAGTTGATTCTGGCAAAGAAGGTTTGATTTCTACCTGGCGAGACCGACCAGACCTGGTCATTGCCGACCCGGCTATGTCAGATTTAAATGGGGAGGAATTCGCGTCCAGACTCCGTAATGATCCGCGTACATCTCAGATTCCGCTCATTGCGCTTAGCAGCGATCATAACCCCGCCAGGGTAAAATCCTGCCAGGAATCCGGCTTTAACGAATACATCATCAAATCAGGACAAGCCGTATCCATGTTGAGCGATGTGATCACCCGTTTATTCGGAGTGACTGCCGGTATTATGAAACAGGGTGGGCTAATGATGGTGTTTCTCAGCGCCAAGGGAGGAACGGGAACATCATCCATGTGCGCAAACCTGGCTTATAACATTTCCACTATCGAACCAGAATCGAAAGTCGTAGTTGCCGATTTGGTATTCCCGATTGGTTCCATCGCTCCAATCGTAAACTATACCGAGATGGAAAATATAGTGACCATCGCAGACCGTTCTCCAATACAAGCGGATGCAGCCTTCTTTGCAAACGAATTACCCAGGGTCAAACCATGGAACTTTAGCCTATTGCCGGGGTCTCCAGACCCTGATCTGAGCAACCAATTAAATGTTGGACGAATTTGGGAGATTATTTCTGAATTAAAGTCGGTGTATGATTACGTGCTGATCGATGTAGGTCGTTCTCTCTCAAAGATCACACTCCCCTTGATACAACATGCAGACCTTGCCATCATGCTTATTAGTACTGATGAAAGCACTATTATGCTGACAAAGAGCGCATTAAGCTTCTTGAAGACAAAAGGTGTTAAAGAGGAAGCGATTTATACAATTTTGAATCGACATGCCGGATTGGAAGGATTAAGTAAACAAGGCGCCGAAACGATCCTGAATATCAAGATCAATGCGGCGATTCCATACCTTGGCACACAATACAGTTTTGCAAACAGCCAGCACGTCCCTTATACGTTAAAATTCCCTTCAGATACCGCATCCATAATTTTCAAAGAAGCTGCTCAAGAGTCCATGGCTGTTGCCCAAAAAAATCGCGGCTAACCGTTGCTCTGGAAAATGGGAGAATACAATGACAATTGAATATGATGAAAAGGGAAAATATTACACAGACATAATATCGAAAACTCCCATCCCTTCAGCGATCCAAACAGCTACTCACCTAATTCGCGGCACAATTCATGTGCGAAGAGAGTGGCGCATAAAAGATGAACTGGAATCAGAAGGCGCATTCATTGCAGTTACCAATGCAGAAGTTTTTTCTTCAGATGGATCCATTCTTTACCAACCCCCTTTCCTTGCTATTCGAAAGGACCAGATTATCTGGATCATACCTACAGAAGATGAAAACGAGCAGGGGGGTGAATAATGGCGCTAAATCGCTACGCGGCAAATGCCCCCCAAAAAATGACAGGGCAGGATCTTATCCGTCTGAAAAAATATCTGGCAGATAATTTGCTGCGCGTGTTGGAAACAGAAGCCATTGAACCATCACAAAGAGCAACATTTATTCAGCAAAATATCGGGAGGGTATTTGAGAACACCCAACTCAAACTCCCTGAAGACCTGAAAAAAGAAATTTTCAAACAAGTCTTGAATGAAGTCCTTGGTTTTGGACCCATTCAACCCCTGTTAGACGACCCGGATGTATCTGAAATAATGGTCAATGGACCCAAAAAAATATTCGTAGAGAAAAAAGGACGGCTTACCAAAAGCGAGATCACCTTTGATGATGATGACCACGTTCTGCGTATCATCGACCGGATCGTCCTACCGCTCGGACGCCGCGTGGATTTTGATTCCCCAACCGTCGACGCACGTTTACCCGACGGTTCACGCGTCAACGCCGTGGTGCGCCCAGTCTCCATTGATGGACCCTCCATCACGATACGTAAATTCCGCAAAGACAAACTCAAAGCGGAAGACCTGGTTAATTTTGGATCCATTACCAACCAAATGGCTGAATTTCTCGAAGCCTGTGTTCGTGCCCGTTTTAATATTGTAATTTCCGGCGGAACCGGCTCTGGCAAGACCACTTTATTGAATGTCGTTTCGAGTTTTATTCCTGAAGGCGAGCGTATCATCACAATTGAAGATGCCGCCGAACTTCAACTACAACAAGACCATGTCATGCGTATGGAAACCAAAGCAGCCAATGCCGATGGTCTGCACGCCGTCAGCATTCGAGAGCTTGTCAAGAACTCCCTGCGTATGCGCCCAGACCGAATCGTTGTGGGTGAGGTGAGAGGTGGCGAAGCCCTTGATATGCTCCAGGCAATGAACACCGGTCACGACGGCTCACTGACCACCGTACACTCCAACAGCCCGCGAGATGCCATTTCACGCCTTGAAACCCTTGTCCTTATGGCAGGCATGGACCTCCCCCTTAAAGTAGTGAGGCAGCAAATTTCTTCCGCCATAGACCTGATCGTTCAACAAACCCGCCTGAAAGACGGCAAACGTAAAGTTACCGCCATTACTGAAGTGGCAGGCATGGAAGGCGATATTGTTGTGCTGACCGACATTTTCAAATTTAACCAAACCGGCGTTACAGAAGATGGACAGGTACTTGGCGACCTGCAACCTACTGGAATACGCCCAAACTTCACACCCCGGCTTGAAGCAGCAGGGTTTAAACTCGGCGCAGAAGTATTCATGGCAAGACCATCCAAACCAACCGCAAGACGCTAAAACACTCTGCTATAATAACCGTCCATTAAAAACGAGGAAACATGACCAACGCCCAGATAACCATCCGTGAAAAAAAACTAGGTTTATTAATAAGAGATGCTCGTATGGCTGAGCGCCGCAGTATAAAAGAATGCGCAGAAGCCATTGGTGTGAAACCCGGCATATTCCGCGCCTACGAAGAAGGACGCCGCGCCCCCTCCCTGCCTGAATTAGAAGCCCTTGTATTCTTCCTAAAAATACCCATCGATCAATTTTGGGGAAACGAAACACTCTCCGATGCCCCGGAACCCCTAAAATATGAAGATATAAACAAACTCATCACCCTGCGTCACCGTATGATCGGCGCACTGATCCGGCAGGAACGTACCAATGCCAACATGTCCATTCGCCACCTCTCAGCAGAGACGGGCATCCCCCAATCCCGCTTAAAGGCATACGAATTGGGCGAGCGTACAATCTCAGTCCCCGAATTGGAAAGCATTCTCACCGTCATGGGCAGCCGCATCGAAAACTTTTTCGACCAAAGCGGACCTGTCGGCGAATGGATGACCACGCAGCTATCCATGAAAAAATTTATGGACCTTCCAAAAGAACTTCAAGATTTTGTCTGTCAACCAGTTAATCGTCCCTACCTTGAACTTGCCGAAAAACTCAGTAGCATGTCCAAAGATAAACTCCGCTCTGTAGCAGAAGGTCTTCTCGACATCACTCTATAAAAACATGACAACAAACCCAGCCGACCTGAACAACCAAGGCAAAAAAGCCTTTGCCGCCAAAAAATACAGTGAAGCTGCCGAATACTTTCGGCAGGCGGCACAAGGCTTTACAGAAGGCAGGGCTGGGGTACTCGCCGCCGAAGCAAGCAATAACATGAGCGTTGCATTACTACAGGCAGGCAAAGCACAGGAAGCCCTCCACGCTGCCAACGGTACAGATACCATCTTTGCAGGGGCGAATGATGTAAAAAAACAAGCAATGGCGCTGGGCAACCAAGCCGCCGCGCTTGAAGCCCTCAACCGCTACGACGAAGCCATCGAAAAATACGAACAATCTGCCGACCTCTTCGGCAGTGTTAACGAAGGAGACCTTCGTGCCACAGTCATAAAATCTGCGGCAGCAATCAAACTTAAGACCGGCAAAATCACAGAATCAGCATTCAAAATGATCGGCTCACTCGAAGCCAAAAAAACGCCAACCTTTTTTGACCGCATTATCAAGTTCCTGTTTCGCTTCATCAAATGATCAACCTCGGTTTGCAAGTTCGGCGTGCCCTGCCACAAGACCAAAGACAAATTTCCAGCCTAATCTTTCAGGAATCAAACACCCATCGACACCTCGATTGGCGAACCGCCCTTGAATGGCTTGGCGAAAAGAATTATTGGGTTCTTGAAGAACACGGGACAATTGTTGCAGCCCTTGCCTGCCCTGAAGACCCACAGAACGTGGCATGGATACGTCTCTTTACACATGCCCCGCATCTTTCGGGACTGGAAGCCTGGTCTGCCCTGTGGAACGTTGCCCAATCTGAAATCTTCCCTGCCAATCCCGACACACAAGTCGCCTCCATCGTAATGAAACAATGGTTTCAATCCCTCTTACTGCAAAGCGGCTTTACCCATAAATTAAATATCATCCTTCTCGAACTAAAAAGCCAAAACTACCACCCAGCCAAAAGGGACACAAATATCAAGCTGCGCCCCATGTACGAAATAGACCTGCAAGAAGTAACCCAGATAGATTTTGAAGCTTTTGGCGGTTTCTGGCACAACTCTCTCGACTCCATCCAGCGCGCATACAAACAATCATTCTATTCAACGGTTGCCGAACACGAAGGCAGAATTACCGGATACCAGATCAGCACAGGGAGTCTCTTCGGGGTTCACCTTGCCAGGCTAGGGGTTCGACCCGAAGCACAAGGCAGGGGAATAGGAACCCTGCTGGTAGACGATCTCATTCATCATTCTGGAGCATTACAAACCAGCAGGCTATCTGTGAACACGCAGGACGACAACGCCGCATCGTTGAAATTGTATGAGAAAATGGGCTTTGTTCGCACTGGTGAATACTTTCCAGTGCTACTACACACAGCGAGTATCACCCCATGACTTTGGTTAACTTCCCGCCCCGTTCCATGAGTAGTTTTGTCGAAACACTTTCGGCAGAAGTTGGATATTTAACCTATAGGGCGGTTCTTGATAAATCCGGTCTTTCTACCGACTGGCTGCTGCCAGAGTTTTTCCTGGCAATGGATGCTTCGCAGGCAGCCGAAGCCTACGCCAAACTGCAATCTGCTTTACGAATTTATTACGGACGGGGCGCACGCGGCTTGCTCATGCGTATTGGATCAAAACTTTGGGTAAACTCAGTAGATAGTTCTTCCATTTTTACAAAAGCTCAAGCAGGAGTGATCCATACCCTTCCACCTGCATGGAGACCCAAGCCTTCGTTGGAACTGCTTGCAAGGTTAATCGGTGCAGGTCGCGGAAATATCACGGTTCACACCTTGGATCTTGACCTTCTGCTTGTTGATCGAACATCCCCCACAACAATTAATCAATCAGAACATACCCCAATATGTTTTGTAACGTTTGGATTGATCCGCGAATGCCTGTTTTGGGCAACCGGCAAAGAGTATGATATTGAAGAAAGGTCCTGCAAAGCTGCCGGCGGACAGCAATGCGAATTCAAAATTATCACTGGAGCTTAGCAAAATGAAACATGAGGAAATGAACTGGAAATCGCACGATGGAACAGATCTCTTTGCACAGGTATGGGAACCGGATGTGGTAAATCCGCGTGCGGTTGTATGTCTCGTTCATGGAGTGGGAGAGCACTCCAATCGTTATGCCCATGTTGCAGAGGCGTTTACAAAAGAGGGATTTGTCTTATTCGGTTTCGACCAACGTGGACACGGACGATCCGGTGGCGCCCGTGGGCACATTAATTCCATTGATGATTTTATGAACGATATTAATTTACTGCTTCAACAAGCCAGGCTGCGTTTTCCAGGATTGCCACTATTGCTTTATGGGCATAGCCTTGGCGGAATTTTGGTATTACATTTCACCCTGAAAAATAATCCCGATGTTAAAGGCGTTATTGCCACAAGCCCGGGTTTGCATACCGCACTGGAGAAGCAAACGTTCAAAATATTCCTTGCAAATGTTCTGGGTTCGCTCATCCCTACTGTGGCATTGCCCAGCGGGTTGGATTCAAGCCTGATTTCACGTGATCCGTCCATAGTGGATAAATATTCCAAGGACCCGCTTGTACACGACAAGCTCTCACTGGGCTTTGGCAAGATTATGTTAGGCGTCATCAAATGGACTTTGGAAAATGCCGGTAGTTTTCCCCTTCCGCTTTTGCTATTACATGGCAAGAAAGACCAGATCGCTTACCCTTCCAGCAGCACCGATTTTGCCGCAGCATTGAAAGACCGTTGTACTCTCGTGCTTTGGGAAGAAGGTTTCCACGAACTCCATAATGAACCTGAAAAGGCTGAGGTATTCAAAACCATGACCATGTGGATGGATGCCCGCCTTCGTGAAGGATAGTTTATTAAGAAGTTATTAACCCATTTCTGGACAAATCCATTTTGACGTGGGAAAATTCAGCCTCATAATAAAATTTTAGGAGCATGAAAAAACATGACCAACAAAGAAATGAGTAAGCGGCAGGCGCGTAAGGAGCAGATACGCCGCAAAGAAAAACAATCCCGCCTGGTGTCGATCCTTTTGATCACCCTGGGGGCGGTTTTTGTAGCATTTTTCATCATTTGGCCCAATGTTAAACCAGTAGCAGAGGTTGTAACACCACCTCAGGTCACCCGAACAAATGCAGATTTTAACAAAGTGGGCGATCCCAATGCCCCGATCAAAATATTGGAATACTCCGATTTCCAATGCCCTTATTGCCGTATTTTCTACGAAAATACCGAAGCCCAATTGATCGAGCAGTATGTTGATACAGGCGTAGTTTATTTTGAATACAAGTCTGTTGGCGGCTTCATTGGACCAGAATCCAGAGATGCGGCTGAAACAGCCTACTGTGCGGGTGACCAAGGTATGTTTTGGGAGATGCATGACGCCATCTTTGCAAACCAAACGGGCGAAAATGTTGGCGCATACAGTACGCGCCGCCTTGAAGCCCTTGCCGATGCTATTGGTTTGGATATGGGTGAATACAATGACTGTATTAGCACTGGCAAGTATGCTGATCTTGTTGAACAGGATGCCACTGATGCCACCGCCGCTGGAATTCAGGCAACTCCTTCCTTCCTCGTTTTGTATGAAGTGAACGGCGAAACCCAAACCCGCGTTATTCAGGGAGCACAGGGGATTGATGTGTTTACCCAGGAAATTGAAGCCGCACTGGCTGAGATGGGTCAATAATTTATAACAAGCAACAAAAAACGCCATTCAAAAGAATGGCGTTTTTTGTTGCGCTAATTTTTGGAAGTGTTTTGCCTGTTGACAATACCTTGCTGCCAGGCGTACACCGCCGCTTGTGTTCGGTCTGCCAGGTGGAGTTTGCTGAGTATATTGCTAACATGTCCTTTTACCGTATTTTCGCTGATGACCAATTTTTCTGCGATCTGGCTGTTTGTCAACCCGGCAGCGATCAACTTGAGCACGCCTGTTTCGCGCTCTGTCAATTCGGTAAACAGGGGCATATCTTCACCGCCTTCTCCACGAATGTTTTGTAAAACGCGCGAGGCTACTATGGGGTGAAACGTTACCTCTCCTTGTACAGCTCGATGAAGCGCCTCCACCAATTTGTCCATTTTCATATCCTTCAAAATATAGGATATAGCCCCCGCTTTCAAGGCAGGGAAAATGTGAATATCTTCATGGTAAGAAGTTAGCACCACCACCTCTGTACGTGGACTGATCTGACGGATGCGGCGAATGGTGTCAATTCCATCCATTCCCGGCATGATCAGATCCAGCAAGACAATATCGGGAATTTGATCAGCCACCTTCGCAAGGGTCTCTTCACCAGATGATGCTTCCGCCACCACTTGGAAATCGGATATTTTTTCAAGATATGACCGTATGCCGTTTCGCACCACCTCGTGATCATCAGCGATCAAAATGCTGGTCTTTCGATATTTCATCCTTTGTCTCCTGTTTTTACTTTGAGAGGAATTGATAATAATAAGGCGGTGCCTTTTTCAGGACCGCTTTGAATTTGGAAAGTGCCATTTATACTACCGATACGTTCGCGCATGGAACGGAAGCCCAACCCATTTGATTTTTGTGTCATATCAAAACCACAGCCATCATCGGCAATGGTTACATACAGAGAGGTATTTGAATATGCGAGCGCAATATCAACGTGTTTTGCCCGACTATGGCGCGAGACATTCGCCAACGCCTCTTGGATCACCCTAAATACAGCCTGTTCCTGTTCAAGCGGAAGTTTACGCTCGTTCTCCACTGAAAGATGCACTTCCGCATCGTTTCGATTATCCCATTCGAAAACATATTCGCGCAATAATGTAGGCAGCCCTTTTTCTTGCAAGGCAATGGGATAAATCTCCTGTATGAGGAAATTTAATTCCTGGATCACTTCGTATACGAGATTTTCCGCCTCGGTTAAGTGTGGGGTGGCTTCATTTGGAATGGCTTTTACCATCCCGTTGACAGTTCCCAGTTGTGCCAGGGCGGCAAAGGCTTTTTGCTTGGCGCTGTCGTGCAGATCACGCGCGAGGCGGTTTCTTTCTTCCATTACAGCCAGGTCTCGGGTTTGTTCAAATAAATGCATATTGGCGACGGAGAGCGAAGCTCGATTGACCAATGCCGTGAACAGGCGGATAGTGTCTTTGGTAAGCGCCTTTGGGGTGGTGTGAGCCACCGTGAAAAGCCCCACAATGCGTTCATCTACCACAATGGGGAAGTGCGCAAAAGATTGGATGCCTTCATTATGGATCATTTGTCGCAGGTCTTCGCGTACATCTTTTAGGTCAATTGTATCTACAATAACCGGGTTGCCCGTTTTCATTGCCAGCCCAACATTGCCTTCATTGCGGTCGTATTGCATAACATTAAGCGAATCTGGTTTGAAGCCCAGGCTGACGCGCGGAACTACTTTTTGTTTTTCTTCATTCCATATTAAAACAATACTTCGATCTGCTTGCAGCATGGAAACAGAGACATTGACCAGAGTTTGAAAAATGTGCGTTACTGTCATGCTGCGCATGATCTTTTCGTCCGCCTGGTAAAGTGCTTCTATTTCGCTGCTGCGTTTTTCAAGGTCTGCTGTACGTTTGCGCACCACTCGTTCCAATTCCATATTCCGTAATTCCACCCGTTTTACCTGCCAGCGTAGAATACCTGTTGTTCCAAGTATGGTGGCAATCAGAAATAGCCCTGCAAACCACCATGTTTCCCAAAAAGGCGGCACAACCACCACCTCAATGGCATTTTCAGATACAGACCAAACACCATCGCTGTTTGAGCCGCGCAGGTGTAGTGTGTATGTTCCACCAGGTAAATTTGTATACCGCCCTGTTCGTTGGTTTCCAAGAGATATCCAATCAAGGTCGAAACCTTCCAACATATAGGCATATTGGTTTTTTGTCGACTGTTCGTATATGAGGGCTGCAAAATCAAATTCAAAAGAGTCATGCGGCCATTGCAGAATGATTTTTTGTGTGAATTCGGGCGTGAGAGATTTGGAGATGGGGGTGCCTTCAATGGATATGGAAGTAAGTGCAATGTTTGGAGTAAATGGATTATCTTTTATTTCACCAGGTTTGAAAACTGTGAGCCCATTCATGCCGCCAAAATACATGGTTCCGTTCCCGTCCTTGGAAAAGGCGTTTGGGCTGAACTCATTACTTTGAAGTCCATCACTTGCTGTGAAGTTTCTGAATGTCTGAGTGGACGGCGTGAAACGAGAAATGCCAAAGTTGGTGCTTAGCCATAGATCCCCCGTAGCATCTTCCAGGATGCCATAAATGACATTGTTCGGCAGCCCCTCATTTTCGCTGAAATTGGTGAATGAACGGGCAGATGGGTTGAAGCGGCTTACTCCGCCGCCATGAGTGCCCACCCAGAGGTTTTTGTTTGAATCTAGGAAAAGGCAGAGTACTGAATTGTTTGCCAGGGTAATGTTGTTGCCGGGGTTACTGTTGTAGTTTACGATTGCTCCGCTTGCAAGGTCAATGCTAAATAGACCATCGCCAAACGTCCCTACCCAAAGCGTATTGTTCGCATCTTCAGTGATTGCCGATATGTTGAAACCTTCATTATTATGATCTGCGGGATCGCCAAGAGAGAAGGGGGTGAATGTCAGTGTCTCACGATCAAAACGCATTAACCCAAGATTGGAGCCCACCCAAAAATTATGATGCGTATCTTCGTAAATGGACGATACACTGAAACTGATATTTTCAGGGTTGCTTTCTATCCCAGGCTGATAGTGTTTGAAGCGGTTTGTATTTTCATCATATTTGTCTAATGCCTTGCCTGTGCCTACCCAGATAACTCCATTTGAATCAAGGAATAGCGAACGAATAAAATTATCGCTTAAAGCGGATGCGATCGCGGGGTTGCTTTGGTAATGAATAAAGGATCCAGATGCTGGTTCAAATCGATTTAACCCATTGTCCAGTGTTCCGATCCAGACTGTCCCATTTTTCTCGGCAAGGATCGCCTGGATGAAATTACTGCTTAAGCTATGATCTTCATCTGGGTTATGGCGGTAATATGTAAAACGGTCTTGCTGACGATTATATTTATTTAACCCGCCTCCAAATGTTCCGATCCATAGTACGCCGCTGGCATCTTCGTATAGAGAAAGGACTTGGTTGTTGCTTAGGCTTTTGGGTATACCCGGCTGGCTTTGGTGATGCTCAAACCGATCGGTTTGAGCATCGTAACGGTCAAGTCCCTTATTTGTGCCTACCCATAAGGTTCCTAATTGATCTACATACAGGGCGTTAATTGTATTTCCAGCAACACTGTGGACTCTATAACGCGAATTTTCGAAGCGTTTGAAGGTGTTGTTTGATGGATTGAATTGATTCAGTCCATTTGCGGTGCCAATCCAAATGTTCCCATCAGGGCTTTCGGTAATGCTCAATACCCAATTGCTGCTTATTGTTTCAGGATTATTGCGTTCGTGCTTGTAGACGTTAAATGTGCTGTTGTTTGGGTTATAGGTATTAACGCCTCCATTCGCGGTTCCGATCCACAATAGCCCTTTTGTGTCTTTAAATAACACTTGAATGATATTGCTGCTTAGACCGCGTCCATCGGGCGGGGTATCCTCTGAGACAACAAAGTGAGTAATGCTCTCGGTTTCGAGATCAAGATAGTCCAACCCATTATCTGTGCCGATCCATAAGCCATTTGCATCGACACATAAACTGTGGATCGTATTGCTGGCTATGCTGTTTGTATCGGCTTTGTTTTGTATATAGTGCGAGAATTTGCCGCTTAAGGGGTCGTATCGATTCAACCCGCCATGTTGAGTGCCAATCCATAAATATCCATAAGGGTCTTCGACGATTGCGGTGATGGACCTGTCACTCAGGCTTTCCGGGTTTTCTGTATCTGGTTTGTAGATGGTGAAGTTGTACCCATCGAATCGGTTTAGTCCGTCGTCTGTTCCGACCCAGAGGAAGCCTTTGCTGTCCTGCAAAATGGTATGGACTATGCTTTGTGACAAGCCTTCTTCGAGGCTGAATTGTTCAAAGCGGATGTTTTTGCCATAAACGGAGGGAAGGTTAGGGTTGGAGTGACCCGTTTTCGGGTCAAGTTGTGATGCGGACGATGTTTCATTGGGGAGGTTGACAGGCTGGGGGACCTGGCAGCTTTGCAGGAGAAGCAGGGGGATGATCATCCAGTAAAGATTGAACTTGCGCATGAAAATAATTATAAGCAAAAAAACACTCCAACCGCATGGCTGGAGTGTTTTAAATTTTGGCGCTTTTTAGATTCGAGTTTCATCCACTGCTCTAAAGCGATGAATGAAGTAGATTGCCAGCCCCAATAATAGGATGGCGTTTGCCTGGTGGATGAGGGCGATGGTGATGTTTACGTACGAGAGAATGGTCAGGATGCCAAGTGTGATCTGTAGGGCAACTACACCAATAAGCCAGATCATTCCTTTTTGAATATCGGCTGGGTAGTTTTGTTTCTTGATCTTGTAGTAGACGAGTGGCACAAGGATGATTCCGAGCCATGCAAACCAGCGGTGGATGAAGACGATGGTTTGTGGGGTTTCCAATGGGGCAAGCCATGAGTGGAAGAGGTTGGGGGGGATGAGCTTACCGAACATCAGGGGCCATGTATCTGAAACATGTCCGGCTTTAAGCCCGGCTGTGAACCCGCCATAGGAGATTTGGATGATGAGTATCACAAATGACCATGCTGCTATTTTGGAGGGAGTGGACCATGGTGCATTTTTAGTGAGGAAACCATGTTTATGACCAAATGCCACCCACAATGCCAAGCTGAAGAGGGTAAGTGCAAACAGCAGGTGGGCGGTCAAGCGGAAGTGGCTGACGGCGGGGCGGTCAACGAGACCGCTGTACACCATGAACCATCCCATGAATGCCTGCCCAATGAATAGCAGCCCCATCACAAAGTAGATGCCGAATTCTTTGAAGGGTATGGTTTTGCGGAAGAGGAAATAGAAAACGGGAAAGGCGTAGAATAAACCGGCAAGGCGGGCAACCAGGCGGTGGAACCACTCGATGTAGAAGATATATTTGTATTCATCCAGGGTCATGTTGGTGTTTACTTGCTGAAATTCTGGCGTCTCTTTGTATTTTGCAAATTCAGCTTCCCATTCATGGTTTGCCATGGGTGGAACGGTGCCATTGATGGGATTCCATTCGACAATGGATAGACCTGAACGGGTGAGGCGTGTAAAGCCTCCAAATACAACGAGAAAAGCCACGATTCCGGCAAAGACATGCAGCCAGATCATCACGGCGCGGGATTGGGTTTTAGGCATGTTGTTTGTATCTCCAATTTGAAGTGCAAAAATTATAGCATTTGGAACTTAAGATATGTTAAAACGTTTGTCATATAAAAAAACGCGGAGTTTCCTCCGCGCTTTTTTATGTAACCTGGGTTTAGCGATTGTGTAACTGTTCGAGCAAGGTTCGGTATTCTTCTACATTGGGCGGGTTCATGAGCACGATCTGGTTAATGACTTCCATTGCGCCTTGTTGATCGCCTTTTTCGATCAGCGCTTCGCCAAGCTGATCGAGGATGGGAACAGCATCTGCGGTGCGTCCGAGTCTTTGGAGCAGAGCCGCCAGGGTGCGCTTGAAAAGCGGTTGTTCTTCGTGGTCGCGGATAAGTTCTTCGAGGAATGTAACTGCCAGTTCGTGTTTGTTCTGGCTTTCCAAGTGGGTAAGGTAGCTTTCCAGTTCACTCATGGCACGGTCTTGTTGAGCCATGCGAATATTAAGGTCGATCAAGTGACGGCGGACAGAATCATCATCTGGCAGCAGGGTGCGGATCTGTTCATGGACTCGAATAGCCTGTTTCCAGTCTAACCGCTGCATATCAATATCTGCCATACGCTGAAGGATGTGGACGTTCCAATCACGGCTGGCATTGCCCTGTTGAACCAGGCGCAGGGCGTTGGTGTAGGTCTTGCGCGCCATGTCCAATTCTGCGAGGCGGTAGTGAATGGCGGCAAGTTCAAGGTATTCCTGAATGGCATCATCGTTTTGTCCGCGCGCCACGAGCTGGTCGATCAGGCGGTTACGGGCATTGATATCCATGGGAGAGATGTGAATAATGCGGCGCAATAGTTTTGTAGCTTGCGCTACTTCGCCACGCACACTGTAGGCATGTGCCACCACGCTGAATTTTGTAATAGCTTCGGTGTGATGCCCCTCCTGCGCGAGAATATCACCCATGATGATATGCAAAGGCAGGTATGTAGGCGCGTGTTGGATGGCGTTATAGGCTTCATCCATGGCAGACCGTAAAGTACCCATGCGTGCCAGTTGATTGATGCGGTTCATGGATTCAAGCACCGAACTGGATTGAACCTGAAGGATCATATCTGCCAGTGGGGCGGGCATGTCACCTTCCTGCTTTGGCATTTGTTCACGGGTCTTGTGCATTTGATCCCGCCAATCGGCGCGCATGAGCAAGCCATGAATGTTATCGTATACTTTTTTGAAGGCTTTTTCATCCTTTTGGCTTTGATACGATTCGATCAGCGGTTCGTATTGTTGGCGGATGTCATCTGCCTGTCCGGGGGCGCTGGTGGTGGCATCTGCAAATTTGAGCGCCTCAAGGTACTCGATGGCGGCTGCCTTCACATCCTCTTTTTTGAGCATTAATTGCCCAAGTAATAACCGCGAAGCGAGGGAGTAATCGAGATGTTTGACCGAATTTTGTAGAAAGCGGAGGGCGGCATCGGGTTTGTCGCCATTTATATGCAGAACGCCAAGGTTGAAGTTCAACGCCGGGTTGCTAAGACCACTTTCAAGCGCGGCTTCCAACTCTTCGGCGGCTTGCGCATTTTTGCCTTTAGATTGGGCGTCAATTGCCTGCCCCAAATGAAGAATGATCTTGACATACTCCGACTGTGCCGAGAGCGCTCCGGTGCCTTTCATAATGACAGAAATGCCTTTACGGTCTTGTGCCGCAGGGCTTGTTTCATCTGAGAAATCGAAGAGAAGCTCTGCCAGTTGAGTTAGAGCCTTTTGACGCGCTTCGGCTACGGGGTCTAAACTGGAGGCAGATTTTTGAGGCTGGGTGTTTTGAAGCTGCTTCACCTGTGCCATGCGGATGGGTCCCGTACCGCCTTTGGCTCGAATCGGCTTGGGCAGTAGCTGTCCGGTTCGCAAAAGGGTTTGAGCTTGTTTTACTTCAGTACTGTTAGGCAGGAGTGATTGAGCCCTGTTTACCATTTCCTGCATCTTTTCAGCATTGCCTGCCCGCTGAAGAATACTGGCGAGGGCGAGGTACTCAGTCGCTGCCTGCTGCGGATGATTTAACTTTTCATGCACTTGCGCAAGGCGTGAATGGGCAATCGCGTTTTCAGGATTGATGCTGGTAACATGCACCCAATTTTCGATGGCTTTTTCGGCATCACGTTGCTTAAGGAAAAGGTCACCAGCGCGAATGGCGGCTTCCATTGCAGTTTTCAAGTCGCCAACACGTTCCGAAAGCTGCGCCACCTTCTCCATGGGGAGTGGGTCATCCTGTGAAAGTTTTGCAGCTCGTAAATAGATTTGCAGGGCTTCGTCTATATCGTTGAGTTGATACAACACCAGCCCAAGGCTGTTGAGCGCTTTGGGCTGGTCTGGAAATTCCTGCAAGGCGCGACGATAGGCTGCAACCGCTTTCGACCATTCCTGGTCCCAGGCTGCTGAATGTCCTTCGTTCATTGCTTTTTGAAAAATATCTTCTCGTCCGGGCATAGTTTCTTCTCTACATGCAAACCATCAGGGATGTACAATCAATCATGTAATTATAACCTTATAAAAACGCCCTAAAGGTTTCAAAACCTTTAGGGCGCCGGTTATTTCAGTACCGTCATCTCGCCCCAGTTTTCTCCCGCGCGCGCCTCGGTTTCAAGCGGAATGCTCATAGGGTAGGCATTTGCCATGGTTTCCTGCACCACCTTTGCTGTGAGTTCCAATTCTTTTTTTGAAACTTCCAGCACAAGTTCATCATGCACTTGCAGAAGCATCTTCGCGCCAAGCCCTGCCTGTTTTAGTGCCGGGGGAATTTTCAACATGGCGATTTTCATGATGTCGGCGGCAGTACCTTGGATGGGGGCGTTGATGGCTTCACGCTCTTCACGGTTCTTTAACTGGACGTTGGTCTTGGTCAGCAATGCTGGGAAGTATCTCCTACGCCCAAGCAGGGTCTCCACATACCCGATCTCAGCTGCCTGCCTGCGGATGCCATCGAGATATTTTTTGATGCCGGGGAATTTCTTGAAATAAGCCTTCACAAAATCTTCCGACTCAGCGAGAGTAAGTCCGGTGGAGTGCATCAACCCAAAAGCCGACATGCCGTAGATCAGCCCAAAGTTGATGGCTTTGGCGTGACGGCGCATATCCTTGGTCACTTCTTCCAGCGGAATGTCGTATACGGCGGCGGCAGTGGTGGCGTGAATATCCTCACCGGCGCGGAAGGCGGCGAGCATGGCTTCATCCTCTGCCATGTGCGCCACAATACGCAATTCGATCTGTGAGTAATCCACAGAAAGCAAAACACTGCCCTTTTCGGCAATAAACCCGTTTCGTACCTTGCGCCCCGTTTCGGTGCGGATGGGGATATTTTGCAAATTCGGGTTGTTCGATGAAAGCCGCCCGGTTACTGCCCCAATTTGGCTGTATGAGGTATGCACTCGTCCTGTGCGCGGGTTGATCGCAGCAGGCAGGGCATCTACATAGGTGGATTTTAGTTTGGAAAGTTCGCGGTGCTCCAGAATGAAATCCATGATGGGGTGCTGCCCGCGCATGGCATCCAGCACATCGGCTGAGGTGGAGTAAAAGCCCGTGGTTGTTTTGCGCCCCTTATCGGGAGGTTCGAGCCGCAGATGGTTAAAGAGCACATCCGATAGCTGCTGCGGTGAGTTGATGTTGAAGGTCTTTCCGGCGTGTCCAAAAATTTCTTTTTCAATTTCAGCGATGCGTGTTGCCAACTCAACCGACATTTGTGAGAAGAAATCTGTATCAATTTTTGCGCCGATCATTTCCATTTCAGCGAGAACGGCAGTAAGCGGCATATCGATTTCATCGAGAATTTTGCGCCCGCCGACCTTTTCCAATTCCTTCTCTTCGGCAGCCATTAACCTCAGGGTTGTTTCCGCATCTGCGGCGGCGTAGTTGGCAACGGCTTCGATATTGACCTCTGCCATGCTGATCTGTTTCTTGCCCTTGCCGATCAGCGTTTCGATATGCGTCATGGTTTCGCCCAGGCGGTGCTCAGAGAGGTTCTTCAAACCAAGGTGGCGGGAAGATGGGTCTACGATGAATTCTGCCAGCATGGTGTCAAAAGTGAGCGGGGTAACCGTCAACCCATGGCGGGCAAGGATGATGAAATCATATTTGGCGTTGTGTGCCAGTTTGCCGATCGTTGGGTTTGTCATGGCGGGGGCGAGCGCTTCAATCACTTGTTTCACAGGCAGGTTTGTTCCGCTGGTGTGCCCAATGGGAATGTAGTACCCCGTTCCATCTTTCACGGCGAGCGAGATGCCGACAAGATCTGCAAGCATTTCATCTGTGCCGGTGGTTTCAGTATCGAATGAAATGATCTTTGCTTTTTCAAGTTGAGCCGCGAGTTGTTTTAGCTTTTCAGCAGTGTCAATGATGTTGGCTTCGATGTTTGAAGGCACGAACTCAACGATGGTGGGCTTTGTCTCTTCGGCAAACATCGTCATTTGCCCCGCCTTGGTTTTGCCTGCTTTCACAACTGGCGTGGATTCTTCCGAAAGTGTGCCGCCGCTAATGGCAGCGACTTTACTCAGCAGAGTTCTGAACTCCATTTCTCTGAAGAAGTTTGCCAGCTTTGTGCCGTCAAATGGTGCGACCTTGGCATGTTCAAAATCGAATTTGATCTTGAGATTGGTCTCAATTTGGGCAAGGTCGCGGCTCATGTAAGCGGTTTCCTTGCTTGCTTCAAATTTTCCCTGCCAGCGTTTTTCCACCTGGTCGAGGTTGGCGTAGATATTATCGAGAGTGTTAAATTTTTCCAGCAGGGTCACAGCGGTTTTTTCACCCACGCCCTTCACGCCCGGAATGTTGTCTGAGGTATCGCCAACGATGGCTTTGTAGTCCACCACCTGGTTTGGGCGGACGCCCAATTTGCGGATGACATCTTCATCGGTGATGTAGGTTTGGTTATCACCCGCAAGATAAACAGACGTGCGGTCATTCACCAGTTGCAACAGGTCGCGGTCGCCGGTGATGATCTTCACCCCCAAGCCTTTTTCTGCGGCGAGGCGTGATACGCTGCCCAGTACATCGTCCGCTTCGTAGCCTTCCATTTCGAGGCGCGGAATGTTGAACGCATCCACCATTTCGCGGATGCGGTCCAACTGCGGGCGCAGGTTATCGGGCATTTTTTCGCGGGTGGCTTTGTACTCTGGGAAGATCTTGTCGCGGAAGGTTTTGCCCACATCGAATGCCACGGCAAGGTATTCCGGTTTTTCCTGTTCAAGTACACGGATCAGTTCTCGCGCAAAGCCGTACACGCCAGCCGTGGGTTCACCGTCTGAAGTTTGCCAGCGTTGGCTGCCTCCACCGGCTGTCAGGGCAAAGTACATACGGTAAGCGAGGGCGTGTCCATCAATCAGGTATAAGGTGGGGGGCATATTTAAAAACCTTTTCCCGTCGTTGCGAGGGCAATGGTGGTTTGCCCGAAGCAATTTCAGGTTTTATAGGGAGTGAAATTTGTTTGCAATGACGAATCGTTCGAATAAAAGAAAAACGCAGAGCCATTATACTCTGCGTTTCTAATTTAGAACTTTTGTTTCTATTTGCCCGGGATATCGTCCAAGCCCTGTCTTTGGCGGGTTTGGCGGATGTAATCGCGCACCAGTTGAGAAGGGTGGGGCTGGGTTCCACCCATGATCAGGTATCCGGGTGCCCAAAAATCACCAGAGGGGTTTTCCCTTTTTAGGCGTACAAAATCTGCAAATATCTTTTCAGAAGTTTGCTGGCGTATGATGCGCATAAGGTGACCCGGTGATGTGTTTGGCTGCACATTCACCACCCATTGCAAATACTCGGGGCGTACAGCCAGGAATTCCAACCGCCAGCCAAACGCCACGCAGATATTTGGCAGCCAGTTGCTGAGGTGATCTGAGAGATCGCCTGTCAGGTAATGGGATGTAAAGCGCGGCACAAGCAGACATGCATAAGTCAGGTGGTATAGACCCGCCGAAACAGGTTCTGAAGTGAGCTTCTTTGAAGCGTCGGTGGTTGCGCTTTCACGGGTCTCATCAGTTTCACCGGGGCGCGGACGGGCAATGGGAGTCTCAGGTCTTGCTTTAGGTTTTGATGGAGCGGTCACATCCACTTCATCAAAAATAGATTGTGCATCGTGACGCGGTTCAGATTTTTGGGTTTGCGCCATTTGCTCAATCTGGTTTTTGGTCATTGATGGCGATGCTTCACGGCTAAATACAGAAGCGTTAGAAAGCGAGTCTGAAACACGGGTTTGGTTCGGGTCGAAGGTTTCTTTCTGCTTTTTGCGCGGCAGGTTGAATTCGCGTGTTGTGAGCGGTTCAGGGTTGGGGGCGGGAATATCAGAAAGAATATTTGTGATGGGTGGAATATCCACATCGCTTTCTTCTACTTCCTGTACAACCTGCTTCCGTTCACTGGTCTCTGTGCCAAAGTCGTTGAGTAATTGATTTGCCTGTGAGCGGATGGTGCTAAAAGGAGTCTCAGCATCAAAAACAAGCGCAAGCACCGAGTCGGTTGTGAGGCGGGTGGCGTACAACATATGTTCCGCTTTTGTGCTTTCCAAGCGGATAAAGCGCAACAAGTCCGCGCCTTTTTGACCATCCCAATTGCGGGTAACGGTTTGTGCTACTTCTTTTGCGGCATTTTGAGAAAGACCGCCGGCGTATGCCCAAAGCCCATTCTTCTTTGTGATGAGCGCTGCCTGCGCTGAAGATTCAAGCGTAAGCCGGGTGAGGTGTTGGGCTGCTTTGTTTGGGTCGTTCAACCACGGCATGAATTGTGTAGTATTTGAAGATACTGGTTCTGATACGGGTTGGGGATTACTTAAGGCATTCATAAAATCAGACATTCTAAAAGGTTTACGAACCAGTATCCACGGACGCAGTGTATCAAATGAAGGGGGAGAACCAGTTTCATCGCAGAGAATGGTGAGGTTAATACTCTTACGCACCGTACGAAGTGCGGCGCCGATCTCTTCAACCCACTCATTGCCAAGGGCAATATCCAACATGGCGATTGGCGCACCAATTTCATTGGCTTTGACAATGGCAGAAGCCTTATTGTTCACCACATGCACCCGGTAGAATTTTGTTTCTTCCAGAGCGCGGCGAATGGTCTCGCCAAGGCTTGCGGATGGGGTAACGAGCATTAAATCTGCGGGCATTGGATAAAGTGTATCACTTCTAGAAATCACCTGCAAGGACAGCGGCTGGAATTTAGATGGTTTTTTAGAGGTTTGGACGTTTATTTTCCCGTTTTGTACTCGCCCAGGGTATCTTTGATGCCCAAAAGAGCCATCAACACATCTTGCGGAATATCCGCATCGGGCAGATCCACCTTGTAAAGCTGATCGTTTTCGGCACGTTCACGCAGGTTTTTCCACAATAAATTGCGTTCTTCGCCCTCAACCACCAGATCGTTTAGCGTCTTTGCATGGAGTAAATATTCGCCCGTGGAATAAAGAAAGGTCAACCGCTTCCATTTATCAGTTTTGACCGATTCTTTTAACTTCTCCAATCCGCCTAACTGAATTTTGAAATACTCCTCTTTGGCTCTGGGATGATTGGCTTCATCTTTGAGTAATTCGCCCCTCGTGGTTAACTCGTGCCCCCGAACCTGAGCAATGTACTCGACTTGTCCGCCTCTTTCTCCGAAGGAATTGGGTTGGTAAAACGCGAGATAATCCACGCTGACAACTTTTGGCGCCGACCTAAGCGGAATGCGATACCACCCCAACAGACGCGCGATCTCCAAATCTCGCGGCGAGGGCAATAGACAAACGAGAACCAAGTCTGTGGGTTTGAGCATGGGGTAATTATAATATTAGGCTATGTTCAATATCACTTCTCCCTACGAACGAATCACCGCATGGACAGATGTTGCCCTCGGCTTGCTTTCTGGCTATTTCGCATTTCAACTGGCGCAGGTTTCAGGGTTCAAGGCTCAGGTTTGGGCATGGACGTTTGACTTGCTGGCATTTTCCTCCTTCCTTGGCGCCATTGCCCACGGGTTTGAAATGTCGCAAAAAGCGAATGACCGCTGGTGGATGCCGCTGAATCTCTCGCTCGGTTTGGCGCTGGGACTCTTCGTGATCGGCGCTTTATTTGACCTGAGCGGTGAGTCTGTTGCGCGGATGGTTCTGCCGATCATGCTTGCAGTGGGTGTGGGTTTCTTCCTTTTCACCCTGTGGAAGCCGGGTTCGTTCATGACCTTCATTGCCTATGAAGCAGTGGCAATGTTGTTCGCGCTTGGCGTGTATGGTTATCTTTTATTCACAGGAAAACTTGCAGGCGCAGGTTGGATGGTGGCAGGAATTTCCGTCACTATTTTGGCTGCCGTGGTGCAGGCAACCGGAAAAGCAGGCAGAGGCATCTTCTGGTATTTTGATAATAACGGGGTCTTTCACCTGATCCAGATGGCGGGAGTGATTTTGTTGTTTGTAGGATTGGCAAAATAATTTATCTGTGAACATTATTATGGTTGAAAAATAGAAAGTGGAAAGTGACAACTACTTATCACTTTCCACTCACATATAATGCCCACGGTCACAAATTGCGCGTTCCCCTTCTCAAAAAAGCGCAATTTGTGACCGCGCTGGGTATAATTTGAACTTGTAAGAAAATTAAACCAACCCAACTTCCTTGTTGAACTCGTTGATCAATTCATCAATTTCATCAGCCTGTGTCTGGACGCTGGTCCAATAATCGGGCTGGTACCATTGATTCTGAATTTCTTCGTATGTCTTGCCCTGTTGCTCAACCCAGGTGTAATACTTCAGGTTATGCACGCGGCGGCGGTCGGGGTAGCGCAGTTCGAGCATATTATCGGTGGACTGACCATGCAAGTAACGGGCGAAATCTGCGGCGGCATCGCGTTCGCTATATTCGCCGAATTCCTGGTGCATTTCATGCAGACGGGAACGGTAGAGTTCCATCGAGTCGGTGGCGACGGTGAACATGATGTCGTTCTCGTCCATCTCGTAGTATTTGGCGGCTTTGATGGCGGAAAGAACGTTCGAGATGCCGGAGAAACCGAATAGGTCTAGGTTGGCAATAACCGATTCTGAGACACCTTTTTCTGCGAGCAGGGCGCGTCCGTTCTCTTCGTTGAAGAGGCGTGCAATGTTCACTACGGCGTTATCGTCAATGGCGGTGACCATATCGGTGTTTTTGGCATTGTGTACCCAGGGTACATGCTTGTCGCCGATGCCTTCGATACGATGCGAACCAAAGCCGTTTTCAAGCAGGGTCGGGCATTGCAGGGCTTCGCTGGCGACGATCTTGCTATCGGGGTAAAGTTTTTTCATGTAATCGCCAGAGGCAATCGTACCAGCCGAGCCGGTGGCAGATGCCATGCCGCGATAGCGTCCGTTGGGACCGGCAACCTGTTTGAGCACTTCTTCCATGGCGTGACCGGTGACTTCGAAGTGCCAGAGGTAGTTGCCGAATTCCTGGAACTGGTCGAAGATCATCAGGTCTTGACCGGAGTTGCGTAGTTCCCAGCATTTGTCAAAAATTTCTTTCACGTTCGATTCGGAACCGGGGGTTTTGATGGTTTCACCGGCAACCTTTGCCAGCCACTCGAAGCGTTCTTTCGACATGCCTTCGGGCAAAATGGCAATGGATTCACATGCCAGCAGTGCGGAGTCGTAGGCGCCGCCACGGCAGTAATTGCCCGTGGAGGGCCATACCGCTTTTTGGGTGGTTGGGTCAAATTGACCGGTGACCAGACGCGGCACCAAACACGAGAACGCAGCGCCGACTTTGTGTGCGCCAGTGGGGAACCACTTGCCGACGATGGCAATAATGCGCGCCTTGACCCCCGTCAGCGAAGAGGGAAGCTCGACGAAGTTGACTCCGCCAAACGTCCCGCCTGAAGCGGTGGGTTGGTTATGCCAGTTAATGCGGAAGAGGTTGCGGGGGTGAATATCCCACAATCCGATTCCCTTCAATTCATCCTTGATCTTGGCAGGGATCTTTGATGGGTCTTTCATTTGTGCGTAGGTGGGGATGATGATGTTGCGTTCTTTGGCGCGTTGAATGGCGCGTGCGCGACGATCTTTGTGAATGGTCAGGTCAATATGGGTCATTTGGGAGCCTCCTGAAATTTGTCAGACAACTTGGATTATACCTCGCAACGGGATAAATGGGTCATTTCTTTGCAAGGCTGAATTAATTATAGTGATTTTGGAAAGGAGTGCCTAATGAATAATGCCAAGACCACCGCTATTTCTGGCTGCATTATTTGGTTCGTGCTGATCTCAGTCGTTGCCACTTGTGTGATGCCAGTATTTTATGTCGTAGGGATGTTCAGTTCTTATAGCGACTTTGCGATTCAGACCGTGGGGGAGTGGATATGCCCCGAAGGAACCACGCCGACCAGTTATTCGTACCAGACAATGATGCCCAGTGATAATGGATTTGACGAACCCGCCATGGCGTACGAACTCCATTGTGTGAACCCCGATGGGACATTATCTAAAAACGACCCAATCATGTATTCGTTTATTTGGGTTGGTTTGTGTCTGTTGCTGGGCGCGATCATTTCGGGTTTGCTGACATTTGCCATTTCTGTCCCTGGCGGGATGCTGGTAACGAAGGTGGTAAATTTGCTGTTTGGAAAAAAGCCTGTGCAGAATTAAAAAGCAGCCGTGCAAACCTGCTTTTTACCACCGATCCCAGTGAACGACATCTGCCAAAGAAACCCGTCCGCCTTTCTTTGGCGGTGCGGATAACTTCGTTTCTTCGAGCGGATACCCAAACGACAGCGCAATGCGCAAATGCCATTCGGCTGGGAAGCCTAAAATACCGCGCGCCTTCTCAGGCTCATAGATCGAAGCCGGAACCGAGCCGACGCCCAACTCCCATGCCGCCAACTGCATAAAAGCCGCCGCCTGACCCGCATCGAACATGATCTGGAACTTTTCACTTGGGTTCGGTGTAAGAATTGCCACACCCATTGCCGCACCTGCCAAATGTCCCGCCCACTCGCCGCAGGTGGAAAGTTCTTTTAAGACAGCTTTATCTCGAATGGCAATGAATTGCCACGTCTGCGTATTTTTTGAAGATTGCGACCGCCGCCCTGCATTCAAGATCGCCTTCACCACGTCATCGGGCAGCGATGTATCCGCAAATTTCCGCACAGCCCTCTTCAAACGAATTGCATCAGAAACATTCATATTCACCTCTTGCATTCCGTATAACAAGTCTATAGACTTGTTCTACTCTACTCAAAGTATAATTCACCTAATGAATGAAGAACTTCAGTTCAAACCTTTTGGTTTATCAGCGCTTGCCCTTGCGCTTATTGGCTGGGGCGGTTTGTATTTGATCCTTGTATTTACCCTCCCGCTCGTCTGGGCACGTTGGGGATTTTTCGTCCTCCTGCTCATGGCGCTCACTGGCACGGCGCTGCCCCTCGTTTTTTTTCTACACCAACGTTTTCCCGAAACCCCGCCCGCCGACGCCAACATCATCATCCGTCAAGCCATGTGGGTGGGCGTGTATGGCGCCACCCTGGCTTGGCTGCAACTCGGTCGCCTCGTCACGCTCTACGTTATTCTCGGTCTCGCAGGCGGGCTGATCGCCGCCGAGTACTTCATCCGCATCCGCGAAAAAGCCAGCCGCCGCCCATCTGCCTATCAAGATGACAATGCTTCGTAATCTCCCCTCTGTTGAGCAACTTCTTAAAACCGAAACGACCGCGCGACTCATCGCGCAATTCGGTCGTCCGTTAACCCTGGATGCGCTCCGAAACACATTGGATGAAATTCGCGCGCGCTTCAAACTTAATCTCGAAGCTGAGTTGCCATCTATTGACCTGATCCTCACCCAAACAGAATCCACCCTCAGCGCATGGACGGCTTCAACGCTGTTTCCCGTTATAAATGCCACCGGCGTGATTTTGCATACCAACCTTGGGCGTGCCCCCATGAGCGCCGCCACCATCCGCGCCATGGACGTGGTCTCGCGCGGCTACTCCAACCTCGAATTTGACTTGGAAACCGGCAAGCGCGGTTCACGGCTCATCCATGCGGAGAAACTTCTGCAAAAGCTGACCGGCGCAGAAGCGGCATTGGTTGTCAATAATTGCGCTTCAGCAGTCTTGCTTACCCTCTCTGCCTTAGCAAATAAAAAACGAGTCGCCATTGCCCGCTCGCAACTGGTTGAGATCGGCGGCGGCTTCCGCGTACCCGATGTGATGAAGCAATCTGGCGCGAAACTGGTTGAGATCGGCACCACCAACAAAGTGCGCCTGTCGGATTATGAAACCGCACTCGAAGAATCGGCTGCCTTGGTCATGCGGGCGCACCGTTCCAACTTCAAGATCGTCGGCTTCACCGAAGAACCAGAGTTCAAAGACATTGTCGAATCGGCACACAAGGCGGGTGTGCCCGTTGTGGATGACCTCGGCTCGGGCGCACTCTACGACACAGCCAAATATGGCTTCACCCATGAGCCAACTGTGCAAGAATCCATGCACGCCGGTGCAGATGTAATTCTCTTCTCTGGCGATAAACTTGTTGGCGGTCCGCAGGCGGGTATCATCATTGGCAAAAAAGCACTGCTCGATAAAATTAAGAAACATCCACTGGCACGAGCTGTCCGTGCGGATAAGGCTTGTCTGGCGGGGGTCTCTGCCACACTCACACACTATCTCAAAGACGAGGCGGAGCGCGAAATTCCCATCGTGAGGATGATGTCTCTAACGCCCGAACAGCTCAAAGGTCGGGCTGAGGCGTGGCAGGCTGAGTTGGGGCAGGGGACTGTGGCGAAAGGCGAGTCTACAGTGGGCGGCGGCTCACTCCCCGATGAATCCACCCCGACCTTTTTGCTTGAACTGCAAGTCAAATCTGCCGAAAAATTTTTACGCGCCCTGCGCAAGAACAATCCGCCCATCATCGCCCGCACCGAAAACAACAAAATCCTGCTAGACCCGCGCACCGTCCTGCCCGAACAAGAAGGCGCATTGCTGGTTGGGCTGAAGAATTTACTAAAAACTTAATGCGAATGTCACGAATTTTCGAAGAATACAAAGCGCTTAGTGAAATTGCCAAAATTCATGAGCAGCAAGCCTTGTCCTATTTGAAAGCAACGGGACTCGAATTGGCAATTGTTATCAATTTCGGGGCAGGGAAGGTTCAGTCAAGTGGAGTTGTTTTCAAAAATGGGAAACCCAATTTCCCATCCCGCCCAGTGAACCCTCGTCACCCACAAAAAGACTAAAATTCGTGATATTCGCGTTAAAAAGGAAAAACAAATGAAATCAGACCTCGATGCCATTATGCAAGATCGCAAGTTGGATGCCTTTATTGTCTTCGGCAATGCCGAGAACAACCCGCCCATGTATTATCTGACCGGCGGCGGGCATGTCAGCCATGCCACTATCATTAAGAAGCGCGGCGAAGCGCCGGTGTATTTTTACAACGATATGGAGCGTGACGAAGCCGCCAAAAGCGGACTGAAGACCGTGCCCTTCAGCAAATACGATATCAACGCACTGTTGAAACAAGCCGAAGGCAATGCTCTGCTTGCCAGTGCCATGCGTTACCAGCAAATGTTCGAAGAACTCGGCGTCACCAGCGGACGGGTGGGTGTGTATGGACATTACGATGTCAGCAGTATTTTTGGCACCTTGAACCACCTGCAAACGTTAATGCCCGCACTTGAGTTTGTTGGCGAAGCGCGCGAAGACTCGATCTTCCTGCGAGCCATGGAAACCAAAGACGAGAACGAAGTGGAGCGTATTCGCAAGATGGGCAAGGTGACCACTGCCGTGGTGGCAAAGACCCGTGAATACCTTACCTCCTGCGATGTGCGCGAGGATGAAGTGCTCCTGAAGGAAGATGGTACTCCGCTTACGGTGGGGGACGTTCACTCGAAAATTCGTTTGTGGGTTTCAGAACATGGCGCAGAATTACCCTCTGGCTTTATCTTTGCCATCGGGCGTGATGCCGGTGTGCCGCATTCGGCTGGCAACCCAGCCGACCTGATGCGCCTTGGTCAGACCATCGTCTTCGATATTTATCCCGCCGAAGCGGGCGGCGGCTATTACTACGACTTCACCCGCACATGGACTCTCGGCTACGCCACGCCCGAAGCGCAGGCGTTATTTGACCAGGTAAAAGAAATTTACGACACCCTCAACGATAACTTTGACTTGAACGTGGCATTCAAAGATTACCAACGTATGACCTGCGAGTTCTTTGAAGGCAAGGGGCACCAGACCCCGCTCAATACCAAGGCACCCATCGAAGGCTATGTCCATAGTTTGGGGCACGGCGTGGGATTGAACATCCACGAACGCCCCTTTAGCGGATTTACCGCAGGCGACGATCAACGCCTCAAACCTGGGGTCATCATCACCTCGGAACCCGGCTTGTACTACCCCGAAAAAGGCATGGGCTTCCGCATTGAAGATACGCTCTGGGTGCGCCCCGATGGCGTGATGGAAAAACTGGCGGATTATCCGTATGATTTTGTGCTGCCTATGAAGAAGTGGAAAAAATAAAGACAGCAGACTGCTGAAGATTAACCACAGTCAAACTCCATGCTTCACCTCCAATCGCTCTCCCTGCGTCCATTCCTCGAAAGTGACGGTAATGACTTCCCGTTCACAGTTCCGGTGATTAAGTCTCTTTCAGAGATTCAGTTCAAATCGCCGATAACTTTTCTTGTGGGGGAGAACGGCTCGGGCAAATCTACTGTAATGGAGGCGTTGGCGTGCGCAGTTGAGTCGATTACGGTGGGCAGCGAAAGTGTGAAGACTGATAAAACACTTGCGCCCATTCGCCGGTTGGCAAAATATTTCAAACTCGCGTGGACGAAGCGCACCCGTAAAGGGTTCTTTATGCGAGCCGAAGATTTTTTCGGTTATGCCCATTCCATGCGGGCAACCCGCGAAGAGTTGGAAGAAGAACTCAAGAACGTAGACCGTGACTATCAAGGACGTTCCAAACTGGCGCAAGATCTGGCACGTTCGGCATACTCGGGTCAACTGGCGGCGATGAAGAACCGCTACGGTGAAAAAGACCTCGATAGTTATTCACATGGCGAAGCGTTTTTGAATTTATTCCAGTCGCGCTTCGTGCCCGGCGGCTTGTACCTGCTGGATGAACCCGAGGCGGCGCTGTCACCGTCCCGACAACTCAGCTTTCTGGTGGCACTCAAACAAATGGTCGAGAAAGAAGCGCAGTTTATTATCGCCACACATTCGCCGATCATCCTCGCTTTTCCAAACGCGCAGATTCTACAATTCCATGAAGGGGTGGTTCGTGAAGTGAAATATAATGAATTGGAGCATGTCAATCTCACCCGCGATTTTCTTGCCAACCCCGAAGCTTTTTTGAGGCATTTATAACTTCCCGTCATTGCGAGGGCGATGCTCTTCGCCCGAAGCAATCTTATAAGTTAATCTTGAGATTGCTTCGCCACAAAGAACAAAAGCGTGGCTCGCAATGACGGATACAGGAAACCATGACCGAACTCAAACCCGCTCGAATCCTTGCTATCGAAACCTCTTGTGATGAAACCGCCTGCGCCATCCTCGAAAACGGACGCGCTTTGCTTTCTTCTGTGGTTGCTTCTCAAATGGAAATTCACGCCCGCTATGGCGGCGTTTTCCCTGAGGTGGCTTCGCGTCAGCATGTGCTGAGTATTATGCCTGTAGTGCAACAGGCATTGGCACAGGCGCACCTGACCCTCAACGATATTGATGCCATCGCCGTCACACAGGGACCTGGTCTTGCCGGTTCGCTCATTGTGGGGGTGAACATGGCAAAAGGTATGGCGCTTGCACTTGATAAACCCCTGGTAGGGGTGAACCATTTAGAAGGGCATATCTATTCATCCTGGGTGTACGAAGCGGGAGATAAAGTTCCGCCTGAGCCGCAATTTCCACTCATGGCGTTGCTCGTCTCAGGCGGGCATACCGAACTGAATTTGATGACAGACCATCTCTCCTATCAACGCCTTGGATCGACCCTTGACGATGCGGCAGGGGAGGCGTTTGATAAAGTGGCGCGCCTTTTGGAGTTGCCCTACCCGGGCGGACCGTCCATTCAGCAAGAGGCGGAAGAGGGAAACCCCGAGCGCTTCAACTTCCCCCGTGCCTGGCTCGATGGAACCTGGAACTTTTCCTTCAGTGGAGTAAAAACCTCGGTGCTGTACGAAGTGAACGACTTGAAAAAACGCAGCAGTAATATCCCTGTACAGGATTTGGCGGCTTCGTTTCAAAAAGCCGTGGTGGATGTGCTTTTCAAAAAGACGATGAACGCGGCTCGTGAATTCGGCGCAAAGGAAATTTTGGTGGCGGGCGGCGTTTCTGCCAACCGTGCGTTGCGTAAAGCCTTCAAAGCGCAGACTGAATTCCCCGTACACATTCCGCCGCTTTCACTCTGTACCGATAATGCCGCCATGATCGGCGCGGCGGGCTACTTCCGTTATGCCTTGGGGTACGTCTCTGAGATGGATTTGGACGTTCTGCCCGCCTGGCCGCTTTCGTAGAATAAATCTATAGACTTGTTCTACTTAAAGACAAAACCCCCAGCTGCTTGCCCAAGCATTTTGGGGGTTCGTCATCAGGAGAATGCATTTATTATTATATGCAGGCAGTTAAATGGTTCCTGAAATGTGATTAAGCAGACGATTAGAGAAAAGCAGAAAATAGGGGTTGTTTTTACTGAATACCTGTAGATTCTTCACTACTTACTTCTTTTAGAAATTCTTCTACGATCCTTGGGTCAAAGTGTTTTCCCGATTCTTTTTTGATATAGTCCAAAACCTTTTCCTTTTCCCATGCATCACGGTAGGGGCGTTTGAATGAAAGGGCGTCATAGACATCAATAATGGCAAAGATGCGGGCTTCCAGCGGAATTTCTTCACCTTTCAATCCATGCGGGTAGCCGGTTCCATCCCATTTTTCATGGTGATATCGTGGAATGTTAAGCGCGGGCTGTAAATATTCGATGGGCTTCAATAGATCATAAGCAATTTGGGGGTGCAAACGCATAATTCGGGTTTCTTTTTCTGTCAGCGGACCCGGTTTTCGTAAAATATCATCGGGGATTCCCAATTTGCCAATATCATGCAGCAAGACACCCCGATGAATGTGAACTAACATTTCATCCTTAAACCCCATTTGGCGGGCAATACGCAGGGTTAAATCTGTCACCCTTTTGGTATGCCCTTCTGTTTCGCGATCTCGAATCTCCAGCGCACGCGACCAGCCTTCCAATGTTGTTTCATATGCGGCGTACATTTCCAGGTTCGAACGTTGAAGATCATCCAGAAGTTTATCTTTGTCTTGTTGTGCCTGCTCAAGCAGGTGTGCAGTTGCCCAGGTCATAAATGCCAGTGCGAACAAGGCAATGATCGCTGTAAGGTTGTATTCCCAAACATAGCCTTCCCAAAGGCTTGTACCGGTATACCCTGCCGCCACAAGCCCGGCATACCAAAAAGAGCTGGACGGTCGTAAAATAAAACTGGACATGCCAACCGGCAGCGCAAAGACAACCATCAGATATTCTATAAATCTTGAATCACTAAAAAATAATCCCCCCAGGATCGAAAACAAAATAGCCAAACGTGCCGTCAATACAATATATCCGCGCCGATTCATCACCCAAAATATGTGCAGCGGAATGAAAGCGGTCAGGTTTTGCCACATAAATATCCGATATTCCTCAGTGGGGTCAATGAGAAGAATGATCAGATTATTCAATGTTACATACACAAGCATTACCCAGCATAATCCAATAAAAAGCGCCAAAAGTTCGCCCTTGCGTTTTAATATGGGATCATTTGTCTCAACTTTCATAAGAAGAGAAAACAAACCTTGCCAGGTAAATTTTTCTTTTTGGGTGTTCATAACATATTGGTGATTTATGATGGATGAAGACGGATTTCTAAAAGACGATTATGCCCAGCCAGATCTTTATGCAGATTGATGGTTGCATTTGAAAGTTTATCATATGCCAGGCTCAGCGCTTTCATGCCCTGTGACGCTTCAATCTCGAACAGCATTAAGCTTCTTTGTGAGAGCCAGCGCGGGGCGATCTCTAAAAGGCTGCGATAGAGGTCCAGCCCATCTTCGCCGCCGTCGAGGGCAAGGGTGGGCTCACGTCCGTAAATGGGAAGTTCCTGCATGGTTTGGGTGGGGATGTAGGGCAGGTTTGCGCAGAGCAAATCTATATTTGAATCAACTTCTTGCGGCAGTAAATTACACTGCACAAAACGGATGCGGTCTTGTACATTGAACTTGATTGAGTTCTTTTGGGCAACCTTGAGGGCGGCGGGTGAAATATCGGTGGCGAGGATTTTGGCATCTGGAACGTTCATGGCAATGGATGCGGCAATGATTCCGGAGCCTGTACCAATATCTGCCACGCTTCTTTTTAACGGGTTGGCTGAGAGCCACTTAATGGCTTTTTCTACCAGTAATTCTGTCTCTGGTCTCGGAATGAGCACATCGGGCGTGATGTCGAAATCCCTGCCGAAGAATTCCCAATGACCAAGGATGTAGGGCAGCGGCTCTCCCGCTTCGAGCCGTGAGAATGCCTGGTTCGCTGATTCAAGCATCGGCGCGGAAAGAGGCGCATCGAGGTGGGCGAGCAGCCAGGTGCGTGGACGTTCCAGCACATGTGCCAGCAGCACCTGCGCATCCAATTCCATTAGTTCATCTGGCAGTTTGTTGGTATGTTGATTTAGATAATCGCCAAGGGTTTGGGTCATGGATTTTTATAAAAAGGGCGCATGATACCATGCGCCCTTTCGTTTTATTCTTCGTCATCCACGCCGGTGGCTGCGAGTTTACCGGCTTCGTCTCTGGTGGTGAGTTCGTCGATGAACCCTTCGATGTCGCCATCCATGACTCCTGCCAGGTTGTAGTTAGACAAGCCGATGCGGTGGTCGGTGACGCGGCTTTGCGGGTAGTTGTAGGTGCGGATTTTTTCGGAGCGGTCTCCCGAGCCGACTTGTGAGCGGCGGTCTGCTTCCAACTCTGCCTGCCTTTTGGCTTCTTCAATTTCGTAAAGGCGCGCGCGCAAAATGGAGAGGGCGCGTAGTTTGTTTTGTAACTGCGAGCGTTCATCCTGACAGGTGACGATCATGCCGGTGGGTTTGTGGTACAGGCGCACCGCTGTGGAGTTCTTTTGCACGTTCTGTCCGCCTGCGCCGGAGGAACGATAGACTTCGATCTCGATGTCGGTTTCGGGGATGTCCACTTCCACTTCATCCACTTCTGCCATTACGATCACGGTGGCGGTGGAGGTGTGAATGCGCCCCTGTGATTCGGTGGCGGGTACGCGCTGTACGCGATGTACGCCCGACTCGTATTTGAGTCTGGAGAAGGCGCCTTTGCCTCGCACTTCAAAGATGACTTCTTTGTAGCCGCCCACGCCGATGGCATTTTCAGACATGATCTCGGTCTTCCATTTTTTATCGTCGGCGTAGCGGGTGTACATGCGGAAGAGGTCTGCGGCGAAGATGGCGGCTTCGTCGCCGCCTGCGCCCGCGCGAATTTCCACGATGACGTTTTTATCGTCACGCGGGTCTTTGGGGACGAGCAGTCCCTTGATGATCTTTTCGAGATTTTCGATCCTGGGTTCAAGGTCGGTAATATCGGCTTTTGCCAGGGCGATCAGTTCTGAGTCGTTTTCATTCTCAAGGATTTCGCGGGCTTCTTCAAGGCTTTTTACTGCCTGCCGGTATTCCTTTGCTCTTTCCATCAGGGGTTCAAGGCTGGTGCGCTCCTTGCTGATCTCTCCGGCGCGTTTGTAGTCGTTGCCAACTTCGAGCAGTTCCTGCCCCAGTTGTTCAAATTTTTCTTCAATGGCTTGTAATTTATCGAGCATGAGTTCCTCGTTTTGGTAGCGGGTGTAGGTCGGGCTATAACCCCGACGATTTTAGATTGCCAGGCTGTAAACCTGACCTACAGTTTTATAAATTTGCACAAGAAAGCGCGGCACCGTATAAAGGCGCCGCGCTTTGGATGGATCTATTAACTACGCTAATAAGTGGTGACTGCGGAAAGTACCATGGAAATAATAAGCACAATGGCAAAGACCGCCAGCATCATTTGAGATGCTTTCTGGCGTTTTGCAACAGAGGCTTCGATGGATTTATTTTGTTTTTTAGGGGTTTTTCCAGCCATTTCAAATTTCTCACTTTTAGAGGGTTTCGTAAAAGGCTCGCGACATTGCCTTTTCAAGTTCCTCGATTGTAACAGGTTTCATCACATACCCGTTTGCGCCGAGTTTCATGGCTTTATCCACCATGACATCGGCGGCTTCAGAGGAGAGCATGATTACCGGCAGGTTTTTCCATTCAGGGCGGCGGCGCAGAAACTCGAGCATGTCCAACCCGCTGACTTCCGGCATGTTAATATCCAACACGATCAATTCAGGGCGTTTGCCCGCCAGCAATGCCTGTGCTGCCGGGCGCGGACCCAGAAAATGGGTGGGGTGATAATCAAGCAGTTTCAGCATTAAGCTGACCGCATGTGCCATTTCTTCATCGTCGTCTATAACCCAAACTTCTTTCATTCCAAACTCGCCTTCACATTTTTTGCGGCAGATTCATTCATGCCTTTAACGTTCATAATGTCTTCGATACTTGCTTCCTTAATCTTATCCAGTGAACCGAAATGTTTCAAGAGCGCTTTTCGGCGGGTGGGACCAATACCGGGGATCGAATCCAATTGAGAGGCAAGCCCCAGCTTGGTGCGTTTCTTGCGATGGGCAGTGATGCCAAATCGGTGTGCCTCATCACGGATGCGTTGCACGAGATAAAGTCCCTGTGAATGGCGGGGGAGCAGCAACGGCTCGCTTTTGTGTGGGAAGAAGATTTCCTCTTCCTGCTTTGCCAAACCCACCACGGGTACTTTATCGAACAGATCAAACTCTTCAAGGACTTTGACAACACGGCTAAGCTGACCTTTACCGCCGTCAATGATGATAAGCTCTGGCAGGAAGGAGAACGACGCATCTTTCTTCGACCCGACCTCTGCCTCTTTTTCCTGTGAGCTTTTCCAACGCTTGAAGCGGCGGGTGAGCATCTCTTCCATCGAAGCAAAATCATCAGGCTGCCCAATGCTCGTAGACTCGATGTTAAATCGGCGGTACAGGTTTTTGGCGGGTACACCCTGCTCAAACACCACCATTGCACCAACCGTTGCCACCCCTTGCGTATGACTGACATCATAACATTCGATCCGGTTGGGCGGCGCGGATAAATTCATATACTGCTGTAGATCGGCGAGAGATTGTTCCTGCCGGTGGGCATCTGCCTGCCATTGCGCCCGCAACGCTTGCAAGGTTTCAGTGGCGTTCTCTGCCGCCATCTGCACCAGGTCTTTGGGTTGACCTTCATTTGGAACCATCAATTCCACTTTTTCGCCGCCTCGTTTCGAGCGCAGCCATTGCGCAATGATGATGCGTTCTTCAATTTCCTGCGGCAGCATCACCTGTTCGGGGATATTCGCCGCCTCGGTGTAGAACTGCTTCACAAATTCTGCCATTACTTGATTATCGGTCGTGTCTTCGGTCCCTTCGAGGATGAAGTATTCACGCCCGATCAATTTACCGCCGCGAATGAAGAAGATCTGCACGCAGGCTTCACCGTCCTCCCGCGCCATGGCGATCACATCTGAATCAGCGTGGTCTGCACCGAAAACGATCTTCTGCCTCTCGATGATGGTTTGCATGGCTTTGAGTTGGTCACGCAGGGCGGCGGCTTTTTCAAAACGCATCTCCTCCGAAGCTTTTTGCATTTGACCTTGCAGCCGTTGAATGATGTCTTCGCTGTGTCCACTGAGAAAATCCATCAAGTCGGCGATCATGGCACGATAACCTTCTTGAGAAATTGCCCCAATACATGGAGCGGTACAGAGCTTAATATCGTAATACAAGCACGCTCGTGGGTCGTTGCCGGTGATCTCACGGTCGCAAGTGAGGTAGGGGAAAATCTTACGCAGCACTTCCAAAGTTTGATACACCGCCCACGCCGAGGTGTACGGACCAAAATAGCGTGAACCGTCTTCTTCCATTTGGCGGGTGACCGTCACTTTGGGGTACGGTTCATTCCAATGAATTTTGATATAGGGATAGCGCTTATCGTCCTTCAAGCGGATGTTGTACTTGGGACGATGCTTCTTGATGAGGTTCATCTCAAGGATGAGCGCCTCAAGTTCTGACCCGACCACGATCCATTCGATGTTGGCAATATCACGTACCAGGCGGCGGGTCTTGTTATCGTGGCTTGAATCTGCGTGAAAATAGCTCCGCACACGGTTCTTCAGGTTGATCGCCTTGCCAATGTAAATGATCGTCCCCTCGGCATTGAAGAATTGATAGCAGCCTGGTTTGGTGGGTAATGTTGCAAGAATGCCTTGCAGCTTTTCAGAAACTTCCATTGGCGGCAATTCTACCGTAGAACAAGTCTATAGACTTGTTCTACAGATCGATCACAAACATCGTGCCTTTGCCAACTTCACTCTCCACCTCAATTGTCCCCTTATGTGCCAGAACAAGCTGTTTTGAAATTGCCAGCCCCAGCCCGCTGTTACTGCGATTTGTGCGCGATCTTTCAGCACGCCAAAAACGGTCAAAGATGAAAGGCAGGTCAGCGGATGCAATGCCCACGCCGGTATCCTTCACTCGGATGCGCACGCTTCTTTCTCTGCCGGTCACTGATTCTGCTTCGAGTGAAATTTGCCCACCCGATGGGGTGTACCGCAAAGCATTTGCCACAAGGTTTGAAAGCACCTGGTTAATGCGGTCATGGTCGGCAGTGATCTCAAGGTTGGGGTCGGCGAGCGTGAAGTTCAAATCCACGCCCTGGGTTTTGGCTTGGGCAGAAAAACTCGAAGTGAGATCAAGCATCAGGTCGGCAAGCAGGAAGCGGGTCGGGTGAAGCGGAAGCGCCCCTGCCTCTGCCAGCGAGAGCACTTGCAGATCATCCACCAAACGAGCAAGCAGCTTGGTTTCATCCAATGTGTTGTTGATGTGTTCCGGCGTGGCTTCGTAGACGCCATCCAGCACGCCTTCAAGATTGCCTTGAATAATGTGCAACGGCGTGCGCAGTTCGTGAGCTACATCGGCTGTAAGGTTGCGGCGCTGCTGGTCAGCGCGTTCGAGTTCTTCAAGCATTTTGTTGAAACGCTTAACCAATTCGCTGAACATATCAGACTTGTTCTCGCTCACCCGCACCGAGAGATTCCCTTCTGCCACTGAATCGATGGCATTGAACAGATCACCGAGCGGTTTTCCAAAACGCACATACATTGTGAACATGGTGAATGCCGTCAAAACCATCAATGCCACAGGCGCGGCGCAGATCAACAGCCAGATGTTGCGAAAGCCTGCGTACTCGGTAAATGCCCAATATAAAATTGCAGCCACACCGCCAAAGAAAATTGAAAAGATACTAAAGAAGAAAAAGCCAAATGGAACGAATCTTCGTCCACGGCGGCGGGGGGGCGGAAAGTGCGGCGGGCGATGCATGGTTATTTTTCCTCTGCGTTGAAGCGATACCCAATTCCATACACGGTTTCGATCATGGGAATGCCCGAAGCGGTTTCAAGTTTTTTGCGCAAATTTTTTATGTGCGAATCGATGCTGCGGTCAAAGCTGGAGGCGATGCCGTGCATATTTTCGAGAAGCTGCTCACGGGTGAGGGTTTGCCCGGGGCGTGCCGCGAGCAACTGCAAGAGCTTGAATTCGTTGGGCGTGAGTTTAACGGGGCTGTCGTTGAATGTGACCGAATACTTCTCCGGGTCTACTTCCAAACCGCCCACGCGGATGATGCTTGGCGGTTTGACCTCGCCTTTGGTACGCCGAAGCAAGGCGCGAACCCTGGCAACCAGCGCACGCGGCGAGAATGGTTTGGTGATGTAATCATCCGCGCCGATTTCGAGACCGGTTACCTGGTCTACTTCTTCGGCGAGGGCAGTCAGCATGATGATGGGCACGTCGCTTTCACGGCGCAGGGTTCTGCATACTTCGCGCCCGTCCATGATGGGGAGCATCAGGTCGAGGATGACCAGATCGGGCTTTTCACTGCGGGCAACCGTCAGCGCAGATTGACCGTCGGCGGCGGTGACCACGCGAAAGCCGTTCTTTTCAAGATAGTCACGCGCAATGCGCATCACCTTGGGTTCATCATCAACAACGAGGATAAGTTCAGACATGGTTAAAGTATAGTTGATTCTACGCCGCTTGCTTCCAAATTTCCCATTTGCCCGTCCCTTCGGAAGGAAGACCCTCTGCCAGCCATTCGTACAGCGAGCCATCGTACACAGCAACATTGGCGTGACCCGTGATGAGATGCGCCGCCGCATTGACCGTTGCTGCAATGCCGCCGCCGCAGTAGGTGATGATGCGATTCTTTTGTGCCGTTTCTTGAAGCTGAAGGGCAAGTTGGTCATTCGGCTTGAGTGCGTCCATGCCGATCATCAAATCCATCGAAGAGACACAAACAGAACCCGTGATATGTTTGCCCTCATAACTAAGCGGCGGCATGACGTTCACCACAACAGCATTTTCATCGTTTAGCGCGGAGAGAACATCTTCTTTTGTGACGAACATGCTCGGCGTGAAATTTGCTTTGAAGGTCGCAGGTGCGTAACTGTGCTTTTCCGTTTCAATCTGCCCGCCGGCATTTTTCCACGCATCCAGCCCGCCATTGAGCACACGTACATTTCTATGACCCGCGTACCAAAGCACCCACCATGCGCGGATGGCATAGGGGAGCATCCCCGGCGCATACAGCACGACTTCAGTATCGTTTGAAATTCCAGCATTGCCGATCTGTTCAGCGAGCAAAGCCTCTGGTGAGATGGTTACTTCGTAGGGGCTGTTCGGGTCTGAAAATCTGGTGTGGTCGAAATACACCGAGCCGGGGATGTGACCCATTTCGTAAATATCTTCTACAATGCTGGCGTCAAAAATACGGAGATTGTCGCTTCCCATTTTTTCCATTAATTCATCGGCTTCGATCAATAAATCGTTTCGGTTCATTTTGGGTCTCCTCGTTAAATGATTTATCTCAAGCGGAAATTAATTTCCGCTTGAGATATGGTAGATTTTCTTACTCTGTTTTAGGTTCTTCTGTTTTGGGCTCTTCTGGCTTTTCACCATGAGCTCGTTTGTGCCATTCGTTGAACATGGGCGGCACGCCGCCTTCCCAGTTCTTACCGCAATGACCGTGTTCGCCATGTCCGTGGTGATGACCCCAGCGGTGGCGCATCATGCGGCGGAAGAAGACCATTTTCATCAACCCGAAGAACAGGAAGAGGAAAAAGATGGAACCACAGATCGCTCCGAACGGATTAAAGAAGTGGGGGTGTCTAAATCCGTACGCTCCATGCGGGTAGCCATATCCGTATGCGGGGGCAACGGCTGAACCATTCTCCGCGGCTGATTCAATTGCAGCGGCTACTTCGGGGGCTTGCATCACTCCCTGTGCCACACCGGCGCGATACGCCATGAAACCGGCTCCAGCCACCAACGCCAGCATGATGATAAATCCGATCAGGCGAGCGATACCCCAACCAACAAAGTTTTTATTCGACATTTTTACCTCCAAATGAATTTGATTTGTTTGAACTTACGCCCCTACTTTATCAATCCACTATGGAGGAATTGTGGATGACCCCGCCAGAGATTATGGAGGGTTTATCAGCAAAATATCAGAGACTGAGACGCAGTTAGATTGAGGTTTATCTCTTCCATAATAAAAAGGATTTCATCCACGAAGTTCTGACCGGTGCTTCGTGGAAAAAACAGATTTGTAATAGGACGGCACGGATTTCACGGATTCTCACGGAAAAATCTTTAAAAATCCGTGCTCAACCGTGTAATCCGTCAAATCCGTGTACTTAAGAAACAGTCTCTATGGCAACTTTTTGCCTTGTTCTGCATCTGATACAATGAAAATCGTAATAAGAAGAGATGCCCCCGCGTCTCTGTGATAGACAAAATTAAACTATTGGCAGGTAATGATGACTGAAAACAGACACGTAAAAGTATTGATCCTTGGAGCAGGTCCCGCCGGGCTTTCTGCCGCTTTGTACGCGGCACGCGCCGAACTCGAACCCGTAGTCCTTACCGGAATGCAACTGGGCGGGCAGGCTGCTTTGACGCACCTTATTGAAAACTACCCGGGCTTTCCTGAAGGCGTGGGCGGCGCACAGCTTGGCGAACTCTTCCAAAAGCAAGCCGAGCATTTTGGCGCCAAAGTGGAATTTGATATGGCGCACGAAGTGGACTTTTCCCAGCGACCATACAAAGTGACCACCGATACCGGCGAATACTTTGCCGATAGCGTCATCATCAGCACCGGCGCAAGCTCCGTCCACCTCAACGTCCCCGGCGAAGTGGAGTTGACCGGTCGCGGCGTTTCGTACTGCGCCACTTGTGACGGCTGGTTCTTCAAAGATAAAAAAGTTGCCATTGTAGGCGGCGGCGACAGCGCCTTTGAAGAGGCTCTCTTCATTACTCGTTACGCCTCCTCTGTCACCCTCATTCACCGCCGCGAAGAATTCCGCGCCGGAGCCATCCTTCAAAAACGCGCCAACGAACACCCCAAAATGAACTTCATTACCAACACCGTCATCACCGATATTGTCGGCGATGATAAATTGAAAACCCTCAAGCTCAAGAACGTGGTCACCGGCGCAGAAAGTGATTTTGAAACCGACGGCTTGTTCATCTTCATCGGTCACACGCCCAATACTGAGATGTTCAAAGGCAAGCTCGCCATGAACGAACTCGGCTACCTTGATGTGAACGATAAAATGGAAACCAGCGTCCCCGGTGTATTTGCAGCGGGGGAGGTGGCAGACTCTCACTTCAAACAGGTGGTCACCTCGGCGGGCATGGGCGCCGCGGCAGCGATACAAGCCACCCGTTATCTCGAGTCTCTGGAAGAGGAAACAGCCGACAGTTAAGAAAGAAGCGGATAAAGTGCCCCGCCTCGAACGTGGGGACGGTTGTATCCATCCTTCGGGCAGGGTCTTTCATCCAAACCTTTATTTTCTAAAAGACCCGTTTTCGAGCGGGTCTTTTTCTATTAATCGGATAAGTCAAATTTTTCCCAAAGATGTGACATTTTGTACTTTTGAGAAGGGGCAAATTCAGCTAAAATTAGCAAAAAACACGGCATTTGAGCCGATTCCATTGGAGGAATGATGAAGAAAATCTCGATCATTGGCGCGGGTAATACCGGCGCAACAGCCGCTCACTGGATCGCCGAGCGCGAACTGGCAGATGTGGTTTTGGTAGATGTAGTGGAAGGGATGCCGCAAGGCAAAAGCCTGGACATGCTCGAAGCGATGCCGATTATTGGTAAAGATACGCATATTGTGGGGACGAACAATTACGAAGATACCAAAGATTCAGACATCATTATTATTACTGCTGGCATTGCCCGCAAGCCCGGCATGAGCCGCGAAGACCTGCTCAAGACCAACGCAGAGATCGTGGGCAAGGCTGCCACCGAAACCTTGAAGTATTCACCCAACGCGTTTTACATTGTTTTGACCAACCCGCTCGATACCATGGCGTATCTGGTGATGAAACAGACCGGTCTGCCGCGTGAACGTGTGATCGGTCAGGCTGGCATTTTAGACTCTGCGCGTATGCGTGCCTTCGTTGCCATGGAAGCCGGTGTCTCTGTGGAAAATGTGCAGTGCTACGTCCTCGGCGGTCACGGTGATGAAATGGTTCCCCTGACACGTCACTCCAACATTGCTGGTGTTCCACTCAAGGAATACCTGCCCGCAGATAAACTCGAAGCGATCGTTAATCGCACCCGCAAGGGCGGCGGCGAGATCGTCAGCCTGTTGAAGACCGGTTCTGCCTACTACGCGCCTTCGATGGCTTGTGTGCAAATGGCAGAAGCCATTCTCAAAGATAAGAAGTTGATCGTCCCCTGTGCCACCATGATGCAGGGTGAATACGGCTTGAACGATATGTACTTTGGTGTGCCGGTTGTGCTTGGCGCTGGCGGCATGGAAAAGGTCATTGAATATTCATTCGATGCCGAAGAAAAAGCCATGTTCGAAAAGTCTGCGGCATCTGTCCGCGAATCACATGATGCGCTTAAGAGCGTTGTGAACCTCTAAGAATGATGCAAAGGTCGAAGGTCTGCAAGGCTTTCGACCTTTGTTATGAAAAATCAAAAGGAGTCCGTCATGATTCTGCACGATAAAATTTCAGAACAATTACCCGCCTGGCGTGAACGCATTCGAGCGCTTTCAAAGGAACATGGGGATGTTGTGGTTGATAAAGTGACCGTGGGACAGATCGTGGGCGGTATGCGCGACATCAAATCGCTGCTTACCGATGTCTCATTTGTTGATCCTGCTGAAGGCATTCGCTTTCGCGGTATGTCTATTCCTGAGGTGTTGAAAGCCCTGCCCAAGGCAAAGGGCGGAAAGATGCCTTATGTGGGCGGTTTGTATTACCTCTTGATGATCGGTGAAGTGCCGACTGTCGAGCAAGCCCTTGCCGTAGAAGCAGAGTGGGAAGCCCGCGCCGAAATCCCTGATTACGTCTACAAGATGTTGAAGGATATGCCCAAAGACACCCACCCCATGATTCTGTTCAACCTTGCGGTGATGTCTCTTGAACGCATTTCAACCTTTGCCCAGAAATATCAGGAAGGCATGAAGAAGGATGTCTACTGGGAAGCTGCCCTTGAAGACAGCCTCAACCTCACAGCCAAACTTCCGGTGATCGCGGCTTTCATTTACCGCTACAAGTATTTTGGCGAGAAGCGCAAACCCAGTTACAACCCCAAGCTGGATTACGGCTCGAACTTTGCGCGCATGATGAAGGTTTCAGATAAGAAGGGCTACGCCGACCTTTCCCGCTTGTACTTCCTGCTGCACTCCGACCACGAATCTGGAAACGTTTCGGCTCATGCCACCCATTTGGTGGGTTCATCCCTTTCAGATGTGTACTTTGCCTTTTCTGCCGGTTTGAGCGGGCTTGCGGGTCCGTTGCATGGTTTGGCAAATCAGGAATGCCTTGGCTGGCTGCTAAACGTCCATAACCGTTTCAATGGTGTTCCTTCGCGTGACGACCTGTATAAGTTTGCGTGGGAAACCCTCGAAAGCGGAAAAGTGATCCCTGGCTATGGTCATGCAGTTTTGCGTGTGCCTGACCCACGCTTTACTGCACAGATGGACTTTGCCAAGAAACGCTTCCCCGATGATGACTTGGTGCGCCTTGCTGATATGGTCTTCGATGTGGTTCCCACCGTGTTGAAAGAACAGGGCAAAGCCAAGAACCCCGCCCCGAATGTTGATGCCATCAGCGGCACGCTCCAGCACTATTACGGTGTGCGCGAATTTGACTTCTACACCGTGTTGTTCGGTGTGGGTCGCGCCCTGGGTGTAACCGCCAACTATGTGTGGGCGCGCGCGCTCGGTATGCCCATCGAACGTCCGAAGTCGATGACGACAAAGATGCTCGAGGATATTGTAGAAAAATCAAAAACTGCCTAACTCAAAAGATACGGACGGAGGAAACTCCGTCCGTTATTTTTTAACCAGTTGTGAAAGGATGATATACCATGTCTCAACACCCTTCAGGTAAAAAGAAAATATCAATGAGCGAAGATTGGCTCTCGGTCTTGCTGGCATTTTTGCTGCTTTTGCTTTCGGTGCTTGGCATACTCGGTGAGACAGGCATTCAAATTAAGTTCTAGGAGTTGGAGAATGAACACAGAAACCAATCCTCAAAATATGTCAAAAAAAATGGGTTTTGCGGCGGGGATGCTAACCACTTTTGTTCTGGCGTACGCCGCATGGCTGGTAAGTAATCAAGTGTACGGAATGAAACTTCCATTTGGAATTCCCGGCAAGGTGTTGGAGTACCCATTGTGGGGGGCGTTAATTGGCATGGCAGGAAACGCTTTGCTTAAATTAACCGGCAGGCACGAAATCATCCAAAATGGGATCCGCACAGAATTATTTCTCAAGATCGGTCTGATCCTGCTTGGGGCGGGCATCAGTTTTAAGACCGTTCTCACGGCGGCAGGCGGGGCGGCTTTGCAGGGGATGGTGATGATCACCAGTGTGTTCTTCTTTGGCTGGTGGCTTTCGGGTAAGTTTAAATTGGATGACAAGCTGAGAGCGGTCATGTCTACAGCGTTGGCGGTGTGCGGCGTTTCGGCGGCGATTGCGGCGGCTGGGTCTGTGCTTGCCAAAAAAGAACAGGTGACCTATGTGACCACACTTGTCATTATCACGGCTTTGCCGTTAATGGTAATTGCCCCCTTGCTTGCAGGGGCGATGAACCTTCCGCAAGAGGTGGCGGGGGCGTGGTTTGGCGGCAACATTGACACAACTGCCGCGGTGGTAGGAGCAGGCACAATATACGGAGAAGAAGCGCAGGCAATTGCATCCATTGTGAAGGCAACTCAGAACGCATTCATTGGATTGGTCTCATTTTTGCTGGCGTTCTATTTTGTGGTGGTTGTGGAGCGAAAACCCGAAGAGCGTCCAAGCATCGGTTTGATCTGGGAGCGTTTTCCAAAATTTGTGCTTGGCTTTGTACTTGCTTCGGTTTTTTACACACTGGGCTGGGTGGATGGCGGTAAGGGTAGCGTCATTGAGGCGATCAAAAATTGGGCGTTCATGCTGGCATTTGTAAGCATGGGCTTGGAGTTTTCCACGGCGGAATTACGCAAAATGGGCTGGGCGCCTGTCATTGTTTATTTGCTGGTGACTGTTTTCAATACAGTTCTTGCGTTGGGTGTTGCGTGGTTGATCTTTGGGGTATGGATGCCGATTAAATAAAAACAATGGAAGGCAGACCATTGAGCGCGGTCGGTCTTCCATTGTTTTTGGTTGCGTCGTTTTATGTAATCAGGCTGTGTAAGACATTAGTTTTTAGCTTGTGGAAGTTTCGTATAGTGTGAGAACTTGATTAACCGATTCTTCGATTGTTTCATTCGATGTGTCCAACATCAGCCAACCTTGTGCCTTTAGCGTAGCTTCTTGCTTGTCCAGATCCGCATATACGCTTCGGATGCCATCATCCATATGATCCCGAAATTCTGATGGAGGTTGACGGGCATGGTTGCGTGCCAGGACGGTGGGTAGTGTTGGTTTAAGAAGAATAGGGAGAATATTAGACCTGTTTATTAGTGTAGCGTACTCTTGCAATTGCGAATATGGATCCCAAAAGTCATCAATTGCTACCAAAAAATCAGCTTCTTGATAGCGCAATGCCATGTCAGTTGCGGTTTGGCGGGCAAGTTTAAGTTGCAGAGTTAATTCTGGTGTCCAATCTGGTCCTGGGTGGATGACACCGCCTTGTACCATTGTCCGAAGATCATCGACTGGAATGTGTACACCTTTTTTGCTTCGCTCTGCAATCACCCGCGAGATGGTGCTTTTCCCTGAAGCTGGAGCTCCAATAACCAGGAGTATTTTTTGCATTTGAGGTATCTTCCCTTTCATTACACTCTTACGCTTTCACGCCTAATCTATCAAAAAGGAAGGCGTAATCGAGAGCGATCTCTTTGATATAGTCGAAGCGTCCGCTTGCCCCAGCATGACCAGAAGCATAGTTAACGTAGAAAATGACCAAATTGTCATCTGTCTTTAACTCGCGTAACTTGGCGGTAAATTTGGCGGGCTCCCAAAATGCCACGCGCGGGTCATTCATCCCTGTAGTGATGAGCATGTTGGGATAAGCTGTTTGGCGCAGGTTATCGTATGGGGAATAAGAAAGCATATAGTCGAACATATTCTTGTCATCGGGGTGTCCCCATTGGGTGTATTCCGATGTAGTCAGTGGAATAGTGGGGTCGTCCATGGTGGTGACTACATCCATAAACGGTACTTTTGCAATAACAGCTTTAAATAGGTCGGGGCGCATGGTGGTACAGGCGCCGACAAGCAAACCGCCTGCTGAACCGCCCTGAATGGCAAGTTTATCTTTGGCAACATACCCATCTTTGATGAGATGCTCGCCACAGGCAATGAAGTCGGTAAAGGTGTTCTTCTTGAATTCCATTTTGCCGTGGTTGTACCAGTCGCGCCCCATATCGTACCCGCCGCGAATGTGAGCGATGATGTACACAAATCCACGGTCGATCAGGCTGAAGCGATTCGCATCAAAATACGGGTCAATGGTTGCGCCGTACGAGCCGTACCCATACATCAAGGCGGGGTTGGTTCCATCCTTCTTTTGCATATCTTTGCGATAGGCAATCGTCATTGGCACTTGAGTACCATCCGCCGCTGTGGCGTGGATGCGTTCCAGCGCGTATTGGGTCTTGTCAAAGCCGCTGGGGATGGCATCCACTTTTTGAATATCCCACTCTCCGGTTTCCAAATTGACATCGGCAATGGTGGATGGCGTAATGAGCGAGGAATAACGCAAGCGCAAATACTTTGATTTGAAATCAGAGTTATGTTCAGGGTACACACTGTACGAAGCATCTGGAAACTCAACGTAGTGGACGTTGCTTTTTCCATCGGGGCTGCTGATACGGTATTGCCTTAATCCGCTCTTGCGCTCATGTACCACAATGAAGTTTTCAAACATTTCTACGCCTTCTACAAGTACGTCTGTGCGATGGGGGAGAACATCCACCCAGTTTTCTTTTCCTGTGGCGGTATCTGGCGTGGCGCTTAGTTTGAAGTTTTTGGCATTTTCATTGTTAACGATGAAGAACTTGTCTGTATGATGTACGACATGATATTCAAGCCCTTCCACGCGGGGTTGAAACACCTTTAATTCGCTCGTTGGGTCATTCGCATCCATAAAGCGGATTTCCTTGGTGTTGGTGCTCATGTGGTAACTCATGATGAATTTTTCATCACGAGACTTATAACAAAAGAGATGATACTCTTCGTCCTCTTCATGGACGAGCAGAACATCCGTTTTCGGGTCAGTGCCGACTGTATGGCTGAATAACTTGTCGGGGCGTAGAGAAGGATCAAGGGTAATGTAAAAAACCGTCCGGCTATCATTCGCCCATTCAATGCCGGTTCGCTCATATGCGCTTGCGAGGGTGTTGCCAATTTTTTCAGAGTAGTGTTCGCCTGTGGTCAGGTTTTTGAAATGCAGTGTATAAACTTCATTGCCTTCAAGATCAAGCATATAAGCGAGGATTGTGCCATCAGGGCTGGCTTGAATTCCGCTGATATCGCAAAACGACTGCCCCTCTGCCAGCTTGTTTTGATCCAAAATGATTTCTTCAGGCGCGGTCAAACTTTCTTTCCTGCGGCAAAAAATAGGATATTGCTTCCCTGTCTCGAACCGCTCGTAGTAGAAAAAATCGCCTCGTTTCTCAGGGACAGTTGTATCCTCCTCCTTGATCCTTGCCCGCATCTCAGAGTAGAGCTTCTCTTGAAGCGGTCTGGTGTGCTGCATCATTTCTTCGAGATAGTCACTTTCAGAATGAAGGTATTTCATTGTTTCGGGATCGTTGCGGTCACGCAGCCAATAGTAATCATCAATGCGGGTTATCCCGTGTTTTGTCAATTCTTGGGGACGTTTGGGGGCGGCAGGTGCATTTTTTGTAGTGGACATAACTATTCCTCATGGTGTTTCTTGGAAATGGAAAATCACCACACTCAATGGATTTGAGTGATCGCTTAATTGATTTGACCATTAATGAAAATCTGTGGATTTCTTGAATGGTAGCTATTTTCTACCAACAGCAATGATTATATCTCACTCCTTATTTTGCCAAACCTTGTATAATCAGCAGACGATGACGTCTTTTATCCATTTATTTCAAAAACCTTCTGTTACCGACAAGCTGAAATTCTTTACGAATTTATTTGAAGCCAGCGAAGTAAATGCAGATATTGCATTGGCTTTGTTAAAAGTCATTCACAAAGAACTCGGGAATGAACAGACCCGCGACCGCGCAGCGTATAAGCGATATGCCGAAACGATTGAGGCGCTCCGTTTTCACGAATCTGAAATGCTGCAACAGGTCGTGGAGACCTGGAATAAAGGGCGTGCTCAAGACCCTGAGTGGTTAGCCAATGGCATCATAAAATAGCCCAAGTATTGTTTTTTGGAGAGCGTTCTTAAGTTCTTAAGTCAAAGGTTGCAGAAGAATATCTGTGACCTTTTTATTTTCACAACTTCTTTCACTGTATAATGGATTTGTACGACAACTTTGAAAAAAGGTTCAACTTATGACTTCAAATCACACTCGTAACCCCGGCACGCCCCTCGACCTTGATTGGGTGATGGGCGCGCACATCAATAAAAGCGCAGTGGAACGACGCACAGCCACGCTGACCGGTCGCCGCACCGTGAAAAAGGACTGGCAGGCGGCATGGCTTTTACGCGCCGTCACCTGCATTGACCTGACCACCCTCGCTGGCGATGATACGCCCGGGCGCGTGAATCGTCTGTGTGCGAAAGCTAAACAACCGATTCGCCCCGACATGCTTGAAAAACTTGGATTGAACGGTGAGCAGATTCAAGTGGGGGCTGTCTGCGTCTATCCTAACCGTGTGGCGGATGCAGTTCACGCGCTTCAAGGTTCTGGAATTCCAGTTGCCTCTGTTGCGACAGGTTTTCCTGCGGGACAGACTCCTCTGCCACAGCGTATCGCAGAGATCGAGCAAGCCGTGGAGGCAGGCGCAAAAGAAATTGACGTGGTCATCGCCCGCAATTATGTATTGACGGGGGACTGGCAGGCGATGTACGACGAACTGCAACAATTCCGCAAAGCCTGCGGTGACGCGCACATGAAGACCATTTTGGCAACGGGCGAACTTGGCACACTCAAGAATATTTACCAAGCCAGTTTAGTTTCCATGATGGCAGGCTCGGACTTTATCAAGACTTCCACGGGAAAAGAGCCAACCAATGCAACTCTCGAAGTCAGCCTTGTGATGATCCGCGCCCTGCGAGATTATCTCGACCGCTTCGGCTACAAAGTTGGATTCAAGCCCGCGGGCGGAATCAGCTCCGCAAAGCAGGCGCTGGCGTGGCAGTCGCTGATGAAGGAAGAACTCGGCGACGAGTGGCTGAAGAATGACCTCTTCCGCTTTGGCGCAAGCAGTCTGTTGACCGATATCGAGCGGCAGTTGTATCACTATATTACGGGTCACTACGCCGCGAAACATCACATGCCGATGGGATGAATAGCATGAAACTTTATGGAACCAAACCTACGGGATGGCTGCGCTTGGGATTTCGTTTGCCAATTTGGTTGTATCGTTGGCGGATGGGCTGGCTTCTCGGTAGGCGCTTTTTAATGTTGAGTCATGTTGGACGTAAAAGTGGCTTGATTCGTCACACTGTGATTGAAGTGGTTTCTCATGATGCGGCTATGGGTACTTATTATGTCGTTTCCGGCTTTGGTCGTAAGTCAGACTGGTTCCAAAATATTCTAAAGACCCCAAAAGTGAAAGTTATGGTTGGAAACAGATCTTTTGATGCGATAGCAGAAGTAACATCACAAGAAAAAGCAGTAAGTACTTTACAAGAATACGCCACTTTACACCCCTTGGCATTTAAAGAACTTTCAAAGCTTTTGCTGGGTGAGATTATTGATCCTACTCCAGAAAATTGCATGCAATTTATAAGTTCAATGCCAATGGTTGGTTTTGTGCCTCAATAAACCTAAATGTTCTTTCAGTGATTGGATGAAATTATGTCGAAAATACTTGAGATCTTCAACACCATGGAATACGGACCTGCGCCCGAAGCGCCGGATGCTGTCAAGGCGTGGCTGGACGAGCATAACCGTAAGTTCGGTCTGTTCATCAACAACGAGTGGGTGACGCCCAAGGGTGCGAAGTTCTATCCTTCGTACAACCCGTCGAACGGGGAGTTGATGGCAGAGACGACCCAAGCCGAAAAGAAAGACGTGGATGCGGCGGTTGCTGCTGCGCGTGGCGCGTTCAAATCATGGAGCAAAACGCCTGGCGTGACTCGTGCGCGCTATCTCTATGCGATTGCACGCAACATTCAAAAACATTCGCGCTTGCTGGCGGTGCTCGAGTCGATGGACAACGGCAAGCCGATCCGTGAATCTCGCGATATTGATGTGCCGTTGTTGGCACGTCACTTTTACTATTATGCAGGCTGGGCGCAGCTCATGGAAACCGAACTGCGCGACTATCAACCCGTCGGTGTGGTGGGGCAGATCATCCCGTGGAATTTTCCGCTGTTGATGCTGGCGTGGAAGATCGCGCCTGCAATTGCGATGGGCAACACGGTGGTGTTGAAGCCTGCTTCATACACAAGACTCACGGCGTTATTGTTCGCGGAAATTGTCGCCGAAGCGGGGTTGCCCGCTGGCGTTGTAAATGTAATTACTGGTTCAAGTAGTGCGGGCTCGATGATTGTCACGCACCCCGATGTGGATAAGATCGCGTTCACGGGTTCAACCGATGTGGGGCGCACGCTCCGCAAGCAGACGGCTGGCTCTGGAAAAAAGCTCTCGCTTGAACTCGGTGGCAAGAGTCCATTTGTCGTGTTTGACGATGCCGATTTGGATGGAGCAGTTGAAGGCGTGGTCGATGCGATTTGGTTTAATCAGGGTCAGGTCTGTTGCGCAGGGTCAAGGCTCATAGTGCAGGAAAATGTCGCAGGGAAATTCATCCAAAAATTAAAAGCTCGTATGGAACACATGCGCGTGGGCGACCCGCTCGATAAATCCATTGATATGGGCGCGATCGTTGACCAAAGCCAATGGGACACGATCGATGGTTGGGTGAAGACGGGTATTGCCGAAGGCGGCGAATGTTTTCAGCCGAATATTGTGCTGCCCGAAAAGGGACTGTTTTATAAACCAACGTTAATTACTGGTCTTGATCCTGCAGCATCAACTGTTCAGGAAGAAATTTTCGGACCCGTGCTGGTGTCACTTACTTTCCGCACGCCGAGCGAAGCCATCGAACTTGCGAACAACACGCGCTATGGTCTCGCGGCGAGCGTCTGGAGCGATAACATCAACCTCGCGCTCGATGTGGCGAGCAAGATCAAGGCGGGTTCGGTGTGGGTCAACTGCACCAATCAATTCGATGGCGCTTCGGGCTTTGGCGGTTATCGTGAGTCGGGCTACGGTCGCGAAGGCGGACGTGAAGGTCTGTTTGAATATTTAAGACCGACATGGATGGATCGTCCACGCCCTGAGTTTGTACTGGATGAAAAGAAGAAGTGGGGCGAACATGTGCCCACGCTTCCGACTCAGCCTGGGGTTGCTCGGGCAAATGGACATTCGCTTCCGCTGGTGGATCGCACGCCAAAGATGTACATCGGCGGCAAGCAGGTGCGACCCGATGGCGCGTACACTTCAAGCGTGTTGAGCGCGAAAGGGAAATTGGTCGGTCAAGTCGGTGACGGAAATCGTAAAGACATCCGCGATGCAGTCGAAGCCGCACACAAAGCGCGGACATCAGGCTGGGCAATGCGTCACGGATACAACCGTTCGCAAATTTTATATTTCATTGCTGAAAATCTCGATGCCCGCAATGCAGAGTTCGTCAAACGCATTGTCGAAATAACGGGGCGCACACAGAAGTCCGCGCAAGCCGAAGTGGATGCGTCCGTTGAACGATTATTCACCTACGCGGCATGGGCAGATAAATACGGCGGCACTGTGCAAGAGACCACCCTGCGCGGAATCACCGTCGCGGTCAATGAACCTGTGGGTGTGATCGGTATTGCCTGCCCCGATGAAATGCCTTTGCTTGGTTTCGTCTCGCTCATGGCGCCCGCCATTGCACGCGGCAACACCGTGGTGCTGATCCCCAGCCAGAAACATCCGCTCTCAGCAACGGACTTCTATCAGGTGCTCGACACCTCCGACGTGCCTGGCGGCGTGGTCAACATCGTCACAGGTGACCGTGACCATTTGGTCAAGACGCTTGTCCAACACGAAGACGTGGACTCGGTCTGGTACTTCGGCTCCGCGGACGGCAGTTACCACGTCGAGAACGAGTCCGCCGCAAACATGAAGCGCACATGGACAGGCTACGGTCTGCCCCGCAACTGGCTCGACCGCGAGCAGGGCGAAGGTCATGAGTTCCTGCACGAGGCGACTCAGGTCAAGAATATCTGGGTGCCGACGGGGGAGTGACAGGTATAATTAAGGTATGGATTCGAAAACTTCTTCCCGTGTGAAGATCCGAGTTCCCAAGAAAGAATTGGCTGATTTCTGCCGCCGTTACAACGTGCAGAAATTGGCTTTATTCGGTTCTGTGCTTGGGAATAACTTCGGCGCGGATAGTGATGTGGATGTGTTGGTGTCCTTTCAACCCAATGCGAAAATCGGGTTCATCACTTTCTCTCGAATGCAGCGCGAACTTGCGGAGTTGTTCAATCGCCCCGTAGACTTGGTTCCCATGGATGGTTTGAAACCCGTCATCCGTGACTCTGTCCTCTCGAATATCGAGGAAGTGTATGCGTCCTGAAAAACTTTATTTGACGGATATCGTCGAAGCAGCTCAAGCCATTGAGCGCTTTATCAAGGGTGAGAGTTATCACGAATTCGAGCAAAATGAGATGATGAACAGCGCGGTCCTCCAAAAGTTGACTGTGATCGGCGAAGCCGCATCCCGCTTGCCAAAGGAATTTACGAACCGTTTTCCAGAAATTCCCTGGGTGGACATTATTGGTTTTCGTAATATTGCTGTCCATGAATATTTCGCCATCCGCTGGGACATTGCCTGGGTGGCAGCGTCGGAGGAAGTGCCAGTCTTGAAGGGACAGATCGAGAAGATTTTGCAGGAAGAGTTTGCAGAATAAGAACATCTGGGTGCCGACGGGGGGTGATTGTAGAAAGTAGTGAGTATAAAAGTAAGACCTCCGAGTTGTCCGCTCGGAGGTCTTTTCACCTATTGGCAACCTAAATTTTCGCTTTGGATATTGTAAGATAATTCCTTTTTTACTCTGAATGGAACTACTTCATTTTTAAGTCCATCAAATGTATCTGCCTCACCATAATCCCATAATTCCTGCCATGTAATGGTGTACTTTACATTGGTATTTGGTTCTGCTGCTAATTCTGTGTCTAAGGTTCGAGTATCAACTTGCCCTTGCTTGAAATTGTATTGAGTTTGAAGTTCGGCAACTACCCCAAACCATACCGGTAAAGAAATATCAACGCCAGCTTTCATGTTAAGACCTGTGCTGAATTCATAAATAAAAGACTGGGAACGTGTATATTTTTGAGTTACCTTTGAACTTCCGCCACAGTTATTAATTGTGATTGGAATTGTCATTGTACTTAATTCGTTCGATTCGCTGCCAAGAATTCGAATATCACCAATTTGAACATCAGAGTTTTGAGGAACTGTAGTTCCAGAATTTAAGTCTTGTGCCTTAACTACAATCGAACCATCGGGTTGTAAACTCGCCGAGCCCGGTTGTAATAATTCAGGTGGTAGAGTTGAAATATCGCCAGGGATTACTTTAACTACATATTCAATGTTTTTTGAAGGGATTGCTATGATTTGGCTTGACCCTTCTTCAAAACTAGGAAACCAGGTTTTGTGATTTCCATACTGATCGGTCTCAAAAATAACACTACTTTCATTTAATTGATCGACTGTTATTTGATAAGTATTGGGAATTGAAATTGAGAATGAGCCATCAACAACCCCTTCAGGAATTGTATCGCCTGTTTTTGTAGTATCTCGCCCTACTTCTTCATTTTTTAGGAAAACTATAACCAAACGGTCGTTTGGCCATTCTCCAGTTTGGGAATTTACAACTTTCCCTGAAAAATTTATAGAACTCATTGCTGATACACCACATGCTAAACTAATTACGGTAACAAATGTTGTTAAGAATAAAGGCAATTTAAGTAATTTGAAATTTGTTTTGTGTTTTGAGTGTAGATTCATAATTTCCTCCTTCTATTTAACTAAATTATCTTAGCGATTTTACACTAATTTGATAATTCAATTATCTTCATAATTACAGTACCCCTGTTTACCAATGTTTCCCAAAGCACAACGGCAAAAGCAACCCCCTCCGCCTGCTATCGCAGGCACCTCCCCCTTAAGGGGAAGGACGGGTGGAGGTTGCTTTATTTTTCCAACGCAAACTGAATAACTTGGCTATTTCTTGGGTGCTCATGGAATCAACACAGAGGTTTGGGTTTTATAAGCCTCATACTCGGCTTATCCGCCCCATTTTTCGTCGGCACGTTTTTCGAGCAGAGGCACACCGCTGATGCGGAGACACAGCAGAATAATGAAAATGGGGGAGATAAGTGTCACCCTAGATGTCATTTTCCTGGTGAATTTGTTTTATGTCCATTACGGGCAGCACAATAATAAACTGACTTCCCTCGCCGTATGTACTTGTGACTTGAATTGTGCCATGGTGCAGCTCCACAATTTTCTTTACGAGAGAGAGACCAAGCCCCGTCCCTTCATATTGGCGGGAAAGCTTTGCGTCGATCTGAGTAAACGCTTTGAAGAGCTTGGGCATTTCTTCTGGTTTGATGCCTATCCCTTTATCCCAGACTGTTATTTTTACATGCTGTTCCAATTCATCCAAATCCACATCCAACCCCAATTCCCCGCCGACCGGAGTGAATTTGACCGCATTGCTTAACAGATTTATGCATACCTGTTTTAATCGCTGCGCATCTCCATTGATGATGATGGGTTGATTGGGGAATGAAAAAGTGACATGCTGCTTTTTCTTGCCAGACATTCCTTTTGTTAAGTTCAAGCTCGATCGACAAATGGGTTCCAATGAAAAAGGTGCAAGCGATATTTCGAACATGCCCGCATTGATCTTGGACAGATCCAGAATATCGTTGATTAGCACTAACAAGTGTTTGCCGCTTTCTTCTATGGTTTCTATAGCTTTGATTTGTTTTTCCTTCAACTCGCCATACGTGTTGAGCTGCAGAGATTCGGAAAGCCCTAAAATGCCATTAAGCGGCGTTCGTAACTCATGGCTCATGCTGGCGAGGAAATCATCTTTTGTGCGAAGCGCGTGCTCCAACTCCGAATTGATGCGGATCAGGTCTGCTGTCCGTTCCTCCACCCTGTACGTCAAAAGGTCTTTTTCTTCTGAAAGGAGTGCTTCAATTTTTTTTCTTTCCGTGATGTCTGTCAGTGTCAGGCGGCTAATGTCGCTGCCCCCGAAACATGTCCCCTCAAGTTGCACCCACTTGGGCTCACCCTGATTGCTTATCAATGCCAATTCGCAAGATTTTTCCCCATCTCCTATATCAAGTTGCTTGAGAAAATTATTGAGTATGGGAAAAGATTCCTGGGCTACATACCCTCCAAAGCGTTTGTTGAGCAATAATGAACGCTCTACTCCAAAATATTTGGTTGTTACCAGGTTGGCATTATGGATTACTCCATCTCGTGATATTGTGATGTACCCCACTGGTGCAAAATCATACAAGTTCGTGTATTTGACAAGTGCCGCTTCTGTTTCTATCCGCGACTGGACCAGTTCCTCATTTTGAAGTTCCAACTCGATCTGATGGACTTCCAACTCATGGACTAACCGCTGAAGATCGCCCGCTTGAAGTTCTGCATTTCTCTTTTTTCGCCCACTCAAAATTTTCTCAGCTTTTTGACGTAAGTTGGGCATGTTATCCGGGTCTACAGATGGGGGTCTCATGGGGTACTCTCCTATCCGGTATTCAGCTTGTTTAGTTTTTCTCTCAACAGTTGAAGTTCGGTTTCCAGTTTTTTGTAGGCAGTGATGTCTGTAAAGGTGATCACAACACCGTCGATCATGTTTTCAAATGTCCGGTAGGGCATGATGCGGGCGGTGTACCAGTTGCCATTCGACAGGGGAATCTGTTTCTCGATCTTCATCAGGGATCGCAAGACTTCATGCGCATCCTCCGCCAATTCCGGGTAGATCAAGGTGGAGGCAATGTCTGTGATGGGGCGCCCAACATCGCCCGGGATCAATTTCGTGATCTTTCCAGTTTCGCTGGTGAAGCGCCTGACGCATAAATTGTCATCGAGGAACAAAGTCGCAATGTCTGTGCTATCCAACAGGTTCTTAAGATCGTTGTTCGTGTGAGAAAGCTCGTCCAGTCGGGCTTGCAGTTCATGGTTCACCGTGTGCAATTCCTCGTTCATGGATTGCAACTCTTCCTTCGAAGTGGTCAACTCTTCATTTGTCGATTGAAGCTCTTCGTTTGTCGATTGCAATTCCTCATTGGAAGATTTAAGCTCTTCCTGCGAGGTCTGCATCTCTTCGCGAATGCTTTGGACTTCCTGATGGGCGCGGTCCAGTTCGCGCTCCAATTCCGACATCCGTTCCACATCTTTGCGGGGTTTGCTGGTTTTTGATGCCTGAGGCTTTACTGTGATATCGGTAAATACGATCATCACCATGCCGTTCAAATTCCCCGCGCCCTTAATGGGTTGGACCGTGATATTAAGATATTGTTTACCGGTAGCAGTTTCCAATTCGGTATTCTTAATTGTGACGATTTCTTTGGTTCGAACCGCTTTTTGAAAAGCGCTGGAGAGTCCGTACCGAATGCCTTCCCGCGCCATGACGAAGATATTCCAGTTGGCTTTGCCCGCAGCGGGTTCAATATATTTTCCGGTGCGTCCACTGACGTAGAGAATATCGCCACTCTCATTGGTCATGATCGAAGCGGGGGCATATTTTTGCAGGATCAGTTCGTCTGCTAGTGACTGCAAGTTGCCGACAGATTTAATCGGTTTTATGGTTTCACCTGTTTGTGGGGTAGTAAAGGATGTGGGGAACTCAGGCAGCCCCAAATGACTGGGCGATTCTTTGCGCCTATATAGACGGTTTTTCCCTGGTAAGGGCGAGAACAAGTTGGTATGTGAGCCGATCGTTTCAGCGTTTCCTAAAAACAAAAACCTGTCTGGCTTGAGGCTGTAATGAAAGAGCGGCAATAGCTTTTTTTGCAATTCAGGCGTTAAATAAATGAGCAGGTTTCTGCAGCTGATCAGATCGAGCTTGGTGAATGGCGGATCCATGATGATGTTTTGCTGTGCAAATATGACCATCTCACGAATGGATTTGGTGATTTCATACCCGCGATCTACTTTGAGAAAGTAACGGTCAAGCCGTTTTGCTGAAACATCGGCGGCGATATTGGCTGGGAAGATCCCCTCCCGCGCTTTTTCGATCGCATGTTGGTCCAGATCGGTGGCGAAGATCTGAAGAGAGATGTTTTTTGCGGGCTTGATCTGCTCTATGGCTTCCTTGAAAAGGATCGCCAAAGAATACGCTTCTTCACCTGTTGAACATGCCGGGATCCATGCCCGCAAGGTTTGGTTTGTGCCCGCTCCGGCGATCAGCATCGGAAGGATTTCGTTTCGCAATTGCTCCCAGGCATCGGGGTCGCGGAAAAAGTTCGTGACCCCGATCAATAATTCTTGAAACAGGGTTTTGGCTTCCTGCGGGTTCTCGCGCAAAAAACGAACATAGGTTTCGATGCGTGTGATCTGGTGCAGCCCCATCCGCCTTTCGATGCGGCGAAGAATGGTTGTCTTTTTATATAATGAAAAATCATGCCCTGTTTGCGTCCGCAGCAGGATGACGATCTTCTCCAGAGAACTTTGGGTCTTGCTTTCCAGGGTTGCATCCGGTTTCTTTAGAAGCCTTGGATGATTTAGGTAGGCAATGATCTTGTTCGGAAGTTCTTCCACCGGGGCAACGATATCGGCAACCCCATGTTCAATGGCGCTATGTGGCATGCCTCCAAATTTTGCAGAGGTGAGATCTTGAACGAAAACAGCGCCAGACTTTTCCTTGATCGCGCGTGAACCAAGGGTGCCATCAGAGCCCATGCCGGAAAGCACTACCCCAATACTATGTTCCTGTTGGTCGTCTGCCAATGCACGGAAGAAAAAGTCGATCGGCAGGCGCAACCCGCGTGCAGCAATCGGCTCCAGTAGATGGAGCACACCATGTAGAATGGACATGTCTTTGTCTGGTGGGATAACGTAAACACAATTCGCTTTCACACGCATCCGGTCTTTGGCTTGAAAGACCGGCATAGGGGTTCCACGCTGAAGCAGCTCTACCAAAACCCCTTTATGGGTAGGGTCCATATGTTGTATGATCACAAATGCCAGGTTGCTGTTTTTGGGAACATTGGACAGGAATGTTTCTAAAGCCTCCAAGCCGCCTGCTGAAGCACCAATTCCGATAATGGAGAGAACGGCACGCGTCTTAATGGTTTTGGTTGCTGTGGACTTGGGGGATTTTGCTTTGGAAGAGTTTGGCATTCGACATACGTTTCTTTTTACATTATATCTCTTTCGAAGGTAAATACAATGAAATGAAAATATTTCACCTCCCTGGTTGAAGAATAGACTTTGTCTGAAATAACCTCTTACGTTGTCATTCTAAGTGCAGCGGGAAATCTGTTATCCCTGTTTGATAAATGACTTCCAGGCATGTCTTTATCGTAGATGACTTCAAGTTTCCGTTTGTGAATAAATCTGTACTGGAAGGATGGGAATAGTCAAGTTGATTTGACTTGCTGCCTCCATCTATGATATGCATAGTCTCCGATGAAGATCTTTTGATAGCAGTTTCGTAAGATCGCAGTGAATGGATGCTTTTTTGTACCCCACTCTCATTTCGCAGGTCAATGGGTATGGGTCATTGAGAAAAAATACGCTTTATCGCAGGGATGGGGGGTAAAATAAATATCAGTATGAAATCTTCAGCGGCAAAAAGGTTTGTTTTATTCGAGCGGTTCAAACGTTGGTTGGAACCGCCCGCCTTTCCCAATGATGAGGATAAGACCCTTAAGGCATGGGTTCTCTCTGTCCTTTTGACTTCCATTTTAAAAATTGCCATTCCTGTAACGCTTGCCATTATTTTTGTTTTGGTCCAAAAAATAGGGGTGAGCATTTTTTTATTTTTACTGCTCTCTTTAGTTACGAGGTCATACAGTTTGCTTCACAAAGGTCAGGTTGATGCCGCCAGCCGAACCTATGTGATCGGCATATGGGTCTTATTCACCCTCTTATACATCCTCGGTGGACGAACTACATCCACTGCTTCAAGCCTGTTAATCGCAGTGGTCGTCACCGCAGGCATTTTACTTGGTGGGGATGGCGCACTGACCTTTGCCGTCTTAAGTAGTTTGGTCATCTTAGCTATTGCCATCCTCGAAACGATAGGCTACCCGCTCCTCATCCTTTTTCCGGGACCTCCGCTTCCCAGTTGGGTCGCGTGGACCATCTCAGTCTTCCTCACCTTGCAGCCCTTAAAACTGACTATTCAAAGCATCACCCGCTCTTCCGAAACCTTGCGAGAATCAGAAGAACGTCTCAAGTTCGTGCTGGAAGGCGGTCAATTAGGGTATTGGGATTGGAACATCAAAACCGGTAAAGTACAGCGTAACGAATACTGGGCAGCCATGCTTGGCTATACCCTGCAAGAGATCGAATTTTCAGTAAAACAATGGACAGATCTACATCACCCCGATGACCGTGAAAAAGCCTGGAAGTCCATTCAAGATCACCTCGAAGGGCGCACCTCCGAACACAAAGTGGAATATCGAATGCGTACCAAAGACGGGGGCTACAAATGGATTTTGGATCAAGCCAGAATTGTGGAACGTGATACGGATGGAAGTCCGCTGCGCATGAGCGGTACCCACACTGATATTACCGAAAGAAAGCAAATGGAGGAATCTGAAAGCAAGCAACGCGCCCTGGCAGAAGCCCTCATCGATAGTGCCTCTGTTCTAAATAGCACACTTCAAACCGATAGCGTGCTGGACCGCATTATGGAAAATGTAGGGCGCGTTGTAAAACATGACTCAGTCGGCATCATCTTACTGGATGAAGAACGAAAAACCGCCTACCTGAGCCGTTATCACAACAATCACAACATTCAAGCCGTGCGCGACGACCTGCATTTCTCCATCTTGCAAGCGCGTAATTTGCGCGAAATGCAACATAGCGGAAGACCGGTAATCATAGCTGACACACTGGAATATGAAGGCTGGGTAGATACACCGTCAGGTGCCTGGATTCGTTCTGCATTAGGGGCTCCAATCAAGATAAAAGAAGAGATCATTGGCTTTTTATCACTTTCGCGGGCAGAACCCAATGCCTTTACCCAAAACGATGCCGAACGCCTGCAAGCCTTTGTCAACTACGCAGGTGTTGCCATTGAAAACGCGCGCCTTTATGAAGAAGTCCAACGTCTCGCACTGACAGACTCTCTTACAGGTATTTTCAATCGCACCTTTTTTGAAGCAGAACTCTTACGCCTTGAAAAAGGCAGGGATTTTCCGGTCAGTATCATCGTAGCCGATTTGGACAACCTGAAAGACATCAACGATAAATATGGTCATACATCAGGAGATGCCCTTCTCAAAACAACCGTTCATGTATTGAGAGATGTGTTCCGGGCAGATGAGATCATTGCCCGTATTGGCGGAGATGAGTTTGCTGTTCTATTGCCGGGGATTGATGAAGCAAAAGTAAGCCAGATCATTATGCGTATTGATGAAAAAATAAAATCGCACAATGAGAATTATTCCGGACTGCCTCTTCAATTATCTGTAGGAGCGGCAACCTCTACAAATAACAACAGATTGACAGCCACATTTTCCATTGCAGATCAGAGAATGTATGCCAAGAAATCCTGGCGTAAAAGCATTCGAACCAAATCAGAATGAACCCAAGGGCTTGAGCCCCTTTGCCGATGGGGACTATGTTGTCACTTCTTTGACTTGTTAAGTCTTTGTTGTAGATCCCTTGATTTGAGATCACAGGAAACTCGAAACTCAAAACTCAAAACCCGCGCTTCTGACTTGTCCACGGCGGGGCTTTGCCTGCTTTGAACTCATCTACACTGGGACCTTGTAATTTGGCGAGCCGCCATAGCCCATAGATATAACTCACGATCAACAGCACAATGATGAACGGCCAGCCCAAAAAGATTCGCACCGTACCAAGTGCGCCGAGCGCGTCTTGCTGATAGAGCCAGAATTCAACGGTCAGGCGCGCGGCGAATGCCACCGCCCAGAGAATGGTCACTTCATTGTAGGCGGGCAACACTTGCGGATGCCAGTACCAGTCCAATGCCCAACGTCTCGTAATAAAGCTAGACCACGCCACCAGCGGACGGTTGAATGCCACGCTCACCACGCACAGGATCACCGTCGCCGCGCCGGAGAAAAAGCCGGGCAAAAAGAAACCAGAACCAGATCCGCTCAACTTGACGAAGAGAGCCGCTAACAGCGTTCCACCCAAACCCCCGAGGGCATAGGTCAAGTTCTCGCGGCGAAAGAGGCGGTAGGCGGCGAATCCGCCTGAGAGGGTGAGCGCGCCCCAAAGCGCCGCATCCACATTTGAAATTGAATTGATCAACAGGAACGCGAGGGGAGGAAAAAATGAATCAAGCAGCCTTGATCCCTGACCCGAGAGAACGCCTCTTAATTCCTCCCCGAGTTCCTGTAGTTTACCCATCGGCGTGCTGCCCCATCCAGAACTTTTTCCAATCGCCCTTGCTGGCGTTGAGCGCGAGGAAGGCGTAAAGACTGCCTGCAAAGAACCCAAGCACCATCATCAAGACCACCCAAACAACCGAGCGGACAATGGACTTTTCGCGATACACGATCCACATTGAAAAGAGGGTGAAGCCGGTGTACAAGTCCACCATTGAGACGATGCCCCACGGGTTTTGCATTAATACTGCGCCGTCTTGTCCGAAATTTCCAACGGTGAAGCCGTATAACAAGACGGCGGTCATGGCAAGTATGCCTAGAATGGATATGCCCTTGGCAATATTCATGTTCATTTTGTTTTCCTTATCGGGTTTGTAGGTCAGGCTAAAAGCCTGACCTACAATTAATTTTGTGTAGAAGAGAATAGGCTTTATTTCTTCGGCGGCATGGGCACGAGCACCGATGTCCCTGCTTTGTAGGCTTCGTACTCAGGCTGACCGCCCCATTTTTCATCGGCGCGTTTTTCCAAAAGCGGTACACCGCTGATGCGGGTGAGCAACAGGGTGATGAAGATGGGGGAGATGAGGGTTGCCCATTGCCAGCCTTGCAGAATGGGCAGGGCAATGATCGTCACACCGACCCACAGCACGATCTCACCGAAATAATTTGGGTGACGCGACCACGACCATAAACCTGTGTTGATAAACTTACCCTTGTTTGCTGGGTTGGCGTTGAAAGCGCTCTTCTGTGAGTCCGCGACCACTTCAAATGCAAAGCCAAAGAGCCAGACCAGGAAACCGACCAAGGCGAAAATATCCAACTCTTTGCGCACGGTGGAGGTAATAGCAGCCAATGCCGCAGCGAGGGAAAATGCCACCCAAAGCCCTTGCAGGGTCCAGGTCAGCAGGAAGCGGGCGAAGGATTGCTTAATCTCACGGAAGCGGCGGTCTTCTCCGGCGGCGTGGATTCGCATAAAGAGGAAGGACGCCAGCCGGATCGCCCAAATGGCAACAATGCCCGTGAGCAATAGAGAGCGGGTGTCCACGTTGGCGCTAAGGAGCAGCGCCACGGTAATGACTGTGAGGTAGGTGATGCCGCCAGTGAGATCGTAGAATTTTTCGGTGCGAAGCAGGTAGGCGGGGATGAAGGCAAGCCACTGAATGCCAAATGCAAGCGCGACAGACAGCGCAAATAAGGGGAAGCCCCCAACGCGGACCCCTCCCTGAGCTCCGGCAAAGGCAAGACCGGTTGCGATCAATATCACGATGACAATGGCAATCACTGAACGTTTGGTTTCTGAATTCATATATTTTTTTCCTTTCGTTTGATTTATTTTTTGATAGGGTTCTTTGAAATGACCGCATACCCAACCGCCCCCGGACCGAGATGCGCTCCGATGACGGGGGTAATATCCATGGAATACGCCGTTTGTTCAGGGAGTAAATGGGCAGCCTGTTGGCGAAATGCCAGTGCTTGCTCGGCGGCGTTGGTATGCACCAGGGCGAACTGTTCAATGGGTTGAAGTTCTGTCAGCATTTTGAGGAGGCGGGCTTCGGCTTTTTGGGTGGTGCGCACACGCTCAGAACCGGGCTGTCCGTTTTGCATGGTGAGGATCGGTTTGAGTTGTAACACACTTCCGATGCCTGCAAGAAAATTATTCATGCGTCCGCTGCGCCGCAGGAATTCAAGCGTATCCAACCGTGCCGCCACAAACGTCCGCGCCTTGAGGTCGTCCAACGCGAATTCGATCTCTTGCATCGATTTGCCGTCTGCTGCCATACGAGCGGCGCGTTCCACTTGAAAGCCCGTCCCCAAACTAAGCTGACCCGCATCACGCACGGTGACGGGGATTTGTTTGAATTCCTGCGCGGCATTTCTCGCTATGTTGACGGTGGCGCTTAGTTGTTCTGAAATGTGGATGGAGAGGATTTCGGTGCAACCCTTCTCTGCCAGGGTTTGGTAGGCGTTTTTGAAGGCATCCACACCGGGGGTGCCGGTTGTGGGGTGGACGGGGTAGCCTGCAAGATTTGTGTAAAAATCCTTGCGGGTGATATCCACACCGTCCAAATAGCCTTTGTCGCCAATGTTGATGTAAAGCGGCACGACTGTGATACTTAATTCTTGAATCACATGCGGGGGCAGGTCACAGGTTGAGTCAGTTACGATTGCAATGGACATGGTTTATAGCTCCGTTCAGGGTTTACTGGTAAATGTTTCATCATGCTGTTCTGATTTTGAATTTACAACCATAATTTTACCCAGTCATTTAACGGCGAGACATGGGTGAATGCAGACTAGAGAGTTTTTGATAGCGGCTTTGCAGGAAATTTTCCGGTGGCAAGTTTAAAAAAAACTGCGCCATTTACGGCGCAGGGTCTTGTTTTTGAGATGATGACTTGTAGAAAACTATCGCTGCTGTAGCGCTGCGCTGCGATAACTTCCGAGGTCGTCTTTGAGGATGGTGGAAAGACCGGCTCTGCCCTCACTGCCATACACCGCATCGCGGATTTTTTGGGCTAGCGCCGTTTCGACCAATTTACCCTTTGGGGTTTGTGCTTTTGCGGTCAGCAAGTATTGGCGCAGTTCGAAGAATTTTCCGTACAATTCCTGCGAAAAGAACAAGCCATTTTCCACGTTGAAATCATTTAATTCCAAAAGATAGTTTTCAACCCATTTCAGGTCTTTGGGTTTATTTTCCATCGTCCAATTCGTTTCATAGCGAATGTGGATCGCCCATAGTTTTGGATAAGCTTCGATCCGTTTCTCAAGGATCTTGCCCAATTGTGCCTGCTGCAATTGTTTTTCCGTCTGCCATTTTGAAGCAAGGAACGATAATGCCCCAATGACCAATGAGACAATTGCAGAAATAAGAACGGTTAGCAGGTCGCTCATGATTACCTCCAAATTGTGATGTGTGTAAATTCTAATGCCCTTCTGCGGCTGCCCGGGCGCTCCCAACGGCGCTTAAGATCACGCCGCTTAATACCACTATTCCGCCAATCATTGCGAACCTTCCCATACTTTCGCCGTAGAACAGGAACACCCAAATGGGATTAAGAACCGGCTCCAACATACCGATCAAGTTTGCTTCCAATGCCGGAATGTGTTTGATGCCCTTGGTGAAAAAGATAAAGGCAAAGCCGATCTGCACAATGCCGAGGAAGGCAAGGATGAGAATGCTGTTCACCGTCCATGTTTCTTTCATGATGAAGGGGAAGCCGAAAGTCGCCGTAACGAGAAAAGCGAGCAGGTTGCTCTCAGCAGGGTTTCCATCTTTTTGAGCGCGGAAGGAGACCATCATAATCGCTCCGGTCACCCCGCTGAGGATGGCAAGCAGGTTGCCATAAAATCCCTCGGTACTCAGTTCGTCCCCGAAGAAAAGCGTCAGCCCGATGAAGATGACCAGCATTGCGAGCCAGTCTGTTCGCGTGGGTTTTTCGCCCAGGAACCAGTACGCCAGTAGAACCACATAAATGGGCATGGTGTATTGCAGAAAGATCGAGTTTGCCGCAGTGGTCATCTTTGTAGAAGTGATGAACAGGAACTGGGTCAGGATGAACATGGAAGCTGCCAGTAACTGCCACAGCCCAAACCGAGTCGGGATGCGCCGCAGGTAGATGAGGAAAACGATGGCGGCGAAGAAGCTGCGTCCGGCAAGGATGGCAACCGGCTGCCAATCCAATATTTTAACGAACACGCCGCTCGTACTCCAAAGGATGGCGGTGATGGCAAGGTAGAGAATTGCTTTGCGGCGTTCTAAAAGGGAATCCAAATCAGCCTCCGAAATTGATATTCGGAGGCTGATTATACAGGGAGTATCTGGGTTTTATGAAAGGCAATCTTTTTATGAATCTGTTATGGCAAATACATTCACCGCCTGGTTTTTTCCCTTGAAGATGATCTTCCCAAGGTCTTCCACTTTGTATTGCTCCGGCAGACCTTCACGAGTGTACTGGTCTACCAAAAGCGGACGCAGCGCTTCTTTTGTGTATTCTTCGATGCGGTCTGCGAGGTTGACCGTATCGCCAATGCAGGTATAGATGGCGCGGTTCTGTGTGCCGGTATAGCCCGCCACCATTTTGCCGGATGTAATGCCGATGCCAATTCGGATCGGTGTTTTATTATTTGCTATCTGGTTTTCGTTGAAGAGTTTTAGTTGTTCAAGCATTTGCAATGCGGCTTTTACGGCGCGTTCACGGTGGTCTTCATGAAAGATCGGAGCGCCAAAGACTGCCAGCAAGCCATCGCCTACGATCTGGTTAATAATGCCGCCGTTTTGGGTGACGGCATCGAACATCATGCTGAAATACTGGTTGAGCAATTCGATGGAATCAGATGGCGTTTGATTTTCTGCGATGCTGGTAAACGAACGGATATCCGCCACAAGTACACTCGCCGTCACCATTTGTCCGCCCAGTGAGAAGCCGGTGCGCAGTAATTCTTCTGCTACTTCTTTGGTGGCAAAGGTTCTGAATAATTTGCGCTGTTCATCACGCAGGCGTTTCTTCTCAAGGCTGGCATTCACACGCGCGCGTAACAAAATGGGATTGACCGGCTTGGTCAGGTAATCTTCGGCGCCGAGTTCCACGCACTTTACCACGGCGTCCAATTCTTCCATTGCTGAGGTCATAATGATGGGAATTTGGCGCAGGTTTATATCGTTTAGGCAGGCTTCCAATACTTGAAAGCCGTTCATGATCGGCATTTCAATATCCAGCAATACCAGGTCGAATGTGCCTGTGTGAATTTTTTCCAAACCTTCCTGCCCGTTTTCGGCAGTTTCAACCACATGCCCCTGGTTTTCAAGGCTGCGTGAAAGTGTCATACGGTTAACTCGGTTATCGTCCACTACTAGAAGACGGGCAGGTTCTGAAGATGGGTTAGACATAGCGGCTTACCTCAACTCGTTCAACATGATTTTTACTTTTTCAAACGCATCCTTCAAGTCTTCCAGCCGGTTTCCTGCTTCAAGATTTTCGTTGCGTGCCATGGTCTCCAACTCACGCGCCAGAGATGAAAGCTCCATGGCGCCAAACGTTGCCGCGTTGGATTTTAGGCTGTGCGCAGCCCTGCGAAAGGTTTCAACATCCTGCGTTGCCATCGAAGTGCGCATTTGTTCCATCTGATTTTCCGCATCTTCAAAGAAAGCACTTAGCAATTCAAGGATAAAATCTGCGCCAGTGCTGTCTTTGAGGTTATTAAAAACATTCATGTCTAAAATGGTCATAACTTTCGTATTTCCTTATTTCGCCTTGAACAGGGCGTCCACCAATTCCACCACACGGATCGGTTTTGGGATGTAGTGATTCATGCCCGCCTTCAGGCACATTTCACGGTCGCCTTGCATGGCATTGGCGGTTAAACCAATAATATGCGGGTGCGTATCGGGCCAGCGCGAGATGATCTCACGGGTGGCTTCCAAACCGTCCATTTCCGGCATTTGCACATCCATCAAGATCACATCATAGCTTTGGCGCTCCACGGCTTGCACCGTCTCGCGTCCATTCGCGGCAACATCGGCGCGGTAGCCCATTTGCTCAAGAAGGCGCAGGGCAAGTTTTTGGTTGACCACGTTATCTTCGGCGAGGAGAATTCTCAATGGGTGGCGGGCAGCCATCTGCGGGTCTGGTTTGAAGCGGTCTGTCGTCACCTTCTTTTCATCTTCATCGCTCTTTACGAAGAGACCGATCAGGGTATCGTATAACTGCGATTGTTTGATCGGCTTGGAAAGATACGCCGAGAACATGCCGGTATCATCGCCCGCCTCACGCCTGCCCAATGAACTGAATAGCACAAGCGGAAACTTCACCCTGTTCCCTTTTAATTTCTTCGCCAACTCCAACCCATCCATGTGCGGCATGTGCATATCCAGGATGGCGATATCAAAAGCCTCACCGCTCTCCACCCAGCCCAATGCAGTCAATGGCGATTCGGTATCACGCGGCTGCATTCCCCATTTTGATGTTTGCATATTCAGGATGTAGCGATTGGTGGCATTATCATCCACGATCAAAACGCGTTTCCCTTGCAAGGCGGGCTGAATGCCCAAATACACCTGCTTTTTGGCGGGGAGCGGGTCTGCTATTTCTGCTTTGATCGTAAAGAAAAAGGTTGAGCCTTGCCCAAGCCCGTCACTTTGCGCCCACATCGAGCCGCCCATGATTTCCGTCAATCGTTTACTGATCGCAAGCCCAAGCCCCGTACCGCCATATTTGCGTGTGGTGGAAGAATCAGCCTGAGAGAAAGATTGGAAGAGACGACTCATGCCTTCGGAGGAAAGACCGATGCCCGTATCGCGCACGGCGAATGTGAGCAGGGTCTTTTCCTTCCCGTCTCCATTTTTGAACGTTTGGCTGGATACCATTAAAACGACCTCTCCCAACTCTGTAAACTTGACCGCGTTGCTGAGTAGGTTGGCAAGTACTTGCCGTAGGCGGGTGGCATCCCCAATGATGGCTGGTGGAATATCGCCCTCAAAGATATAGGCAATATCAATTCCTTTTTCAACTGCGCGGGCAGAGACCAGATCAAGCGAAGTCTCCACGCAGTCGCGCAGGTCGAGCGGGTGATATTCAATATCCATGCGCCCGGCTTCGATCTTGGAGAAATCCAAAATATCGTTGATGATGGAAAGCAGCGCATCGCTTGAACTGCGGATGGTTTCGACATAATCGCGCTGTTCTTCATTGATCTGCGTATCCAGCAACAACCCGCTCATGCCGATGACGGCATTCATGGGGGTGCGTATCTCATGGCTCATCGTGGCGAGGAATGCGCTCTTGGCTTCATTGGCTTGTTCTGCGGCGGCGCGTGCTGAGCGGGCGTCTTCAAATAGACGCGCGTTTTGAATGGCGGTTGCCATGCTTGAGGTGATCGATTCCATCAGGCGGATGATCGAACTGTCGTAGGCATGCTCGTGCTCAAAGTTCTGAAGCGTCACCCCGCCAATCAAATTTCCGCCGACAACCATGGGGATCATGACCGTTGATTTTGGTATATCCCCATCTGCAGTCATATTAGAGCCGAGTTTTTTCCATAGCATTGGCGCACGGCGGTTAAGCACCAGTGTTTTACCCATATAGGCAGATTTTCGTGAGAATTCGTTGATCGGAATTGGGGCGAACTGAATGCGCTCATTGCCTTTGGTAACGAATTGCGGCACCACCGATTTTGTTTCCTCGTCATATAACCCGATGCCAATGTTATCTTCTTTGACCAGCTCGCGTATTTTATTGCCAACTTTTTCAATAAGGGTGTTCACATCCAGTTGCTGGGTGAGCACCTGCCCAATTTCATTCAGAATCTCCAACTCAGCGGCACGGCGCTTTGTTTCATGGAAGAGACGGGCATTGTTAACGGCTACGCTTGTGGCGCTGGCTATGGTCTCCAGCAGGCGCAGAGCAGATTCGGTGAAGTAGTTTTCCACATGCAGGTTTTGGAGGGAAATGCCTACAAGCGAATTTTTGGCGATCGTGATGGGAATTGCACATAACGATTTTGGAAGATGTGAGCGTGAGGTCTTAAAGTCGGGGTACTTTGCTGCAAAATCTTCAAAATCATGATTGACTACAAAAACTTTGTGAGTTGCAACCACCTGTTCAACGATATAGGTGTGCAGGGTGGTCGCTTTTTTGGGTGGGATATCCCATTCTTTGCCTTTTTCGTAGGCATACTCATAATTCATTATCTGGGCGTCCAATTCCACTGTGTAGATCACCGCAGAATCGACCGAGAATATTTCAGTTAACTTTCTGCCCACCGCCTGATAAATGGATTTGATATCAATATTGGAGACCAATGCCTGTTGCACAGAATTAAGCGCGCCCAACTCAATATTCTGCTGTTCCGTTTCCTTGAGCAGGTGCTGAGTCTGATTAAAGAGACGGGCATTTTCAATGGCAACTGCAATCGAATTGGCAATGGTAGAGAGCAGCCTCACATCCAACTTAGAGAAGGCATCCTCTTTTTCAAGGTTTTGCAGTGAGATCACACCACGCGTTTCATCCCCAACGATCATGGGAACCCACAAACCGGAATATACGATGATCTCATCTTGCTGGTCGGCGCCCAGGCTTTGGCTTCTGTATTTTTTAGAATACTCCTCAAAATTACGGTTGATCAATAGCGGCTGTTTGGTGCGGATGACATGTCCGCCAAAGCCGCCGCCATTTTCGTTAAGAGGCAGAGGGTCTTGATAAAGACGTTCGCCGTTTTCGATGATATATGGGTAGTAGACGAGTTTGGTTTGTTCATCATAAATACTTAGCACCACGGTTTGAGCATCGAACACTTCTCGGATCTTATTGCCAGTGCGGTCGTACACCGACTGAATATCCATATTCGGATCCAGACCGGCAAGGATTTCGTTGATGAGTGAGAGTTCTTCGGCACGTTGATTTGTCTCAGAAAGCAGGGTTTGAGTTTCATCGAACAAGCGCGCATTTTGGATCGAGATACCCATGCTGGAGGTGAGCGTCATCAGCAGATTCAGGTCGCTTTCCTGAAAGGCTTCTTCCTGTTCAATATTCTGGATCGAAAGCGAGCCAAATACCTGGTCGCCGACCAGAATGGGAATGGCGATCAGTGACTTGGGATAACTATCACCTGCCAGCAATGTGGAGCCGTATTTTTCCGCCATATCCAGTACATTTTTGTTGATGAATAACACTTCCTTGTTGTGGATTACATAGCCTGAAAAACCTGAAAGCGGTTCAGGTTCAGGGTGGAAACGCTCGCCCTTCCAATACATGTAAGGGAAGGAGGTCGTCTCTGTTTTTGGATCGTAATATGTAATGACCACCGCTTGAGTGGGGAATGTGTTTTTTACCTTTTCCCCTACAAGGTCGTAAATCGATTGAATATCCAGCTTGGTGGATAACCCTTTTTGCAGGCTGTTAATGATCTCAAGCTCGGCGGCGCGCTGCTCCACCTCATTTACGAACCGGGCGTTTTGAATGGCAATCGCAGCCTGAAGCGAAAGATTTTGCAGGAATTCGAGATCAAGCCCGGAGAATGGATCGCCGCCATCCCGCCAGACTGCCATCATGCCGCTTACTTTTGCCCCCGTGAGCAGGGGTGTGACGAGCAGTCGTTCGTTGCCAACCAACTCTGTACCGGGGATTTGAACCGTACGAGGATCGTTTCTGGTGGCGTTGACGTATTCTGCTTTGCCGCTTAAAGCCAGCGACCCAATAATGCCTTCTCCAAACGTGATTGCATCTGCCATGATCTCGGCGGCAATATCACCCTTGGCAGAAATGGCACGCATGGTTTTGCCATCTGGCTGCGGAAGAAAAATAGCGCTGCTGTTGCCGTTGAGCAATTCGAGCGCATGTATGGCGATCTTATCCATCACAGCAGTCAGGTCAAGTGTGGCGGAAATATCACGCCCTACTTCATTCAATGCCGCAGATTCACGCGCATGGCGCGAAGTTTCTGCGAACAGACGGGAGTTATCCAACGCGGCGCTCAAACTGATGGCAATGGTATTGAGCAGGCTGACATCTGATTCATCGAAAGCGTTTTCACGATCCAGATTTTGCAGGCTCAAGATACCGTTCACTTCATCGCCCACCATCATGGGAACAAACAGAAGCGACTTTGGCGCCTCTCCAGCGGTGGCAGCCTCTTCTCCCAATTCTGCAGAAATTTGATGGAACCGCTCGTTGATCAGCCACGGTTTTTTGGTTTTCACCACATGGCTGCGAAATTGGTCAATGGGGAAGGGTTGCTCCACCCTGATCAATTCGCCGCGTTCACTGATATAGCGGTGAGTGACCTCGGCAGTCGCTGCATTATATAAAGTGATCAGCACCACCTGCGCATCAAAAATTTCACGAATACTGTCGCCGATCAAATCAATGGTGGACTGATATTCAAGTTTGGAAACCAGCACCCGCTGAAGGTTGTTGATCACCGCAAGTTCATTATTGCGTTCTTCGGTTTCATTTAAGAGGCGCTGACTTTCATCGAATAACCGCGAGTTTTCGATCACGACCGAAGCCTGATCTGCAAACAACCGCAGCAACCGCAGCTCTGCTTCACTGAATATGCGCGGTTCAGCAAAATGGATGTTCATCACCCCCAACACCTTCTGCCGAAACTTGAGCGGCATCCCGATCAACGCACCTTGCCAATTTGCAGGAGAATTTTTATAAAACGGATGTTCCCGCATGTTCTCGACAAGGATCATTTCTCCGGTTTGAGCCACTGTAAAGGTCATGCCTCCCGGGCGCGGGTCGGCTACCGGTTCATCTTTTATCTCTCCGTGTGCTATGGCTGTGCCAAACTTCAACCTGCCGTCTTCATATATAAATAAATTAATGTTCTCAATGCTCGGCATCAATGTGGAGGTGTTTTTAAGCAAAACGCTCAACACAGTGGAATAATCGAGGTTGGAAGATAATTCAATGGTTGCCTTGCGAACTGCCTCCAACTCGGCGGCGCGCTGCTCGCTCTCTTTAAGCAGGCGCTGGGTTTCATCGAAGAGGCGGGCATTTTCCAACGCCGCGCTCAAAGAAGCGGCAAGCGTTTCAAGCAGCGATACATCCGAATCTTTGAAAGCATGTTCCTCTTCCATGTTTTGGAGGGAGATCACCCCTTTTACTTCTCCGCTGTTGATCAAAGGGACATACAATGCCGATTTTGGAACCAGCGGACCCAGCACAAGCTGTGCCTGATACTTCTTCATTTGCTTTTCAACCTGATCGTTAAAAAGCAGGGTCTTTTTACCTTTGATGAGCGCTTTTACCAACCCGCTCATGGGGCGGGCTTCAAGGCGCTCACGTCCATGACGGTCTGCATAATAATTAAAGTGTTGGGTTTCTGTCTTGTGATCGAAAGTCGCAATAATGGTGGTTTGTGCCTCAAAAATGGCGCGAATTTTTTCCCCTACAAGGTCATAGATCGCTTCTATCTCCAGTTTCGATGCCAGACCATCCTGCACACTTTTGATAATGGCAAGTTCCGCTTCGCGTTGCTGTAAATCTCTTTTGATCTGTGCGGCTGAAACAGGTTTCGCCTTGCCCCCCTTTTTAGCTACCCCGCGCAGCGCAGGCTTTTTTGAAGTAGGTTTGGGCTTTGCAGGTTGAGTGTTCGGCATATGTCCTCTACATGATTGATTCAGTTTACATATACGGCGTAGAAACGTCAATAGCGACGAAAGGAAACATACACCCGCCGCCCAACTTGTTATTATTTTGTTATGAAACGAATAGAGCTACCCAAGCATGGCATGGATGTTTTGAACCGGCGTTTGGATGACCATGTCACAGCCGGGCCAGACTGCATTCACCCCCGCTTCTTTCGACCTTTGAACTGCCTCTGGGACCGAGCCTTCACTACCCTGCCACAGCACAGCAACCGGGTCTACGTTACCAAACAGCAGTGTTTCTTTTAACACAGCACGAGACGCGTTCAGGTCGTTCAACTGATCCACCGAGATCGCATCCGCGCCCGCCTGCGCCAGCAGACTCATGGCAGAGTCCGTTTTACCGCAGACTGAAAGCACGGTGGGGTGGGGCAGGCTTGAGGTCAGTTTTTGAAGCGCAGGCAAAACGAAAGATTCAAACGGCTTCGGTCCGATAAATCCCGGCGAGCCGCCCATCTCATGGATGGTGATAAAGTCTGCGCCTGCATCGAGATAGGCTTTGCCAATCTCAGCAAGAAAAGATGAAAGACGCAAGAGCGCATCCAACACCATTTGCGGTTCGTTCTTCATCTCACGCACAAGATTTTGCACCTTGCAAATATAGATCATCAACGTGTATGGACCAGGGATCATGCCCGAAATGACAGCACGATTTCCAATATCTTTTTTTAATAAACTGATTGCATCGCAAATTAACCCGATCCTTCCCCCAATCTCTAATTCTTCAATCTCCAATATTTCACGGGTGCTCTGAAACAACAACTTCTTCACCTGCGGAAATTGCATCTCGTCATTGTCGTAAAAGATCAACTCCGAACCCAGCGCCTCGGCAGGAGAGCACAGATCCAACGGCAGCGCCGCCGATGGCATCCCCGTTAATTTGAAGGTGCTCGCCGCCGCCCGCGCCATCTTCCCCGCATCGTGATGGACTTCTCGCAGAGTCAACTCTTCACTCGCCAACCCCTCGGCTGTGACGTGAATCAACCCGCTGAAAGCCGGAACCGAAGAAATCTTTTCTCCGTTCAACAACCTCAAAATCTCATCACGCATCACAACCTCCAAAAATAAATTACGAGTTACAGGCTACTTCACTCGTAACGTGTAACTCGTAACCACTCACTTCCCACTATCCACTATTACACTAGCTCTTCGCCGCCTTTGCAATCGCCGCAATATGTTCGGGTGTGTTGCCGCAACAACCACCAACGACCTTTGCGCCCAGTTCAATATATTTCTTTGCATAGGTCGCCATGTCTTCGGGACCCATATCGTACACGCCTTGCTCGGTTTCCAAATCCATGTGTGGCACGCCCGCATTGGGTTTGACCCACAACGGCATATCGGGTTTTGCGGCTTGATATTCTTTCACCACGGCTTCCATGTTGTCGAGAGTCGTTCCGCAGTTTGCGCCAATGAGAACCGCACCCATCTCAGAGTAACGCTTCATCACATCCTTCGGCTTGACGCCCATCATCGTGCGGGTGCCACGGTCGTAGCTGAACGAAACCACAATCGGCAGGTCGGTCACGGAGCGCGCGCCTTCAAATGCCGCATTCGTTTCTTCTACGGCGAACATGGTTTCGATGATCAGCAAATCCACGCCGCCTTCGGCGAGGGCTTTGGCTTGTTCGGCAAAGGTCGCTTTGACCTCTTCATATTCCAGCGGACCATACGGCTTGATGATTCCGCCCACGGGTCCCATCGAACCGGCGACAAGTCCGTTGTTCAACGCAGCGGCTTTGCGGGCAATTTCCACCGCGCGCATATTGACCTCAGGAGTGCGATCCTGATACTTCGAGTCTTTCATGCGCATACGAGTCCCGCCGAAGGTACAAGTCAGGATGATGTCTGACCCAGCTTGGGCGAAGGAAGAAGCGAGCTTCAACAACGTGTCGGGGTCGTCAATAATCAAATCCTCCGGCGGCTTGCCGGGTTTGAGCCCCATCTTTTGCAAGTTCGAGCCGGTTGCCCCATCCGCAACCAGAATTTCCCCGCTGTTCAATCGTTCCAAAAATTTGTTCATTTATATTCACCTCGGTAGGGGCGGGATCACCCCGCCCCTACAAAATTATTTGCTCATGAAATTTTTCGCCATCGGGTCTGCTTTGCGGTGCGGAATCAAATGCGCAATATGCGGGAACGGCTCGCTCATGTGCGGAAAGCTCGTTGCCAGCATGAACTGATTTTGGAATTCCGGGTCGGTGGGCAATTCAAAGCGTTCCACCTTGCGCGTCACCGCATCGATCTCGTTACGTTTCTCAATATTCAACAGCGCGATCCGCGCGCCATCGCCCGCCGCATTTCCTACCGCATACACTTTATCCAACTCACAATCGGGGATCAACCCGATCAGCATGGCTTTCTCTTTATCAATATAACTTCCGAAGCCGCCAGCCAAAATAATTTTATCAGGGCTTTCCAAATTCATTCGCTTGAGCAATGTCCGCGCCGCAGTGAAGAGCGCTGCCTTTGCCAATTGAATTTGGCGCACATCCTGCTGGGTGATTGGGATGTCTCGTCCAATGGAAGTTTCTTCCTCCCAGGCAATAACATACTCCCAACCTTTTTCTCCCTCTCGAACACGCTTCGTACTTAAATTTTTCTTGAACTTGCCCCGAGAGTCTACGATCTCCGCCCGGAACAATTCTGCCACTGCATCGATGATCGCCGAGCCGCAGATACCTTTGGCTTTGCCTTCGTTCCAATTTTCTTCGCCGATGATCTTGTATTTTGGCTCGAGAGTTTTCTCGTCAATATGAACCCGCTCAATCGCGCCAGGTGCGGCACGCATACCATATTCCACATGCGCGCCTTCCAGCGCCGGTCCCGTCGGCGTGGATGTACACACCAGCCGCTTGCGATTGCCCAGAACCAACTCTGCATTGGTGCCCACATCGATCAACAGCAGATTATCGTCCTGCTTGTGAGGCTCTTCTGCCACGATGACCGCGCTCGTATCTGCACCGACGAACGAAGCAATGGTCGGCAGAATGTGAATATTGCCGGAAGGGCTAATGTGCAAACCCAACTCACGCGCTTTTACATCCACCGATTCATGAATGGCAGGCACAAACGGCGCAAGACCCAGATCTTTGGGGTGCAAGTTGAGCAAAAGATGGTGCATGGTGGAATTGCCCACCAACACCATTTCTAAAATATCTTCCACCTTAATGTAGGTCGGCTTTTCAGCATCTTCAGATTTATCTGCATTGGCGTGGATGTTTTTATTTGCAGTCTTAACTGCCTGCTTCAATAATTTGTTGAGAGTTGTGATGATCGCTTTGTGTAATTTCTCGGTGCCGTCTTTGTGTTCAATGGTGTATTGAATGCGCGACATCACATCTTCACCATACACGATCTGCGGATTCATCTCCGACTCGGCTGCAAGAACTTCACCAGTTCGCAAGTTACACAGATACAATGCCACCGTGGTCGAGCCGATATCCACAGCCGCGCCGAAACTATCTTCGTGCAAACCCGGCTGCACTTGAATCACTTCCCTGTCATTCCATACTGAAACGGTCACGTTCCACTTTGCATCACGCATGGTTTTGGAAAGCGTCCGCAGACATTGATAATCAATGCTCATCTCATACCAACGCGGAAGTTTCTCCTCGCCGCCGCGCACCAGCGACATGGACGTTTCCAACCCTTTGGCGAGGCGTTCCCAATCTGCCACGGGTCGCTCCAGCGTGGGCGGACTCATCGAAACCAGATATTTGCGAATTGCCGGTTTCACCTCCACCGGACGGTTGCTCGCGCTCTTGCGGACGATCTGCTTGTTACCGCGGCTCTCTTCCGGCACATTGACCAGTACATCACCGCGCAACTGGCATTGACATGAAAGCCGTACCTGCCCGATCTCCCAGCCTTTGCTTTTCAACAGGCTTGGGCGGCTTTCAAAATATCGTTTTTCCTGTGGCGTGACGGGGGAGACGTTCTCGCGTTTTGAATCGATATCATACTTTTCAAAGCGTCCCTCTTCAATGAGGACGATACACTTTCCACAAGTGCCGTTCTCGGCGCAAATGGATTCGATCTCCACGCCTAGTTCACGCGCTGCCGTGCGAATGGATGTGCCCGCGTCCGCTTCGCCGCGACTGCCAGAAGGCTGCAAAATGATGTTATGTTTCTTGGTCATCAGGTTTACCACAGAGAGCACAGAGAACACGGAGAAGACCAGAAAAAATCTCTGTAATCTCCGTGTGCTCCGTGGTTCACTCTTTTAGGGTTTTTCTTTCCTTGGAATTTCAACCTTCGCCGCTTCGGCTTCCAACTCTGCCAGCAATGCCTCCGCCACTTCTTCGGCTGAACCCTCACGCTCGATCCACTGTCCGCGTTTGTATTGCTTGGCGTAATCCGTCGTGGATGTAGCCCCAAGTGCCATCGCGTACGCGTCGATCTTGTTTTGCACCTTTTGCGAAAGTTCCTTCTTCACCGTCTGTCCATCCGCTTCGACAGCGAACGATTGCGGAATCTCTTTCCAATACATGACCCGATATTTAGCCATTGTGAGCCTTTCATGTCATTGCGAGCGTTTTTTTGCGAAGCAATCTTCTCGTCACCAGGCTTGCTTCGTTCTTCGCAACGATATTTATTGAAATTATATATAATTTCTGAGGGGAGATTTTACGGGATGTAGGGTGGATGGTCAATGAAAAAAACTCTCAATTTTTTGGGTTTCCCCACACGACAAAAAACTTTTAACGCGAATGATACGAATGAACGAATATTGCGAATGTTTTTATATTCGAGCCATTCGTACATTCGCAATATTCGCGTTCCGAAAAACATTTACGACATTGCCGTGCCCGCCAGCCAGCCTGTCGTCCATGCGGCTTGGAAATTAAACCCGCCTGTGATGCCGTCAATATCCAATACCTCGCCGCCGAAGAATAAACCGTCTACAATACGGCTTTGCATGGTCTTGAAATCCACTTCTTTCAAACTCACGCCGCCGCAAGTGACGAATTCATCTTTGAACTGTCCCTTGCCTTGAATTTTATATTCGCCTGCCGTGAGTTCTTGCGCAAGCTTTTGCAACTCCGCTTTGGAAACATCTGCCCAATTCTTTTCACCGATGAAATACACCAACTGCTTCCAAAGTCGAATCGGGATTTGAGAGAACGCCGAGTGTGCCGAAACTTTTTTGCGTGCGTTCTCATGCCAGTCTTTGTTGCGCTGCAAAATCTCCAGCGCAGAATCAAGTTTATAGTCGCCGAGCCAGTTCACCGTTAAGAGCGAGGCGTAGTTCTTGTCAAACAAAATGCGCGCGCCCCAGGCAGAGAGTCTTAATACAGCAGGTCCACTCATGCCCCAGTGCGTTACCAACAGCGGACCGCGCGCCGTCAGCCCATCCATTTTCACGGTCACGTCTTCAACTGCCACGCCCGCGAGATCGTGAATGCGTTTGTCTTTGATGTTGAACGTGAACAGCGATGGCACTTGCGGCATGATGGTGTGCCCAAATTTTTGGATGAGACTTTGCGACTTGCGATCACCGCCGGTGGCGAACATCAGTTTTTTTGTTTGGATGAAAACCTTCTGCGCCTCTTTCATAATCTCCAGTTTGAATCCACCCTGCGGAGTTTTTTCCACACCCAAAACGGACGCCCCCAACTCGACCCGTACCTGCGCCTCTTTAGCTGCGTCGCGCAGACAATTTGCAATCGTATTTGAATCATCCGTGATCGGGAACATGCGCCCATCACTTTCTGTTTTGAGTTTTACGTTGCGTTCTCCAAACCACTCCACCGTATCTTTCGGTTGATAGCGCGAGAATGCACCGCGCAGTTCATTGCCCCCGCGCGGATAGTAGCTGATGAGTTTGGCTGGCTCGAAGCAGGCATGAGTCACGTTACAGCGCCCGCCGCCAGAGATTAAAACCTTGCCCAGTGTTTGGCTGGCTTTTTCAAGAATGAGCACGCGCAGATTTGGGTTTTGTTCTGCTGTGCGGATCGCCGCGAAGAACCCCGCCGCGCCGCCGCCGATGATGATTACGTCCCAGATGGGGGAGAGTTTAGACATAGTGGCAGTGATTATATAATACCCACGGTATAAGGGAGGGAGATATTATGTTAAAAGCATTTGTGCCAAGCCAAAAGAGGCGATTTCTTGAATGGTATGTTTGTTCAAAAGGGTATGTGAAACTTGCCCTTCCAGTGCAAGCGATACAACGCCATGAATCTGCCCCCAAACCGAAACAGCCATCAGGTCTGCGGGAGCCGTGGCGGGTAAGATGCCAGCGTTCTGACAGGCTTGTATAACTTCCACCACCAGTTTGAAGGTCTGGCTTGAAATCTCCACAAAGGATGGGTAATCTTTTTCCTTTTCCAACACGCCTGAGAACATGATCTTGAAGGTATCTGTGTTTTCCTCGGCAAAGCGGACGTATGCCTTGACGCCTTCAAGAAGCTGCTTTTTGGGATTTTTGGAGTAAGGAGATATTGCCGCTTCCAACCCGGTATAAAGTTGAGTGAATCCTTCTGTGGATATGGCTGCGATAAGCGACTGTTTATCGGGGAAGTGCGCATACGGTGCGGAGTGACTCACGCCCGCGCGTTGCGCTACTTTGCGCAGGCTTAATCCTCCGGCGCCTTCTTTTGCCAGGATCTCGACCCCGGCTTGGATGAGAGCGTTCTTTAGATCTCCGTGGTGATATTTTTTCGGCATGGGGAGATATTAAGCGAAAATCTTGACACCGTCAAGATTGTGACCTAAAATCTGGACACTGTCTAGTTAGTAGGTCATGCTTTTAGCATGACATTCTCGTGTGAGAAATAGTCACATTACAAACGTGACCTACTTATTCTTTTGCAAAATGTAGTGTAGGAAAAAATATGGGAAATTTTGACTCTGAAAAGAAGTTGATTGTTGAAACCGCACACGAATTGGTGCGCAAAGGGTTTTTGATGGCAACGGGCGGGAATTTGTCTCTGCGGGTGAAGGGACAAAATGCATTTGCCATCACACCATCAAATTACGATTATATGAAGATGACGCCGGAAGACGTCTGCATTTTGGATTTTGACTTGAACATGCTCGAAGGACATCTCAAGCCTTCGGTCGAGTCCGCGATGCATGGGGTGGTGTATCAAGCTCGGGGGGATGTGAACGCCATTGTCCACACACATCAGGTCTACACCAGCGCATTGACCTTGATCAAGTCGCCGATTCCCGCTCTATTCGATGAGCAGGCGCGTTTTCTCGGGCGTAGTGTGGAGATCATCCCATATGCTCCTTCTGGAACGGGGATGTTGAAGAATACTGTAGCCAAGCATGTGAAGAATCAAAACAATGCTTTCATGATGCAAAATCATGGGGCATTGGTCTTTGGTCACGATATGGAACGTGCTGTGCATAATGTGGAAATTCTCGAAAAATGCGCCATGGCATATCTGCTGGCAATTTGTACCGAGAAGAAGATCAGCAAAATTCCATTGGCAGTGCGAGAGATCGCTTTTGCCAAGCTGCGCAAAGATCAGAAGAAAACAGAAAAGGGTGAAGAAGTAAAAAGTGGTGAATAGAATGACCGAACAGAAATATGCAATAAGTGAATATCATGATGTAGATGAAGTCTACAAAAAATTAAATAACCTCGTTAGCCAGCCCATGCGCCATGTAAAGCGCGAGAAGATGCAGGAGTTCTTGGGCTATTTCGATACCCAATGCAAACGCTCTAAAGAACTGACCGACGAAGCGAAGAAATTTATTCCGGGCGGAGTGCAACATAACCTGGCGTTCAATTATCCCTTCCCAATTGCCATCGAAAAAACGGACGGTGCTTATCTTTGGGATGCTGACGGTAATCAATACATCGACTTTTTGCAGGCAGGTGGTCCTACCGTGTTGGGCAGTAACTATGCTCCCGTGCGGGAAAAAGTTTTCGAGATGCTAAACGAATGCGGACCCGTAACCGGCTTGTTCCATGAATACGAATTGAAATTGGCAGAACTAGTCAATCGCCTCATGCCTGCGGTGGAAATGTTTCGTATGCTTGGCTCAGGTACAGAGAGTGTGATGGCGGCTGTCCGCGCGGCGCGGGCGTTTACGAAGAAGAAATATGTCATCAAAGTCGGTGGCGCGTATCATGGCTGGAGCGACCCGATGGTCTATGGCTTGCATGTGCCCGGCACGGGTCGGCTTGAGGCGACGGGCATTCCGCGTGGGGCAAGCGCCTCGACCAAAGAATTTTTCCCGAACAGTCTCGGCGCGTTGAAACGTCAACTCATGTTGAACAGGCTGCGGGGCGGCACTGCGGCGGTAATCGTCGAGCCGTTAGGACCGGAATCAGGGACTCGTCCTGTGCCATTCGACTTCAATCAAAAAGTGCGTGAGCTGTGTGATGAGTTCGGTGCGCTTCTTATCTTCGACGAGGTCGTGACCGGCTTCCGAGTAGGCTTGGGTGGTGCTCAAGGTTTTTTCGGCGTCAAGCCCGATCTGACGGTGTTCGGCAAATGCATCACTGGCGGTTACCCCATGGCAGGCGGCGTGGGCGGACGTGCCGAAGTCGTGTCGCGTTTTGCGGCGGGCATTGGCGGTATTGGCGAACGCGCCTACATAGGTGGGACGCTTTCTGCGAATCCACTTTCGTGTGTGGCGGGTTATTACTCTTTGTTGGAGATGGAACGCACGAACGCAGCGGTGATCGCTGGCAAAGCGGGTGACAGACTCACCAAGGGCTTGCAAGCTATTATAGAAAAATACGGTTTACCTTTCGTGGCGTACAACCAAGGTTCGATTGTGCATTTGGAAACTTCGGGTGTGATGTTGCTGGACTTGCGCAACCCGATCCGCTTGGCGAAGGAACTCAAGCCACGCAAGCACATGATCGAAGAGATGGGTGCGGCGTATATGTCGCAGGGATTGATTACATTGGCTGGCTCGCGCATGTACACATCCATGGCTGATACAGATGAAGTAATCGATAGTGCATTGAATAAGTTCGAGACCGTTTTAGCGGCTTGTGTGTAGACTTGTAGGACCCTAAAGGTTTTCAAAACCTTTAGGGTCTGAATTCAAAAAAGGAGCATCATGACAGACAAATTCAAACTTTACGGGTATCGCTGGGTGGTGTTGGGTGTGTTCATGTTCATCAACCTGACCATCCAAATGTTGTGGATCACCTATGCCCCGATCACAGGTCCAGCCGCTGCCTATTACGGCGTGACCGACTTGCAGATCGGCTTACTGGCGATGTCGTTCATGATCGCTTTTATTCCGCTTTCGATTCCCGTTTCATGGGTGATTGATACCTACGGGTTTCGAGTAGCAGTCAGTATCGGCGCGGTAATGATGGGGATTTTCGGTCTGCTGCGCGGATTTGCTGGTGCGAATTACTCTCTCGTTTTGTGGAGCACAATTGGTATTGCTGCGGCTCAACCCTTTCTGCTCAATGCGTGGACGAAAGTCCCTGCCAATTGGTTTGCCATTGAAGAACGCGCCACCGCAGTTGGGCTAGTCACACTTGCTAATTTGGTCGGTACAGCACTTGGCATGGTATTGACTCCTGCTCTGACAGAAACTATGTCCATCTCGACCGTACAGTTGATCTACGGCGGCGTCGCAGCATTTTCTTCTGTGTTGTTCCTCATCTTCGCCAAAGAGACTCCGCCCACGCCTCCCGGACCAGACGGCAGCGAAGTCCGCGCCTTGATGTTGGACGGCTTGAAACATGCTTTCACGGTCAAGTCGTTTTGGCTGTATCTGTTCGTTTCGTTTGTTGGTTTAGGCATTTTTAATGGCGTGACCACCTGGGTGGAGAATATCATCCGTCCGCGCGGGTTCACGCCGACTGACGCCGGAACCCTTGGCGCGTTGATGTTGGTAGGCGGTGTGTTGGGCGCGGTCATCATCCCGCCGTTCTCGGATAAGACTCGCAAACGCCAGCCTTATATTTTGTTTGGGCTATTGTTGGCGATCCCCGGCTTGATCGGTTTGGCATTCGCCACTGCCGATTGGTTATTATTCGTCTCTGCCTTTGCAATGGGATTCTTCCTTGTGAGTACCAGTCCCATTGGGATGCAATACGCTTCCGAAGTGACACAACCGACTCCCGAGGGTACTTCAAATGGCTTGATACAATTATTCGGTCAGGCGTCGGTGGTGTTTGTGTATATCATGGAAGCTTTGAAGACGGCTGATGGCTCGTTCACACCAGCTTTGTTATTGGCAATTGGTTTGCTGGTTGTGAGTGCTGCACTTGTTACCCAAATGAAAGATCCACAGAGATAAACAATGACCCAGGAAAAACTGATTCTTGCAATTGACCTCGGCACGTCTGGCATGAAGGTCGCGTTGATCTCCGTCAATGGAGCGGTGCTGGGCTGGGAAGCCGAACCCGTGCGCCTGATTCTTACGCCAGATGGCGGCGCGGAGCAATCACCGGAAGAATGGTGGCAGGCGTTTTTGTCTGCGGCGGGCAGATTGATGAAAAAGAATCAGGGCGCGAATGTGGTTGCAGTCTGTGCGTCCACGCAGGGCGAGGGGACGGTGGCGGTTGATAAAGATGGCAATGCTCTCGGTAACGCCATCTTATGGATGGACATGCGCGGCGCAGCGAATTTGAAAAAGCAGATCGGCGGGCTGATTAACATCGACGGCGCAGGAATTTCAAACGTGTTGCGCTTCGTGCGTCTCACGGGTGGCATGCCTTCGATGACTGGCAAAGACCCGGCAGCGCACATGCTTTTCATTCGCGATACCATGCCGGAGATTTACAAAAAGACACACAAGTTTTTGAACGTGCTCGATTACATTAACTTGCGGCTCACCGGTGAGTTCGTGGCAAGTTTTGATTCGATTGTTACTTCGTGGGTCACGGATAATCGCAATCCCGATGATATTCATTACAATGACTCTTTGATCCGCTCGCTTGGGATTGACCGTGAGAAACTGCCGGATGTTGTGGCTTGTACAAAAGTGATCGGTAGTCTTCGCTCTGATGTTGCCAATGCACTTGGTTTATCCTCAAATGTCAAAGTGGTGGCAGGCGCAATTGACAACACGGCGGCGGCAATCGGTGCTGGCGCTGTGGACGATTACGCGTTGCATCTTTACATTGGTACATCGTCATGGATGGCGGCACATGTGCCATTCAAGAAAACAGATGTGGCTTCGAGCATGGCGTCCATTCCGTGTGCGGTGTCAGGGCGTTATCTGCTCACGGCGCTGCAGGCGACGGCGGGCGGCAACCTCACGTTCCTGCGCGACAACATCATCTATCATAAAGATGAATTGCTGCAAGAAGCCGATGTGCCGGATATTTTCAAGGTGCTCGATCAGATCGCGAACCGAGTCCCTGCTGGCGCGAATGGAGTGATGTACACACCCTGGATTTGGGGTGAACGTGCGCCAGTGGAGGATAAAACGCTTCGTGCCGGACTTTATAACTTGTCGCTCAACTCCACGCGGGAGGATATCATCCGGGCTTTTCTCGAAGGCATTGCTTATAACACCCGCTGGCTGCTAGCGCCTGTGGAAAAATTCCTTGGGCGAAAAGTAAAGAGCATCAACATCGTCGGCGGAGGCGCACAATCGGATTTATGGTGTCAGATATTTGCGGATGTGATGAATGTGGAAATCAAACAGGTCGCTGACCCGATCTACGCCAATGCGCGCGGCGCGGCATGGATCGCGGCAGTAGGCTTGGGCGAGATTAAGTTTACCGATATTCCAGAGTTGATCCAATTCCGAAGGGCGTATCAACCCCAAATCCAGAATCGAGCCGTGTACGATCTTGGATTCCAAAACTTCCAAATGATCTATAAACAAATGAAGGGGATATATCAGAGAATGAATGGTTAAAGATAAAGTCCTTGCCATTTGACACGGACTTTATCTTTTTTACGGTGCAGTGATTTCGCTGTTCAAAGTGTATAAAAATGAGATGATCGCATTGAGTTGAGTCTCGCTCAAGTTCAACGGCTCCAACTCATTGTGACCGGCGGGGGAGGCGGGTGCGGTGTTGTAGTGATTCAAAGCGGTTTGCAGGGTGGTGAATTGACCGGCGTGCATGAAGGGTGCGCGTGTGGTCACATTGCGCAGACTGGGCGCTTTGAAGGCGCGTTCCAATTCTTCACCTTCGGCAAGCATGAAATTCAACTCGTTACATTCGTTTGGCTCGGCATCGCTGTATGCGCTCAGACAATTGAATTCATCAGCAAGCACATCTTGTGCGCCTTGCGCCCGACCCGTATCTTCGGGCAGGCTTTCCACGGTGGGCACGCCGGTATTATGGAAAGAGTTATCGGTGAAGAGCGATCCGTTATGGCAGCGGGTGCAGTTGGCGGGTCCGATAAAGAGGCGCAAGCCTTCCACTTCTTCAGCGCTCAAGGTGGCGTTCATCGTCTGGGTGTCATCTTCCAGTGCGGCTTGCACATAGATATCAAAGCGCGAAGCCGTTGGCATGATCTGACGTTCATACGCGGCGATGGCTTTGCCCATATTGACGAAGATTTGATTGACAGTTTCACGGTCTGCGGGACTCATCGCCTCCCACGCCGCCCAAGCGGATTCATCTGCCACGGGACCTGCGGCTTCGGGGAAGCGGCTTCGGTCTGAAAGATCGGGCAGTTCGCCAAAGATGGCTTCGTATTCGGTGCGATAATTCTCATCGATCAGGTGCGCGTAAAAGGTGCGACTGCCGCCATGTTCCACTGGGTTTTCCAGCGGACCCAACGCCTGCGACCACTGACTGTCTTTGCGCCCATCCCAAAACATCCACGGGCTGTAGGCGGTTCCGGCAATTGGCATGGTGCGGCGGTTGGTAGTGCCCACACCTTGCGCCAGTGGCAGACCATCTTGAAAGCCCTTTTCGGGCAGGTGACAGGTGGCACACGCAACTTCTTCGTTGGAACTGAAACGGGTATCAAAGAAGAGCGCTTTGCCAAATTCAGCCGCGGCGGGGTCGTCACCATATTGATTGGACGGGTCAGGCGCGAGCGGCGGCAGGCTGCCGATCCACAGCGTTTTTAGTGTGACGAGTTCGGCATCCGTCCATGTGGGGCGCGTGAAGATGTAGCCCAGCCCGCCAGCCACGAGCACGACCAGCAACCCAAAGCCTGCCAGAAGTTTGCTGCGCTCAGACATGGATTAGCCTTCCAAGGTTAAGTTGAAGGTGATGGTGTCGGTCAGGTCACCTGCGCTGATGTTGAACTTCACTTCCCACCAGCCGCCCATTTGGAACTTCATGCCTTCCACTAAATAATCGCCATTGCCGAGGTATTCGGTCACTTGTGGGGCAGTGGGCAAGCCGTGACCATGCTGTGGCATTCCGCCATCGACGGTGACGGTGGCGTCTTCCACCGGCTGACCGTCTGCGGTTTCGACGTGCAAAACCCAGGTGTGCATTTGGTTGATGGCAATGGCGTTTTCAGTGGTGTATGAAACCTTGAAAGTGCCGTTATCGGTTGTGCGCTCGGTGGCGTAGTCTAACCCGCTGGGGGCGGCAGAATCGCCGTGCATACCGTTCATGCCGTTGTGCATTCGTCCAGCCATGAGCGTGTGCATAAAACTGGGACCAAACATCGGCATGAGAACGATGAAGGCAATGATGGTGATTACCACAGTGAGTGCAATGGTTAGAATGGTTTTGAGTGTTTTGTTTTGCATGAGTTACCTCTGAAAAGATGATATTTTGGGTCTAAGTGGCGCGATATTATCTTTGGCAGGGAAGAGCGTCAATGCAATACCGTGTTTCTTTATTGAATCTTTACAAAAGGTTTAATTTGTTTTTTTATGATTTGGATACCATATCTCCAATAAAACAATACGGACTCCAGAAGTTCTACTTCTGGAGAACCGCAAGAACCGCAAGTAGAACTTGCGGAGTCCAAATTTGAATTACAGGTAGAATCCCCACATGACCAAAATCCTCGTAATTGACGATGAACCCTCCATCACCAACCTTGTCAGCGCCTATCTCAAACCCGAAGGCTACGAAGTCTTCACCGCCGCCGATGGCAACGCCGGTTTGAAAGCCGCCCGCGCCTTCAAGCCAGACCTCATCATCCTCGATCTGATGTTGCCCGGAATCGACGGCATTGAATTGCTCTCACGTTTGCGCCGCGAGTCAGATGTATATGTCATCATGCTGACGGCTCGTACCGAAGAGACCGATAAGATCGTGGGGCTTTCGGTCGGCGCAGATGATTACGTCACCAAGCCGTTCAGTCCGCGTGAGTTGACGGCACGAGTCAAGGCGGCGTTACGCCGTCTGCAAGGGGTTTCAGGTTCGGGCGGAGAGAGAAGCGTGATGTCGTTTCGGCATGTCAAAGTGGATGTTGGCGCGCACACGGTCACGGTGGATGAAAATCCCATTGAGTTGACTTCCATCGAATTTGAATTGCTCAAAGCGCTTGCCGAAAATCATGGGCGGGTGCTTTCGCGTGAGCAGTTGTTAGAGAAAGTGTGGGGTGGTGAATATTTTGGTGAAATGCGCGTGGTGGATGTTCACCTTGGGCATGTGCGCCAAAAATTGGGCAATGAAGAGCTCATCACCACGGTGCGCGGGGTGGGTTATCGTTTTGATGATGAGCCGTTGTAAAAAAGTGCGTTAGAAATATGTACACGGATTTGACGGATTACACGGATAAACGCAGGTTTACAAAAAGTTTTTCTGTGAAAATCTGTGTCCAAGAAAGATTTGAAAAATGCTCAACAGCATATAGAGGTTTAATGAAATACATTCGCGCCCGTTTGGGATTAAAACTTTTTCTCTCCTACTTAGCTGTGCTGCTGGTGGGCGTCTCTGTTATTTGGGTCGCCACACAGATCACCACGCCGCGCGCCTATGCTCGTCACCTGGCATTCATGGAGTCTCAAATGGGTACAGGGTTTATGAATGGACAGGGACAGGGACAAGGGCAAGGACAGGGGCATGGCATGGTGGCAGATTTTTACGAGAACTTTCAAGCCTCTTTTAACGAAGCGCTTTTAATTTCTGTGTTTGCCGCCGCAGTGATCGCGGTTGTGGTGAGCTGGCTGCTCTCGCGCAATATCGTTTCGCCGGTGCAAGCCATCATGTCTGCCAGTCAGCGCATATCTGAAGGACATTATGATGAGCGCGTAAACTCTCGCGGCATGGATGAGATCGCCCAGCTTGCCGCGCGCTTCAACCAAATGGCTTCGCAATTAGAGCAAGTTGAAACCATGCGCCGTCAACTGATCGGTGATGTCACGCACGAACTGCGCACACCGCTTACATCCATCAAAGGCTACATGGAAGGGCTGGTCGATGGTGTACTGCCTGCCAATGCCGAAACCTTCAACCAAATCCATCACGAAGCCGACCGTCTTTCACGCCTTGTCGATGACTTGCAAGAGTTGAGCCGTGTGGAAGCCCATGCCTATTCTTTGGATGTCCGCTCGGTGAGCGTCTCTTCGCTGGTGCAGACTACTCTTAAAAGGCTTTCCCCTCAGGCGACGGCAAAACGCATCACCCTCCGCTCGAACCTGCCCAATGACCTTAGCCACGTCCACGCTGATGAAGACCGCATCACACAGGTCTTGGTCAATTTAGCTGCAAACGCTGTGCAATACACCCCCGAAGATGGTGAGGTATTGATCTCTGCCTCACAGCATGGAAATGAACTTTACATCTCTGTCAAAGACTCTGGCATTGGTATTCCGCAGGAGCATTTGAAAAACATCTTCACCCGCTTCTATCGCGTGGATAAATCCCGCTCGCGCCAATCGGGTGGCGGCTCAGGCATTGGGCTGACCATTGCACGGCACATTGTCGAAGCGCACGGTGGGCGCATCTGGGTAGAGTCTGCGGGGGAGGGGCTGGGCAGTACGTTCACCTTCAGCTTGAAAGTCTCGTAATTTTCATGTCCAATGTCAGATGACATTGGACATGCTTTTGTGGGAAAATTAATGACGATGCCTACATCCTATTCTTCGCTTAAATCCATTCTCGCGGAATTTTTTCCGTTGCATCGCACTCTCGCCTCTGAAGGCATGGACGAGACTCTCCGTATTGTCGGCGCTCACATGCCGGATGATTCTGGATATTTGATTGAAACTTTTACCCCGCTCTCGCAGGTGTGGACGTGGCGCGTGCCGGAGCGGTATATTGTCCATGAAGCGTATCTTGAAACAGAAGATGGGGAACGTATTGTAGATTTTGCCGATAATCCCCTGCATATTATTTCGTATTCGCTTCCCATAGATCAATGGCTGACGTGGGACGAACTCGTGCCGCACCTGCGTTTCAATGAGAAACGTCCACATGCGGTGCCTTGGGAATTTAAATACTACGAACGGGATTGGGGCTTTTGCCTGCCGAAGAGTAGGTACGATCAATTATCCCGTGAGAAAAAATATCATGCGCTGATCCGCTCCGAGTTCCGTGCTGAGCCGGAGAATGGGATGAGAATCGGCGTGGGGGTGGTGCATCCGGCTGGCGGGCGAGTCTCGCAGATGGGGGAGTTCATCGTTCAATCTCATACTTGCCACCCCATGCAAGCCAATGACGATGGTTCGGGTGTGGTATGTGAGATCGAGTTGGCGCGGCGGCTGGCAGAAAACCCGCTGCCCGAAGGCGCGATGAGTGTGCGTTTTTGGTTTGGACCGGAAACCATTGGCACGGTGGCATACCTTGCCAATCACGAAGACCTGATCCCAAACTTGCGCGGGGGGATGTTCCTTGATTCGACCGGTAATCAAAATTCAGTTGCGTTGCAGCGTACCTTGCAGGACGATCATTTGCTGGATCGTGTTGCGCGTTTTGTGCTGACCAAACGTGGCAGGGAATTTCGAGAGGGTGAGTTTGCGCAGGTGGCGCCGAACGATGAACGCATTTTGAACGGTGCGGGCGTAAATGTGCCAAGTATTTCGTTGAGTCGTTTTCCGTACCCCGAATATCATACGACTGATGACAATCTTGAGATCATCCATGAGGATTTGTTGGTGGAGGTGGTGGATGTTGCCGAGGAGATCATCCGCATTTATGCCAGTAATTATGTGCCGAAGCGCACGTTCCGTGGACCAGTCTTTCTCAGCGGTTATGGCTTATGGGTAGATTGGCGCGAGAATTGGGCGTTGAACCGCGCCATTGAAAAGATCATGATGAAGTTTGAGGGGCAGCACACTGTCTTTGATATTGCCGAACAGGTGGGTTTGGATTATTGGATGGTGCGCGAATACGTGGAAAGGTTTCGCGCAAAAGGCTTGGTGGTTGCGGAGCCTATTCCAGCCGTTTGACGTAAATGACAAGGTCGTCGCCTTCCTGGTAAAAGTCTTTGATGGTGGCTTCGGCGGTGTATCCCGTACCGGTGTAGAACTTGCGTGTTCCTTCGTAGTGGTCTGTGCCTGAGGTTTCGGCAATGAGCATCCGTCCGCCCATTTCTTTTGTCAGTTCTTCACTGGCAGTGATCAACCTGCGTCCGCTGCCGCCTCTGCGTGTTTCTGAGTCCACCGCGATCCAGTACAGGTCGAATACTCCGGTTGCCAGGTCTCGCGGACCGTAACAGGCAAACCCAAAAACTTTGTCACCTTCTTTGTCAACGATAAAGTTATAGCCGCAAACATCGGGTCCATCATTTAGATATTCCTGCCAGATATCCGCCACGCATTGCACTTCTTCTTCATTGAACACGCCAGCGTGGGCGGTAATACTTTGAATTTGCGTTCCATCTTGTTCGGTCGCTTTCAGGATCATACTTTTTTTAAAACCCTTTCATTGTGTAGCCCATTATATCAATCGGGTACATCTCCGCTGAAGTGTTCAACCTGCAATCTGCTCAACTAATTTTACAGCCAGCCCAATATACGTTTCGGGTGAAAGCCCAGCCAACTTTTTTCGGGTGGCATCGTCCACCTCTATTGCATTGCACCACGTTTTGTAATCCGCTTCGGTAAGCACCCGCCCGCGTGTTTTTTCTTTCAAGGTTTCGTATGCGTCGGCTTTGCCCACTGCGCGGAGGATGGTCTGCGCCCCTTCGGAGACGACTTCCCAATGGGCATTTAATTCCGCTTTGAGCTTTTCCTCATCTGGAGCGACGCGGCTCAAACCACGCTGGAAGCTGCTCCACGCCAGCAGGCTGTGACCCAACGCCGTACCAAACGTGCGCCGCACGGTCGAATCAGAGAGGTCGCGTTGCAGGCGTGAGACGGTCAACTTTTGGGCGTAGTGTGTAAAAAGCGCATTTGCCACGCCGAGGTTGCCTTCGGCATTTTCAAAATCTATGGGGTTTACCTTTTGCGGCATGGTGGAGGACCCTACTTCGTTTGCAACAACCGCCTGTTTAAGAGAAGCGTCGCTGATGTAGCGCCAGAGGTCTTGCGAAAAATCGATCAAAATGGAATTCGTCAGGCGCAGCAGGTCGAAGTAGCGCACCCAATTATCGTAGGGCAGAATTTGGATGGTGAGCAGGTTTGGCTCAAGCCCAAAACTGGAAACAAATTCACGGCTAAAGGAGAGCCAATCCACTTGCGGGGCAGCAGCTTGCAGGGCGTTAAAGTTGCCAACTGCGCCGGTTAACTTGGCTTCAAATCTGTGTGAGGCGATCTCGTCGCAGGTCTTTTTGAGGCGGGAAATATAAACAGCAAATTCTTTTCCCAGGGTTGTAGGCACAGCAAACTGTCCATGTGTGCGGGCGAGCATGGCGGTTGCTTTGTATTGGATCGCAAAAGCGGAGAGGTTGGAAATTAAGGATCGTAGAGCAGGCAGGATGACCGTATCTCTTGATTCTTTGAGCGCCATGGCTTGACCAATGCTGTTGGTGTCTTCTGAGGTCAAGCCAAAATGGATCCACGGAATGAGGTCTGCGAGGGAGGTCCCCTGTAATTTTTGTTGAATGAAATACTCAATGGCTTTAACATCGTGCCGTGTTTTGCGCTCGAATTCGAGAATTTGTTCGGCATCGACATCTGAAAAATTTGTGATGATGGTTTCGAGTTGTGTGGTTTCAGAAGGGCTGAGGCGGCGCACCATGCCTGTTTTGGAAAGAGCAGGCAACAGCTTTAGCTCGACCCGTGTTCTATTTCGCAGGTAGGCAAACTCGGAGAAATGATCCCGCAGGGGGGAGGTGGTCTGGTTATATCGTCCGTCAAGAGATGAAAGAAGATGCAGGGTCATGGGTTCCAGCGTTTTTCCAGAATAATATTAAGTTATCGATTTGAACGTACATAGAAAATTACCAAACTCAGCCAATATGCAAATACGCCTGCTGTTTCAAGCCAAAAAATATTGACGTTGATTGCGGGGTCAAGCGACTGAAAATCTGTGAATGAATTGATGATGCTCAAACCGATCAGCGCCCCCGCGCCTGCCACCAGGATCGCTTTTACCAACGCTGAATTTTTCTGCGGGTCGGTAAAAGCTGTGAATAAAAATACCGCCCAGCCAAATGCCAGGAATGAGATGATGCGGTCTTGATATGCATTGGATGGTACATTGAAAAAAATAAATAACATCGGCACTTTGATGCCAAGCATGTGAACTGTTGAGATCGCCGCAAAATATACTGCGCCTGCAAACAACAACCCTTTGAGAATTTTTTGGTCAGTAGACATGTTTTCTCCTTTTGTTGTCATGCTCAGTAGCCGGTGGAAGTAGGCGGCTGCTGGGATAATTTCTTATTTCCCGCTTTCAGCACAGCGGAACCCGATCCGTGCAGAGCTTCTGCCGTGGTACTCGGCGGTTTTGGCGTCGGCTTTGTGGTTGGGACCTTCAAGGAAACTACGGTTTGCCAGCCGTAAAAAGAGACCATCCTCCTGAAAGGAGCCGCCGCGAATGACGCGCATCACATTTTGCGCCTCTTCTTCTGTAGGTCCCTGCGGGTTTGCAGCAGGGGAGTTGCTGTAATAATTGGGTCGGTAGCGGTCTGCGACCCATTCCCAAACGTTACCAGCCATATCCAGCGCACCAAATGGGCTTGCCCCTTCGGCATATGAGCCTACCCGGCTTGTATCGCCGATAAGGTTCATAAAATTAGCGTTGTATTCATTGGGTAATTCATCACCCCAGGGATAGTTTCGCAGGTCATCGCCTCGTGCGGCATATTCCCATTCGGCTTCGGTGGGTAAGCGCCGCTCTGCCCATTGACAGTAGGTGTCGGCGTCGTCCCAGGTTACGAATACGACGGGGTAATCTTGAAATTCGGGGTTGCCGAAATAATTATCGCGGTTATCAGAGCGGGTCTCTTTTGGCGGCTGACAGGCATCTGCTTGTACGCACAGGTTGTACATGCCATTGGTTACTTCTACTTGATCGATCCAAAAGGCATCGATGCTCACTTGGTGGGCGGGCTGCTCATCATTTTCACGGTATACATCCATGCCGCCCATGGTGAATGTCTCAGCGGGGATGGATAGTTGCGTCATGCCGTCTTGGGGTGAGATGCGAATATTTTCTGGCGCGATGATTTCTACCGGCGCAGGCGAGACCATCTCTGTATTTGCTGGTTCAACCGCTGTGCTGGTTGGGCTAGTCTCTGCCGCTGCAATGGATGTGGGAGTTGCGATCTCTGCCGGTTGACAGGCAGTTAGAAGAATGAATACGAACGGGAATATTTTTTTCATCAATGAATTTGCCAATGTGGAATCTATTGAACCAATTGCATGGCTTTGCGAGCCTGGTCTTCAAAAAATTGGGGGTTGATCGAATCGGCTTTTTGCCAGGCTTTGAGTGCGCCATCATAATCTCCCTGACGGTACAAACCAAAGCCGTACCATAGCCATGTCTCTTCAGACATTTCTGTTACTCCGCGCGCGTAGTTGGTGAGGGTGAGCAGGTCTTCATTTCTGCCGGAGTGGAAGTAGGCAAGGAAGGGACCAAATTGATAGCGGAACATGCGCAGCGGTAAGCCAAGTTCACGGGCTTTGTCGTAGGCGAGGGAGGCTTCTTCGTAGCGCTCAAAGTAAACGAGATTGCTGCCATAATTGAACCAGTCGAAGCCATCGGCGGTGGGGGCGTTGGCTGCGGCTTCAGTGAGAGAAAGGACTCTGGTGCGATTCAGGTTCGGGTCCCAGTCTGAGCCGAGCAGGGTTTTCATCTCATCCTCGTATTGGGGAAAATACAGCACGAGGTATACGTTGTTGAAGGGCTTCCATTCTTCTTCAAGTTGGGCGTAGGATAGTTTGAGGTCGGGTCCGTGGTAGGAGTCTTGAACGGTGAATTCCTGCGTTGAGTCATCGTATGCGGTGATAAGAAGGTAATGTGCCGCCCAAAGGTCATCGGTGGGACCCAGCGCATCGGCGGGGTTGAGCGATGTGACCGTTTCAACGATAACGGGGTAATTTGCTGCAAGCAGCCGTTTGATGGTTTCAAGATTTCCGCCCACGCGATATTCGAGGTTGAGCCAGCCTGCCTGTGTGCGGACGTAATAACGTAGTTCTTCGGGGTTCACATTGCGGTCGCCGGTAATGGGTTTGACTACGTCAGAAATGTAGGATTGGTCGCCTTCCCAACCGTAAAGCTGCATTGCCATCGAAAGCGTGGCAGGACCGCAGTTATTGGGCGTTTGTTTTTCGTACTCTGGTGATGTGATGGATGCCTGCGGCGGTAAAGGCGGGAAGGTGGCTGTGGGGGTGATGGTGGGTTCGTTGTTTGCCATCACTGTATTTTTTGGGGTAGGGGTCTGTGTTGCAGCTTGCGGGGTGACTGGCAGCGCGGTGGGTACGGGTCCTACTGGGTTGATGACATTTTTGGCGTAAATTTGGAAGACTTCGATCCGCCAATCGAGGCGTGATTTGATGGCAGGGATTTGATAAACAAGAATTGCCAACAGCAATAAACCAGCCAGCCCGATCAGGATATTTCTAATTTTTGGTGACATGCGGGTGAGTTTACCATGTCCGCATGAAAGTCCATTAAGGGAAGTTAATTTTGACTTGACGCGCCCTTTGGCGAATATTATGATGAAACCCTAATGGATACTAAACCTGTACAAACTCTCAATTCTGAAACCCTGCGGTCTGCCATGCGCGCATGGTCAGCCGGTATTACCGTGGTCACCGCCGTACACGGAGAAGACCACCACGGCATGACGGTTAATTCCTTCGCCTCCATTTCGTTGAATCCGGCAATGGTCAGCGTATCACTGCAAAAGCATACCCGCACCCACGAGCTTGTCATGCGTTCCCGTGCTTTTGGCGTAACCATCCTTGCTGCAAATCAGCAGGATGTTTCTGATCTATTTGCTGGTCGCCATCCCGAAATAACAGACCGCCTTGCCGCCGTGAAAACCGAAACCCTCATCACTGGAGCGCCTTTTATCATCGGCGGGCTGGCATGGTTCGATTGCCGCATTACCCAAACTTATGATGTAGGCGGAAGCACCCATGTACTTGCAGAAGTGCTTGCTGCACGCGAATTCGACGGCGAACCATTGATCTATCACAACCGTGATTATTGGAAACTGACTCGCTAAATGGTTTGTGTACGGCACAGAGAAAATTAAATCTGCCAAACCCGCAACTGGGAGGTTAAATGTCACTAACGGATGAGGAGAAGCAAACCCTGTTACGCATTGCGCGAGAATCCATGGAATATGCAGTTCGTGGAAATTCTCTGCTGCCACTCGATTCTTCAACTTTCACGCCAGCTTTGCAGAAGAACGGCGCTTCATTTGTGACACTCACGATTTATGGAGGGCTGCGCGGTTGTATCGGCGCGCTGGAAGCGTACCAGCCGCTTGCACAGGATGTCCGCGACCATGCTATTGCCGCTGCGCTGGAAGACCCGCGCTTTCCACCCGTTCAGGAAAAAGAACTTGAGCAGATCCATATCGAGGTTTCCCGCCTGACCGAGCCGCAGGCGCTGACGTATTCAAACAGCAATGAACTGATCGCAAAACTCCGCCCGCATGTGGATGGTGTCATCCTCAAACATGGGTTTCGTAAAGCCACCTTCCTGCCGCAAGTGTGGGGGCAAGTTCCTGCGCACGAAGATTTCCTCAGCCAATTGTGCTCCAAAATGGGGGAGCGCCCAAATCTTTGGCGTGAAGCAAAATTGCAGGTTTATACATATCAGGTCGAAGAATTTCACGAATTGAATTAAAATAACCTAATGGCAGAAGAACTCCCTGAACTTCCCCAAGACCCAGAGCAAGAACAGCAACCTGAAAACCCCAACGACTCTGTTTTTCAAGAGGCGGTTAATGCTTTGCGCCGTGGGGATAAGCCTCGCGCCAAAGAACTGCTGACCAAACTTCTTCAAACGGATCAGAAAAATCCTATCTATTGGATTTGGTTAAGTGCATCGGTGGATGCGAAAAAAGAACGTATTTACTGCCTGCAAACGGCTCTTAATCTGGACCCGGAGAACGCCACCGCTAAACGTGGCTTGATCTTATTGGGAGCCTTATCTCCCAATGAACCTCCTCAACCATTTCCCATGAACCGTCCACGCGCATGGGAAGATAAACTTCTGCTTGCACACGAAAGACCCAAGGAGCGCGGTATTCGCGCCATTGTCAAAAGTCCGCTCATACGGCTCGGCAGCTTGGCGCTGATCGGCGTTGGTCTTTTCGCGGTGATCTACTTCGGTGTCATTGCTCCGCGCCAGGGACAGGTTCGCCGCCTGCCCACAAATACCCCCGGACCTTCACCCACATTCACAGCGACGCCTACCTTGTTTGGTGCAACGGCTGTGCCAACCCAGGTATTTAGCAGTGGTCCCACACCGCTTTCAGCTTTTCTTGATGCAACCTATACACCCACTGCTTTATATGTAAACACGCCCCGCGCCGCCGCCGCTGTGGACCAATTCCGTATTGCGAAGACAGCGTATGACAAGGGCGAGTGGGATGTCTTTATTGAAAATATGCTCTTGCTTGAGCCGCTTGAACCAGATTCTGCCGATATTCCATACTATATTGGTGAAGCCTATCGTTTTAAAGAAGAGTATGGTCAGGCAGCACGGTATTACAACAAAGCCATTGATATTAACCCGAATTTCGCCCCCGCCTATTTGGGGCTTGCCCGTGTAAGCCTGCTCTCCAACCCGCGCTTTGAAGCCGATGACCTGTTTGAGAAAGCCATCGCACTTGACCCGAATTTTGGTGAGACTTATCTTGAGCGCGCTCGTTACCTGATCGCCAAAGGTGATTACGAAGATGTTTTCACCGACCTTGAGGTCGCAGAAAAGATATTGCCCGGATCGCCAGACGTCTTAATAACCTACGCCCTGGCATATTATGCACAGGAAGATTATGAAAAATCGTTGGACTATGCCCAAAAGGCATACGCAGCCGATATTTTGAACCTGCCGACCTACGGATTGCTCGGTGATTTGTATATTGAAGAAGGCAACTACGCCAGCGCGGCAGAAGTATACGAGCTTTATACCTCTTACGAAACACAGGATGCAACTGCCTTTGCCAAACTGGGACAGGCTTACTACTTCCTTGGTGACTACCAAAGAGCAGTGGACGCAATTACCCGCGGAACAGACCTTTCGCGTAACGGGTTGAAGAAGTATTACGTCTATCGCGGTTACGCCAATTTGGAATTAGGTAACTATGACGATGCCGTGGATGACCTTGCCGAAGCAGTGGATGAAGATGACCAATCCTACTTTGCGCGCATCGGCTTTTCCCAAGCCTTTTATGGGCAGGGTAAATTTGGTACAGCCTTTTTGCAGATCGAGGCGGCTCAATCACTGGCTGAGACGGATGAAGAGAAGGCGCTGGCGTTGTACTGGCGCGCTCGAATTCAGGAAAAGCGTAACGATATTCGAGATGCCATTGCAGTGTGGAATGAACTGCTCAAAATGGACGAAGAAGCGATGACGCCCGAAATGCGGCAGGAAGCCGAAGAACGTCTGAGCGAGCTTGTTCCGCCCACAATCACACCTACACCCACCCGTACCCCGAAGGGCGGCGTTGCTACGCCTACACCAACAAAAACTTCTACACCGGCAAAAACTCCGACTAAAACGCCGACCAAAACACCTACAAAAACGCCGGCGCCATAACAAAAAAGGACGGGTTCTTGAATGAACCCGTCCTTTTTTTATTTTCTGCACTCTGCACAGGGACATAACTTGCGCAGATAATGCCAGTTATAAATGCCATAATCATGCCCGTCTTCCCAGACGATGGTCAGCGCATAGGAGCCGACCGCCACCACATTGGCGATGCGCGTGGTTTCATCGTCGGGCATTGCTTTGGTAAATACTTCGGCATCTGGCTCCGATTTCATATTCTCATGCCCGCCCCGGCAGGAGGCGCATGGACATGCCGCACGCAACAACCCAAAGGGATAAACGCTTGTATGTCCGCTATCCCAGGTGAGGGTAAACTCACGCTTGCTTTTGTTTGCTGTAATTCCAGTTGGTTTTTCGGTCATTTTTCCTTTTTTCTCCCCTCGCTTTTCGAGAGGGGTGGTGTATGTTTTTTACGGTTCAGGCACAAAGGACAGAAAATCTGCCGCTGCCCAGCCAGCACGAAGTTCGTCATACGGAGCAACGAGATACCACCAGGTGTATCCATCTGCTTCCTGCGGACCATCCTTGACAAGAAATACTTCGGCATCTTCGCCGCGAAAGACGGTTTCTGTATTCAGCCCTGCCGCCGAGCGGATGCGTAACCCATCGCCATCGGTGCCGGTGATCTGCACATAGCCGCCGGTGTGGATGGTGGTTTGATCCGCTTCAGGCGTGGCGAGCGGGTCTTGGGTGGGGGTGGCGCTTGCGGCGGGGGTATGGGTTGGGGCGGGGATCATGGTCAGGTCTGCTGGGGCAAACCCAACTTCGGGAGAGATGCGCGGGCTTGTCCATCCGATCAGGATGAGTGTGACGATCATCAAAACCGAGGCAAAGATCAGCGAGCCGAATATGACAAAGCGATTCAGGTAGGGGCGTAGGTCCATGTTAATTTTGCGGGGTTTTTAATAAGTATAAAGCGTTTTCAGGCATGAGCACTTTAAGGGCGCGGTGCAGGGTTTTGATCTCTGCTTTGTGCCCGCCGAGCATGGGGTCGCCATCTACTTGAATGGAGAAATTCGCTTCCGATTCGATGACGACGTTTTTGAACGGAATGCAGCGTGCCTGATCCGAAGTGAGGTGACGCCCAGCCACAAGATCAAAATAATGACGCAGGGCATCGGCAACATTATTACCGCTGAGCAGCCACAGATCCATCTCGCCGTCATCTAACAGGGCATTTGGAGAAATGAGCGATTGCCCGCCCGCATAGTGGCGGATGTTCGTGGCTACGGCAACGAGGTAATGCCCTTTTACCAGTTCACCTTCGGCATATATGTGCAGGTCAAGCCCATGCCAGAAGGTGGCTTCCCAAACGGTTTTGACGAAGTAGTGTGGAAAGGCAAAATGTTTGAAGATACGCGGACGCGGTTCGATCTTGTTGATGGTGTGAGCATCCAACCCAACGCCAGCCCATAAAAGGAAGGGTTGTCCGTTGCAGTCGCCTACATCCACATATTGCGGCTCGACATTTGCGATCATGGTTGCACTTTCACGCAGGTTGCCCGGTTGCAGCCATGTGAACGGTTTTTGCCCCTGTTCAATTGCCCACACGTTCACCGTGCCGGCAGGGATGACGCCCAGTGCGGTTTCTGTATGAACCAGCCCGCTGGCGACCTGCCCAACCGTGCCGTCGCCGCCAATGGCAAAGACCGCATCGAATTTTTCATGAGCGGCTTGATGCGCCGTTTGTACAGCATGGGTTCCGCTGAGGGTTTCAGCGATATCAATGCTCCAGCCCGCATGTTCCAAAGGTTTGATGATATCCCGCACAAATCGGCGGACGGGGAAGCGCCCCGCGACGGGGTTATAGAGTAGAAGTCCCTTACGCATGGGTGGGGATTATAGCAGGTAGTGCAAAGCCTTAAATTCTTAACTAACCTTACGCGATTTTCCGTAGCGGCAACCCGTCAAGGTCTATCAGGGCTTTTATCCCAAAGAAAGGGTTGTCCGGGCGGCAGGGCGACCCTTTCTGGCGAAAGAAAGCTCTCATGGATATGGTTGGGTCGCCCCTGCTGCGTAACATCAATTCTTAATGCGAAAAGATCGAAGTAGGCGAATTTCGCCAAAACACTTTTTTATTCGCGTTATTCGCCTTATTTGCGTCATTCGCGTTAAGATTTATTATCTTGTTAAACGATTACTCATCCGCCATTCTCATTAAATCTTAAACAATGTAGAGTAAAATTTCCTGCATGAAGCGAATAACACGCAGAGATTTTCTCAAACTAAGCGGCGCCGCCCTTGGCGGACTAGCCTTCTCGCCCTTCCTCCCCGGGCTGACCGATTTTGACGACAGCTTTGTCGTGCGTATTGCCACAGCCGAAATGCCCGTCCGCAAAGAACCCACCGACGAAAGCCGCATCGAACTCACCTTCTATCGCGACGAACTCGTACACATTTACGACGAAATCACCGCCCAAGAGCCAAAACACAACCCCGTCTGGTACAAAGTCTGGGGCGGCTATGTCCACCGTGGGCGTTTGCACCGTGTAAAAACCATCTACCAAAAACCGATCGAAAGCATCCCCGAAGGCACACGCCTGCTGGCAGATGTCTCCGTCCCATTCACCACCCCATACCGTTTCTCCAAAACTTACGGCTGGCAGCCCATGTCACCGCCCATGTACTACGGCTCCGTCCACTTTGTAGAAGCAGTCGAACAGGGACCCGAAATGGCAGAGTACGACGGACCCTGGTACCGCATCTTCGACGAACTCGACTCAAACGTCACCTACTACGTCCCAGCCCTGCACATGCGCATTCTGCCCAACGACATGCTTTCGCCCATCTCGCCCGATGTGCCCTACGAACAAAAACTGATCGAAATCAACCTCTCCACCCAAATGCTCTACGCCTACGAATACGGCAGCCTCGTCTTTCAAACCAACATCTCCTCCGGCGTCCCCGGCGACCCCACAGGCGGCACCGGCATACCCACCACCACACCTGCGGGCAAATTCACCGTCATAGACAAAGTCGCCGCCAAACACATGGGCTACAGCTACTTTGGGCAGCAAACCACTGGCAACCTCCTTGCCGATGCCGATAACTACGTCCTCCCCGGCATCCCCTGGACATCCTTCTTCACCCCGCAAGGGCACGCCTTCCACGGCACCTACTGGCACGAAAACTTCGGCTCACCCATGAGCCACGGCTGCATCAACATGCGCAGCAACGAAGCCAACTGGATCTACCGCTGGACCAGCCCCACACCCCTCGCACCCACCACAGAGCGTGTAGCCACACGCGGTCTCGGAACCACCGTCGAAATTCACTACTAATAATTTTGGGATACTTCCTCCCAAACCGAATCCACCCTTCAAGGTTTCCCTGCCCCCATGCCCACACTACACTGGAACGGAAAGCATCTCTCCCCGCCCAAGCCTGCTTCATTGACCCTCGACTCAACCCTACACCCAAGCGGACGCGGCTATCCCAACGCGCGTCCCAGCGGAAGAGTCATCCTTGGCGACAACCTCGAAGTAATGTCAGCGCTGCTCCCCGAATACGAAGGGCGCATCAACCTCATCTACGCCGACCCGCCATTCTTCACCAACCGCGAGTTCCACGCCCGCGTCGGCAGGGGAGAGGATTCACGCAAGCCCGCCAACTGGAAGCTCGCCAAAGGCTACCAGGATTCATGGACAGGCATGGACGCCTACCTGCAATTTCTCTACGAACGCCTAAGCCTCATGCACCGCCTGCTTGCCCCCAACGGCACCCTCTACCTACACCTCGACTGGCACGCCGATTCACACGCCCGTCTCATCCTCGATGAAATCTTCGGCGCCGAGAACTTCATCAACGAAATCATCTGGACCTACCACGGACCTTCCCCGATCCGCACCGCCTTCAACCGCAAACACGATACCATCCTCATGTACGCCAAAGGCAAAGACTACACCTTTAATGTGGATGACATCCGCGAACCGTACAACCCCAACACCTTGGCAACCTTCAAAGCCTCACCCAAAGCAGGCTTTGGCAAAGTGCCCGACCTGGAGCGCGGCAAAGTCCCAGAAGACTGGTGGTACTTTCCAGTCGTGGCGAGGTTACACAACGAACGCACCGGCTACCCCACCCAAAAACCAGAATCCATGCTGGAGCGCATCATCCTCGCCTCATCCAACAAAAACGACCTCGTCGCAGATTTTTTCTGCGGCTCAGGCACAACCGCCCTGGTCGCCGCCAAAAACGGACGCAAGTTCATCACCTGCGATGAATCTCCACGAGCAGTACAAACCGCACGCGCCCGTTTATCGCGGACAAAATCCATTTTTACCTTTGAACGAGATACCACGTTTAAGATGGAGTTTGCTACAAAATCCAAAAAGATTGGCGTGAAATTGGTTGATGATGTTATTCAGTTAAAAACAACGCTGGATGTGGATTTTTGGGAGGTAGATCCCGCTTGGGATGGAAAAACTTTCCGAAGCGCCGCACAGGCTCAACGTCACGTAAGAAGCGGTGAAATTCCCATGCAATTAAAAATAAAAATCGGAGGCAAAGTCTGCATCCGATTGATAACGGTCGAGGGGAAGCAATTCCAGCTAAATATCTAGCCGATAGCCGACACCGCGCACAGTTTTGAGAAACTTCGGGTTGTTGGCATCCAACTCAATGGCGCGGCGCAGCCAGGAGATGTGAACATCAAGGGTGCGGGTGTCACCGGTGTAATTGGTTTCCCACGCTTTTTTGAAGAGCGGTTCGCGTTCAACCACTTCGCCGTGTTTTTCCATTAGCAATTGAAGCAGAGTCACAAGACGGGGGGTGAGTTTGGTGCTTTTGCCCATGCAGCGTACCCGTCGCTTTTCAAGGTCAAGCCGAATGGGACCCACATGCAAAACATTTTTCCCATCGCCAGGGAGCAGCGGTTTGATGCGATTGGAAAGTTTTTGCACAGTGAAGGGCAGAATAAGCACGGCATCCGCCGCATCTTTATTTATTTCTTTTTCTTCTTCAAGGATCAGAATGATGGGGAGCTTTGAATCTTTTTCACGCAGTGATTGGCAAATGCGCAAACCCGTGCTTCGCATGGACGCCGCATTCACAACAACAAGGCTTGGGCTTACTTCTTTGAGTAAAGACAGAGCTTTGCCGCCGTTCTGGGCAATATGTACATCAAATCCCTTCTTTTGTAAGTCTGCTGCAAAGGAAGGGACTTCGGCATGTTTGGCTTCTATCACCAAAAGGGTTGTAGTCTTCATAAGATGGATTGAATGATTTCTCTCTGTCTTGTTATGTTTCAGCTTGAGCGATCTTTTAAGTTTGTTAAGATAGGTGCATTATACACCATATCCAAAGATGTCAATTCAAACCAGAGTACTATGCCTGGTTGTAGTAAAGCCTTAAATTCTTAATGCAAAAAGCGTGAAGTAGGGAAATTTCGCCAAAATACTTTTTTATTCGTGCTAAGCCTTTTGTACCTGCTCTACATATATCTACACTACGTCAGCTATAAAGATGATAAAAGCTAGGGCTTCGATTCTGCGCCAGCAAGCTGACCGCATCCCGCGTTGATATCAATACCGCGCCTCATGCGGATGGTGCAGGGGATTCCCGCCTGCTCAAGCGTATCGACGAATACCTGCGCGCGTTGACGGTTGGTGGCTGCGCCGTGAAACCCTTCGGTGGGGTTTAAAGGAATGGCATTAACATGACACAGCAAGCCTTTTAAACGTGAAGCGAGTTTTTGGGCAATTTCTGGGGTATCGTTCACCCCGTGGATCAACGCCCATTCAAAGGTTACACGGCGATGCGTTTTTTCGATGTAATACTTGCAGGCTTCGATCACATCGTCGATCTTGTATCGTTTGTTCACTGGCATAATGGCGAGGCGCTCATCATCATCTGCGGCGTGGAGCGAAATGGCGAGGTTCACCTGACGGTGTTCATCGGCAAAGCGCCTAATTTGGGTTGCCAACCCCACTGTCGATATGGTCATGCGGCGCGCACCGAGTTTGTACCCATCTGCATCGTTGAGCCGGTCTATGGAGGTCATCACGTTCTCGTAGTTATGGAATGGCTCGCCCATCCCCATAAAAACAATATTGCTGACGGTTTCATTTTGTTCTTTCAGTAGTTGGGCGTAATACATCACTTGCGCTACGATCTCGCCGCTGGAGAGATTGCGTTTAAATCCCAATTGCCCGGTCGCACAAAACACACATCCCATGGCGCAGCCCGCTTGTGTAGAGATACAAAGTGTGCGCCTGCTTTTGGCTCCGCGCCTGTTCGTTTCAGAGGTTGCCATTTGCGGGTCGTCGGCAGGGTCGCCGTAGCGCATAAGAACGGCTTCGATTAAGTTACCGTCTGGCAATTCAAAGAGCGTTTTCCTCGTGGAGCCGTCCGAAGAATCCAAATACGTGCGAACCGAAAACGGAAGGAATGTAAATTCTTTTGAAATTTTTTCACGCAATGAATTGGGCAGACTGCTGAATTGATCTGGTGAGGAATATAAATGTTGGTACAGTCCCTGCCAAATTTGCTTGGCGCGGTAAGCAGGCTCATTCCATTCCTTTAATATCGTTTCAAGAGAGGGGAGGTCAAGGTCATAGATTAGCATAATAGTTGGAGTATTTTACCCCACTGCCTCAGAACGAAATTTTGTGCGGTTTATAACAGCGTATGGCAGCAGTAGGAAAATCGCCCAAAAACACCTATGTTTTTTTAATTTTTCCCTCTTATAATCCAAAGCCTTGCAAATAATAAAGGAGATTTTCATGCTCAAACCAATGCAAACTAAAAAATCGTCACCAAACCAAATGTACGTTTGGGGTTTGGTTGCCTTGCTGGTTATTTCCGGCATTGTTGTATTAGTCTTCGCCTTTCGAGGTAATGAAACTGGAGAAGATGAAGTAAACGCCGTGTATACCAATGCCGCCGCGACCGTTGCGGCTCAACAATTGACCTTGGAAGCGTCCGCACCATCTGCCACTCCAACACTCCAAGCCTCACCAACCCCGGCTGTCACAATTACAGCCGCTGCCAGCCCAACCCTCTTTGCTACCCTGGCAAGCTCCGGTAATCCTTCTGGCTCAACAGGGGGCTCCACCGCAGTGGGATGTAATAATTCTATTTTCGTAAGTGACGTTACCTTCCCAGACAATACCGTTGTAACCCCCGGGCAGACGTTCACCAAAACCTGGAAATTACAAAACACCGGTACCTGCGCATGGACGACTACTTTTAAAGTCTCTCCTGTATCTGGCAGCGCCATGGGCGGTGTGGCAACCCCCATTGGCGTCACTGTACAACCCGGCGGCACAGCAGATATTTCTGTGGCAATGACCGCCCCAGCCACAGCCGGTGATGCAAGTGGATATTGGATTTTGACGAATGATGAAGGTCAAAACTTTGGTCAATCCTTCTACATCCTCGTCAAAGTCGGCGCTGCTTCAACGACCGGAACCGCAACAGCCACTGCAACAACTGCTGTTTCTGCTCCTACAGCAGCAAATAACCCCGATATTACTCTAAGCTGCACCTTGGGCGGTACGGGCGGAACACAATATGAACACGCAGGCACTCTTACATGGGAAGATAAATCGGATAACGAAACCGGTTTCAATATCTACATGAACGGAACCCTCCTCGCTACAGTAGCGGCAAATTCAACATCGTTTACCGTTCAGCCCGGCACATTCTTTGATGGCGGAACAGCTTCAACCTTCTCGGTGGAGGCTTTCAACTCCGGCGGAAACGCAACCCAAGCCGCAGTATCAAAAACCTGTCCGTAACTCAAAAAAGGAGCCTGTGGTTATCCACAGGCTCCTTTTTACTCTACTAACTTTGCCAAACTATCGGCAATAATACTTGGTTCCCAATCTCTTGCTTCTTCCAATTTGGAAACCCCGCTCAATACAAACGCAGTTGGGCATCCCACCGATTTTCCGGCAGCAATATCCGTCTCGAGACGGTCACCCACAACCAGAGTCTCTTCTTTGGAAGTGCCCAATCTTTCAAGCGACAACTCCATCAAGTAGGGGAAGGGTTTCCCCGCCACAATCGGCTCAATCCCTGTCGCTGATATAACCACCGAAAGCCAGGACCCAGACCCGGGAATTTCGCCGCGCGGAGTGGGAAAGGTACGGTCTGTATTCGTCGTATAAAACGGACGTCCCGCCCGAACCAACAGAGTTGCCTCAGCCACCTTCTGAAAGTTAATACTGCGGTCAATACCCATCACCACAGCTTCGGCTTGGGCGGCATTCTCCACATCAAGAATCTCAAATCCCTTTTCTTCAAGCGCAGCCCTCATTCCATTTTCACCAATGAGAAAAATCTTTGTCCCCTTTGGGTGTTTCTGCGCCATCAGAAACGCAATCCCAAGCGCTGATGTCACAACCTGATCCGCTTGAATTTCCACGCCCAACTCCTTCAATTTTTCCTTATACTCATCAGGGGTTTTTGTTCCATTATTTGTTGCGAACACAAACTTCAACCCGCGCTCACGGATTCTCTTAAACGTAGCAGGCAAATCCCCAATGGGCGCATCTCCTTTCCAGACCACACCGTCCATGTCGAGAATTAAAGCTTTGATAGTAGAAGGAATCATATATTTTCCCATTTTAGATTTCAGATTTACGAACTACAAATTTCGCAGCGGGCATTATACACACAAAAAAAGACCCCAGAGATTCCTCTCCGAGGTCTTTCAACTGGCAACGACTAAAAACTTTTCTCAGGTGTTTCAATCACCTGGTCTACCAAACCATACTCCACAGCCTGCTGGGCGTCGAGGTAGTAGTCGCGGTCGAGATCGCGTTCGATCACTTCCAACGGCTGACCTGTGTTCTTGGACATAATACCGTTGAGCAAACTCTTCAAACGCAAGATCTGCTTCGCCTGAATTTCGATATCCGTTGCCTGACCCTGAGCGCCGCCAAGGGGCTGGTGCATGTGGACGGTCGCATGGGGCAGGGCGTAGCGTCTACCCTTGGTTCCAGCAGCCAGCAACACGGTCCCGAAAGATGCGGTAACGCCAACCGCCACAGTGCTGATCGGGTTCGAGATGATCTGCATCGTGTCATAAATTGCCAAGCCCGCATAGATCACGCCGCCAGGCGAGTTGATATACATGCGAATTTCTTTTTCAGGGTCTTCGTGGTTTAGGAACAATAATTGAGCCACGATCACATTTGCAACCTGATCATCAATAGGGGTTCCAAGGAAAATGATGTTGTTGCGAAGGAGCAGCGAATAAATGTCATAAGCGCGTTCGCCGCGTCCGGTATTCTCAACCACCATCGGAACTACATTTTTGAAATCTGGGATCATATCTGTCTCCTTATTCGCCCAATCTTAGCGGACGTGTATTGGATTTATATTAGAGATTGTTTTAAGGATGCTATGAAAATGCGCCGCGACCAACAGGGTGGGGGAGTTCAACCTGCGGGCGCGGCGCACGCTTCATTTACTGGACCGAAAACCTGCCAGCCTTCGAGAAGCCTTTTACTACTCTGCGGCTTTTTCTTCGCCGCTCTCCTCTGCAGAGACGGCTTCAGCGGCTGCCTTTGCTTCTGCTTCGCGTTCTTCAAAAGTCTTGTAGCTGCCGGTTGCGATCATCTTTAACATATCAAGCGCCTTGCGGGTCATCACACGGCTGGCGGCATCCATCGCGATCGCCTGGCTAAGCTCACGCTGACCTTTCTTTCCGCCGCGAATCTTGCTCAAGTCCATGCCTTGCATCATAAGGCTGTTCAACGCATTGCTATATTCGACATTCAACGCCTCATCGTCGATCTGGATCTTTTCAATTTTTACGATCTCATCCAGAATAAGTCCACGTTCGAGGCGTTTCTGCGCAACAGGTTTCACGTCGCTTTCGTAGAAATCAGCCTGGGTGGTATTGCGCATCTTGAAATAGGTATCAAGATCCATACCTTGTTGGGCAAGGCGTTGGGCGAGGTCTTGCAGCACGTGTTCACCTTCGTGTTCGAGCGTATGTTCGTGGTACTTAATGGTTGCGCCCTCTTTAACCTTTTCGATCAAATCTACGAAATATTTATCGTCATACTCGTTTTGTGAACGAGTTTCTACATCTCGTTTTACGGCTTCCATTAAGGCATCAACAGTTTCTCCAGCGCCGGTCATTTTGGCGAAGTCATCGTTAATTTCGGGCAGGGTTACGCCGCGCACAGTCTTGATGGTGGCTGTTATTTCAACATCCTTGCCTTGCAAGTCTTCAATTTCCCAATCAGTGGGGAAGGTGTACTTAATGGCTTTGCTCTCTCCGGCTTTTAAACCGATAAGTTCTTTGGCAAAACCATTGTAGGGCCATTCGGTATCACGTTCTTCCTTGCGGACGAATGTGGCAAAGCCGGTACGGTTGAGTTCAGGGGTTTCAGAAACAACGTCAAGGAGAACATAATCTCCAGATTCAATGGCGCGTTCCACAGTCTCGGTAGAAGCGTACATTTGGCGCATCTCTTCGAGAGCGGCGTCCACATCCTTTTGTTCAGGAGCAACCCACTCATAAGACATTCGCACCAATGTATAATCTCCAAGATCAATTTCAGGGGCAAGCGGCACGCTGAAAAGGAACTTGGGCGGATCCATGCTTTCGATATTTTCCAAACTGCCAGAAGCGCCCGGGTTGATCTCAGCTTCGCTTAGAATGTTTGAATATTCCGCATCAATGAAAAGATCAATGGCTTGTTCGGTGATCGCAGCCTCGCCATATGTGCGGGCTACAATGTGATACGGCGCCTTGCCTGGGCGAAAGCCAGCAATATTCCCACGTTGTGAAATCTTGGCAGCGGCGCGTTTCTTATATTCACCCATCTTTTCCTGGTCTACTTCCACCACCAGTTTGACGGAATGATCATCTTGAAATTGTTTTTCGATATTCAAAGGGTTCCTCCAAAGACCAATAAGGTCTGAATTAATATTTGGTGGGGATGGTGGGAGTCGAACCCACACGCCTTGCGACACATGATCCTAAGTCATGCCTGTCTGCCAATTCCAGCACATCCCCGCGTTGATGTGCGCTTCAAGCGGGCGCAATTATACCGTAGGGTGGAAAAAAAACGGGTATTTTCATACCTTGTGCATTTCTGAACAGAAGCGCCAGATTGCCTCGAACCAGTCGAGCGAACGGAGATTTTTTGCAGGTATAATGTCGCGCATGTTTCATTAGGAGAGAATGTATTCATGCCTATTCCTGCTGGTGTTCCTGCCCCTGAATTTGAATTACTCGATGATACAAATAGAATTTGTAAACTTTCCGACTTTCAAGGAAAGAACGTAGTTTTATATTTTTATCCTAAAGATGATACCCCTGGCTGCACAAAAGAAGCGTGCAATTTCAGAGATGATTACTCTGCTTATGAAGACGCCGGTGTGATCATTCTTGGTATAAGCCCCGACTCGGTTGAATCGCACATTAAATTTAAGAATAAATTTCAGCTTCAGTTTCCATTACTTGCAGATGAAGGACATGAAGTTTGCGATCTTTATGGCGTGTGGGGTCCAAAGAAGTTTATGGGTAAGTCTTACGAAGGTGTTTTACGAACAACTTTTTTAATTGCCTCAGACGGTACCGTGAAAAAAGTTTATGAAAATGTACGTCCGGCGGAACACAGTAAGGAGTTACTGGGGGAGTTGGGGGCATTGTAAATTTTATAACGCCTTTGCGATGCGATTGTGTTATTGTAAAGCGTCGCAGCATTGGAGATATTCATTCGCTCATGTAGCACATAAAGTTCTTTTAATGGTTTAGCCAATACAAAAATAGTGACATTAAAAATATATTTTGTTATAATCGTTTCTTGTGAAAATTGAGACAATTACAACAAAAATTGTCCGATTACGTTAATCGTCGGGGTCTTGCCCCGTTCAAAAATTAAGAGGAGAGAGAGTATGGCCCATTTTGTAATTGTGGGAATATTGGTTATTGTAATGACCGTTCTCACATATCTTGGTCTCGATGCTGCTGGACTTGCAAAACAGATGCATCCTGTGGCTGCGAGTGCGCAGGCGGCGCCTATCGATCAATTATGGCATTGGGAGATCATCGTAATTTCATTTCTGCTTTCATTGATCGTTGTCCCAATGATATATAGTTTGGTTGTGTTCCGCCAGAAAAAAGGGGAGATGAAAGATGGTGAGCATTTTGAAGGTAACACCAACCTTGAAATAGCATGGACCGTCGTCCCACTGATTACGGTGGTGATTTTTGCCTATCTTGGCGCATATTCACTCGGCGAAGTTCGGCGGGTGGATCCTAATGCGATGGTTGTGAATGTTAAGGCGCAGCAATTTTCATGGACATTTGAATATCCTGAGTATGGTTTTATCACCACAGAACTATATCTCCCTGTTGACAGGCAGGTTGTTCTCAAAATGGAAGCGGTGGATGTTATCCACTCATTTTGGGTGCCTGAGTTCCGTGTCAAGCAGGATGTTGTGCCTGGCCGCATAACCGAATATCGCATTACACCGTCGCTTGAAGGTAGCTATAAGGTTCGTTGTGCTGAGTTGTGTGGCACATCCCACGCATACATGGAAGCTCCCGTTGTAATCGTCAGTTCTGAAGACTATGCCGATTGGACCGTTGCCCAGATCAAGATTGCGGAAGAATCCAAAACCCCTGATGGGCAAGGCAAATTGCTTGCCACTAAAAATGGTTGTATCGGCTGCCACTCAGCAGATGGTTCTGCCATGACAGGACCAACCTGGTTTGGTTTATACGGCTCTGATGTCAAACTGGCAGATGGCTCCACGGTCGTTGCAGATGATGCCTTCATTGCAGAGTCCATTCTTGAGCCGACCGTGAAGATTGTTGAAGGCTTCCCGCCCGTCATGCCTCCTTACGCATTATCCGACGAAGAGATCTCTTATCTCATCGCATACATCAAGACTTTGAAATAAATTTGAGAAGGATTAATAACTATGAAGGGATTCTTTTCTAGCGCCCTTGCCCGGGGCTTGTTCTGGCAGTTGATCGGCACCCTTGTGGGCGCCGGCATTGTCACTGGCATTCGCCCTTTAATGGGCTTGAATGCGCTTGACACATTCTTCTTCACTGAACCTGCCTGGGTTTTGGGCGGCTTTTTTGGCGCACTGTTCTTCCTCGGCGGTTCTGGTGTAGTTAGCGATTGGTACAAGTGGGCGCGCGGTATTGATACGCCTGAACACCATGAAGATCATCACACAGGCGCAGCCAAATACATCAACGTTTCGCTTGACCACAAGGTGATCGGTATTCAATACACCATCACCGCCCTGGTGTTGATCGGCATTGGCGGTTTGTTCGCCTTGATTTTCCGTACCGAGTTGGCTTCTTCCCAGCTTCAGTTCCTAACGACGGATATGAAACTGTTCAACCAGAACGGACCTCAGTTGTACAACACCCTGATGTCTCTGCACGGTATGATCATGATCGTTTCGATCCTGCTGGGCACGGCGGGCTTCATTAACTATGTTGTGCCGCTTTTGCTTGGCGCACAGGATATGGCATTTCCGCGTCTTAACGCTTTCTCTTTCTGGATCGCCGTTCCTGCCGCCGTTCTTCTGTTGATGAGCCTTTTCCTGGGTGGTTTTGACACCGGTTGGACGGGCTACCCGCCCCTTTCTGCCCGCGCCCCTGTGGGTATGCAGATGTTCTTCCTCGGCGTTTTCGTTGCAGGTTGGTCTTCCATTCTCGGCTCCTTGAATGTGATCGTAACCGTGCTGCGTATGCGTGCCAAAGGCATGACCGCCTGGCGTTTGCCCATTCTCGTTTGGGCAGCACTTGCCACAGCCCTCATTGCATTGACCGCTACCCAGTTGATCGGTCTTTCCTTCCAGTTGGTGATGTTCCAGCGTCTTTTTGGCATGGGTTTCTTTGACCCTGCCAAAGGCGGCAACCCGGTGCTCTTCCAGCACTTGTTCTGGTTCTACTCACACCCTGCTGTGTACGTGTTCATTCTCCCCGGCTTGGGCGTGATCTCTGAACTGCTTCCTGTGTTTGTTCGCAAACCCCTCTTTGGGTATCGCTGGATCGCCATGTCTTCTTTGGGGATCGCATTGGTTGGCTTTGTTGTTTGGGCGCATCACATGTATACCTCAGGTATGAATGAATACCTGCGCTTACCGTTCATGTATAGCACATTGCTGGTGGCTATTCCTACAGGTGTAAAGTTCTTCTCCTGGGTGGCTACGATCTGGAAAGGGAAGATTTCAACCCCAACCCCAATGCTTTTTGTACTTGGCGGTATTGTCGTCTTCCTGTTGGGTGGTCTTTCTGGTCCTCCCAATGCAACCGTTTCCACCGACCTTCAACTACAAGATACATACTGGATCGTTGGTCACTTCCACGATACCATCTTCGGCGGATTTGTATTCCCGTTCTTTGCTGCGATCTATTATTGGTTCCCCAAGGCAACAGGACGCAGAATGAACGAGACCCTCGGTAAGATTCACTTCTGGTTGATGACCCCCTCGTTCTTCGTTTTATCACTGGGTATGATGTATGTCGGCTTGCTCGGTATGCGCCGCCGTATTGTAGATTACGATCCTGCATTGGGTATTGATAATGCGCACTTTATTCTAACCATTGCGGCGTTCCTGATCGCCCTCTCTGTCATCATCTTCCTCTACAACTTCTTCAACAGCATCAAGAACGGCGAAAAGGCGGAAGGTAACTTGTGGAACTCCCGCTCACCCGAATGGCAGGTTCCATCCCCCATGCCTGCACATAACTACGAACAGCCTTTTGAAGTGGTTGGCGAACCGTACGATTATGGTTTGAACGATGGCGGCTTTGTCAAATTCGTTGAACCCGCCAAAAGCAAAAAGCACTAAAGGCGAGGAGTGTAATACATGGCACATTCACAAAATAAGTCATCAGACCTTGGTCAGGGCGTGGTGATCTTTGTCTACTTGACCGTCCTGACCATTCTCGAATATTTTGTAGCGGTTTCCTTCAATGCTACATCCTTGTTGATCGTCGTGGCTGTCATCAAGGCCGCGCTCGTAATGTACTACTACATGCACATCTACAAACTCAACGAGACAGATGAAAGCGACGAGAATTCGTATGAATACAAGACCGGCACAAACCGCATTGGTCTCTGGCTATTCCTTCTTTCCGATGCATTCGTCTTTGCCGGTTTGTTGGTAATGCGTTCCAACCTGCTGGGACTCACCCGCCCGCACCTTAATCAGGTGCTTGGTTTGGGCGTTACCGCAGTCTTGCTCATCTCTTCCTTCTTTATGAATCGTGGCGAAACCGCCATGAAACACGGCGATATCAAAGGGTTCATGAATAACACCATCATTACCTTTGTGCTGGGTTTGGGCTTCTTGCTCGGCGTGGTATTGGTAGAATGGCGACTGGCAGCACATGAAGGATTGGTCGCTTCATTTGGCAACCCAACTGTCGGACCATTGGGCGGCGTCTTCTACATGATGACAGGAATGCACGCCTTCCACGTTTTCACCGGACTTATCTTCCTCGGCGTTGTGTGGAATAATGCCCGCAAAGGCGTTTACACTGCAGAGAAACATTACCCGGTTGAAGCAGCGGCTGTTTACTGGCACTTCGTAGACTTGGTATGGATATTCTTCTACCCAGCCCTGTATTTGATCGGCACGGCAGTACAATAAATCAAAAATCCGCCGCCGCAAGGCGGCGGATTTTTTAGACTATTAAGAACAGGTTAGATATGGATAAGAAATTGCTCTGGATTGGCGGGGGAATCTTAATTATTATCAGCATAGTGATGGCCTTCGCAATTATTTTTGCAAAACCACCCACCTTTAGAGGAACATTATATGGAGAGCCATTTCCTCCTGCCTCTGAAATTGAATTAAAAAAATCTGACGGAGAAACCTTTCTTCTCAGCGCTCAACGTGGAAAGATCGTCCTCCTCTTTTTTGGCTACACATCCTGCCCAGATATATGCCCAACCACACTGGCTGAGATGAAAATGCTTATGGATGAACTTGGCGCTGCCAGCCCAAATGTACAGGTTGTTTTCATCTCTGTAGACCCAGACCGTGATACGCCTGAAAAAATTCAGACATACGTTGAACATTTCAGCCCGAAATTTTTGGGGCTTTCCGGCTCAATGCAACAACTGGAACCTATCTGGCAAAACTATTCCATTACACGTGAAACTGTACAAAGCAATTCTGCTTTTGGCGTTATCATCAACCACACCGCCCGGCTTTTCCTTGTAGACCAGCATGGAAATATGCGCTTGTCTTATGCCTACCAAACCCCCGTGGAAGATATCGCCCATGATATTAACCTGCTACTGGAACAGGAACCATGAACTTCACTTTCAAAAGAGTTTTGTTTTCCATCTTTTTAGGAATGGCGCTTGCCGCCATTATGACCGAAGCCGCATATTTTTTCCTCAAGAAAGAAAACCGGGAACCAGGGGTCATTGAAATCGTGATTCCCGCCGGTACCGGGGAGTTGATCCGCAATGGCGGCGCTTCCCCCAGCCTTCCAAACGATCTGCGATTTGTGGTCGGCGATACATTGAAGGTGATCAATCAAGACAGCGAGAACCATAAATTAGGTCCCCTATGGATTCCTGCAAACTCATCCGCAACACAACAGCTTGGAACCGAAGAAAACCTGATCGTCGAATGCTCCTTTCAAGCGAGTAACTATATTGGTTTTACCGTCCAAGAGCCGGTTACATGGCGCACCCGCTTGTCTGGCATGTTTTTCGCAGGGTTCCCGCTTAGCATGATCTTTGCAGTGTATGGCGGACTGGTTGGCTCACAAAAAAAGAAAGAAAAAAATGAAGCTGTTGGGTAAGATGTTCTCCTTCAAATGGCTGCTGACCACCATTTTAGTGTTCATCGGCACCGCAGTCTGCATCCGCCTTGGAATTTGGCAGTTGGATCGGCTCGAACAACGCCGCGCTTTCAATTTTCAAGTTGAGACCATGCGCGCAGCCGAACCACTCGATCTAGACGAAACCACACCAGATGATATTGCGTCCATGGAATGGCGTGCCATCACCATCACTGGAAAATATGACTTTGAGAATCAAGTGGCATTGCGAAATCAGTACTACGATGGCAACTACGGATTTCACTTAATTACCCCGCTTCATTACTACGGAGGAACTGTCCTTGTAAACCGAGGCTGGATCCCCGCTGAAAGCGACTCGGCTCCGCAAGACTGGCGAATGTACGATGAAGCAGGGGAGGTGACCCTAACAGGGCAGATCCGGCTTGGGCATGGCAAACCAGCCTTCGGCGGCGTTGCCGATGCGCTGCCCATTGATGGCTCACACCTTGAGGTGTGGAATAATCTCGATGTGGAAAAAATATCCACCCAGATGCCGTATCCCATTCTCGGTATTTATATCCAACCTGTTGTTGATGCAAACGACCTGACGCCTCCCATACCCTACCAACCGATTATTGAATTGACGGAAGGTTCGCACTTCGGGTATGCTTTGCAGTGGTTCACGTTTGCAAGCATCCTATTTTTAGGATACCCATTCTATCTGCGAAAACAGGACGATTGAAATAATGAAGTATTCTCTAAAAACCTCTTTTGCCCGTCATGTGGCGTTGCTGCTGTCGGTGATCTTTTTACTTACTGTAGTGGGACGTGTGGTGACCGTGACCGGCGCATCCTTTTATTGCAATGGTTTTCCTCTTTGTAAACCAACGGCTCCCATTGGTTACTTGAAATTATTGCATCTATTCCTGGTGGCGCTCGCTTCGGTTTCCATGTATGCGGTGTGGCGCAAGGCGTGGCGTGAACAGCGGCATCACCAGGTTCTGCTTCCGCTTACCACCATTACAGGGATGTTGTTTTTGGGGCAGGCGCTTGTTGGCGCAGTGATCGTTACGCGGGCGTACCCCTTGCATTTGGTGGTGTTGCATACATTTACCGCCATTTCGTTATGGATTTCGCTTGCCATGCTGGTTTTCATATCTGGAACACTCCAGGAAGATGGCAAGGCAGATTATCAATTTGACCAAAAACAGAGGGTGAAAGATTTCTTTATTCTCTCCAAGCCCGTTATTGTTTTGCTGCTGCTCGTTACCACTTATGGCGGGTTGGTGGCAGGCGGTAAGGCGTGGCCCTCTGCTTCACTTACCTTTTGGACATTGTTCGGCGGTGCGATGGCAGCGGCGGGCTCAAGCGCATTGAACCAGTATATCGACCGTGAACTGGATAAGAATATGCAGCGCACCTCCAAACGCCCCCTGGCTGATGGACGCTTGACCGCCGCAGAAGGTCTTTCATACGGATTGGCATTGTGCCTTGCCAGTTATTATGTGATGGCAGGTTATGTGAATCTGCTTGCGGCTTTGCTTTCACTGGCGGGCATTTTTTATTATGTCTTTTTCTATAGTGTCTGGTTGAAGAAGGCAACGGTGCAAAATATAGTGATCGGAGGCGGTGCGGGGGCAATTCCGCCGATGGTGGGGTGGGCGGCGGCGGCGGGCAGCCTAAACCTCGCAGCATGGATTTTGTTCGCCATCATTTTTATGTGGACCCCGCCGCATTTCTGGGCGTTGGCAATTGTCCGCATGAAAGATTATGAACGTGCCGGGGTGCCCATGCTGCCGGTTGTGGAAGGGGAGGAGAAGACCCGCAAGCAAATTTTAATTTACACGATCATACTGATCGCTGTGACCTTACTGCTCCCCGCCTTGAACTTTGCGGGAATGGTCTACCTTGTTTCGGCAGTTGTATTGGGATTGTTCCTTTTTTATGCTGCATGGCGGGTTTTCCGCGAAGGGGGCAACAAGGTGGCATGGATGATGTACCGCTGGTCTAGTATGTATCTCGCGTTCATTTTTTTGGCGCTGATGATTGATGCTGTGTTGTAGGTTAGATGTGAAAAGTGCCTCGAAACATTGTTTCGAGGCACTTTTCATTAATAACGGATTGTGGATGTTTATGGGGTTCTTTGAATAATAACTATTTGATCGTCGCCATAAACTTGTTTCCATTCAAGCGGCGGAAGTTTGTATATTAATTCTTGGTGCGGCTCAAGCAGAATTAGATTAATGCCGTAGGTATTAAGCAGCTCGATACCTTTGGGTGTGCCGTTGGTAATATTCATCCACTCTTGAATAATTTTGTTACCATATAAGTCGGCACGTCCGTCAATGAAGACGGGATATTCAGGTAAAGCCCATAACAAGTAGCCGCCGAAGTTGTAAGAGTTGAATATGGGTCCTTGGGGTTGGTTTATCTTCATCCAGGTGATGGCGGCGGTGGGGTAGTTCTCGTCCACTTTTTCGGGCTGAGAGGCGAGGAAGGCATTCCCCAGCGCGGCAGCGATTAAGGAGAATCCGAGCAGGGTGTTGAGAAAGGCTGTGAGGGGGCGTGGCAGGCTTGGGCGGGGGGTGAGGCGTTTTTCCTTTTGGAAGTTTAACAGGGCTGCGTTCACCCAATCTGCAAGCAGGGGCGCGGCAACAATGGCGGCGATGGCGATGTTCCGTTGGGCAACGAAGGTTAGGTAGGAGAATCCGAGTATTTTGATGAGTTGTCCCCATTGCGTCGGTTTGGGGGCAAAGGGTGAAAGCAGCAGAAGCAGGAAGAGCATCCAAAGGAAGGGGTGAAAATCGACGCGGTGAAAATCAGGGGAGAGCCATTCCTGAATTTGCATGGAGACATCCACTTGCTGAAAGGGGAGCTTCCAAATGGCTATGCCGTTCGGATTCAAGCCGATTGCCAATGCGGAGAGTCCCGTCCAAAACAGGAGGCTGCGAGTTTCTTTCCATATCTCTGCGCGTGCCTCTGGCTGGAAGTAAAGCGAGATGACATTCCCTGCAATGTGAGCAGCGAGAAGGAGGAAGCCCCAGATCCATCCGCCGTGCAGGTTTGCCCAAACAGCAAAGAGGATCGGCAGCCACCAATGCGGACGTTTCTTTGCGAGCCAGGCATCCAGCAGTGCAACGATAAAGAACGAAATAATCTGCGGACGCGGACCCCAAATGGGGGCGGCGGCAAGGGCGGCGAGAATTAGCACGAAAGAATTAACGAAGGGCTTCCCATTCATGCGGCGCGCGAGGGTATGAAATGAGGCAACACCGGTTAGCGACACAAAGAGAGTAATGGAAAAATAGCCGCCGATTGAGTAAAGTGAAGCGATTAAAATTTCTGATATCCAAAAGGCGTTTACCCAGGGCGCCCCAAATTGGGTATAACTGAAAACGTCGGTCAGCAGAATTTGCTTCTGTTCAAGCATTGCCTGTCCCGCGCGCAGATGCCACCATAGGTCGGCATCCACTGGGGTACGGGTGAATAGGATGAAGATCAGAGCGAGGGTTGTAAAATTCACCAGTCGTTCTATATTTTTTTGTTCGGAAGTTATGGAGGTTTCTTGAGTCATTTTTCAAATCGTGAACGCTTATTTTGGGTTGCGGCGCTTGGCGCCGCGTTGGGTCTTGTGCTTGCTTCTTTCCGCTTGCCGGGCGGGGACGATCTATATCGGTATTACCTGCCGTTCGAACAGGGCTGTCTCGATTGTGGATTTGTCCCATATTATGCCCAATGGTTTCTTCTGCCGTTACGTGCCCTGCCAGATTATCCACTGGCATGGGGTGTCTGGTCCATTGTCAGTGTTACCGGTTTTTTATCATTGGCTTATTTTACACGTGTAAACCCGCTGTTTCTGTTGGTTTCATACCCAATGCTTGGGCAAATTTGGCTGGGGCAGGTGGATGTGCTGGTGGCATTTGGTTTGGTCATTTTTCTTTTTGCAAAAAATCCTTACCTGCGCGGCGTTGGGATTATTTTAGCATTGAGCAAGCCGCAATTGACATTCATTCCGATTGCATTTGGATTGCTATTGGAATCGCCTCGCCTCTGGCTCAAGCTGATGCTTGTTCCTGTTGCCGTGCTTGGCGCCAGTCTGCTGGCTTTTGGCTGGGCGTGGCCCCTGTACTGGATCAAAAATGCTGCTTCTGCCTTGCCCGTCCATGTTTGGCGGCTGGCAAGTTTGGACGTGTGGCGTTTTGGGGTTTTCCTTGTGCCGTTGCCATTGTTGTTCAAGGACAAACGTCAACGATTGACTGCGGGCTTGTTGTTATCTGCTTTAGCCACCCCATTTTATGGTGTTTATTCCTACGTGCTATTCCTGTTATTCGAAAACAAATGGTGGATGCTTGCGCTTTCCTACATTTGGATGCTGGGTTTCTTTTTCTGGCAAGAATCTGCGATGCGGTTGGCGTGGATTTTGCCGTTGGGTTCGCTTGCGTGGATGGTATATCAGAACTTGCAAGAACGCCGCGCTGGGCAGACCTAAACAAAAAACGCCGCAGATCGCGGCGTCTTTTTGTAACTTCTACTCTCCCAAATAATCACGCAGTTTCCTGCGGATGGAGGGATGGCGCAGGCGGCTGAGGGCTTGCGCTTCGATCTGCCTCACGCGCTCACGGGTCACGCCCATTTTGCGTCCCACTTCTTCGAGGGTGTAGGCTTGACCATCGAGCAAGCCATAGCGGAGCTGCAAAATGCGCACCTCACGCGGGGGCAAGCCGTTTAGCACTTCGCCCAGGTGTTCGCGCAGAAGGTTGTACGTGGCGGTATCGTCAGGTGGGGGAGCTTCATCGTCTTCGATGAAATCGCCGAGTACCGAATCTTCTTCATCGTCCGTTGGGGTTTCGAGCGAAAGCGGACGGCGTGCCACCTGAATCATGTTCTCCACTTTCTTGGGAGGCACATCCAGGGCTTCGGCAAGTTCTTCCACGCTTGGTTCGCGTCCGAGGCGCTGGGTCAATTGATGCTGAACACGCAGGAGTTTGTTGATCTGGTCGCCCATATGAACCGGCACGCGGATGGTGCGTCCCTGATCGGCGATGGCGCGAGTCACAGCCTGACGGATCCACCATGTGGCATAGGTCGAGAATTTATGCCCACGGCGATAGTCAAATTTCTTTGTCGCGCGGATAAGACCGATGTTGCCTTCCTGAATCAGATCAAGGAAGGGCACGCCGCGTCCCATGTATTTCTTTGCCACCGAGATCACGAGGCGGGAGTTCGCTGTGATCAGGTGTTCACGAGCCGCCCAGCCGTCTTCAATGAAGCGGCGGAGTTCGAGACGGCGTTTGGGAGAAACACTTCCCTGTGCCAATTCTTCGCGGGCAGATCGCCCACGTTCGATACGTTGGGCAAGCTGTACTTCTTCTGTTGCCGTAAGCAGCGGCACACGGCTGACTTCTTTGAGATACAGACCAATGGTGTCGTCTGTGTCAATATTGGCGAGGTAGTCATCCAACGCAAGGTCGGGTTCGGGTTCAGCGTCGCCGCTTTCTTCCACGGCTACCAACTCATCTTCAGAAGGTTCCGAGGTGATATTTTCTTCAACAAAAGGGATACCCGCACTCAAAAGTGCAGAAAACGCCTCTTCCAACTGCTCAACATCCTGTTCAGCCTCTGGAAAGAAGTGCAAAATATCATCAAGGGTTACAAACGATTTTTGCCGCCCCAGATCAATCAGTCGAGCTATCGCAGAATACTCTTCTTCGTCTTCTTCGCTTATAAGTATTTTATCTACATCCATTCAAACATCCAACTTTCAAGGTAGTATTTTTCCAACAATCACAAAAAATAGAATACACTTTTTTACAACGAAAAGCAATAGCATCTCCTAATTTGGATGCCTCGCAACGATTTTGTATTACTTTTAGATTTTACAGACCTGTCTAGCAGTAGACAGGTCTGTAAAATGAGAATTAGGGAACGGGGGTTGCCTCAACCGTGAGGTAGGGCGGAATATCAGCCAGGTTTGTTAGGGCGCCGATGCCGCTCAGCGTTGCTACATAATACGCATCGTCCAGCCGTACATAGTAACCAGATTCGCTGGGGGTGAGATCGCCCACTTCGATGGTGCTGGTTGAACCATCATCAAAGCCAATGGCAATGATGTAATTAGGGGTATCCAGTCCGTAAATGGATGGGTCATCCGTGTTTTCGAGCGGAGTGATCACACGCAGGGCGACAATTTGAGAGGCAGCCGCCTCAGCCAAGCCTTGGTCTGCTTCGCCTTTTTCGGGTTGAGTCAACGCCCAAAGGTTTTCCTCGTTGCGTTCCAGTTTGGCAGTTGAGCCTTCCAATGGCTTTACTTCAATACTGGTGACCAACGCTTCAGTGGTGATCAGAAAAGCAGGCTCAGGTTCTGGCGTGGCTGTTTCTTCAGTGGAAAACGCATCTGGCTGGCGGTTTAAGTACACAGCCGCCGCTACAATTCCTGCAAACACAAGCACGGTGATCAATGTGCTTAGCCGAAACGCCGATTTTTCCTGCCGCGCTTCAACAGGTGTTGCGGTTACTCGCTTTGTTCGAGTTGCAGGCTTGCTTGCCCGGGTGGACTTCTTCTTGACAGCCATTTTTATCCTCGTTTACGGCGTGAGAGCCAGGAGGAGATGCCCATAAAGACAACCATACCCGGTACAACGATCACCATGACCAAAACCAGCAGCAGGAAGCGCCAGATTTCAGCAGGCGGGTTGAAGGTGCGTTCGGTGCTTGGGCGGGTGCTCAGGTTGAGCAGGTCTTCCTGTTCGGCAGACCAATCGACCGAATTGACGAAGATATTGCCGTTGCCAAAGACATCGAAATTCCCGTCAATGGCGAAGAGCGAGTTGCCGAAGAGCACCACGCGCCCGCCGGTTGCGGAATTTTCTGCCGCGATGGCAAGGTACAGTGGACCAGGGGTGTCGGTCGTCTCGTCAAATACGGGAGTTTCACCCGTGGTCAGGTCTGAGGTTTCGCCCCAGGAATTTTCAGCGGTGCTGATCAACCAGGTTTGTGTGATGCTTTCCTTCTCGCCAATAATGCTCAAGCTGCGTGCCTGCGGCATGTAGATGATCAGGTTTTCATTCAACTGCTGGGTGATGGGGTGCGTAGAACTGGCAAGCGAAGACTTTGCCACAATGGGGTTGTTCGGGTTTGCGCCATCAATGATGACATCGTTATTGTAGGCGATGCCCCATTCAGTTCGCAGGTAATACAAAAGCGGGTCTGGTTTGCCCGAAAACTCGGTGAAGAACTCGGGGTCTTGCATCACCATGAGCGAGCCGCCGTTTTCAAGGTACGCTTGAATTTTGCTCATTTCTTCTTCAGTGATCGGCTGCTGCGGACCATCAATAATAAGAGCGAGCGCATCCTCAGGGATCTGGTCGCCGGTTAGCAGGTTGATGGTTCCAACTGTGTAGTTTTTGGCTTCGAGAGTGCTTTTGGCAACGCTGTAGGCGAGTTCGCCGCCGGGGTCAAGGCTGATTTCGCCATGCCCTTGCAGGAAGTACACCGCGCGGGCTCCCGGGCTGATGAGACGTAACAAAGTGCGGACAAGTTCGGTTTCGGTGGCAAAACCCGCTATTTCGCTGTTTTCACCCATCGTGAGCTGAATTTTGCCGTCGCCAGTGACGCCTGCCTGACGGGCGGCAACGGGGTCAACATCGGGGTTGACGAAGCGGTAGGTGAACATACCGTTGCTGTTGTTCTTGAACTTGTTCAGCAATTCATCGGCGCCTTGCGTGTTCGAGTTGGTGGAGTAGAACGCCACGGCAGTGACGGGTTCATCCAACGCAGCAAGAATGTCTATGGTTTCTGGAGCAAGGGTATTGCTCTTGTCTTCGGTGAAATCCCAGGGGGAATTTAGCAATTCACCGTTGTTAAAGACGATGTAATTTCCAGCGACGAGGATGCCGATAAAGGCTACGGTGAGGATCAATGAATTTGAGCCGTAGCGTGCCTGACGTCCGGTAAAGAAGCGGCGCACGGCATCGGGGTTCAGGATCGCAGCGGAAGCCAGTCCTACGATCAACAGACCAACGCTGACTTGCAGGGCGATATCCACTATATTCTGGGCGTCGTCGGGGAGGGTGAACATGCCGATCACGCCGAAGAAATTGGCAGATGCGAGTAAACCCGTTGAAATACAGGCAACCAGTGCGACGATCAGACCGATCACCGCGTACTGTGCATTGGGATTTTTCTTTTTTCGTGCCATGTTAGCGCCATCTCCGAATTTCGATTGCAGTGGTGCCGCTGAACAACCCAAGTGCGATCAGACTGAGGTAATACACAACACCACCAAGTGTTACTGTTCCAAGGTTCATCTGGTCGAAGTGATTTTGAATGCTGAGGTAGTTCATCACTTCGCCGCTTTGCGGAAGAAGCTGGGCGGGGAGCCCGATCATGAAATAAAGGAAGAACAGGATGCCCAGTGTGACGAAGAATGCCGCAAACTGGTTTGTGAAAATGGCAGAGACACCCACACCCAGAGCCAGCATGGCACCGCACAACAAGATCAGACCAAGGTACGAGGCGATCACTACAAGCCAATCGATGCCGGGGCTGACCAGGTTATTTAACACAAGCGGATAAACGAGTGTGATAAGCAACAGGGTGAGGATAAAGAGCATGGCGCCCAGCCATTTGCCAATGACCAGTTCAGAATCGCGCACGGGGGCGGTGAGCAAAAGCTCAAGGGTACCCATGCGGGCTTCATCAGAAAGTAGGCGCATGGTTAGTGCGGGGCTGAGGAAGATCATCAGAAAGGCAAACAAGCCATTGATGGGGGAAAGGTCTGGGGCGGGGGCGCCGCCAAAATAAGCCTGTTGGCTGTTGAAATACAAAATAAGGCTGAAATAAACGCCAAGCGGCAGAAGGATCGCCAGCATGACAACATATGCCAGCGGTCCGTTAAAGTAATTATCGTATTCGCGTTTTGCGATGGTCCAAATATTTTTCATGGGTTATTTCTTCCCTTCCTTGCCGGTGAGTTCGAGGAAGATCTCTTCCAAGCTCATGCCCAAAGGACGGAGTTCGAGCAGGTCGTAGCCGTCTTTGATGACCTTCTTGGCAACTTCGGGGCGTAAATCTTTACCGGAGGCAAATTCAAATTCCACGCCGCCATCGGTGAGCGTTTCCACTTTGCGGACTCCCTTAATGGCTTTGATGGAGTCTGCAAGTTCGTCGGCTTCACCGCGCACACGCACAACCACACGTTCTGCGCCGAGCAGGCGGGCTTGCAGGTTTTCGGTGGTATCTTCTGCCACGATCTTGCCCTTGTTGATAATGAGCACACGGTCGCAGATATTTTGGGCTTCGTTCAAAAGGTGGGTGGAAAGCAGAACGGTGCGCTCTTTGCCGATCTCGCGGATCAACTCACGCACTTCCACTACCTGCCCGGGGTCCAAGCCGATGGTCGGCTCATCCAAGATCAACACCTCAGGACGGTGCAAAAGCGCCTGGGCAAGACCCACACGCTGTTTCATGCCCTTGGAGAGATTGCCAATATAGCCATTTGCGCGGCTGCCCAAACCGACCATATCCAGCACTTCATCCACACGGTCGTCCACATCGGGGATGTGGCGGAGTTCGCCCATGTACTTCAAATAATCAAAGACCACCATATCGTAGTACAGCGGCACTGATTCCGGCAAATAGCCGACGCGCTTGCGTACTTCAAGCGATTCTTCCACCACATCGTACCCGGCTACAATTGCCTCACCATCGGTGGGGGGCATGTACCCAGTGAGAATGCGCATTGTGGTGGTTTTACCCGCGCCGTTCGGACCTAAAAATCCTACAATTTCGCCCTGCTGGGCATCGAAACTGAGGTTTTGAATGGCTCGACGGGCTCCATAATCTTTCGTGAGACCACTAACCTTGATCATTGCTTCTCCTCATTCAGAGTTTTATAAAAGGGGTATTCGCAAAGAAAAGACACAGCCGTGATGGCGGTGCCTTTTTTATTATTACCGTAAATTACTATACATAGATGAAAGACCGAAGTCAAGCAGTCATAAGACTTCTAATCCAATCCTAATTTTCAGCCTCAATCAACTATAATTCGGGCATGACTGATCTCTTATATCAAACCGATTCGTACCTCAAGGAATTCTCCGCAACCGTTGTTTCTGTGGATGAATCCACCCGAAGTATCGTCCTCGACCGTTCGGCTTTCTACCCGGGCGGGGGTGGTCAGCCCTGCGATTTTGGCTTGCTTGAAGTAAATGGCGTGACCTACCCTGTGGAAAAGGTAAAGAAGCAGGGCGATGACGTGCTGCACTTCCTTGGCGGCGCCGAACCTTTGCCGACACCCGGCAGCGCTTCGCACGGGACGTTGGACTGGGAGCGGCGCTTCAAGCTGATGCGTACACACACGGCTTTACACATCCTATGCGGAACGGTCTTCCGCGATTACGGCGCCAAGGTGACCGGCGGCGATATGGAGCCACTGAAAGGACGCATGGATTTTGAGTTTGAGACCATGCACGCAGAACTTGTCCGCGAGATCGAGGGGGCGGTAAATGCTGAGGTGAAGAAAAACCATGAGATCAGGGTCAACATTCTCCCGAGGGAAGAGGCGTTCCAAATTCCAGACCTGATCCGCACCAAGATCAATCTCCTGCCCGAAGGCATCACGCACGTCCGCACTGTTGAGATCGTAGGGTTGGATCTGCAAGCCGATGGCGGTACGCATGTGGCAAATACATCGGAGGTGGGTGAGATCAAAGTGGTGGAGTACAAAAGCAAGGGCGCGATCAATAAGCGCATTTATATCGAAGTGAAATAGCACTTTTTGGTGATGGGTGCATTTTTGGGTGTATCGTATAATTCAAATTTGAAAAGGAGAATGTAGAAATGAATTCTAAAAAACTATCTATTCTTTTGGCGGCGGTTGTTTTAATTGCCGCACAGATCGCTTGCGCTGTGGGTGAGCCGACACTTTCCAACATCCGCACTGCGAAAGACGAGGACGGCACGCAGTTGTCCTCTGTTTTTGTGCCCAGCGATACGATCTATATTGTTGGCGATCTTGCCAATGCTCAGGCAGGTAACAAGGTCACTTCGCGCTGGTATATCGAAAGCGCCGAAGGATTTGACCCCAATTTCTTCATTGAAGAAGCAAGCATTGATATAACTGAGAGCGGCATTAACTCGGTTTATTTCTTCTACCCCGCGCCAACTGATGGATTCCCTGTAGGTACATACAAAGTTGAAATGTACTTCAACAACGCGCTGGTTGATACGGTTCGTTTCACAGTCCAGTAATTTGATATACAAAAAGGCGGCTATCTTTTAGGTAGCCGCCTTTTTTGTTTTTGTATATTTTAGGTACAATACCAAAATATACAAAAGGAGAGAGAATGACAGAACTATCTGTATCGAAGGAAAAACGAGTATTTAATAATGTTCTCGGCGCAATGGGCAATACTCCGCTGGTAAGGTTGGAACGTATCGGCAGGGATTTGCCGGTTCCACTTTATGCAAAGCTGGAGTTTATGAATCCCGGCGGCTCGGTGAAGGATAGGGTGGGAGCAAATATTATTGAACAGGCAGAAAAACGGGGCGAGATCAAACCCGGCGGAACGATTGTTGAGGCGACCTCTGGCAATACGGGGGTGGGGCTTGCCATTGCGGCAGCGTTGAAGGGATACAAGACCATCTTCGTCATGCCCGATAAAATGAGCAACGAAAAGATTTTATTGCTGCGTGCCTATGGCGCAAAAGTGGTGATCACACCCACAGAAGCAGGACCCGGCGACCCGCGTTCTTATTATGAAGTGGCTAAGAAATTTGCACGCGAAGTTCCCAACGCCATTTTGGCAAACCAATACCATAACCCCGATAACCCGCAGACTCACATTGAATCTACGGGACCGGAAATTTGGGAGCAGACCGATGGCAAAGTGACCGATGTCATCATCGGCATTGGAACAGGTGGGACGATCACCGGTGTGGGGCGGTATCTTAAAGCGAAGAATCCAAATATCACCATTGTCGGCGTGGATATTGAAGGCTCAATTCTTACTGAAATCTGGCAGAACAACGGCATCATCCCTCCGGGGGCGTACCCCAAGACCTATAAAGTGGAAGGCATCGGCGAAGACTTCCTTCCCTCTACGATGGATATCCGCGTGGTGGATGCGATTGAACGCGCAGGTGACCGCGAATCATTTTTATGGGCACGCCAGTTGGTGCGTCAGGAGGGCATCTTCGCAGGCGGTTCCTCGGGTTCGGCAATTGCAGGCGCGCTCAAGTATTGCCGCAAATTAAGCGGCGACCGCCTCACCGTTGTGATTTTGCCTGATTCAGGTTCCCGATACTTATCCAAGTTCTATGATGACAAATGGATGCGCGAATTCGGATTCTTGACGATGGAATTCGGCGAAATGTCTCTCGGTGATCTGATGATCGCCAAGCAGAATAAGACTCTCTACACGGCAACCTTGGGCGACTCCATCCGCAAAGTGGAATTAGTCATGCGTCAGCACGCGATTTCACAATTGCCCGTTGTGGATAAAGACGGCGCTTTGGTTGGTCTCATCGAAGAAGTGGATATGCTCAAGCATATGCTTGAGGAACACAACCACAGCAACGATGAACCGATTGACTCACTCGTCCAAAAAGCGGGTGCAGTGTACAGCCCGTCTACTTCGCTGGACGATGCCATGCATTCTCTGACGGAAGGCTTGGCATTGATCATCGTCGATGGCAACCGTCCGGCTGGCATTCTTACTAAAATTGACGTATTGGATTTTGTAGCAGGGAAGATTTAGAGAAGTAACGCATAACAAGATTACAGGAGAAGTCAAAAGACTTCTCCTGTTTTTTTAACAGACTTGGACTCTGCAAGTTCTACTTGCAGAGCGGCAGAATCCCAGAAGTAGAACTTCTGGCTTCCATCCTCTTCTGTGAAATAATTCCTTAATTTAATAAGAACAAATGTTCTGATACAATGAATCAAACTTTACCAAAGGAGAATGAAATGGATTTTAGCTCTATTAACTGGTTGGCTGTTTTGTTTTGCGTTTTGGCAAGCATGGTCATTGGCGGAATTTGGTTCGGACCCAAGACCTTCTTCCCGATCTGGTGGAAAGCGATTGGCAAGACGGGCGATCCGATGATGGGTGGCGGTGAAAGCACGCCGGGTTCTTCGCTTGGCATGGGCTTGGTGTGGGGCGGGGTTGTCTTTGCTGCTTTCGTCGAATCTGTATTTATGTCTATGATGGTCAACGCGCTGGGCAGTATCTCTGGCGGAGTTACGCTGGCTTCCGGCGCACTGACTGGATTCTTGATCTGGCTTGGCTTTGTGGCATCCTCCAGCCTGACCAATAAGTTATTCGCCGATCGTTTGCAGGCTTGGGTGTTGGAGCAGGGTAGTCACCTCATTACTTTTGTGGTGATGGGCGCCATTGTTGGAGCCATGGGGTAGCTGCAATTCGCTTGAAGTAAAATACAGCGGACGGGCTAACCCGTCCGCTGTATTTTTTTGGAGAGAATATGATTCGTTCTTATCACGAAGAAGATTTTGAGATCGTCGCCAGGTTTTGGTTCGCGGCAATCCAAGCCGCCGAGCCAGAGCTTGTTCAACGCATGGGCTATGAATTTAACGGTGCGCGTGAATATTTCAAAACTGTCGTCGCTGAAAATCAAATGTGGGTGTACGAGTTGAACGGCGTCCCCGTTGGTTTTCTAGGCATTCAAAATGATTACATAGACCGCCTGTACGTTGACCCAAAACATCATCGGCGCGGCATTGGCAAAGCCCTGCTCGACCACGCCCGCACTTTGTCACCGCAACACCTGTGGTTGAAGACCGACCAAGCCAATAAGATGTCGCGTCCATTTTATGAAAAGAATGGTTTTGTTGCCACCAAGTTTGACGTCAGCCCGCCGCCCGAATCTGAACCCGATGTGGAATATCACTGGTACCCAAAATAATATGCGCCCAACCTATCTCGAAGTCAATCTCACTCAACTGCAAAAAAATATCGAAGCCATTCGCGCACATGTGGGCGGTGCAAAAGTCACACCCATGGTCAAAGCCAACGCCTATGGTCACGGTCTCGAAGGCGTGGCGCCGTTCATTGAACCGTATGTAGATATGTTCGGCGTTGCTTTGCTCGAAGAGGGAATTTACCTTCGTCAATTGGGGATAAAAAAACCGATTTTGGTCGCGGGCGGAGTTTTCAAGGAACAATTGCCAGCATTCCTTGAACATGACTTAACCCTCACCGCCTCTTCTCTAGACTTGGTGCTGGCTGCTGACCATTTGGCTGAATCTACCCGAAAGCGACTCACCGTCCACCTGAAGGTGGACACTGGCATGGAACGAGTCGGTGTTCATTACTATGAAGCAGAAGAATTCGTCCTGAAAGCGTCTGCGTGTAGGCATTTGAGAGTGGAAGGCATTTATACCCATTTGGCAAACTCAGAACTGATGGAACTTGGCGGTTTACCGGAACATGTGGTTACAGCAAAGACCCAGTTTGAGCGTTTTCAAGAGGTTTTGCAAATTTACGAAAAACACAGTCTGCCTATTCCATCCATTAAGCATGTTTGCAATTCAGGTGGAATTTTAAATTTACCCGAAGCTCATTTGGATATGGTGCGTCCCGGGGTTTTATTTTATGGTGTGTATCCCGGGCGCGATATTCCACGGACTATTGATGTGAAGCCTGCGCTTACCTGGAAATCGCGGGTGGCGTACAGCAAGGTGACACAGCCCGGGCGTGCTGTCAGCTATGGGTCGTTGTGGCAGGTCGAAGGGAGTCCGAGCCGCGTGATCACCATCCCATGCGGGTATGCCGATGGATACTTCCGGCGCAATACCAATCATGGCAGGGTCATTCTCAATGGAAAATCATATTCACAAGTGGGGCGTGTTTGCATGGATCAGTTTATGGTGAATGTTGCCGAAGATGCCGCCGAAGTGGGGGATGAGGTGATCTTGCTGGGCGGTGGGATCACGCCGGAAGAGGTTGCGGATTGGTCTGGCACGAATGAATATGAGGTGATGACGAGTATCAGCGCGCGCGTGCCGAGGGTGTTTGTGGAATAGATTTGCCGAAAGTGGCTGGGGTACAATTGGCGCACTTTTTACATTGAGGTGAGTGTTGAAATTAAAGGTGAAAGATTGGTTCTTGCTGTTTGGCGTTGCGGGGGTGTCTATTGCGCTTGACCAGTGGACAAAGTGGCTGGTGCGCGAGAATATCCCTTTTGGCGGGCAGTGGCTTCCCGATGAATTACTTTGGCTGGCTCCGTATGCAAGAATCGTTTACTGGCATAACAGCGGCGCGGCTTTTGGGATTTTTCAAAATGGGAATTTGATTTTTACGATACTGGCGTTCATTGTGGTTGGCGCCATTTTGTATTATTACCCGCAAGTGGAAGATGATTGGACCCTGAAATTGGCAATGGGTTTACAGCTCGGCGGTGCGGTTGGAAATTTGATCGACCGCCTGATGATGGGCAAGGTGACCGATTTTATTTCCATTTGGGTGTTTCCGGTTTTCAACATTGCAGATGCGTCCATTTCGATCGGGGTGGCTGTTTTGCTGTTGGGGGTGTGGTTGAATGAACGTGAAGAAAAATTACGCGCGGCTCAAGTGGAAGATGCATTGATGGTAGAAATGATAAAGGAAGGCGATAGTTAATGAACGAAGAAATGGTGGTACAGGAAAAAACGCAGCCGGATCGAAAGCGTTTTTTTATATTTTTTTTGACGGCAATTGTGATTGTTGCGCTGGATCAGTGGACAAAATGGCTTGTGATCCAGTCCATTCCGCTTAATACATCGTGGCTGCCTGATTCGATGGAATGGCTTTCGCCGTATGCGCGTTTTACACATATTCAGAATCGCGGCGCGTCTTTTGGCATGTTTCAGAATGGTAATACGTTTTTTATCATCCTGACTTCTGTGATCGTGGTTGCCATTGTGTATTATGTTACGCAGATGGAACACCCCAGTAATTGGATGTGGGTGGCGGCGGGCATGTATTTGGGTGGGGCAGTGGGTAATTTGGTAGACCGCCTGACCCTCGGCGCGGTGACTGATTTTATTTCGGTGGGCACGTTTTATATTTTCAATATTGCCGATGCGAGTATTAACGTGAGTGTGGCGCTGCTGTTGATCCTTTCGTGGATACATGACCGCAAGAAGCCGGTGGCTTCTGAAGTGCAAGAACCTGTTGAGGTTTCATGACAGACCGAATTGAAACATTTCATTACGATGAACTGAACCCGGATCGTTTGGATAAATATCTGGTTTCCTGCCTGCCGGAATTTTCACGCGCCCGCGTGCAAGGATTGATCCTGGATGGCTTTGTAAAGGTTAATGGTGTACCTGCGAAAAAAGCAGGGCAGATGCTCGAAGACGGCTTTGATATTGAGATACGTATTCCGCCGCCTGTGCCAAGCGGGTTGATCGCGGAGGAAATTCCGCTGGATATTGTTTTTGAGAACGATGACCTGATCGTGGTGAATAAACCGGCGGGGATGGTCGTTCATCCTTCGGCGGGACATTATTCGGGGACGCTGGTCAATGCGGTGTTGGGGTATGACCCAGACCTTGAGGGCATTGGCGGCGAGGAACGCCCGGGGTTGGTTCATCGGTTGGACAAGGAGACTTCGGGTTTGATCATCCTTGCCAAGAATGAGCGTGCTCATAACTGGCTGCAAGACCAATTCCGTTTGCGAAAAGTGGAGAAAACATATCTGGCTTTGGTGGATGGCAAACCGCCCACACCCGCAGGACGCGTGGAAGCGCCCATTGGGCGTGACCCAAGCCACCGCAAGAAGATGGCAATTGTTCAACCAGGTAAGGGGCGGGATGCGGTCAGTGAATATAAAACATTGGAGACGTTCAAGAATCACACCTTGCTGGAATTCCACCCGCATACGGGGCGCACACATCAGATCCGCTTGCATTGTTTGTTTTTGGGCTGTCCCATTGTGGGTGATGCGGTGTACGGAAAGAAGAAAATCACGGTGACGATCGATCGTCATTTTTTACATGCGTTCCGTTTGAAGATCATTCTTCCAAATGAAGAGCATCCGCGCACGTTTGAGGCGGAATTGCCGGAAGAGTTAAAGGCAGTGTTGGAAGAAGTGAAGCGGTATGAGTAACTCACAGGAGATGATATGAATTACGTTGATCTGCGTTCTGATACAGTGACCAAACCCACACCGGAGATGCGTGAGGCAATGGCAGAGGCGGAAGTGGGGGATGATGTTTACGGCGACGACCCGACTGTAATTGAATTACAGAAAAAGGCTGCGGAGATGCTAGGCAAGGAAGCAGCTTTGTTCGTCCCTTCGGGTACGATGGGCAATTTGCTGGCTTTGCTTGTTCACTGCTCACGCGGTGAGGAAGTGATCTGCGGAGATAAGTCACATATTTATGTGAACGAAGCGGGCGGGATGGCTGCGCTGGGCGGGGTGTACCCACACCCGATTCCGAATCAGGCGGATGGAACTTTACGGCTTGAAGATATCCGTGCGGCGATTCAACCGGATGATCAACACCGCACGGTGACGAAGTTGGTCTGTATTGAAAATACTCAGAATATGTGCGGCGGTGTGGTTTTAGGTGTGGACTATACCCGCGCGGTTGGGCAATTGGCAAAAGAGAACGGATTAAAATTCCACATTGATGGGGCGCGCATCTTTAATGCGGCGGCAGCGTTAGGCGTGGATGTGAAAGAACTTGTCGCTCCGGCAGACTCGGTGATGTTCTGTTTAAGCAAGGGGCTGGTTGCGCCGGTGGGGTCTATGCTGGTTGGCTCGCAGGAATTTATTGCGCGGGCGCACCGTCTGCGTAAGATGCTGGGTGGGGGGATGCGTCAGGTGGGGGTGTTGGCTGCGGCGGGGCTTGTTTCGCTGGAGAAGATGACGGTGAGGCTTAAGGATGACCATGCCCGGGCGAAGCATCTGTATGAAGCGCTGAAGCAGGTTTCGGGATTAAGACTCGAGGCGCTGCCTTCATCCAATATGGTGTATTTTAAGTTGGCTGAACACATCACGTTGACGGAGAAGCAGATCTGCGATGCGATGAAGGAGCGCGGCGTGTTGGTGGATTGGTCGGGTCTGCGCGAGTTTCGTTTGGTGACGCATTATTGGCTGGATTATGCCGGGGTGGAAAAAACTGCGAAGGCGTTTGCCGAGGTGTTGAAGTAGAGGTTATAAGGGCGCAACTGAAACCTGGTTGCGTCCTTTTTCTTTTGCCATGTAGAGACGCTTGTCAGCAAGGTCGATCAACCTGATGGCGTCATCGGCTTCGTTGGGGAATTCGGCAATTCCAATGCTGATGGTGGGGGATGGAATGGCGTGAAATTCGTTTTCAAACTGGTGGGTGGATAAGGTTGTTTGAATACGTTGCGCAATTTCAATTGCTTGCTCTTTTTGTGCGCTGGGCAACAAAATTGCGAATTCTTCACCGCCCCAACGTCCGATGGAGTCGCTGCTTTTGATATTTTTTTGAATGACCCTGCATAATGTCTTTAGAACTTCATCTCCGGCTCTGTGCCCGTAGGTGTCGTTATATTTTTTGAAGTGGTCTATATCCAACATCAAAAGACTGGTGGGGTGGGCATTGGGGCAGTGTTTGGTTATTTGGGATTCCAGCTTCTTTATGAAATATCCGTGGTTGTAAACGCGGGTGAGGCTGTCGAGGCGGGCTTCTGTTTCAAGGATTTCTCTTTGCTTGATGTTATCCAGCGCGAGTGAGATGCGTTCAGTAACATTGATGAGCATGTGCATATCGGCAGTGGTGAACGCGTTTTTTTTGTAGGAGGAGATGGTGATAACTCCCTGGTTGTGTTTGCTGGTTAATGGGACGCCGATCCAGGATTCTGATCCTTGATTTTTTCCGATGTAGACCTTGCTGTTTGCGATTGAGTCGCTTGCATAGTTCTTCATGTAGGGTAGAAAAAGAGGCTTTTGAGTTTTGATCACTTTTTCTGCCAGGGTTCCCTCAAGAGGAAGGGTTATTCCGTTGAAATATTCACCTTCGTCATGGCATAAAAGCATTTGCAGTTTGTTATCTTTTACCATGCCGATGTAATACGAGTCGGTGTCGATGATTTTCTTCAGGGTTGTATCAATTAGTGAAATAAGTTCTTCGGCAGAATTGGTGTTGATAATATGAGCGCTGACTTCGTTTATTATTTCAATGCGGCGCGTTTGGTCTTTTGTAATGGCTCGTAACTGTTGAATGGTCTCAATGGAAGTGACCATTGCGATCAAGAAACTAATATGCAGCCACCATTCTTTTGTCTCGCTTTGATAGGAATGGTGATATACAATGCTGAATAATGAAAATACAACCATGGCTGTGTAGGAGGGGAGGCGTCCCGTCAGAGCTGATTTTGCCATGGCAGCAATGATCATCATAATAAAGATCAGAGGTTCTAGCTCGTGGGGAAGCAAAAAGAAGAGATATCCAATACCTACCGCAGAGATAATTACATTTACCCACATGAATAAGACGTGAATGGTTGAGCGGCTATAGGCACGGAAATTAATTAATAAATAAAGAAATGCGATCAGAAAATAAATAATGATCTGGGATTTGATTTCCATGGCGTGAGCAGGATACCAAATGATCACCATGATGATGGTGATCATAAAAACCAAAACTCCGTAAAAAACAGTTGGAATGACCGAGATCAACTTGTCTTCAGGGTCTATCCCGACTAAATTGGTTAACCACTTCATGGCTTATTCGATTTCTTTCAATATTGCGGGGTGATTTTCCATCATATTGGCAAAAGCCTCGACCATGGCTGGGTCAAATGAAATGCCAGCCTGCTCTTTCAGGTATTCCAAGGCTTCGTTTTTGGAGATCTTTTGCCGGTAGGGGCGGATGCTGGTTAGCGCATCGAAGGCATCGATCACAGAGAAGAGTCTGGCTAATTCAGGAATATCTTCGCCGACATATCCAAATGGATACCCGCTCCCATCCCAGCGTTCCTGGTGGCATTCTATGAGTTCAATGGTGTCTTCCAAAAATGGAATGCCCTTCACGATGCGTGCGCCAATGCCGGGGTGTAGGCGCATGATCTTCCATTCTTCTTCATTCAATGGACCGGGTTTGTGCAAAATGCTGTCGCTGATCCCTATTTTTCCAATATCATGAAGAATGGAGCCGCGTTCAAGTATCTTTAGTTGTTCCGTTGAATACCCAAGCGTTTCTCCTAATTTAACCGCGAGTTTTGTGACGCGCATTGAGTGACCTTCCGTCTCTCTGTCGCGCGCATCAAGTGCGGATGTGAGGGCGGCGAGGGTTTGATCGTAGGTCTTTTCAAGCATGTCGTAAGCTTCTCGAATTTCGTTTGCCTGTCTGCGTGACTCAACAAGGAATAGTGAGCGTTCGAGGGCAATGGCTGCCTGAGTGACCAATGCCTGTAGATCATTGGGGTTTACAGCCGGTTTGCTGGGGTCGTCGAATGTATCCATCCATACGGCACCGTAGGAACGAATGGGGGTTTGGATCGGCATACAAGATCGCAGGGTATTCTTGCCCTGTGCAAGGTGGATCATTTGACCGGTCTGAATTGAATCGTGAACCATCTTTATCGGGTGGTCGGTTTCAGTCATTTTGCCCGAATCGTTCACCTGTACTTCAGCAATGATATTTTCATATTGGTCGAATAATACGATTCCTGTAGTGATGTTCTTGCTAAGTTTATGAGCGGTTTCGGCAATATCGAACGCGGCATCTCCAATATTTTCAGACTGGATGATCTGGTTGCTTAACCTGTATAGCAGGGAGGTGACACGCAGTGAAGTGCGAAGTTCTTGTTGCAGCCAGGTACTTTCAAATGCGCCGCCCGCTTGAATGGCGATCAATTCAGCCAGCGATTCGTCGTTCTCTGTAAAAAAGACCTCATTTTGCTTGCCAAATGAGAAAATGGCGCCGATGTTCGTATTGTGCCAGCGGATTGGGATAACGAGCATACTTCTCAACCCCGGGTTGTCTATGGTTAGGTGTGAAGTCCGTTCATATTTGCGAATATCCCGCACGCGGAACGGTTGTGAAGTGTGCAGTACAAGGTCGAAAAGTTCTGATGAGTCGTCTTCACCCATTAACGATTTTTGCAGGCTTGGGGCATATCCAGATGAGGTACGTAAGATATAACTTTGATCTTGTCCCAACTTGACATAAATAAAGGAATATTTCGCCTCGGTAACTTCTCGCGAAATGGCAGCCACTTCTCGCGCAGTGGCTTCGGGATCTGGCGCCGAAGAAAGCTGACTGCCAGTTTGAATCAAGCCTTTGAGCCGCTGATGATATCCAGATCGCTCCCAGGATCGTACAAGTTCAGCCGCAACGCTTTCTGCCAGACCCACTTCGAGGCTGGCAAAGGCGTTGGTCGTTTCGCTGCCAAGAGTGATCGCACCATGAATATGCCCGTTAAAAATAAGCGGCACAACTACAAAAGACAGGCTGTTTTCTTTTTCACTAACAGCAACAAAATCTGTATCAAGGCGGCAATCTCCAACGATCTGGGTTTTTCGCTGCCGGAGGGCGCGTCCGACCACACCAAGTGATGAAGTTTGCTGGTATCCGGCAGGGATGATGTGGGCGTGCCTGCCAGCCGAGGCGAGCAGGGTGAAATTCTTTTCTTCGGGGTTGTGTAATAGGACTGAAATCATCCCGCAATTGATCGTCCGCTCCAACATATTCGCAGCGATTTGTGCAGAAACAGGCTGATCTAACTGGCTCTCAAGCTGCTGGCTGAGTTCGAGTAAAAGCAATAACTGCGTGTTCCTGTTTTTCTCCATTCCAAACTGGCGGGAAAGCATTTGAATCTGGTCAGTTTGTACACGTCTGCGAATACCCTCGGCGCTCATCACAAAAGGGCGTAAATAGCGTTCCAGGCGGCGCGTCCAATGTTGCGCTTCTTCTGCATGGGGGTTGTTCTCTTCGTCCCAGTGGGGGTCTGCGGTTTTATTCAACTCATAGATCAACCCATTGGTTGTGATAACAACAGTGATCGAAGCATAATAAAGAACAGCAGAAGACAGGATAAAAAAGACAAAGGAGGCCTGTCTGGGGGTAAAGGTGAAGGTGAAAACAGATACTTCTCCACCCATCACAATATTAAGCAGCGCTCCCATAAAAATGAGATTCGACAACTCGACAAATGCGGCGATCATAACCACCCTGCGGCTGAGAATATCGTCTCTGGAAATGATAAGGCGGCTCCAGGGGATGTTCCTCTCCACCAGAAGCATTATGATGATTGCTGTCGGTACGATTAAATTATCCATCCCCATCATAGCTGTGACTACCCAAAGCCCGATCCAAGGCAGAATCTGTGATTTTTGCGCAAGCCTGCCAAATTTGATTTCAGGGACAATGATCGTAACGGCTGAAAAGAAAGCTGTAATAAAAAAAAGCGCCACAAGAAGGGCTGGGATGATGGAACCGCTTGCTTGTATCGAGAACAACAGACCCAGCCCCGCAAAGAATGAAAGAGTAACAATTCCCCAGTGAAAACTGGATGCATATTGAAACCGTTCCGCCCAAGGGATGATTGTGATAAACATGATGCCCCCGCTGATCATCAAAAGAATTGAGCTGATTTTTTGCCCCCCCGTGTAAAGCATTGTCCCTGAAATGATAAGCAATACCCCGCCCATCACCTTAATGACATTTTTTTTCCAACTCGCTGCCGCCACCATGGTAAATAATTGAAGACCAAGCGCAGTTAAAAAACATAACACTCCAGTCAGGTTATGCCAAAGTATCACCGCATTGTGCGTGCGCACACCCACATGCTCTGGAAGCAATACAAGAGAAGCCCCAAGCCCCAACAACATCAATGATATTAAAGTGAGAAAATTTTTCTCGGATGATTGTTCCATGCCGACTGAGGATAGCATAAGAAATCGAATTTTACTACCTTCGTTTGAGGTGATTCACCCAAAAAGGCTAAAAATCATTTCTGTTATAATCGCCCGCGCAAACTGAAATAACACAGGTTGTAATTCAATAATAAGGCAGTCCAAATGCAAAATTTTATTTCCCTTGCCCAAATTGACGAAGTAACGAATCTTATCCAGAAACAGATATCCATCCAACCAACAGTTGGATTAATTCTCGGCTCAGGGCTGAACGGGTTGGCTGATTCCATCCAGAATCCTACCCTCATCCCGTACAGTGACCTGCCAAACTTCCCCATATCCACCGTCCACGGACACACCGGACAATTCGTAATCGGCGAGTTGGAGGGAACCCCCGTCATCGTCATGCAAGGACGTATTCACTATTATGAAGGCTATACCATGGGGCAGGTAACTCTGCCTGTACGCGTCATGCACCGCCTGGGCGTACACAGCCTTTTTGTAACCAACGCAGCCGGAGGCGTGAACGAGAACTTTATCCCCGGCGATGTAATGCTCATTACCGACCAATTAAACCTCATGGGCATGTCTGGCTTAAACCCCCTTATGGGACCCAACCTCGATGAGATCGGACCACGCTTCCCCGATATGAGCCAGCCATACGACCGTGAATACTGCGAAACAGCCCGCGCAATTGCCAAACAAAATAACATGACCTTACGTGAAGGCATCTACGCCGGTTTGAGCGGACCTTCCTTCGAATCTCCTGCCGACCTGAGATTCCTACGCCTGGCTGGCGCCGATGCGGTTGGCATGTCTACCGTACCAGAGGTGATCGTGGCTCGCCATGGCGGGATGCGCGTACTTGGGCTTTCAGGGATCAGTAACAAAGCCAATCTCGATGGCTCAACCGTCACCACTCATGAAGAGGTGATCGAGGCAGGGCGCGTTATCACACCCAAGATCGAAACCCTGGTTAGAGGAATGCTTCGTTCCATTTAGCATTCAAACGATATAAAGATACCGGGCTTGCCCCTCTATTTTTATGTTGTTTGAGTACTAGCCAAGGTAACTCAAACGCATGGCTGATTTTTTAAAATTCCTTGCAGAATACGAGGCATTACTCTATATTGTTCTCGCCATTGGCGCTTTATTCTCGTTACGCTGGCTGTTTCGAGCATGGAGCGACTGGCGGGTGGCTGTCTTCAGCCTTGAAAGAGAATTTTCCGCGCGGCGGCTCACTCGGGCTGTGGTCATCACTTCGGTGCTTATTGTGTTTTTTTGCGTGGAGTTTTCTCTCACCTCCTTCGTCATACCCAGCCTGCCCGCCGATTTTTTTCTTGCCACCCCTACACTGGATCTGATCTCCACGCCCACGGGTACATTATCCCCGGAAATGATGACACAATTTGCAGCTCAACCGCAAAACGCTTCACAGCCAAATGCGGCAGGTTGTACCCCCGGGCAAATTGAGTTAACTTTTCCCGCACCAGGTGAAGAAATTCGAGGCTCCATTGAACTGACGGGTACAGTGAACATCCCTAACTTCGGTTTTTATAAATACGAGGTTGCACCCTCAGGCAGTGATACCTGGGCAACTATCGCCGCAGGACGGGCAGTAGTCGTGGATGCCGCGCTGGGTGGTTGGGATACTTCAGCGTTGACCCCGGGCGATTACCAGCTTCGCCTGGTTGTGATCGATAATCAAGGAACCGCATTGACCCCATGTGTGGTGCCTGTGCAGGTGATTCCAAATTAAGAAATGAATGATATGTCTGAAATTAAAGTTCGCCCCACCATAGCAACTGACCTCAATAAATTGGTTGCATTTGACCATACAACAACAAGTGAAGCTGTCTGGCAGTTGGAAGTCCGCCGTGATAATGGGCAAGTTGCCACAACATTCCGTGAAGTACGCCTGCCCCGTTCGATCTCCATTCAATACCCTCATGACCAATTCTCTCTACCTGATGACTGGGTGAAACGCTCTATGATGTTTACCGCATTGAATGCTGCTGACCCTCTTGGATATATCAGTTTGTTGGAACGTGGTTCCGCCTCTACCGTATGGGTACTCGACCTTGTGGTGGATGTGCCGAAGCGCCGTTTGGGCGTGGCATCCGCTTTGTTGGCTGCCGGGCAGGCTTGGGCTGAGTCTCGATCGCATCGCCGCTTTATCCTTGAGTTGCAGTCGAAGAACGTCCCGGCTATTCGATTTGCTCAAAAATCTGGTTTCGATTTCTGCGGGTATAATGACCAATATTATTTAAATAAAGACGTGGCATTGTTCTTTGCAAAGACATTAAAGTAACGGGAGGTCGCGCGATTGATCGTTGCGCAAATTTTTTTTAGCGGAAGGGCTGCATGATTAACGGTTGGATGGGCACAGTCCTGGCGGGGTTCCAGGCGATCAATCAAATACTTACGGCGGGTATTGCCATCACGGCATTCTCACTGTTCCTGTATTCTCTCTCGTTCAATTTACGCGATAGGGTGGCTCGTTCGTTCGCGTTGATCCTTTTGTGCATAGTTATTATTTTTACAGCCGAATCACTTCAAGACAACACTGTTACCATACAAACTTTAGACCTGCTGATGCGTTTGCAATGGTTTGGTTTGGTGTTTTTGCCCGCAGCCTATTTGCATCTTTCTGATGCGCTGCTGGTTACCGCTGGGCGCCCCTCACGCGGACGCCGACGTATTGCCGTGCGCGGCATGTATATCCTTTCATCTCTCTTTCTTGCCTTGTTGGCATTCGGGCTTTTACTTGGGCAAATTGTGCCGGATGGTAAACCCGCGCCCTACCTTCAACGCACGGTTTGGACTGAAGTTTTTACTGTTTTTTATGTGATCGCCATGGTTTGGGCGGGAATAAATTTTTACCGTGCCTACAGCCGCATGTTAACCCGTTCTGGCAGGCGCCGCATGATTTATTTGATGGCAGGCGCAACCGCTCCTGCGCTCGGGTCTTATCCATATCTTCTATTTGGATACGCTCTCGCTGCCCAGCACGAACTTTTATTTTGGAGCGCCGCAACCATCATTAATGTATTGGTGGGGGCTTTGGTGGTGATGATGGCATACGCTGTGGCATTTTTTGGCGTTTCTTGGCCAGATCGTGTCATCAAGAGCCGCCTTTTCAAATGGATCATGCGCGGACCCGTCACTGCCTCCGTCACTCTGGGGTTGATGACCGTCGTACGCCGAGGCGGCGAACTGTTGGGCACACCTTACAGCGCGTTTGTGCCGTTTACCGTAGTCGCTTCAGTTCTTTTAATGGAACATGCCATTACATTTGCCGCACCGCTTTGGGAACGCTGGTTGTTTTACGGGCAAGATCGGGGCGAGTTGGAATTTTTACAAAACGTGGAAGAACGCCTTCTAACCCAGGGAGATTTGCAACAGTTCCTTGAATCTGTATTGGCAGCCGTGAGAGATCATTTGCAAGCCTCCGCCGCGTTTGTAGCGGCATTAGATGATGAAACGTTACTTCCCGTAATTGCGGCAGGAAACCGTACGATCATGGAGGATGAAAACCTCTCGGATGTACTGCATCAGGTAAGCGGAGATCAAAGACGTGAATTTCTCTGGGGAAGTTATTGGGTGCTCCCGCTCTACAGCCGCAGGCGTCCCGAAATGGATAGGGACGAAAACCCGCCGCTATTGGGTATTTTGGGCGTAACAAAGAACGATACCAAGGCAGAAATGGAAAGCGATCAACGTGATGCCTTGTGGTTGCTTGCTGACCGCGCCGCACTTGCACTGGAAGACCGCCAACTGCAACAACGTGTGTTTCGCTCCCTTGCAGATATCCAACCTCAGGTCGAGATGATCCAACGTATGCGTGCCGCCAGTCGCTATGATACGAATGTCAACCTGCTCAGTGTGCCCCTGCCACAAGAGGCAGACCTCGCAACCTGGGTAAAAGACGCGCTTACCCATTATTGGGGCGGACCCAAATTAACCAATAGTCCATTGGCACGTTTGCAAGTGGTACGCGAACTTGCCGATCAGGAAGATGGCAATATTCCCAACGCATTGCGGGCGTTATTGCGCCGCGCAGTCGATGCAGTAAAACCAAGCGGTGACCGCAAATTCACCACCGAATGGATCCTTTACAACATTCTCGAAATGAAATTTATCGAAGGACACAAAGTGCGTGAGGTGGCTGCGCGGCTTGCAATGTCTGAAGCAGACCTCTACCGCAAGCAAAGAGTCGCCATCGAAGCTGTAGCGAAAGCAATTCTTGAAATGGAAGTAAGCCAACTGGAGCAATAAATAATGTAATTTATTCGTCAAAAGACCTCGTCGCAACCTGGAGGGCGTGCCGTGGTCATTGGGTGAGGCGATTTTTATAAAGGAGAAATACAATGACAGACGGAAAAGCAAGATTCGATCATAGTGGTGCGTCAACCGTAGATGAAGGCTGGTGGGAATCGGTGCTCGCAGAAGAGAACCGTTATGGGATGCCGAATCAGCGCATGGCGCCACCCAAGCCTGAGATCCGGCAGGAGGCGGTAAAACCAGATACGGAAGAACCGCAAACCCCGGTCAACTGGCATGAAGTCAAAGACCTCTATATGAAAGACCGTATCATTGATCTCACTGTAACAGGGCACAACCGGGGTGGGTTATTGGTGGAAGGCAGCGGCATGTATGGCTTTGTTCCGTTTTCACATCTGATAGACCTGGCCGGCAAAGACAACCTCGACCGCACCCGCGACCTTGAACCCTACATCGGCAAGCTATTAAGTTTAAAAGTGATCGAATGCGTACCTGAAGATGGGCGCGTAGTGTTCTCAGAACGCGCAGCACAAACCGAACCGGGCAAGCGCGCCGAACTCTTTCACTCGCTCCACTCTGGGCAAAATGTCACCGGCACAGTCACCAACATCACCGACTTTGGCGTATTTGTAGACCTTGGCGGCGTGGAAGGTTTGGTTCACATTTCAGAACTCTCATGGGGGCGCGTAACACACCCCTCAAAATTAGTGCAGCTCGGCTCCGCGATCAATGTGCAAGTACTCGACCTTGCCCCCGAGCGCTGCCGGGTGGCATTAAGCATTAAACGCCTGCTGCCCAACCCATGGACAATAGCCGAGAAAGAATTTCCCGCAGGCACCGTTCATGACGCCACCATCACGAGCGTCCTTTCATACGGCGTATTTGCCAAACTAAACCAATTCGGCGTAGAAGGTTTAGTTCACGCCTCCGAGATCCCGCACAATGAAGGCACATTGCTTAAAGATTTCCTCTCTGAAGGGCAAACCATTCAAGTACGCGTTCTTCACCTCGATGCCTCTCATCACCGCCTTGGATTTAGCATGAGGCTTGAATAACAAATGTCAAACCCGAGACGCTTCCAACAGGAAGAACTCTCTCCACGTAACGATTGGCTTGAACGCCTCGCAAACATCAACACCCAGTTCGGGCGCATCCTGCGTGATATCGCGGGTGTAGGATTGATCGCCTTTGCGTTCATGCTCTTCCTCGCATTGTGGAATTGGACCGATGGCTTTCTCCTTACACCTCTTGCCGCCATACTGCGAGTATGGTTCGGGTGGGGGAGTCTCCTCATCCTACTGGGAATTGGAACGCTCGGAGTTTCACTCCTGCAACTGGAATGGATGCCCGTTAAATGGGGGCGCATTCTCTCTCATCAACTCGCCGCCCTCCTAACTTTGGGCTTGCTCGCTGTTTTCTCAGGCAACGACCTCTTCCGGGCAGAATCCGGCATGGACGGCGGACGACTGGGATGGGGTCTTGTGCGCTTGTTGTGGCAAAACCTTGGCACAATACCCGGCACACTGATCCTGTTTATTTTTTGGGTACTTACCATTGCCACAAGTTTTGGTCTGTGGGCGAAATTAGAAGCATGGTTGGTTCGCATCGCTGGAGATGAAGCCCCCGTTATCGTCTCCATGCCAGAGCCGGAACCAAAGCAGGAAATGGTGGAAACCGAAGCCGTGAAAGCCGCGGCTGTACCTCCTAAAAAGCGTGCCCCTGCACTCCCGCCCGAATTTCGCACCCAACTAAAAGCCGAAGAAAAGAAACAAGATAAACCGGTCAAACGTCCGCCGCGTGATGATACTCTGCCGCCCCTCACTGTTTTGATGGGTGATTCAAACGTCCGCACCGATGAACGCACCATCAACCAGACCGCCGGTCTCATTATGAAGACCCTCTCTGAATTTGGTATTCCCGCCACTGTGGTTGGCTATCGCGTGGGTCCATCTGTTACCCAGTTCGCCGTCCAGCCGGGCTTTATCAAAAAAGGGACAGAGGAAGAAGATGCACAACTGCTGAAAGTTCGTGTGGCGCAAATCGCCTCACTGGAGAAAGACCTCACGTTGGCGCTCTCCGCCCAACGATTAAGAATTGAAGCGCCCGTTCCGGGCAAGCCGTATGTCGGTATCGAAGTTCCCAATACCAGCAGTTCCACTGTCCGCATGAGGGCATTGTTGGAAAGTGACGCTTTCTACAAGGTTGGCGCGCCGCTCACAGTTGCCTTGGGACGCGATGTTTCCGGCAACCCGCTCATGGCAGACTTGGCACGAATGCCGCATTTGCTGATCGCTGGTTCCACCGGCTCTGGTAAATCGGTCTGCGTTACATCCATTGCAGCATGTCTTGCCATGAACAACACCCCCGAAGAATTGCGCATCGTAATGATCGATGCCAAAATGGTGGAGTTGATCCGCTTTAATGGTTTGCCGCATTTGTACGGCAAAGTTGAAACAAACCTCGACCGCATCCTTGGTGTGCTGCGCTGGGTGGTGGTTGAAATGGAGCACCGCTACCGCCTGCTCGAAACCATGCACGCCCGCGATTTGAACTCGTATAACAAAAAAGTCTCCCGCTCAGCAGATGGACAGCCGCTTCCACGCATGGTGGTCATCATCGATGAACTTGCAGACTTGATGATGTCGGCGCCGGATCAAACCGAACATAACCTTGTGCGACTCGCACAAATGGCGCGTGCTACGGGCATTCACCTTGTGGTTGCCACCCAGCGCCCCTCCACCGATGTGGTGACGGGTCTTATCAAGGCAAACTTTCCGGCGCGTTTGGCTTTTGCGGTTGCCTCTGGTATTGATAGCCGCGTTATCCTCGATTACACCGGCGCCGAATCTTTGCTTGGGCGCGGCGATATGCTCTTCCTCAACCCTGAGGTGGGCAACCCCGTCCGCGCACAGGGCGTACTTATCACCGATATGGAGATCGAGCGCATTATCTCGTATTGGCAAAAGAACTGGGATTCGGATACGGTAGAAGTTCCACCGTGGGAATCTCTTTTGAAAGAACCCGATGCCGATGAAGATGACGGTTTGGTGGAAAAGGCAATTTCCATTGTTCGGCAGCAGCAGCGTGCTTCAGCTTCCATGCTGCAACGGCGTTTGCGGATCGGATACCCGCGTGCTGCTCGTTTACTTGACCAACTCGAAGCCATGGGCGTTGTCGGTCCATCACAAGGCGGCGGCAAAGAACGTGAAGTATTGCTCGCCGAAGAAGACGAACTTGGAGAAAGTCAGGAATAAGAATCTGCTTTGGCGGGGGCTTAGCCCCCGCCAGAACTATATAAGAATATGAATAAAAAAACAACCTTCACAGACAAGGCAAGAATTATTTTCAAAGGTATTCTCGACCCGATTGGGAATTTTCTAAACGGGCTGGGACTGACACCGAACGCGATAACTCTGCTGGGGCTGCTCGGCACGACCATTGGCGCGTACATCATCTCTCAAGGGAATATGACCCTGGGCGCATTTGTACTGCTGACATCAGTTCTTGTAGATGCGTTCGATGGCACCATGGCACGCCTGCGTGGCGAACCCAGCGATTTTGGCGCCTTTGTCGATTCGGTCAGTGATCGTTACGCAGAGTTGGTGACCTTTGGCGGTTTGCTCTATTATTTTGATACACAGGGCAGTTACCCGGGCGTGGTGATTTCGTTCATTGCGGCGGCGGGGTCTGTGCTGGTTTCCTACGTCAAAGCCCGCGCCGAAGGGTTGGGTTTTACTGCAAAGGTCGGCATTCTTACCCGCCTTGAGCGTTATCTGGTTTTGATTCCATTACTCGTGTTCAACCAGCCTTTTATTGCGGTTTGTATCATCGCAGTTTTGGCGAACATCACCGCTTTTCAACGCATTTGGCATGTCCGCCAGCAGGGGCGTGAACGCATTCGCCAAAGCAAAGAGCAAAAGTAAGAATGGAAGGACTCCCAATTGGTCCGTTTTTGCTGCGCTGGAACGGGGTATTCATTGCGTTGGGGGTTGCCTGTGGCGGGTTTATATCTGCATTGAGGCTTCGCCAACGGTATCAAGATTCAGAGATCATCCTCTACCTTTTCACCCCAATTGTGGTGTGGGGATGGCTCGGCGCCCGCCTTTGGCATGTATTCACCCCGCCTCTTTCCTCCATTGAGCTTGATCTGACCACCACGCATTATCTTTCCCATCCGCTCGATATTCTCGCCGCATGGATTGGTGGGTACGGCATCCCGGGCGCACTTCTCGGCGGCACTTTTGGCTTGTGGCTCGCAGCCCGAAAAGAGGAACTTCCCTTTTGGCAGTTAGCCGACATTCTTGCCCCGGGTGCGTTACTGGCGCAGGTTATTGGGCGTGTGGGGAACTATTTTAATCAAGAGATTTATGGCTTGCCCACAACCCTCCCTTGGGGAATTTTCATCGAACCGCAAAACCGCCTGAATGGATTTGAACAAATCGAGTTCTACCACCCTCTTTTTGCATATGAAATGATATTGAACGCTCTTGCTCTGGTCTTTCTGCTTCGACTGGCTGGCGGAGCGTATGCTGAAAAACTCCCAACCGGCGGCGTATTTTTGATCTACCTCACGGTTTCTTCAGCCATTCGCTTTTCACTCGAATTTCTACGCCTGGATAAAGCGCTTGTAAACGGCGTAAATATCAACCCGATATTTTTTACCCTTCTGTTCCTGCTGGCGGGTTTTCTTTTTTATAAGAAGTGGTCTGCACAGACATTGTAAAAATATTAGAGTGCCCCCGCCGCAGTCTCCAGTGGCGAAGACGCCGCCTTGAGCGGGATGAAAATTTGACTTTTGCAAGAGGTCTAATAAAAAATCCTCTCACCACGAGAGGATTTCGATTTACCAGCCCGAAATATAAGGCTCCCATTCCTTATTATCAGAAAGGTGCTTGCCAAAAATATACGCCGCATTGGCGGGCGGCTCCTTGGGGATATGCAACAAGCGCATATGTGCCTCTTCCACTTTTCGCCCGCCTTTGCGGTGGTTACAGCTTGAACAAGCCGCCACAAGATTTGTCCAAATTTGCCTGCCCCCCATATGGCGCGGAATCACATGGTCTATCGTCAAGTTGCCGTCACGTTTACCGCAATACTGACAGGTATAATTGTCACGCCTGAACACTTCACGGCGAGTCAATTTGACGTGCGGGCGCGGTCTATGGATCTGCGTTTCGAGCCGAATGACCGAAGGACGAGGAATAAGCTGTGATATGGTGCGGATGTGACCGCGTCCATTGGCGATCATACCGGCTTTACCTGCAAGGATCAACGTAATCGCCCGTCGTGTCGAACAGACGTGGATCGGCTCAAAATTTGCATTGAGCACTAAAACAGGATCATTCATAAAGGTTCCGGTAACTCGCGTGATTATACAACCAGAATATTAATTCGGTTTTAACAGCAATTGTATTGCAGGAGAAAAAATGAATATTTTAATTGCGGGCGGCTCTGGTCTGCTCGGCAAGGCGCTTACAAAATCACTTGAAGCCGATGGGCATAAGGTCTTCATCCTCTCGCGCAAAAGCGGCGCAGCAAACAGCATTCAATGGGATGGGCAAACCACCGCAGGGTGGGGGAGCCGCATCAACGAAATGGATGTAGTGATCCACCTCGCCGGACGAAGCACCGCCGCCTGGCCCTGGACCCCCTCCAAAAAGAAATCCTTTGAAGACTCCCGCATCCAACCCGGGGTTGGACTTGTTCAAGCCATTCGGGAGGCTTCTCATCGCCCAAGCCTTTTCGTGCAAGTATCGGGCATCAATCACTACGGTCTACACGGCGCCCCCGCCGATGAAACCACCCCACCCGGAGAAGACTTCCTCGCCCAACTCACCGTCAAATGGGAAGAATCCACTCAACCCGTTGAAGAACTCGGTGTACGCAGAATCGTCCTGCGCACACCGCCCGTCCTTTCCAAAGACAATGTCATCATGAAATTAATCGCCCTGCCCGTGCAATTATTTATTGGCGGCAGGCTTGGTTCTGGTACACAACCCTTCCCGTGGATTCACATTGCAGATTGGGTCGGCGCCACCCGGCACCTCATGGCAGATCAAAATGCGCACGGTGCATACAACCTCATTGCCCCAACTCAGACCACCTTATCTGAATTCACAAAACAACTTGCCAGCCTATTGCATAGACCTTACTGGTTTCCCGTTCCCGCATTTTTAATGAAAATGGTTCTCGGCGAAATGAGCGTGCTTATTCTTGATGGGCGCTTTGCCCAACCCAAACGGCTGATACAGTCTGGGTACACGTTCCAGTTCCAAAGTCCGCAAGAGGCGTTGCAAGACCTGTATGGGTAAAACTCAAAGGAGAAAATCAAATCCATGAAGAAGACACTTATCTTATTTTTACTGTTGCTCACTGCCTGTGCTCCGGCGCAAGATTCACAGGTTTACTTGCCAGATGTGCTCCCGACAGCCACAGCCTATATTGACGCCTCCTACCCGACCGCAGATGTCCAGTTGAGCGTACCGCAACAAACTGCCGCCGGAATCGATGTGAATATGAATCGCGGCTGGGTCGAGGGAAAAAACGTCAACGCCGAAGTATGTTTTAGCCTGCCTGACGCCTCCGATTGGTCGATCTGGGCGGCGAGCCTGACTTATGGAGAAACCCTTCTTCAGGAATATGGCACAACCTTATTAAGCTACCAGGAACCCGCGAATGGGCAGGCGGGTCTGCGCTGTGATGTGATGACCTTTGTCGTTCCGCCTGATGCTGACCTCTCCAACGCCGTCATTGTCATCGATGCGATTGCCGCCCCCCCTCAACCTGGTGATTATTGCGGCGTGTACCTTCCAAAAATTCAACAAGCCATGCTCGAGCGGGGGACGGGTATCTCTGTGGATTGTGTGGACATAAACGGAATCCTCACCATGCAGATCCTCGGCAAGCCCGCCGAAATGACGCAGGAGCAGGCTGAACAGATCGTTTATAGCGACGAGTTCTACACCGTCTACGGTCCCTGGACTTTTCCCTTCAATTTGTCCCAGTAAACATTCCTGATGTATAATACCGGGCATGTTCTGCAATAACTCTGCCAACCATTACTATTATTATTCCCACCCGTAATTATTTGCGATGGTGTGAATGGAACGCGCCCCATCATCGCGGGCGCGTTTTTATTTGCGTAACGCCAGAAAAGATATCAATTTTCATGCCCTAACGGCATGTGCTCAGGAGAAAAGAATGAACATCGAGGAACAAGTTGAATTATTGATGCAAGGAACTGACTATGGCGATGAAGACCTGCAAAAAGCCATGGCATCAGAGTTGCGAGAGCGCTTGAAGACTGCTGAAAAAGAAAATCGTCCCCTGCGGGTGTACTGCGGTTATGACCCTACATCTACAGACCTGCATTTGGGTCATACCATTTCCATGCGTAAACTTCGCCAATTTCAGGATTTGGGGCATGAAGTAACTTTCCTTATTGGTAGTTACACCGCCCTGGTGGGTGACCCTTCGGATAAAAATAAAGCGCGTCCGATCCTGACCGAGGAGCAGGTTGCCCAAAATGCCCAAACCTACGCTGAACAAGCCTTCCGCGTCCTCGACCGCGAGAAGACCAAAATCCGCTACAACGGTGAGTGGCTCTCCAAATTAAACCTGATCGACCTTATCCGCCTTGGTCAAAACTTTACAGTTCAACAATTTCTTACACGTGAAAATTTTGCGAAACGCCTTGATAAAGGCGAGCCAATCTACTTGCACGAAACGTTCTACGCTCTTATGCAAGGTTACGATGCCGCCGCCATGGAAACGGATGTGCAGGTGGGTGGGTCGGATCAATTATTTAATATCATTGTTGCCGGTCGTAAACTTCAGGATGCGCTTGGGCAAAAACCTTTGGTTGGCATCATCACCGGTATTCTGCCGGGAACAGATGGCAACCAACGCATGTCCAAGTCCACGGGCAATATCGTCCCTATCAACACTGGCGCAGATGATATGTTCGGCAAGCTCATGTCTGTGCCTGATTCGGCCATGGGTATTTATATGCGTCTTGTGACCCGCTTTAATCCGCATGAGATTGCCCAGATCGAAAAAGAGGTTGCGTCGGGGGCTTTACATCCGCGCGATGCGAAGATGAAAATGGCAAAGGAAATTGTCAGTATTTTCTATAGTGAGGCTGAAGCCCAAACAGGGCAGGATAACTTCATTAAGATGTTCCAGCAAAAGGAAATCCCTGACGAAATGCCCGAATACGAATTACAGGCTGGTCAAACCGTTGTAGATGTCATTCTTGCCGCGGGTATGGCTGAGAGCAAAAGCAAAGCTCGTCAATTGATCGACCAGAAAGGCGTCAAGTTGGACGGGGAGGTACTGGAACGAGGTGATCTGCAATTCCCACATCCTGGAGTTCTCCAAGTTGGCAAGCGTCGATTTTTGCGAGTGAAGTAAAACAAGCGTTTTTAAATTTATAAGGTTGAGAAACCACACATACAAAAAAGAACAGACTTTTTACAAGTCTGTTCTTTTTTGAGGCGTCGACGGGATTTGAACCCGTGAATGAGGGTTTTGCAGACCCTTGCCTTACCACTTGGCCACGACGCCTTATAAACAAAAAGATTGCAACCGAAAGAGATTTTCTTCGATCCGCAATCCTCCAGTTTGAGCGGGCGATGAGATTCGAACTCACGACCTTCTCCTTGGCAAGGAGACGTTCTACCACTGAACTACGCCCGCGTTTATCGACCAAACTGGTCGAGAGTGCCGAGACCCAGGATCGAACTGGGGACACCGCGATTTTCAGTCGCGTGCTCTACCAACTGAGCTATCTCGGCCAAACGCATATTTATTTGTTAAGCGGCGGTGATTTTACACGCACTTATGTGGATTGTCAAGAAATAAGCACCCTCAAAATGACAATACATCTCATTGCTTGACTTTTTATATAGCCTTCGATATAATGTTTTGTTGCTGTCCAGAGGGACAGTTCTAATTGTTTATGTCAATTGTTTGTGTCGTCGAACCGTCATTCAAAATTCGTTAGGAGAGAAGAATGGCATCTTCTTTGCCCCAAAAAAGTTACGCACGTATCTCTGTAAATCTTGATTTACCCAATTTAATCGAAGTACAACTTGATTCATTTGAACGGCTCAAAAGGGAAGGGCTTGGAGATCTTTTCCATGAAATTTCTCCAATTGAGTCATACAACAAGGGAATGAAGCTCTTTTTCCCAAGTCGAGGACCCGAGTCGCAGCAATGGGGGTTGAAATATTGGTTTGGTGAACCCAAACATAATATAGAAGAATGCGTTGAGCGAGACTTAACCTATTCCAGCCCGTTATACGTTTCTGTGTTGCTCGCCGGTCCTGATGTTCCAGAACCCATTAAACAGGATATTTTCCTCGGTGATTTCCCTGAAATGACCGATAAAGGCACCTATATTGTTAACGGAACCGAACGCGTTGTTGTATCGCAGTTGATTCGTTCTCCAGGTGTTTACTTCGAAGCCCCAGCGGATCGTGCTACGGGTCGTTTGCTTTCCATGGCAAAGTTGATCCCTGATCGAGGCGCTTGGATGGAGTTCGAAACCCGCAAGTCCGATTACATCATACTTAAATTTAATCGTAAACGCACTGTTCCGATTACTGTATTCCTGCGCGCCCTCGCTGCTGTCAGCGATGGAATGAAGGATTCTCCCATTAAACTCGGTACTGATGAGGAAATTCTCTCCCTTTTCAAAGAGGTTGATAACAACCCTGATCGTATGTTTATTGCTTCTACCATTAAACAGGAACCGGATTGGGATTTAAGCAATCATACTATTGCCGAAGCCGCTCTGATTGAATTCTTTAAGAAAATGCGCCCGGGCGACCCAGCTACATTGGATAATGCCCGGCAATTCCTTGAGGAACAATTGTTCGATCAGCGTCATTATGACCTTGAGCGGGTTGGTCGTTACAAACTTAACCAGAAACTCGATTTGAATATCCCCATTCCGCACCGTACAGTAACGAAGAGCGATATTCTCCGTCTTATCAGACGAATGATCCAGATCAATAATGGTTCTGAGCGTTCGGATGATATTGACCACCTTGGTAACCGTCGTGTTAAGACGGTGGGTGAGTTGATCCAGAACAAACTTCGCATTGGCTTGCGCCGTATGGAGCGCGTTATTAAGGAACGCATGTCCATTCGCGATCAGGAACAATTATCGCCAATGACGCTGGTTAATATCCGCCCCGTTGTAGCTGCTTTGCGTGAATTCTTTGGCTCATCTCAACTTTCGCAATTCATGGATCAGACCAACCCGTTGGCAGAACTGCGCCACAAGCGCACTCTCTCTGCGTTGGGACCTGGCGGTCTTCGGCGAGAACGCGCGGGCTTTGATGTTCGTGATGTTCACCATTCTCATTACGGTCGTATCTGCCCAATTGAAACACCCGAAGGACCAAATATCGGTCTTATTGGACGTTTGGCATCTTTCGCCAGAGTAAACGAATATGGTTTTATTGAGACTCCTTATCGCAAAGTGTACCGGTCACTTCCTTCAGATAGTGAAATACTGGAAGGTCGCACCCTTAACTCAGATGTAAGCGATCCGAAGTCAGGCGAGCTGCTCTTTAAGTCCGGCACAGATATAGATTCGAAGGTTGCCAAGCGCCTTGCAAGGATTGAAGGTGAAATCTCCATTGCGCCCTATGTTTCAGATGAGATGGTGTACCTTTCTGCAGATGCCGAAGATAAGTACACCATTGCCCAGGCAAATGCTCCATTGACTGAGAAAAAAGAGTTTATGCGAGACCGTGTATCCTGCCGTTATCACTCAGGATTTGTGTTTTCACACCCAGATAGTATTGACTTTATGGATGTGGCACCTCACCAGGTTGTTGGTATTAGTGCGGCGTTGATTCCATTCCTTGAACATGACGATGCAAACCGCGCTTTGATGGGTTCTAACATGATGGCTCAAGCTGTTCCTTTGGTTCGCCCTGAAATCCCCCTGGTTTCCACCGGTATGGAAAAGAGCGCAGCATTGGATTCAGGACAAGTTGTTGTAGCTGAAGCAGACGGGGAAGTCGTTTCTGTTACAGGCAAGACCATTGTTGTCAAAGAAAAGCGTTCTGGTAACCGAACATATCAACTTCGAAAATATCAACGCTCCAACCAAAGCACCTGTATCGATCAGCGTCCCTCTGTAGTAAAGGGACAATTGGTTAAAGCGGGCGATATTATCGCGGATTCCTCGTCTACCGACAACGGGCAACTAGCCCTCGGGCAGAATGTGGTTATTGCTTTCCTATCATGGGAGGGTGGTAACTTTGAAGATGCTATTCTCCTTTCCGAACGCCTTGTGCAAGAAGATCGTTTCACTTCTGTTCATATTGAGAAGTATGAAGTTGAAGCCCGCGATACCAAGCTTGGACCGGAAGAAATTACTCGTGATATTCCAAATGTTGGTGATGACGCCATCAAAGACCTTGATGAAAATGGCATCATTCGCATCGGTGCAGAAGTCGGACCGAACGATATCCTCGTTGGTAAGATCACGCCAAAGGGTGAAAAAGAACTCACTCCTGAAGAACGCCTGTTACGTGCTATCTTTGGTGAAAAATCTCGCGATGTAAAAGATACCTCTTTGCGCATGCCTCACGGTGAGCGCGGTAAAGTTGTAGATGTGAAAGTCTTTACCCGTGAAGAGAATTCAGATCTCGCCGCTGGTGTGGACATGATGGTTCGTGTGTCTGTTGCCCAGCGCCGTAAGATCACTGCTGGCGATAAGATGGCAGGTCGCCACGGAAACAAGGGTGTGGTTTCCAAGGTTGTGCCTGTAGAAGATATGCCTTTCCTTGAAAATGGCGTGCCCGTTGATATCATTCTCAACCCGCTTGGCGTGCCTGGTCGTATGAACATCGGTCAGGTGCTGGAAGTCCATCTTGGGTGGGCTGCCAAACGTCTCGGTTATCGAGCCGTGACTCCCGTCTTTGATGGTGCCAGCGAGGAACAAATCGAAGCCGAACTCGCACGCGCATGGATACTTGATTATGCCTGGAAGGAAGCCGGTATCCGTGCATGGGAGTGGATCAAACAGCAGGATTACGATCCGAACACTATCGAAGATGATGATGAAGTTCGACGCCTCTATTTGGAAGATTGGCTGGACAAACGTCGTTATGATGTGTATAGCTTAAATGATCCGGCGTACGCGCATCGGGCTACTGCTCGCGAATGGCTGCGTGAAAAAGGTTACGCTGATCCCGATGAAATCCTCCTTGAAGATCGTCAGGTTGCGCATGATCCGCGCCTTGATGACGTTGCAATTATTGCTTGTTTGCGACTGTGGCTTGAGACTGAGGGTGTGACTCGTCGTGTAGCAGAAGACAAAGTATATGAAACTGCACAAGAGTTGGCTAAGGAAAAAGGAATACCGTTGCCTATTCTTGGTAAACAAACATTGCGCGACGGTAAAACCGGTTTAGCCTACGACCAGCCTGTGACAGTAGGCGTGATGACTATTCTCAAGTTGCACCATTTGGTCGAGGATAAAGTTCATGCGCGTTCTACTGGTCCATATAGTCTTGTCACCCAGCAACCTCTGGGTGGTAAAGCGCAGTTTGGTGGACAACGTTTTGGAGAAATGGAAGTTTGGGCGCTTGAAGCTTATGGAGCGGCTCACACATTGCAGGAAATGCTTACGGTTAAGTCCGATGATGTTCAGGGACGTGTTAATACCTACGAAGCCATTGTGAAGGGGGAGCCAATTGAAGAGCCGAGCATTCCAGCTTCGTTCCGTGTCTTGGTGAAAGAATTGCAATCATTAGGTCTTGCGGTTGAAGCAATCAATGAAAATGGGGATGTGGTCAAGTTTGGTAAGGACGAAGAAAAGACGCATCCGCCAAAACATGAGACAGGCTTGTTGAGTTTGGGTGAGGGTCAATCTCGGAAAAAGTCGTAAATTCTATTGACTTGACTGGCGCAGCATGATAAAATCTTGTGCCTTTGTCAAGAAAAGGAGTGGCAACTCGGTTTTCCCGCTCCGAAAAAAATTGGCAGCTCAAATGAGGCCATCAGGGACGTTGTGATGGTCTCATTTCTTGCGAATAAATATTTGTAAACCATTGTTAAAAAGATTTTGTAATTCGGAGGCTGATTGTGCCGACAGTAAATCAAATGGTCCGTAAGGGCCGCAAATACAAGAAAGCTAAAAGTAAGGCTCCTGCTTTGCAGTTCACGTTGAACAGTTATAAGCAACGCCGTTTCCGTCAGGATAAAGGCGCCCCTCAAAAACGTGGCGTATGTACCGTGGTGCGTACCATGACTCCTAAAAAGCCAAACTCGGCGCTTCGTAAGATAGCCCGTGTGCGTTTAAGTAATGGTATTGAAGTAACCGCATATATTCCGGGTGAAGGTCATCAACTGCAAGAGCACTCTGTGGTGTTGGTTCGTGGTGGTCGTGTAAAAGACCTCCCTGGCGTTCGCTATCATATCGTTCGCGGAACTCTTGACACCACTGGTGTTGCGAATCGCAAGCAAGCCCGTTCGAAGTACGGCGCGAAACGTCCAAAGTAATATTGATGGAGTAATCAAGTATGCGTAGATCAAAACCTGAAGTAAGGGAGATTCTTCCCGACGTACGCTTTAATAGCGTATATATCCAGACCATGATTCAACACGTGTTGAAGAGCGGTAAAAAGAGTGTCGCAATTGGCTTGGTCTATGATGCCATGGATCTGATCAAGGAACGTACAGAAAAGAACCCCATGGAAGTTTTTGATGCGGCGCTTAAGAATGTTGGACCTGCTATGGAAGTCCGTCCGCGTCGTGTAGGTGGGGCAACTTATCAGGTTCCGATGGAAGTTTCAGCAGACCGCCGTACTACATTGGCAATTCGTTGGATTCTTGGTTCGGCGCGTGATCGTTCCGGCAAATCGTTTGCCGATAAACTTGCCTCTGAGTTGATTGATGCTTCAAACGAAACCGGAGCATCCATTCGTAAACGTGACGAAACCCACAAGATGGCAGAAGCCAACCGTGCTTTCTCCCATTACCGTATTTAGTTTTTAGAATAAGAGAGTAGATAAAGAATGGCACGCGTTCATCCGTTGGAGAAATATCGAAATATTGGCATTATTGCCCACATTGACGCCGGTAAAACCACCACCACCGAGCGGATTATGTACTATACCGGCTTGACACACCGCATTGGTTCTGTGGACGATGGGAACACTGTCACCGACTGGATGGTGCAGGAGCGTGAACGTGGTATTACCATTGTATCTGCCGCCGTTTCCGCTGAATGGAAGGGCTACCAAGTCAATATTATTGATACTCCGGGACATATTGACTTTACTGCCGAAGTTCAGCGTTCTCTTCGTGTGCTTGATGGCGGCGTTGTTGTTTTTGATGCTGTTCAGGGTGTAGAACCTCAGTCTGAAACCGTATGGAGACAGGCTGATCGTTACGGTGTTCCGCGAATTTGTTTTGTCAATAAGATGGATCGTGTTGGAGCTTCTTATGAACGCACCATTGAAACCATTATTGACCGCCTTGGTGCCAAGCCGATTCCGATGCAGGTTCCGATTGGTTTTGAAGCTACCTTCAAGGGTGTTGTTGACCTCCTTTCCATGACTGCTATTATTTGGGAAGACGATCTTGGTAAAGATCCCAAAGTTACAGCGATTCCCGAAGATTTAAAGGCTCAGGCTGTAGAGGCTCGTGCCAAAATGGTTGAGCGAATCGCCGAACTTGATGACGAACTTACCATGAAGTTCCTTGAAGCGCAGGAAATTAGTGTGGATGAACTTAAAGCCGCACTTCGAAAAGGTGTTATTGCCAATAAAGCAACTCCTATTTTTTGTGGCTCCTCCTTAAAAAATAAAGGCGTTCAAGCCATGCTTGACGCAGTAGTAGATTACTTGCCTTCTCCTATGGATAAGGCTACCATTACTGCAACTGAGCCTGGGAATCCGGAAAACACCTTTGAAATCCCGACAGTTGATGATGCGCCATTGAGTGCGCTTGTCTTCAAGATTGTTACAGATCCTTATGTGGGTCGACTTGCGTATATCCGTGTGTATTCAGGTGTTTTGAGCCAGGGGCAAACTATTCAAAACAGCACCAAAGGCAAGAAGGAACGCATTGGTCGTTTGTTGAAGATGCATGCTGATCGCCGAGAAGATGTTACCGAAATTCGAGCCGGTGATATTGGTGCTATTTTGGGTTTCAAAGATAGTTTTACCGGCGACACTCTTTGTGATACTAAGTCGTTAGCTCTTGAAAGCATTTCGTTCCCCGAACCTGTTATCTCCATCGCTATTGAGCCGAAAAGCTCTAGTGACCAGGAAAAGATGGGTGAGGCGCTTCGAAAACTTGCCGAAGAAGATCCCACATTTCGTGTCAATTCAGATGACAGCACCGGTCAAACCGTGATTCGCGGTATGGGCGAACTTCATCTTGATATTATTGTTGATCGCCTTCTGCGTGAATTCAAGGTACAGGCAAATGTTGGTACACCTCGTGTTGCGTATCGCGAATCTATTACCAAACCGGTTAAGGAAGTTAACTACAAATATGCCAAACAGTCCGGTGGTAAAGGTCAATACGGTCATGTCGTATTTGCACTTGAGCCTGGTGAGCGTGGCAGTGGTATCATTTTTGAAAACAAGATCGTTGGTGGTTCAATTCCAAAGGAATACATAAATCCCATTGAAAAAGGTTTCCGTGAAGCATCTGAAAGTGGTGTTCTTGCCGGTTACCCGGTTGTCGATTTGAAGATCACATTATTTGATGGTTCATTTCACGAAGTTGACTCCAGCGAAATGGCGTTCAAACTTGCAGCATCGATGGGTTTCAAGGAAGGTATGCAGAAGGGGAATCCCATTTTGCTTGAACCCATGATGAAAGTGGAAGTTGTTGCGCCTGAAGAGTATCTTGGAGACGTAATGGGGCAAGTGAATAGTCGCCGTGGTTTGATCCAAGGTATGGATGTTCGACCTGGTAATGCTCAAGCAGTACGTGCCATGGTTCCACTGGGTGAGATGTTTGGGTATGCCACACAACTGCGTTCTGCCACTCAGGGGCGCGGTGTATTTAGTATGGAATTTGACCACTACGCGCCAGTAGCGCAGTCGGTTGCTGAAGAAATTTTGAAATCATAACGGTTCT
>JACKAW010000009.1 GCA_020634885.1 Anaerolineales bacterium
ACATCTGCCCGGGTTTGCGGCGCAACATCATCGGCAAGGTCAGCGCTTTCTGCAGTTGCATCAGCTTGCAGGGAAAATGCCTGTGCTACAGGTGAGTTGGGGTTGTTACGGGCGATCACATAAGTGGTCGTTCCGAACAACAAGACAATCACTATAGCGATCACTACACTGCGCATAATGGTACGCAGCGGGTTTAGTTTTGCCTGTGCCTGTGCATGAGCTTTGATCTGTTTGGGTAATGGGAGAGTGGGGTTGACCGTCGCCTGCACGCGCAGGAGCGCCAGTTTAGCTTCTTCGTTGCGCGGGTTGATGGTAAGAATGTGTTTGTAAATTTCGATCTTGCGCTCTTTTTCTTCCACCACCTTGGCAAGCAACATCCATGCTGGCTCGTCTTCCGGGTAGGCGTTGAGCAGGTCGGTTAGATATTTCTTCGCCAGATCACGGTTTCCACGTTGGAAGGTGTAATCGGCTTGGGTTAGTAATTCTTGTTTATTCATATTTTGGAAAGACCCTAAAGGTTTTAGAAACCTTTAGGGTCTCACAATTTTATTACAGACTCGGTTCCACAACCGGCTCGCTTGATTTCTCAAGCATGATCTCACCGTCGTCATCCACTTTGACGGAGATGTTGTCACCATCAACAAATTCACCCGAGAGCAATTTATCGGAAAGCGGGTCTTCCACTTTCATTTGGATCACGCGGCGCAGCGGACGTGCGCCAAACTCGGAGTCGTAGCCCTGTTCGGCGAGCAGGGTCAAAGCCTCTTCCGCAGCGACCAGGCTCAGGTCATGTTCTTTGATGCGTTCGGCGACCTTCGCCAATTCCAAACGGACGATCTTGCCGATATCCTCTTTGTTGAGCGCGCGGAAAATGACAACTGCATCCACGCGATTGATGAATTCAGGGCGGAAGGCACGCTTAAGCGATTCGCTTAATTTCTTGCGCATGTCTTCGTACGAGAGTTTCTCTTCGGTGACTTCATCACGTTTGAGCGCAAAACCGAGGTTCGACTGGCGTTTGATCACATCGGCGCCGATGTTGGAGGTCATGACGATAATGGCATTGCGGAAATCAACCTTGCGTCCTTTGGCATCGCTGAGCTGACCTTCTTCCATGATCTGCAACAGCATGTTGTGAACTTCGGGGTGTGCCTTTTCAATTTCATCGAAGACGATGATGGAGTACGGGCGGCGGCGCAGCGCTTCGGTCAGTTGACCGGCATCTTCGTAGCCGACGTATCCGGGAGGGGCGCCAACCAGACGTGAAGCCGTGTGGCGTTCCATGAATTCAGACATATCCAATTGCACGGCGGCATCTTCACTGCCGAACATGAATTTGGCAAGCGCCTTGGTAAGCTCGGTTTTGCCAACGCCGGTGGGTCCGAGGAACATGAAGGAGCCAATTGGTCGGCGCGGATTTTTCAAACCGGCACGGGCACGGCGCACGGCGCGTGAGATGGCAATGATGGCATCTTCCTGCCCAACGATGGCTTGGCGCAGATCGTCTTCCATTTTGAGCAAGCGCTGTGATTCTTCTTCGGTGAGCTGCATGAGCGGAACACCCGTCCACATAGATACGACTTCAGCGATATCTTCGGCTGAAACCACAGGGCTGGTGGCGCGGTCCCAACCGGTGCGCAGGCGTTCGATCTGCTGGCTGAGGTCGGTTTCGCGTTCTTCCCATTCACGCATATCTTCGGTGTTGCCTTCTTCATTGGCAAGCGTACGGTTTTGGCGAGCCTGACGTAACTGGCTGAACAAATCTTTTGCCTGTTTTGCGGCAGGGCTTTTGTACATGCGTACACGCGAAGAGGATTCATCGATCAGGTCGATGGCTTTGTCGGGCAGGAAGCGTTCGGTCACATAACGGGTCGAAAGGTGCGCGGCGGCTTTGAGCGCTTCGTCAGAGATCACCAGGTGGTGATGCTCTTCATAGGCATTGCGAATACCCTTGAGAATCTCGATGGTTTCTTCTTCAGAGGGCTCATCCACCTGCACAGGTTGGAAGCGGCGTTCGAGCGCGGCATCTGACTCGATGTGCTTGCGGTATTCTTCGAGGGTGGTCGCACCGATGACTTGCAACTCGCCGCGTGAAAGCGCTGGTTTGAGGATGTTGGCAGCATCGACGGAAGAGCCTGCGGCTCCTGCCCCGACGAGCATGTGAACTTCATCTATGAAAAGGATCGCGCCCGATTGCTTTAGCTCATCTATGATGCGCTTGAGGCGTTCTTCGAATTGACCACGGTACATCGTTCCCGCTACAAGCGAACCGACATCCAATTGCAACAGGCGTTTGTTCATGAGCGGGGCAGGCACATCGCCATCAATGATGCGCTGGGCGAGTCCTTCCACAATGGCGGTCTTGCCCACGCCGGGTTCACCGATGAGGGCGGGATTGTTCTTTGTACGGCGCGCCAAAATTTGAATGACACGTTCGATTTCCATTTGACGTCCAATGACCGGGTCGAGTTTCTTTTCTTCGGCTTTGGAGGTCAGGTCACTGGCGAGTTGATCTACCAGCGGGGTCTTGGGGTTGTTGCCCGGTGCGCCTTTACCTTGTTGAGGTCCGCCAGCGGGGGCAGCCGGTGTGGAAGATGAAGAAGACTCGTTCAACACACGGCGGGTTTGGCGGCGGATCTGGTCTGGGGTTACACCGAGGCGGCGCAGGGCTTCAAGTGCGGTGGAATCCACGCGCACCAGCCCAAGCAAAATGTGCTCGGTGCCAATGTAATGATGACCAAGGCGGCGCGCCTCATCTACGGCGAATTCCAAAACCTGTTGGGTTTCGGGCGCCAGTTCAATTCGGTTGGGGTCAAAGTTTGGGTTGCCAGTGGTGATCCGTCCGATCACCTCGCGCACACGGTCAGAGGACATGCCCAGTTCACGCAGCACACGTCCTGCTACACCGCCTTCCTCATCCATTAATCCGAGGAGGAGGTGCTCGGTTCCAATACTATTTTGCCTGGCGCGCTCTGCCTCTTGGTGGGCGAGGCTAAGCACACGCCGTGCTCGCTGTGTAAAACGTTCCATTCCAGCCATGATTTTTCTCCTAAATACCTTGTGGGAATTCTACCAAAAAGAAAAAATCCCGTTGTAGGAAAAAGGTTAGAGTTTCCTTACCAGAATAGGGGATATTGAGAGTTTTGGGCGTAAAAAGCAGTGATTTGCACAAAACCCATACTTTTGTATAGGTTAATTTGCCACAAGATGCTACCCTGTATTTCTTAACCCTGCTGCAATGCCATTGATGGTCAATGCCATGATCTCGCGCAGAGGTTTGGCTTCTTCGCCATCGGGATCGGGCAACGCTCGCAAACGCTGTAGGGTTTCCACTTGAATGTAGTTCAACGGGTCTACATAGGGGTTGCGAAGTTGTACGGCTTGCTGGGTGGTTGCTTCCAATTCAAGAAGAGATGTATGCCTGCTGACCTTTAAGACCAGGTCACGAGTCTGTTCATATTCAGAGCGAATGGAATTAAAAATTTCGCTGCCCAATTTTTTATCGGGAACCAAACTCACATACAGCGCGGAGATATCCATGTCTGCTTTAAGTAGGGAAATCTCTGAGTTGTTTAACAAGGTTTGGAAGAAGAGCCAGCCATCATACATTTCTTGTAGAAGCGCAACGTCATGGATGGCGGCAAGACCTGTGCCAAGGCTGTACCAGCTTGGCAGGTTAAATCGGCTTTGCATCCAAGAGAAAACCCACGGGATGGCGCGGATCTGATTGACTGCGCCAGCTTTGGCGCGGGATGCAGGGCGCGAGCCAATTTGTAGGCGTTTGATCTCATCAAGCGGGGTGGCGGCTTCCCAAAATTGAATGAAGCCGGGGGTTTCGTAGACGAGTGAGCGATATGCCCGAAACCCCGCATTGGAGATCGTTTCTATTGTCTGTCGCCATTTGGCAGGGATGGGTTCTTCTTTGTGCGGCGCCGATGCAAGAATGACCGCGCTTGCGATCTGTTCAAGGTGGCGGTGCGCCAAACCCGGGTTTGCATAGCGAGAGGCGATGATCTCGCCCTGCTCGGTTACGCGGAAACGCCCGTTGATGCTGCCTGTGGGTTGGGCGCGAATGGCATTGTTTGCGGGTCCCCCGCCGCGGGCAATCGTCCCGCCGCGCCCGTGGAAGATGGTTAGTTTGATCTTGTGTTTAGCGGCAATTTTGGTGATCTCTTCCTGTGCCTGATACAAAGACCAGTTTGCCATTACGTATCCGCCGTCTTTGTTGCTGTCGGAATAGCCGATCATGACCATTTGTGTGTTGCCAAGGGATTCTAAATGTTTGCGGTAGTACCCTGAAGTAAATAATTGTTCGAGTATCTTTGGCGCGTCTTTCAGGTCTTGCACTGATTCAAAAAGCGGGGCAATGGGCGGCAGTTGTTTGGCGCCTGCCCATTTTGCAAGCAAAAGAACGGTGAGCACATCGGCGGCGGCATGGGTCATGGAAATGACGATGGGACCGAGCAGGTCGCTTCCGTAGATTTCTTTTGTCCTGCCGATCAGTTGGAACAAAGCCCAGGTTTCGGCTGTATCTGAAGTGACGCCCGGGTGTTTGGAGAGGTTGGGCGCGGGGTTATTTAAGAGCCTGCTCAAAAGAGTGGCTCGTTCTTCATCCGGCAAATTCTCAAAATCAGATTCGATATTGAGGGCGCGTAATATTTCGCTCAACGCGGCATTGAAGCGGCTAGAGTCTTCGCGGATGTCGAGGTGGGCGGCGTGCAAGCCAAATATTTCGACCTTGTGAATGACTGCCTGAAGTTCGTCGTTGAGCAGGCTTTTCGGCATGGCAGAGGCAATGATCCGCAAGGGTTCCAACAGGTCGTTCACGCTTAGTCTGGATTGGTGAGTATGTTCGCCCAGCAGGTGGCGGGTCATGCTGTCTTTCGAGGCTTCTGCAAGATCGTTCACTAATAATGAAAGTACCAGGCGGTAGGGTTCATTGGAGTAACGCTGTTCAATGTAGGAGACGTGTTCGGGAAACGGGCGGCGCTTTTCGATCCATGCCAGCAAAGCTGGGGGCGGAGTGATGCGGCTTGAACTAACGCTAAGTTGACGCCCAAGTTCGTGCAACTCCCGACGCAGGTTTTCCACGACAAGTCCACGATGCAGGCGCAGCGTCTCTGCGGTGATGTGTGATTTGACAAAGGGGTTGCCGTCTCTATCGCCGCCGATCCATGAAGCCAGTTTCAACCATCGCCGCGGAGGGGAAACACTGGGGTAGTATTTTTCGAGAGCGTCTTCAAGGTCGCGATAAAGCACGGGCAGGGTGTTCCAGAAAAAGGAATCGACGTAATACATGCCTGTGCGCACTTCGTCTGCCACGGTTAATTTTTCGGCGCGCACCCGGTCGGTAAGCCAAAGCGCAGAAATGACAGCCCGAAGCGCGTGGATGGTGGCTTGCCGTTCACGCGGATAATTCTCGTTTTGACTGAGTTCGGCAAGCAATGAGGCAATGCGTTCTGTTTTGGAGAGAATCGTGCGCCGTCTCGCCTCAGTAGGATGAGCGGTGAGCACCAGTTCAATGGATAAGTTCTCCATCAGGGTTTTAATTTGCCCCGGCGTTACGCCCTGTTCTTTGAGGATTGCGAACGCTTCGCCAATTGACTCGTTGTTAGATTCGGGGAATACTTCGCTTTCACGTTGACGGAGTATCTGCACACGGTGATCTTCTTCCACCAGGTTTACAAGATCGAAATAGGCGGCAAATGAAGCAGCCAAAACCCGCGCATCTTTGATCGAAAGGGTGGAAATACTTTGCTGCAAATTTCGAGCAGCCTGTTCATCTCCGTTTCGGCGTTCACGGGCAAGCGAGCGGATGTGTTCTTCTTTTTCAAACAGGTCTGGAGCTTCAATCTCGGAGATCACCTTGCCAAGCAGGTCTCCAAGCAGGTGAATTTTTTGTGAAATATCCATAACGGCTCCGTCCATTCATCATACATAGGTCAAATATATGGGTGTAACAACCCCATGAACACAAAGACGGCACGTACTATTCTTTATCGCCTCTAAATTGGGTTTCATACAACTGGCTGTATATTCCACCAGTTTGGATCAGTTCTTCATGCGTTCCACGTTCGACGATCTTGCCGCGATCCATAACAAGGATAACATCCGCCGCAAGGATCGTGGACAGACGGTGGGCAATGACAATACTCGTCCGCCCTGCCATGACGCGCTTCAACGCCTCTTGAATAAGGGATTCAGATTCGCTGTCCAGTGAGCTGGTGGCTTCATCCAAAACAAGGATGCGCGGATTTTTGAGAATGACACGCGCCAGGGCAATGCGTTGTTTTTCGCCGCCGCTGAGTCTGTATCCGCGTTCGCCGACGATGGTGTCGTAACCTTCAGACAGGTCCATGATAAAGGCGTGGATATTGGCAGCTTTGGCGGCGGCTTCTATTTCTTCCTGGGTGGCATCGGGTTTGGCGTAGGTCAGGTTTGTGCGGATGCTGTCATGAAAGAGGTAGGTCTCTTGTGTAACCATGCCGATGGAATGCGAAAGCGATTCGAGCGTCACCTCTTTTAAGTTGTGACCGTCAATTTTTATATCCCCATCGGTTGGGTCGTACAGGCGTGGAATGAGATAGGTGATGGTGGTTTTGCCTGCGCCGGAAGGACCGACGAGTGCAACCAACTGCCCGGGGTGGGCGGTGAAGGAGATTCCGCTCAGGGCGATGTCTCTGGCTTGAGAGGCAGAGCCCGCTTCGGCGGAGTTTGAGGCGGCGCTTCGTTCCACCCGCCGCTTGATGCTGGATGCGTCAGCATTCCCTCCGCTGAGAACGGCTGTCACATTTTCTACTTTGCCATAGCGTTTTACGTCTTTGAGCAAAATAGATTCATCCACTTTGTAATTGAAGGTGACGTTTTCAAATTGCAATTCGCCTCGTACATCTTTCAGTTCAATGGCGTTTTCCTGTTCAGCAATATCCTGCGGAAGATCAATGACTTCAAAGACCCGTTCAAAAGAAACCATACTGGTGGAAAAATCCACCGGCGCGCTGACCAGCCCTTGAAGCGAGCCGTAAAGCTGCCCAAGGTACGAACCAAAAGCAACGATGGTTCCAACGGTGAAAACATCTGTGATGACGAAGTAACCGCCAAGCCCATATACAAGCGCTGTGCCTACGGCTGTGACCAACCCGAAGATGACGAAAAAGGATGAGCCGATGACGGCGCGTCGAATGCCAATATCGCGGACGTTCGCGGCACGTTCTCGAAAACGTTTTTCTTCTTCACGAGTGCGCCCAAAAAGTTTTACGAGCAGTGCGCCGCCAATGTTGAGGGTTTCGTTCATGTGGGCATTCATCTGTGCGTTGATATCCATTGCCTCGCGGGCAATATCGCGCAGGACGCTGCCAATACGCTGGGCGGTAACGATGAACAGCGGCAGGATGAGCACACTGATGATGGTGAGCCGCCACTCAAGGGAGATCATCACAATAAGCAAAGCAACTGTTTGAATGAAATTGGTGACGATATTGACGATGGTATTGCTGATTGCATTTTGGGCGCCGACCACATCGCTGTTGAGGCGCGACATCAATTCACCGGTTTTGGTGTTGGTAAAGAAACGCAAAGACATGTGCTGCAAATGTGCAAAAAGCGTAGAGCGCAGGTCGTAGATCACGCCTTCTCCCACGGTGGAGTTGAGGCGTCTTTGAATGACGCTAATTCCGCCATTGAGCGCGGGAATGAAGAGCAACGCCACACCCAGCAAGATAAGCCGCTGCGTATCTTTGGCGGGCAGAACCACATCGATCATATTGCGAAAGATCAGCGGGGTGAGCAAGGATAAACCGGTGCTCAACAAAATGGTTGTGAGCATCCCTGCAATATGTTTCCAGTAAGGTCTGGCATAGGCAAGGACGCGCAGTAAAAGTTCTCGTGTTACTTTGGGTTTTTCATCGCCCTGTCGCATCGACATCCACCAACCGTATCCGTGCATAAAATCATCTCCAAATTCACTTGTTTTTCAGGTAACTATAAAGCCTTCAATGGAATGAAGCAACTGGAAAAAGAGCGAGGGTTATGGCTTGCTCAAAGTAGGTTGGCAAACATTAAACAAAGAGCAAAAGAATTAATGCGAATTACGCCAACAGGGCAAATGACGCGAAAAAAACATTTTTTATGCGTTATTCGCCTTTTTTCGCGCTTTTCGCATTAAGGTTTTAAGACTTTGAGAAAGCCATGAGATACATGGTTTTCGTAATTGACTCAGGATACCCTCCATGCTATTATCGCTCCGCAATTATTTTTTCTTTGTTTTAAGGAGCACCATGAGTTTTGAATTTATTCTTCGTATTATTGGCATGATCGTATTGGGGGTAGCTGGGGGGTTTTGGGGATTTGAAGTAGCGCAATACACCCCCGAAGATGCAGTTCGCACCACCCTTATTTTCAGCCTGGTCGGCGCGTTGACGGGTTTGATCTTAACCCCATATTTCACCACCCGCCCTGCGCGGGCGCTCCGTTCCCTGCTGGGACGCATGTCTGCCGAGAGCCTGTTTGCCGGTCTAACCGGTCTTGTGGTCGGATTATTGATCGCAGCGCTGCTGGCATTTCCGCTTTCCATGTTGCCGCAACCCTTTAGCCAGATATTACCTTTCGTCGGTGTTTTAATTTTTTCCTACTTCGGCGTTTCTCTATTCGTCATGCGTCAAGGCGATATTATGGGGCTGCTCAGCGTTCTCAGTGGACGAACTGAGGGCGGCGGCTCTTCCTCCTGGACGAACCTAAATCGAAATATTCTGCTTGATACGAGCGTCATCATCGATGGGCGCGTGGGCGATATTGCAAAAACCGGCTTTCTGCCCGGAACCCTGCTCATCCCCCGCTTTGTTTTGAACGAGCTGCAATACATCGCAGATTCTCCCGATGGGATGCGCCGTCAACGCGGGCGGCGCGGCATGGAAGTGCTGGCAGAGTTGCAAAAACTTCCGAACATTCTCGTCCGCATCTCAGATATTAATGTAGACGGCGTCCGTGAAGTGGATGACAAACTGGTGGTGTTGGGCAAGCAGCTTAAATGTCCCGTACTCACCAACGATTACAACCTCAACCGCGTGGCTGAATTGCAAGGCGTTACGGTGCTCAACATCAACGAACTGGCAAACGCCGTCAAATCGGTTGTTCTGCCGGGCGAATTGCTCCGCATCAACATCATGCAGGAAGGCAAGGAACACGGGCAAGGCGTAGGCTACATGGATGATGGAACCATGGTCGTCGTCGAAAACGGACGCGACTACATCGGCGAGTATATGGAAGTGAGTATCACCAAAGTCTTGCAAACTGCCGCCGGACGCATGATCTTCGGACGCGTGGAAGAAGAGAATGGGCGAAAAGCCAAGAGCAAGTGAATAGTAAACAGTAAACAGGACGCGAGAAGCGTCCTGTTTTGTTTTATTTTGCAAGGTAGGATAAAATAACCGCCATCACAAAAACACTTCAAAGCCTCTATGCTTTTGAAACCTCTGAACATTTGAAACCTTTACACAAAGAGAACTCATGCTAAAAATCTACAACACCCTCACCCGCAAAACTGAAGAATTCCAGACCCTCGAACCCGGCAAAGTACGCATGTACGTCTGCGGTGTCACGGTCTATAACGATGCCCACGTTGGGCACGCCATGTCTGCCATCGTTTTCGATATCGTCCGCCGTTATCTCGAATATCGCGGATACGCCGTCAAGCACGTCATGAACTACACCGACGTAGACGATAAGATCATCAACCGCGCCAATCAACTCGGCGAAGACCCGCTCAAACTCTCGGCACGTTACATCGCCGATTATGCCGCCGACCTCAAAAGCCTCAACGTCCTGCCTGCCACATCCAACCCGCAGGTCAGCACCACCATGCCGCTCATCATTCAATTCATCGAAGGGCTCATCCAAAAAGGACACGCCTACGCCGCATCGAATGGTGATGTCTATTTCCGCGTGAACAGCGACGACGATTACGGTCGCCTCTCAGGTCGCAAACTCGAAGACATGCAAGCTGGTGCGCGCATCGAAATCGGCGAACAAAAAGAACACCCCATGGACTTCGCACTCTGGAAAGCCGCCAAACCTGGTGAAATTTCATGGGACAGCCCCTGGGGCAAAGGTCGCCCGGGCTGGCACATCGAATGCTCCGCCATGAACCTCGCCGAACTCGGCGAACAGATCGACATCCACGGCGGCGGCAACGACCTGATCTTCCCCCACCACGAAAACGAGATCGCCCAAAGCGAATGCTACACCGGCAAAGAATTCTCGCGCTACTGGATCCACAACGGCATGTTGCAACTCGGCGGCGAGAAAATGTCCAAGTCGCTGGGTAACATCATCAGCATCAAAGAATTTCTCTCCAAACGATCTTCTGATATCATGCGCATGTTGGTCTTGAATGGGACGTATCGTGCCCCGCTCATGTTCAACGATGAAACACTGGATGCTGCCGAACGAAACGTCGAACGCCTCAAATCTGCGCTCAAGCCTGCCTCCCCCTCAGCAGCCGGTCTCTCCGCCGATACCTTATCCGCTTCGACCGAATCCGCAACCGCCAACTTCACCGAAGCCATGGATAGCGACTTCAACACCGCCGGAGCCGTCGCCGCGTTATTCGAACTCTCCAAGTCCATCAACACCGCCCGCGATAACGGCGCGACTGGTGAGCAGCTCAAACCCGCGCAAGAAACCTTCAAACAATTGGCTGGCGTACTCGGCTTGACTCTGGAAGAGAAGAAAGGCTCCAGCGAAGACGAAGCCCAAGTGGAAGCCCTCCTCTCCGAACGCACCCAAGCCCGCAAAGACAAAAACTGGAAGCGCTCCGACGAGATCCGCGACCAGCTCAAAGTGATGGGCGTCACCATCGAAGACAGCAAAGACGGCACCACCTGGAAGTGGAGTTAAATCAAAACAGGTCACGCACTACGCGTGACCTGTTTTTTTTTATTCAGCAGAAGCAAGAATTATTTTTGCCGCAGTTTCTGCACCTTTTTCTGTTCTTATTTTTTCTCCCAAAACTGTAGCCTTTTGTTTTATGTCATCAGTCAGAGCCAAACGAATTGCATCGGCAAGGCTTTCTGCAGTCAGGTTCTTTCGTCGGATCGGTTTTGGACCCACTCCCAATTCATACACCCTGCGTCCCCAGGCAAACTGGTCATTGGCATGAGGAATGATGACACTCGGCACTCCGGCTCGCAAGCCCTCTGCTGTTGTGCCTGCGCCGCCATGATGCACCACCGCCGCCATGCGTGGAAACAACCACGTGTGCGGGGCATGGTCTAAAACAAACACGGATGTTGGCATTTGTACCGCTTTTGATAAGCCACTCCAACCAGAAGCCAATATGCCACGCCGACCAGATCGTTGTAACGCCTCAACGATCAAGGTTGTGGTCTGCTCTGCAGATCCAAAACCGCCCATACTCCCAAAACCAATATAGATCGGTTCGTCCCCACCCTCCAGAAAATCCTGCAACTCTTTGGAAGGCGACCAATCTCCAACTTCATTCAAAAACCAGTACCCGGCAGTATGAACATTGGGCTGCCGGTCTTTGGGGATGTGAAAAACAAACTCACTACAAGACATAATGGTCGGGTTTCGCCTGGTAACCTGTTTCGAAAAAGGATTCGAGAATCCCTTGGGAAGCGCACCAAACTCTTTTTTCCAGAATGATTTCAGGGGTGCTGTGGAAGCAAACCAGAATATTTGCTCAAAGATCTTGTGCGTCAGGCGGTTATAACTGCCGCCAAAACGCGGCATATCATAAAAGATCAACGATGGGTATTCATTAGTGGTCGCCATGGGGAAGGGCGCTGCAAGAACACTGGGGATATTTAATTGCCCTGCCGCAAAATGACCAATGACAGCGCCCGGGTGATACACCACAATATCAGCGCCTTCGCAGGCATTAAAAAAATCTTCCTGCACATCAAAGAGATGTTCTTTAAGCTCGTTAAAACTCAACAGTAGTTTTAGCGGATTATCCACCTTGGCTGCATTTTTACCAGATTTCCCACCCGCTATGGCTGTCACATCTCCGCGAACTTTGAAATAACCCAACCCAAAACCGCGCACGAACTTCTCATAATTCTCGAATGCCGCCAAGCGTACACTGTGCCCCAAATCTTTTAGCGCCAAACCCAATGCAATATAGGGTTGGGTATCGCCTTGAGAACCAGATGTCAGAATAGTTATTTTCATAAGTACGCAAAGTTTAACAGAGCAATAAATATTTTGGGGAAGTAAACTAATCCGTATTTAGGTTGTTTCCAGTGCAGCAATGAATTCTTTCGCTGTACCAAAGCGCTCACTTGAATTTTTCGCCAACGCTTTTTGGATGGCATGAGCCGTGTGACGGGGCGTATCTGGCTTCGCTTCGCGAATGTCGGGCGGGGGCGCGTTGAGATGTGCAAGCAGTATGGCGCCTGTATCAGGTCGTTCAAACGGGAGCCGTCCGGTCAGCATTTGATAGGTCATCACCCCGAGAGCATAAATATCGGCGCGACCATCGACAGAAGCCGATGCTTGTATCTGTTCAGGTGACATGTAATCGAACGTTCCAAGCATACCGGCAGTATTCGTAATACGTGTGTGCGCATCCACCATTTTGGCAATACCGAAATCGGTCAGCACTGAGCGAGAGGGAATGGTAGACGAATCAAGCATGACATTCGAAGGCTTAATGTCGCGGTGAACAAGTCCCTTTTGGTGGGCGTAGTCGAGCGCATCAGCAATTCCGCGCAGTATACCTATTGTGTTGGAAAGCGGAATACGCTTTTCCTGCTTAAGCAGGGTACTAAGATCAGGACCAGACAATAATTCCATGACAATAAAGTACGAAGTCTTTTCCATGCCAAAGTCCATCACTTTAACGATGTTGTCATGTTCGAGCCGTGAGACGATCTCAGCTTCACGCATAAATCGCTTTTGGAACTGCTCATCTCCTGCCAATGCGGCGCGCAAGACTTTGACAGCAACGCTCCTTCGCCCATTAGAATCAGTGGCGCGATAAACTTCCGCCATGCCGCCATGTCCGATCAATTTCAGGTTTTGATAAGAAGAAATAGTAATGCCAGTGGAATGCGTATCTGCTTCAGCCCGAATTTCGATGGGTGTTTTCTGGTAATCAACCTGGATCTGGTAGAAGAATCTATCCACAAATCGTTGAAGTTTCTTTCGCAATGGCTGAAAAGTTGCTCCCGCAAAAACAGAAAAGATGACTGCCACAAAAAAGAACTGATCGCTGGAATGCATACTTCCGAAGATCGCAGAGGCAATAATAAAAACCAGTGCAAAAGTCAAAGCCAACCCAATGGAGAGAATGCCATATACCAACGATCGGTTAATTAGCAGATCAATATCGAACAAGCGGGTGCGGACAACCGAGATGGTGATGAACAACGGCAGCATCAGGAACATGAATATCCCTGCCAGACGTGAGATCGCTTCAAAACTGGTTCGGGTAGTATCTGATCCATTCAGATCTGGAAAAAAACCCGCGAGTACCTGAAAAACCACAAACCAGAGGAAAGGTCCCATCGTGCCGATGAATATCCAACGGATCTGTTGTCTTTGGGCAAGTGAGGAATACCACGCATATCGGACAACGCTGCTGCCGATCCCAATGAGATACCATGTAACGGCGGCAGCAAAATACAACCCGTTGCCGGTCATCTTCACCCAGTAGATGGGTGAATCAGGAAAGAGGTACATTCCCAGCATGGTGAGCACAAGGAGCGGAACAAGGAACTTCATCCAACGCATCACAAATTTGCCGGTTGGGAATAACAGCGAAAACAGCACCACACCAATATCACCCATGGCAAGGATCAACCCACCTTGCATCTCATAGCCTGGCGTTTGTGAAATAACGTTAACCAGATTTGTGATACGCGCACCAAAAACAATAAGAAAAAGGGAAGTAAAAATGGCGAACCAATCGTCAGAACGATTGACAACCAGCATGATCGCAATCACTGAAAAGCCGAACATCAATAATAGATCCACGCCGTAATCAACGATCATTCTCAGCATGGATGGAATGCCAAATAAGATTTGGGGGATACTTGAACTTTGCAAGGATGAAAATTGCGGAGAAAGAACCGCCCCAAAAACCATAAGCGTGTAAACAACAACAACGCCCCAAACACCCAGGAGTAGCCACCGTAAGGCAGGGCGGTTGGTAAGTGAGGTTTCGTGGGTTACCGGTGTGGTAGACATAACAAACAGGTTGTTCCAATCATAAGCCCAAAATCTATTGAGGTTCATTTCCTTCAGTTATTATTTTTGGAAGGTATTCAAACTCTGATCACCAGTCCATTTACGCAAAATTTTTGAGAAAGTTGCCAGACAAAAAATCTTAACGCGAGTTTGATGAATTTCGCGCCATTCGCACTCTACCATTTCCCTGATCTACATGGAAAACAGGATATTTCTGAAAATACCCCCGCAATAGAGACTGCAACTGGACAAACAAAAAACACGTTCTTTTCAGAACGTGTTTTTAGCGGAGAGGGCGGGATTCGAACCCGCGACTGGTTTTAAAGCCAGCACTCACTTAGCAGGCGAGCCCATTCAGCCACTCTGGCACCTCCCCAATTTCAAAATTACGATTGCTATTGTAACCAGAATCTCGAATACGTCAATCGTAAGGCGGAGGGAGTGGGATTCGAACCCACGTTGGCTTGCACCAAACATGTTTTCAAGACATGCGCCTTCAGCCACTCGGCCATCCCTCCATGGGAGCCTCTTTTTGCCCGAGGCGGATGCGATTTTACCATAAGAAGCATACAAACCATTACTACGGCTGTGCCTGAAAATCTTCGACCCAAAAACCGCTGCAACAATCCCCCACCTTGGGGGTGAGCAAGCCCCTGCCAAAGAAAAAGCCATCTGCATAATGAGTGATAAACCCATACTGGGGATCAAATTCCACCTTCAACACAGCGTTGGGAGTACGAGTTAGCATACCTTCCAGCATGGTAAAAATGCGATCCATATTGAAATGCCTATAATCGCATAAAAACGCCTCATCCCCCCAATCAGGGTCAAACCACCTATCGGGCGGCAATGAACGTGGGACGGGGTTCTCCACTGTGAAATCCATAAGTTCCACCATTACCACTTCCCCGCCCTCCACCGTAACTCGCGCAGACGGTTTACAAATGGAACGCTCATCACTACGGATGGAAAACGAATAACTCGTAATACCCGCAGCTTTCCACTGCGCACGCGCTTTGGGAAGCTGTAATTGAATTCGCCAGACATCCACACGATGTTCGGCAAGAGAGATTGGATCATATAAAAGCTGTAACATGACCAGGAAAGCTAAAAAAACAATCCCTAAAAAAATATGTTTACTCGACATCTTCATTTGAAAAATATAACACAGGTAAAAAAATAAGCGTACTTCTACCCGACACTTTACTCATCTCTTTGCATTCTCTTAAGACTATAATCGCAATAATGAATAAATACGATGTCATCATCATAGGCGGAGGAGTTGCCGGTCTCACTGCCGCTCTACACCTCGCCGAGCGCGGACGGAAACCACTCGTACTCGAAGCGAATGATCATATTGGCGGTCGCCTTGCAGGCTTGCCCGAAACCGACATCAAAGGGAGAAAATTCCCAGCCGAGCATGGCGTGCATGGTATTTGGTCATCGTACTGCAACCTCAAATTCATGCTTCGCCGGCATGGGGTCATCGGTCAACTTCAAACCGCGCAGGACGAGCAGTGGATCTATCGCCTGAACACGCTAAACCTTGTGCGTCGTGCCAATATTGGCAGCGCCATTCGCAACAGTATTTTCCCTGCGCCTTTCCACTATCTTCAATTATTCCTCTCTCCGCGCTTTTGGAGCATGCTTACCCTGCAAGATATGCTTTCGATCTTCAACGTCTGGTCGGTGATTTCCATGTCCATCGGCATCGACCCATTCATGGAAAATCAGCCAATGGAGGGCTATACCTTCGGCGGTGCGCTCAAAAAATGGGGCTCATCCCTGCGCTCGCTATTTTTCGGTCTTACCCGCAACGGACTTTCCACCGATCCCGATCAAGTTCCGCTGGCAGGCTTTCTTGGCTTCCTGCGTTTTTACACCGTCATGCGCCGCGATGCATGGGCGTTTGAATATCTTCCCAACGGCGGCGGCGAGGTGTGTGAAAAACTTGCAGCGAAGATTCAAAGTTTGGGTGGGCAGATCCAACTCAACTCACGAGTGAAGCGGTTGGAAAAGGATGAGGCGTGGACTGTGCTTTGGGAGCGGGAAGGAGTCTCCGGTGTGGATAAAGCTCCCTTCGTCATCCTCGCTTCAGACTCACCCGGGGCTGAAGCGATCATCAAAGGCAGTTTCAACGCTGACGATTTGTTCTTCCCGCACGGGTTGGGTCACGCGGTCATCCGGTTGTGGTATGGCAAGCCGCCCCGCCGCGGACCTGAGGCGGGGATGTTCAGCGGCGATTTTGTGATGCACAATTTTTTCTGGTTACACCGCATTTACGACTCGTATAAGACCTGGCACATGGAGACGGGCGGCGCTTGTTTGGAAGTACACGTGTACGGACCGCCCAGTGTGCTGGCACAGCCCGATGCGGCGCTGTTGACGAACGTCATCACGGATGTGTACCGCGCCTTCCCAGAATTGAAAGGCAGCCTGATCGGGCAGTTATTGCAGCGCAATGCCGGTACGCATACTCTACCTGCCATTGGTGCGCGCGGAACTCATTTAGGCATCGAAACCCCGTGGGAGAATTTATTTTGTGCAGGTGATTGGGTGCGCCATGAAACGCCCGCCTTCTTTTTGGAGCGCGCCTGTGTAACGGGAATTGAGGCTGTAAACCATGTATTGCGTGCAAAAGGGCTGGCTGAATTCCCCATTGAAAGTTACCCGCCGCCCGAACCCCTGGCAGCATGGATCGAGAGTTTGATGATGAGAGGTAGAAAGAAAAGAAGGGCAGCCGGTAAGTAAAAAGAATTCGGAGTTCATATGAACTCCGAATTCTTTTTACTTCTTTTTTCCCTTTGCAGGTTTATTCTTCACAGGTTTAGATGCTTTGTTCTTTGTCCCTTTTTTATTTGATGCTGGCTTCGCCTTTGCTTTTGAGGCTTGTTTAGCAGAAGCTTTTGGTTTTGGCTCTTTCTTCTTTTCACTTTCCGTTTTCCCCTTCGGGGACATTGTTACATAACTATCCAGCGCCCAGTCACTTGCTATGGATACGATGCTCTCGCCCGGCTTGACCTCGATGACCACATCTCCTTTGGACGATGCGCGTTTGCGTAGCGCGGCAGCATCCAACCGGGTGGACTTGGGCGCGCCCTTGGTCATATGGACTGTGGCGACGTGGTTCGGTTTGCCGCTTGCAATGGCTACAAGCTGCGATTTGCCTGGCAGGTCCCAAGCCACCACGCCCTTGCCGTAACGTCCTTGAACAGGGAAGTCTTTTTCAGAAACACGTTTGGCTTTGCCTTCGTTGGTCAGCATAAAGATATCGCCTGCGGCGGGCAAAATCTCAGCGCCAATCACTTCATCTTTTTCTTCCAGCTTCATGCCATTCACACCGGCGGCAACAAGACCCATCGGGCGTACATCATCTTCCTTGAAGCGGATCGCCATGCCGTTGGCGGTGACGAGCAGCACTTCCTTCTTTCCATTCGTGATGCCAACCATGCCGAGTTTGTCGCCTTCGTTGATCTTGACCAGCGCAAAGGTTTGCGAAGAAGGACCCGGCAGTTCTGAAATGAGGCTTTTCTTGATCATGCCAAAGCGGGTGGCGGTAATGAAACAAATCTCTTCACCAAGTGCCGATTTGTTGGATGGCAATGCAAAGACAGCCGCAAGAGCATCTGAGTCGTTTAGGGGGGAAACACGGTGCCATGGCACACCCTGGCTGAGTTTATTGGCTTGTGGGATCAAGTGAACTGCAATGGCGGCGGCTTTGCCGCGATTGCTCACAAAATAAACTGTATCGGTAGTGGATGCCTTGACAAGGTAACGCGGTGCATCATTACCAGAATGGCGCGGCTGTTTTTCGTCGGCAGTGCGGGAGACCAACCCATCGTTGGTCACACCGATCCATACAGTTTGCTGCGGCAGCAGGTCGCTGGTGGTAAGCGCTGTACCGCTCTTTGCGCCTTCTTTCACGCTGACGATCTGTGTGCGGCGGCGGTCGCCGTAGGCTTCTTTCACTTTCAGCAATTCTGCCGCCACAAGGTCACGCATCAGCTTTGGGGTTTTCAAAAGTTTGGTCAGGTCTTTGATGACCGCTTCCACTTCTTTGTATTCGGTTTCGATCTTCTTGCGTTCGAGCGCGGCAAGGCGGCGCAGCTGCATATCAAGGATCGCCGTTGCCTGAATCTCCGTCAGCTTGTAGCGCTTCATCAGTTTTGTCCGAGCCGTCTCAACGTCTGGAGCAGAGCGGATGAGGTTGATGATCTCGTCCAGATTTTTGAGGGCGGTGAGATATCCTTCGAGGATATGCGCCCGCGCCTTGGCTTTATCCAGATCGAATTGCGCGCGTCGTTTAATGACCGTAAGCCTGTGTTCCAAATAGACGCGCAGCGCCTGCTTTAGAGTGAGGGTACGCGGTTCGCCATCGACCAATGCCAGCAGGTTGATGCTGAAAGTGGTTTGCATGGGAGTGCGTTTGTAAAGATCACGCAAAACAAAATTGGGGTCGGCGTTCTTGGTCAGTTCAATGACGATGCGCATACCCTGACGATCTGATTCGTCACGCAAGTCTGAAAGACCTTCGATATGCCCATCACGCGCCAGTTCAGCGATACGTTCAATAAGACTGGATTTGTTGACCATGTACGGCAGTTCAGAGACGATAATGCGGCTCTTGCCGCGCTCCATCTCTTCGATGTGCGCTTTCGCCTGCACGGTGATACGTCCACGCCCCGAACCATACGCAGATTCAATCCCCGAATCGCCTTGTTCTTCAATGATGAGCCCGCCGGTGGGGAAGTCTGGTCCCTGCACAAACTTCATCAACTGTTCCACGTCAATATCGTCGAGCTTTTCCCAGCGTGCAAGCATGAATACAAGGGCATCCACCACTTCACTCAAATTGTGCGGCGGGATGGATGTCGCCATACCCACGGCAATGCCCGTTGCGCCATTCACAAGCAGGTTTGGAATTGCAGCAGGCAGCACGCTCGGCTCTTCGAGCGTATCGTCAAAGTTGGCAGTGAAATCAACTGTATTTTTATTGAGATCGGTCAAAATATCGAGCGCGGCGGATGTCAATCTCGCTTCGGTGTAACGCATCGCAGCAGGCGGGTCGCCATCCACCGAACCGAAGTTTCCCTGACCATCCACCAGCATGGTGCGCATGGAGAAATCCTGTGCAAGGCGAGCCATCGCCTCGTACACGGATGAGTCGCCGTGCGGGTGGTATTTACCCAATACTTCACCAACAATACGGGCAGATTTTTTATACGGTGAGTCATTACGAATGCCCATATCGTACATCGCATATAAAATACGTCTCTGTACCGGCTTCATGCCGTCACGGGCATCGGGCAATGCGCGAGACACGATGACAGACATGGCGTAATCGAGATACGCCTGCTGCATTTCGCTGTCGATATCTATCTTTTTTACGATACCAAGTTCCATGTAATTTCCTTTAATTCACCACAAAGGACACAAAGTATCGCAAAGGTTTTCCTTCGTGTACCTTCGTGCCCTTCTTGGTGAAAAATTTGTTCTAAAATCCTGCTTATCTTACGGGCAAAAAAGAGATGCGTCAAGTCATTTTTTTCTGTGTGCTCAATAAAAAACGCACACTTTTTGTGTGCGTTTAATGTTTACGGCTATCCCGTTAAAAACGGCAGCCCCATTTTTAAATTTATGGCGGCTTATTGATTCAAATTAATCGTTTTTGTAGCACAAGGTTCTTGCAAACCATCTGCCGCACATATCTTCATAGTAATGGATATCTTATTATTTTGAAAATTGTAATCAAACTTGGGTCCACTCACCCGCACATCACTGTCTGAGAGCGAAATCTGATCATCAAAGCTCATCGGGTTGCATGAAATCAGCAGCGGAAAGTTATCAGTCGTGGTTGAACGGGTGGTATTCTTTGTCTTATCTGTCATAACAATGCTGACCGATTGCAAAAATGTTTTCCCCGTATTTGCAATATTGAAATTCAACCAATGCGAACCGTCGCAGGTTTGCTTGCCGCCCAATTTCACCGTGAAATCAATGAAAGGAGTAAGCGTACTGGTAGGCGTAGGCGTACCACCTTTTTCAACCAGGGGTACAAGGAACTGCGGACCTGTAAGTGTGGCGTACTCACCCGTCACCCAGCAGTAATCGGTGAATACATACGGGTTGGGAATATACCAATATTGGCTGGTTCCATCCCGCCCGATCACCGGCACAGTAACCCCGGGCACAAGCGATCCCACCACATCATATTCCTTACCCGGACCCGTACGACAATTTGTAGGGCGCGAAACCGTTAGCTCCACCAAAAACGGCGTCAACGTAGGGGTAGGTCCCGCAGTATTCGTAGCGCCCAAAGGAGTATCTGTGAGTGTTGGCGTTTCAGAAGGAACACGCTGAGTGATCTGAACCAAGGTTGGGGTATACGTTGGCGTATTCGTAGGACCCGGCGTAAAGGTACGCGTTGCCGTATCTACCGGAGCAATCGTCGCTGTGGCAACGACCTCTTCGCTGGGCGCGGTGCCAGGCAGCGAGCAAGCCAGTGACGCAAAAATGATCATTGCAATAAAAACGTTGAAACGCTTCATTATCTTCTCCATTGAAATAAACCGCTGGGGTTTTGAGACCCTACGACGGAGTGTCCACACGATTATGACACGAAATTAAAGCCGCCAGATCAAATACCCTTTACCAAGCCACTTTTTATGCAGGTCAATATTAAATCCTTTTTGCGCCAACACCCCGGCAGCCGCCGAAAACCACTGCTTTAACCCAAACGTTTTTGCATGAGCAGTCTCTGCCGCTGAACGCTTCCACGCCTCAAAAAAATGAAAGATATTTTCACCCTTCACTATGCGATGGATGTAATTTTTCGGAAGGATCGTCTGAAATTCTTCAACCTCAAAACCGGCATGAAAATTTGTGGAGAAAACCAACGCCTCAAACGACCATTGGGCAGGCTCCACCCTTCGAACCAGATTCGCCGCCCAAACATTCCCAAACGGCGTAGACGTTCCTTCAACCATTAGACCGCCCGGCAAGATATATTCAGCAAGCTGCTCATAAGCAGGAATAAACTCACCCTCTTCATATTGACGAAGTACATTGAACGCGCGGATGAGCCGAACCCTTTCGGCAGGTTTCAGCGGCAGGTTAAAACCGCCAAGGCGGAAAAAGGTTTTATCATCGGCAAAAGGCAGGGCAGCTTCGACCCGCTCTTTATCAATTTCCACGCCAAGGATTTTTAGATTTGGATTCACACGCCGAAAGCGGGCGGCGCTTTCGAGGGTGGTTCGCGCATCAAAGCCATAGCCGAGGTCAACGAACAGGGAATCAGCGAACAAGCCATCGGTTCGGGTGAGAAGCGATGATTCATAAAGAAGGACAAAATTATCCACCCGTCTCAGGCGGTTATCGGCTGTCTTTCCCCGCGTGGGTTTCCCTTCCGGTTTTTGTGATGCGCGTTTCATGGAGTTGATTATACAGAAAACTTCTCATCAGGCTGTACCCCTGAAAATTTGGCAAACTATTGCAAACAAAAAAATGCCCCGAACTTTCGTTCGAGGCATTTTCATTTTAGTTAGTCACCCGCAATCGGGGTGTCGGTCTCTTCGGAGGCATCCCCTTCAGCCGGTGCTGCTTCTTCAACTTCACTGTCGCCGGTATTGAAACGTCCGTGAATGAAGCCCGTGCCCGCCGGAATGAGTTTGCCGATGATGACATTCTCTTTCAAGCCGTAGAGCGGGTCGGTGGTGGAGCCGATGGCTGCGCTTGCCAACACCTTGATGGTGTGCTGGAAGGACGAGGCAGAGAGGAAGGAGTCGGTGCTGAGCGAGGCTTTGGTCACGCCGAGCAATACTTCGCTGAAGCGAGCCGGTTGTCTTCCTTCGGCGATAAGCTGTTCGTTCATCTTGCGAATTTCAAGGCGGTCAACCACATCGCCAGGCAGGTGTTTGCTATCGCCCGGGCGGGTGACTTGCACTTTGCTCAACATCTTGCGGATGATGACCTCAAAGTGTTTGTCGTGAATGTTCTGACCCTGTGAACGATACACCTTTTGCACTTCGGTCATCAGGTACATCTGGCAGGCATCGCGTCCTTGAATTTTGAGAATGCGGTGCGGGTTGAGCGAACCTTCGGTAAGCGGGGTTCCGGCTTCAACGCGTGTATTATCGCGGACGAGCAAGCGGGAGGTATTGGGCACATCCAGAATGGCTTCTTCGCGCTGTTCGTAGGAGACGATGACCTTGCGGTCTTTCTTTTCCACTGCCACACGTCCGCCATGTTGCGAAACGATATTTGCCTTGTCAAGCGAAGCGAGAATATCGCCAGCCTGCACTTCGGCTTCATCCTTGACGATGATCTTCCAATCTTCAGGGATGGCGTATTCGTCATGCACCATTTCGGCATGTTCGATGTGGATCTCGCGCATGTCGGCATATTTTTCCGATTGGAGAATGCGGATCAAACCACTGATCTCTGCGACGGTGGCTTCACCTTTGGGCTGTTTGCGCGCTTCAAAGATTTCTTCCACGCGGGGGAGACCGGTGGTGATGTCGCTTGCGCCGGTGGACGCCACACCGCCGGTATGGAATGTACGAAGGGTAAGCTGTGTGCCCGGTTCACCGATGGATTGGGCGGCAACGATACCAACCGCAGAGCCAAGGTCTACCATGTTGCCGCGACCAAGGTCAATGCCATAGCATTTGGAACAAATGCCGTGGGTCAATTCACAGGTCATGGGTGAGCGCAGTTTAACTTCGGTCACGCCTGCTTCTGCGATCTTGCGTGCCAGGTCGTGTGTGAGCACATCGTTGTATTCAGCGAGAATTTCGCCCGTGTTTGGGTCGAGGATGCGCTGGGCGGCGAGACGGCTATACATACGTCCCTGCATGGACTGACCAGCAACATCGTCCGATTTGCGGATCCAGACGCCGTCGTGAGTGCCGCAGTCGTGTTCGTTGATGATGATGTCCTGAGCAATATCCACGAGACGGCGGGTGAGGTATCCGGCATCCGCGGTACGGAGGGCGGTATCGGCAAGACCTTTACGCGCGCCGTGTGTGGAGATGAAGTATTCCTGTGCGGTAAGACCTTCGCGGAAGTTTGAGCGGATGGGCATGGGGATGATACGACCAGAGGGGTCAGCCATCAAACCACGCATACCCGCCAACTGCGAGATGGTGGAGAAGCCACCCTTCGTCGCGCCGGAGGTCGCCATGGTAGAGAGGTTGCCATCGGGGTCCATGTGCCTTTTCACAGCATCACCGACCTTATCAGTCGTTTCCTGCCAGACTTGAATTTCGCGTTCGTTCTTTTCCTGTTCGGTCAACAAACCGCGTCGGAAGTCGCGCTGAACCACTTCGATGGCTTTGAGAGCTTCATCAATAATGGGCTTGCGTTCCGGCGGAATGGAAATGTCGGCAACCGCGAGGGTGGTGCCAGATTTCATGGCATATTCAAAGCCGATGCTCTTAACTGCATCTGCCACGTGGGTGGTTACATCCTGCCCGCACAGTTCATACACTTCGGCGATCAAGTCTTTCACGCCGCCCTTATCCAGCTTCTTATTCACGAACTGAACATCGTAAGGGAGAATGCGGTTGAGCAGTACGCGACCCACAGTGGTATTGATGATGCGCGTCTGCGGTTCTTCCATGCGCTTGTGGTTATCGTCGTACCAAGTGGTGGTTAGCAATTTGATCTCGGTGTGAACTTCAACTTGATCGAGAGCATAAGCGAGTTCTACTTCATCAAAATCGGCAAAGGCACGTCCGTCACCCTTGTGAGCGGCTTTCTGCTCCATCGAGAGGTAATACACACCCAACACCATATCCTTGGAGGGAGAGATGATCGGTTCACCGTCTGCGGGTTTGAGCAGGTTCTTGGAAGCAAGCATCAGTTCACGCGCTTCTTTGACCGCCTTTTGCGAAAGCGGAACGTGAACAGCCATCTGGTCACCGTCGAAGTCCGCGTTGAAAGCGGTGGTGACGAGCGGGTGCAGACGGATGGCGGAACCTTCAATGAGAATCGGTTCAAACGCCTGAATACCGAGGCGGTGCAGAGTGGGAGCACGGTTCAACAGAACTGGGCGGTCACCGATCACACTTTCGAGCGCTTCCCAAACTTCGGGGCGGTTGCGTTCGATCAGGCGGCGGGCGCCCTTCACATTGGCGGCATAGCCATTCTGTACCAGTTTGGAAATGACGAACGGACGATACAGTTCGAGCGCCATGCTTTTGGGCAGACCGCACTGGTTCAATTTCAACTGCGGACCCACCACGATCACGGAGCGACCAGAGTAGTCCACGCGTTTACCGAGCAAGTTACGGCGGAAGCGTCCCTTCTTGCCTTTGAGCATATCGCTCAACGATTTGAGTTCACGGCGTCCGCGGCGGCTGAGCGCCTTGCCGCGCTGGCTGTTATCGATGAGAGAGTCAACGGCTTCTTGAAGCATACGCTTCTCGTTGCGGATGATGACATCCGGCGCGCCGAGTTCGAGCAATCTCTTCAAGCGGTTGTTGCGGTTGATCACGCGACGATAGAGATCGTTTAGATCGGAGGTGGCAAAGCGACCACCATCGAGCTGCACCATCGGGCGCAGGTCGGGAGGGATCACAGGAAGCACGGTGAGGATCATCCACTCAGGGCGGTTGCCAGAGCGTTTGAAGGCTTCCACAACTTTGAGGCGGGTGGTGGCTTTCTTACGCTTCTGCTTGCTCTTGGTGGTTTTGACTTCGTGCCAGAGTTCTTCAGAAAGTTTGTCGAGGTCGAGGCGTTCGAGCACATCGTAGAAGGCTTCAGCACCCATGTCGGCGCGGAAGACCTGTCCCCAGCGCTGCTTCAATTCACGATAGCGAATTTCGCTGATGAAGGTGAAGGGGCGCAGTTCAAGCAATTCATCACGCAAGCGGGAGGAATTATTTGAAGAGGCAGATGTCTGTGTTTCGAGCTGGTTGCGCAAGGCTTCCATCTCATTATCCGCTTCGGCTTTGATGGCAGCAGCCTGGGTCTTGAGCGCGGCAATCTCAGTCTGACGCTTGTCTTTCAGTTCGTTCTCAAGCGCCTCAAGTTTCTTTTGAACGGTCTTCTGAATAAGTGTGATGTGCTTGCTGGCAACTTTATCACCAGCATCAATGATCTTTTCACCGGTCTGCTCAAAAACAACCGCCTTCTTTGCCGCCTCACCCATCTGATCTTGAAGAAGGCGTTCCAACTTCTGACCTTCTTTGATGATCGGGTCAAGCTGCTCGGCAATCCCTTCGTCATAGCTTTGTTCGAGGGTGGCTTGCTTTTGCTTAAGTTCGGCGATGCTGGCATCACGCTTCTGTTTGACTGCAATGATATGGTTGTTGAGTTCAGTCGCCTGCTCACGCTCAGAAACAGTAATCTCATCTTCAAGGCGCTGGAGGGCTTTTTTGCGGGCTTCCTCGTCCACGTAGGTGACGATATATTGGGCAAAGTAAAGCACACGGTCGAGGTTGCGGCGGGAGATATCCAGCAGCATACCCATCTGTGAAGGGATGCGGCGGGTATACCAAATATGCGCAACCGGTGCAGCAAGACCGATATGCCCCATGCGTTCACGACGCACGGCAGAGCGGGTTACTTCAACACCGCATTTTTCACATGTAATGCCTTTATATCGGGGGTTCTTGTATTTTCCGCAATAGCATTGCCAATCACGGGTGGGACCAAAAATCGCTTCACAGAACAGCCCGTCTTTCTCGGGGCGCAGGCGGCGATAGTTGATGGTTTCTGGTTTCAGCACCTCGCCATACGACCACGACATGATCGTTTGGGGTGAGGCTAGGCTGATACGGAGTGCTGTCAATCCCTTGGTTTCCACTGGATCCTCTCCTACAAAATAAAATTCTTTTGAGCAATAACGGTCAGCGTGTAGGTAACGCGCACCAGAGACAAACAAATGCAAGCGCTCAGAGGTTTTTCCTCAAGCGCTTGCTTATGTGTGCTCGTTTTTTTATTACATCCAACGCTGGATATTATATGGATTCAGGGAACATGAGTCAAGGTCTTAATTAGTGAAGAGAACGCCACTTTAAGGCGGATTTCGCTTCTTACCCGTACCATGCCTGTTTTTATAACCCCGGCACTTCCCTCACCTGAAGGTTGGAAAACCCAAGTTCAAGTGAAGATTTCAGAGTGGAGTCGGCTTCGAGGAATATTTTGCCCATTTTGTAACGGTCATCCTGAAAAGAGGTGGCGAACACGCCGTTCAGGTATACCCGAAAGGAATTGCCATTACAAATCACCCGCAGTCGGTTGGGTTCATTCAAGCCCGAGCGCAATGCGGTGTGATACGCCCACGGCATGATCTTGAAAAATGAAAGTTGCCCCTCATCATCTTTGGCGATGTAGCCGAATGTGTAACTTCCCTGTACCGAAATCTTGACCCCATACCCCCCCACTGCCGGGTCGTAGCGCAAGAATAAACCAGCATGTATCCGTTCTTTTTCGCCTGAGTAGAAGGTTATGGAAACACTGACGTCAAAATTATCCATAAACCCGGAACTTTTTAGCAGGTTGTACGAGTTGCCATGCGGCTTGAACTTTCCGCGCAGTTCGGGTGTTTGCCCATTGTGAAATGAAAGCATCTCCTCATTGACCGTTTCCCAGCCAGGCATATGCTTCTGGCTGAAATCGGCGCCGAGGATGAGGTTGCCAAGGTCTGGTTGAGGTGTGAGATTTTTTGAGATGCGAAAACTCGTGCCGCAATACTCACACAGGGCAATATCTTCTTTCAGGCTAGGGGCGGGCAATGCCGCCCCGCAGTTTGGGCAATTAAGTGCTTTCATGGGGTGGGTGTCAGTGTGGGGGTTTCGGTGGGCGTCTCGGTAGGGATGTCGGTATCTGTGGGGACGATCACCTGGGTTGGGGTTTCTGTGGGCATGGGAGAAGGTGTCGGCGTATCCGCAGGTGCGGTTGGAGTGGGCAGGCTCAAATTAAGTCTGATGCGTTTGTCCACTTCTGCATTTTCGCCGATGATGGTCAGGCGCAGACTCACGATTCCGTTTGGCAGGTTGGAAACATTCCAATTGGTGAAAGCGCCATCTTCAACGGGGTTGTTGCCTTCAGCAAGGAGATTCCATGAGCCAGGGTTTTCACCCAACCCAAATTCGAGCCGCCATGATTTGAAGTTTTCATCGGCGTTGGCAGTACCTTTGACCTCAACCACGGGGGAGTTTAGCAATTGTCCATCGGCAAGGTTGATTTCGAGTTTGGGTTGCGGGTCGTCGGCTTTGCACTCGCGCTCAGGGGCGTAGGTTGGATTCTTAGGCAGCCCGTGATCTTCGAGCCAGGCTCTGCCCGCTTCGGTTTCAAACCAATTGCGTGCCCATGGGTCGGTGACGTTCATAACGATGCGGTCATCGGTGGGACCATCGCAGGCATTGGATGCTTGATAGCCAGTCCACTGGTCAATTTCGACGCGGCTGATGAGACCCTGTTCTTTGGGCAGAGGCGGCTGGTCGAAGGCGAAGACTTCTGTGAATTGACCGCCGCATTCATTGGTGGGCTCTGTTCCACCGAGTCGACAGACGATGGTATCCACAATGCCGTTGGGGCGGGTAAATGGAGTAGGTGAGTAATTGGTGAGGTAGGGTACGGCGTATTCCATAAACTGTGACCAGACCGGTGCGGCGCCGCTCAAGCCGGATGAGTTAATCATGGGGGTGTAATCGGCATTACCAACCCACACACCAGTGACGAGGTCTGGGGTGTAGCCCATGGTCCAGTTATCGCGGATGTCGTTGGTGGTGCCTGTTTTTGCCGCAACTTGGAAGGAGAGGTTGAGCGCGGAGTTGCGACCAAAGGTGAAGTTGCGCGCTTCATTATCTGACAGGATGGAGGAGATCAAATAAGCGTGTTCGGGGCGAATAACCTGTTCGCCTTCGGGTTGTTCATATTCGTAAACGACTTGTCCGTCAAAGGTGGTGATCTTGAGAATGGCAACCGGCGGAACTTTTACGCCGCCATTGGCAAGGACAGAATATGCGGAGGTCCATTCCATCAGGCTGACATCGCCGCCGCCGAGGGTGAGCGAGAGTCCGTAGTCATCTCGTGTGAGCGAGGTGATGCCGAAGCGTTCCAGGAATGAGATCAAGCCTTCTTTCTCATCTGTGTTTGGATTATCGTAAACGCCGACGAATTCGAGCGCTTTGACGGCGGGGACATTGAATGAGTTGGAGAGCGCTGTGCGGACTGTCATACCGCCGTGGAAAGAGCCATCGTAATTGCGCGGTTCGTAGGGCGGGTTGGCGCCATCAGGAAATTTGGTGGGCACGTCCCATATCCAGGTGGAAGGCGTCCATCCTTTTTCAAAGGCGGCAACATAGGTGAACGGTTTGATGGATGACCCCGGCTGACGTGTGGGGCTGGTTGCCATGTTGATCTGCCCTGCGATGGCGGCATTGTTGAAATCTGGCGAGCCGACCATGGCGAGAATCTGTCCAGTGGACGGTTGCATGGCGACCAGTGCGCCGTTCTTGGTGTTGTTGTTTACCATCGCCGCAACCTGATCTGTCACCAGTTGTTGGGCACGATCTTGTAGAACGGGGTCAAGGGTGGTGTAGACCACGAAACCAGAACGGTAGATGGTTTGGGCATCAAACTGTTCTTCCAACTGGGCGCGGACGAAGTTAACCCAATGCGGGTAGCGGGCGGCGCCATAAACAGGCGGGTTGAAAGTGTAGGTTTTGATCTGCTCTGCGGCTTGGGTGGCAGCAATGGGGTCTACGCAGACGCGTTCTTCGCTGTTGCTGACTTCGATGCAGTTATTGGTTTGACTCATTTCAAACATCAACACCAGTACTTGTTGCTGGCGAACAAGAGTGTCTTCGGGGTTGGTGTAGATGTCGTACACCGCCGGAGATTGAGGCAAACCTGCAAGGAAGGCGGCTTCGCCCAATGTGAGGTCTTTAGCAGATTTGTTAAAGTAGGTATGCGAGGCGGCTTCGATGCCGTAGGAAAGGTTGCCGTAGTAGATTTCGTTCAAGTACAGTTCGATGATCTCATCTTTGCTGTAGCGGCGGGTGATCTCGGCGGCGAGGATGATCTCGCGGGCTTTGCGTGAAACGGTGCGCTGACTGCGTTCTTCGGGAGAAAGCAAAAGCGCACGTGCCAACTGCTGGGTAATGGTGGATGCGCCGCCGCCCTGTCCATCCGTGACGTAGTTCGTCCACAAGGCACGCATAATGGCTACCGGGTCAAAACCGGCGTTGGTGTAAAAGTCTTTATCTTCGGTGGCAATGGTGGCGGCAACGAGGTTCGGGGAGATTTCACTCAGGGGGATATAGTTGCGGCTTCCTGCTGTTGGGTCGTTCAGTTCAAATAAGACTTGTCCATTGCGGTCGAGGATGCGGGTTGTTTGGAACTGGGAGGTGCGATTTTTCAAATCGCTGACATCGGGCAATTCGCTGGCAATGGAATAATACTGATAAACGAGGATGGAACTTCCGCATAAGCCGAGGATGACCAACCCGAAAAGCGAGACGATCAACCCGCGCGTCAAACACCCACGGTTGCTTCTTAGTTTTGAAATGAGCATTTTGAAGGAATCTGCCAGGGAATCCACAACAGACGCATTGCGGGGCGTAGGCGTTCTTTGTTGTGGAGGAAGGTATTGCTGAGGTTGCGGCTGTTGCCGTTCTGGCAGGCGGTAGACGGGGCGTTGCTGGTTGGTGGGTTGCTGCGGTATTTGCGGCGGCTGACGGTAAGCGGCATTTGTGACGCGCGTGCCTTCGAGATCGGTTTCTTCCACGCGGCGGGGCAGCGGCATATTGTTCTCGTCGAGGTCGGGGAGATTCAGTATCGGCGTGGTATTCCCTGTCGTTCGGCGCGAAGCAGCCGTCCCTTGGGGAGGAAGCGCAGGATCCATGTCTTTGCGAGTCTCATCTTCCGAACGCATTAAACGGCGCAGTTTGTCATTATCTTCATTGCTCATTTTATAAAACCTTTAATTGAAAAAAAAAACAGCAGGATGCGGGCAAGCCGCCTCCCTACTTGGGCTTGCTCATCATTAATAAATTAAGTGCGCCTTTTTGAAGAACTTCATTTTTATGGTTACGGATTTCAACCGCGGCGATGATGGCGCCGCCGCCAATGCGAGGCAGGGCTTTGGTTTCGGTGACGGTGAGCACGGCATGGATGGTATCGCCGATGTAAACCGGTTTGACGAACTTCCACTCTTGAATTTCGCGGAAGGCAAGCACCGTGCCTTCGAGCAGACCGGTGCGCATGATCAACCCCACCCCAATGGATAAGCCTAAAAGGCCATGCGCAATCCGCTGACCGAACGGCGTGTTCTTTGCAAACTCGGCATCGGTATGGATCTGGTTATAGTCGCCGGTAAGACCGGCAAAGGAATTGATCGCATCTTCACCCACGGTGCGTGAGAGGGTGGTTACACTTTGCCCCACTGAAAATTCTTCAAAATAAAGTCCAGCCATAAGTTAATCTCCTCGTTTGTTAGTTTTGTAGTTTCATAGTTTGGCAGTTCGGTAGTTACCACAACACTACGTAACTATTTAACTACTCAACTAATAAACCAAATTATACCTGTTTGACCATCCGCTCATTCGCTCGTACAATTGCGCCCATGCGCGACTGGTCACTTCGCTTCGGCGACCCGCTTCACCTTACCATTTCAGCAGATGCCCGTCTTTGCAAGCCAGATTACCCCAACGACCATAGTTGGGAAGTTGAACTGGGCAGCAACGACCCCGAAAAATCTGCTGTTGGCATCTATACTACCTACGGTTCCAGGGCGCGCTCCATGCGTCTTTTTTTGCGCTTCACCGAAGGCGAAAAAACGGCTACAGACCCTAACACCTTCCCCGTCAAACCGTCACTGCGCCGTTTTTACCCAAACTTTCTCACCATTGATTATTCCCCGCTTGAAAACCTTCAAGCCACCACCGATTTCTGGGTTCCCGAATCACACTCGGTTGCCGGGCGCGTCACCCTCACCAATACCTCGAATGCCGTGCGCACCATTTACCTTGAAGTGTGCGCCGCGCTCGCCCCGCTCAACGGGCAATCCATCATCCCCACCCAACAACAGCTTGTAAATATTTTGGCAGGACAAACCAGCGGAATTGCCCCCGTGATATTTTTGACGGGTGGACCAAAACACGGTCCGGGTCCCCACTCTTCGCTCATGCTGGAACTGGAACTGGGTCCTGGCGCCACTCGAACCTTTTCCTTCGCTGAAGCCGCTCTCGATACCATCCCCGAGACATTTGACCTGGCACGCAAAACAGCCGCCCGCCCCTGGCAGGCGGAACTGACGCGCATTGAAATGCTTAACGAAAGCCAGACTCTCGACATCCGCACCGGAGACGTGGAATGGGACGCCGCTTTTGCCTTCAGCCAAAAAGCAGCCCATGCCCTCACCATGCAAAGTGGAAGCCTTCCGCATCCTTCCTATGTGCTGGCACGTCACGGCGACCACGGACATTCGAACAAAGGGGATGGCACCGACTACCCACCCTCATGGAATGGGCAGTTCGCGTTGGAAGCCGGTTATCTGGCAAATGTACTTACCATCGCTCCACAAATCTCAAAAAATCTTTTGCTCAACTTCCTCAGTACACAAGATGAAGACGGCGAAATAGACGGCAAACCCGGCATTGCCGGTCAGCGTGGACGTTTCCTCTCCATGCCTTTGCTTGCAGATATGGCATGGAAGCATTATCAAGCCGCACAGAATCAAGACTTCCTCGCTGAGGTGTACCCAAAACTGGTCAAGTTCTTTTGGTCGTGGTTCTCCGGCGAACATGACCGCAACCGTGACGGCGCGCCAGAGTGGGATCATCTTTTGCAAACCGGTTTGGAAGATAACCCGCTTTTCGATGTGTGGAATCCCTGGTCGCAGGGGTTGGATGTTTCCTACGTCCACAGCCCCGCGCTTGAAGCCATGCTCTACAACGAAGCGCAAATACTCGTCCGAATGGCGAAGAAACTTGGCAAACCTGAGGATGAAACGTCTCTGATCGAATCACAGGCGCTGAAGTTAAAAGAATCGTTGGATGCAAGCTGGAATGCAGATACCACTTTTTACACATACCGAGACCGCGAATCTGGGTTGGCTACAAAAGGTAAATTGATCGCCAAACGCAAAGGCAATGGGGCGATGCGTCCCAAGTTTGAGGTTGAGGCGGGGGTAAGGCTGCTGGTGGAGATCCAGACCCAAAGTCCGGCGGCGAAGCGCCCCGAGGTGGAGATCAGCGAATACTTCACACGTTCCAAAGGTGAGGTTGAGATCATCTCCGGTCAGCAATTCCAGTGGTGTTCGGGCGGGTTGGTTGCCACTTCGCAAATGCTTTTTTCGCGCATTGGGCGCATCAATGTGCAGGGGTTGGAAGAAGAGGACAAGGTGAGCATCCGTGTTGTGGATACAGCAGGCGAGGATATTACGCTGGCACTGCCGCTATGGGCTGGGGCAATGGATGTGCAGCGTGCTGAGGCATTGATCGGTCGCAACCTGATGCAGGCGGCGCGGTTCGCGCGTCCGTTTGGGATGCCTGTTCTCACAGAAACACCTCATAAAAATGCAGAAACGGTTGCAATGGGTGTGAGCCTGCCGTGGAACAGTATGCTGATCGAGGGTCTGTTGAAGTACGGGTTCCGCGCCGAGGCAACCCGCCTGACAGCCTACTTGATGAATGCCATTGTAAAAAACCTGAAACAGAACCGCGCTTTTTATCAGCGGTATCACGCTGAAAAAGGCACAGGTCTTGGCGAGCGCAATGCGTTGACGGGTTTTGCGCCGATCGGTCTATTTATGCAGGTGCTCGGCGTTACGGTTCATTCGGCAACGAAAGTTCGGCTTGAAGGACGAAGTCTCTTTCCATTTACAGTGACCATTCGACACAAGGGGTTATCGGTTGTGCGCGGACAGGATCAAACCACGGTGACCTTCCCTAATGGGGAGAGTGTGATCGTGAAAGACGAAACTCCCTGCATTGTTGAAATGTAAAATGTTTTGAAGGACTGTGGCAGCCTATTGGCTGCCGTTTATGTTTTAACTGGAATTAATCTTAAAATAAAGAAAATCTGGATAATAACTCACCAGCCATTTGGCAATATGCATCAAATCGGGAGTTGAAAAAATGAAGTTGACAAATTTATTTAAAGAGTTCTTTGAAAGTGAACAGGCTTCGGGTGTGGTGCTGATTCTTTGCGCCGTAACTGCCATCGCCGTTGCAAACTCTTCGTTGGGAGAGGCGTTTTTGGGGTTTTGGCATACCTATGCTGGTTTTGAGGCGGGCGGGCTGCACCTGAAACTCAGCCTGGAACATTGGGTAAATGATGGGTTGATGGCGATTTTCTTTTTGTTGATCGGTTTGGAAATTGAGCGCGAAATATACGCGGGCGAACTTTCAAACAAACGCAGTGCGGCGCTGCCCATTTTTGCGGCTCTTGGCGGGATGATCGTTCCAGCGTTTATCTATTTCTTGTTCAATCGCGGCACCGATACCATTAGCGGGGTTGGGATTCCCATGGCAACGGATATTGCCTTTGCTTTGGGCATCTTGTCGCTATTGGGGAATAAAGTTCCGCCGTCCTTGAAGGTGTTCCTTGCCGCGCTCGCCATTGTGGACGATCTCGGCGCGATCATCATCATTGCCTTGTTCTACACCAAAGATTTTTCAATGTTGTACTTTGCGCTGGCAGGTGCCATGTTTGCATTGTTGCTGCTCTTCAATCGGCTTAAGGTTTCAAACCTGGCTTTCTACCTCATCCCCGGGGCCGTGATGTGGTATTTCATGCTTGAATCAGGGGTTCATGCCACGGTTGCGGGTGTGCTGCTGGCATTTGCGATTCCATTTGGCGATGGCTCATCCACATCACCTTCTTACAAGTTGCAGCACCTTTTACATAAACCTGTGGCGTTTCTGATCATGCCGATCTTTGCGCTTGTAAACACGGGTATTATTCTCAGCGGCACCTGGGTGGATGGGCTACTGACTGTCAGTGGGTTAGGCATCATTGCCGGTTTGTTGGTTGGGAAACCGCTCGGCATCTTCTTATTTAGTTTGTTGAGCCTCAAACTGGGCATTTCGCAGCTTCCTGCAACGATCACCCAAAAGCACATCGTTGGGGCTGGGTTTCTGGGCGGCATTGGTTTCACCATGTCCATTTTTATTACCCTGTTGGCATTCTCTGACCCGGCGCTTGTGCAGGCTGCCAAGATCGCAATTTTCTTTAGTTCGTTCTTTGCCGGGGTGATCGGGTTCATGATCTTACGAAGCACAGAACCATTACCGACATCTACACTACAATCCACATAAAGAACCCCTCTGAAAAGAGGGATACAAAAAATCCGCAGCATGTATGTGCTGCGGATTTTTTGTATGAGATCAGAATGTTACGCCACCGCTCGCAGCAACACACCATTTTGAGAGGGGTCGTGCAGTAAGTAGCCCTCATCAGTTTTGTTGTAGGGAATGCCAGCCGCTTCTACGCGGGCGGTCACTTCGGCGAGCACAGAAGGATTCGGGTAGTCTACAGTCATGAAGCGCAGTCCAACCGCATCCGGCGGAGGAGGAGGCGCGCCGCGTCCATTCCAGGTGTTGAGCCCGACGTGATGGTGGTATCCGCCTGCTGAGACGAATCCCATCCCGATTCCTTTGGAAACGCCCATCACATCAAAGCCGAGTACACCGTGATAAAAGTTTATGGCTTCGTCAATGTCGCGCACATGCAAGTGAACGTGTCCCATGCGGGTTTCGGCAGGAACGGGCGCGTCTAATTTGTCGTTATCTTGAATGTGTTTCAAGAGCGCATCGACATCAAGGGCTTCGCGTCCATCGCTCCAGCGACCATCTGCCCAGCGGGCTTCGTAGTTGCCGTCTTTGATCGTCCACGAACCATCTTCGGGCGATTCGCAATACAGTTCGATACCGTTGCCTTCAGGGTCGCTGAGGTAGGTGGTTTTGGTCATCACATGGTCGGTGGGCGAGTTGGGGATCTTCAACGCAAACAAACGCGCCATCACAATCGCAAGTTCACGACGGTTGGGGAAGACGATGGCGAAGTGATATAACCCCGTGCCGCCGCGATAGCGTTTGAGATTCGGTTCTTCGGTGAGCTGAAGTAAGTCCGCGCCGCCTGCGCCAAGACCGGCTTTGTTGCCTTCGCGCCAATGTAGTTTCAACCCGATGGCTTTTTCATAAAAGAGAATCTGATTCTCAAGGTTGGCAACGGTCAAAGCGACATGACCCATTTTGGTGGCGGGGTGAACCGAATATTCCTGTGCTGTGTTTGGTTGCGTCATCATTCTTTACCTCTAACGTGGAGTTCGATATCATTCGATATCGGACTCGATTTTACTTTACGATTTATGAAATCACATTCAATGTCAGTGCGCCTTCGGGAGCCTCAAAGCCGATATTTTTATGCGTGCCATCACAGAAGGGTTTGTTGGAAGATTGCCCACAGCGGCAGAGTGCAACCATCTTTTCAACGGTTTTGGTATTACCTTCTGCATCGGTGAATGTAAAGCTCCCGGCGATCAGATAAGGTCCGCTTTTGGAAGCCTTGATTTCGAGATTTTCGGACATGGTGTTATAACTCCTTGAAAAAAATTAAGGCAGGACAAAACGCCCGTATGCCACAAAGATAGATAATGCAAGCAAAACGATGTTCACAGGAATAACTTGATATTCCTTTTTGGGCAGATGCACCATAAAAATGGCAAGCACTTGAATGATCGAAAGTCCCACTGCGGCAAGCGGTGTCAGCCAGGGGAAAATGCCGGTGAGAATGGGGAGGATCATTCCCAACGCGCCGAGCAATTCTGAAATGCCTACAAAGCGGATGTAACCATCCTGTTTATCGTGCGCCCAGGTCATCTGTGGATTTTTACGTACGCCATCGGGTTGAAAAGCTTTCATGCTGCCAGCCATGCCATACATGCCAGCCAACAACACTTGAGCAACCCATAATGCAATATTCATTCTTGACTCTCCTCGAAATGGTTGATAATATACACCTGTTGAATAAACAACAGATGTTGCCTAATTTACCAATCTGCACTTTGAAAGTCAACCAACAAAGACTTGAGAATGTTGACTAAGCAACAAAGGAGCAAAAATGTTGCCTAACCCCGATGAAAAACTAGATCCCCGCATCAAACGAACCCGAAGCCTGATTCTGACATCCTTTGAATCTCTCCTCGCTGAAAAAGGATTCGAATCCATCTCTGTTCAAGATGTGACCGATAAAGCACAGGTCAACCGCGCCACGTTCTATGCCCACTTCCCCGATAAATATGCCCTGCTCGATTACTCCATTCAAAAGATGTTCATGGCTGAGATCGAAAAACGGACGTTGAATGTGTGCAGTTATAGTGAAGATAATCTTCGCAATCTGATACTTGCAGTGGTTGAATTTCTTTCGCGCGTTCATACAGGTTGCGCCCAGCCGCATCAACATTTTGAGTCTCTCATCGAAGGGACGATCAAGAAGCAAATATTTGAATTGCTGTCTTACTGGTTGAGAAAATCGAAAGTCCCCACAGAGATTCCGGTCACGGTTGCCACCTGGGCAATCTACGGCTTGGCGTCTCACTACAGCCACATGAAAAAACGCCCCGCCCTCGAAACATTCGTGGACGAAGCGTATCCGTTGGTGGCGGTTAATTTAGAACAGTTTGCGTGATCTTGTAGGGGCGCGGTTTCCGCGCCCTTGTTTTTTGTAACACATTGGGCGGGGAGACCCCGCCCCTACGTTTTAAATCAATGATCTTTTGAAATTCACAAACGCATCTTCTTCAGAGGGGTCAGCGCCGTACGCCATGGCAAGATAATATGCCATGTAATCGCCGAACAGAATCAACGTCCACAAATGCGCAATGACCGAGTCTCCGCGTCCTTCGATCACATCGGTATTGAGAGCTTCGAGCATGAAGGCTTGACGCATCAAGTCCGAACGCAGTTTGTTGCGTGGATGGTCGCTGGGCGCTTTCATGAAGAGCGTCATGGTGTGTGCGTTGAGCGTGGGGTTCGGATTGATGGTGGCGATCAGGGTGTTATGCGTCGCTTCGGGGATGATCTCGTAATTCGCTCCAGCCTTGGCGAGTTGATTGATCTGAGTCTTCCAACGTCTAGCCACGGGGGCGAGCAACTCTGTACCTACAAATGTCACCCAACGTCCAACCAATTGACCAGCGTACCGCTTGGCGGGATTCTTCGCCGCAATCACTTCAGGGACGATGTGTTGCTGGGAGCGTTTCATCATTGCGATGGCTTCAGCAACATCTGCGGAGGGGTCAGGGATGAAGCCGAGGCGGGCGAAGAGGGCGAGGGGCAACGCGAAGGGATAGGCGATGGCGGTCGTGTCCATGCCTGCGTAGGTGAAATTCCAAACAGGGAGGTTGTTGGCTTGCGCACGTTGAGTCAACTCGCCGCCGGTGGAGATCGCCACGATTTGGCAGTTATTTTTTCGTGCAGTCTCAAAGGCATCCAACACTTCTTCGGAATTGCCGGAGTGTGAGAGGCAAACAACCAGAGTCTTATCTGTCGCAGAAGCGGGTAGTCCGTAGCCGCGGTGAACGCTCACGGGTAGTTTAAGGCTTGAGGAAACAGAAGCAACTACCAGTTCGGCAGCCGAGCCGGAGTCCCCCATCGCGCTGAGGATGATGTTGTGGACTTCGTCCAGTTTTGGCAACGGTAATGTCTGTGCCAAATCCCATGCGGTTTGAAGCTGATCGGGCAGACCATTGATCTGCTCGATCATATTTTGCGAGTCGATCTTTTTGAAGAGTTCGAGGTTGTCAAGATTCATTTTTCTTTGCCAATACACTAAAAAATGCGGAGAAAATCAACGCCCAGGATAAGACATCAAATATACTCGGCGCATAGTTGAGGATGGTTCTAACGATTCGAAGCGACCCAGGGAAAAGTCTTATGGTTACATCCATATTACTGACTGTTAGAAGAAAGAGCGCTTCCAAACTTTGCCCGATGATTGCGAAGATGAGGGCAGCGATAAATAATATGGCAACACGGGGTGATGTGCGGAACTTAATGATGGCAAGCACAAAACCTGCCAGCCAAATGATGCATAAGATGGGTGTTGTAAAAATTTGTGCTTGTACAGCAGGCACCATAATTTATTTTCCTTTTTTTGTTGTGGTTGTGCAATTGTATTTGTAAAAAAACGAGATGGGTAACAGACTTGCAAGTCTGTTACCCATCGTCAGAGGTCGTTAGCTTGCGTCTTTTATAAATTTACTCAGGTCTTTCTTCATCTGCTTGAGCGAAGGCATGTGGACATACATCATGTGCCCGGCTTCGTAGTAGCCCATGCTGATATTTTTACGCAAAGACTCATCGAGCGCGAGATGGTTGAAGGTGTATTCGGTGGCGAAGTAGGGTGTGCCGAGATCGTAGTAGCCGTTGGCAACAAAGACCTTGAGGTATTTGTTGAAGGTCATGGCAGCGCGCAAGGTTTCTGCGACATTGACATATTGATTCTGGAAATATGCATACGACCATTGCATCCAAACTTTTTCGCTCAAAATTTCATAGATCGTATCGGTCTCAAATTTCAGTTCTGAGCGGATATAGTCATTGAATGCCGCTGTGTACGGACCATTGACCTGGGCAAAGAGCGGGTCGTATTCAAAACTTTCGGTCACGCCGAGGCGGTCAATGCCGGTGTAGCGGCTATCGAGGCGCCCCACGGTTCGGTTGCGGTCACGCAAAAGTTCTTTGAAAAAGTGGAAGGTGTGAATGCGCAAATTACCGCGTTCGATAAACTCAACAGAAATACCTGTGAGGCGGGCAAGTTTCTCTGCAACCTTTCTTCTTTCTTCTTTCGTAAGCGCTCCATCTTTCATCAAAGCCGCAGCATATTCGCCCAAGGCAAACTCTTCTGATTCCTTGAGCCAGGTCTTGAGCGGAATTTTCTTATCGATCTTGCCGTGATACCAAGCAGTCGCTGTATAGCCCGGCACGAACAACACATACGGCAAATCGTTGTTGTGATTAAAGTCGAGCGTGGTGAAATCGAGAACGGCAGAGATGAGCATAAGTCCGTTCAACAACATGCCGTGACGGTCTGCCAGATAGCCGGAAAGTCCCGCCGCACGGGTGGTGCCATACGATTCGCCAGCAAGGAATTTTGGCGAAAGCCAGCGGTTGTAGCGCGTGGTATACAAACGAATAAAATCACCGACCGAAGCAATATCCTTGTTAAAGGTGTGAAAATCGCCAGACTTCTCCCCTTCTACGGGGCGGCTAAAGCCGGTGCTCATTGGATCGATGAACACAAGGTCGGTCTCATCGAGAATTGAAAACTCATTGTTGGTCAGATTGAAAGGCGGCTTTGGCATTTCACCCTCTTCGGTCAACACCACACGGCGCGGACCGAGCACACCGAGATGCAGCCAAACCGACGAAGAGCCGGGACCACCGTTAAAGGAGAAAGTAATTGGGCGCTTTGTATTGTCCTTCACACCGTCCAAGGTGTAAGCAGTGAAGAAGATCTGCGCACGCGGTTTTTCCACTTCGCCGTCTTTATCGGTCACTTCTTCTTTCAGCACCATCGTACCCGTCGTAACCGTATATTTGAGCGTCCGTCCACCGATCTTTGCAGAATGTTTGGTGGTGACAATATTATCTTTGGGGGTTTGTTTTTCGCCCTTCTTCTCTTCTTCTTTTTTATTTTCTTCAGCCATGTCAGTCTCCTTTTTATGAAAGATACAAACGTTCCGATACGCTTTGAATTTCAGGGACAATAAATTTTAGTACAAAGAACGAAATCCATTCTACGGGAAGGAGGATAAAAAAAGCAATATCTGCAAGAATGGGATTTTTGATGCACAACGCAAGCCGTTTTCCAACGACATCATAAACCCGCCGCATCATTCTATGACTTGGGGCGGATACGCCCATCCAAACAATTTCCACCGCCTTGAGCCTCTGCAACTGACGGTTAACCCGCATGGTCTTGCCGCTTGCCAACTTCACTGCTCTTGAGCCTACAAAACGCGGGTGTCCCTTTGCGGCGGCGGTGGCGATGTAGCAATTGGGCGGCTCGGTGGGCAGGGCGTTATACAACTCGAACATTTTCACAATATCGAAGCGCAAGGCAAAGGCGTAAGCAGAGATCCAGGCAAAGATGCCAAGTCCCTTTGTGAAAGAAAAGCTGGTTTCATAATGTTTCAAAAGCCAACGAGATGCTTGTAAAGCAACAAGGAAAGACCAGAAAGGTGAAGCGATGCCAAAAATCGCTAATACAAAGAAAAACCCCCATAATACAAGGGCTACGATGATCAATGTAGTGATGATCATGGCAAGCCGATATCTTTTGAACAATTTATCCCATTGAGGTCTCAACCACGCATACAGTTTTGGCAGCAGAAGAGGTGCAAAATACGCAAGGAGAACAGCCAAAACCACGGGCGAGACACTGAATGTAGCAACGAATGACAAAATGCTATATTGCAGAGCAAGGAGTGTGCCGCCATAGATGCCAAGGCGAATGATCATTGAGCCTGCAAATTGCTCACTATCCCATAATAACAAGAGATAACTAAGAATGGCATAAACAAGTAACGGGAAGATTCCCAAGGAAGCCTCTGGCAAAAGGAATAGATAGAGGTATGATGCAAACCTGCCATCCTGCCATTCGGGTTTCATAAGCTCAATAAGCGAGAAATTGAAGATCGGTGCTGCAACAATAAATACCCCAAAGAGAATTCGCTTCCAGGTTTTATCCAACAATGGCGGAATGATATTTTCCCCGCTGGACGTTTGAGATATTTCTTCCATGTATGGCTCCTGCTATTTGACTTGATTCACCAGTGCGTACACTTCCTTCTTATTCCACCCGCTTTGTTCAGCAAGGTCAGCAGAAATTTCCTTGGCAGGTTTTCCCATCTGCAATTCTTTTTGAATGGCTTCAACCAATTCTGCCTCGTCCCACTTTCTACTTTCCTCTTTTTTCTTTCCCTCAATGACCAGTGTAAACTCGCCGCGCGGTTCTTTTGAATTGAAATATTCGACCGCCCCGTTTACATCGCCGCGCCAGAATTCTTCGTACATTTTTGTCATTTCACGGGCAATGCAAATACGGCGATTCCCAAGTGTGGACAGAATGTCTACAAGCGAATCGGTAATGCGGTGGGGTGTTTCAAAAAAAATGAGCGTGTACGGTTGTTCTCCAACGTCTTTTAGCTTGGCATGACGGTCACTGGTTTTATGAGGAAGGTAGCCCAAGTATAAGAATGCATCTGTGGGGAGCCCAGAAACGGTCAGGGCGGAGATGGGGGCTGAGGGTCCGGGAACAGGTCGAACGTCGAAGCCTGAGGCGAGGGCAGCTTGCACCAATTCGTAGCCGGGGTCGTTGATCGCTGGCGTGCCAGCATCCGATACCAATGCCACATCTCCCTGCGAAAGTTTTTCGAGGATGAAATCCTGCTTGGTCAGTTTGTTATGTTCAAAATAACTGGTGAGCGGCGTTTCGATATTGAAGTGTTTAAGGAGCGTCCCTGTGTGGCGGGTATCTTCTGCGGCAATGAGGGTTGCTTCACGAAGAATCCGAACGGCGCGCGGACTCATATCTTCAAGATTGCCTATAGGGGTTGCAACAAGGTAAAGTGTGCCCATAAAGCGATTGTATCAAATAAAAAAATCGGGCTTGCGCCCGATTTACTGACAACCTTTAAGTTGAACTGGCTGTATGATACACCCTGCGTCTTCTGGCGGAACAGCCGCACAACACGCGCCTTCGGCATTGTATGTAGTATCTGCACTGCACTGCGAAGACTGGGCAACTGTGATTTCGGGGCGTTGACATACCTGCACTTCGATCAAGGCAAAAGCGGGTCCAGAGCAGGTGATGACATCTTTGCCGCTATTGGTCGCTACAATATTACATTTGCTATCTGCCGAGAGTGCTGTAAATTCTGCACCTTCTGGAATGGTGAGATTTACATACGGAAGTTTTTTTGTGCATATACTGGCGGTCTCATTGACCTCGGGCACTGGGAATGTAATATCAGCAGAGCACGATGGGGCGAAGGCTGCGGGGGCTTCAGTAGTTGCTGGCTCCAAAATCGGCGCGGAAACTTCTTCTGTTTGCAGGGCTGTCTCTTCATTGGATGAAAAGAGTTGATTTCCAACAAGAAGGAACCCAACAAGTGCAACCAGTAATACCGCTGCGGTTACAGCCAGACCCGTGGTCTGCTTTTTGGAGAGTCGGATTGTATTATTTTTTATTTTGGGAAGAATGCCGGAATTGCTCGAATAGGTGAGGTTGCCTGCATTGCCAAACGCAATGACGTTCAGTGCCTTTGCCAGTTCAATGGTATTTTCATAACGCTGGGTTCTGTCCTTTGCCATGGCAACTTTGATGACGGCGTCGATCTCTGGCTGGAGAGTGGGGAGAACTTTCAAAATTTCCGGCACAGGTTCAGTGATGTGTTTGACCACCACACCCATGGGGGTATCGGCACTGTAGGGTTGATGACCGCTCAACATTTGGTACACGATAACGCCCAAACCGTACACGTCACTACGGTGATCAATTTCAATTCCCTGAGCCTGTTCGGGGCTCATGTATGCAGGCGTACCGATCACACCGGAGCCGGTCAGGTTGCTGGAAGATTCAGAAAGTTTGGCTACGCCGAAGTCGGAGATAAATGGGTCGCCTTCTTCGTCGAAGAGAATGTTATCGGGTTTGAGGTCGCGGTGAATAATGCCTTTGCGGTGGGCATGCGCCAGCCCTTGTGCGATCTTTTCCACAATTCGGGCGGTATCCTGCAAAGAGACGCTTCCTTTTTCGATCACATCTGAAAGGGAGCCGCCGTTCATGAAGCGCATGACGAAGAAAGGCTGACCATCGTCATCACCTACATCGTAGACCGGCACAATGGACGGATGCTCAAGCGATGCGATCATTTTGATCTCACGCCCAAAACGCGACCGAAATTGCGGATCGTGCATCATTTCGCGGGGCAGCACTTTGACGGCAACCTCGCGGTCGAAGCTGGGGTCATACGCGCGGTAAACCGTTGCCATACCGCCGCGACCCAATTCAGCTTTGATTTCGTATCGTCCTATTTTTTCTGGGAGTGGCATGGGGGCAAGTATAAACCCACAAAAAAATTGACGCAAGCAAAAAAGACAAAAAATGGTGGATTTAACATATCCCCAAAAAGTACAGGTGCTTTTTAATTGATCTGGATATCTTTCTTTGGCGGATTTCTGCGGGTGAGTCTTTCGCCGGGGACGGCGAAGGGAGCAGGTCCCCTTTAAAAACAGCGCCGCAGGTTTTGAAAGCCTGCGGCGCATCTAAAAAGAGTTGTTATTATTTCCTGTCCCAGCCTATGCTTTACCCAAAACCATGGCTAACAATGCCATACGAACATACAACCCATATTCCATCTGGCGGAAGTAGGCGGCGCGGGGATCATCGTCAAATTCGGGTGAGATCTCACCCACACGTGGAAGTGGGTGCATGACGATCATTTCTTTCTTCGCTGCTTTCATCACTTCAGGGTCGATCACATAAGCGCCCTTCACTTTTTCGTAGTCTGCGGGGTCTTCAAAACGCTCTTTTTGGACACGGGTGACATACAACACATCCGTTTCAGGCAATACTTTATCAAGCGTGGAGAACTCTGCCTGTGGAATGCCTTTTGCGCCGACTTCTTCCATCACTTCTTTGGGCATTTTCAAAATATCCGGCGAGACATAATTCAACTTGACGTTATACATTGATAATAAGCGTGCCAATGAGTGGACAGTGCGCCCGTACTTCAAATCACCCAGCATGGTTACGGTTTTTCCGTCAATCTCACCCACGCCGAGTTCTTCAAAAATGGTGAAAGCATCGAGCAGGGCTTGAGTGGGATGCTCCCCCACACCATCGCCTGCGTTGAGGATCGGCTTCTTTGCCACCTTTGCTGCGATTGCCGCAGAGCCTGTTTCGGGGTGGCGCAGTACGATGACATCGGCGTAACATTCCAGGGTGCGGATGGTATCAGAAAGGCTTTCTCCCTTTGATACAGATGAGTATTTCACCTCGTTGATCGGGATGACCGAGCCGCCAAGCCTTTCCATTGCGGCGGTAAAGGAGGAGGAAGTACGGGTGGATGGTTCATAGAAAAGGTTGGCAAGAATTTTTCCCTTAAGCAGGTCAAACGTTCCTACGCGTTCAACCATTCCACGCATTTCGTGGGCTACGCCAAAGACATATTCCAGATCGTCGCGGCTAAATTGTTTGACGGATAAAATATCCTTGCCAAACCAGGGTGCATTTTTATTTTCACCAAAAGGCAGATGGGGGGATTGGGATTCTGTTGGCATTTTTTATCTCCTGATATTCTTTATAAAGTTTTTAATTAAGAAAAAGCCTGACAGTTAACTGTCAGGCTTTTTTGAAAACAAAAGAAATAATGTACCCGGTTGGGGCTGTTCAAATAAGTGGTACTGGGGATTTCCTCTAAACATCGGCGCGAATTATACCTAGATTTGAAAACCCGTCGAGGGTTCGGGGTCTATGCCGTTGGCGGTGGCGATCTCTTCAAGCATGATGTCAATTTCATCGAGGAAGTGATCCAAGCCTTCCACTTTTTCGGCAAAGCCATCTCCGAGCAAGCCCAACTCTGAGGCTGCTGATTTCCAGAAGCTGAGATGGTCGCCGGTTAATACAGCGGCGGATAAGGTCCAGGTATGCAGAACAAGCCACAGCGCAGAAAGAGGCGTGTCACTATCCAGCAGGGCTTTGGCAGCTTTGTGATAATAGTTCACGCGGGCCGGATGAATCCGCGCATCCACTGCCGGAGTTTCGGCGGCAATTTGAAAGCCTTGTTTCCAATCGTTGAGCCAGCTCGCAACCTTTTCAGGGTCAACTTTGTTCGCGCCCAACAAACCATACACTGTGGAAATCATGTCGGGGCGTCCGGCGGCTTCGGCACGGGCAGGGAAATCGTAAAGGATACGACGCTCCCATAAGGGCGCGCCATGCAGTTCGGCAACGGCGTTGACTGCGTGAAACAGAGACTTCATATATTTGCGAATTTCTTTTGGACCCGCTTCGCCTTCAAACTCGGAAATATCGAACCAGTTTCCGCGTCCATGTGAAAGGAGGGTACGGCAGCGTTGCAAGGTAAGCGGAATTTGCTCGAACTCAAAACCGGCACGCAGACTGGCTTGCACGAAATCGAAAAACTTTTCGCGCTCGTAGAGCAGGATGGGGTCGTACATTTCGAACCCAAGCCAGGGGTCGCCGCGCAGTTCGCGGGGAGATTTAAATTCGTCTTTCAAACGGCGGGAGATATCAATGTGAAAATCGGGCGTAAGTTTTACAAACTCACGCGGGGTCTTCGGGGTATTCTTGTGAACGAAGACAATGTCAATATCTGCGGCGCCGCCAAGCATGGGTTCTTCTCGCAAAGAGCCAGTAAGGTAGGCGGCAATAATATCGGTATCGTTGTATGCCCGTTCTTGAACGGTCTCTTTTGCAATTCGTAAAAGTGATTCTTTTGTTACTCGCATATTAACTCCCTACGTGATAAGGGCTGGTTGAAAAGGCGACAGCCCAAGCGCCTCGCGGATACGGTTTTCGACCTGTTTGATATGTTCCGCATTTTGAATAATATTCAATTCATTGGTATCGATCTTCAAGACCGGTGTGTGGTCAAAAGGTTTTGAAAAAAAGTCTTCGTATGCATTATTCAACTCATTAATATAACTGCGCTCCATTTGGCGCTCATAGGGTCGGTCACGAAAAGCAATACGGTTCATAAGCGTGTCAGTTGAAGCCTGCAAGTAGACGAGCAGGTCCGGTTTTGGAATTTTCTCGCCAAGCGCATCATGCACCTTGTGGTACATATCCAGCTCATCACCCTTCAAATTAATTCCGGCAAAGAGGGCATCTTTGGCAAAGGTGTAATCAGAAAGCAGGTTTTTGCCTGCATTAAGAATATTGGGCACGTTGTTATTCTGCTGGTGGTAGCGGCTGAGCAAAAAAAATATTTGGGTTTGAAACGCATAACGCGCCCGGTCGCCGTAGAAATCGGAAAGAAAGGGGTTTTCTTCAAAAACTTCCAACAACACTTCTGCTTGAAATGCCGGTTGCAATAAACGGGCAAGCGTGGTCTTCCCCACACCGATCACACCCTCAATGGCAATATACATGAATGAGAACTCCAAAATAATTTAATCGAAAGGATACCATAAATCAATGATGCAGTTTGAAGGATAAATCCTGAATGTATAATCAGAGCATGACTAAAATTTGCATCACGCCTTTCGTTCAAGGTACCGGCGGCATGGCGTCGTTTCGATTGAAGTTCGAGCAGGGATTGCAAGCCCGTGGGATCAGTGTGACCCACGACCTGAATGAAAAATTTGACGCCTTACTCGTGATCGCCGGAACCCGCTTCTTACTGGACCTTGGGCGGGTACGCCGACGGGGCATTCGCATCGTCCAAAGGTTGGATGGCATCAACTGGGTGCAACGCGTGAAATGGTCGGGAGTGAGGTACAGCGTCCGCGCGGAGTATGGGAATTTCATGCTCGCCCTCATCCGCAGCCGCTTTGCAGACCGCGTTGTGTACCAAAGTCAATTCATCCGCCGGTGGTGGGAAGAGTGGTACGGCATTGCAAAAGCGCCTGCCAAAGTCATCGTCAACGGCGTGGACTTGAATGCTTACACGCAACTAGGTGAACATGAACGCCCAACAGATAAATACCGAATACTTTTACTCGAAGGCAGCCTCGCCCGTGGACTTAATTCCGGCTTGTTCCATGCGGTGAGTGTGGCAGAGAAACTGTCGGCAACATACCCTATGGAAGTTGTAGTAGCTGGCACGGTGGATGAAGCAACGCAACGAAAGCTACAAAGTACCGTTCCGGTAAAATTCCTCGGCACTGTCCCCCGAGCCGATATTCCCAAACTGGCGCGTTCTTCGCACTTGATGTACTGTGCCGAAGTCAACCCACCCTGCCCAAACTCGGTCATTGAAGCCCTGGCGTGCGGGCTGCCCGTCATTGGGTTTGATAGCGGCGCTTTGAAAGAGTTGGTGACAGACGATGCGGGCTGTATCGTCCCCTACGGTGCCAACCCGTGGAAGCTCGAAACTCCCAATATCGCCGCGCAGGCAGAATCAGCGAGTGAAGTGCTAGAGAAACAGGATCAATTTCGGGCGGCGGCGCGGAGGCGGGCAGAGTCCGCTTTGGGGTTGGACGCCATGGTCGATTCCTATATCAAGGTACTGCTGGAGGATTAAGCATGGATCAGGAAGTTCATCAATTTCTACTCGAACATTTGCAAGGCATTATGACCAACAATATCGCTTCGTATCATGAGACGACCGCCGAAGACTTGACCCTATACGAGTGGTGGGTCACGCCGCACCGTTTGGATGGACTGCCCTTCCATGAATTCATGATGAACTCGAACGCCGAGCGAGGCGCGGTCTTTGGTGCAGAAGAAACCGGCAAGACCCGCTTTGATCTCTCGAATTTATTGATCCAAAGATACGGTGATACCGCTATTGCAAGTTATACATTGCTCATCAGCACCGCGCTTGGAACGGGTGTGCAAGTGGCGGCACATAACGAAAGCCGCGTGATGGTAAAAATAGACGGTGCATGGAAAGTCGTTCATGTACATAAATCGCCCGCTTATTCCGCCCCGCATGTTGGATAAAAAATGAAACGGTCTTTTAGCTCCTACGATCTGCTTTGGCTCAGTATCGCCTTATTCCCTTTGTTGATGCTTGCCATGCTCTTTCCGGTACAACCTCATGATTATTGGTGGTATTTGAGATTGGGCAGGGATATTCTGGAGCAATCTGCGGTTCCATTAACCGATACCTACAGTTCCATACAAGCCGGGCAGCCGGTTGTATATCTGGCGTGGCTTTCTTCAGTTATTTTATGGCTCGTTTATCAAAGCGGCGGTATTTCGTTAACCGTCCTTCTCGTCGCAATTTTTATTGGGCTCACATACACTCTCCTGTGGAAATTACTGCGCGAGTATGGGCTGGGTCCGCGTTTGGCTTCGTTGCTCACCCTGTTGGCAGGACTTTCCGGCAGTAATAACTGGGGGGTGCGTCCACAATTGTTGATGTTCCCACTTTTTCTGGCAACGCTCTGGCTTTTATTAAAATGGCATAAATGTGAAAAAAAGTTTCCCTGGGCGCTCATCTTGATCGGCTGGGCATGGGCAAATTTACATGGATCGTTCACTCTGTTTTTCGTTCTTACCGGAACCGCCTTTTTATTCGGCTCCGGCGATAAAAAATCACTGTTTATCATCCTGCTCGCCTCATTTTTATTAACCTTCATAAACCCAAACACGTTTGGGCTTTGGAGATCAACACTTGAGACTTTTGTTTCGCCCATCACCAACGACCTTGTCACCGAATGGGCGCCGCCCGTTAACTCGGGCTGGCAAATGAACATCTATTTCCTTTGGTTATTGGCATTGATACCCCTGGCAATATTCAGCCAAAAGCGCCCATCTTTCTTTGAGATCGCCCTGTTTCTTGTTTTTACATGGTTGGGATTAAGGTCGCAGCGGTTTGTGATCTGGGATCTGTTCATGTTAAGCATGTTCACTGCCAGCCTAATGCCCACTACTCTTGTTCAAAAAATAGACCAAACCGTTGAAGTAAAAACTGCCTCACTCAACATCGGGCTTGGGGTTGCGCTACTGGTAATGCCTCTTATGCTTCTCCCCGGCATTCGCGAAAAAATATCCACCCAAAACTACCCAGCCGTTGAACCTCATACCCCCATTGCCGCTACAGACTGGTTATCGGAGCACCCCGAACTCCCGGGCGTGATGTGGAATGATGTGATCTACGGATCATATCTCGTTCATGCACTTCCATCCCGACCCGTGTGGTTGGATACACGGATCCAGATGTCTTTCACACTCGATCAAATGAAGGAATATCTTTTTGTGCAATCTGCCCAGCCCGGCTGGGATGTTTTTCTTGCAGAGCATGATGTAAACCTGTTATTTCTCGCCAAAACCCAAACGAGCTTGGTTCCTGCCGTACAAAACTCTACAGATTGGTGCAAGCAATATGAAGATGAAATCTCACTGATCTATTCAAGGTGCTCCACCCTTCCATGACAATCTTCCACCCTCACCGACTCGGTCTTCAACAACGTGTCCTACCCGCATATCGCGTCCCATTCTTCGATCTGCTTGCGGGCAAATGCAATGGCGGCATGAGTCTTTTTGCTGGTCAAGCCCGCCCCGTAGAAATGATCGCCGGAGGCACGACCAAGGTTGCCCGTCATGTTGAGGCGCAAAATGTGCATCTCTTTGGCGGCGCGTTTTATTTTTGTTATCAGAAGAATTTCATCCGCTGGCTGGAGGAGTGGAATCCCGACACGCTTATCATGGAAGCTAATCCGCGTTACCTCGCCTCGCCCTCCGCCGTGAGTTGGATGCACAAACGCGGACGGTGTGTGCTCGGCTGGGGATTGGGAGCGCCAAAACAAAGCAGACTGTGGAAACGCTTCATCCATCAATTCGACGGGATGATCGCATACAGCCAGCGCGGCGCAGAAGAATATGCTGCGCTTGGCTTTCCGCGTGAAAAGATATTTGTGGCACACAACTCGGTTTCAGCAAAACCAGAAAAACCTGACGATAGACCATTGACGATTGACCATGCCACGATTTTATTCGTGGGGCGTTTACAAGCCCGCAAACGAGTCGCTTCACTTCTCCGCGCTTGTGCTGAAATGGAAAATAAACCACGCCTGCTCATCGTTGGCGATGGACCGGAACGCGAAGCATTGCAAACACTGGCAAAAGATATTTACCCATCCTCCGAATTCATCGGCGCAAAACACGGCTCAGAATTGAAGCCGTATTTCCAGCAAGCAGACTTATTCGTCCTGCCAGGCACAGGCGGGCTCGCCGTACAGGAAGCCATGAGCTACGGTCTGCCCGTCATCGTGGCAAAAGGGGACGGCACACAGGATGATCTCGTCCGCAAAGGGAACGGCTGGCAGATCGAACCGGAAAATTATGAAGCGCTGGTCAACACAATGAAAAACGCGCTGTCTGATACAGCGCGTCTGCGGGAAATGGGCAAAGAGTCTTATCGGATCGTCTCAGAAGAGATCAACATCGAAACCATGGCAGATGCATTCATAAAGGCATTGAACGCCTGAGCGTTCTTGCTTCATCCTTTCAAAGGCGGGGCATCTTTATCGTACACAAAGACCTGCACATCCATACCGTCGCTATTCAACATATCAATGGCAGGTTGAAAGGTCGCATCTTTGATCTTTTGCATATCACCTGCAGGGGCTAACACCGTCAGGCGGGCTTCTTCATCCGACATTTTTATGGCTTTGATCTCTACGCTGGCACATGCGGCGGTTACAAGGTCTGTCATCTTTTTAATGGCGTCATCAATGGACATGGTCGGCTCCTGTTAAGTTTGGGCGATTATATACCAACTCATTCACGACCTAAATTACGAAAGCGTAAAGAAATTCAGTATAAAAGTACTACCCAGCGTTCAACTTCACCACAGTCACACCCTCACCGCCTTCCGTATGCCCGCCCTCTTCAAACGACTTCACATAAGAGTGTCCCTTCAACGCCTCGCGCACAGCCTGCCGCAATTTCCCAGTACCCTTGCCATGAATCACACGCACCCACGGCAGCCCTGAAAGATACGCCTGTTCCAGATACCGCTCCATCTTATCCAACGCATCTTCAGACATAAGTCCGCGCAGGTCTACTTCCATGCCGGGAGAAGCAGACGAAAGACGATTAACCGTGGAGGATGAACCAGCTTTCTGCTTTTTATCTTCTACTTTCTGCTCATTGGAAACAGCCTCACCATTGCGCCTAACAAGATCAGACATCTTTGCCCGCACACGGATCGTGCCGATCTGAACTTCCGCATCCGACTCACCCAAAGCGGTTACCACACCCTCGGCATTCAAGCTGCTGACGGTGACTTTTTCGCCCAAACGTAATTGACCACTCACCCCCGACTGCGGTCTGCCTTCTGCCGTCTGCCGTCGTTCGACAGGCTGCTCCACCTTCTCTTCGATCTTTTCCATCTTCTCTTCAATGGCACGGATGGCTTGCAGCGGCTGGCTGGCTTTCTTTAGCTGGGATTTCAACGAATCGATATTGCGTTTGAGAACTGCCACTTCCAACTCACCTTCGGCACGGGCTTTGGCAATGGTTTCGCGGCGTTCATCTTCTATTTTCTCAAGCCGTTTTTCAAGGTCGGCGTTTTGCTTTTCAAGGCGCACACGCTGCTTTTCCAGCTTTTCACGCTCGCGTGACGTGCGGTTGCGTTCCTTGCGAATATCATCCAATAATTTATCGGCACGCAAATCCAACGGATTGATCTCTCCCCTGGCAGACTCAATAATGCTTTGCGGCAAGCCTAATTTTTGGGCAATGGCTAAGGCGTTGGAACGCCCGGGCAGACCAATGGTCAACTTATAGGTAGGTCGAAGCGTTTTGATATCGAACTCAAGCGAAGCATTCACCACGCCTTCGGTGGAATGTGCGAAGGTCTTCAATTCAGGGTAATGTGTGGCGACGAGGGTCATCACACCCGCTTCAAGCAGATGGCTAAGGATCGCACGGGCAATTGCCGCACCCTCTTGCGGGTCGGTGCCAGAGCCGAGTTCATCAAAGATGACCAGCGAACGGTTATCGATCTTTTTGAGAATACGAATGATATTGGTGATATGACCGCTAAACGTGGAAAGCGACTGCTCGATGGATTGTTCATCACCAATATCTGCATACACCGACTTAAAGAACGGCAATTCTGAGCCGCTTTGAACGGGGATATGAAGTCCGCTTTGAGCCATGAGCACGAGTAAGCCAACGGTCTTGAGCGAAACGGTCTTGCCGCCGGTATTTGGACCCGTGATGACAATGGCGCGAGTCCCTTCACGGGGGTCTACATCCACTGGCACAACGGTATCAGAATCCAGTAAGGGATGACGGGCTTGAAGCAACTTGATCGACGATTGCTTTTCTGCATTCTGCGTTTTACTGTCTGCATTTTGCAATTCCGGTTCGCTCGCCTTCAGTTCTTCGCCATACTTTGCTTTTGCAAAAGCCAGGTCTAACACAGCGAGGTTCTCGATGCCGTATTTCAATTCGCTGGCATGTTCGCCCACAATGGATGATACCTCGGCAAGAATACGCTGTTCTTCATCCCGTTGGGCAAGCTGTAATTCGCGGATCTGGTTGTTGGCTTCCACGATGGGCAGCGGTTCAATGAACAGGGTTGCCCCGCTGGAAGATTGGTCGTGGATGACTGCCTTGATCTTGCCCTTGAACTCAGCGCGCAGGGGAATGACATACCGCCCGTCACGCTGGGTGATGATGGATTCTTGCAGCATGGTCGATGTTTTTGAGTCGGTTACATATTTTTGCAGGCGGCTCATCAAACGGTCGTGGGCGACTCTCAAATTTCTGCGGATATCCGCCAGTTTGACCGAAGCAGAATCCAGCACTTCGCCCCTATCGGAGATGACGCGCGAGATCGCATCGACAATGCCATGCGTTTCGGGCAATCCTTCCGCAATAAGGCACAGGCGCGGATATTCACCGTCTTTTTTCTCGAAGGTCTTTTTTAGTTCGCGGGTTGCGATCAACGTGGATTTCACATCCAGCAAAGCGTGTGCGTCGAGCACACCGCTGCGTGCGGCGAGGTCTGCCGATTGGCGAATATCATGTGCGGCGCCGATGCTCACGTCTTGCACGGAGAGTAGTTTGCGCGCCTCGGTCGTTTCAGCAAGGCGTGCTACGGCGAGGTCGTAGGAATCAGTCGGCTCAAGCTGACGTGCCAACTCCATCGAAGCGGAAAAATCGCAGTAACCTGCGAGTTTGTTGAGGATCTTGGGGTATTCCAGTACGTTGAGGGTCTTACTGTCCATAGTGAGGGGATTATACTTCGGACGATGCACGATAGCCTATTGTCCGTGGTCTATCGTCAAACAAAGGAGCAACTATGAGACTCAAAAACAAAACCGCCATTATCACTGGCGGAACATCTGGAATTGGCAAAGCGACGGCATTGCGATTTGCAGAGGAAGGCGCGGATCTGGTCGTTACGGGGCGACGAATCAGCTTGGGAAAGGTTGTCGAAGCAGAATGCAGGTCGAAGGGAGTCCGATGCGTTTTTGTAGAGGCAGATCACTCAAAGGTGGAAGACTGTCAGAGAGTCGTAGATGCTGCGGTCAAGGAATTTAATCGCATTGATATTCTTTTCAATAACGCGGGCATTGTCACCAGCGGAACGGCGGAAACGACGGACGAAGAGACCTGGAAGAATACGATGGATATTAATATCACTGCGGTGTGGCGTATGTGCAAATTGGTTTTGCCGCACATGCGAAAACAGGGCAAGGGTGCCATTGTAAATAACGGCTCCGATTGGTCGGTGGTGGCGGGGAAGAATGCTTTTCCATATATCATGAGCAAGGGCGCGGTTGGGATGATGACGAAGGCAATGGCGCTCGATTATGCGCGTGAGGGCATTCGTGTGAATGCAGTTTGCCCGGGCGATACGTTCGTGGATCGATGGATGGAGAAGGGGTATTTTGAAGGCTCGGGCGCGGTTTCGGTGGAAGAAGCAATTAAAGAATCAAGCGCATATATTCCGATGGGACGTTTTGGCAAACCGGAAGAGATCGCCAATGCGGTTGTGTTCCTCGCATCGGATGAGGCATCTTTTGTAACGGGTCACTTGTTGTTGGTGGATGGCGGCAACACGGCGCAGTGATATACTGCGGACGATTATTGACCATAGACCGCTGAACATCGTAATTCATCGTCTGTATTGGAGCCTCATGAAAAAGAAATTTGCCCTATTGCTCATCCTACTTGCCTTGCTGGCGGGTTGCACCATGCAGAACCCGTTCAAAGATTCGCCCAATGTCATCCTCATCCTCACCGATGATCTGGACACACCTCTCATGCCGTATATTCCGCAAACCAGGCAATTAATTGGTGAGCAGGGCGCGACCTTTGAAAACTACTTCATCACCACACCCATTTGCTGTGCCTCGCGGGCAACGACAATACGCGGACAATACGCGCATAACACCGATATCCTTCAAAACTCGCCGGGGTTTGCGCGTTTTTTCAAATTGAAAGAAGAAGAAGATGCCCTCAATATCTGGCTGCAAAATGCAGGCTACCGCACTGCCTTGTTCGGGAAGTACCTTAATAACTATCCGGTTAATGCAGGCAGGAATTACGTACCGCCCGGCTGGGATGATTGGGGCGCTTTCCTTGCCAATACCGATGACGGCGATTTCTTTTATAACTACACGATGAATGAAAATGGAACACTGGTTGAATACGGCGATGCGCCTGAAGATTACAGCACCAGTGTCATTCGGGAAAAATCCCTCGCCTTTATCGATGACAGCGTTAAAGCAGATGCGCCTTTCTTCCTTTTTGTTTCGGTATACGCGCCTCACGGACCGGCGACACCCGCCCCTGGGGATCTTGTGGATGAAGACCTGACCTATCCGCAAAGCCCATCCTTTCGCGAGGCAGATATAAGTGACAAACCGCGAATTATTCAGGCGCTCACCCAGACGGGTGATGAGTTTGACGAAGGCGACGCCAATTACGTCTTTCGCAAGCGGGTTTCCACGCTTAAACCAGTGGATGACTTTGTAGCTGAATTGGTCCAGGTATTGGAAGCGAACGGACAATTGGATAACACCTACATCATCTTCACATCTGACAATGGGTTCCACCTTGGTGAGCATCAACTTCCGTCTGGCAAGGGTACTGCGTACGAGGAGGATATTCTCGTCCCGTTCATGGTGCGCGGACCAGGCATCACACCGGGCTCAACCGTGACCCAAATGACGGCAAACATAGATCTCGCCCCCACCATCGCCGAGATGGCTGGGGCAAAAATTCCCGCCTTTGTAGATGGACGCTCTCTTCTGCCATGGCTGCAAGCAGATACCTTACAATGGCGCAACGGACTGCTGATCGAATTTGGATATATCGATGAAGAAGCCATTGCCGAAGCCATGAACGACCCCGAAAAAGATAACCTGCTGGTAGGCGTGGCAGGCGGCGCATTTCGCGGCATACGCGGCGAAAACTATGTTTATGTAGAATATGCCAACGGCGAGTTGGAATTTTACGACCTGACCAATGACCCCTATCAATTGGAAAATCTCGCGGGTACATTAAACGCCGAAACGCTGTCTCTTTTGCATGAAAAATTAACCGCCCTGAAGAATTGCAGCGGGACTGAATGCCAGTCATTGGAAGAAGACCTGAACATCAACTGGTAACCAACACCGCCTTACAACAACGCATTAGGAGCAAGCATGATCGTTCTTTCAGACATGATGGGAACCCTGACCACCGGCTCTCCCTTTTTAGGGCTGGTGGATTGGGTGAAGCACAACCAAAGCAAAGTACGCGCCGCGTGGTACAAGACACAGGTTATTCCCGCGTACATCCTCGCCAAACGCGGATGGATCGACTGGCAGGAATGGGGGCAGCAGTTGATGATCGATAGCCTCGACTACATCAAAGATGCCAACCCTGAAAACCTCCGCCATGCTTCGGAATGGGTGGTGGAACACGACCTGTGGAAAAACCGCCGCGAAGATGTGATCGCGAGGCTGGTTGCCCACCGTGAGCAGGGCGCAAAAGTGTATATTGCCAGCAGCGTGATAGAACCTTTTATTGAGCCCTTTGCTGAACGAATCGGCGCACAGACCATTGGCACGCCTGTAGAGATCAGAAACGGAAAAATAAAAATGACCAGCGGGCTTGTGGCAAACGAGAAAAAGATCGAGCAGGTACTCAGCCGTCTTGCCGTAGACCGTGTGGATGTTGCCTACGGCGATACCATTCTCGATGTGCCCATGCTCGAACATGCCGATCACCCTGTAGCCGTGTACCCCGACGAAAAATTAAGAAAGATCGCCACAGAACGCGGTTGGGAGATCATTGGCAATACCCAATGGTACGGCAAGTAACCACATAATTTAGAGAGAGAGAAAAAGACAAATGGAACGAACCACCATCCGCAGGTCTAGAAAGCGCCGCGCTGAAAGCAAGGTTTACTTGTGCGCACCGGTCAACTCGCTGGTTGAAGGCATTTACGAGCAGAACATCCCTTTCCATGAAATTCGAAAACATGGTGATATGGGACTGGGAACTTTTAACGACCTCGACGGCGAAATGATGATGGTGGACGGCGAGATCTACCGTGTCAGTTCAGACGGCAAAGTAAACCTGATCGAAGACGATGATGTTTGCACCCCCTTCGCCTGCGTCACCTTCTTCAACCCCGCCAGCGATGAAGAGTTCGAAGGCGGGATGAATTACGAAGACTTCCTGCGGTGGATGATGGACCTAATGCCTTCACCCAACATCTTTTATGGTTTCCGCATTACTGGCGAATTCGATTACGTTAAAACACGTTCAGTGCCCAAGCAGGAGAACTACCGTCCGCTGGTGGAAGTGGCAGCCGAGCAACCCACCTTTGAGTTTCACAACGTCAGCGGGAAAATGGTCGGGTTTTATACGCCATCCTTCATGTCGGCATTGAGCGTGCCGGGTGTACACCTGCATTTTCTTACCGAAGATAAAACCAGCGGCGGACACTTGCTTGCCTGCCATCCGCGCAAGATAAAACTGGAACTGCAATACCTTTACACACTTGAGCTCTCCCTGCCCGCCAACCTCGATTACCTCACCTGGGATTTCCAACGCGACATTGGCAAAGACCTGGATAAAGCCGAAAAATAAACATGCACAAATACGACGAATTCACCCATAACCAACTCATGCCTCTTCTCGAACCCGGGGAAGGGATCGAACTCACAGGCTTTCTCTTCACCCAAACCGTGAGCGGAGTGATCGCCAGCCGAGGCTTAAGCCTGCTCGGCGGCGGCTACTTCTTCGCCGCCCTCACCCGCAGACGTTTGTTCCTGATCGCCACCGAAATGGGTGTCACCACGCTGAAAATGCTAAACAAAAAAACCAGCGAGATCGCGTTGACAGAGATTCGATCCATCAAGCCGAGCGGATTCTTAAACCAGAAAATGATCGCCATCGAGCTCAAAGATGGCAGCACACTCGTCTTCCGTCTGAACACACTGGCAACCCACTATGCCGCCGGTCAAAAACACTTCATTGACCAATTGATCCAATTTCAAAAATCAGCAAACCTGTAAGGGCGCGGCTTTCAAGAACACCTTGTAAAAAATGGGGTAAAAATGACAGGGGCAAGCCCTGTCCCTACTCTCTTGTTACCGTGCGCCAAACAATGTTCAAGGCTTCCAAACCGGTTTCGCGGTGTATCGCCTTCGCATCCTCTGTCAAATAAATATCACCCTGAAGCGGTCTATCCTGGCGGGTGTAAAGCCCGCGGTTGGGCAAGCCTGAAACCGCCGCCCAAAAATTCCACAATGGCAGATCGTATTCGGCAGAGAGTAGCGCCATATCGCGGTTAACGCGATTATCTTTTTCGCGGTTATCGGCTTTGGTGGCAAGGATAGGCACTACCCCCTGTTCCAATAACTGATCGATCACACGCCGTAAATACTCGGTATTACGAGACTCAAAATGGGAACCGATCTGAATGATCACAAATGACGGACGATGCACACGCAACTCACAACTCACTGGCGTTTCACCAGACTCACAGCCATACTCACCACGATGCCACTGGTCCCACAACAACGCGCCGGGTGTGGTGCCATCTTGCGCCGTGGAGCTTTCGCGGTTGAACGAGCCGCTGAAATGCGCCACGGTCTCTTGCAGTTCAGGTGAAAGGCTCGCCACCAAAGCCGCATCTGTTTCGTACAAACCAAAAAATTCGTCAGGGCGTGCCTGGCAATCACCAAAGATGGAAAAGGCATTGGGATCGTTACCAAGGACAAGCCCGCGTTCGTAAATGGCGCGCAGATTCGTCTCCGGCTCCGGCTGGACCGGGAGACTCATCCACTCATTATCATTTGCCGTCACTGTAACCGTTGCGGACTCGATCACCGCAGTGGGCTCAACCATCGGCGTGGATGTTGCCTGCTTTATCCGCGTCGCCTCTGCCGTGACCGTGGGCTGACTCTGCGAAGTGACGTCGTACCTCGGCGTGGGAATGACTCGGGCAGGCGTTTCCGTTTGCAACGGAGCCTCAGGCAGAGTGGTTTGAGGGGTACAAGCGATGAGGATAACCAATAAAAGAAGAAAAAGTTTTTTCATTTCAAAAATAATTCGGTGGCGGCAGGGGCGACCCGTCAACATCCATTAGAACCTCGTTGCTCAAAGAGAGGATCGCCCTATGGACGGGCAACCTTCTTAGCAAAGGGCGATCCTCCCTTTATGACGATGCGATTTGTAAAATCCTGACGGATCGCCCCTACGTGTTCCATACCTCGGCAAATTTCAAAATGCGCGGACGGATGTAGTACGCATCCGGGTCGGCTTGCGGACGTTTGGACTTGATCAACGCCATTGCCTCCAACGGATTCATTCCCTGTGCGATCAGCACACACGCGCCCATCGTCACGCCGCGATGAGCGCCATAGGCACAATGCGCAAAGACCTTTCCGCCGCTTTGAATCGTTTCGAGCGCCGCTTTTGCACCGCGGATGAGCGGCTTGATAGGAATCGGTATCAGCGGTGTATCAAAGGTTGGGAGCCAGAGCCGCTCAATGGGAGTCGGATGCGGGTCGTGGTGGGGCATCCGCTCGAAGCGCATGTTAAGCACGAGGCGCACACCCAAATCCCGCAACGTATCGTAATCCTTTTTGTGCGGCGTGGTGCCGATGAAAAGGTCTGAAGTAATGTGTGAAAAGTTCATGCGAAAAGGATAACATGGATGGCAAGAGGAAGTAAAATTGGGGAATGGAAACCCTTTCCTCCGCCCTTGAACCGCAATCCCCCGAATTCAAAGCTAATACAGAACACAACAAAGCCCTTGCTCAAGAACTCAAGAAACACCTTGCTCACGTCCGCGAAGGTGGCGGCGAGAAATATCGCAAACGCCACGAAGAGCAGGGCAAGTTGTTCGTGCGCGAACGCATCGAACGCCTGCTCGACCCAGGCGCGCCTTTCCTTGAACTCTCGGCATTAGCGGCGCACAATCTCTACAATGGCGAAGCCCCGGGCGCGGGCATTGTTACCGGCATTGGGCGCATCTCGAATCGTGAAGCGCTCATCATCGCCAACGACGCCACCGTCAAAGGCGGCTCATACTTCCCGATGACGGTCAAAAAGCATTTGCGCGCCCAGCAGATCGCCGAAGAAAATCATTTGCCCTGCCTCTACCTCGTAGACTCTGGCGGGGCAAATTTGCCTTTTCAAGATGAAGTCTTCCCCGACGTCAATCACTTTGGGCGCATTTTCTACAACCAGGCACGCATGTCTGCCAAGCGCATTCCGCAGATCGCGGCGGTGATGGGAAGTTGCACAGCGGGTGGCGCATACGTCCCTGCGATGAGTGATGAAGCCATCATCGTCAAAGGCGCAGGGACTATTTTTCTCGGCGGCCCGCCGCTCGTCAAAGCCGCGACGGGGGAGGATGTCACAGCCGAAGAATTGGGCGGCGCGGATGTCCACACGCGCAAGAGCGGCGTGGCAGATCATTTTGCGGAAGACGATGACCACGCGCTTGAAATTCTACGCTCGATTGTTGAAACTCTTCCGCGCGGACACGTGCATTCGCATCTTTCCGCGCTGGATGTGGCTCCACCTGAGGAGCCTTTATACCCCGCCGACGAGTTGTACGGCGTCCTGCCGCGCACCTTCAAAGAGTCCTTCGACGTCCGCGAGATCATCGCACGCATTGTAGATGGAAGCAAATTCCGCGAGTTCAAATCGCGCTACGGCACAACCCTGGTCTGTGGCTTTGCCCGCATCCACGGCTACCCCGTCGGCATCATCGCCAACAACGGAGTCTTGTTCAGCGAGTCTGCGCTCAAAGGCACACACTTCATCGAACTGTGCGACCAACGCGGCATTCCGCTCATCTTCTTGCAGAACATCACTGGTTTCATGGTCGGCAAGGAATACGAAACCGGCGGCATCGCCAAAGATGGCGCGAAGATGGTTCACGCTGTGGCAACGACCCGCGTCCCCAAACTGACCATCGTCATCGGCGGTTCGTTTGGCGCGGGCAACTACGCCATGGCGGGGCGCGCCTATGGCTCCAACTTCTTGTGGATGTGGCCCAATGCGAGAATCAGCGTGATGGGCGGGGAACAAGCTGCGAATGTGATGCTCACCATCAAACAAGATCAACTCGTCCGCGAGGGCAAACCAACTCTCAGCGCGGAAGAGGCGGAAGAGTTCAAACGTCCGCTGTTGGAGAAATACGAACGTGAGGGTAGTCCTTATCATTCCTCGGCACGAATCTGGGATGACGGCGTCATCGACCCGGCAGATACCCGTCAAGTGTTGGGGTTGGCATTGTCGGTTGTGTTGAATGCGCCAAAAGAAGATGGCGGCTTTGGGGTGTTTAGAATGTAGAAAGTAGAAAGTGGTGAGTGGAGAATTGGCATGAAGTATGTTGAATGGCAGGCAAGTGTTCCCGATGAGATTAAAGGCGATTCGCTGTGGAGATTGGAAGTTTATCGCCTTGCCTTGTTTTCAGCCGATATTTCCTGGCAGGATGCTCTTGCATTAAACAAAACGCCCCTCACCCGCGATCTGGCAGACCAACTTTATCGTGCTGTTTGTTCTATATCAGCAAATATTGCAGAAGGCTATTCCCGTTCCACTGGCAAAGACCGTGCTCGTTTCCTTGAGTACTCCCTCGGCTCTGCAAGAGAAGCGAGAGATTGGTATTTCAAATCTCACCACACATTGAAAGAAGATGTTATAAAGCATCGAATTGGTTTATTGACACAGATCATCAAAATGCTAAGCATCCTTACTCCCAATCAACGCCAAAAAGGCATCCGCGAAGAACAGTCCGAATATGTAACTCAATCATCAAGCTTCAATCTCGATTCAGAAACCCCACTCCCATAACCCACTCACCACTTTCTACTTACCATGACTCACAAAGAATCCTCTCCCCATCACTTCCTCTCCCAACTCGCCGGTCACTGGCAGGGAACCTCCAAACTCTGGCTCGAACCAGATAAACTTGCCAATCAAGCCCCCATTGCCGGAACGGTCCAAATTATTCTTGAAGGACGTTACGCCCTCTTCCTGTATCAATCGTCCATCGAAGGGGAAGCGCAGCATGGCATGTTCACCTTCGGGTACAACACCGAACTCAACCGCTACGAAGCCTCATGGGTTGACTCGTTCCACACCAACACAGCCATCATGTTCTGCACCGGCAACGAAATGGATAACGGCTTCTTCGTCCTCGGCTCCTACCCCGACCCCACCGGCGGACCCGACTGGGGCTGGCGAACCGAAGTTATATTATTGGGTCAGGAACTGATCGTCACCGCATACAACATCATGCCTGATGGAATGGAAGCCAAAGCAATAGAAATAACATTAAAACAGATCAAGGACAGCTAAACGCCATGGCAAAAAATTATGAATATTACGGAATGATGGTCACATATTGGGATCTATTGCGCGGTGATACATCCGGTTGGGAAGACCGTGCCATGTTTATCGAATTGATCAAAAAATATGGTCAACCCGTTTTGGATATCGGTTGTTCAAGCGGTCGTTTGCTCCTCGATTTCCTCGCACAAGGTATTGATGTGGACGGCGTCGATATTTCACCTGAAATGATTGCGCTTTGCGAAAAAAATGCCGCCAAGAAGAACCTCTCACCCAGGCTGTACACCCAAAGCATGGATGAATTAGACCTGCCGCGAACATACAAGACCATCCTTATCCCATCCAGTTCGATCCAGCTATTATTAAAACCAAACCAACCTCAGCAGGCATTAAAGCGCTGTTTGGCGCATCTTGAACCAGGCGGGGCGCTCATTTCGCCATTTATGACCCTCTGGGTGGAAGGCGACCCGCTTGACAGCGGCTTCACTCAAGAAGCCATCCGCCCCGAAGATGGGGTGACGATTCGCAGAACCGGATGGGCACGTTACAACCCTGAAACAAAAATGGAAGATACCCACGACACATGGGAAGCCCTCAAAAACGGAATATTGGGTGAAAGCGAAGTTCACATACAAGCCCCTGCAACCCTGTCCTATACCCAGGTAGAAGCGCTTCAATTATTTAATGAAGCCGGTTTTTCCAAGGTTGAAATCTACAGCGAATTCACATTCAACCCGGCCAAACCTCAAGACACACTCTTCACACTGGTAGGGATCAAATGAAAATCCTCATACTCGGCGGAACACGATTCGTGGGACGGCACATTGTCACACTGGCGCGCGCCATGCGGCACGAACTGACCCTCTTCAACCGCAATCAAAGCACCCCAGGGCTTTTCCGTCGTATCGCCACACCGATCCATGGTGACCGCGAAACCGACCTCGACAAGCTGCAAGGCGAATGGGATGTGGTGATCGATACCTGCGGCTACCTGCCGCGCATCGTCAAAAAATCTGCCGAGTTTTTAAAAGACAGGGTCGGGCGTTACGTCTTCATCTCCAGCATATCGGTCTATGCCGATTTCAAAAGGAACGGCATAGACGAAAGTTACCCGGTGGGCAAATTGCAAAACGAAAGCGTTGAAGAAATCACCGGCGAAACCTACGGTCCGCTTAAAGCGCTGTGTGAAAAAACCGTGCAAGATGTATACGGCGCAGAAGCCATCATCATCCGCCCGGGGCTTATTGTCGGACCGCATGACCCCACAGACCGCTTTACCTACTGGCCCGTCCGCATTGCACGCGGAGGCGATATTCTCGCCCCAGACCGCGCCGACGCCATGACCCAGATCATCGATGCCCGCGACCTCGCATTCTTCATCAACAACATTATTCTCAAAAGCGGCACAGGCACATTCAACGTCACCGGCAACCCCATCACGCTCAACACCATCTTTGAAACCTGTAAACGCGTCAGCAAAAGCGATGCCCGCTTCAAATGGGCGCCGGTGGAATTCCTTGAAAAACATCATGTTGAACCATGGAGCGATATGCCCGCATGGCTCCCTGAAACCGGGGAAAATGCAGGTGTTTCCAATGTAGATATCTCACGCGCATTAAATGCCGGGCTCACCTTCACCCCGCTTGCGCAAACCATCAAAGATATTTACGAATGGGAAACCGAACGCCCCGCAGGCAGTGAACTAAAAGCAGGCTTGAAGCCCGAACGTGAAAAAGAATTACTGGAGTTGTTGCGTGTTCAATAAAATCCTCATCGCCAATCGCGGCGAGATCGCCATTCGCATCATGCGCGCCTGCCGCGAACTCGGCATCCAAACCGTCGCCGTCTATTCCGATGCCGATAAAAACGCCCAACACGTTCAATTTGCAGATGAGGCGGTTCATATCGGCAATGCCGCGCCCAAAGAATCCTATTTGAATATGGATGTCTTGATCCAAGCCGCTCTCCACTCAAAAGCCGATGCCATCCACCCGGGCTATGGATTCCTCTCAGAGAACGCCTCTTTCGCCGCCGCAGTGGAAGCCGCAAACCTGACATTTATCGGCCCCTCAGCCGCTTCGATCCGCGCCATGGGCGATAAAGCCGAATCAAAAATCCTGATGAAAAAAGCAGGCGTGCCCACCGTCCCCGGGCACGAAGGGCTGGAGACATACGAAGAATTTAAAAAAGCCGCAAAGGAAATTGGCTACCCCGTTCTTATTAAAGCCTCGGCAGGCGGCGGCGGCAAAGGGATGAGGGTGGTCCATGCCGAAAACGAACTTCAAGAAGCCATCGAACTTGCCAGAAGCGAAGCACAAAACTCTTTTGGCGACGAACGCCTGCTCATTGAAAAATACCTTGCCGAAGCACACCACATCGAAATTCAAGTCTTTGGCGATCACCACGGCAACCTCGTCCATCTCTTTGAGCGCGAATGCTCTGTGCAAAGACGTCACCAAAAGATCATCGAAGAATCCCCCTCTCCCCTGCTCACACCCGAACTGCGAGAAAAAATGGGAGAAGCCGCAGTTGCCGCCGCCAGGGCGGTTAACTACAACAACGCTGGCACCGTCGAATTCATCTTCGACCCCAAACTCTCCACTTTCTACTTTTTGGAAATGAACACCCGCCTGCAAGTGGAGCACCCTGTAACAGAACTCGTCACCGGGCTTGATCTCGTCCACTGGCAAATACGAATTGCAGCAGGAGAAAAATTTCCCTTCGCCCAAACCGACCTGCACCAACACGGGCACGCCATCGAATGCCGTGTCTACGCCGAAGACCCTTCCACTGGATTTTTACCCAGCACCGGCAAACTGCTGCAATTTATCCAACCGCAAGGACCCGGCATTCGTGTGGATTCTGGGTTTGCGGCTGGCGATGAAGTTACCCACTTTTACGATCCGCTACTGGCAAAACTCATTGTCTACGCTGGAAACCGCGAAGACGCCATCAAACGTATGAAGAACGCGCTCAACGATTTCATTGTCCACGGCGTGGTGACAAATATGGATTACATGCACGCCGTCCTTGAAACGGATGATTTCAAACAAGGCAAAGTCACTACACGTTGGGTTGATACCAAGTTTGGTGAATGGAATGTTCCCCAACCGGAACTCCACGCTCTCATCGCCGCCGCGCTGACAGATGTGGTCTTTGTGGGCGGCAAGACACAACCCGCTGTTTCGAATGAGACCGACCCTTTCAACCCGTGGAAACAGACAGGGAATTATAGGAATTAAGATTTTACGTCATTGCGAGGAGGGTGCTCTTCCCGACGAAGCAATCTCAGGATTGGCTCATGAGATTGCTTCGGGCAAAGAACAAGAACGCCCTCGCAATGACAGAAAACGCATATGAAAACAACCTTCGACACCCAAACCATTGAACTTAACCCATCTGGCGAGAATTTTATTGCCGTGATTGATGGGAAGACCGTTCACGTGCAGATCACGCGTGCAGATGCAGCCAACGCGCGCATGGACTTGCTGGTTGACGGTCAACGTGTGACGGCGCACGTCTCATCAGATATGGCGAAGCGCTGGGTCACCCTCAACGGGCAGACGTTGATGCTCACAAAAACATCGGGCGCAAAACAAGGCGTCAGGCACGATCATGCTGGAGGGCTGATTGCTCCAATGCCAGGTCAGATTCGAAGCGTTGCTGTCAGTGTGGGAGAGGCTGTAAAGAAGGGTCAAACCCTGCTCACGATGGAAGCGATGAAGATGGAAATCCGCATTCAAGCGTTGAAGGATGGAGTGGTGAAATCGGTTTCGGTTACGCAAGGGCAGACGGTGGAACGGGAACAGATCCTGGTGGAAGTGGAGTAATCAAAAAAACGCCCGCGTTATGCAGGCGTTTTTTATATGGTTTGAAATTACCGCCAGAAATTTTGCGTGGCGGGAAGTACACGAAGCGCTACATCGAGCAGCAAGCCGAGCATGAAGAGGGAACCAAAAGAGCGGTTGTTGCGGAAGCTGATGGGCGCGAAGTAGAGGGGCCAGCCGCCCTGACCTTCGGGGAAGCCTTCGGGGCGGGTTTCTGGCTTGGGTTTTGAAAGTGCCGGTAGGCTTTCACGCAGGGCGGGCAATGCAAGCAGAACAATGAGCATGATGGGTGTGAAGAACTTTATGGCGATCAAATAGCCGGTAAAGAGGTACGGAAGGATCATCATTGCCATGATGGCGTAGCGGGCGGCTTTTTCGCCGATGACCACTGGCAGGGTGTATATCTTTTTGGCTTTGTCAACTTGAATCTTGTCGATGTGCTTGCCAAAGATGACGGTGGTTACGCCAAGAACATAGGGCAGGCTTGCAATAACAACAGACCAGTTCCACTGTTCGGTGAGAACGTAGTAGCCGCCGCCGATCATGAGCGGACCCCAAACCATGAGTACGGCAACTTCACCGAGGGCAAGCCCTTTGAGGGGCCATGTGTAGAACAGGACGAAGAATGCTCCAAGCCCAAGCAGGATCCAAGTGGTGGTGTTGAATTCGGTCTGCCAGACGAGGTACAAACCTGCGACCAGGGCAAGGATGCCGGTCACTGCGAAATAGGTTAAGTGCTGGCGTTGGGTCATTAAGCCAGAAGCGACGGGTTGGGCGCCGTACATGGTGCGATAGTAATTGTCTTTATCCACCCCACGGACGAAATCGGTGTAATCGTTGAAAATGTTATTGCTGGCATGAGCCATGATGAGACCGAAGACCAGCGCCAGCCAGAGCAGGAAATTGAAGGAACCATCACGCCACGCAAAAAGCCCGGCTAGGGCGGCGGAAATAAAGGTCATAATAAGTACTGCGGCGCGGGTGGAGATGAGCCATTTTGAAATGATATCCAGCGCATCCCATTCTTCTTTTGAAACTTCAGGGATGACGTTCAACGCTTTCTTCCACATTGCGAAATTCATAATATTCTCTCCTGATAATTTTTCGTAATTATATCCAACTAGTCCAGTTTTACAGTAAAAGATATGCAGTACGATATCTGCATATCTTTGAAAAATTTATTAACACACGATGGGGTCTTACTCGCCCAATTCTGGGATGGGCTGCATGGGTTTTCGGTTTGCGATGATGTTTTCAACCCAGAAGATGATCAGCGCCACCCAAACAATGCTAAAGCCAATAAGATGGACGTGATCAAAAGGTTCCTTGTAAAGGAATACCCCAATTAGAAACTGAATGGTCGGGGCAAAGTATTGCAGAATGCCGATCATATTCAAGGGAATTTGTTTTGCGGCGGAAGCAAACAACAGCAACGGGACGGTGGTGACCAACCCGGCGCCAACCAGTAAGAGGTCAATGGTCAGCCCGTTGTGCAGGAAGCCGCCCGTGCCGTTCATTTGAACGAAAGCAAGGTAGATCAAAGCAATGGGAAAGACAATACCGGTTTCAAGGGTCAAGCCGTATGCAGAACCGAGCGGTGAAAGTTTTTTGACCAACCCATACAAACCAAAGGTGAATGCCAGCGATAGGGCGATCCACGGCAGGCTGCCATAAGCAAACGTGAGATAGATCACCCCAATGGCGGCAATGACAATCGGAAGCCATTGCAACGGTCGCAGCCGTTCACGCAAAAAGATGACACCGAACAAAACGCTCAACAACGGGTTAATGAAATAGCCCAGGCTGGTTTCGACGATAAACCCCGCATTCACGCCCCAAACGTAAATAAGCCAGTTGCATGAAAGCAAAACACCCGCAATGGCATATATTCCAATCGTCTTCGGGGTAAAAGCCACGGAGCGGAAATCTTTCCAACTGCCTGTGACAAGAATGAAAATTAAAAGCAGGGCAAATGACCAGACAATGCGGTGACCAATTACCTGTAAAGCAGGAAGCACATGCAGCATTTTCCAATAAATGGGAAAAAATCCCCACATTAGATAGGTTGCAATACCGTACAAAATACCTTTATTCATAATTCTCCATGTTTAGGCACAAAAATAGCCGCAGAGGGCGTTTGTATCCATGCTCTCTGCGACCCACAATTTAAAAACACAAATACCGCGTTACAGTTTCCGCATAAACCATCTTCCCTTGGCAACCATATCCACATCTTCGGCAAATTCTCCGGCAGTGGCATAACGCTCGGCGGGGTCTTTTGCCATTGCCTTGGCAACCACCTCCTGCCATATGGCAGGTAAATTGCTTTTGATGGTACGCATATCGGGAACAGGAAGTTCCACATGTGCGTTTACCAATTCTGTGGTGGAACTACTTGAGAAGGGCAATTGTCCTGTCAACAGGCGATACAGGGTAACGCCCAGAGCGTAGACATCAGAACGCCCGTCCAGAGGTTTCCCTTGCACTTGTTCAGGGCTCATATAGGCGGGGGTTCCCACCAGCCATTCACCTTCGTCATCCGCAACAGATTGCGACTTGGCAATGCCAAAATCAGAAAGAAAAGCTTCACCGGTTGAATCGAACAAAATATTGGAGGGTTTGATATCGCGGTGAATGATGCCTTTTTCATGCGCTGCATCCAGGGCGCTTGAGACCCGCTTAAAGATATGCGCCATCTCAGAGGTCTTGAGCGCCTCCTTGCTCAAGCGGTCTTGCAGGCTGCCCCCAGACATGTGCCGCATGATAATGTAAGGCTGCTGTCCATGCCAGCCAAAATCGTAGATCGGCACAATACAGGGATGCTCCAAAGCGGCAATGATCTCCGCTTCCTTTTGAAAGAACTCGCGGTAAACATCTTCCATGGTGCGGCTATGCATCAACACCTTGACCACAACATGCCGCTGAATGTACGGGTCTTTTGCCAAAATAATAACGCCCATGCCCCCCGTTGCAAGTTCTCTCTCAATTTCATATCGTCCAACTGTAGTTGCGCTCATCTCTTTTCTCCGATAACAATGAAATTGGTCTGCCCAGGAGGTCTACCACGGGTGATTTTACCTCTAATCACCAGACCAGCGTTATTTCAATTCATTCAGGGTGCGCTAAAAATTTGCGGATGAAATACTCCCTCCACCGCTTCGTCAGCAAATCCCTTCAAATTTCTTCACGACAGCAAAAAAATAAAAAACGGGCAGAGGTTCTCTGCCCGGAAAGTACACTCATTTTTTATATTTTCATCCCGCGCAAACGCAGACTGTTCGTCACCACAAAAACACTACTGAACGCCATGGCGCCAGCAGCAAGCATGGGATTCATGTACCCAAGCATTGCGGCAGGGATGAGGATGATATTGTAGATGAACGCCCAGAACAGATTTTGCTTGATGGTCGTAACCGTTTTGCGTGAAAGGCTAATGGCGCGTGACACACCGCGCAGGTCGCCGCTCATCAAGGTCACAGGTGCGGCAGCCATTGCCACATCGGTACCTGTACCAATGGCGAGTCCCACATCGGCTTGCGCGAGAGCGGGAGCATCGTTCACACCATCCCCCACCATGGCAACCACAGTATTTTCTAATTGCAACTTCTTCACTTCAGCAGATTTGCCTTCGGGCAACACTTCAGCCAACACAACATCAATTCCAACCTGTTTCGCAATCGCCTCGGCGGTCTTTTGGTTATCGCCGGTGATCATCGCCACTTTCAAGCCCATCTTATGCAGATCGGCAATCGCATCTTTCGAACTATCTTTGATGGTATCTGCCACAGCAATGATTCCCACCGCCGTATTATCAATGGCAACCAGCATTGCCGTCTTTGCTTCAGATTGAAGACGTACCACTTCGGATTCAAGATTCCCTAACGAGATTCCACGCACCTCGAACATTCTCTTGTTCCCAACCAGTACGCTTCTTCCTTCGACTTCGGCTTGAACGCCATGCCCAGCCTCTGCCTTAAACCCAGCCGGTTCTACCAAACTCAAACCGCGTGTTGTTGCCTCTGCCCAGATCGCCTCTCCAAGCGGATGTTCCGATCCTTTTTCAACAGATGCAGCGAGGCGCAGCAGTTCATCTTCTTTCCACTTTCCACTTTCCACCACAATATCTGTCACCGCAGGTTGACCCTTCGTGATCGTCCCAGTCTTATCCAGAACAACCACTGAAACCTTCCCAGCCCGTTCCAATGCTTCGCTTGTTCGAAAGAGAATGCCCGCTTCGGCGCCTTTGCCTGTACCGACCATAATGGCGGTCGGAGTGGCAAGCCCCATCGCACACGGACAGGCAATGACGAGCACAGCCACCATGTGAATCAACGCGCGGGTGAATTGATCGTCCACTTGCGGCGCAAAGAAGTACCAGCCGAGAAACGTCAGCGTAGCAATGGCTATTACCGCCGGAACAAATACCGCTGAGACTTGATCCGCGATCTTCTGAATGGGAGCTTTCGAGCCTTGCGCGTCTTCCACCAATTTAATGATCTGCGCCAGCGCGGTTTCCTTCCCTACCTTGGTGGCTTCGAACTTCAACATGCCTAGTTTGTTCAACGTCGCGCCGATGACCGCGTCACCAGGTTTCTTCTCAACCGGAAGAGACTCGCCTGTCAGCATGGATTCGTCAATGGCGCTGCGACCTTCTACCACCACCCCATCTACGGCAATCTTCTCACCGGGTTTGGCGATTACCACATCACCCACACGCACATCATCCACGGGGATTTCGGTTTCAATGCCGTCGCGGATGACACGCGCAGTTTTGGCGCGTAAGCCCATTAATTTTTTAATCGCTTCAGAGGTGCGCCCCTTGGCACGCGCTTCGAGGAACTTGCCCAGTTTGATCAGCGTGATAATGACTGCGGCGGTTTCGAAATAAACATGCCCCATCAGCCAGCCAAAGGTGATCGGCAGCGAATAAAAGAACGCGGCGGAGGAACCCATGGCAATCAACACATCCATATTCGCAGATCTATTGCGGATGGCTTTGAATGCGCCAATGTAATATTGCCAGCCTACATAAAATTGCACAGGGGCGGCAAGTGCAAGCATGACCCAATTGAACCAGGGCTGCGCTTCACGCATTCCGCCCATATCCATGCCGGTATAAACAAAATCAGGCAACAGCCCAAAATCCTTGCTCATGGAAAGCAGAAAGAGCGGGACTGTAAATATCAAACCAATGATGAGCAGACGGCGTTGTTCGTTTATCTCATGTTCGCGTGCCAGCGCTTCGGCATCCTCTGCTTCTGTGCCAAGTTCAACTGCCTCAAAGCCAATGGATCGGATCGCTGCACGCAACTCTGCCTGTGAAATAATGGTTGGCACATATACCACACGAGCCTTCTCCAGAGTAAACGAAACATGCGATTTAATGACGCCTTCCAAGTTCAATAACGCCTGTTCTAAACGACGGGCATCGCTATCATCAGATAAACGCTTGATGACGAGATCCGCTTCCCCGGTGGCGATCCCGTACCCGGCGCGGTCGATGCGGGCAATGAAATCGGTCAGCCCGAGTTTGGAGGCATCAAAATCCAATGTAGCGCGTTCAGAGGACAAGTTCACAACAGCGTTTTCCACGCCATCGAGTTTCTTTAAATTGCGCTCCACGGTAGCCACACAGTTGGCGCAGGTCATGCCGGTAATGGGGAGGGTGAGTTGTTTTGTTTCGGTCATTTTGGTAATTTGAGATTGGCAATTGGAGAGTAGAGATTGGAGTTCAATAGCTAATCTCCAATCTCTAATCATCTAATCTCTACAAAGTAATCAAGCCCTCTGCCGGGTAATTGATCTCTGCCAGCAACGCCTTGATCTTGTCTTCAGAGGCGGGTTCGGCAAATGTGATGGTCACTTTTTTGCTGTCAATTTCAGCCTTCACTGATTCAACACCCTGCAACTCACCTACTTCATTTTCGATGGTGTGGGTGCAATGTCCGCAGGAAATGGTGGGAACGGTATAAGTAACGGTTGTCATGAGTTTATTCTCCTTGTTTCATTTTTTTAATTTATGAGTTGGCGGCGCAACCACCAAACTACCTAACTATCAAACTACTACACCTTCGTAGACATTTCAAATACTTCAGTAATTTCCTTTAACACCCGTTCGCGTTCCTTCTTATCATTGCCTTGAATGGCAGTGATGACACACGAATTCAGGTGATCTTCCAATATCTTTGAACTGACCTTATTCAATGCCGCCTCAATGGCTTGTATCTGGCGGATGATGTCGATACAGTACGCATCTTCTTCCACCATGCGGATGACGCCACGCAGGTGTCCTTCCACGGTCTTTAATCGTCTAAGGGTTGCTTCGTTTTCCATCATCACCTCAATTCTATACCCCCCCCAGGGGGGTAGGGGCAAGCGGAATATACCGCTCCAACCCATGCCTTGTCAAGTAGAAAAAAGTCATCAGATTAGGGTGACTTACTTTCTTGTATAATCCTCTCGATGAAAAAACTTTCGCCTCTTTTTTGGACCTCATGCCTGATTCTGTTACTGGTCATTGCCTGTACGCCGAAAGCTGCCACCCCCTCGGCAGAAACTCAAATTCAGCAAGCCGTCGCCGCAACAATCGCCGCCATTCCCACATCCACACAAGCCATTCCCCCTACGCCGTATCCCTCGCCTACGCCTTTTAGTTTAGCGGGTCTATTCTGTGAGTATCAATTCTGCCTCGGTCACCCTGTAGACGTATCGTTCTTCGATGTGAGCGCCCAGCAAAACCCCGCCTCGCCCAGCACGTATAGTCAGGGGTTGCTGGCAGCCTTCAACGGCAACCTTTTTATTCAGGTTATTTGGCAAATTGCGCCCGGCACATCAGACCCCAAATTCCTGTTCGATACGCTGCTCGATCCGTCCATTGATACGCCTGCCAATAATCTGGAAGTATTCCTCCTTCGCAATATGAACGTGGTGTACGATAACATCGCCACAACCGCCACCCCAGCCCTGCCCTACGGCGGCGCCGGTGCATGGACGTGCGGCGACCGCGCCTTCGCTTGGAAAGTCTACGCCCCGCAAGCCGATACTGCCCGCGCCCTGTTTGACGACATGTTCAACCGCTTCACCTGCGGGCAATAGATTTGCTTGAATCAAAAAACGCCAGAGGCCTGGCGTTTTTTGATTCAAGCAAAATTACGGTGTAAAACTTTCCACTTCCTTTTGTATAACATCAACAGAAAAATCCATGCCATGAGCAGGGTAAATGCGCTTGATCCCCATCGGCAAAATCTTTTTCCAACTTTCCACCACCAACACAATATCATCTGCCAGTACGGGCAAGCCGGGTGAAAGGCGCAGATACCAATCATTCATTGCCATGTCACCCACAAGTGCATCGCCTGAATCGAGGATGATGCTGACGTGCCCCATGCTGTGACCGGGGGTGTAAACAACCTCGCCGGGGATGCCAAACTCTCGCAGCGTCATCCCAGAGTCTGGGATGACCGTATCCACTTTGAGCGGGGAGAGATGCGGGCGGAGCATCCCCCTGGCTGACCATGCCATTGCCTTACCCCATGCGGTGACTCCATTTGGAAATGGCGGTTCGCCTGTCTCGACCATGAACTGATCCCGCCCATGAACTGCGATTTTTGCACCGGTGAGTTTTTGAATGTCGGCAAGGCAGGTGATGTGATCCCAATGTCCGTGCGTGAGCAAAATGAGTTCGATCTCTTTTGGGTCAACCTTTAATGTTTGTAATTGGCGTTGAAATGCAGGGAAGCCGCCTAGCGCGCCGCCATCAATGAGGATGGTTTTCTCGCCGCGCAAAAGGAAAGAGTTGCAAATGCCAAGGGGGATGCGGTAAAAGCTGAACGCCATTATTTGCTGTAGCCATGCGGGTGGGTTTTGTGCCACTCCCACGCGCTGGATAGGATATCTTGCATGTTGGTAAATTGCGGTTGCCAGCCGAGTTCTTTTTGAATGCGTTCTGGTGTGGCGACCAGTCGGGCAGAGTCACCTGCGCGACGCGGCATTTCTACTACAGGGATGGCGTGTCCTGTGACCGCGCGGGCGGCTTCGATCACTTCACGTACTGAAAAGCCGTTGCCGCTGCCTACGTTGTAGGTCATTTTGTCGCGTGTTTCGAGCGCACCCAAGGCGAGGATGTGAGCGGAAACGAGATCGGCAATGTGGATGTAATCGCGGATGCAGGTTCCATCGGGGGTGGGGTAATCGGTGCCGAAGATGTTTGCGGACTCTGCCTGCCCTAATGCAATTTGAAGGACGCGCGGAATGAGGTGTGACTCAGGCTGGTGGGCTTCGCCGCGCCCGGGCAATGCGCCGCAGGCGTTGAAGTAACGCAGCACGGCGTAGTGCAAGCCAAAAATGGAGCGATACCATTCGAGCGCCTGTTCGGTCATCAATTTGGTATGCCCGTAGACGTTGGTGGGTCCGATGGGCGAATCTTCGGTGAGCGGTTCTTCGCTGGATCGATACACTGCCGCTGTGGATGAGAAGACCATTTTTCGAATACCTGATTGAACGGCGGTATCCATTAGTTGCAGGGAGTTGGCAAAGTTATTGCGGAAGAATCGCCCGGGGTCTTTCATGCTTTCGCCTGCTTCAATAAATGCGGCGAAGTGCATGACAGCGTCAAATTTTTTGGAGGCTAAGGCTTCGGCAAGCGCCTGATTATCATCGAGTGAGGCGTGGATGAAGTCGGCGCCTGCGGGTACGGCTTCACGATGACCGGTGACCAATGAGTCGTACACGGTGACGGAGTGTCCCGCTTTGATGAGGGCTTCTGCTGTGGCAGAGCCGATATATCCTGCGCCGCCTGTAACAAAAATATTCATGATGTCTCCTGTTTTGATGATTAGAGAAGATTATACCTGCGAGAATTATTTCGTTATTCCTGCACTTCAGGGTTCCAAGGTGCGGCGTACCAAGTCAGATATTCTTGAACATGCGCCGACCAATATAATTCGGAATGATCGCCCACGTAAAAATGATATTCGTGCGGGTAATCTGCCAGTTCGAGTTCGGCGGCGAATTCGAGAATGCTCTTTAATTCGCGGTCTCTATCGCCTACATCCACCCATAGGCGCGGACGGTTTTCCTGTGGAATGGCGCGCAGTACTTTGGCAACGCGAATTCCCTCGCCATTAAAGACGGCGGGCGAGTGCATACCCAACGAGCCAAACAATTGCGGGTTTCCAAATCCGACCTCCGCTGTCCAGCCGCCGCCGCGTGAAAGTCCGCCCAGGGCACGGTGGTCTCGATCGGGAAGGGTGCGGTAGGCTGCATCAATATGGGGGATGAGTGCATTGATAAGGCGTTCACCAAAGCGGGTTCCGGCGATCAAGTTCCAAAGATCGTCATTGGGAAAGACGACAATAAAAGGAACGCTCTCGCCTGAAAAGAACATTTCGTCCACGGTTTGAGGGACGCCCAACCGAATCCATTGATCCATGGTGTAGGTCTGTCCATGCAAAAGGTAGAGGACGGGGTAGCGTTGGTCGGTCAGTTGGTCGTAGCAGGGCGGCAGGTAGATGGTGTATTCCTGCGGTGGGTCGGTGGAATTGACCACGCCGGTCTCCAACCTGCCGGGTTGGGTGAGGCAACCCAGGGGTGTGGGGGTTGCCGTCGGCGGGATGGGGCTTGGGGTAAAAGTTGCAGTTGGTGGAGGGGCGGTGACGGTTACAGTGGGGGGAATTTCGGTGGGGGCAGCGCAGGCTGAAGGTCCCAGAAGGAGCGTAATAATTATTGTAGTGAAAATCGCTTGACGGAGGCTCATTCTTCGCATTATACTCGGCAGGCTTAATCTTTTCGGAATGCGGGGTCATTAACAGCGTTGGCAAATGAAAAGGTTGAATCAATATCGGGGCGTGGCGCAGTCCGGCTAGCGCGCTTGCTTTGGGAGCAAGAGGCCGTAGGTTCGAATCCTATCGCCCCGACAATTTTTTTTCAACACAGGCGCAGGTTTCCCCATTGAGGGGATGTACGAATCCTATCGCCCCGACAATTTTTTTCAACACAGGCGCAGGTTTCCCCATTGAGGGGATGTACGAATCCTGTCGCCCCGACAATTTTTTTCAACACAGGCGCAGGTTTCCCCATTGAGGGGATGTACGAATCCTATCGCCCCGACATTTTTTAACTATGTATTAGAGGCATGGAGGCACAAACTTGCAAGTTTTGTGCAGTTCATGTCTCTCTTCTTTTGTCTGTGCTAAAATTATTTTTACGAGGAAATCTCATGGCAAAACAAACAGATGGTGTTGTTGAAGCAGTACGATACAAGAACGGGCAGATCGCGGCAGTTCGCATCTATGAACGCCGTGGTGCTACCTATTCAGACAGGATCGTACTTGACCGAAAAACCCTGGTCGAACGGTTACAAAAAGGGCAATTATTCATTTCCGGTTCACGGCAAGACCTGATGGCTGGCACGTTTACGCTTGCCAAGCCGTTACAGCTTGTTCAAACAGAAGGTCGCGAAGTAATTGCCACCCGCGAAAACTCCACCAAGGACGAGTTGGAAGGCGTTCCGTTCTTTTAAAGTAATGTCATATGCGTGTTATAGATAAAACCCCTCTTCAAGACGCGAAAGGCAATATCAGTTTTATAAGCCGTATTCAAGGCACCTTGAAATACGGGCTTAACTGGTATGCCGAATATCAATCCCAAAAGGTCGTCCTCAATCTCATGGACCGCTTTGTGGACAAGGGATTTATTGCGATCCGCAATTTCAAACTGCCCGATAGCGATATCATCATTCCAATCATCGTCATTGGACCCGGCTCCCTCACCATTATTCTCTCCACCCCTATCAATGGACAATTCGAGGCAAATGGCACAGCTTGGAACATAATTGGCAACAACGCATCAACTCCTGCCAAAAGAAACCTCATCAATATTCTCTCGTTGTTGACCCGTGCCTTCCAAAGATATCTAAAAATCCATAATATCAACGTTCCTGTTCAGGTGGAACCGGTCCTGATCGCCACCGACCCGGGCGCAAATATCGAAACAAATCGACCCGCCGTTCGGGTGGTGCGCAGTGATGCCATCAAACAATTTATCAGCACACTCAATCAGGCGCGTCCCCTGTTGCGGGTGGACCAAGTTAATGCCATTGCAGACCTCATCCTTGAACCCAACCCAACCACAAATCAAACGCCGCCAGAACCAAAAATCCCTGTTACGCCGCCCGTATCACGCGCACAAGCCATATTCAATGCTGCGGAAACCCCCGCGCCAGGGCAGGCACAACGCCCCCGTCCGGCGGCGCGCCCTGCAAAGAAAAAACAACCCGCTCTCAAACCTGCCCAGATCGCACTGCTGGTTGTGATGGGCATCATTGCCTGCTGTATTGTCATCGCTGCCGTTTATTTTGGTTACAGCTTCCTCACCGTATAAATTTTAAACACTTTGAAAACCCCGTTCCTCTCCATCATCATTCCAGCTTACAACGAAGCGACCCGCCTGCCGCACACGCTTGAGAAAATATTCGCCTACTTAAAAAAGCAACGCTACTCAAGCGAAGTGATCGTTGTTGAAAACGGCAGCGTAGATGGAACGCTTGAAGTTGCCAGCCAATACATAAAAAAACACCGCAATCTTGTTGTCGTACATGAAGAGAACAAGGGGAAAGGCAATGCAGTTCGGCGCGGTGTATTGATCGCACGCGGAGAGTACCGCTTTATCTGCGACGCCGATCTTTCCATGCCCATCGAAGACCTCGAAAAATTTCTGCCGCCCCTGAACACAGGCTTTGATATCGCCATCGGCTCACGTGAAGCCCCCGGCGCCATCCGCTACAACGAGCCGCCCTACCGCCACTTCGGCGGACGCGCCATCAACCTCATCATCCGCGCTCTCATCCTGCCGGGGTTGCGTGACACACAGTGCGGATTCAAATGCTTTCGCGCTGAAACCACCGAATTTCTCTTTCGCCAACAGACCCTCACCGGCTGGTCCTTTGATATTGAATTGCTCTACCTCGCCCGCCGCAAAAAAATGAAAATTCAAGAAATCCCCATTCGCTGGTATTTTGCCTCCGATAGCAAAGTAAGCGCCCTGCGAGATGCCCTGCGCATGATCAGCGACATCTTCAAAATTCACCGCAATGCCAGGCGCGGCGTGTATGACCCCAAACCCTAACCTGACTTACGAAAAAGAAATTTGGTCTTCATATAAAAAGATCGCCGGATTAGACGAAGCCGGACGCGGCGCCCTCGCCGGACCCGTGTGCGTGGGAGCGGTCATCCTTCCGCATAATCACCCGCGTCTTCTCCGCGCCTTGAGCGGAGTGAACGACTCCAAACAGTTAACTCCCCGTCAACGCTCCGAACTCGCGCCGACCATTCAAAAAACCGCCATTGCCCACGGAGTCGGATTCGCCTCCGCCGAAGAAATAGACCAACTGGGAATCGTACCCGCCACCCGTCTGGCTGCGAGCCGCGCGCTGGAAGCGCTTCACATGTTTCCCGAATTTCTACTGACCGACTTCCGCCTTGAACTCCCCGAATTAGACCTCCCCCAAACCGCCATCGTCAAAGGCGATGCACGTTCGCTTAGCATTGCATGTGCTTCCATCCTTGCCAAAACCGCGCGCGATACGTTGATGCTTGAACTTGGCAATGAATTTCCCGAATATAAATTTGCCAGCCACAAAGGCTACGGCACAGCCTTACACAGGCAAACGATCCTCAAACATGGTCACTCCCCCGTACATCGCAAAACCTTTCAAATAAAAAAATGACGGTCACTTTCGTGACCGTCATTTGCATCTTACTTCCGCAACATGCCGCCGCCGGCAAGTTTGCTCTCTGGCTTACTCGAACGCCAGGCATAGTAGCCCAAGCCGCCGCCGACCAAAAGCAGAATAACGCCAAAGATCACCAACCCCGTGGAAGAAGAACCGCCATCGTTCCCTTCTTCTGCACCCGGGTCCACCACTACGTCCTGCGACTGGGCGCCAAAATCCACAAAAGCGCGGTCGCCTGCATTGACTTCGAGTGAATAGGTCAACGACATGGTCGGGTTGAAATTATCAGGAATACCCACCGTAATATTGTATGTACCCTCGGGCAGGTCTTTAAAACACTCACCCTGATACGTTAACGGGTCAACAGGGTTGGTCGTCAACGAAGCAGAATACGCGCCATTGATCTCGGTCAAACTCACGGCGCCGCCCGCAATGGGAACTTCCACCTCTTCGCGGGCAGCATTACCATTCACATCATTGAACAGCAGCACACATACTTCCGTCAAGCCTGAAAGTGGAGTGGGCGTAATCGTCGGCGTCACAGCAGATTGCGCCGCAGGCACAGTGGGCGTAGCCACCGAAGCGATACCGATCAACAACTCCGAACCTTCCACCAGCGTACAATTCTCATCCAAATTAGAGTTCAACTGGCGCAGTTGATCCACGGTAATTTTATTTATAGCTGCCACACGATAACAATTATCGCCAGGCTGAACAATATACAAAATACGTCCATCCGCACCAGGGGTTGGGGTAGGAGGGACTTCTTGTTGCGCACTCGGCGCGGCGCCCGCAGGCAGCCACAAGCCAAACATCAACAAACCCATCAAAACAAGAAGAATAGCAAAGCGCTTTGAATTCATCGGCGCGATTATATCAGATTCAATTTGGTATAAAATAAAGCTAAAAAGAGGCACATGATGAAAACGTTGATCAAGAACGGCACACTCGTCACCGCTTCAGACACCTTCAAAGCGGATATTTTGATCGAAGATGAAAAGATCACCCGCATCGGACTCAACCTCGAAGTTGATTCCAACCATCAAGTGGATGCCACCGGCAAGCTGATCCTGCCCGGCGGCGTAGACCCGCACGTCCACCTCGACCTGCCCATGTTCGACACCGTCTCATCAGACGACCACTACACCGGTCACAAAGCCGCAGCCTTTGGCGGAACAACAACGGCAATGGATTTCGTCGTGCTGGAAAAAGAAGGTTTTGCCCACTCCACCGACCTGTGGATGAAGAAAGCCGAAAAAGCCGCCATCGACTATTCCTTCCACATGAACATCACCCGCTTCGATGATGAGATCGCCAAAACCATCCCCTCACTCATGGACATGGGTATTCAAACCCTCAAAGTATTCACCGCATACAATGGCAAACTCCGTCTCGATGATGGCGGCATCTTCAAAGCCTTGCAAATTGCGCGTGATAATGGAATGCTCGTCATGGCACACTGCGAAAATGGTGACGTGATCGAAACTCTCACCGCCCAAGCCCTCGCCCAAGGACGCACCTCCCCCATCTGGCACGCACTCACCCGTCCGGCATGGGGCGCCGTAGAAGCGTCGCTGCGCATGGCAGCCATGGCAGAACAAGCCAATGCCCCCGTGTACATCGTCCACATGAACGCAGGCGGCGAAGTGGACATGCTGCAATATGCCCGCGAACGCGGCGTAAAAGTGATGGGCGAAACCTGTCCGCAATACCTCTTCTTCAACCTCGACCACCTCAGCCGCGAAGATGGCGCAAAATGGATCTGCTCGCCGCCCATGCGCACCGAAGCCGATAACGCCCGCCTGTGGCAGGGACTTTCCAACGGCACACTGCAAACCATTGGCACCGACCACTGCCCCTTCTTTTATGATGGAACCCAACCCATCCTCTACGAAGGAAGCGAGATCGCCATCCCCGGTAAGGAACTAGGGCGCGACGACTTCACCAAAATACCCAACGGGTTACCTGGCATTCAAGACCGTATGCCAATTCTTTGGACATACGGCGTGAACGCGGGCTACATCACACCCAATCAATTTGTGGCGTACACTTCCACCAACCCGGCGAAGATATTCGGCTTGTATCCGCGTAAAGGCGCACTCATCCCCGGCGCAGACGCCGATATTGTGATCTGGGACCCTGAAAAACAAGTGAAATACGGCAAGGCAGTTTCACACCAACGCACCGATTACAATCTCTTTGAAGGCTGGGAGTTGATGGGCTACCCTGAAAAAGTGTTTCTACGCGGCAAACTCATCGTCGATGGGAATAAATGGAAAGGAAAGCGTGGCGACGGAAAGTTCTTGAAAAGAAGTGAAGGTGAAGTTTTATAAATAATCCGCTGGTTTCGATACGACGGCGAAAACCATCGCCGTCTACTCAACCCCCATAAAGGTTTAGAGGTTACACATGCCCACAAAAAAACCGATCATCCATTGCGACGCGCTCGTTGTTCACTGCATGGACTACCGCCTGCAAAAATTCATCCAACCGTGGATCACCGTCCGCTTTGGATACGACAACTTCGATATCATCTCACTCGCTGGCAGCGTACACGATTATGAGATGGTCTTAAAATATGTACAACTTGCCGTCCAAATCCACAACATCGATACCGTCTGCCTCATCAACCATGAAGATTGCCGCGCCTACGGACGCGACGGAACCTACAAACGTCACAAGCACGACCTGATGGATGCGCAGAAAAAAATCCAGGTGCTATTCCCACACCTAAAAGTGGAAACTTTTTACCTGCACCTCGATGGAAATTTCGAACCGATCTCTTAATGACCCAACTCTTAACCCTCTCGCCTCAAAACCCAAGCCTTGAACTGATTCGCCAAGCCTCGGCAGTGATCCAACGCCGGGGCTTGGTCGCCTTCCCCACCGAAACCGTCTACGGTCTCGGCGCCAACGCGCTGGATGAAGAAGCCGTGGCAAAGATATTCCACGCCAAGGGACGCCCCTCCAATGACCCACTCATTGTGCATGTTGCTTCGGTGGAAGATATGAAACTCGTCGCCGCAGAAATTCCGCCAGTGGTGTCAACACTCGCCGCACACTTCTGCCCGGGTCCGCTGACATTTGTCCTGCCGAAACTGTCGCAGGTTCCGGCTTCGGTCACATCTGGGCTAGAGACAGTTGCCGTGCGTGTGCCTGCTCACCCAGTGGCATTGGCACTAATTCGTGAAAGCGGCGTACCGATTGCCGCCCCCTCTGCAAACCGCTTCGGTCACACCAGCCCCACGTCTGCGGCGCATGTAATGGACGATTTGAACGGGCGCATTGATATGATCCTCGATGGCGGCTCAACTTCGGTTGGGGTTGAATCTACGGTATTGGATGTGACCTACACACCACCCATGATCCTGCGTCCGGGCGGGGTGGCGCGTGAGGCAATTGAGAAAATAATCGGCAAAGTGACGTTACGCAATAACCGACCTGATTCAGATGATGAGGCGCAAGTTTCGCCAGGGTTGCTGGGCAAACATTACACACCCAATGCAGAGTTGATCTTGTGCAAAGGTGAAAAAGCTGAGGCGTTGGAAAAACTGCTTGATCTGGCGAAACAAGCCCAAACAGAAGGAAGAAGCGTGGGGCTTCTGCTGGCAGAAGATGACTTGCACATCTTCAATTCGCTTTCATGCAAGGCATATCCGCTGGGCGTTTCCGCTGACCTTGAGAGTATTGCCCGAAATTTATATGCGGGTATGCGTGCCTTGGATGATGAAAAAGTAAGTTTGATTCTCACGCGTGATTTTGGGGCGCATGGGTTGGGGTTGGCAATTCACGACCGTTTGCTGCGGGCGGCAAGTCAGATTATTTAATTTTTTGGAGAAGCTAATGTCTCATAAATGTGAAGCGATTGTTGTGCATTGCATGGATTATCGTTTGCAGTCTTACATCAACAACTGGCTGGAAGCGAATTTTGCGGCGGGCAGTTACGACCGTGCTGTGATGGCGGGCGGCGTGTATGATGTGTACGATGTCATCCGTCAGGTGGATATTTCTGCGCGGCTGCATGGCATTTCAAAAGTGGTGCTCATCAACCATGAAGATTGCGGCATGTACGGACCCGGTGTGACAGAAGACCGCCACGATGACGATCTCGACAAAGCCGAAGATAAGATCCGCAGGTTGTTCCCACACCTTGAGGTGGATACTTATTATTTGAAATTGGATGGAACTTTTGAACGGAATTCATGAATAATGGATAACAATTTTTCACCACAGATAAACACAGATGAACAGGATTAGAGATTGTTTTAGAACAAATCCATTTTCTAAATCTGTGTGAATCTGCGTTCATCTGTGGTGAATTTCGACAAGATTTATTATCCATGACTGAAGTTAAATAGCTGCACAGCAAAGAAAGAGTTCTCTGCGGTTCGCTCAAGCCGCCGAGAATCCTGCGCCGAGGACGGCGCAGGGAGCAGGCACGGGCGCTCAAGCACACCATCCAAACTATTTTGGCGGCTGCTTAAACGATGTACAATCCGCTTCATGCCTTTGTTGTGGGTTTCACTATTTTTCCTTGCCGGAATTGTCCTCGCTGCCGCTTGTTCACTCCCCACTTGGGCATGGGCGCTCCTTGCGCTCTTCTGCCTGCTGTTTTCTTTTTTTCTCTACCGCGCTTTTGCGAACAACCCCCTGAAAGTTTTTCACTTCCAACTTTCTACTTTCCACACCCTCCTCCCCATTTTTCTTTTTCTCGGCTCATCTTATTTCCAATTTCGCCAACCCCACATCGACGCATTCCACATCGCCTTTTACAACGACCGTAATTACGACCTGCTAATTACAGGGTCGCTTGCAGAGCCGCCAGACTACCGAGATACTTACACCAATCTCAAAATAAAAACCGAAGCCATAGATAGCGGAGATGGCGACCTTTCGGTCTCTGGTCTTATGCTTGTGCGCGTGGAAGCGAATGAAACGTATGAATACGGTGAGCGCATCCGCCTACGTGGGCAGTTAAAAACGCCGCCCGAAAACGAAGAATTCTCCTACCGTGATTATCTTGCGCGACAGGGCGTGTACGCATACATGACCAAAGCCGAAGTGACGCGCCTGCCTGGCAATGGCGGCAATCTCATCTATCGGCTTGTATATCGCCTCAAGACCAAACTTGTTGAAAACACCTACAAAATCTTCCCAGACCCCGAAGCCTCGCTTTTTTCCGGCATACTTTTTGGCGTGGATACAGGTCTGCCGCAGCGTTTACAGCAAGCCTTTAAGAATACCGGCACAGCGCACATCATTGCCATCTCCGGTTTCAACATTGCCATCATTGCCGGATTGTTCTTTGCAACCTTCAAAGCCATTTTGAAAAACGAAAAACTCGGGGCAGCGCTTGCGGTGGTCTTTGTCTTTCTCTACGCCTTCCTCGTCGGCGGTGACCCGGCAGTGATGCGTGCGGCTTTCATGGGCAGCCTCTCGCTGTTCGCGCGGCAGGTCGGCAAGCGTAACACAGGCATGAACACGCTTGCCGCGGTTGCGCTTGTCATGGCGTTATTCAATCCGCTTGTATTGTGGGATATTGGTTTTCAACTTTCATTCTTTGCCACCCTCGGTCTGATTCTATACGCCGAACCATTCTCCAACATCACCGCCCGCGCCATCGAAAAAATTTCAAAGCGTGATAACAGTGCCATGGTGAAGATACTCAATGAAAATGTCATTCTTACCCTTGCGGCTCAGGTCATGACCATTCCCATCATGGCGTATTACTTTCAACGCATCTCACTTATCTCGTTCGTCGCCAATCCCTTCATCCTGCCCGTCCAACCGGCAGTGATGATCCTTGGCGGGCTGGCTGTCTTTGTCAGCATCATCATTCAACCATTGGGGCAGGCGCTTGCATGGGTTGCATGGCCCTTTGCCAGTTACACCATCCGCGTAGTGGAATTTTTCGATAAGTTCCCCAACGGCGTGATCGTTCTCGGGGATGTTCCTCTCTGGATAATTTACATGATATACACCTCGCTTCTTCTCGTGACCTTTAACGGGTCTGCCCTTCAAAGCTGGTTCAAGGCTGCGGCATCCTCGCTTCGAGCCATTGCGTTGACGCTTGCCTTCTCCCTTGCATTTATTTGCCTGGTAATTTTCTGGGGTGCGGCATCCCGCTCTGGCGATGGAGAGTTCCACATCACCTTCCTTGAAGTCGGCTCGGCAGATGCGGTGCTCATCCAAACCCCGCAGGGACGCAACGTGCTCATCAACGGCGGCGAAAGCGTCTCCGACCTTTCCAACGAACTCGGGCGCCGCCTGCCTCTCTTCACCCGCAAACTGGATTGGCTCATCATCGCCTCGACAGATGAAGATCAACTTGCCGCCCTGCCGCGCCTTGTAGAACGCTACGAACCGCAGAATGTCCTTTGGGCTGGCAATGTGCAAGCCTCATTCTCCGCACGCCTGCTGGATGAATACTTTGCCCAAAACAGCATCCCCGTCCACCGCGCAGAAGTGGGACAAAGGCTTGAGCTTGGAGAAGGCTCATTTATCGAGGTGCAGGCTGAAGGTCCGCGTGGAGCCGTGCTTCTCATCCAATATAAAAACTTTCGCGCCCTGCTGCCCATCGGCGTGGACTCATCCACGTTCGAGTCGCTTGAATACGGCAACACCATCGGCAAGGTGGATGTGCTCCTACTCGCAGACTCGGGGTATGCGCCCAGCAACCCGCCGGATATTTTTGAGAATCTGAATCCGCAACTGGTGGTGCTGGATGTTGCCGCCGGTGATTTGAGCGGTCTGCCCTCGCAAGATGTACTGGAGGCGCTCGATGGTTATTCTCTGCTTCGCACCGACCGCAACGGCTGGATCGATATCAGCACGGATGGCGCAGAAATGCGTGTGAGCGTGGAGCGCGACAGCGAATAATTGGGAATTAAGTACTCTGTGCGGGAGGTTTAGCGCAGGCTACAATGCGCGTCCAAAAATTTTCAGGAGAGAACAACAATGAAATTAAAGGTACTCGCTTCCGTTTTTACATTAGCCTTAGCTTCGCTGGCATGTGCCATGCCCGATGTGGCATCTTTATTCAACCCGCTGCCCAAGGATGATTTTTCAACAACCGGCAAGTGGGGCACCGGCACAGACAGCAACAGCTCTGTAGAATATGAAAATGACGCTTTGCGTATGCAGGTCTTTGAACCGCTGTATATGACCTGGTCGACCCCTGGCTATGATTGGTACGACAACACCCACATGGAAGTGGACGTCACCAGCAAAAGCTCAGACGATCAGGTGCTCTATGGCTTCATTTGCAATAGTCGCGGCACCACCATGCAATTTTATTTTGTTGGCGTTTCTCCCATAGGCGGGTATGCCTTTTCAAAATCTGAAATGATCAAAGGCAATTCAGTGTTAAAGCAAGGCACATCTGACCTCATCACAAATTCTGGCGAGACCATCCGCCTTGGGTTGGATTGCGGCGCAAATTCCATGACCTTGTACGTGAACGGCGAGATGGTTGACAGCGTCAGCGATTCAACCTATGTTGAAGGTCAGGTTGGCTTGTTCGTTGCCAACGATACCAATCCAAACGGCGGCGATGTTATCTTTGATAACTTCGTTATGACCAAGTTGAAATAAAAATTTCCACGTAGAACAAGTCTATAGACTTGTTCTACGCAAAAAATGAAATGGGCAATCTTCTTTTGGAAGGCGGTGCGGAGTTCGGCGGGCAAATGCGCGAGCCCGATCTACGCGCCATGGAATGGGCGGGCGGGTTCGATGCGCCGATAGCCATCCTCCCCACCGCCGCCGCACCAGATCACAATCACAAACGCGCGGGGAATAATGGCATACGTTGGTTTCAAAGTTTGGGGGCGAAGCATGTCTTCACTGTGGATGTGATCGACTCAACCTCTGCAAATGACCCAACCCTCGCCGCTTCACTACGAACCTCGAAACTGATCTATCTTCTCGGAGGTTTTCCCCGCCATTTGGGTGAGACTCTTGCAAACAGCCTGTGTTGGTCTGCAGTGCTCGAAGCGCACGCAGGCGGCGCGGTCATTGCTGGCAGCAGTGCAGGCGCAATGGTGATGTGCGAACATTACTACGACCCGTACGAAAAGAAATTACTACGCGGATTAAATCTCGTTCCAAATGCCTGTGTGTTGCCGCATCACAATAATTTTGGCAAAGCATGGGCAGGACAATTAAGACAGATCCTCCCCGAAGCCATCCTCATCGGCATTGACGAATGCACCGGTATGGTCAGCGGCGCGGACGGCAAATGGGAAGTGAAAGGCAGCGGGGAGGTCACACTTTACCGAAGCGAATCAACTGTCGGCTACGGAAGAGGCGAGACGTTCTCGCTTTAGAAATACGATTGGATCAAACTCCAATTCACGTACAGGTCATAGATCCCAATTCCCAAAAGCAATAATCCACTGATGAAGTTGATGAGGCGGGCGCGCATGGCGAATTGACGGGTGATCCAACGCTGTGCCGCGCCGGAGATGAACGACAACAGCAAAAGCGGAATCCCAAAGCCCAAGCCAAACCAGAGAAAGACGTTTAACTTGCCGAGTGCATCGCCTACGGTGAGGGAAAGCGCGAAGATGCTCACCACCAGCGGACCGGAGCAAGGCAAGGCGATGGGTCCGTAGAGCAAGCCATAAATGAAGGCATTAGCAAAGGGATGCGAGATCAGTGGCGCTTGAATTTGCGGGAGTTTTTTGAAGGGGTTGATATTGAGTAAAAGCATCACGCCGAAGGTGATGATGATGAGGTCGGCAATGGGGATGACATATGCCAGCGCCTGCCCAACAGAAATGGATAATAAAGCAATGATCGCGCCAAGCGCCAGCATCATGGTCAATACGCCCGCAAGGACGAAGAAGCCGAGCAAATAGCGTGACGGCTTACTCGCCAGCTTTTCCTGTCCGCCGCTGAGGTAAGCAAGAAAGCCAGGATACAGAGGCAACACACAGGGGCTGGTCGTGGCAAGCAAACCGAGAGAAAGGGAGGTGAGAATGGTTTCCATAAAAAAACCTTTTGTACACGGATTTCACGGACAACACGGAAAGAATTTATCCGTGAAATCCGTGCGATCCGTGTACCAATCAGTTATTTACATACCTTCGTCTAAATATGGCTGGATGGCGTTCAACAGATCATCCGCGCTTTTGATGCCGAACGGCAGCGGGTGGACGTTGCCGTGACGGTCGATCACAAGCATGGGCGTGGAAGGCGGGTTGAGGAACTGGTCGCCGTAGAGAGAGGCGAGGTCGCGCGAAACATCAGCAGGGGAAACGGCATAGACCCAGTTGAAGCCTTGTTCCTCCACAAAGCCCAGCAATTTGGCGGCATCTTCGTTCGGGTCAATCGCCAGACCGATGCTGACGAAATCATCACGCTCGCCGAGCAGGGTGTGCAATGCTTGAACCTGTCCCTGCTGTTTGAGGCAGTTCGAGCACCAGACCGCCATGGTTTCTACCAACACGACCTTGCCGTGTAGGTCTTCGATGGTGAAAGCCTCATTCGAGCGGACATTTGTAAGCGAAATTTCAAACCAAGCGGGTGTTTCCATCATGGCATCGTCCATCATGGCTTCTTCGGTCATTTCTGCCTCATCGGTCATCATGGCTTCTTCAGTCATCATAGTATCGTGCATGGCTTCTTCGGTCATTGCGGTATCTTCATTCATCATGCCATCGTCTGCGGGTGCGCCGCAGGCAGTGACCAGAAACGCAAGCAATACAACAAAGCTAAATAAAATATTTTTGGTTCTCATGTTCAAAAGTCTCCTTGTGTTTTCTTGAAGCCGCATGATAGACAAATCTTCTTACAAAACCCCTGCCGAATTCTTACAAAAGTATGAACAAAACGTCTAAGCGGTGTTTTTGGCGTGACGGAGCAAAAAGAATCAAGTATGATTTCAAGCATGGCAGAAATAAAAATTCTCGTGGTGGAAGATGAACCCAGCCTTGCGGAAGTGGTCAGCCTTTATTTAAAGCGCGCCGGGTATCAGGTGCAGATCGCATCGGATGGCAGGCAGGCAATGTCCATTCTCGAAAAGCAGATTCCCGATTTTGTCATTCTCGACCTCATGCTCCCCGAAGTGGACGGACTCTCCATCACCCGCTGGCTGCGAGACCGCTCGAACGTGCCCATCATCATGGTCACAGCACGGCGCGAGGAAATTGACCGCATCTCTGGCTTGGAAATGGGCGCAGATGATTACGTCGTCAAGCCGTTCAGCCCGCAAGAGTTGGTGAGTCGGGTTCGGGCGGTGCTCAGGCGCACTGGACGGGAACAAGCCGGAGCGGAGTCTGAGCGGGATTTGTCGCTGGGTGAGTTGCACATCAGCCCATCCACCCGCGTGGTGACGGTGCGCGAGTCTCCCATCGAATTAACTGCCAAAGAATTCGATCTGTTGTATTTGTTGGCGCGACATCCAAGACAAGTTTTTACCCGCGACCAATTGCTAGAGCGTGTGTGGGGCGGCGCGGATTATATTGACCCAGGCACGGTCACGGTTCACATCCGCCGCCTGCGCGAGAAAATTGAAAGCGACCCATCGTCGCCAACTTATTTGCTGACGGTGTGGGGTGTGGGATATAAATTCGAGCCATGAGATCATCTAATATTTTTCGATTTATAGCAGGCGTTCTGCTCATCTTCGTCATCTCGCTTGCCATCTTTAATTTGATGATGTCGCCGCCGATGTATGAGCTCGGTTTGATGGCGCTCTTCCTCGGCATCACGGCGCTTATTTCGGCATTGGCTGGTTATCTTGCGTATCGCCTCGGTTGGATGACCCTCTCCCCCACCTTGCGTTTGTCTTTGCTTGGCGTGTATGCGCTTTCGAGTTTGCTTACGTTTTTCAATGTATGGTTCTCGGCACAGATGATGTTCGCCAGCCAACACGATCTTTTGCTTGCGATTGTGTTGTTGGTGTTCGCTGGCGGCATGGCAATGGCACTGGGATATTTTCTCTCGTCCACCATTACAGACCGTGTGCATCAATTACGCGGCGCGGCAGAGCAGCTTGCCGAAGGCGATTTGAAAACCCGCGTCATCGTGCAGGGGCGTGATGAAGTAGCCGCCCTCGCGCAGACCTTCAACAAAATGGCAGAGCAGCTCGAAGCCGCCGATGCCAAACAACGCGAACTTGAAAAGATGCGCGCCGATCTCATTGCCTGGGTCGGGCACGATCTGCAAACTCCGCTCGCTTCCATTCGTGCCATTCTCGAGGCGCTTGCCGATGGCGTGGTGGATGATCCCGAAACCGTCAAACGTTACCTCAACACGGCGCAGCGTGATGTCCGCTCGCTTTCGGGATTGATCGATGATCTTTTTCAAATGGCGCAGCTAAATGCTGGCGGCTTTAAATTGGATTTTGAAAACGCCTCGCTTGCAGACCTCATCTCCGATACGATTGAATCTTTCACCGAGCTCGCCGCGCGTCAGAACCTGACTTTGAGCGGCAGCGTGGACCCAAGCCTTGACCCCGTCCGCATGGATACGCGGCGCATTGGGCGTGTGCTCAATAATCTCATCGGCAATGCGGTTCGCCACACACCCGCTCACGGCGAGGTCAAGGTCACAGCATGGCGAACCAGCCTCGGCGTAGAAGTGAGCGTCTCGGATACCGGCGAAGGCATCCGCGCGGAAGACCTTCCGCACATCTTCGATGGGTTCTATCGCGGAGAAAAATCCCGCAGCCGTGCTACAGGCGGCGCTGGGCTTGGGCTTGCCATCTCACGTGGAATTGTGCAAGCACACGGCGGCGAGATAAAAGTGGAAAGTGAATCTGGCAAAGGCAGCCGGTTTACGTTTTATTTTCCATAACCCGGACTCCAGAAGTTCTACTTCTGGAAACTCTACTTCTGAAAACTCGCAAGTAGAACTTGCGAATCCATTTTTCTTTTTCCTAATAAAACTCTCAGACTTGCGTAATCCTTTTGTAAGAAAGTTTTCTTACAATCGCTTCATCACATGAGGTAACGATGAAACGATTATTGATCGGACTAACATTTTTATTAAGCGCATGTGCCAGCCCGGCAGATTCGCAATCTCAGGAACCTATTCTGCCCATCTTCAACGCCTCCCTGCCAGACCTCGGACCTGCCCCGGAACTGACAAACGACACCTGGCTGAATGTGGATTCTCCGTTGCGCCTCGCCGACCTGCGCGGCAAAGTCATCGCCATCGATATGTGGACCTTTGGCTGAATTAACTGCCAACATGTGATTCCTTCGTTGAAGGAATGGGACGAGAAATACCGCGACCAGGGGCTTGTCATCATCGGCAATCACTATCCCGAGTTCAGCTACGAAGAGGACTTCGGAAACCTGAAAGCAAAGGTTTTGGAGTACGGCATCGAATACGCCGTGGCGCAGGATAATGACGGCACAACATGGCGCGCGTATAATAACCACTACTGGCCCACGCTCTACCTGATCGACAAACAAGGACACATCCGTTACGTTCATATCGGCGAAGGCAGCTACAACGAGACCGAAGCCGCCATTCAAAATTTACTGGCAGAAGCCTATCCATAAAATTCATCAACGAGGAGAGAGAATCATGTCCCACCGTTTTAAGTCCACACCCGTTCGTTCGTCTGAGATCACCCCAAAAGAAACCTACCTTGCCCGCCGCGATTTCATCAAAGCCGCCGGTGTGATCGCGGGCAGCGCCGCGCTTGCCGCCTGCCTGCCCGCACAAGCTGAAGAAACCACCGCGCCACAATTTGATGGACCGGCAAAAGTGGATGAACTCGGCAACATGGCAAACACCTACGAAGAGATCACAAACTACAACAACTATTACGAATTCAGCACCAACAAAGAAGCCGTTGCCCCTCTTGCAAAGAACTTCAACCCCAGCCCATGGACGGTGGAAGTGACCGGCATGGTCGCCAAACCAAAGACCTTCGGGTTTGAAGACCTGCTCTCCCTCTTCCCGCAGGAAGAACGCATTTACCGCCTGCGCTGCGTGGAAGCATGGAGCATGGTCATCCCGTGGAACGGCTTCCCGCTGGCAAGCCTGCTCAAAGCCGTCGAACCGACCAAAGAAGCCAAATACGTCCGCTTTGAAACCGTCTACCGCCCCGAAGAAATGAAAGGGCAAAGCAGCGCCTTCTACCCCTGGCCCTATCAGGAAGGGCTGCGTCTCGACGAAGCCATGAACGACCTGACCCTGCTTGCCACCGGCTTGTATGGTGAAACCATGCCAGTTCAAAACGGCGCCCCCATCCGCCTTGTCGTACCGTGGAAATACGGATTCAAATCCATCAAATCCATCGTCAAGATCGAAGTGATGGAAGATATGCCTGAAAACCTTTGGCGAACCATCGCCCCAAATGAATATGGTTTCTATGCCAACGTCAACCCCAATGTAGATCATCCACGCTGGTCACAAGCGTCCGAACGCCGTATCGGTGAGTTATCCCGCCGCGAAACCCTCATGTTCAACGGCTACGGCGAACAAGTCGCAGACCTCTATGCCGGTATGGACTTGAGTGAAAACTACTAACAAGAAAGACCATGAAAATCTTCAACCGCTACACCCCTTTACAAATTGCAATCCACCTCTACGCCTGGTCTGCACTGGCATGGATCACCTTTGAATTACTCACAGGTTCCTTCTCCATCAACCCCATTCAAGAGTTGGAACAGCGCACAGGGCGTCACGCCATCACCCTGCTGGTCCTGTCCCTGCTTTGCACACCGCTCCACACCCTTTTCAAATTCCCCGAACTGCTTAAACGCCGCCGCACCCTGGGGTTATACGCCCTGCTTTATGCCACCATCCATGTGCTGATCTTCATCAACCTCGATTACGGTCTGGCATGGAGTCTCATCCTCCGCACCATTTTCGACAAACCCTACATTATCGTCGGCGCCATCGCCTTCCTATTGCTCATTCCACTCGGCGTCACTTCGTTCGATGTGTGGAAGATCCGCCTCGGCAAAAATTGGAAACGCCTGCACCAAACGGTATACCTCATCGCACCGCTGGCAACGCTCCATTACCTCTGGAGCAAAAAAGGCGATATCCTCACACTCTCCGGCGACATCGCCCGCCCCGCAATATATGGACTCATTCTTGCGATATTCCTCCTGTTGCGGCTTTCACCCGTCAAACGATACATCGCCTCATTACGAAGCCGAAGCCTGTCTCTACCCTTCAAAAAGAATCCACACCCCAAAGCAGACGCAACTTAAAACCAAACGTTCGGAGCGAATCGCCCCGAACGTTTTTTTTACCTCTAAAACATCCCACGGAAGAATAACAATAAACCGACCATACCCAACGGAATACCCACGATCGCACCGACCAGGGTCAGGCTGATGAGTCCGCCCGCCAAAACCAGAACCAAGCCCAAAACCATCGCCACAAAGCGACCGGTCATTTCCACGATCACCGAAATGAGCTTCCAGATCGCCGCAAAGGGCCATAAATACCAGGGGATATGCTTTTTCTGAGTTGTCATTTGAGTACCTCCAAATTTATATACGCATGTTTTTTTTATTTGGTGCAAAATGAATAAAACTTAAGTACCTTTGCAAAATCCGCTTTTGGGGGGCTATAATCACGTCACTATGCCTACAAAATCTACAAAATCCACCAGGTCTAAAAAAACAGACCCAATAATCGAAGAACCATTTGAGCAAAAAGTCGTTGGCAGCGCAGATAACGCCGAAGAATTTGTCACTTTCAAAAGTGCGCACTTTTATTCAATATTGGTCGTGCTTGCCTTCGCCGTCGGTATTTTGCTCGGGTACGTTATTTGGGGCAAATCCGGTTCCGCCCCGGCTGTTGTAGCAGAAACCTCAGATCAGGGCGTTGTGTATGTTGAGGTCACCCCCCAACCCACCGCCATCCCCCTGCCCGTCGTTTACGACATTGAAACCGAGGGCTTCCCCAGCCGCGGTCCCGCAGATGCTCCGATCACCATTGTTGAATTCAGTGACTACCAATGCCCGTATTGCTGGCGCTGGCACGTTCAAGTCTACGACACATTAATGGAAGCCTACCCGGATCAGATCCGATTTGTTTACCGCAACTATCCGCTCTCCTTCCATCAAAATGCCATGCCAGGCGCCGAAGCCGCCCTCTGTGCCAATGACCAAAATGCCTATTGGGAATATCACGACCTACTCTTTGATAACCAAGAACAGATGAACAACCAGGCAGGTTCAGTCCTTGAACAATCCTTCTACAACGATCTCGCCGCCAGCCTAAACCTGGATGTAGACGCCTTTGAACTCTGCATGACCGGGCACAAATACGCCGATTTCATTCAGGAAGATATGGCGTACGCCACATCCCTGCCCTATGACTCAACCGGCGAAGCCGCCGTGGGTGGTACCCCCACCTTCTTCGTCAACGGCTACCGCCTCGGCGGGGCATACCCGATCGAATACTTCGTTCAGATCATAGAATCAGAACTGGCAAAGAACCAGTAACAAAGCTGGGCGGGTTGAAAAACCCGCCCTTTTTTTTCTTAAAAACTTCACGCATGGTTTTGAGCCAGTGGTAAGATACCATTCGTTCGCCCCACATAAACCACCATTAGAGAGTATGCCATGAAACGATTCATCGCCATTGCGGGAAACATCGGCGTAGGGAAATCCACGCTTGTAAAAATGCTGTGCGACCAAATGCACTGGGACCCATTCTACGAACCAGTGACCCAAAATCCCTACCTTGCAGACTTTTACAAGGATATGTCTGCCTGGGCGTTTCATTCACAGGTCTTCTTCCTCACCCACCGTTTGCGCTCACACTTCAACCTCGCCTCACATCCCAACTCGGTGATACAAGACCGCAGTGTTTACGAAGATGCCGAAATATTTGCCTACAACCTGTACAAGCAAGGCAATATGACCGACCGCGACCACGAAACCTACCGCGACCTATACGAAACTGCCGTTCAATTCCTGCCGCCCCCCGATCTGGTGATCTACCTCCGCGCCTCGGTGGATACTTTGATGAACCGCATCAGCAGCCGAGGACGGGATTATGAACGCACCATCAGCGCCGAATATCTGCAAAACCTGAACGACCTGTACGAAGGCTGGATCGAGAACTTCACCCTCTGCCCCGTACTCGCTGTCCCCGCCGATGATCTGGACTACGTGGCACACAATGGGCACCTGCGCCTGATCGTCTCAAAGATCGACGCAAAACTGACCGGAAAAGAAGAAGTTGTCTTTGAAGCGGACGAAGTAGCAAGAGCTGCAGAAGATTAATAAAAAAAGAGACTGCCTTTTAGGGCAGTCTCTTTTTTTATCTATTCCCCGGCAAATTCGTAGTCACCGGCATCTTCTTCAACAGCCATCACGGGTTCATCAGCAGAACGCTTATCAAGAAACTGTAAAGTCTGGGCAACGATCTTCGTAAAGTATTTCGTTTCGCTTTTTTCGCGATCCTCATACTTATCGGTCTTCAAACGACCTTCCACAAAGATCAGGCTGCCCTTTTTGAGATATTCCTGACAGACCTCACCAAGCCGTCCCCACGCCTCGATATTGACCCACTCGGTGCTTTCTTTCACCTCGCCGCTTTTATCTTTCCAGCGATTGCTGACAGCAAGGCTAAAGTGACATACCTTTTTACCTGTGGGGGTGAACTTACTCTCCGGGTCTCTGCCCAGGCGACCGATCAACTGAACGCGGTTTAGGGTTGGCATGGCTGTTCCCCTTTCAATACATGGCTTTTAGATGCAAATTTATGTGTCATAACGGGTCTCCTATTAATCTAAAAGAACTATTTAATTGTGACGTACTTTCGAACAAGGTTATACTTTTGAAACTATCCTGCGTTTTCTGCCGGGGTTTCGGTGGTTTCGGTGGCTGCGGGGTCGGCAGGCTTGTCTTTCTTTAGCACAAGCATACCCGTCTTCATTTCAACCACGTTGTAACCAGCGGGCAAGGCTTCGAGGGCGCCGTCCTTCACTTCTTTTGAGAAGAAGAACATTCTGCCGTTGGAGTGCAGGTAATAGGTGGTACCTTTCGAATTCGTATGAGCGTAAGCCATTTTTTTCTCCTTAAATATAAATTGGTGAAACGAGTTTAGAACAAAGTTTCTACACTGTCAAGTAGGAAATAAGCACTATTGTCTATACAAATTTAATTTGGAGTTTGGATATGCAGATCATCTCTTCCCTCTCAGAATTACGAACCGCCCGCCTCTCTCTTACGGGTAGGGTGGGTCTGGTTCCCACGATGGGGTATCTACACGAGGGGCATCTCTCGCTTGTGCGCCGCGCCAAAGAAGAATGTGACCATGCCATCGTCACCATTTTCGTCAACCCTACTCAGTTTGGCGCAAACGAAGACCTCTCCAAGTACCCGCGCGACATGGAACGTGACCTAAACTTGCTGCACCCGCTCGGCGTAGACGTGGTGTGGACGCCCACAGCGGAGATCATATACCCGCCTGGCTATCAAACCTGGGTTGAGGTAGATGCGCTGACAAAAGGCTTGGAAGGCGCGATGCGCCCGGGTCACTTCCGAGGTGTGGCAACGGTTGTGGCTAAACTATTCAACGCCACCCAGCCGCACAAAGCCTACTTTGGGCAAAAGGATGCCCAACAGGCGGCGGTCATCCGGCGCATGGCGGTGGACCTGAACTTCCCGCTGGAGGTCATCATCAGCCCCACTACCCGCGAGGCAGATGGGCTGGCGATGTCGAGTCGCAACAAGTATTTGAACGAAGCCGAGCGCAAGGCGGCGACGGTGCTATTCCGTGCTTTGAGTGCAGCAAAAGAACTATATGAAGCCGGGGAACGGGATGGGGAAACGCTAAGAAGAAAGATGAAAGATGTGCTTTCCAACGAGTCTCTGGTGCAGGTGCAATATGTGTCCTGTGCCGATTATGACTCGTTGGAAGAGTTGGACGTGGTCACAGGGAAAACCCTGCTTTCCATGGCTGTCTATTTGGGGAAAACCCGTCTGATCGATAATTTTGTGTTGGGATAATTTTTAGGGGTTCTCGTGAAAAAAATACGTTACTGGCTCAATCTTTTCAATGCGACGGTGGGGTTTGTAGTTGCCGGAGGGCTTGTATTCATACTGCTTTTCACCAATCGCTGGACAAAAGCAGCCCTGTATCCGGTGCGCCACGACCTGCCCACGGGTGATTTACTGCGCTCTAAAAATATCCCTTTCGAAGAGGTTACTCTGACCACAACAGATGGATTGAGCCTTGCCGCCTGGTATACGCCGCCACAAAATAATGCTGTGATCCTTGTTGCACATGGATATAACGATAACCGCCCGGAAAGCTTTCATGTGATGTTTGCGCGGAATGGTTATGGGGTCTTAAGTTGGGACTTCCGTGCGCATGGCGGCAGCGAGGGAGAACTTTCTACCCTGGGGTATTATGAGCAAATGGATGTGGCTGCGGCGCTTGAGTTTGCGCTCGCGCAGGAAGGTGTGGAGCACGTCGGCGCGTGGGGCGGCTCGATGGGCGCGGCAACGCTCATCCTTTCGGCGTCAGAACAACCGGAGATCGAAGCTCTGGTTGCCGATAGCGCTTTTCCTTCCCTTGATTCTGTCATGCAGTTGAATATGCCTATTAAGTTATTTCAGCCTTTTATTTTGTTTTGGGGTGAATATTACAGCGGTATGGAATTTGAAGCTGTAAACGCGGAGGCGGTTATTCATGCGATCAGTCCGCGCCCGGTATTTATTATTGACGGCTGGGAGGGCGGCGCGGTTGAAATGAACGCTCCCTACCGTTTGTACGATGCAGCTCTGGAGCCAAAGGAACTTTGGGTGGAGGATGGCGTTTCACATTTGGGGATGTACGGGAACAACCCAGCCCGATATGAAAGAAAAGTTATCCGCTTTTTCGATGAGTGGTTATTAACAAGGTAATGTGTATAAAAAAACAGGGACAGCGTGTTCTGCCGTCCCTGTTTTTGAAACTAAGAGAGCGTTTCTTAAGTCAGACCCAAAAGGTTTTTTCCTGCAAACCAAAGCCGAGGCTGCAAGAATCCGCCGTTTAATTGTCGTTTTCGTTAGCATGGGAAACCTTTAGGGTCTCTGCTAACGAGTTAAGAAACAGTCCAGCTAAGGTCCCCATTTCATGGATTGCGCAAACGGCAGCAGGGAGAGCATGGGGCTGCCATTGGTGTAGTATAGCTCCGCTGCTCCTCCGTAGACGATCTGGTTGTTTTGACCGTTGGCAATGATCACGAAACTGGCATCAGGCGCCCAGAGCGCTTCATTCATGTAGCTGAATATCTCAGGGCGGAGGACGGTTCTACCGGTCACACCATCTGATGCAGAGCGGACAAGTTGCAACTGAATGGGGTTGTTATCAAAGGCGGTGGCAGCCGGTACACTGGCATAAAAATAATATAACTGTCCATCGGGTGCGATGAAGGGGTTATCCGATACTTCCAGCGGGTCGTTGTCGTAATCGCCGAGCAGCAGGGTGGTGACACTGCCTGTGTTCGTATCCACCCGCCACAGCCCGGCAGCGAACATGCCTGAAAAGGGATTGCCAGAGTAAAGGGATGAGCCATCGGCGCTGAGGGAGTAATCACCGCAACAGATAATGGCGCGGTTTTCGCCTACGAGCCGCACAAGTGCGCCCCCATTCATGTAGTAAACCGCCATGGATGCGCCTTCATAATAGCCCAGTGTGATGACAAGCTTACTACCATCGGCAGAAAACAACTCAGGGCGGTAAAGTTCACGCGGAATAAAAAGCCCGGCACTGGGTTCGTCTATGATGTCATCCAAGACCCGGTTGGATTGTCCACTGATGATGGAATAGAAGTTCAAGCCCTTGTAGCCAAAGGCAATGGTTTCGCCATTGGGTGAAAAGACGGGGCTGCTTAGTTTGGTCATGAATGAATCATTTTCATCCACAGGACCGCCATCTACCAACAGGCTGCGGTTGCTGCCATCGGCATTGACGTTCATTAGTTTGTTATCTGCCACATATACAACGCTGCCATCCACTTGAGAGACATCGAACTCTGTAACGTTGACGGGTTCAAAGGTTAGCTGGGTGATGGTCTTTCCGTCTCGTTCCAGGCGGTAGACCTGTTTGAATTGCGCGCCATCGTTGGCAAGGTAATACATGGAGCGTGGCAAAAGGCTGGATGGTGAGTCACCAGCCTCGGGCGCGGTTTGAGCGGCACTTCCATCCCCAGGACCTGCCGTGAGCGCGGCAAGGGTGGCGGCGACAATCGTTTCTACATTGGCGGGTTGTCCTCCGGCTGGGGCAAGCGGGTTGGCACAGGCAATGGCAAGAAAAAGCAATGCAAACAGGGCTAAAATCTTTTTGTTGTTCATAGTCTCCTCATTAAATAAAATAAAGACGTAAAACAGCCCCCCTGTTGCTTCACGTCTTTGCGGCAAAATAATTAAATTCGTTCGAAGCGGTTCACCGGCACAACAAAGAGAGTGGCGCGGCTTTTGCTTTCCATGGAGGGCAGGGCATTGCGAACAACTTGAAAAGCATCATCCACTTTATCTTCGTCCACACCGAGCAGCATGGTCACCACGCCCCTGCGCAAAAACCCGCCGGTGGAGGCAATGCGTGTGACGCGAAAACTGCCTGCTGTAAATGCCTGCGTAAGAGTATCGGCGTCATTATCTTGTACGATAACAATGATCATTTTCATGGGGTATCCTCCTAAATTTGCTCAAAGCGTTCAACGGGCAAGGCAAATACAGTGGCGCCGCCTACGGTAACAGGAACCGGTGCAGGCATGGGCATGGGTGAGCCTTCCATGGGGAGGGTCATGTACTCCACGCGTTGACGGCAGACTTCGTGCAGGGTATTGAGCGCGTCTTGTAATCGGTTTGAGGGCATTCCAACCAGCAGGGTTGTGTTACGCCTACCGAGAAAACCACCCGCGCTGGCAAGATAGGTCAACGATGCGCCGATGTTATGCAGGGCTTTGGTCGCAGGGTCGAAGTCCTGTTCCTGAATGACGGCGACCACTAATAAAAATTCATCAGTTGGTTGCATGTATTTATGCTCCTTGTCCTTGCTATATTAAAACCACGGGTACATAATAGCATATAAAATACTGGCAATGGCGCAGGTTAGTACCATGACGGGAAGTCCACGTTTGATCCACAGTGCGGCAGTGATGGGTTCGCGGGTCTTTTCAGAGAGGGAGGCAACAATAATATTTGCAGTTGCCCCAATGATGGTTCCATTACCGCCAAAGCCCGCCCCAAAGACAAGCGCCCACCACAAGGGATTCATATTCATGCCCAATTCTCCTAACCCTTTAATGACGGGAATCAGGGCAATGGTAATCGGCACATTATCTACAACTGCGGAGAGGGCGGCGACGATCCAAATCATTATGATGCCAAATAGTATGGGGGAGATATCCGAAACCGCACTGAACTGCTTCACCACCACACCCAACACACCTGAATGCTCCAACCCACCAACCATGATAAACAGCGAGCCAAAAAAAACAAGCACACTCCATTCGACTCTTTTTAGAATGTCCTGTAAATCGGGCTGTACCCATAAAAGGGCAACCGCAGCTGCACCAAGCGCCACTAACGAAGGTTCTGTATTAAGAATGTGATGAACAAAAAATAATAAGATGGCGCCAACCAAGACAATTAGAATTTTTTTGGCGGTTTCGGGCTGGTTCAATGTCTCTGCCACGTTGAGTTTCATCACCGCTTTGGCGCGTTTAGGACGTTTGGATAATTCCGCTTTAAAAAGATATTGCAGCAAGAACAGAGCCGCCGCCCACGAAACAAGAATAATAGGCAGGGAATTTACAAGGAAATCAGTGAAAGACAGCCCGGCGGCAGACCCGATCAAAACATTGGGCGGATCACCCACCAGTGTGGCAGCGCCGCCCGTATTGGAAAGGATCGCCTCAGCCACAAGGTAAGGAACAGCACTCACACCAAGAATTTCACTAATCAAAATAGTGACTGGTGCAATTAATACCACTGTAGTGACATTATCCAAAAGCATGGAAAGTACCGTGGTAATGCTGCCCAGCAGAACGAACAGGCGCAAGGGCTTGCCCTGCGAAGCACGCGCCGCCAAAACCGCCAAATATTGAAAGAAACCCGTCGGCTCCAACATGGCAACCAGGATCATCATTCCCATTAACAGCCCGAGGGTATTGAAGTCAATCGCCTCAATGGCGGCTTCTTCCGAATAGAAACCCATCACCTTCCCTAAAACGATCATCAAAACCGCGCCCGAAATGGCAATAATCGAACGATTGATCTTTTCAGAAAAGATCAGGATCAGGCTTCCAAAAAAAATGACACTGGTCATAATCATGGCAAAGACTGACATCAATCCTCCTTCAGCCACGCCGAGAGGATCGCCACCCCAACATCCACACGCGAAGCAATGCCGATCAAAACACCATCGTTGGAAACCACGGGAATATCATGCAAATTCTGTTGCAGCATCAAGGCATACGCACGCAGCAACCCACAATCTTCCTGCACTGTAATAACGGGCTTCATCATCGGTTTCACGCTCTTATTCAGTGTTTTAGCAGGCGGGCGCGTCTCTTCCACGGCGCCAAAATCGTGGACAAAATCCACATCGCTGACAAAATTTACAAAATCGGGGAGTTCCAAACTAAGCAAATCGCGCATCCCGATCACACCGACAGGATGTTTTTCATCATCCACCACGGGCAGCAAACCAATATGTTTCCTTGCAAAAATCTTCGCAGCATCATAAATCGTCGTATCTTCCTTAACAAAAACGACATGCTGCTTCATACAGGTTTTTATGATCATCAATACTCCTTTTGCGTCAAAAAACGCACAAATAATATATACCACGAATAGAAAGGATAAAAATATGTTTACGCCCCATACGGCATAATATAATCACAGCATGTCACGCAATCTATTCGCCATATTCATTTGCTTAACGTTAATCGCCTGTCAAGCCGCCGCACAGGTCACCCCAACCCCCATCATGACGCCAACACCCGAGCCGACCTCCAGCCTCGCAGCGACTCTCACACCCGAGCCGACTCTCTCCCCGACACCAACGCCTCTCACTCACCGGGTGCTGATTCTCTCCATCGACGGTTTTCGCCCCGATGCCATTCCGCTCGCGCCCATGCCCACCCTCATGGAATTATTGAATCAGTCTGCCTACTCCCTCTCCGCACAGACGATCTACCCCAGCGCCACACTCCCCGCGCACACCTCCATGCTCAGCGGACAATGCCCCGACAAACACGGTGTTTTGTGGAACGACTACCTCCCCGAAAATGGTTACGCCCAAGTCACCGACCTGTTTGATGTTGCCCATGCTGCGGGTTTGCAAACCGTCATGTACGTTGGCAAGGAAAAACTTCAACAGATCACCGAACCGCAAAGCCTCGATATTTTTCAATACATCAATGATCGCGACCTCGTCATCACCGACACCCTCATCCAAAACTTCCCCGCCGATTTTGGGGTGATGTTCATTCACTTCCCCACCGCCGATTGGATGGGACACGAATACGGCTGGCTCTCCCCCGAACAACTCAGCGTCCTCTTCCGCGCAGACCAGGCAATTGCAAACCTGCTGGCTGAATTAGATAAACGCGGACTGCGGGAAGGGACACTTATCATCATCACCGCCGATCATGGCGGACACGAAACCACACACGGCTCCAGCATGACCGAAGATATGACCATTCCGTGGATCGCACTTGGCTCAGGAATCATCCCAGCGCAGTTGACCTCCCCTGTCACCACAACCGATACCGCCGCCACCGCCGCGTATGCACTAGGTCTGCCCATACCCGCCGAATGGGACGGCGTACCGATCTATGAAGCCTTTGGTTTACCCGTGGAAATTCAATCGCGGGGATGCCCGTAAATTGAACTTATAATCACACTATCTTTCATTCAAGGAGTTCCACTATGTTACGAATCGGATATATTGGTTTGGGGTTGATGGGCAAATCCATTGCACGGAACATTCTAAAAGCAGGTTTCCCTGTAATGGTTCATAACCGCTCACGCGCCGCAGTAGACGAATTGGTTGCTGATGGCGCCACCGTTGCAGCCTCACCCAAAGAAATGGCAGAACAGGTAGACATTTTATTTACCAACCTTCCCGATTCTCCTGATGTGGAAAGTGTAGCCTTGGGTGAAGAAGACGGCGTTATAACCGGCGCGCACCCTGGGTTGATCTTTATCGATAACTCCACCATCAAGCCCGCTTCAGCTCGCTTTATCGCAGAACAGCTTAAGAAAAAAGGAGTGCTCGCCCTCGATGCCCCCGTCTCTGGCGGGGATATTGGCGCGAAGAACGGCACACTCACCATTATGGTCGGTGGAGATGCTCAAGCGCTGGAAAAAGCGCTGCCGGTCTTTCAGGCGATGGGCAAGACCATTACCCACGTCGGCGAAGCAGGTGCAGGGCAGGTGGCAAAAGCCGCCAATCAGATCATGGTCGCCGCCCAAATGGTGGCAATGGGCGAGTTACTTGTCTTTGCCAAAAAAGCCGGCGTAGACCCGCAAAAAGTGGTCGAAGCCATTAAAGCCGGAGCCGCCCAATGCTGGACACTCGACGTAAAGCCCCCGCGTCTATTTGACGGCAACCGAAACCCCGGGTTCAAAGCGCACATGCAATTGAAAGACCTCAACATCGTGCTTGATACCGCCCGCGAGTATGGAATTCCCATTTCAGCCACAAACGAGAACACCAAGCTCTTCTCCTCCATGGTGGAACAAGGCATGGGCAACCTCGATAACTCTGCTGTGGTGGGTGTGATCGAAAAATTGGCTGGGATCGGGATATTGGACTAAAAACATTTTTTGTACACGGATTTAACGGACAAGTCTGTTTTTCTCCACAAAGTGCAGGTCAAAACTTCGTGTGCTTTTTGCAACTTCGTGGATGAAGTTTTTTTACAATGTCTTGTTTATTTAGACCGATTACTTACAACCGACCAAATTTGTTCTGCGCCAATTCCAGCAGCAAACAAATAGGGTATCTGCATAATTAGGTAATAACGCTGCCAAAATAAGGGAATTAGAACCGGCAAAGAAACCCCTGTAACCAGCAGCAGTGTCAAGGCAAACAAAGAACTTGAATCTGCATTACGGAGGAGCGCCCACACCCCGCTCAACGCCAGCATAGCCAACAACCCATCCCATAGCCACGAGCCGGTACGCCCGCGCAGCGCCGAAGCCTCATATTCGCGGATCAATTCATGGTAGGGCGGCACATCAAAATTGGGGTTTTCCAAATACATCACTTGGGAAGAGATCGTATTTACAAACAAGAAATTTATCCTTGCTGGCAGGCTGGATTCCTGCTCAGGAAGAACGCCCGTTTGCCCTTCAACAATATTCTCCCGAGCGTCTGCCATGCTCACAAGCGGAATATGCAAATGAACCCACAACACGGGCGAAAGCAGGGTCGCCGCCATCATCGTCACACCACCAGCCAGAGCCAGAAACTTTGCAAACGCTCCACTCTTAAGTCTCGGTAGTTGGAATATCACCAACGCCAAAGCGAGCAGAGCAAGCGAACTTTCCCACCAGCCCCAAAAGACCGGCATAAAAACAAGGAAGGCAGCATACGCAATGAGCGTAGCCGCGCCCAAGTAAAACCCATTTACCCAAAACATTCGCATGGGCAGGCGCTCAAAAACAGGGACAAGCGCCAGCCCCAAATAGACCGCCAGAATAATGAAAGCCGTATCCTGCTTGGCGGCAAGGGTCAGCCCAGTCGCCACACCCAGCAAAGCGTAAGCAAGCCATTTTATTTCTGAACGTTGAATATTTTTGACAATACACGCCGCAAGATAGACGGTCATCATCAAAAACAAAAATTTCGGTCCCTCCTGCATTGCCCGACGAACATTCACTAAAAAAGCGCCTTGCGTAACAAGCGCCAACGTGGAAACCCACGCCGCAAGGCGCGACCCCGACAACACCCGCACAAACAAAAAGAAGAAGACAACACTCAACGCACCCATCACAGCAGAGGTATACCGCGCCAAATTTAACAAACGTTCGGGCGGCATGTTTCCCATTGCAAGGTTATCTTCCCACGAAGAACCCCACAACCATTTTTCAATCGGGTCATCGGTATTTGTCAGGTCACGCACCCAGCCCACCACAAAAGAATAAAAGCCCCCGGTAGAAAGCCGCAGGTACTGCTTTCCATTCCCCTCCGGCGAATAAAGCACCTTGTCCAACCCGCCTTCTTTTACAATGCGGTCATAATCTTCGCTGATAATGAGATACGCCGACTCATCCCCATGAAAGGGCACAAGCGCAACCCCCGATAAAACGTAAAGCATTGCCAGCAGCAAGAAAAGAATATCAAAGAAAACGGGACGCTGTTGCAGCCCGTATTGGATTTTTTCAAAAAAGTCCTGTATCATACGCATTGCAAAATTATACCCACACTGCTCATGAAACTTAACCAACCCATCCCCAACCTTGAACTCCCCGACCTGCACGGAAAACTGCACCGTCTTTCAGATCATCTCGGGCACATCCTCATCGTCATTTTTTGGTCGTGTGAATGCCCGCACTCTGAACGCACCGATAAAGCCATCCTCTCCATGTTCGTGCAGTGGCAGGATGAAGTTTCGATGATCACCATCGCGTCCAACCGCAACGAAACGGCTGAAGCGTTGAGAGAAGCCGCTGAAAGCCGCCGCCTGCCAAACGTCTGGCAGGATGCGAACTGTGAGGCGGCAGACCTGTTTGAGGCGCAGACCACTCCGCATGTTTTCGTCATCGATCGGGATGGAATCCTGCGCTACCGAGGTGCAGTGGATGATGTGACCTTTCGCCAGCGCAAGCCCACCCGCTTCTTTCTCGACGAGGTGGTTGAATCGCTACTTGCCGGGCAGTTACCCACGCTGACAGAGACTCCCGCTTACGGGTGCGCCATTGTGCGCGAAGTTTGATAGAATCACCCCGTGCTTGAAATTAAAGACCTCGTCATTTTTCTCGATAAAATTCACCTTTTCAACGGGTTGGATGAAAAGCAACTCGCCTCTATTGCCTTAAAAGTTGAGGAACGCGAATACCCCAAAGGAAAGGTGATCTTCAAAAGCGGTGACAAGCCCGATGGTTTTTATTTGGTATACAAAGGGCGCGTGCGAGTTACATTAACCCAATTCGATGGAACGGAAAAGCAGCTTTCTCTGATGTATGCTTCAGATTATTTCGGCGAAGAAGCATTATTTGAAAACCGCAACCGTTCTGCCACGGTAACCGCCCAAGAGACCACCACCCTGCTTTTCATTCCACGCGCTGCATTTGAATCAATTCTCAAACAATACGAAGTTTTAAGACCCAATTTTGAAGTTTCCATTCAAAGCCGCAAACTGGCACGCTCTACGAACTTTAAGTGGCTGGGCAAAAATGAGGTGATCTACTTCATTGCCCGCCGCCATAAATTCCGTTTATTCGTTGCTTTGGTCAAACCTGTATTGGCTACGCTTGTTCCGCTGGGGCTGCTGTTTTTGGGAATGTTGACCGCTGCCACCACTCCTTTTGCCTTGAGCATTGTTGGGTTTGTGTTCGTGCTGGGTTGGATCATTTGGAGCGCCATTGACTGGAGCAATGATTACTTTATCGTCACCAACCAGCGTGTGGTCTGGCTGGAGAAGATCATCTTCCTGCATGATAGCCGCGAAGAAGCGCCGCTTGGCACCATCCTTTCTGTAGGCGTGGAAACAGATTATTTTGGCAAATTACTGGGGTTTGGCAACGTCATCGTGCGGACCTTTGTAGGCAAGCTCGAATTTGATAATGTGGAACACGCCACCCAGGCGGCGGATATGATCCGCGAATATTGGGAACGCACCAAAGCCATTACCACCCGCAGCCAGATGGATGTGATGAAAGACACCATCAAACAAAAGCTGGGGCTTCCCATCCAAAAACGGCAGGTGGAACTTGCCCCCGTGGTGGCGGTGGATGAAGAAAAGGTTCTAAGCACCCCGCTCTGGCTTTTGGCGTTGAGCCGGCTTTTCCAGCTTCGGTTGGAAGATGGCGGCAAGGTGATCTACCACAAACACTGGCTCATTTTGATCCGGCGGGCGTGGCGTCCCCTTGCATTGACGTTGATGGTGCTGGGCATATTCTTTTGGCGCATTTATTTACTCGCCACATCAACCGAATTATCGTTCATTCGGCAGAATGCCTCGGGCGGGTACAGCCCAGATACGATTGTTGTGCTCATGCTTTTGCTGATGCTGCCGGTTGGGTTCTGGCTATGGTACGAATTTACCGACTGGCAGAACGATACGTTCATGATCACCAATGATGAGATATTCGATATTGACCGCAAGCCCTTCGGCACCGAAGAAAAACGCTCGGCGCAGATCGAAGCGATCTTGAGCACATCGTACAAACGAAATGGTTTTATTGCCTACATTTTCAATTATGGCACGGTCTATATCACTGTTGGCGGTACGCAAATGGCATTTGAAGATGTGATCGACCCTGCCGCCGTTCAGGCAGATATCAACCGCAGACGCTCGGCGCGCATGGCAAAAAAGAATGAAGATGCCGGAAAAGAAGACCGCGAGCGCTTTGCCACATGGATCGCTGCCTATCACCAGAATGCCGGTGAGTTCAGCAAACCGATCTCTGCCCCAACCGAAGAAAAAAAAGAAGAAGGCAGCAAGACCAATCCCTTTTCTGCTGCGGCAAAAGAATCGCAGGAACTTGAAGACCTGCCACTTGGCGGTGAAGAAGGCTACGGCGATGATTATTCCGGCGAAGAAGGCTTCGATGGCGAAATGGACTACGATGGCGGCGGTGACTACAGCGGCGAATTCTAAAAACCAGGGTGGCGTGGAACAGGTAATGCAAGTATTATTGCCGCTCCAAATAAGGAAAGAGACAAAAAGGAAACACCCAGCATGACTTTACGACAGATCATTCACCTGCCAGAACCCATTTTACGGAAGAAGGCAAAACCTGTTACCGAATTTAACAAAGAACTGCAAACCCTCATTGACGATATGTTCGAAACCATGCGTGAAGCCCCTGGCGTGGGGCTTGCTGCGCCGCAGATCAACCTGCCCATGCAATTAGCCGTGGTCGAATATTTAGAAAACGAAGCGGAAGATGAAGACCTCGAAGAAGGCGCCCCCGAGCCCAAGAAAAAGCAATATGTCATCATCAACCCCGAGATCGTCAAAAAATCGGAAGAGATGGTCATGGGCATTGAAGGCTGCCTCTCCATCCCCGGCGTGATCGGCGAAGTGGAACGCCACGAATGGATTCAGGTAAAAGGGCTGAACCGCCACGGAAAACCCGTCAAACACAAAGTGGAAGGTTGGACCGCCCGCATCTTCCAGCACGAAATTGACCACCTCTTCGGCGTACTCTTCACCGATAAAGCCGTCCGTATATGGAAACCGGAAGAAGAGGAAGAAGAAACTCCTCTGGATTAATATTCGCCAGTTACCCATTACTCTTCCAAGTAACTGGTAACTGGTAACTGGTAACTAACTTTGCACCTCCGCCGCCTTTCTCTCACCAACTTTCGCAGCCTCACCCGCCTGGATGCCGACCTTCCACAGCGGGCTATTGTGTTAACCGGACAAAACGCGCAGGGCAAAACATCGGTTCTCGAAGCCATTTACTTCCTTGCAGCATTCACCTCCTTTCAAACCAATGTAGACAGGCAAATGGTGAACTTTCACGAGGCGAAAAATCCACTGGCAGTGACGCGGCTTGTAGCAGAGTACCAACGCGGAAAAACCAAACACCGCCTCGAAGCCCGTCTCATTCTTGAGTCCACTGGCGCAACCGGGCAACGCCTGCGCAAGGAAATTCTGCTGGATGGTGTCAAACGTCAAGCCAACGATGTCATCGGGCACTTCAACGCCGTCATCTTCGTGCCGCAAATGTCGCAGATCATCGAAGGCGGACCCGATGAACGCCGCCGTTACCTCAACCTTGCTCTGGCGCAAGCCGTCCCTGCGTATGCGCGCACACTCAGTGATTATTCGCAAGCCGTCACGCAGCGCAACGCATTGCTCAAAGCGTTGAATGAAGGCATGGGAAACGGCAACCAGCTCGAAGTCTGGGATGAAGCGCTGGTACAACATGGAGCACAGCTCATCCATTGGCGCATTCAGGCGGTTCAGGAAATCGAACGCTTCGCATCCCGCATCCATCACGAGTTGACTCGCGGCGCCGAAATTTTACGCCTCGCCTATGAACCTGCCTACGACCCGCTGCCCAAGCCCGACGGTCAATTCGGCTTGAAGCTTGATACGACAATTGACCGCTCCTCCATTGGGCTTAAAGACATTCAAGAAGGTTTTCTTACCCAACTAAAAACAATTCGCGGTGAAGAGATCGCACGCGGCGTCACGACCATCGGTCCGCACCGCGATGATTTGCGCTTCATCATCAACAAAGCCGATGTGAGCAACTACGGCTCACGCGGGCAGATCCGCACCACGCTGCTGGCGTTAAAACTCGCCGAGGTCGAATGGATGAAAGAACGTACCGGCGAATACCCGGTCATTCTGCTGGATGAAGTGATGGCAGAGTTGGATGCCTCACGCCGCGCCGACCTGCTGCAATATGTGACACAAGAATCACAAGTGTTATTCACCGCCACCGACTTAACCCTTTTTGAAAGTGAGTTCACCGAAGGCGCAGAAATATGGGATGTAAAAGATGGGGTAGTAACACCAAGAACAAAGTAGATCAACAAAGAAGGTCACGCTTGAAGCGTGACCTTCTTGTTTAATGGTAAAACTATTGCTCGCTCAGAAAGGAAGTTCATGAAATCTTATAAATATTTCGACATCATCATGGCATTCTTTGTTGCCGTGCTCATCACCAGCAACATCGCCTCCTCTGCCAAGATCGTCGATTGGGGCATCAGCCTCTTCAACATTCCGCTCGCCTTTGACGCAGGCACCCTGCTCTTCCCCATCAGCTATGTCTTTGGCGACATCCTCACCGAAGTGTACGGATACAAACGCTCCCGCCGCGTGATCTGGACGGGTTTCTTCGCGCTCATTCTCACCTCACTCACCCTTTGGCTGGTGGGCATTATGCCCGGCGAAGCCACATGGCAAGCCTATGCAGGTGATAACGCCTATGCCGCCATTCTCGGCGGCATGAGCACAGGCGGCATTGTACTGGCGAGTCTTTCCGGCTATTGGCTCGGTGAGTTCTTCAACTCCTTCGTACTCGCAAAAATGAAAGTCCTCACCAAGGGGCGTTGGCTCTGGACGCGTACCCTTGGCAGCACCCTCGTTGGCGAAGCCATCGACTCCGTCATATTCGTCGCCATCGCATCGGCATTCGGCGTTTTTCCGTGGAGTCTCTTCGTCACGCTGGCATTCACCAATTACCTCTTCAAGGTTGGCATCGAAGCATTGATGACGCCCATCACTTATCTTGTTGTCAATGCCCTCAAACGTGCCGAAAGCGAAGACTACTACGACAGAGAGACGAATTTCAATCCGTTTGCCAAATAAACAGGAAGGGCGTCTCAATCGCGTTCTATAATAGATCTGCGCAAAGGGCGCCCCTTTCTTGTTGCTTGACGCACTATTCCACTTAGACGGGTCGCCCCTACGATAAAATCGCGTAAAGTCAGTTAAGAAAGTAAAATACGCCCATGTCCAAAAACATCCTCGTCGTCGGCTCGCTCAACGCAGACCTCGTGGTCAAATCGCCGCGCTTTCCACAGCCGGGTGAAACCATTAGCGGAGATGATTTGCAGATCATCCCCGGCGGCAAGGGCGCGAATCAGGCTGTGGCGGCGGCAAAGCTTGGGGCACAGGTGGCAATGATCGGACGGGTTGGAAGCGATAGTTTTGCATCCTTCCTCGTTGAGAATCTCAATGCCAATCAAGTGGACACATCGCATGTCTTGAAAACGGATTCTGCCACCGGTACCGCCATCATCGTGGTGGATGCGCATGGGCAGAACAGCATTGTGCTTTCGCCAGGCGCGAATGGCAAGGTCTCACCAGCGGATGTAGACCCCGCTTCTTTCTTAACCTCAAACCTGCTTCTGCTCCAGTTAGAGATCCCCACACCGACAGTTCTCCACGCCGCGCAACAAGCCCGCGCCAATGGGTTAACCGTCATTCTCAACCCCGCGCCTGCCAAACCGCTCCCCGCTGAATTGCTCGCCCATGTGGATATTCTCATCCCCAACGAAAGTGAATTATCTTTGCTCACTGGCTTGCCGGTTACAGATGTTGCATCCGCTGAAGTTGCCGCGAAAGAAATTTTGAAGCAAGGCGTCAAGACCGTCATTGTGACATTGGGCAGTAAAGGCGCGTTGTTGGTGACGAACACACAAGCCAAGCAAGTAGACACATATAAAGTAGATGTGGTCGATACAACCGCCGCGGGCGATGCCTTCATTGGCGGCTTTGCATCTTCTTTATTGAATGGCAGATCGCTCGAAGATTCCATCCGCTATGGCTGTGCCTGCGGCGCACTGGCAACCACCAAATTTGGCGCACAACCATCCTTGCCCACAAAAGAAGAAGTAGAAAAATTCATCACGTAGGGATACGCCTTGCGCGTGCCCTTAAAATAAATAGGACAGGGGCAAGCCCTGTCCCTACACAGGATCATATGCCAACCATCCGAATCATCCTCGATACCGACCCCGGCGCAGACGATGCGCTTGCCATCCTGCTCATGCTGGCTTCACCAGAGATTCAACTCGAAGCCCTCACCACCGTGCAAGGCAATGTAAGCCTTGAAAAAACCACCCGCAACGCGCTGGCATTATTAGAGTTTTTGAATGCCCGCCATATTCAAGTTGCAAAGGGTTGTTCCACTCCGCTCATCAAACCGCCACATGGCACACAGGGCGAAGAAGTACACGGCAAAAGCGGACTGGGGCAGGCAGTTTTGCCAGAACCGAAGAACAAACCGATTGAAGCCCATGCCGTGGATTATTTGATCGAACGCTTTCTTGCCGAACCCGGCGAGTTGACCCTCTTTGCCATCGGTCCTTTGACCAATGTTGCGCTTGCCATTCGCAAAGAGCCGAAGTTTGCACAGTCTGTGAAAGAACTGGTCATCATGGGCGGAGCCGTGCGCTCCGGCGGGAACATCACTCCGCTGGCAGAGTTCAATATTCACGAAGACCCACACGCCGCGCATATCGTTTTCAATTCCGGCATTCCCATTACGCTTATTCCATTAGATGCCACCTACAAGTGCCTGCTCACTTCGGCAGATGTGGACCGGCTCAACAAGATCGATTCGCCGATTGCGCGTCTCGTTCATGATGTGACCGCCGATTACATGGAGTTCTATCTCAAGTACGAAGGCTTCAATGGCTGTGCCTTGCACGATCCGCTGACGGTTGCCGCGGTCATTGCGCCAGAACTGCTTACGCTTGAAAAACACTATGTCAATGTGGATATTTCGGGCGGCATCTCCACGGGCAAGACCTATGCCGATTTTATGAAGGTAGCGAAGCAACCCACGAACATGCAAGTTGCGCTGGATGTGAAAGGGCGCGAGTTCGTGGAATTATTTATTGAGAGAATGGAAAGGTTAGCATATCAATTTAACGAGGAGATTGCTTCGGGCAAAGAACAAGAGCGCCCTCGCAATGACATAAATGCCTAAACATATCATCATTGACACCGACCCCGGTATTGACGATTCGCTGGCGCTTTTGCTGGCGGCGGCTTCGCCTGAAATTATTTTAGACGGCGTGATCGCCGTCCACGGCAATGTCTCTACTGATCAGACGACAAAGAATGCACTTTCGGTTTTGGAATTGGCGAAGGCAAGCCACGTGCCTGTGTTCAAAGGCTGCGATGTGCCGCTTGTGAAAGAGTCATTACTCTCGCCAGAGACGCACGGGAATCAAGGTCTCGGGTATGCTCAACTTCCCGAAGCAGCGACCCAGCCACAGTTAAAGCATGGAAGCGATTTTCTCATCGAGCAGATCATGTCGCGCCCGGGAGAAGTTACGCTGGTGGCAATCGGTCCGCTGACGAATGTCGCTTTGGCGATTCGCAAAGAGCCGCGCATTGTGCAGAATGTGAAAGAGGTATTCATCATGGGCGGGGCGATCCAACACCCGGGCAACACCACAGCGCAGGCGGAGTACAACACCTATGTTGACCCGCACGCGGCGCATATTGTTTTTCATTCGGGTATGCCGATGATCCTCACGCCGTTGGATGTGACCTATCAATGTATTTTTACAAAAGATGATCTGAACCGCCTGTTGAAGATCGATTCGCCGATCACCAAATTCATAGCAGACTCGACCCGCTTCTACATGGAATTCCACGACGAATATCAAAGCATCGAGGGTTGTGTCATCAACGACCCGATGACATTGGCGCTGACCTTCATGCCGGAGATCTGCGACTACCAAGACCTGGTGATGGATGTGGATATTTCGACGGGCGTTGGGTTGGGGAACACGTTCGCAGATTTCTACAACTATGAGAAAAAGCCGAAGAATATGAAGGTGGCGATGGGCGTCCGTCCGCGCATGTTTATGGAGTTATTTCTGGAGCGAATGGAAAAACTGGCTCGGGCAATTTCGTGACGCAGAAAAAGTAAAAGTGTTATTATGAGCAGGGTAATTGATTAAATCAACTTTTTCGGAGGAAACATGTTGGACAAAATCAAGAGCAATTTCAATACACAGACGTGGGTACTCATTCCCATCGCCATCGCCATTAACATTGCGGTGGGTCAAATTGTCCTCGTTCTCAAGCTGCCCGTGTTCCTGGATTCAATCGGCACTGTGATGGTCGCCGTCCTATGCGGACCGTGGGCTGGCGCTCTCACCGGTGCGCTCTCGAACGTGATCTGGGGCATTGCCATTGACCCGGGCGCTTTCCCCTGGTGGCCCGTCGCTGCGATGATCGGTTACATGGCAGGACGCATGGCACAATGGGGTTTCTTCAAAAACTGGTGGAAAGTTGTGGTGACCGGTTTCGTGGTTGCGCTCACCGCTGCCATCGTTTCCACCCCAATTGCCGTGTACCTCTTCGGCGGCATCACTGCCAGCGGCTCTTCTTTTATTACCGCATACCTGCTCGCAACCGGACAAGGCATTTGGTCGGCTGTGGTCAGCACCAGTTTCTTAACTGAACCGGTCGATAAGATCACCACCGCCATGATCGCCTTTGCCATTATTCAAGGCTTGCCCAAGCGAACCATCGGCGGCTACCCCAAATCCAATCAGGTCGCAACCGAGGGCGGCGCGAGCAGCACTCAGTTGTATATTGCCATTGGTGTGGTCGTTGCATTGGTGTTGTTTGCGGCATTCATGCTCAGGAATATTCTGGGCGGGTAAATATAAATTCATTTTCCGTCATTGCGAGGAGGGCGACACTTGCGCCGCACCCCAATGCGATGAGCAATCTCATTGCACAATCATAAGATTGCTTCGGGCGGAAGAACACCTCCCTCGCAATGACAGCTTATAAAAAAGAGACCAGATGCTTTCTGGTCTCTTTTTTATTCCTCCAAATGGGTATAATCGCAACCTATGCATGAACGCCTATCCTTCCACATTCAACGAGACAGTTTCCTGCACCGCCTCAACCCATTGACCAAGTTGGTGCTCACACTCACACTCATTTTGCTCGCTTTCACCTTCCCCTGGTATTGGACGCCGCACCTGCTCGTGTTGATTGCCGTCATTCCGCTCAGCCTGCTGGGAAAAGTCTTCCGCGAATTCATGTTAACTGCCCTGCGGCTCATCATCCCTGCCGCAGGATTTTTGTTCCTCATGCAAGCCTTCTTCCAACCGATTGGCACAGACATTATCTTCCAATTTTATTTTTTAGATATGACCTCCGAAAGCGTGCTGTTCGCCTTTCGCAATGCCATGCGCATCGTCGTCATGGTTTCGGCATTCACGCTTTTTCTGCTCACCACCCACCCTAGCGAGTTGATGTCTGACCTTACACGGCGCGGGCTGCCAGGACAGTTTGCTTACGTTATCATTTCCACACTGCAAATTCTGCCGCAGATCATGGCAAAAGCACAGACCATCATCTCTGCCCAACGTTCACGCGGGCTGGATACCGAAAGCAGCTTCCTCAAACGCGCCGGTTCACTTATCCCGCTGATCGGTCCGCTTGTGTTCGGTTCGCTGGTTGAAGTGGAAGAGCGCGCCATTGCCATTGAAGCACGCGGTTTTACATCCAAGCATGTCAAAACATCCTTGCATGAAATTCCAGACCCCACGTTCGATAAATCTTTACGCTGGGTTTTGCTCATACTCATTATCATTTCCATTGGGTTGAATCTATGGCTTTCGTAAATCTTCAGAACGTTACCTACAAATATCCGCTGACCGAAAAGCCGGTATTGCAAAACCTCAGTTTACAAATTCAAGAGGGTGAGTTCGTCTCGGTCATTGGTCCCAACGGCGCGGGCAAGTCTACGCTGTGCTACGCGCTGGCAGGTTTCGTGCCGCATTTTTTCAAAGGCGAGATCAACGGCGAGATCGAAGTGGATGGAAAGAAATCCAGCGAGTCCACGCTCGACGAGTGGGTACTTAATGTGGGGTTGGCGTTCCAGAATCCCTTCAACCAAATCAGCGGCGCAAAGTACACCGTCTTTGAAGAGATCGCGTTCGGGCTGGAAAACATCGGCGTGCCGCGCGAAGAAATGAAAAAGCGTGTGGAGGAAGCCATGTCCCTAACCGGAATCAGCGAGTTAGCCGACCGGTCTCCCTATTCTCTCTCTGGCGGACAACAACAACGCGTCGCGCTGACCTCGATCCTGGTCATGCGACCCAGGCTTTTGGTGCTCGACGAACCGACCTCGCAAATGGACCCCATTGGCACCCGTGAAGTCTTCGGCGTGGTACGTAGAATGGCAGAAGAAGGCATGACCGTCGTCATGGTGGAACACAAAGTGGAATGGATTGCCAATTTCGCAGATCGTGTGATCGCTTTGAAGGAGGGTCAAGTCCTTATGGAAGGCAAACCCAACGAAGTGCTCACCTCAGACCTGTTAGCTGAGAGCGGCTTTGGTATTTCGCGTTACACATCCACCGCACGAGAGGCAAAGAAACGCGGCTTGTGGAAGAAAGAAAATTTACCCGTCACATTAGACGAGGCGGTGAAAGGATTCAAATCGTAAAGGCAACCGTAAATAGGACAGGGGCAAGCCCTGTCCCTACAAATACATCATGAAAATCGAAATTAACAATCTCCGTTTCACCTACCCCACCGGCTTGGAAGCTCTGAAAGGCATCAGCCTCACCATCAACCCGGGTGAGCAGGTTGCCATTGTTGGGCAAAACGGCGCCGGGAAAACGACCCTTGTGCGTCACTTCAATGGGCTGCTCAAACCGACATCTGGCGCTGTATCCATTGGCGAATGGGAAACCACAAAATATTCCACCGCAAAACTGGCTTCGCGGGTGGGCTATGTATTTCAAAACCCCGATGAGCAATTATTTTCGCGGGATGTGCTTACCGAAGTTTCGTTCGGTCCAAAAAATTTGGGATACGAGAAATCGAAAGTGGATGAACTGGTCAAACGCGCAATGGCATTGACAGAGTTGCACGACAAAACGGATACCAATCCCTACGACCTTTCACCTACCTGGCGCAAGATGGTGGCATTGGCATCCATCATCGCCATGGATACGCCCATCATCATCTTTGATGAGCCCACCACCGGACAGGACGCGGTTAATGTGGGGCGCATTGCCAATGTGATCGCCGAACTAAAGCGTGAAGGCAAGACCGTCATCACCATTACGCATGATATTGATTTCTGCGCCGAAAATTTTGAGCGCATCATTGCACTTGCGAAAGGGCAAGTGCTGCTTGATGGATCGGCGCGTGACATATTGGGGCAGGAGGAAATTTTGGCGCAAACCTATGTGGACCCGCCGCAGTTGACCAGGTTGGGAAAGATGCTGGGGTTAAAAGAAATAGTGACAAGACCAGAAGAGTTTTTGAAAGCAATTTTGTAGGGGCGGGGTTCCTCCCGCCCAATTAATTCAAGTAAGGGCGCAGAGACCGCGCCCTTACTTTTTATATACCACCAATTCTTCATACCCCGAATCATTTTCGTACATTTCGCGTTTGTAAATCACATCATCTAATTGCAATAAAACGATCTCAGCCGTAGTGTAGACCCTGCATCCGCTCACGAGGTGACCGCCAATGGTCGCGCCATCGCCATCTGAAATGGCAACATGGATGTGTGAGCCATGGATTGAAACGGTTCCCGTCATGGAAACGATCTCAAAATGACCTTCGTATTCGTTGTAATAATCTCGGTTGGCAAGGCGCAGGGTGGCATGGGTAAGGCTGCCTACACTGGAGAGGACACAGCCCGCTTCGATGTTGTTTTGTTTGACAAAGGTTTCGATGGAGTCGAATAAGTCCTGTTGAGGTTTGAGGCGAAAGGTGTGGGTTTTCATAGGCATAAAAAGCTCGTGTGGGGGCTTAGCCCCCACACGAGCGGTTACCAAAAGTGGAAGCCGGTCAGCCCGGCGAACCAGTCGATGAGGAACTGGTAGAACTGCAAGCCAAGCAAAGCGACGATGATGCCAAGTATGGCTCCGGCAATAATATCGGAAAGGTAGTGAACGCCCATAGCGACACGCGCTAAAGCTACCAGCGGCGCCCACACCCAAAGAGCAAGGGCAAGCCAGGGCGGAGCAAGCACCGAGGCAATCGTCGCAATGAGGAAGGCGCGGGCGGCGTGTCCAGATGGGAAGGAGTGCGGGTCGGTGTTGCGGTAGATCCCGCCCCATTCACCTTCGGGTCGTTTGCGTTTTACAAGAAATTTGACTGCCAATACGACAACCGCCAAGCCGGAAAGCCCAAAGAATTCAACGGTTTCCCACTGACGCCATGCGGGGCTGCTGAAGAACCATACGACGATGAGCGCCGCTGCCCAAAACCATGAATCGCCGGAATGGGCGAAGAAGATGGCGATGTTGCGCAAAAGACCCGGCTTTTCAGCCACGCGCATTTGGCTGGAAAGCCGGGCATCTAGCTCCAGGATATTACTGAACTTCATTTACGCTTCACCTTGGACGCCGCAGCGGGTTTCTTGACTGTTGCCTTTTTTTTCGCTGCCGCTTTTTTCGCCGCACTTTGCTGGCTGGCGATGTCGCTACGCATTAATTCGAGTTGATGGGGTTTATCTACATCCATGCAGGGTTCGGCATGTTCCCAGACAATGGCGCGACCTTTGATGCCAATGCGTTGGGATGCGCGTTCAACCAGTGCATCTAATGTAAATTGACGGGTGGCAAGCTGGAAGAGCGTATCAAAGCCGATGATGGATGCCTGACGCATGGGGCTTTTGCGGTTGCCGATCAACGCTTCCCACACGTCCATGTGTTCTTTGATGACACTGATACGGACGAGGTTGACATCTGCTCCGCAAAGTTCCATCTCTTTCAATTTTGTGTAGGTGCGCCTGGAGTTGGGGTAACGTGCCTCCATCACTTCCTTGGGGCAGACACCGTAGTACAAGTCATCCTTGGTTTGCATGGCGGTTTTCACGACCCAATCGACCATGCCAGATTGCAGGGCAGGGATATCGGCGCTGCAGATCAGAAGATATTCTCCTTTGGGTGTAAGTTCAAGAGATTTTTCTGAGCCGGCAATGATGTTGGCGAGCATTCGCCCTTGATTGGAGATGAAGTGCAGGGGTTTGGAACAGGTGACGCCGCTCTTGGGTGAAAGCCCAATGACGATGACCTGATCGACCGATTTTGATTTTCCCAAAGCATCCAGGATCCACTGCACCATGGGTTTGCCTGCCACATCAATAAGGGCTTTGGAACTTCCATTGGTAAATTCGTACAAAGGTTCATTCGGCTGGGGGATGCCCCCGGCAAGGACAATGGCATTCATCTTCATACGTTAATTCAACTCCTGCAATTGGGGTTCAAACCCAAGTTTTGTGATCATTTCGCTTAATTCATCCCACGAAAGCGGGCGCCCCTTGCCAGAGACGGCAACCAGCGCAGCCTCAAGCATGTTGGTGCCGAACGAACGTCCATCCATGACGGGTGTGGTGGTGATGAGGTATTTAATACCCACTTTACGGAAGAATTCCACGTCGTCTGGGGTGGTGGTGTTGGTGACGACCACTTTACCCTGCATGTTTTCAAGCGGCATGTGGCGTTTCACATAGTGACAGTCGCCGGCAATGACGGTTGCCCAGTGATAATACTTTTGGAACTTTGGAACATGCTTTTCCTGTTTTTCACCAGTGGGGTACAGCATTTCAAAAGGTAAACGACCGGCAATGGGCATGAGTAAAGCCGCAACCGTTCTAAGCCCTTTGATAGTGCGGACAGGGATGGGAATATCCAAACCGAACATCATATCGCCGAAAACGGTTTCGTACCCGGCTTCTGCAAACGATTTGGATAAGCCCCAGCGGTCTACGCCTACGGGAATGAGAACTTTTTTTCCCATTTGGTTGATGTAATCGCCGATCTTGGCGTTTATAAAGGATACAGCTTTATTTTCCAGTGTGTTTTTTAAACCGCCGCCATCGACCAAGGGCGTTTTTTGAACGAAACGCACCATGGGTCTGACAGAATAGAACGGGTAGGCTTTCCCATCTACCAGGGCTTCAAGGTCGGCACCGCCCACCCCAAAGGCATCCACTTGCCCATCTAATTCCTTGTACTTCTGTGCGGCGGCTTCCATATCCCCGTCAGTGCCAATGCGTTCAATACGTACCATTTCCCCAAATAAATTTACTTCAACAGCCTTGTTTCGCTTGGATGAACCAATACTAATACTGACAGCATGTTTCATTGCATTAATCCTCCGCGGATGAGATTGAGCCAGTTATATCATGATTCAGAGTTCGGTTCGGCAAGGGGTGCTGGCAGGGTAAAGTAAAACGTGGAGCCTTTTTCCGGCTCGCTTTCGACCCAGATTCTGCCTTTATGCACTTCAATTGTTCTCTTTACCAGCGCCAGACCCACCCCGGTACCTTCAGTGTCGGCATCTAATTTATTGAAGAGCCCGAACACGCGCTCCTGGTGTTGAGGCGCAATTCCAACCCCATTATCACGGACATAGAAAATGGGCATTTCATTCTCTTCACCTGCCTGCCCGATCTCAATACGCGGATTTTCTCCCGAGAATTTGGCGGCATTATCGATCAGGTTTTGCAAGGCTTCGACCATTCGCGGACGGTCTACATAGACCGGAGGCATATCGGGCTGAATGCTCACTTGCGCCATCACCTTTTGAATGCGACCATGCACGATCTCGATGGCTTCCTGCACGATCTCATTAAATGGGACAACGGATGAAGGGTTGACCAGCCTTCCAAGGCGGGAGAGTTCGAGCAGGTCATTTAACAGGGATTGCATTTTTTCAGTTGCGTCTGAAATACGTTTAATATCACTGCGCAGGCGTGCCTGATTGCCATTCATGACATCCTGTTCAAGAAAGCCGAGAAATCCGCGAATGGTAATGACCGGAGATTTCAGGTCGTGGGAAACTGTGTAGGTAAAACGTTCAAGCTCGGCATTCTTGCTTTCCAATTCTTCGATCAGCCG